>CAZUJF010000001.1:0-368840 GCA_964619955.1 uncultured Planctomycetales bacterium
GCAAGATCGTCGACATCCTTTCCGAGAAGGCGGCGATGGTGGTCCGTTTCCAGGGGGGCGGCAACGCCGGCCACACCGTGGTCGTGAAGGGCGAGAAACACGTCCTGCACCTGATCCCCTCGGGCATCCTGCACCGCAGCGTCTGCGTGATCGCGAACGGGGTGGTGGTGGATCCCGTCCAGCTGCTCGACGAGATCGCCGAGCTGCGCAAGCGGGGCATCAGCGTCGACGGGCGCCTCTTCCTGAGCGACCGCGCGCACGTGGTGATGCCGTACCACAAGTTCCTCGACAAGAACTCCGAGGGCAACGCCGGGAAGCAGAAGATCGGGACGACCCAGCGCGGGATCGGCCCCTGCTACTCCGACAAGGCGGCCCGCAAGGGCCTCCGGGTGGCGGACCTCTACAATCCCGCGCTCTTCCGCGACCGCGTCTTCGCCTTCACGCAGGAGAAGAACAAGATCCTGCAGGCGGTCTACGGCGCGACGGAGCTGCTGGATCCGCAGCGCATCGTGGACGAATACGCGGGCTACGCCGAGCGGCTCAAGCCCTTCGTGACCGACGCGGTGCACCTGGTCAACCACGCGATCGACAAGGGCCGGGCGGTGCTCTTCGAGGGCGCCCAGGGGAGCCTGCTCGACATCGACTTCGGAACCTATCCGTTCGTGACGTCCTCGAACTCCGACGCCTGCGGGATCTCCGCGGGCACCGGGGTGCCGCCGAAGAAGATCGGCCGCATCCTCGGCGTGGCGAAGGCGTATTGCACGCGGGTGGGCGAGGGGCCGTTCCCGACGGAGCTGACCGACAGCCTCGGCGAAAAGCTGCGCGAGCTCGGCGGCGAATACGGGGCGACGACGGGCCGTCCGCGCCGCTGCGGCTGGTTCGACGGGGTCACGTCGCTGCACGCGGTGCAGATCAACGGGATCGACGACCTCGTCATCACCAAGCTGGACGTGCTGTCCGGGCTGGACGAGATCAAGTTCGCCACCCACTACATGACGGACGGCCGGAAGATGGACCGGATGCCGACGGAGACGACGGTGCTCGCGCGCTGCACGCCGGTCTACAAGACCTTCAAAGGCTGGAAGGAGGATCTCTCGAAGATCCGGACTTTCGACGAGCTCCCCAAGACCGCGAGAATCTATTTGAATTTCATGGAACGCTATCTTAAGGTCAAAGTGTCGATGATCTCCGTGGGCAAGGACCGCGAGAAGACCATCCTTCGGAAGTAATTGCAGTCGAAGGAATTGCGATGACAACGGTCGCCGCCGGCCTGAAGATCCCCCAGCACGTGGCCATCATCATGGACGGCAACGGTCGCTGGGCCCAGGAGCAGGGCCTGCAACGGATCCTCGGCCACGAATCCGGGGCGGGCACGGTGCGGGAGATCTCCCGCGAATGTTCGCGTCTGGGCGTGGGGCGCCTGACGCTCTACGCGTTCAGCGCGGAGAACTGGAAGCGGCCCAAGGGCGAAGTCGAATTCCTCATGAAGCTCCTGAAGGACTACCTCGCCAAGGAACGGCAGGAGATCATGGAGAACAACATCCGCTTCACGTCCATCGGCCGCCTGGACGAGCTTCCGGAGCCGGTGCGCGAGGAGCTGGACCGGACGGTCTCGATGAGCGCGAAGAACAGCGGCATGGTGCTGAGCCTGGCGCTGGCGTACGGCGGCCGCAACGAGATCGTGGATGCGGTGCGGCATCTCGCCCGCGAAGTGAAGGCGGGGCGGCTGAACCCGGACGAGATCACCGAGCAGTCCATCTCGAAACATCTCTACGACCCGCTGGCGCCGGATCCCGAGCTGCTGATCCGCACGGGCGGGGACCTGCGCGTGTCGAACTTCCTGCTCTGGCAGATCTCCTACACGGAGCTCGTGGTCACGCCGGTGAAGTGGCCCGACTTCAAGAAGGAGCACCTGCACGAGGCGCTGCGGGAGTATTCGCGGCGGGACCGCCGCTTCGGCAACATCAACACCGAGGCCTGATGCCCGTCTCCCGCAAGGTGCTCACCCGCGTCATCGGCGCCCCGATCCTGCTCGCCGCGCTCGGCGCGATCCTGGCCTGGGGGGATTCCTTCGAGAAAGCGGGGCGCCTGAACCAGCCGCTGGGCGTGCTGCTGGCCCTGGTGGGGCTGGTCACGCTGGACGAGATCGGCGGCATGGCCCGGGCGCGTTCGATCCCGTTCGCGGGCCGGACCGCCGGCACGGCGCTGTTCCTGTGTTTCGCCGGCTGGATGAACTGGCTGCCGGGCCTAGACCTGGTGCCGGAGACGGCGGTGCTGCCGCTGGTGACGACGGGGCTCGGGCTCGCCTTGCTCTGCCTCCTGGTCTTCCGCTACGGGACCTTCACCCCGGACGGCGCCGGCCTGACGCTGCTGGGCTTCGTCTACGTGAGCCTTCTGGGCTTCCTGCTGCATGCGCCCGTGCCTAAAGCGCTGGGGACCTCCACCTGGTATCTCGTGTACCTGCTGGCGGCGGGGAAGGGCTCGGACATGGCCGCGTATTCGGCGGGCAAGCTCTTCGGCCGCCACAAGATGACGCCGCAGGTGAGCCCGAACAAGACCTGGGAGGGCGGCATCGCGGGGGCCGTCGCCGGCACGCTGCTGTCCTTCGCCGTGGCGCGCCTGAGCCCGCTGGCCCCGCTTTTCGAACGCGTCCCGGCGGCCGCGTTGCTCGCCTTGGGGCTTTTCGTTACCATCGCGGCCCAATTGGGCGACCTGGTGAAATCGGCGCTGAAGCGCTGGGCCGGCGTCAAGGACTCCGGCCGCCTGCTGCCGGAGTTCGGCGGCATGCTGGACATGATCGACAGTTTTCTCCTGGCCGCCCCGGCGGCGCATGTCGGGGCGACCCTGCTGACGCACGTCTTTCGTGCAAGAGGATAAATGGAACGCTCGATACCCTTCAGCAACCGCGAAGAACTCTCCCGCCTGATGGGCATGTACGACCGCAACGTGAAGGAGATCAAGAAGGCGACCGGCGTGGAGGTCGTCGTCCGCGACAGCGAGATCCACATCCTCGGCAAGAAGCCGGCGGTGGACCGCGCGATCGACGCGTTCGAGCGCCTCCGGGAGCTGAAGAACGCCACGGCCGAGGACGTGCGAGCCCTGGTGACGGAGAAGACGCGGAACAAGGACAAGGGTCCGCTCGACAACCGCCAGGCCGTCCCGGGGAACATCTTCCGCCAGGCGGTGGAGGTGGGGGCGCGTTCGGAGGGCCAGCTGCGCTACCTCGAGGAGATGGACCGCAGCGACATCGTCTTCGGCATCGGGCCCGCCGGCACGGGCAAGACCTTCCTCGCGGTCTGGAAGGCGGTGCAGTACCTGAAGTCCGCCCAGGTGCGGCGCGTGGTGCTCGTGCGCCCGGCCGTCGAGGCGGGCGAGCGCCTGGGCTTCCTCCCGGGCGACATCCAGGCGAAAGTGGACCCCTACCTGCGCCCCATCTACGACTCCCTGAACACGTTCCTCGAGTTCGGCCAGCTCAAGCGGCTGATCGACGCGGACGTCGTCGAGATCTGCCCCCTGGCGTACATGCGCGGCCGCACGCTCGACGAGGCGTTCATCATCCTCGACGAGGCGCAGAACACCACGAGCGAGCAGATGAAGATGTTCCTCACGCGCATGGGGACGCGGTCCAAGGTCGTCGTCACGGGCGACATCACGCAGATCGACCTCAATCCCGGCAAACCGAGCGGCCTCATCGAGGTGAAGGAGCTGCTGAAGGGCACCCCGGGGATCTCGTTCGCCTTCCTTTCCAAGGCGGACATCGTCCGCCATCCGCTGGTGCAGAAAATTGTCGACGCCTACGAACACCAAAAGCGACGCTGAGCAGCGGCCGTCGCCCCTGCATCCGGAAGTGAAGCTGGAGCGCCGCCTGCCGGCGTTTTACGCGGCGTTCTTCTACGCCTTCCCGGCGGCGGTGTCCTGGATCTGGCTGCACTTCCTGAAGCCCGGCCGCGTGCGGGAGCTCTGGGTGCCGAAGGACTGGCCGGCGGATCTCGCCGTGGGGCTGGCCTGCGGGGCGGGGCTGGCGGGGCTGACGATCCTCTGCAGCCGCTGCTTCAAGTGGACGCGGCGCCTGGAGGCCGAGTTCGGCTGGATCGTGGGCGCGCAGAAGGGCTGGGAGATCGTCTGGATCGCGCTGCTCTCGGGCTTCGCGGAGGAGTTCCTCTTCCGCGGGGCGCTGCAGGAGAAATTCGGCATCGTCGCGGCGACGATCGTCTTCGGGGTCATCCACTGGCCGCTGAACGCGAATTTCCTGCCCTGGCCCTTCGTGGCGGGGCTGGTCGGCCTGGGCCTGGGGCTGCTCGCGCAGGCGACGGATTCCCTGCTCGCCCCGGCGGCGGCGCACGCGCTGGTCAACGCGGTGAACCTTCGGCGGATGACGCGCCGTTTCCGGAACTGGGACGAGGAGACGGTGAACCGCTATGTCGACACGGGAAAATAGACGCTAGAATACACGCTCGACTACGGAGATTTATGAGCTCGACCTACACCAGCCCCTTCGCGGAGCGCTACTCGTCGAAGGCGATGCTGCACCTGTTCTCGGCGGACAAGAAGTTCCGCACCTGGCGGCGGCTCTGGATCGCGCTCGCGGAGGCCCAGCGCGCGCTGGGGCTGCCCGTGACGGAGGCGCAGATCCGCGAGCTGAAGCGCAGCGCGGAGGACGTCAACTACCCCGCGGCGCAGCGCTACGAGCGGAAGCTCAAGCACGACGTGATGGCGCACATCCGCGCGTACGGGGACCAGTGCCCGAAGGCGCGCGGCATCATCCATCTGGGCGCCACGAGCGCGTACGTCGTCGACAACACCGACCTCCTGATCCTGGCGGAGGGCTACGAACTGGTGGAGCGGGAGCTCGTCAACGTCGTCGCGGCGCTGGCGGCGTTCGCGGAGCGGACGGCGTCGATCCCGACGGTCGCGTTCACGCACTTCCAGCCCGCCCAGTTCACGACGGTGGGGAAACGCGCCTGTCTCTGGATCCAGGAGCTGCTTTTCGACCTGGACGAGCTGGCGGAGCGCCGCGCGTCGCTGCGCTTCCTGGGCGTGAAGGGGACGACGGGCACCCAGGCCAGTTTCCTCGAGCTTTTCGAGGGCGACGAGGGCAAGGTCCGGGAGCTGGACCGCCGCGTCGCGAAGGCCCTGGGCTTCGAGCGCACGTATGCGGTGAGCGGGCAGACCTATTCCCGGAAGATCGACGCGCAGGCGCAGGCGACGCTGTCGGGCATCGCCCAGTCCGCGCACAAGTTCGCCAACGACCTGCGCCTCCTGCAGCACCTGCGGGAGCTGATGGAGCCGTTCGGGCAGCACCAGGTGGGCTCCAGCGCGATGGCGTACAAGCGCAACCCGATGAAATGCGAGCGCATGACCTCGCTGGCGCGGCTGGTGATCTCCCTGCAGACGAACGCCGCGCTGACGGCGGCGTCCCAGTGGTTCGAGCGCACGCTGGACGACTCGGCGGGGAAGCGCATCGCGCTGCCCGAGGCCTTCCTCGCGACGGACGCGATCCTGACGCTGTATCACGAGGTCGCCTCGGGCCTCGACGTGAACGAGGCGGCGATCGCGGAGCACGTCCGGCGCGAGCTGCCGGACATCGCCTCCGAGAACCTGCTGATGGCGGCGGTCAAGGCGGGCGGCGACCGTCAGGAACTGCACGAGGTGATCCGCCGGCACAAGATGGAGTCGCAAGAAGGCGACCTCTTCGAACGTCTCAAGAAGGACGGGGCGTTCAAGCCGGTGCTGTCGAAGATGGACCGCCTGGCGGAGCCCCTGCTGTACACGGGGCGCTCGGTCTCGCAGGTCCGGGAGTTCCTGCGGGACGAGGCGGGGCCGCGTCTGAAGGCGCGGCGGAGGCTCCTGGGCATGACGTCCGAGGCGAGAGTATGAGATACCTGATCCCGCCCGCGCTGCTGATCCTGTCCGCGGCGATGAGCTGCGAGATGGAGCGTTCGGATTCCGAGATCCGGACGGGCATGACCCAGGAGGAGCTGGACGCCGAGCCGGGCTTCCATCAGATGAAGGCGGCGCTCATCACGGACGTGCGGATCTGGCGCGAGCTCACGAAGCGGCTGGACGAGGGCAAGAAGATCTGCGAGGGGATCGTCTTCGTGGACAACGAGCCCTGCTGCGCCCGCGACCAGGAGCTCCTGGAGGTCTACATCCTCAAGAACGACCTGCCGGACCAGGCCTACCGCGTGGACGAATCCGTGTATTTCTGCCGCCTGGAAGGCACGTATTACTACCACTACATGGGCGGGCCCCGGAAGCTGGACGTCTGGCTGGGCCCGTACAAGCTGGTGCGGCGCCGGGTTCGTCCGGACGCGAAAGAGCTGGAGAACCGCTAAGTAGTGGCGCTTAAGTTTCCCGGAATCCAAGTATTTGCGCCACTACTTACCCTGAGCGAGCCGTAGGCGAGTCGAAGGGTTGTAACCCCTCGACTCGCTGCGCTCGCTCGGGGTAAGCAGTCGGACCGGTTCGGATCTACTTTGGTCCTCCTGCTTAGTTCCGGAGCGTGCCGCCCTTCTTCAGGCCGTCGCGGACGGAATCCAGGAAGAAGACGTCCTCCAGGATGCGCTTCGTGTAGCCCCAATCCTCCCAGAACTGGTCGTCGACGCTCCAGCGGATGGGGACGAAGACCACGTCGCCGGGCATGAGCGGGATGTCCTGGCGCACATCGCCCTTGGCGAAGTAGTCCCAGAGATCGCAGACGATGATGCGGCTGCGGCGGAGGGGGTCCTTGGTGTCCCGGCGGATGATGCGGATCTGGCGCCATTCCGCGTTCGGGGGGAAGTCCCCGGTGCCCAGCACGTTGACGAGGGTCTCCTTGCCGGTGAACGCGACGTTCGTGAAGTAGCGCGTGCGGGCGGCGCCCATGACTACGATGCTGGGCCCGAACGACTGCTGGAAGAAGGGCTGCACGGCGGTCTCGGGCTGGTAGGGCGTGGCGTTGATGTGGATGAGGACCTCGGGTTTCCGGAGATAGACGGCCAGGCTCTTCTCCAAGTTGTCCTTCAGCTCGTCCACCGTGAGCCCGGAGACCTTGAGTTTCGTCAGGTAGGGGTAGTGCACGAAGCCGGTGGGGGGGACCGTGTAGTTGCGGGTGAGCGCGGGTTCGCCGGTCACCTCGATGGTCATCTGGGCGCCGAAGGGGATGCGGTATTCGTAGAGCGGCTTTCCCTCGGAGTCCGCGGTCTTCATCAGTTTCTCGTATTCGTCGACCCACTGGGCGGCGGTGATCACGATGCCCTGGAGCTCGGGAAACTTGCGTTCCAGCTCCCCGAGGTCGAAGGGAAGCCCGGAGTCGAAGCCGAAGCTCATGGCCTTGAGGTAGTCGCTGGTGCGCGTCAGGAGGCGCTGGTTGGGCGGCAGGCCGCACCCGGACGCCAGGACCGCCGCCAAGAGGGTTCCGATCCAAAGACGCATCGCCGGCCTCCCGTTCATGCCCCACCGCCCGGGGCGGGGACTGCAGTGTAATAGTCGTAGCCGCGGCTGCGCAGCCCGGTCCGGGTCAGCACGCAGCCCCACAGTTTTCCGCCCGAAGCCCGGATGAGCCGCTTGGCCTCCGTGACCGCATCCTTGCCCGTCCGTCCCGCCGCGGCCACCAGCAGGATGCCGTCGGCCTGGGCCGCGGTGACGAGCGCCTCGGCGGCGCCCTGGACCGGGGGCAGGTCGATCAGGGTCAGGTCGTACCAGCCGCGGAGATCGCGGCAGAGGGATTGAAAGCGCTCGGAGCGGAACCAGCCCGGAGGGTTCTCCAGCGGCGGGCCGGCCGGCAGCAGGACGAGGTTCTCGAGCTCGGTGGCCACCAGGAGCGAGTCGAGGCTCTCCGCGGCCCCGGAGAGGTAGGTCGAGAGACCGGTTTCGCTGGGCGCCCCGAAGAGCCGGTGCTGGGAGGGTCGCCGCAGGTCGGCGTCCACGAGCAGGACCCTCAGGCCGTTGCGGGCCAGCGTGACGGCGAGCCCCGCCGCGGTCGTGGATTTCCCCTCCCCGGCCCCCGCGCTGGTGAGCGCGAGCAGCTTGAGCGACTCGGCCCGGGCCTTCGCCTCGATCAGGAGCGCGCTGGAGCGGAAGGCCTCGACGAGGGACTCGGGCGCGCCGCGAAGCAGGGAGGTCTCCGCCGATTGCGGCAGTTGTCCGAGCAGCGGCAGGTTGACGTAGCGGAGAACGTCGTGCTGGGTGCGCAGGGTGCCGCAGAGCGCTTCCCGCACGAGGCAGGCGAGCAGTCCGCCCAGCAGGGCTCCCAGGAGCAGGGAAGGCCAGGCCCACGGGGCGCGCCGGGCGGGGCCGGGCCGGATGAGGCGGTGCGTCGGGGCGGAGGCGGGCCGCGAGGCGAGCTCCTTCCGTTCCAGATCCAGCGTCTGGATCGCGCTTTCAAGGGTGGACAGCCGCGCCCGGACCTGGTCGCGGTCCGGCGGCAGGCTGACGGGCACGAGGCGGCTTTCGGCGCGGAGGCGCTCGATCTCCGCACGCCGCCAGTGGACGGAGTCCAGGAGCCGCTGCTTCGCCGCGAAAAGCCTGCGGGTTTCATCGATCATCTCGCGCACCGGCGCGAAGCGGGCGCCGAGCGTTTCCCGGTTGAGCGCGAGGGCGATGCGGGTCTTCAAGTCCTCGATCCGAGCCTCCGTCCGGGCGAGGGCGTCGGGGTCCGCGGGGCTCCTGCCCTGGAGTTCCCCCCGCTCCCTCCGCGCCTGGGCGAGTTCCCCGGCAAGGCGGTCCGATTCCCGCGTGTCCACGGGTTGAGCGATGCCGGAGGATTCGTTCCGTTCGATGCGCTGGGCCAGGCGGTCGAGACGGGCGCTGGTGGAGGCGAGCTCGTTCTCCTCCTGGCCCAGATCGTTCTCGAGGGAGCGCAGGCGGTTCCGGGCGGCGGCCTGCGGATGTTCGCTGCCGCTGCGCAGAAGTTCGTCGCGTTCCGTCTTCAGCGTCCGGACGTGCTGCTCCGCCCGGGCCAGGGCGCTCCGCCGTTCCTCCTCCCGCGCGGCGGCCACCGACCTCTCGAAGGACGCGAGGACGGCGCCGGCGAGTTCCGGGGTCGCGGCGCCGAGGATCAACGTGCGTTCGGGGGGCCGGGAGGAAAGGCTGAGGCCGCCGCGGAGGCGGAGGACTTCGCGGGCGAGCTGCTCCGGGGAGGCCTGGGCGGGGAGGATCTGCTTCGCCGCGTCGGAAAGGACGCCGTCGCCCAGAATCAGGGCCTCGGCCTGGGCCGGGGAGGGGCCACTTTCCGCCAGGACGAGGCGTCCGGTGCTGCGGACGGGGGCGGCGAAGGGAAGGAGCGCCGCGCCGGCCGTGAGCAGCAGGGCGGCGACGAGGGATCCGGGGATCCACTGGCGCTGCACCGCACGGACCAGGCCGCGAAAACCCACACAACCTCCACCGGGGGAGTCCAGGGAATCCCCGGGTGTACTATCGGCCCGCAGGAGCCCGGAGCTTGAGGGAAGTTCGGCCCGCCCGGACGAGACGAAATTGTCGGCCCTTCCATCGGAATTGAACGGCGGGGTCCTCCCGCGAGAGCGGGGAGCCGGGCATGGCGCTTGCTTTACGGGAGGCGTGGATCAAGTCCGGCGCAGGCTGGCTCGGGGGCTGGGACTCCTGCTCCTGGCGCTGCTCATTCCCTCCTGCGATCTGGAGGAGGCTCCGAATGTGTATCCGCTGCCGGGGACCGCAGGCCCTGCGCCGCTTTCCTGGACCTGGAATTCGGTGCTGCTGGAACTCATCACGGACGGCATCCCGCCCCGTTTCGTCCTCCAGGGGGACCTCAACGATGACGGCCTTCCCGATCTGATCTTGGGCAGATCCTGGGCGGATCCCGAGGGGGCCCCCGGATGGCTGAGCGTGTATCTTGCCACGGAAGCCGGGAAATTCCCGGGCCTTCCGGCTGCGGTCTATGCCCTTGCGTCGGGGACGACCTGCGCCGTGCTGGCGGACTTCGACGACGACGATCTCCCCGACGTCGTGACCGGCAGCTTCGATGGTTCAGGGGGAGGGGCCCTGACGCTCCGGCGGGGGGGCGGGGACGGAACTTTCGAGGACCCGGAAGACGTCGCGTTCGACGAAGTCCTGGTTCTTGCCAGCGGGGATTTCGACGCGAACGGAGGTTTCGATCTTGCGGCGGGGGACGGGCTGCAGACGCGGCTGTATCGAAACATGGGGGGGAGTTTTTTGCTCGAAGGGACGATCGCGGACGCGGGATTCCTGGGCAGCGGGGACCTCGGGCCGGATCTCGGCG
This sequence comes from uncultured Planctomycetales bacterium, assembly GCA_964619955.1. Taxonomy (GTDB): domain Bacteria; phylum Planctomycetota; class MHYJ01; order MHYJ01; family JACPRB01; genus JACQFK01. The sequence continues at coordinate 10,217 of CAZUJF010000001.1, forward strand.
ACGAACTGGTCATCGCTTCCGGGACGGGCGTCAGGATCCACCGGGACCTGCTGGGGACCCCCGCGATCGATGTGACGCTGGCGCTGCCGGGAGCCTTCCAGGTGCGGAGTCTTTCAGTCGCAGACGGGGACGGAGACGGGGATCCGGACATCCTGTGCGCGGCCGAGGAGGCGGGTTCGGGGCAGGGGGCGGCCGTATGGTTCCGGAATGCGCCCGGCGGGTTCTCCGGTGGAGAGCCCCTGCTTCCGGGACCGGGGGGACTGTTCGGGGCGGCGCTGCTGGATTTCGACGGGGACGGCTTCTCGGACGTGGCGGCCTGCAGGCAGGGGGCGGCCGACACGCTGGCCTTGGCTTTCGGGGGCCCCGGACCCGCCTTCACGGCCGCGGCGAACGAAGGCGCCACCGGTCGTTTGCTGCTGCTGGACCGGGGCCCTGCCAGCGGCGCCCGGAACAGTCTGATCGCGGCGTCCGCCGCCGGCGTCTTCCTGCTCTGGAGCCCCCCCATCCCATAAAATACGGGGTATACTCTTAAACAGTGGGTCAGACCGGGAATGAAATAGTGAATCGGCGCGCCTTCGGGTTCCTGCCGGCGTTGGGGGCGCTCCTGTTGACGGCGCTGCCCGCGCTCGCGGTGGACAAGACCTGGACCGGGGCGTCCTCCACGACCTGGTCGACCGCGGGCAACTGGAGTCCCGCGGGGGCGCCGGGGGCGGGCGACCGGGCCATCCTCACTCCGGCCGCGAACGCCCCCTCGCTGACCGCCTCCACCACCCTCAACCAGCTGGTCGTGCAGGCGGGGGCCACGCTGACGATCGCCACGGGGGTCACGCTGTCCCTGAACACCCCGCTGTCTCCCATCATCGACGGCACCGGGACCGTCGTGACCCTCGGCACCGGACGGATTCTGCTGGTGGACGGCACCAGCGGTTCGACCCTCTTCAACGACTCCATCACGCTTGGGAATTTCACCCTGGACCCGGTCGGCGCGACCAAGAGTTTCTACTCGTCGCCCGGTATCACCGTGACCTTCAACGGGTCGCTGACCCTCGTGGACGGCCGGCTCCGCTTCGGCGTGGCGACCACGGGCGCCCCGGTGACGGTGGACATCAACGGGAATCTGGCCATCAACGGCGGTCTGCTGGAACTGCGCTCCCCCGGGAGCGTGCTCCGGGTGAGCGGCAACTGGACCCAGACGGGCTCCTTCCTCGCGGGGGTCAATTCGACGGTCGTCTTCGACGGGACGACGGACCAGACGGTCAACATCGACCGCCGCCGGGTCACCCAGTTCGATTTCGAGCACGTGACGATCGCGAACGGCGCCGGCATCGTGACGTATCAGAACAACGATCTGACGGCGACCCCCAACGGCTTCAACGTCCTGGGCAACCTGACGCTCCTCGCGGGCGCCCGGCTGGTGGTGCTCGATTATGCGGTGATCGGCAACGCGGCCACCGACGTCTTCGGCATCGGCTCCGGCGCCACGGCGACGTTCGTCTCCCAGATGGATTGCGACGGCACGCTCAGCTTCGACGTGGATGCGGGTGCCGACAACGGACTCCTGGTCCTCCAGGGGGGCATCTATCCGCCCTCGGACGGCTCGGGCCTGGGCACCAGCCTCATCCCCGGCAACGGCACGGTGCGCGCGGAGTTCAGCACGTCCGGGACCCTTCCGTGCGCGGGTCGGACCTTCAACATCCTGGACGTCGCCATGCCCGGGGCCGGTCCCGGTATCCTGGGATTGCGGCAACTGAGCGCCGACGGCGCCTTCACGGTGCAGACGCTCCGCCTCACGGCGGGGTCGTTCGTCATCCCCTCCGTGACGGTCACGGCGGGTTCGGTCGACTCCTCCCCCGCGGGCACGTCCCTGCTCGACTTCAGCGGCACCGGCGTGCTGCAGGCCTCGGGCAACGTCGATCTCGATTACTATTCCCAGGGCCCGGGGTCCACGATCCGCTTCAACGGCGTCGTCCCCCAGACACTCCTGATCCGGGCGGCCACCGCGACGGACTACCACGATTTCGACAATCTCGAGGTCATGGGCGGCGCCGTCGTCACCGTGCTCGACAACCCCAATTCGAACTTCATCGTGAACGGAACGCTGACGCTGCAGCCGAACGCCACGCTCGTCGTCACCGACACGTACGACGCGGACGGCCCCCTGACCTTCGCCGCCGGCGGCGGCAACACGCTGAGGCTCGAAGGGGCCGTCGTGGCGGACGCCAGCCTGCTGGGCAACCCCTTCAGCCCCGGCACCGGGACCGTGGCCTACGGGGGCGCGGCGTTCAATCACACGGTGTACACCCGCAGCAACGGCGTGACGATCAACTACCACCACCTGACGGTCGACACCTCCGGAGGACGGACGGCCACGCAGGAGGCCGCGGGACTGCTGCGCGTGAACGGGAATTTCACGATCCTCGGTGCCGCTTCCGTGTTCACGTCCGCCGCGGGGTCCATGAACGTGGCCGGCAGCTTCATCTGCAACGGCACGTTCAACCACGCGTCCGTCACGGTGACGATGGACGGCACCGGATCCATCACCGGCACGTCCGCCTCGCTGCTCTTCAACAACCTCCTGGTCAACGGTCTGACCACGTCGGTCGTCACCGCGGCCCGCAGCTTCTCGACGGCCGCCCTCTTCCAGGTCCAGCAGGGGACGCTGACGACCGGCGGGCTGGCCGCCCCGATCGTGATGACGGCCCTCGCGGGGCACTCGGTGGGGAACGGGGCGGGCGCTGCCGGGACGGCGCAGCTGTCCCTGCTCGGGCCCGCCACGCTGGCGGTGTCGCCCGGCTTCGCCTTCACGGTGAACGCGGTCGACGGGCGCTTCAGCGCGAACCTCGAAGCCGCCTCCGTTCCGACGCTGACCCGGGCGGGCGGGGCGGGGACCTTCGACGCGGTCGTTTCCGGCCAGATCGACGTCCGGCGCCTGAACTTCAGCTTCGGCGACCTCGAGGGACTGGAGATCGCCCCCTCGGCGACCGTGACGAATCTGCGCGGCATCGCCTTTTCGGGGCCCAATGCGACCCCCAGCGCACGCTTTCTGACGATCCGTTCCGCGGGCCTGAGCCTGGATTGTCCGGGCTGCACGTTCGTGGCGCTGCCCGCCGGGACCTTCAACGTCTGGGCCCAGGACACCGCCTCGGGGGACGCCAACCGCGTCCGGATCCGCCTGGAGAACCGCGGGGTCGCGCCGACGGCCGGCGGGGGCGGGGCGGGCGCCGGTGAGCCCGGGGACGCCGACGACGACGGCAACGACAACGGCGTGATCGACGGCGCGGAGACCGTCAGCGCGAACCACGGCGGCGCGATCGTGCAGTGGGTGTACACGGCCAACGTGGATGTGACGGGTCAGATCCAGGGATTCCCGGCGCCCGCGTTCGACTGGGCGACGTTCGTCTACTACTCGACGTACGTCCTGGCCCGCGACGCCTTGGGCACCGGCGAGGACCGCATCTACGTGCTCGATTCGGAGGGGGATCTCAAGCCCTACTCCTTCACGCTGCCGGCCGGCAGCGGCGACATCGTGGGGCCGCTCTTCTGGAATTCCGAAGGGGCGGAGCACGTGGTCTACTTCGGGACCAGCGCCGGGCGGGTGTACCGGCTGGTGGACAGCGGGGCCGGCCTCGCGGTCCCGGCCTCCGGGCCCTGGACGACGCCCTTCTTCGACGCGGCGAATCTGGATGAAGTGACCTCGGCGATCATTTCGGACGGCGTGAATCTCTATTTCGGCGGCCGGGACGGCGGTCAGAACGGCGTCTACCGGCTTTCGATCGCCACGAAGACGCTGGTGGGAGGCCGCCTGTCGACGACGAATCAGCGGGTGGGCACGGCGCCCGCCTACGCGGACGGCGCGACCACCCGCTACCTCTACTGCGGGACCACGGTGGCCGGCGGCACCTCGCACCTGTACCGGATCCATGTGAACAACTGGGTCCTCGATGCGGACTTCCGGAACACGAGTTATGCGGCGGACGCGGGAGACATGAGCAGCGACGTCGTCGCGTACGCGAACGTTCCGGTCGACGTTCTGTACGTGGGAGAAACGAACGGCCGCATGCATGCCCTGCCGGCCCTGGGCACCGCGCTCGAGTTCGCGGCCCCCGTCACCGGCTTTCCCTTCAGGGATGCGTCCTCGGCGGCGATCCGCGGCGGCGCGTACCGGGAGTTCTCTCCGGGATCCCGGCTGATCTACGGCGATGCGGCCGGAAACCTCTACACCCTGAACGGGACGCTGCCCGCGACGCCCGTCCTGAACACGGACTACTTCCGCCTGTCCACGGGGGCTTCGGCGATCCAGTCGATGCCCCTGTCCCAGGGCGGCATCGTCTACGCGGCCAACGCGTCGGGCCAGGTGTTCGTCGTGGACGCGAACACCGGCACGGCGCCGCCCCAGGCGGTGCTCCTGACCTGGAATCTCGGAACGTCCGCGCTGGGCGACGTCTCCCGCGATTTCAGCACGGGCCGCATCTACGTGGGGACGGCCGGAGGAAGGCTCTATTCGGTCCCGGAAACGTCGGATCCGACGGTCCCATGAAACGCATCGCGGTTTTGTCCGGACTCCTGGCCCTGGCGGCGGGCGCCGTGCGGGGGGACGACTTCCCGCATCTCGGCGGAGATGCCGCCCGCGGCCGCGCGCCGGCCGCGGAGACGCTCCTGAGCCCGGCCGCTTTCGGCCTTCCGATCGCGGCGGGCGAGGAGATGGTCGCCTCGCCCGTGGCGGCGGACGGCTTCCTGCTGACCGCGTCCCTGGACGGGACCCTGCGGGCCTATCGCGACTCCGACCGGGCCCCGCTCTGGACGGTGGAGCTCGGGGCCCTAGTGATCGCCACGCCGGCGATCGGGCAGGGGCGGGTGTTCATCGCGTGCACCGACGGCGTCCTGAGGATCCGCCGCCTCGCCGACGGGGCGGCCCTGGCGACGATCGCGACCGGGAGTTCGGATCTCGCGGCGCCGCTGGTGCAGGGCGGAAAGCTCTATCTCGCCTCGGGATTTCCCGAGACGCGCCTCGCGGTGTACGACGCGGTCACGGGCGCGGAGACGGGATCGTTCGCCCTCGATCAGGTGACGAACGCCGCGGCGGCCCTGGCGCCCGGGCTGATCCTGACGGCCTGCAACAGCGGCCGGCTCACCGCGATCGACGCGACGACCTTCACGGAGCTGTGGAGCCGCTCCCTCGGCGGCAACGTGGCCTCCGCGGCGCCTTCCGTGGCGGGATCGGACGTGTGGGTCCTTTCGGAGAACGTGCTGCACCAGACCTCGCTGGCCGGCGCGGCCGGCGTTTCGCTGACGATCAGCGACCCCGCCCCGCCCGCCGGCGCCTTCTCCGTGGAACGGGCCGGCTCGTCGCTCTCGGTTCAGGGGGACCGCATCGCCGGGGTGGTCCGCTTCACGTACGCCTTCGACACGGCACCCGTGCCCGACGGTTATCCCGATGCGCCGCGCACGGTGAGGGAGTTCGCCTTCCTGCTGGACACGACCACGCTGACCCTGCTCACGCCGGTCAGCCTGGGGGCCGCCGCGCTTGCGGGCATCAACGAGCTTCCGCCGTACCGGATCGTCCCATCGCCCGTCGCGCTCGGGGCCGCGGGAGGCTTCGCCTTCAGCTCCGGCATTTCGACGATGCTGCGGATCCTGAGGGCCGCCGACGGCGTCGAGATCTTCAGCGCCGACCTGCTGGAACCCGGCGTGGCCTCGCCGTGTTTCGCCAACGCGCGCCTGCATGCCCTGACGCGGGGCGGCACGCTGCACGGCTTCCAGGGCTCCAACGCGCCTCCGGCCGCGGTCGCGGGGCTGGCCCCGGACGGCCTCGACGTCCAGACCAGCCCGGTCGCGCTGACGTGGACGGCCTCGCCGGAGCCGGGGGTCGCGTACACCGTCCGCGCGGACGACGACGGCGAGATCCTCGAGGACTGGCTCTTCGAAACGAGCGTCGCCGCGGCGTCCGCGTCGACGCCCGTGCTGCCGTCGGGCCGCCTTTACACCTGGTCGGTCCGGGTCCGCGATTCGGGCGGGGCGTGGAGCCCCTGGAGCGCGGCCGCGACCTTCGGCCAGGACGTGCCGCCGGCGCCGCCGGGGGCCTTGGGCGCCGAGGCCAGGCATTCCCGCGTGCTGCTGTCGTGGACCGCGAGCCCCTCCAACGACGTGACGGGATACCGGCTGCGCAGCGGTCCCTCCGGAGGGCCGCTCGGGGCGCCCGTGGAACTCGGGGCGGTGACGGCGGCGGAGGTCTCCGGGCTCGTCAACGGCACGGCTTACGATTTCTCGCTGGTCGCCGTCGATGTGGCCGGCAACGAATCGTCGGCCGTCACGGCGACGGCGACGCCGGAATCCCTGATCCGGATCGGCGGCGTCGCGTTCGACTCGATCGGCGCCGCGCTCGCGGCGGCCCAGGCCGGGGACGTCGTCGCGCTGGGGGCGGACGTTTTCCGTCTGGACGCCCCCGTCACGGTGCCTCCGGGCGTGGAACTGCGCGGCGTCGACGCCAAGCTCACGCGCCTCGAGGCGGCCGGGGACTTCGCGATGATCGAGCTGCGTCCGGACGCCACGCTGCGGCGCCTCTCGCTTTCCGGAGGGCGGATCGGAGCGCGGGTGCCGGAAGGCCCCGCGCTGCTGGCGAACCTGGTCGTGCGGGACATGACGGACGCCGGCATCGAGGTCGCCGGAACGGCGTCGGTCGTCAACTGCACGATCGCCGGGAACGGCGGCGCGGGCGTGCGCGCGAGCGGGACGGTGTCGGCGCGGAACAACATCGTCCAGGGCAACGGGGTCGGGTTCGAGGGCCCCGTGGCGTCGACCTACAACACGGTGGCGGACGGGTACAGCGGGACCGCCGCGGGAACGGGGGACTCCGCCGACGCCGTGGAGTTCCAGGATGCCGCGGCCGGGGATTATCGGGAGAAGGAGGCCCAGCCCTCCACCGACGCGGGGGATCCGTCGGACGACTACGACCAGGAGCCTCAGGACAACGGGTCGCGCGTGAACCGGGGGGCGTTCGGAAACACCTCCGAGGCGGCGCGGAGCGGGGCGACGGTCGTGGCGCCCTCCCCGGACGGGGACGACGGAGGCACGGCGGGCCAGGTGTGCGGGACGGCGGCCGCCTCGACGGGGGGCTTTCCCTCCGCGCTGGTCCTGGCGTTCCTGGCGCTGCTCCTGGGATTCGCGACGCGGCGCTGACATGCGGACGGGTCTGCGGATCGTGGCGTTGCTGGCGCTCGGCGTGGCCGGCGCCGCGCTGTACCGGAGCGGACGGAGCCCCGGACCCGCTCCGGCGGCATCGAATCGCGCGGCGGTTCCGATCGCGGCTCCTCCCGGAATCCCGGATCCCGCGCCGAAGGCGCCTCCCGTTCCCGCCGCGACCGGGGTCTTGTCCTCGGAGCTGAGGCGGGACCCGCTGGTCGACCGCTGGTACCGGAGCATCCAGCGCCGGGATGCCCGGGGGGTCATGGAGGCGCAGGCGTCGCTGCTGCTGCGGGAGGCCGAAACGCGGCCCGTGCTCGAACGCATCGCGCAGGAGGAGCCGGACGCCCGGGTGCGCGCCTTCAGCGTGACCGCGCTGAGCCGCTTCAAGACGCCGCCGGCGGGGGCGTTTTTCACCGGGCGTCTCGAGGACGGGGATCCCGCGACGCGGCGGGCGGCCCTGGCGGCGCTGGAGAAGCTCCGGGTCCGCGAAAGCCTGGCCCGGGTGGAGCAGCTGGCTTCCGGCGACCCGCACGAGGAGGTCCGGGCGGAGGCCTCGAAAACGGCGGCGGCGCTGCGCGCGAAGTGACTTGCCGGCGCGGGCGGGATACAATCCGGAACGATGAAGAAGAAGCGGCGTCCCTATCGGAAGCCCACGGTGAAGACCGAGAAGGTCTTCGAGCGGAAGAGTCTCGCGTGCGGGAAGTCGAGTCCGATGAGTTTCGCGTGCCTCTCCAATCCGAAGCTCTCGTGAGTCATTTCGACCTTCATCACCTGCTGCTGTCCGATCTTCCCCGACTGCGGTCCTATCGCGAAGCCTTCCGGAAGCGGCTGCGTCCCGGCGCGGTCGTCGCGGATCTGGGGGCCGGCACCGGCATCCTGGGGCTGCTGGCGCTGAAGGCGGGGGCGGCCCGCGTCTACGCCATCGAGAAGCATCCGATCCACAAGCTGGGCCGCTGGCTGGCGCTCGAGAACGGGGTCGGGGACCGCCTGCGCTTCGTGACGTCGGACATCCGCCGGGCGCGTCTTCCGGAGCGGGTGGACTGGATCGTGTCCGACCTGGTGGGGCTGCTGGGCGCGGATCCGGAGATGTCGGAATGCATCGTGTCCTCCCGGCGCTTCCTCAAGCCGGGCGGGGGCTTCCTGCCGGGACGCAGCCGCGTCTGGGCGGGACTGGTGAGGGCGCCGGGGCTCTTCGCGCGCCATGTGCGCGCGGGGCGCGGCCTCGGCGTGGGCCTGGGCGCCTTCCGGAAGATCGCGGCCAACCGGGTGGGGCGGATGGCGTCCGTTCCGCGCCGCTGGGCGGCCGCGCCCCAGGCGATCTTCGAATTCGATTTCGCCCGCGACCGCCGGATCTATCCGAGGCGGGCGAAACTGGGCTTCCGCGCGGCCTCGCGGGGGGCGGTCCACGGGATGGCGGTGCGCTCGGAGAGCCTGCTGGCGCCGGGCCTGAGGCTGGAGTCGAGGACGGGGTCCTGGCGGCGTCCCGTGTACCTTCCGCTGGAGCGGCCCCTGCGGCTGGCGAAGGGGGAGCGGGTGGAGGCGGAGCTGGTGCTGCACGATGCGGTGACCGTGGAGTGGCGGATCGGCGGCGAGTTCCACTGCACGCTGATTCCGGGGGTGGTGAATGGCTGAACGCACGCGGTATGTCCGGGACGCGCGCTGGCCCTTCCAGGAGATCCAGGGGCTGACGGTGGTGGTGGTGCCCGCGCGGCGCGAGCTGCACGAGCTCGACGAGGCGGCGACGATCCTGTGGCGCCGCCTGGCGGAACCCTGCGACGCGGCGGGGCTGGCGGCGGCGCTGATGGAGGAGTACGAGGTGGAGTCCGGGGAGGCGGAGCGGGACGCCCGCGGCTTCCTCGAGACGATGGAGGCGAAGGGCCTGGTGGTGAAGGCGTGAACGGGCACGGCGGGGAGGATTCCTGCAGGGTCCTCGAGGGGCTGAACGGCCGCGCCTACGACGCGTGCCTGCCGCTGCACGTCAGCCTGGAGCTGACGCTGCGCTGCAACCTGCGCTGCGTGCATTGCTACAACTTCGACCGGGACCAGCCCCGGCCGGCGCCGGGAACGGAGCTGTCGTACGGGGAGATCGCGGCGCTGCTGGCGGAGCTCAAGCGCGAAGGGACGCTGTTCCTCTCGCTGACGGGCGGCGAGGCCCTGGTGCATCCGCGCTTCTGGGACATCCTGGCGGAGTCGGCCCGGCTGGGCTTCGCGACGAGTCTGCTGACGAACGGCCTGCTGCTGGGGGAGGAGCTCTGTGCGCGGCTGGTCTCGCATGCGAACCTGTGGGGGGTGAGCGTCAGCGTCTACGGGGCGCGGGCGGAGACGCACGACGCGGTGACGCGCGTGCCGGGCTCGTGGAAGGCGACGATGGACGGGGCGCGGCGCCTGGCGGGGAAGGGGGCCCGGGTCGCGATCAAGTACATCCTCATGAAGGGGAACGCCGCGGAGGCGGGGGACATGATCGCGACGGCGGAGCGCGAGGGCTTCGAATACGCGATCGATCCGGCGGTGACGGGGCGCTACGACGGGACGTCCGGCAGCCTGACGCAGCGGGTGGACGCGGCGCAGCTGGAGGAGCTCTACCGGGGGCCGCTCGCGGGGCTGGCGGGGAAGGGGAAGGCGGATCCGACGGACGACGAGTTCAAGTGCAACTGCGCGCGGGGGAACGCCGCGGTATCGGCGACCGGGGAGGTCTGGCCGTGCATCGCCGCGCCGTTGCGGGCGGGCAACGTCCGGGAGCAGCCCTTCGGCCGGATCTGGCGGGAGTCCCCGGTGTTCCAGCGGATCCGGGGCCTGAAGGTGGCGGACTTCGCGACGTGCGCCCCGTGCACGCTCAAGGCCTGGTGCCGGCGGAGCCCGGGCCCCGCCTACCTGCTCACGGGGGACTACACGGGGGTGGATCCCTGGTCCTGCGCCGAGGCCGCCGTCCTCAAGACCCTCCACCCCTGACCCTCATTTCCAGACCGTCTGTTTTTGACGAATTTGCAAAATGCGAACGGGGCGTGGTATAAGGGAGGGATGGCCAGGCTGGAGCTTCTGCTGGTGGACGACGATGCGGGCATCCGCCGCATCTTCACCCAGCTGGTGGCCGAGCGGGAGGGGGTGGACATCACGGAGGCCGCCACGGCGGACGAGGCGCTCCGCCAGCTCGCCGGACGGAGCTTCGACGCGGCGTTCGTCGACCTGAAGCTCCCGGGCATGGGCGGCCTGGAGCTGCTGGAGCGCTTCAAGCGCGAGCATCCGGCGCTCGAGGTGGTGATGGTCACCGCCCACGGCACGATCGAGACCGCCGTGCAGGCCATGAAGCTGGGGGCCGCCGACTTCCTGCCGAAGCCCTTCAAACTCGACCAGGTCTCCGTCATCTTCGAACGCATCCGCAAGATCCGGCAGCTGCGCTCCGAGAACGAGCGCCTGCGCCGCGAGCTGAAGGAGCGCTACCACGCCCGGAACCTCGTGGGGACGACGCGGGCGATGGAGCGCTGCCACGAGCTGATCGACCGGGTCCGCCGCGAGGACTGCACGGTCCTCGTGCTCGGCGAGAGCGGCGCGGGCAAGGACCTGGTCGCCCGGGCGATCCACTACGACGGCGCCCGCGCCCTGAAGCCCTTCGTGCCGGTGGATTGCGGCGCCCTGCAGGGCACGCTGCTGGAAAGCGAGCTGTTCGGGCACGAGAAGGGGGCCTTCACCGGGGCCCACGCGCGCAAGACGGGCCTCTTCGAGGAGGCCGCGGGGGGCACCCTGTTCCTCGACGAGATCGGCGAGATCCCGCTGGAGCTCCAGGCCTCGCTGCTGCGGGCGATCGAGGCGAAGGAAATCCGCCCCGTCGGCTCCACGAAGGCCCGTCCGGTGGACGTCCGCATCATCGCGGCCACGAACCGGCCCCTCGAGGAGATGGTGGCCGAGGGGCGCTTCCGGCGGGACCTCTACTACCGTCTCAACGTGGTCACGATCCGGGTGCCGCCGCTCCGGGAGCGGAAGGACGACGTGCCCGCGCTCGTGGACCTCTTTCTCCGCCGCTATGCGGAGCACGGCGCGCGCAAGATCTCGGGCGTGGTCCGCGAAGCGCTCTATCAGCTGCAGCGCTACGACTGGCCGGGCAACGTGCGCGAGCTGGAGCATGCCGTGGAGCAGGCCTGCGCGCTGGGGCAGGGGGACTGGCTGGAGATCGACGACTTCCCGCCGGTGATCCGGGGCGCCCCGGCATCCGCGGCGGCCGGGGCGAACTCGATCGAGGATCTGGAGATCGCCGCGATCCGCCGCATCCTGGAGGAATGCCTCGGCGACACCGCGCGGGCGGCGGAAATCCTCGGCATCAACCGCAGCACCCTGTATCGCAAGGCCAAACGCTACCGGCTGGTCATCCGCAAGGCGCCCTCCAAGAAGTAGCGCAGAGGGATTCCCTCGGAACTTCCAGTATTCGCATAATGCCAACGCATGTCCCATTGTAGGCATATTGCGAATATCGGGGCGTCCGGCCGCTCCCGCCCGAAGTGACGGTGTGCAACATGCTTGTAATGAGATAGTTGTAAATCGCCAATAAAATGCATATGGCATGGGTCTTGCTCTATCCCTTCTCGAGGAGATTGGATGGACGGCCAAAAGCCCCAACTGGACGTGCGGGCCACCTGCAAGGTGGGCGGGAGCCCCGGGGAGATCCTCCCTTCGGAGGATGGAACCCTGCTCTTCGTCGCCGACCGGGAACTCCGGCGCGTCACAGTCGTTGCGGTGGGGTCGATGAAGGTCTTTCAGCCGATCGACTTGGGGGGCGGGGCGCCTCCTGCGGGTCCGGTTCTCCTGGGTTCGTTCGAGGATGACGTCTTCACCGCCCTCCACGGCGGAAAGATGGCGGTCCTCAGCGCGGCCACGCGCCAGCTGCACGGCGTCATCGACGTGCGCGGCGATGTCCGGGGGATGGCGGTGCTCGGGGACGCGCGGCAGGCGGTGGTGGCGGCGGCGGACGGGAACGAGGGGTTCATCGGTCAGATCGAACTCTCGCCCCACCGGCTGGTGGTGCGGCGTCCGCTGCCGGGAAAGCCGCTGCCCGGGACCTTCGTGGCGGATGCGGCGAACGACCGGGTCGCCGTGGCCGTCCAGGACGCCTCCGGCCGGAACGCGCTGGCGCTTGTGGCGTTCCGGTCGGGGGCGCCGCCGGCCCTCGTCCCCCTGGAAACCGAACCCTGCGCCCTCGCCCTGGAATCGTCGGGCGAGTTCCTCTATGCGGCGCTGCACCAGGAGTCCGAGGTCGCCATCATCGACGTGTCGGAGCGCCGGGTCATCGAACGCCTGCCGATGGCGGGGAAGCCGTATCAGCTGGAGGCCGAGCCGGGCTCCCGCCGGGTCTGGGCCTACTGCGAAGGATTGGGCCACGCGGCGCTGATCGATCCGCGCCGCCACGGCGTGGTCCGGCGCCTCTTCACGCCCGGCGCGCGGCGGAGCGACAACCGCTTCGTGTTCAGCCCCGAGGGCCGCCTCCTGGCGCTTCCGGAACGGGACGGCCAATGCATCACGCTGGCGATCGGCGGGCTTCCTTCCTGCGAGGCGGAGGGGGAAGTCGACCGCCTGGAACTGGGCCGGGCGGTGGGGGCCGTCGCCTGGAATCCCCTGGGAGACGAGATCTACGTTTCGGATCCGGATCGGGGCGAGATCCTGGCCCTGGGGCTCGACCGGGGCGCCCTGAAAATGAAGGACACGGACCAGGTCCTTTCGGAATCGATCCGCAAACGCCTGCGCGCGATGGACAAAAAAGGTCCCCTATTCCCTCCTTGATCCCCGGACGCCGTCCTCCGCACCGCTCCCTCACCGGGGGCGGGGAGGACGGCGTCGGGGAGTTTATCCGGGTACAATGAGCCTGTGAAACTCCGGCCGGTCCTCGTCGTCGTTCTGCCTGTGGGCGTCCTGCTCTTCCTGGGGTGGTGGCAGTCGCACCTGAAGGCGACCCGCTCCGCCCGGCTCGGCCCCGTCCACAAGCCCCTGCGCCCGCCCACGGATCCGCTCGTCCTCGCCGTCCTGGAGGACGCCGCCGCCCTCCGGTCCGGGCCGTCCGACGCGGCCGCGCGTCTGGCGCGGATCCGGGTCGCGGCGGCGGAAACGCTGCACTATCTGGAACTCCGGATCCTCGATCGGAACGAGCCCGCACGCGTGCGGGTCGACCTGCTGAACATCGTGGCGGCGCATCGGGACGAGGAGACCCGGCGCCTGCTGCGACGACTGGCGGCGGATGCCACCGAAGCGGAGCCGGTGCGCGCGGCGGCGCTCCAAAGGCAGGGGGCTCCATGAACCGCCTCCTCGGAGCCCTGTCCCTGCTGGGGGCGCCGCGCCACCTGCCGGCCGGACCCGTCCGCGAGGATCTGCTCCGGCGCAGCCGCCTCGAACGGACCTATCCGGTCGTCTGCCGGAATCTCGGCCTGCCCTGCGAGCTCTCCACCTCCATCCTGGGCGCCCAGCTGCTGGCCCGAAGCCAGGCGGAGGAGATCCGCCGGAGCCTGGAGGTCGTCCCCCTCAAGGGGCTCGATCTGGCGTGGCAGGAGTATCCCTCGCCGGATCTCCGGGACATGGGGGATCTCGATCTGCTCGTGCGGGTTTCCGAACTGGGCCGGGCCGATGAGGTCCTGCGCTCCCTGGGCTACGTGCCGGAGTTCGCCCCGGAACGTCTCCGCTCCGGCACGCTGCGGGCGGCGCTCTATGAACGCGAGGGAAGCCTGCCCGTGCACCTGCACTGGCACCTGCTGAACTCCTCCTGGCCGCAGTTCATGTTCCGGGTGGACATGGACGAGGTCTGGGCCGGCGTGCACAACGGACGCCTGTCCCCGGCGCACCGCTTCGTGTCGTTGTGCGAGCACGCGCTGAAGCATTCCTATGCCGAGCTGATCCATCTCACGGACCTGGACCTCGTCTCGCGCAATCTGGATTGGGAGGCGGCGGCGGACGTGGCGGGGCGCTGGGGGCTGACGGAGGCGGTGGCCTACGCGCTGCTCCTGCTGCGCGCCCTGGCCGGTCGGGAGTCGGAGGGGTTGCGCCGTTTCGGGGCGGGGTCGATTCCCTGGGAGGGAAGGCTGTTCCTCGCGCTCGCCCGCCGGCACCGCTGGGACGGGCTCTCCGGGCTGGGGCTGTTGTCGCTGGCCCGGGGGAGGCGGCTGCGCTTCGTGCGGGAGCTGTTCTCGCCCCCCGATGAGAGCAGTGCGGGGTACCGCTCCCGGACGGTCGGGAAGCGGCTGTGCCGGGCGGCCGGAATGCTCTGGCGGGGGATTACTTCGCCGCGGGGGCCTTGCCCAGCGCGTTGACGCGGGCCGTGAGGCGCGATTTGTGGCGGGCGGCGTTGTTCTTGTGGATGACGCCCTTGCTCACCGCGCGGTCCAGCATGCGATAGGCCGCCTTCAGGGCGTCCTTGGACGCGCCGGCATCCTTCTTGTCCACGGCCGCCAGGACGCGCTTCATCTGGGTTCGAAGCGTGCTCTTGACGCCGTGGTTGCGCACGCGGCGCTTTTCGCTCTGCTTGTACTGGCGCAGGGCGCTGATCGTGTGTGCCACTCAAAATCCTCCGTTGTGAAGCTTAAAGCGAAGGGGAAAGATAGCCCAAACGGAGGGGGGAGTCAATAGGCAGACGGGGGGTCAGGAGGCCTGCCACTTGGAGACGAGTTCGGCGATGTCCTTGTAGTTGATGTCGATCTCGACGATCGTGTTGCCGAGCTCGATGGCCTTGTCCTTGCGGCCCGCCTCGAAGTGGCAGATGGCGCGCTGGTAGAGGATCTTGCAGCGCAGGTCCTGGGAGAGGATGTTCTCCTCGGCGGCGATGTACTGCTTCTCGGCCATGTCGTACATCTTCTTCTTCTGGAAGCCGAGGCCCAGGTAGAAATGCGAGTCGTTCTTCTTCTTGGGATCCTTCACGGACTGCTGGAACTCGGCGACGGCCTTGTCGATCATGCCGCCCTGGAAATAGGATTTTCCCAGGTTGAAACGCAGTCCCATGTCGGTGGGGTGCTCCTGCACGCGGCGCTCGTAGGTCTGGATCTGGAACTTGAGCAGCTCGATGTGGATTTCCTTGAGCTTCGGGTCGTTCGCCTTCCGGGCGGCCTCGAGGCGGGCTTCGATGAGCTTGATCTCGCAGTCGTCGATCTTGTCCCGGAAGAGGGAGTCGTTGGGGGCCACGGCGGAGGCCTTGCGGAACCAGTCCTGCGCGGTCTTGTAGTCCTTCTTCTTGTCGACGTAGATCTCGGCGATCTTGCGGGGGAATTTCGGGTCGGTGGGGTTGGCCGCGATCTCGGCCTCGTATCCGGCAAGGACCCGGTCGAAGTCGGCGTCGGACTGGATGAGGTGCGAGCGCTTCTCGAGCTCCTCGGCGGAGCCCTTGTCCTTCATGACGTCGCGGAAGCTGCCGGCCTGGTCGAAGCCCGCCTTCATGGTGGACATGGCCGCCAGGTCGCGCTGCAGGCGCTCCAGGTCGCGGTCGTCCTTGATGAGGCGGACGGCCCAGTCCAGGGCGTTCTGGGCCTCCTTGACCTTGCCGAGATTGCGGTAGGCCTCGACGAGGATCTTGGCGGCCGTGCCGTTCGTCTTGTCGTCGCCGAAGGCGATCTCGGCCTCCGCGGCGGCCCCGTTGTATTTGCCCTGTTCCACCAGAATGCCGGCCATGATCGTGCGGACTTTCGCGTTGGTGGGGTCGTCGTTGAGGAGCCGCTGGCAGAGTTCGATGCGCTTGGCGGCGTCCTTGGTGGCCTTGAGCTGGAGCTCGAACTGGCCGCGGATCGCCATGAGCTTGATCTTGCCGGTGGCGCCCATGGTCTGGAACTTCTTCAGGAGGGTCGCCTTGAGGGCTTTCCGGGAGGCGGCGTGGTCGGGGTCCAGCACGAGGATCTGGAGGAAGAGGTCGCGGGCGTAGTCCCAGTTGCCCTTCTTGAAGGCCTCTTCGGCCCTTTTGTACAGCGCATCGGTGTCGGCCATGAGGGGCGATGCTAGCGGGTCCCCGGACCCCTTGTCAACGCTTCGGGGATTGCCGCCCGCGGGACGCCCGTTATAATTGGAGGAACGGACATGGAACTCGTCTATTTCCCGGACGAACGCCTGCGCGAGGTCTCCAAAAAGATCTCGACGATCGACGCCGCCCTGCGGGAGGCGGTGCCGAAGATGTTCGAGGTCATGTACGCCGCGCGCGGCATCGGCCTCGCCGGACCCCAGGTCGGCCTCAACCGGCGGATCATCGTCGCCAATCTCGAAGGCGACTCCGAGGTGAAGAACGGGGAGCAGGTTTTCATCAACCCCCAGATCGTCGATAAGTCCGGCGAACTGCGGGAGGAGGAGGGCTGCCTCTCCCTGCCGGGCCTCGCCATCCAGGTCCGGCGCCACCAGACCGTGCTCGTCCGCTACCAGACCCTGGACGGGGAGACCGTCGAGCGCGAGGCCTCGGATCTCGAGTCGCGGATGTTCCAGCACGAGATCGACCACCTCGACGGCATCCTGCTCGTCGACAAGATGTCCCCGGCGGACAAGAAGCAGTGGGCGCCGTTCCTCGCCGAGATGGAGGAGGACTTCGCCTCCAGACGTCCTCCACGCCGCAAGGTGGCGCGCCGCCGCGCTCCCGCTGCGGACGCCTAGCCTCCCCGATGGAACTGCTCTCCGGCCTGGAGGCGCTGCCCGATCCCCGGGTCAAGACGCCTATCGTCACGTGGGGGGTCTTCGACGGCGTCCACCGGGGCCACCGCCGCGTCATCGGACAGCTGCTCGACTGGGCGCATCGGGACGGCGTCTCGTCCGTCGTCGCGACCTTCGACCGGCATCCCTCGGAGGTGCTCACCGGGCGCCCGATGCCCCTGATCTCGCCGCTGGGCGAGCGGTTGCGGCTGATCGGGGAGCTGGGCGTGGACTTCCTCCTGGTCCTGAATTTCACGGCGGAGTTCTCGCGCCTGAGCGCCGAACGCTTCATCCGGGAGGTGGTGGTGGGCGGGCTGACGGCGCGGGGCATCGTCCTGGGTCACGATTCCCGCTTCGGCCGGGACCGGGCGGGGGATCCGGCGCTGCTGGCGGAGCTGGGTCGGGAGACCGGCCTGGCGGTGCTGCAGTCCGAACCCGAGAAACACGGGGGGCGCGCCTTGTCGAGCACGCTGGTCCGGGAGGCGGTCTTCGCGGGGAATCTGGAGGAGGCGGCCTTCCTCCTGGGCCGCGCGCCGTCGGTGATCGGGACGGTGGTGCGGGGCGACCGCCGGGGGAGTTCCCTCGGCTTTCCCACCGCCAACCTGGAGCTGCACCACATGGTGCGACCGCCCTCCGGAGTCTACGTCGCGGAGGTCCCGTTCGACGGGCGCGTCTGGCGGGCGGTGGTCAACATCGGCCGCCGTCCGACGTTCAAGGAGGGCGATCCGGAGTCGCTGGAGGTGCACCTGCTGGATTTCCCCGCGCGCGACCTGTACGGCCGCGTGCTGGAGGTGCGTTTTCTCTCGCGGATCCGCGCGGAGATGAAGTTCGCCGGGGCGGACGATCTCAGGCGCCGGATCGCGGAAGACGTTGCGGCGGCGCGCTCGCGCTGAGCGTCCCGTCCGGGTATTCTGGACGCATGCTCTTCGACGAGGACTTCCTGCGGAAGCTGGAAGGCCTGCGCTTCGCGATGAGGCGTTCGATTTCGGGCCGCCGGGAAGGGGAGCGGCTCGGCCGCCGCCGCGGAGGCTCCTCGGAGTTCCAGTCCCACCGTCCCTACGTGCCGGGAGACGAGTTCCGCGCCATCGATTGGAACCTCTACGGCCGGCTCGGGCAGCTGTACCTCAAGGAGTTCACCCGGGAGGAGGCGCTGGAGGTCCGGCTCTTCGTGGACCCGTCGCTTTCGATGGCGCCGAAATTCGAGTTCGCGCGGCGCCTGGGCGCGGCGCTCGCGCTGGTGGCGAGCGAGGAGGGGCCGGCCATCCCGCTGGCCTCGATCGAGCGGCTGAAGCCGGGCGGGGCGTTCGTGATTCCTCCGGTCGCGCGCGGGCTCAGCATCGTCGTGAGCGATCTCTGGGACGAGACGCTGCGCCGGGACCTGCTGAAGCTCCGCGGGGAGACGGCCGTCATCCACGTCCTCTCCCCGGAGGAGCTGGAGCCGTCCTTCTCGGGGAAGCTGCGCCTGGTGGATGCGGAGACGGGGGAGTCCTGTCTGCGCTTCGTCGGGGACGAGGAGCGGGCGAAGTATCGCGAGCTCCTGGCGGCGCATTGCGCGGACTGGAAGCGCTGGTGCTTCGACCGCGAGATGAACTATCTGCGCTGCTCCAGCGCGGCGCCGCTGGAGGACGTGGTGCGGGTCTACCTCCGCGAGGCGGGGGTGATCGAATGAGCTTCGAGACCCCGGCGGTCTTGTGGGGGCTGCTCTCGCTCCTGCTGCTGGCGATCTTCAGCCTCTGGCGCCAGGCGGCGCAGGCCGTGACGGTGCCGAGTCTGAAGCTCTGGAGGCAGATCCCCGAGCGGAATCCGCCGGTGCGCGACCTGCGCCGGCCGCAGTGGCGCTTCGAACTGCTTCTGCAGGCGGCGGCCGTGGCGCTCATCGTCGCGGCGCTGGCGGGTCCGTTTTGGAACAGCGACGAGGTGCCGCCGCGGCGGGTGGCGTTCGTCGCGGACACGTCGCCGCGGATGGAGGCGGGGGGTCGGCTGTCGCGGCTGCTGGAAGAGGCACGGCGTTTCGCCTCGGGTCCCGACCGGGTGACCTGGTATGCGGCGGGCGCGCGGGTGGAGGATCCCGGCGCGATCCGGATCTCGAAGCAGCGGGTGGACCTGACGGCGATGATCGCGGCCGCCCGGGCGGGGGCGGACGAGACGGTCGTGTTGACGGACCGTCCGGTGGACGGGGCGGCCGCCTGGTGTGCGGCGGGCCCTCCGGCGAATGCGGGGATCGCCGCCTTCCGCGTGGACGACGAGGGGCTCTTCGCGCGGATCGTCAATTTCGGCCCGGAGCGGGAGGCGGAGCTGCAGATCGAGGCGGGAGGGGCGCCGCTTCGCGAGCGTCTGAAGTTGCAGCGGGGTTCGACCGTCTGGTCGCTCAAGCGGGATTTGACCCGCGTGGCGGAGCTCAAGGTCCGGCTGGATCTGGACGACGGCTGGGCGGCGGACAACATCGTGACGGCGCGGCGGCAGGCGGGCGGGGAACTGGCGGCGTCCGTCAGCGGGCGGCATCATCCCGCCCTCGTCCGGGTGCTGGAGGCCGTGCCGGGGACCCGGGTCGGGCGCGGGCTCCGGGGGGCGCGCCTGGCGGTGGGGTTGGATGAAGCCCCGGACGCGGGGGCCTTGCGGGTCTGGATCCATTCCCCGTTGGAGCGCCTGAAGGGGGCCTTGAAGCTGGAATCTCATGCGCTGCTGCGGGGTTTGCCCGGACGGGAGACGGAACTGGAGGCGGCGGGCTGGGGGGAACTGCCGCCGGCGCTGCGGACGGGAACGACGCTGCTGTCGGTGGGCGGGCGGGGGGCGGCGGCGCTCCGGGGGGGCGACCTGCATCTCTCGGTGGATCTGGACGCCTGGAGCCGCTCGGCGCCGTCCTTCCCGATCTTCTGGGCCAACGTGGCGGAGGGGCTTCGCGGCGAGCTCTGGGTCGTGGACGGCCTTCTGGACGAGCGGGAATCGGATGCGGCGGGGGTGGAGCGTCCGTGGAGGGCGGCGGCGGGGGCGGGCGCGGCCCGGGAGCGCGTCCGGCGTCCCCTGGCCGGCTGGGCGGCGCTGGCGGCGCTCTTGTGTCTGGCGGGGGCCTGGGGGCTTCAACGCCGGCCTGGATAGGGTATACTCGGGACGAACACCATGCCTCAAACGATCCTGGCGATCGACGACTCTAAGAAGATCCTCGACATCATCAAATTCTTCCTCGAGAACGAGGGCTACTCCGTGAAGACGGTGAGCGATCCGTTCGAGGGGATCCAGGTGGCGCAGCAGGGGGGCATCGACCTCATCCTGCTGGACATCATGATGCCGGGCATGGACGGGTACACGGTCTGCGACAACCTCAAGAAGGAGGACCGCACCCGCGAGATCCCGGTCATCATGCTGACGGCGAAGGCGATCATCCTGCACACGCCGAAGGACTTCTTCTTCGGGCTCTACGGCTTCCTCGCGAAGCCGTTCACGAAGCTGCAGCTCTTGAAGGTCGTGAGCGAGGCGCTGCGGCTGACGAAGTCCGACGGGGGCGAACGCTTCATCCGGCCGGTCGAGGGAACGGAGTAGCCCTCCGACACGCCTCCAGACCGTCTGGAAATGGGGTCTGGGAATGGATCGGAGGGGGTTCCCGCCGTCGGCTACAACCCCTTGGCCTTCGCGAGCAGGGAGGCCAGCTCCGGCTTGAAATAGGGCGTCTTCAGCCTGGCCCCCTCCTGCTCCAGCGCCGCGACGAAGAGCTTTTTGTCCCGGTCCGAGAGCTTGGGCTGTTTCTGGGTGTTGGAGAGCCCCCGCTTCAGCCTTCCGATCACCTCGGCGTCCTGGAACCAGGCGTCCGCCTCCGTGCCCTTCCAGGCCTTGCGGTGCTCGTCGATCGTCTTCTTGAGATCCTTCGCGTCGGGATCCTTCAGGACCTCCAAGACCGCCTTCTGGTCGGCCTCCAGCGGCTCGCCGACGTCCCGCGTCAACTCCGCCACCCGCTGCCTCCGCTCCGCGTCGAGATAGGAGGACTTCGTGTTGACGTAGAGGCTGACGAGCGCCTGGAGCCGTTTGGGGGACTTGGGATCGGCCGCCTTCTCGACGGCGTCGATGAGCCTGTCCGCGGCCTTGAGCGGGACCTCCTTGGGGACGGCCCAGTCGAACTTCACGTTCTCCGTCCCGGCCGGAAACGCCTTCGTGAGCTTCTCCGTCCCGAGCACCGCCGTGAGCGTGAGCTCCTTCTGACCCTTGAGCTCCAGGGTGTAGGCCCCCGCCTTCCAGGTGGAGGCCACGACGCCGTCGCTGGAGAGGATCGCCACCGCGCCGAGCCCCTCGCCGAGATCGTAGAAGTTGTTGCCGTTGAGGTCGACGTAGACCACGCCCCCGGCGAAGCGCGCATCCCGGGAGCCGAAGTTGTGCGTGACGGAGAGCCCCTTGCCGTTGGGGACCCCGCCCGGGCCGACCTCCCTCGATCCGGGGCTGATCATGTTGCGGCGGTGCCCGCGCTCCGGCTGCATCCCCCCGGGCCCCGCCCCGAAATCCACCACGAAGCCCCAGTGGCTGCTCCAGGCGCCCCCGGACTGCGCGTAGGCGTTCTCGGCCCCCGCGAAGCCCTTGTAACCCGCCGCCTTCGCGCGGTCCCCGAATCCCACGCCCGTGAAGCCCTTCTTGCCGGCCTCCTCCACGTGCCCGAGTCCGTTGAAGATCATGTAGTAACTGTGCTTGCGGGCCGAATCCAGCAGTTCCAGATTGAACACCAGCGGCGGCGCCGGCTTCAGGGCCTTCATCTCCTCGCGGAACATCTTCCAGTCGACGCCCATGTCCTTCCGCTCCGGCGGCGCGATGAGATCGGCCTCGGCGGAGGGGTTCGCCCGGAAGCGGTTCATGTACTCGAGGATCAGCGTCTCGTCCGCGCTCGGCTCGCGGTCCGGGGCGGCATAGACGTCCTGCAGCGCCAGAAGGAGGAGCATCAGCATGAAATACGGACACCGCCCGCCTTCGTTTTCGTCCCGCCAACCCGGTTGACCGTCCCGCGGAGGCCCCCTATAATCGCCCCTTCGATGCTGCGCTACACGACCGCCGGCGAATCCCACGGCAAATGCCTCATCACCTCCATCGAGGGGCTCCCGTACGGCACGCCGGTCGATCTCGACGCGGTCAACGCCGAATTGTCCCGCCGGCAGGGGGGCTACGGCCGCGGCGCCCGGATGAAGCTCGAGAAGGACGAGGCCGACGCCGTCACCGGCGTCCGCAAGGGGCACACCCTGGGCGCCAACGTCACGCTCCAGATCGCCAACCGCGTCCAGAACACCGAGGACCTCAACCCGATCACGCGGCCGCGTCCCGGCCACGCCGACCTCGCCGGGGCGCTCAAATTCGGGACCCAGGACGCGCGGGATGTCGCCGAGCGCTCCAGCGCCCGCGAAACCGCCGCGCGCGTCGCCGCGGGCGCCTTCGCCGGCACCGTGCTCGCGCGCTTCGGGATCCGCGTGCTCGGCTACGTCGTCGAGGTCGGCGGCATCAGCAGCCCCACGCGGATCGACGACCCCGACACGCTGCTCAAGGTCCGCGACGAGTCGGTCTTCTACACGCTGGACAAGGACCTCGACGAGCGCCTCCGCGCCAAGGTGGACGAATGCAAGGCCGCCGGCGACACGCTCGGCGGCCTCTTCGAGGTGAAGGTCTTCGGCGCGCCCCCCGGCCTCGGCACGCATGCCGGCTGGGAGGACAAGCTGGACGGCGCCCTCGCGCGCGCCCTGATGTCGGTGCAGACCGTGAAGGCCGTCGAGGTCGGGCTCGGCTTCGAAGCGGCGCGCCGGCCCGGCTCCAAGGTCCACGACGAGATCCTCCGCGGCGGCGACGGCGCCCTCGCGCGTTCCGGCAACAACGCCGGCGGCATCGAAGGCGGGATGACGAACGGGCAGACCGTCGTCGTCCGCGCCGCGTGCAAGCCCATTTCCACGCTGCGCAAGCCGCTGCAGACGGTGGACCTGCAGTCGAAGGAGGGCGCCCAGGCGTTGTACGAGCGCTCGGACGTCTGCGTCGTTCCCGCCGCGAGCGTGATCGGGCAGGCGGTGGTCGCCTTCGAGATCCTCAAGGCCTTCCTGGGCAAGTTCGGGGGCGACACGTTCGCCGAGACGCAGCAGCGCCTCGAGGCCTACCGGAAACAGCTGGAGCGGTACTCCACGTGAGCCCGGCCGGGGCCGCCCCGGCCCACGTGCTCTCGATCAGCTGGCGCCTCATCAAGCGCGCCCGTCCGCATCTCGGCAAGATCCTGCTGACGATCGGGGTGGTGCTGACCGCCACCGGATTGAAGGCGCTGCAGGCGTACGTCGTCACGCCGGTGATCGACCGGCTCGGACGCCCGGAACTCGCGTCGTCGGGCCCGCTCTCGCTGCTGCAGCCCGCGCACTGGGACCTCCGCCTGATCGCGGTCGTCACGGTCTCCGTCTGCGGCCTCATGTTCGTTTTCGGACTGCTGCGCGACTACCTGACCAACTGGCTGACCAACCGGGTCCTGGCGGATCTTCGGAACGACCTGGCCGAGCATCTCGCGTACCTTCCGCTGCAGGATCACTACGACCGGCGCTCGGGCGACCTGATTTCGAGGACCACGAACGCCGTCGCGGTCTGCGAGTCCGCGACCAATTTCCTCTTCGACGACGCGATCGTGCACCCGCTGATGATCTCCTGGGCGCTGGCGGGGGCCTTCGCCGTGAACTGGAAGCTGGCGGCGCTGGCGCTCGCGTTCTTCCCGTTCTACGCGCTGGTGCTGGCGCGCCTGTCCCGGCGCATGCGCCGCGCGCGCAAGAAGAGCCTCGAGTCCCTGGGCGACATGACGGGCACGATGGTGCAGACCTTCGGCGGCATCAAGGTCGTCAAGTCCTTCAACATGGAAGCCCGCCAGGTCCGGGAGTTCCGCGAACACAACGAGAACTTCTTCAGCCGCTACATGACGAGCCTCTGGCGCAAGGCGGTCGGGGAGAACATCAACAACCTCTTCATGGGCCTGGCCCTGGCCGGGATCTTCGTTTTCGGCGGGGGGATGCTCACCTCGGGCGAACTCAGCCCGGGGAAACTTACCTTCCTCGTGCTCATGGTGGCGATGATCAACTCCTCGGTCCGGGAGCTGTCGAAGTCCTGGAACCGCCTCGTGGAGGCCTCCGCGGGCGCGGAACTGGTCTTCGAGGTCCTGGACCAGCCCCGGGAAAGCTCGCATGACGAGGGCATGTCCGTCGGCCGCATCGAACGGGTGGAGTTCCGGGACGTCTCGTTCTCGTTCCCGGGGACGCCCGTCCTGAAGGACCTCAACCTCTCCGTGCGTCCCGGCGAGGTCGTGGCGGTGGTCGGTCCGAGCGGGGCGGGGAAGACGACGCTGTGCGATCTCCTGTGCCGCTTCTACGATCCGCAGCAGGGGGCCGTGCGGGTCAACGGCACGGACCTGCGGCGCGTGAAGCGCTCCTCGCTGCTCGCCCGGGTCGCCGTCGTCACGCAGGAGACCTTCCTCTTCAATGCGGGCATCGGCGAGAACATCCGCTACGGCCGGGCGGACGCCACGCAGGCGGAGGTCGAGGCGGCCGCCCGTGCCGCGCACATCCACGCCTTCATCATGGGGCTGGAATGCAGCTACGGCACGCCGGTCGGGGAGCGCGGCGCGAAGCTGTCGGGCGGGCAGCGCCAGCGGGTCGCCATCGCGCGCGCCATCCTGCGCGACCCGGACCTGCTCATCCTCGACGAGGCCACCAGCGCGCTGGACGCCGAGAGCGAACGCGCGGTGCAGGAGGCGCTCGACGGCCTGATCCGCGCCGAACACCGGATGACGTTCATCATCGCCCACCGGCGCTCCACGATCCGCACGGCGGACCGCATCCTGGTGCTCGACGGCGGACGTCTCGTGGAGGAGGGGCGGCACCAGGAACTGCTGGCGCGCAACGGGGTGTACGCGCACCTCTACCAGACGGAATTGATCGCCGAGTAGCTACGCGCCTTCGCGCTGCTCCTCCTCGCGGATGATCTTGAGGACCTCCCGGGGGCTGCGCGCCCGCAGCAGGGCCTCCCGCAGCTCCTCGTACTGCAGCAGCTTCGCGATGCCCGCGAGCGTCCGGGTGTGCTCGGCCACGGCCTTGCGGGGGATGACCAGCAGGACCAGGATCCTCGCGGGCTTTCCGTCCGCGGACTGGAAGGGGACGCCCTCCGGGGCGAGGCCCAGCACGGCGAGGGCGCCTTCGATACCGTCCACGCTCGCGTGCGGGATGGCGATGCCGTGCTCCATGCCGGTGGAGGCGATCTTTTCCCGTGCCAGGAGCGCGTCCAGGACCGGCCCCCGCTGTTCCGGTTTGAGCCGGCCCAGGCTGAGCAGCGGGGCGAGGAGGGTTTCGATGAGCCCGCCCTTCTCGCGGCCCTGGATCCCCGTCAGGATCTGGGGTTCTCCGAGGAGTTCGGAAAGTCTCACGCCTCGAGCTCCTTCAGATGGGCTTCAAGCTCGAGGGTCTTTGCCTTCAAGTCGGCGAGTTTGCCCTCGATCTCCGCCGCGAGCGCAGGCTTGCGCTTCCGGAACTCGTCGTTCGCGAGCTGCTTCGCGGCCTGCTCGGCCTGGCCGCGCGTCTTGTCGAGTTCTTTGCGGGTGCGCTCAAGCTCGGCTTTCGTGTCGATCTTGCCCTCGAGCGGGATGTAGACGGTGAACGCGGGGGTCACCACGGCGGCGGCGAATCTGGGCTTGGCCAGGTCCATGCCGATCGTGCAGACGTCGACGTTGGCCTGGTCCTTGACGATCTCCAGGCCGGCCCGGAGCAGGGCGGCCGTCGCCTCATCCTTCGCGGAGAGCAGGGCGCCGAGCGCCACCTTGGGGGCCAGTCCGTTGCGGTTCCGGACCTCGCGGACGGCCCGGACCGCCTCGAAGACGAGCTCCATGCGGCGCTCGAGGTCGGGGTTCAGCAGCGTGTGGTCGGGGTCGGGGGCGCCGACGGTCATGAGCAGCTGCTTGCGCCCCAGCTTCTGCCAGATCTCCTCCGTCACGAAGGGGGCGAAGGGGTGCAGCAGGCGGAGGGTGCGGTCGAGGACGAAGTGCAGCGTCTGCCGCACCACGAGTTCGTCCGCACGCCGCTTCGAGAGCTCGATGTACCAGTCGCAGAAGTCGTCCCAGACGAACTTGTAGAGCTGCTGGGCGGCCTCGCCGAACTCGTAGCGGTCGAGCGCGTCGGTCACTTTCCCCACGGTGGTGGAGAGGCGGCTGAGGATCCAGCGGTCCTCCTCGGCGGCGCCCTCGAGCGGGGCCTTCGCGGGCGCGTCGCCGATCTTCGAGGCGGCGTAGCGCGAGGCGTTCCAGACCTTGGTGATGAAGTTGCGGCACATCTCCACCCGCTGCTTCGCGGAGTTCTTCCCGAAGCGGAGGTCCTGCGTGCCCGTCGTGAGCCACGCCAGCGCGAAGCGGAGCGCGTCGGCCCCGTAGGCGTCGATGAGCTCCAGCGGGTCGACGCCGGTGCCCTTGGACTTCGACATCCGCTTGCCTTCGTCGTCCATGATCGTGGCGTTGATGACGACGTCCGTGAAGGGCTTTTCCTTGAGGAACTCGCAGCCGGACATGATCATCCGGGCGACCCAGAGGTTGATGATGTCGCGGCCGGTGACGAGGACCTGCGTCGGATAGAACTTCTCGAGCTCCGGGGTCTCCTCGGGCCAGCCCAGCGTGGCGAAGGGCCAGAGGGCGCTGGAGAACCAGGTGTCGAGCACGTCCTCGTCCTGGCGCAGATCCTTCGATTTGCATTCCGGACAGGCGTGTACGTCCTCGACGGCGGCGATCGCGTGTTTGTTGGGGCAGTACCAGACGGGGATGCGGTGGCCCCACCAGATCTGGCGCGAGATGCACCAGTCGCGGATGTTCTCCATCCAGTCGAGGTAGACCTTGGCCCAGCGCTCGGGGTGGAAGCGGACTTCGCCTTTCTGGACGGCCTCGATGGCCGGCGCGGCGAGAGGTTTCATGGAGCAGAACCACTGCTCGGAGAGGTAGGGCTCGACGACGGTGTCGCAGCGGTAGCAGGTCCCCGCGGGCGTCGCGTGCTCCTCGGTCTTCTCGAGCAGGCCCTGGGCTTCGAGATCGGCGACGATGCGCTTGCGCGCTTCATAGCGGTCGAGGCCCTGGTAGGGGCCGCCGTGCTCGTTGACGACGGCTTTTTCGTCCATGACGATGATGGACGGCAGCTTGTGCCGCTTGCCGCATTCGAAGTCGTTGGGGTCGTGCGCCGGGGTCACCTTCACCACGCCGCTGCCGAACTTGGGATCGACGAGGACGTCGTCCCCGATGACGGGGATCTCCCGGTTCAGCAGGGGGAGGGTGACGGATTTCCCGACGAGGTCCTTGTAGCGGGGGTCCTCGGGATGGACGGCGACGGCGCTGTCCCCGAGCATGGTTTCAGGCCGCGTGGTGGCCACGGTGAGGAAGCGGCCGGGCGCGCCCTTCACGGGGTAGCGGATGTGCCAGAGTTTGCCGGGCGGCGGCTCCTCGGGGGTGTTGACCTCGAGGTCGGAGAGGGCGGTCTGGCACTTGGGGCACCAGTTGACGATGCGTTTGCCCCGGTAGATGAGGCCCTTCTTGAAGAGGGACACGAAGACGTGGCGGACGGCGAGGCTGTAGCCCTCGTCCATGGTGAAGCGGGTGCGGGACCAGTCGCAGCTGCTGCCGAGGCGGCGGAGCTGGTAGAGGATGGTGTTGCCGTACTGCTCCTTCCATTTCCAGACGCGTTCGAGGAAGGCGGGGCGGCCGATGTCCCAGCGGGTCTTGTTTTCGGCTTTGCGGAGGTCCTTCTCGACGACCGCCTGGGTGGCGATGCCCGCGTGGTCGGTGCCCGGGAGGTAGAGGACCTCGTAGCCCTCCATGCGTTTGGCGCGGGCGAGGATGTCCTGGAGGGTGCTGTTGAGGGCGTGGCCGATGTGAAGCGAGCCCGTCACGTTGGGCGGGGGGATGACCATGGTGAAGGGTTCGCGGGCGGAGTCGGGATCGGGGCTGAAGCAACCCTGCGCTTCCCAGAGGGCGTAGAGGCGGGCCTCGGCTTCCTTCGGTTCGAATCGGGTGGCGAAGTCCATGAACGATAAGGCCTTAGGCTAGTTTTGTGAAACCGATGAAGGCGCCATTATAGGGAGGGGGCGGGGAAAGTCAACGGAGGGGGCAGTCGTGGATTTGCGTGGATCGTAGCAGGTAGCTTGTAGCTGGTAGCCGGGCCGCCTACCAGCTACGAGCTACCGATTCCGCCCCCTCCGAAGGGTCTATTCCAGGATGAAGGTGTAATCGCCGCGGGCGTAGACGTCCCGTCCGTGGGTGATACCCGTCACGAAGACGCCGGTGGTGCTGTCGGTCGTCGTCCCGTCGCCGAGCTGGCCGTTGGAGTTGTTGCCGAAGGCGACCGCGCGGCCGTCGGAGAGGAGGACGACGGTGTGGCTCTCGCCTGCCGCCACTTTGACCGCCTTCACGTTGGCCCCGATCAGCGCCAGCGGAACCAGGGTGGGCAAAGCCTTGGAAAGCGTGTCGCCGACGCCCAGCTGGCCGCGGGAATTCGCGCCCCACGCGTAGAGGCTGCCGTCCTGGAGGATGGCGAAGGAGTTGTCCTTGCCCGCGCCGATGCTCCGGACTCCCACGCCCGCGAGCGCGCCGCCCACCACCGTGGGAGTGGCGGGACTGGTGCCGCCCCACGTGAATACCTGACCGGAAGCCGTGAGCGCCATGGTGTGGCTCGTTCCCGTGGCCAGGGCGATGACCGGCGAGGGATACGCCCCTTGTAAGGTGATCGCCAGGACGGGGGAGGGTACGGCTCCCAAGCCGAGTTGATTGGTCGTGTGGTCCCCCGCGCCGGACACGGAACCCCCGGCACTGATGAACAAGGAGTGGCCCCTGAACGTGTCCGTGGGGCTCTCGTAATAACCGGCGACCAGGGCGCGCACGGCACTTGCGGTCGCGGTGGAGACGGACGGAATCTCGATGTCGTCGCCGTCCGTGCCGGCCAGCGACTCGCCGTAGGCGTTGCCGCCCCAGGCTACGATGGTGTTGGAGGAAGATCCTGCCGGCTGGTAGGAGGCCAATGAGTGGGTCGCTCCCGCCGCCAGGGTGAGCGGGCGGTTGGGAAGAGGGACGCTGACGGGGGAGAAGCGTCGGGTCGTCGTCCCGTCGCCCACCTGGTAGCGGTTGTTGGTTCCCCACGCCTTCACGTTGCCGGCCCCGTCGGCGGCCAGGGCATGCTCGAGGCCCGCACCCACCAGGTGGATCCGGCTGAGGTTCTTCACGGCCACCGGCTCCGGACGGAACCAGAAGTAGCCGTGGCCGAGCTGTGCGAAGACGTTGCCGCCCCAGGTGCGGAGCGAGCCGTCGCTCAGGACGGCCACGGACTGGAACGTGCCGGCGTCGATGGCCACGACGTTGCTGAGGAGGGGCACCTGCTGGGGAAGGAGGCTGTCGGTCGTGCTTCCGTCGCCCAGGGACCCGAGCACGTTGCCGCCCCAGGCCCAGACCCGGCCGTCGGAGGTCAGCGCGAGGCTGTGTTCGCCCCCGGCGGAAACGGCGATGACGTCCTCAAGATTCTTCACCCGGACCGGGATGGAGCGCGTGGTTTTCGTGCCGTCGCCGAGCTGGCCGCGGCTGTTGCTGCCCCATGCCCTGACGGTTCCGTCCGCCAGGAGCGCCAGACTGTGGCCCACGGTGTCCGACGATATGGCCGAAGGCGAGGGATAGATCGGGAGGTCGAAGGCATCGCCTCCGGCGGCCACGGCCACGGCATTGGTCAGGCCCTGCACGAGCACCGGGGAGTTGCGGTCGACATTCGTCCCGTCACCCAGCTGATAACTGAAGTTCTCCCCCCAAGCCAGCACCTGGCCGTTCTGGAGCAGCGCCAGCGTGTGCCAGAAGCCGGAGGAAACGGCGCGACAGCCGACCACCCCGGGAACAGGCCCGGGCGTGTTGCGGGACCCCACCACCAGGGGATCTCCCAGCTGGCCGCTGATGTTGCTGCCCCAGCTTCTCAGGGTTCCGTCGGAAAGGACCGCGAAGGAAGCGTAGATCCCGGACTCGACGGCGATGACGCCGGACCCGATCCCGAGACCGGTCACCGGGACCGGGATGTTGGTGGTCACGCTGCCGCCGTTTCCAAGGACGCCTCCGAACCCCAGGCCCCAGGCATACACGGAGCCGTCGCCGGCCAGGGCCAGGCAGCTGGCCAAGCCTCCGCTCACCTGGGTGATGCCGCTCAGGTCGGAGACGTTGAGCGTGTCCTTGACGAAGACCGCGCGGGCGGCGGAGTTGTTCGTGCCGTTCCCCAGGGCCGCCGTGACGGTGCTGTCGAGGCGGCCGGCGCCCACGACCTGGACGCGGCCGTCGGAGCGCACGCCCAGCGTCATCATGGAACCGGCGTTGGCGGACACGCAGCCCGAGAAATCCAGGGCGGGGGTCGCCAGCATCGCGAACGGAGTGCTTCCGTCGCCGAGCTGTCCCAGCGTCGCGTCGCCCCAGCCGAGCGCGGATTTGTCCGCCGTGAGGGCGATCGAGCGGTATCCCGAGGCCACGACGCGTTCGACGGAGGACAGGCCGGTGACGACGACGGGGGAGGTGCGCTTGAGCAGGGAGCCGTCGCCCACGCTGCCGTAGGCCCCGCCGGCGTCGTTGTCGCCCGCGGCGAGCACCGTGCCGTCCGTCTTGACGAAGATGCTGTGACGGGCCCCTGCGGCGATGGAGCGGATCTCCGTGAGGTTCGGGACCGAGGTGAGGAAGAGGGACGGCGTGGTGTTGCCCCGGCCGTACTGACCGCCGTCGTTGTTGCCGCAGGCCCGGATAGGAACGGTGCTGTCGATAAGGATGATCGTGTGGGCCGCTCCGAGGGCGGCCTGCTTGACGCCTCCGATGGGTGCGTACGGGACGTTCACGTCGGCCGTCGCGCCGTTGCTGATCTGGCCGTCTCCGTTCTCACCCCAGAGATAGAGGGTTTCGGCGCCGGTGATCGCCGCCGAATGGTTGTCCCCGCAGGTGATGGACCGGACAGCCACCGATCCGAAACTGGCGGCCGGGATCTGGGCGGGGACGGCGTTGCTCGCAAAGGCGCCCAGCCCAAGCTGCCCGCTGCTGCCCTCGCCCCAGGCCCAGACCGTGCCGTCGCCCTTCAAGGCCATGGAGTGGAAGCGGCCCGAAGCGAGCGAGGTCACATTCAGGAACCCCGCGATCTGGGTGGGCTGCGTGGCCTGGGTCGTCCCCCCCAAACCCATCGCATTGTTCGCCCCCGAGACGGCGCTGCCCCAGGCCCAGACCGTGCCGTCGGCCCTGAGGGCCAGGGAGTGCTGCTCGCCCGCCGCGATGTCGATGATGTTCGCCAGCGCCACGCCCGCGATCCTCACCTGCACCGGCGTCTGGCTGCCCGCGATGGGCGCGTTGTCCGAGAGCTGGTAGGATTCGTTCGCGCCCCAGGCCCAGACCGTGCCGTCGGCGAGCAGGGCCAGCGAGTGCCGGGCGCTGACCGCCACATCCTTCACGCCGGGCAGGCCCGGGATGTTCACCGCGGTCGCGCGGTTGGAGATCGAGCCGTCGCCGACCTGGCCGCTCGTATTGTCCCCCCAGGCGCGGAGGGTGTCCGGACGCAGGACCACGTCGATCAGCGTGGAGGCGGCGTTGCCCGCCGCATCCCGCGCCGTGAGGGTGATCCGGTTGGGGCCGGGGCTGAGATGGGCGCTCGCCGTCCAGGTCGTCGTGCCGTCCGCGGCGCCGCTGACGGAATTGAAGGCGTTCGACCAGCTGACCGAAACCACGCCCGTGTCGTCGGCGGCCGTGCCCGCCAGGATGACGGGAGTCTGGGTGGTCACGAAGGTCAGCGCCGTGCTCGGCGCGGTGATGGCGATGGTGGGGACGGTGATGTCCGTCGAGCCGGTCGAACCGGCGGGCGCAGATCCGGAACTCCCCGAATCCCCGCAGGCCGGCATGAGCACGGCCGCCGTGAGCAGGAGGAGGGTCGGACGAGCCTTGGCACCGAGTCGATGCTTCATGAGTCCCCGCACAGTAATTTCGAATGGATTTGAAGCGGCATTTCATCATGGGTCGGGGGAGGCTGTCAAAAGGTTTTGCTCCCCCCGCCGTGCGGAGCCGGGCGTGCCGGTTCGAGAATGCTTTACTCGCGGAAATTCAGTTCGTATGCTGTCCCGCGTGATGAACAAGATCCTCTCCTGTCTGGTCTTGGCCGGGCTCCTGCTCGCCGCCGCCTGCGACGCGTCCGTCAACGACGATGACGTCTCCCTCGCCGTCACCACCCGGGCGTCCATCGACTCCTCCCAGGCGGAGGCCAACGGCATTTCGGTCAGCGCGTCGATATCCGCCGACGGGCGCTACGTCGCCTTCGCCTCCACGGCGCGGAATCTCACGCCGGAAACGGTCACCGGCTCGGGCGACGTCTACCTCCGCGACCTCCAGTCGCGCACGACGGAGCTCGTCTCCCTGAATCCCAGCGGTGCGGGCGGGAACGGCGCCAGCGGGGCCCCCTCCGTTTCCGCCGACG
Organism: uncultured Planctomycetales bacterium; assembly: GCA_964619955.1. GTDB lineage: Bacteria > Planctomycetota > MHYJ01 > MHYJ01 > JACPRB01 > JACQFK01. Next base: position 42,481 of record CAZUJF010000001.1, read on the forward strand.
GGCGTTACGTGGTGTATCAATCCTTCGCGACCGACCTGGTCGGCGGCGTGGACGGCAACGGCGCCGCCGACATCTTCCTCCGGGACCGGACGGCCGGGACGACCGAGCGCATCACGACGATCAGCGGCAACACCGTCCCCAACGGCGGCAGCACGAACCCTTCGCTCTCCGCGGACGGCGCCTTCATCGTCTTCCAGTCCGTCGCCACCAATCTCGACGGGGTCACCGACACCAACAGCGCCTCCGACATCTTCATCTGGATCCGCGCCTCGGGCACCATCGAACGCGTGTCCGTGGACTCGACGGGAGACGTGACCGACGGCGGCAGCTTCCTCCCCTCGGTCTCCTCCAACGGGCGCTACGTGGCCTTCGAATCCGCGGCCACGGACGTCGTCAGCAACGACCTCAACGGGTTCAAGGACGTCTTCGTCCGGGACCGGACGCTGGGCAAGAACGAGCGCGTTTCCGTGGCCAATCCCATCGGCGACGCCAACGAGGAGAGCGGGGCCCCCTCCATCAGCGCCGACGGACTCAAGGTGGCGTTCGAATCCAAGGCCACGAACCTCTCGACGACGGGGGATTCCGACGTGAACGGGGACTTCGACGTGTACGTCCGCGACCGCGGGGCGCTCTCGACCCGGCTCGTCTCCCGGAGCACCAACGGGGCGCAGGGCTTCGGCCCCAGCCGCAAACCGTCCATCTCCGGCGGAGGCACCCGGATCGGCTACCAGTCCGACGCCCCCAACCTGGTCAGCGGCGACACGAACGCGGTCGGCGACGTGTTCGTCTTCGACATTCCGTCGCTCGTGACCCAGCGCGCCTCGGTCCGCACCTTCGGGGTGCAGGCGAGCGATCCCCAGTCGTCGTTCGGCATCTCGCTCGCTTCGGACGGCAAGACCTGCGCGTTCGTTTCGAACGCGGAGACGATGGTCGACGGGGACACGAACGGCGTGCCCGACGTCTACGTCCGCGGACCTCTTCCGTAGGCCTGACGGGAACGAAAAACCCCCGTTGCGGCGGCCGCCGCAACGGGGGTTTCTTTTTCGGCTGAGGTCTACTTCTTGGAGTCGCCCGCCGGGACTTCCTTCTTCTCGTCCCCCGCCGGCGGGGGAGTCGCGTCCTTCGGCTGGAAGAAGAGGTGTTTGTCCTTCAGGCTGATGTCGATGTGCTTCGCATCCTTGAATTCGCCGCGCAAGAGGCCCTCGGACAGGGGGTCCTCGACGAGCCGCTCGATCGCGCGCTTCAGGGGCCGCGCGCCGAAGTCCGGATTGAAGCCCTGGTCGATCAGGTAGTCGAGCGCCTCCGCCGTCAGGGCGATCTTCACGCCCTTCTTCTGCACGCGCGCCTCGACGGCCTTCATCTCCAGGTGGATGATGGATTCGAGGTCCTTCCGGATGAGCGGGCGGAAGACGATGATGTCGTCGAGGCGGTTGATGAACTCCGGCCGGAAGTGTTTTTCCACCTCCTTGGAGAGCAGGTCCTTCATCGCCGTATAGCTGCCGTCCGTGGACACCTTCTTGAAGCCGAGCGTCGTCTGGTTCTTGAGCAGCTCGGCCCCGATGTTCGAGGTCATGATCAGGATCGTGTTCTTGAAGTCGATGTTCCGCCCGAAGCTGTCCGTCAGGCGGCCCTCTTCGAGGATCTGGAGGAGCATGTTGAAGACGTCGCCGTGCGCCTTCTCGATCTCGTCGAAGAGCACCACGGCGTAGGGCTTGCGGCGGATCTTCTCCGTCAGCAGGCCGCCCTCCTCGTAACCCACGTAGCCCGGAGGGGCGCCGATGAGCCGGGAGACGTTGTGCTTCTCCATGTACTCGGACATGTCGATCGTGATGAGCGTGTTCTCCTCGCCGAACATGATCTTGGCGAGCGCCTTGGCCATCAGCGTCTTGCCGACGCCGGTGGGGCCCAGGAAGATGAACGAGCCGATGGGGCGCCGCGGATCCTTCAGGCCGGCGCGCGAACGCCGGATCGCGCGCGACACCGCGGTCACGGCCTCGCTCTGGCTCACCACGAGCTTGTGCAGTTCGTCTTCGAGGTGCAGGAGGCGCTCCGCCTCCTTCTTCTCGATGCGCGTGAGGGGGATGCCCGTCATCATGGAGACGGTCTGCGCGATGACCTCGGCGTCGACGACCCCGTCGAACTCCTTGTTCTGGTCGCGCCACTCCGCCATGACCTTTTCTTTGTTCTTCTTGAGCTGCATCGCCTTGTCGCGCATCTGCGCGGCGCGCTCGAATTCCTGGAGGGAGATGGCCTCGTCCTTCTCCTTCTCGAGCTTTTTGATCTCGTCCTCGAGCTCCTTGATGTTGGGGGGCGAGACCATGGACTGCAGCCGCACCCGGGCGCCCGCCTCGTCCATCACGTCGATGGCCTTGTCCGGCAGGAAGCGTCCGTTGATGTAGCGCGTGGAGAGGTCGACGCAGCCCTCGAGGGCCTCGTCGGTGTAGCGCACCCGGTGATGGGCCTCGTATTTGTCGCGAAGGCCCTTCAGGATCTCGATGGACTCGTCGCGGCCCGGGGGCTCGACGACGATCGTCTGGAAGCGGCGCTCGAGGGCGCCGTCCTTTTCGATGTGCTTGCGGTACTCGTCCAGCGTGGTGGCGCCGATGCACTGGATTTCGCCGCGGGACAGCGACGGCTTGAGGACGTTCGCCGCGTCGATCGCGCCTTCCGCGCCGCCCGCGCCGACCAGCGTGTGCAGCTCGTCGATGAAGAGGATGATGTTCTTGGCGCGGCGGACCTCGTTCATGACCGCCTTGATGCGCTCCTCGAACTGGCCGCGGTACTTGGTGCCGGCGACCATGAGGGCGAGGTCCAGCACGACGAGGCGCTTTTCCTTCAGCACCTCGGGGACGTTGCCGTTGATGATGTCCTGCGCCAGGCCCTCGACCACCGCGGTCTTGCCGACGCCGGGCTCCCCGAGCAGCACCGGGTTGTTCTTGGTGCGGCGGGAGAGGATCTGCATGACCCGCTCGATCTCCTTGCGGCGGCCGATGACGGGGTCGAGCTTGCGGTCGCGCGCGAGCTCCATGAGGTCGCGGCCGAAGGCGTCGAGCGCCGGCGTCTTGGACTTGGAGGTCTTCTGGTTGAGCTTGTCCTCGACGTCCTGCTGGCCGACGTCGGCCCCGAGGACTTCCATGACCATGTCGCGGACGTCGTCGAGCTTCAGGCCGAGATTGGTGAGGACCTGGGCGGCGATGCCCTCGTTCTCCTTCAGGAGGCCGAGCAGCAGGTGCTCGGTGCCGATCACGTCGTGGCCGAGGCCGCTGGCCGCCTCGCCGGCGAGTTCGATGACGCGTTTGGCGCGGGGGGAGAAGGGGAGCTGGCCCAGGGTCACGGTGGGGGAGGTCGAGGGCGTGATGAGCTTCTCGATCTCCTGCCGGATGCGTTTGAGGTCGACGTTGAGGTTCTTGAGGACCTTCGCCGCGACCCCGCCGCCTTCCTGGATGATGCCCAGGAGGATGTGCTCGGTGCCGATGAACTCGCTGTTGAGGCGCTGGGCCTCCTGCCGCGCGAGGCTCATCACCTTGCGGGCGCGCTCGGTGAACTTCTCGAACATGGGTCCCCCTTAGGCTCGGGGGGTCGCGGACGGCACGGAGGGCCCTATCTGGGACCCCTCTCCGAACCGAACCGGCCCTCCTGGAAGCGTGGTGTACGGACTATATCACGGTCCGTCCGCGACGGTCAAACAATGCGGTCAATCCTTTGACGCGCCAGGGCCCCGCCGTATTCCGCATCCCGATTTTCCGGCTGAACCCGGACGGGTTCCGGCCGTTTGTCTGCTCAGGCCCCGATTTGATAGAGTGAGCCCATGGACAACCAGCTTCCGAACCCGTTCCGGCAGCAGACGGAAGGCCCGAAGCGCAAGCCGATGCCCGGGGTCAGCCAGAGGGAATGGACCCGGCTCTACGCGATGGCCGTCGTGTTCATGATCTGCGTCGGCGGGGCGATCTATGCGAAGAAGTCCATGGATGCCCTGAAGAAGAAGGAGGAGGCGCTGCCGGCGGGGCAGGTCGAATACTCCATCGAGGGCATGGGGAAGAAGCCGGAGGCGCCGCAGGCGGCGCCGGACAAGCCGGCGCCCCAGGATCCCGCCAAACCCAAAGTCGAGATCCCGATTCCTCCGCTGCCCAAGGACGGGGCCGTGAACCTGAAGGAACTGGCCGCCCCCTTCCGCGACGGCCGGGAAAAGCCGGTCAAGGAGACCCCCGAATTCATCCAGATGATGAACGTCGTCCTCAACGCGGTCACGCCCGAGGACATGGCGAAGCGGGTGAGCCCCGGCCTGAGCACCGAGGCCGTCTATCGCGAGCCTCAGAAACACCGCGGCGACGTGCTCCGGGTCTACGGCCGGCTGATCTACATCTACACCGAGCGCATGGAGACCACGACGCCCAACAACATCGAGTACGTCTACCTCGCCGTCATGCAGGAGTACCCGAAGAACCGGACGGTTTACTTCTACCTGCCGGAGAAGCCCAAGGATCCCGCGACGGGGAAGCCCCTGGAGTTCAAGACGCACGTCTGGAAGGGGCAGACGATCTACGACGACTGGGTGGAGATCGAGGGCGTCTTCCTGAGGACCTTCGATTACGCCGGGCAGAAGGCCACGGAGGACCAGCAGGGCGACACGCTGGTGAAGTCCCTCATGCTCATGGTGAAGAATCTCCGCATCGTCGAGAAGCCGAAGATGAAGAACACCCGCGAGGGCTTCATCACGGTCATCAGCGTGGGGGCGGCGATCGTCGTCGCCATCGTGCTCGTGGCGGGGATCATGTCCAAGCGCTACGGCAACTCCAGCATCCGCATGAAGATATTCGCGGTGCGCCGCGACAAGGCGAAACTGGAGGGGAAGGACGTCTTCGGACGGAAGCCGCCCGAGGCTCCCGCCCCCGAAGCCCCCAAGGCCGAGGGGGGGACGGCGCCGCCGGCGCCTCCGCCGGAAGCGCCGAAGGCCTGACGCGGGGAGGATCCCTTGGGGGCCCCGTTCGTCACGCTCTTCGGTTTGCTGCTCCTGCTGTCGTACCCCACGGGGGTGGAGCCGCTCCGCTTTGCGGGGGGAGCCGCGGCGCCTGCGGCCGCCCTGGGAGTCGTCCTCGTCTTCGGGATCCTGTGCCGCCGGACGGCCGCCGCGCGCCCCGGATTCGTCGGCCGCTCGGTCCTGCAGATCCTCGCCGTCCTGCTCTACGGCCTCCTGGTGTTCGTCTTCCACTGGCCGCTCTGGACCTGGTGGCCGTGGGTGGAGGCCTCCCCGCTGCTGCAGACGCTGCTGGGGCTGGCGCCGCTCTACGCCCTCCTGGGGATCCAGGGCGTGACGCTCCTGCCGCAGGGACGCCGGGGGTTTGCGTTCCGCGCGTTCCTGGGGCTGGCCTTCCTTCCGCTGCTCGGCATCCTGCTCCTCCAGGAAATCCTCGAACGCATCACGGTGTTCCGGGAGGCGCTGTTTCTCCTCCCCTCGCTGGGCGGGGCGGCCGTTCTCGGGACGCTTCTGCCCGCCTCCTTCCTGCTTCCGCGGCTGCTGCGCTTCGTCTTCGCCGCCCGGCCGGTGCCGGCCGGGGAACTCCGGGACCGGCTGGAGTCCCGCTGCCGGGCCATGGGTTTCCCGCCTGCAGGCCTGTACGTCATCGCGTCCGGCGCGACGGCGAACGCGTTCGTCGCGGGCCTGCTCGCGAGGCGCCGCCCCGTGTTCTTCACCGGGAGCCTGCTGCAGGGGATGACGCCTGAAGAGGTCGAGGCCGTGCTGGCGCACGAAGTCACGCATGCGCAGCGCCGCCATCTCGAGGTCTATCTGATGCTGGCGCTCTCCTTCGGCGTGCTGTCCGGCGGGCTCTACCAGGCCTTGCAGTCCCAGCCGGGCTGGATGGTCCTGGCGGGGATGCTGACGGCCGCCTTTATTTTCTGGGTGGGCCTCTTCAGCTTTCTCTCGCGGGGATTCGAAAGCGAGGCCGACCTGGGGGCCGCGAAGGGCCCCGGCGGATATCCCGGCTCGCCCGAGATGGTCCGCGCCCTGCTGCGGGTGGGGGAGCTGAACGGGAGCCCGCCCGAGGCGGGCTCCCTGCGGCACTTCAGCATCGCGCGCCGGGTGGCGATCCTGCAGGAGGCGTACGACTTTCCGGGCCACGGGGAGGAATTCGAACGGACCTGCCGCCGGCGGCGCGGGGCGATCGCGGTCGGATTCGGCGTCTGTCTGCTCCTGGCGTTCGGGATGGCGCTGGAGGAGGCCCGCGGGATCCCGGACCGGATTCCCCTGCTCCAGGGGATCCGGACGGCGGAGCGCGGACGGGAACTCCTGGAGGCGTCGCAGCACGAGGAGGCCCTGAAGTGCCTCCGGGGAGCCGTGGCGGCGGGGGTGGAGGACGCCACGCTCTGGCTCTGGATCGCCCGGGCGGAGCAGGCGCTGGGACGGGAGTCCGCCGCGCGCGACGCCCGCGCGCAGGCCCGGCGGCGGGGTCTGATCGACCCCCGAGACCGCCTCGAGGACCGGCGATAAAAAAGCCCCCCGGAAAACCTCTCGGTTCTCCGGGGGGCGTTGGACTCAATCGAGCCGCTTAGCGCCGGAAAGGGGGCGGGCCTCCGGGGCGCGGGCCGCCGGGTCCGGGCGGACGGGAGTCGCGGAAGCGCTGCTGGCCGCCGGGGCCGCCTGCAGGAGGGCCTCCCGCGGGCGCCGCGCCGGGATTCAGGGGGCCGAGCTGGGGCAGGTTCTTCTCCTGCCGGGCCACCTTGATCGAGAAGCGGTTGCGGCCCTGGGGATCGGCGCTGATCATCTTGACGTCGACGTCCATGCCGATCTTGAGGTAGTCCTCGACGCGGATGCCGCGCGCCTCGGTGATTTCGGAGACGTGCACCAGGCCGTCCTGGCCCGTGCCGGCGAGTTCGCAGAACGCGCCGAAGTCCTTGAGGCTGACCACCGTGGCGGCGTAGATCTTGCCGACCTCCAGCTCCTGGGTCATCCCCTGGATGATCGCCTTGCACTGCTCGAGGGCCTCCTTGTTCTTGGAGGCCAGCAGGACCTCGCCGGAATCGTCGGAGTTGATCTCGATGATGCAGCCGGTGCGGGCCTCGAGCTCCCGGATCGTCTTGCCGCCGGGCCCGATGAGCAGGCCGATCTTGTCGGACGGGATCTTGATGCGCACGAGGCGCGGCGCGTGGGCGGAAAGTTCGCCGCGCGGCGCGGCGATGGCGTCCTTCATCGTCTTGAGGATGCTGAGGCGGCCTTCCTTCGCCTGCGCGAGGGCGGCGCGGGTGATCTCCATCGAGATGCCCGCCGCCTTGAGGTCCATCTGGAGGGCCGTGATGCCGGCCTCGGTGCCGGCGACCTTGAAGTCCATGTCGCCGTGGGCGTCCTCGGAGCCGAGGATGTCGGTCAGGATCGCGACCTTGCCCTTCTCCTGGACCAGGCCCATCGCGATGCCCGCGACGGGCGCCTTGATCGGGACGCCGGCGTCCATGAGCGCGAGCACGCCGCCGCAGACGCTGGCCATCGACGAGGATCCGTTGGACTCGAGGATGTCGCTGATGATCCGGACCGTGTACGGGAAGTCCTGCTCGCTGGGCATGACCGCCTCGATGGCGCGCTCCGCGAGGGCGCCGTGGCCGATCTCGCGGCGGCCGGGGCCGCGGATGGGCTTCACCTCCCCGACGGAGAAGTTGGGGAAGTTGTAGTTGAGCATGAAGCGCATCGAATACTCTTCGTCGAGGCCCTCGACGATCTGCTCGTCCTTGGAGGTTCCGAGGGTGGCGGAGACGATGGCCTGGGTCTCCCCGCGCGTGAAGAGCGCGCTGCCGTGGCAGCGGGGCAGCATGGAGAGTTCGATGGAGATCGGGCGGATGTCGCGGAGCGTCCGGCCGTCGGCGCGCACGTTTTCGAGCACGTAGCCGCGGACGAGTTCGTCCATGACGCGGTCGTAGGCGCGGACGACGTCCACCTTGGTCGCCGAGCCGGGTTTCACCGCGCCCGAGGCGTCCTTCGGCATCATCGCGTCGAAGACCTTCTTCTTGAGGTCGCTGAAGGCCTGGTTGCGTTCGCGCTTGATCTTGATGAAGAAGGCCTTCTTCAGATCCTCGCTGAACTGGGCCTTGATCTTCTGCGCGACGGCCTCGGGGAAGGGCAGGGTCTCGACCTTGCCAAGGGGGCGTCCCGCGAGCTCCTTGAGCTTGAGCTGCGCCTCGATGAGCGCCTGGATCGGCTTCATCGCCGCCTCGAAGGCGCCGAGCATCTCGTCCTCGCTCACCTGGCGGGCGCCGGCCTCGACCATGATGATGCCGTCCTTGGTGCCGCTGATCACGAGGTCGAGGCTGCTCTCCTTGATCTGCGCCAGGCTGGGGCAGATGACGTACTTTCCGTCGAGCAGGCCGATGCGGACGGAGCCGACCGGGCCCTGGAAGGGCAGGTCGCTGACGACCAGCGCCGCGGACGCGCTGTTCATGCCGACGATGTCCGGATCGTTGACCTGGTCGGCCGAGTACACGCTCAGCTGGACCTGCACGTCCATGAAGTAACCGTCCGGCCAAAGGGGGCGGAGGGGGCGGTCGGTCAGGCGCGCGGTGAGGATCTCCTTCGTGGTGGGGCGGCCTTCGCGCTTGATGAAGCCGCCGGGAAAGCGGCCCGCGGCCGCCATCTTCTCGCGGTAGTCGATCGTGAGGGGGAAGAAGTCGGTGCCTTCGCGGGCGGGACCCGCGACGGACGCCGCGAGGACCATGGTGTCCCCGAGCCGTCCCATGCAGGCGCCGTTGGCCTGCTTCGCGAGCCATCCGGACTCGAAGATGAATTTCCGGCCGTCGCCGAGATCGGCCTCAACGCGGTGCGCCTTGGACATGCAGCCTCCCTGAAAACGAGGCGACACTCCGGAAGGCGTTCCTCAAGGCTGGACCGACGAAAGGCGGAAGCTCCGCGCGCCGCTGTCGCGGCGGCGGGGCTATCGTCTTTCGTCCGGCATTCCTCTTGGGTCCTTCGGAGTGCGCCGCTCAAATAAAAAAACGACCCGGAAGTCATGCCGGGACCCGCGCAGGGTCCAGGGATGGCTTCCGGGTCGTGTCACGTTCGTCGTTGTTACTTTCGGATGCCCAGGCGTTTGATCAGGCCCTGGTAGCGGTTCTGATCCGTCGACTGCAGATACTTGAGCAGCCGCGCCCGCTGGCCCACCATCATGAGCAGCCCGCGCCGCGAAGTATGGTCCTTCTTGTGCAGCTTCAGGTGCTCGGTGAGATGGTTGATCTGCTCGGTGATCAGCGCCACCTGGACTTCAGGGGAGCCCGTGTCGCCCTTGTGGGTGGCATAATCCCCCACGGTCTTCTTCTTGTCCGCCATGACGGCCATATAAACTCCTTAGATGAGGCTCGAAAGTCTATCAAAGAGACGTCGCCTTTTCAAGCCCCACTCGGCCCCGTTCCGGCTTTCCGTCCCGCCGCGGGAGTGAGCTCCTCCTTGACACCCCGGGGAGGGCCACTAAACTAGGGCCCACATGGCGGTTGAACTCGCCCTCCGCTTCCTCAAAGTCCTGGTCCTCTTCGTCATCCTCTGGACCTTCCTTTGGGTCAACAAGTCCTACGGGTGCCGCCGCGTGGAGGGCCAGGAGATGGCCCCGACCTTCCCCCAGGACAAGAACGTGATGCTGAACCCCCAGATCCGGAATCCCGGGGATCTGGACCGGGGGGATGCGGTGGCCTACGCCTACGAGATCGGCGGCCGAGGGGTGAAGAACCTGGTCGGGCGGGTGATCGGCCTGCCGGGGGACCGCGTGAAGATCGTCAAGGGCGAAGTATTTGTGAACAACGAGCGTCTCGTGGAGAACTACGTCAACTCCCGGAACCGCTCCTCCGAGGACTACGCCGAGACCCTCATTCCGCGCGACACGCTGTTCGTGCTCGGGGACAACCGCAACGGGGCGAAACTCGTCGACAGCCGGGCCTTCGGGCCGCTCTCGGCGTGGGCCGTCGCGGGAAAGGTGCGTTGAACGGCCTTGGCCATCAACAAAATCGACAAGCCGAAGACGGAATGGACGGCCACGTCCATGATCCTTCTGTCCGTCTCGCTCGTGCTGGTCCTGGTTTCGGCCGCGCTGGGCTGGTTCGCGTACGTGAACTGGCGCTTCGAGGCGAATCTGGCGGAGGGCCTCCGGGAGTTCGCGCAGGGGCGGCCGGGGGTCGCGCGGATGTCGCTGAAATCGGCGCTGCAGTACCGCGCGATCGACATCCCGTCCCGCGAACTGCTGGCGAAGATCGAATGCGATGAAGGCAATCTGGCCGAGGCCTCCAAGCACTACCAGATCCTCCGCCGCCAGGGGCACCGTTCGCCCGCGGTCCCGGTGGGGCTGGGCGTCGTCGCCCTCCGGGAGGCCTGCAAGCTGGAGGACCCGAAGGCCGTCGCAGCGAAGGCCCGCGAAGCCGTCGAGGAGTTCACGAAGGCCAACGGGGTGGTTCCCGAGGCGGATCTCGGGCTCGCGCATGCCGAGCTGATTCTCGCCTGGAAATTCAACGAGCCCGCCCGCGCGTCGAAGGCGAAGGGGATCTTCGAGAAGATCCGCGCGGCCATGGACGGCAAGCCGGAATACCGGGGCGCCGTCACCCGCGACGGGCTGGTGGATTATTACTCGGGCCTCGGCAAGGCGCTCGCCTCGGGGGAGGCCTACGATCCGGCCGCGACGGCCGCCTACCGGGCCTGCCACCAGTACGCGAGGCGCTGGCTCCAGCCGCTTTCGAACGTGCTGATCGTGGAGGCGCGGCGGATGCTGGCGTATACGGGGGACAAGGACGCCCTGGCCGCCCTGAAGCCGGGCCTCGTGGCGCTCAAGAACGAGGGCGGAAACCTGATCCGCTCGAACCGCGAGGCCAAGGAGGCGCTCGGGGAGGCCTGGTTCCAGTACGGGCTGGCCCTGGCGGGCGCCTGGGGCCGCGCCGGGGTGCTCCCGGAAGCGCAGCCCATCCTGCGCGACCTCGCTTCGGCCTCGGGCTACGAGGGCCGCCTGGAGCCCGGGCTGATGGAGGCGCTCATCCGCACCGAACTCGCGATGAAGGACGATCCGAACGCGGCGAATCAGGAGCGGTCGGTCAGCGGCGCGGTGCAGGGGTACGGCGAACTGCTGCAGAAGCTCGGGAACGACGAAGCGCGCAGGGAGGCCCGTATCTGGGCCCTCAACAACCAGGCCTGGATGCAGGCCTGGAGGGGCGGGTATTCGTCGAACGCCTCGTACCACACGCAGGCGCTGGACCGGCTGACGGAGGCGTTGAAGCTCTCGCCGGACGACGCCCTCCTGAACCGCAACGCCTGCATCCTGCTGAAGCGCCTCAAGCGTCCCCCGGCCGCCTGGCAGGCGCATCTCGAAAAGGTGAAGGCCGGGACGGGGTCCCCGGGCGCCCAGGATTTGGACGCCTTGTCGAAGTATCTCGAGTCGAATTGACGTCCGGATAGACAGATGCAGTGTCTGCAATGCGGTCAGAACAACGCGGCGGCGGTGGGCTTTTGCGGCCGCTGCGGCTCGAAGATGGACTTCACCGCCGACGAGATCTCCGGCGCCCTGGTGAAGGACGCCAAGGAGGAGACGGCCGCCAACACGGAGTATTACGCCAAGCAGGCCCTCATCTTCACGGGAGCCCTGTTCCTGCTGTCCCTGACCCTGTTCATCCTGTCCCTGGGATCGCCGACCGCCGCCTATTTCATGCCGGGCCTCTCTCAGGGGTCGCGGCACACGGACGTCGAGGTGAAGGTCGACCCCCAGCTGCCCCGTCTCGCCGTGCCGATCGAAATCCGCAAGAGGTGATCATGATGCGCATCCTGTGTCTTTCAGGCCTGCTGGCGGCGCTGGCGGCCTGCTCCGAGGCCAACTCCTACGGCGAGGAATTCTCGCTGTACTACCGGCGCCCCGCGTCGGAGACGCGCAGCGAACGCATCGAGCGGCGCGAGATCGTGCACTGGCCCGCGAACCCGAAGGACAAGAAGCGCATCGGCTTCCTGCACCAGTACCAGACCCTGCTCGAAGGCTCCCGCACCCCGCGCGACTGCTGGTACATCTTCGACCGCTACGGCGAGACGCGCATCGGCTTCATCACCGCGGAGGGGGTGTTCCACCGCTTCGACAGCCAGGGCCGCCTGGGCGAGCGGGTGGGGGAGTACAAGGTCGTGAGCACCGGTCTGAAGGTCTTCTTCGGCATCCCGCTGAAGGAGAACGTGGACATCGAGGAGATCGACCCCTACAAGTAGGGGGTCTACGGCTCCCGGCTCCTTCCGGTGATCTCGTATCCGTCGGCGCTCGGGGTGCACGTGAACTCCACCGACTGCCTCGTGTCCACCGTATGGCGGTAGGAGCGGTTGGACGAGGAATCCCACAAGTCGAAGGTGTTCGGTCCCGCGTTGAAGGTCACCGGGACCGAGTGGCGCGGCCAGGCTCCGTTCGCCATCCTGCCCACGCGGAAGATCCCGGCTTTTTCCCCGTTCACGAAGAGGACGCAGTAGTCCTCGGGGTGTTTCGACCGCCCCTCCGGGGCCAGGATGTCGATGCGGCCCGCCTCCCGCGGCGCGAAGTTGGCGGCGGGGAGCTGCCGCAGGACCTGGGTCTGGAGCCAGGCCCGGTATTCGAGGGTTTCGCCGTAGGGCGGGGGCGGTTCCTTCTTCCCGCAGGCGGAGAGCAGGAGGCAGAGCCCCAGCGTCAGCGGCCGCATGGGGTCAGGCGCGCCCCAGGATGTGCTTGCCGATGACGATGCGCTGGATCTCGCTCGTGCCTTCGCCGATCTCGCAGAGTTTGGCGTCCCGGTAGAAACGCTCGACGCCGTATTCGGTCATGTAGCCGTAGCCGCCGAGCACCTGGATCGCGTTCTTCGTCACGCGCATGGCCATCTCGCTCGCGAAAAGCTTGGCGATGGAGGCCTCCAGGCGGAAGGGCTTTCCCGCGTCCTTCAGGCGCGCCGCCTGGAAGAGCAGGGCGCGTGCCGCCTCGATTTCGACCTTCATGTCCGCGAGCATGAACGCCACGCCCTGGTGTCCCGAAATCGACTTGCCGAAGGCCTTCCGTTCCTGGGAGTACTCCAGCGCCTTCTCGAAGGCCCCCTCGGCGAGGCCCAGCGCCATCGCGCCCAGGCCGATGCGGCCCGCGTCCAGGATCTCCATGAAATAGGCCCAGCCCTCCCCGCGCCGGCCCAGGAGGTGGTCCTCCGGGACGAAGACGTCCTCGAAGGACACGGCGCAGGTGTCGCTGCCGCGGCAGCCGAGCTTGTCCTCCTTCTTGAGGATGGACACCCCCTTCCAGGAGGGATCCACGACGAAGGCGCTGATGCGGGCGTGCTTTTCGGCGTCGCGGTCGGTCACGGCCGTCACGATCATCACCGAGCAGACGCCCGCGTTGGTCATGAACTGCTTGGCCCCGTTGAGCTTCCAGCCCCCGGGGGCGGGCGTGGCCGTGGTCCGGGTGGCGCTGCTGTCGGAACCCGCGCCCGGCTCGGTGAGCCCGTACGCGCCGATCGTCTCCCCGCGCGCGTTGGGCGGCACGTAGCGCTGTTTGAGCGCGTCGCTGCCGAAGAGCACGATGGGCATGGTGCCGAGCGACGTGTGGGCCGCCAGCGTCAGGCAGGTCGAGCCGCAGACCTTGGCGATCTCCTCGAGGGCGAGGGCCATGCTCACGGTGTCCGCGCCGGCGCCGCCGAGCGCCTCCGGCACGGGGATGCCGGCGAGGCCGAGTTCCGCGAGCTTCTTGAAATTCTCCCGGGGGAACTCGGCCGCCTCGTCGATGTGCGCGGCCCGCGGGGCGAATTCCTTCCGCGCGAGATCCCGGACCGCCTCCCGGATCATGAGCTGGGTCTCGCTGAGTTCCACGGACGAATTCTACCACGCGCGCTTTCGCCGTCCGCCATTCTTTATTCTTCATTCTTCCGTCCGCTTGCCCTATCCTCTCCGCATGCCGTTCCGGATCTACCGCCCGTATCCCTTCACCGACCCCGTCGACCCCGGGGTCGCGGCCGAATTGCGCCGTCTCAAGGTCGCCTTCGAGACGAAGCTGCACGATCGCAGCGACGGCATGGTCATCCTCCTGGCCACCAAGGTGGACGCGGCGGTCCTGGCGAAGGCCCCTCGCTGCCGCATCGTCGCGAACGTGGCCGTCGGCTACGACAACCTCGACGTCCCGGCCTGCACCGCCCGCGGGGTCGTCGCCACGAACACCCCCGACGTGCTGACGGAGGCCACGGCGGACTGCGCCTGGGCCCTCCTGCTGGCCGCGGGCAGGCGCGTGACGGAGGCGGACCGCTTCGTGAGGGCGGGCCGCTTCAAACGCTGGGACTGGGAGATGCTCCGGGGGCTGGATTTCCACGGCAAGACGCTGGGAATCGTCGGGGCGGGGCGGATCGGCCAGGCGGTCGGACGCCGGGCCCTCGGATTCGGAATGAAGGTCCTCTACACCGCCCGCTCGCGCAAGCCGGAGTTCGAACGCGGCTGCGGGGCGGCGTTTGTTCCGCTGCGGACGCTGCTGAAATCCTCCGACTTCGTCTCCATCAACGTGCCGCTTTCGAAGGAGACCCGGCACCTCGTCGGTGCGCGAGAACTGGCCCTCATGAAGCCCGGCGCCGTGCTCGTGAACACGGCGCGCGGCCCCATCGTCGACGAGCAGGCGCTCGTCCGCGCGCTCCGGAAGGGCGCGATCCGGGCGGCCGGGCTGGACGTGTACGAACATGAGCCGGAAGTGCATCCCGCCCTGTTGAAGATGGACCACGTGACGCTGCTGCCGCATATCGGATCGGCGACGCGGGAGACCCGCTCGAAGATGTACGAGACCGCGCTGCGGAACCTGATCGCGGTGCTGAAGGGGAAGCGTCCCCCCAATCCGATCAACGGCCGCCAGCTCGGATGGGCGACGTAGGCTCATGCTGCCGTTCCACTGGCGCCTCGGACCCTTCGCCCTCAGCCCCGTCGAGGTCTTCGTCTTCGCGGGTTTCGGCCTGGTCGTCTGGCTGGCCGGACGCGTGATGCGCCGGGACCACCGGATGAGCGGGGAGCAGATCCTCGATTTCGCCCTCGGCGCCCTGATCGGCGGGACCATCGGGGCGCGGCTCTACTACGCCGTCCCGCTCTGGATCCGCGGGCTCATGAAGACCGGCGAGATCGTGGGTTCCTGGAGCGACGGCTCCGGATTCTACGGGGCGTTTCTCGGCGGGACGCTGGGCATCCTCATCACCGGGCGGATCAAGGGGCTGCCCGCCGGCATCGTCGTCGACGCGACCGCGCGCTTCCTCCCGCTGGGCTTCGGCATCGGGAAGATAGGCTGTTTCCTGGCGGGCTGCTGTTACGGCGTGCGCACGGACGGCTTTTTCGGGGTCGCGTTCCGGCCGGGATCCCTCTGCCACCAGACGCATCTCAAGGCGGGTCTGATCGGGAAGGGGGCCCTGCGTTCGCTGCCCGTGCATCCCGCGCAGTTCTACGAACTCCTCCTCGGCGTGGGCCTTTTCGCCGCGCTGGCGCTCCTGGCCCGGCGCCCCCGGCGGACCGGAGAACTCTGGTGCGGATACGCCCTGGGCTACTCCCTCTGGCGCTTCACGGTGGAATTCTTCCGCGACGATCCGGGCCGCGATACGTTCGGCTCCGGGGCCCTGTCGGACTCCCAGATCACGGCGCTCGTCGTCTTCTTCCTGGCCGCCGTCCTGTGGGGCTGGCTGCGCAGACGGCCTGCGGTGAACGCCCCCGAAAAGCCGAACTAATCATGAGTGTTGAAGCGGCTTGAGCTCTTCGCCGCCCTCGCGGCCCTTCCGGCCGCCCTGGGGGGCGTCCTGTACTGGCGCCAGGCGGGGACTCTTCCCCTCGCGGCGGCGGCGAGCGGCGTGCTCTCCGCCTTCATCGCGGCGTTCTTCTTCCGCCCCTCCGGCGAGGTGCGCGCGCTGGCCCGGGCGGCCGCCGGACGGGAACGCACGCTGCTCCTGAACCTCGCCGAACTCCAGGCCCGGGTGGACGTCCTTTCAGCCGAGCGCGAAATCAGCCTCGTCGTCAACGAGGAACTCGATCTGCGCGCCATCCTGGACCGAGTCCTCGCCATCACGGGCGACGCGCTCGGGGCGGACGTGGAGCTCTGGATGAAATCCGGCGGGGACCTGGTCCCCAGGGCCTCGCGAAAGGACGGCGTCAACCGCTTCGATCCGCCCCTGAGCGCGGACGACTCGCTCAGGTCGGCGTTCAGCGAGGGACGGGTCATTCTCGGGGAGGAGGAGGGCCGCTTCCGGGCCGTCGCCCCGATGCAGGCCGATCGCGAGAGCATCGGCGTGGTCCGCCTGACCTGGGAGCCCGCCGAGACGGCGGCGCTGTCGGAGGAGCGACTGAAGCGCCTCTCCGCGGAAATCCCCGAGTTCTCGAAATTCCTCGCGCTGTCCCTCAAGACGCCGGACCTCTACACGCGCGCCGTCCAGGACGGCCTCACGGGGCTCTGGACCAAGCGGCATTTCATCTCGGAGACGCTGACGGCGATGCAGGCCGCCCGGCGCTACGGCGAGCCCCTGTCCCTCATCATGGTGGACGTGGATCATTTCAAGAAGGTCAACGACACCCACGGCCACGTCGCGGGGGACAACGTGCTCAAGGGCGTGGCGGAGATCCTCAAGAAGAAGGCGCGCGGGGGGGCCGTGTTCCGCTACGGCGGGGAGGAGATGGCCGTCCTGCTCCCGAAGGCGCCCCTGGAGGCCGCCGTCCAGGCCGCCGAACGGCTGAGGCAGGCCATCGAGGCCCACAAGATCGCCGGCATCAAGATCAGCGCGAGCTTCGGCGTGGCGGACTGGGATCCCGGGCTGGCGGAACCGCCCGCGTTCGTGGACAAGGCGGACAAGGCGCTCTACCAGGCCAAGGAGGCCGGGCGCAACCGCGTCTGTTACGTCCCCTCCACGACGCCCGCCCCGTCCCAGGCGCCGACCCGGCGCTTCACGCGCTCCGCGTAGCGGTTCGACCAACTCAATTCTGCGGGTTGCACCCTTCGGGCTCAACCCACAGAATTGAAGCAGACTCACCACAAGCCGGTTAGAATCGGGGCGTCATGCCCGACTTCGAGATCGGTTCCAAGATGGTCCCGAAGGGGGATCAGCCGCAGGCCATCGACGAGCTCACGAAGCGGCTGCTGCGCGGCGACCGGCACTCCTGCCTGCTGGGCGTGACGGGGTCCGGCAAGACGTTCACGATGGCGAACGTCATCGCCCGCGTGAAGAAACCGACGCTCATCATCACGCACAACAAGACGCTGTCCGCCCAGCTCTACTCGGAGTTCAAGGACTTCCTCCCGAACAACGCGGTCCACTATTTCGTGAGCTACTACGACTATTACCAGCCCGAGGCCTACATCCCTCAGCGGGACATCTACATCGAGAAGGATTCGGACATCAACGAGGACATCGACCGCCTGCGCCTCGCGGCGACGAGCGCGCTGTTGTCCCGGCGCGACGTGGTCGTCGTGTCCTCCGTGTCCTGCATCTACGGCCTGGGATCCCCGGAGGACTACCGGGGCATGATCATCCCGCTTCGCAAGGGGGAGCGGCTGGACCGGCACGGCCTCGCCCGCAAGCTGGTCGACATCCAGTATGAACGCCTGGACGGGGACGGGGAGCGGGGCAAGTTCCGCGTCCGGGGCGACACCGTCGAGATCCGGCCCTCCTACACCGAGACGGCGGTCCGGGTGGAGTTCGATCTGGACAGCATCTCCCGGATCTCCGAGGTGCACGCCGTGAGCGGCGCGACGCTGATGGAGTACGACGACTTCGTCCTCTTTCCCGCGAAGCACTTCGTGATGCCGGAGGACAAGGTCAACAACGCCCTCTACACGATCGAGCTCGAGCTCGAA
Source organism: uncultured Planctomycetales bacterium (assembly GCA_964619955.1). Taxonomy (GTDB): domain Bacteria; phylum Planctomycetota; class MHYJ01; order MHYJ01; family JACPRB01; genus JACQFK01. Next base: position 60,267 of record CAZUJF010000001.1, read on the forward strand.
GAGCGTCTGAAGGAGCTGCACGCTCAGGGGAAGCTGCTGGAGGCCCAGCGCCTGAAGGCCCGCACGAAGTACGACCTCGAGCTGCTCCGCGAGGTGGGGCACTGCAAGGGCATCGAGAATTACTCCCGGCACCTGTCGGGCCGCAAGCCCGGCGAGACGCCCGCCACGCTCCTGGATTACTTCCCCAAGGACTTCCTCTGCATCGTGGACGAGAGCCACGCGACGCTGCCGCAGATCCACGGCATGTTCAACGGCGACCGCTCCCGGAAGCAGACGCTCGTCGATTACGGATTCCGGCTGCCCTCGGCGCTGGACAACCGCCCGCTGCGTTTCGAGGAGTGGGAGCGGCTGACGCCGCAGGTCGTCCATGTGTCGGCGACGCCCGGGCCGTACGAATTGAAGATGGCGCGCGGCGAGGTGGTCGAGCAGATCATCCGGCCCACGGGGCTCGTGGATCCGGCCATCGAGGTCCGACCGGCGCGCGGGCAGGTCCCGGACCTGGTCCAGGAGGTGCGCGCCCGGGCGGCGCTGAACGAACGGGTGCTCGTCACCACGCTGACGAAGAAGCTGGCGGAGGAGCTCGCGGGCTATCTGGACGAGGAGGGCGTGAAGGGAAAGTATCTGCATTCCGAGATCCAGACCCTGGAGCGGGTGCAGATCCTGCGGGAGCTGCGGGAGGGGAAGTTCGACGTGCTCGTCGGGGTCAACCTGCTGCGCGAGGGCCTCGATCTTCCGGAGGTCACGCTGGTCGCGATCCTGGACGCCGACAAGGAGGGGTTCCTGCGCTCGGCGACCTCGATCATCCAGACGGTCGGCCGCACCGCGCGCAACGCCAAGGGCCGGGTGATCCTTTATGCCGACAAGATCACGGACTCCATGAAACGGGCCATGGACGAGACCGGGCGCCGCCGGCTGATCCAGCAGGACTACAACGCGAAGCACGGGATCACGCCGCAGACCATCGAGAAGGAGATCCGGCGGGGCATCGAGGACATCCTCCGGGCGCGGAAGGAATCCGGCCGCCTCGTCCGCCTGAGCGAGAAGGACCTGGACCGTACGGAGGCCATGGCGGAGCTCGAGCGGGAGATGCACGAGGCGGCGGAGAAGCTGGATTTCGAGCGCGCGGCGGAGCTGCGGGACCACCTCCGGGAGCTCAGCGGCGAGCCGGCGCCGCTGACGGACGGCCAGCGGAAGAAGCTTCGTCCCGGCGGGCCCCGCATCCGCTACAAGGTCTAAGCTGTTGACTCCGGGGGGGCGGGGGCGTATTCTCCATCCCGCAGTCCTTCACGTGCCCGTAGCTCAACTGGATAGAGCGTTGGCCTCCGAAGCCGAAGGTTACAGGTTCGACTCCTGTCGGGCATACCATCCGCCTTCGCCGGCCGGAGGCCGGCAGGAAGGCGGATGCCCCGACGTAGCGCCACCCCCAAAGATGCGCGGAGGCGGGCATCGCGATCCGGCCGGCTTCGGCGTGATTGCCCGGGATGCCCCGTTTGTTACTCTTGACTCTTCATGTCCAAACGCGTCGGCCTGATCCTCTTCAACGTGGTGCTCGCCGTCGGCGGCGCCACGATCTACGCCTGGCTGGTCCGTCGCGACGGCTGGAATGAAGCGGCGCTCCGGCAGGCGCTGCTCGAAGGCGGCTCCGCGGGGTTTCTGGCGGGGCTGACCGTCGGGCTAGGCGCGACGCTGGGATCCCGTCCGGTCCTCGGCGCGAAGCGCTGCTGCCGGGCCCAGATCGGCATGGCCGTCTCCTCCCTCGTCGGCGCCCTGGTGGTGCATCTCTTCCCGCGGGAATGGTCCGAGCTCGACCGCGTCGTGGTCGAGAGTCTGCGGGAACGCGGGATCCTCGCCGGCTCGGGGGTCGGGCTCGTCGTGGGGACCGTGATCCAGATGATCCAGATCTACTTCAAGCGCCGGCGCTCAAGCCGCTGACGTCGAAACGCGACCGGACGGCGCCGAGGAGCCGTTCCCTGAGCGCCGGGCGGTGGGGGGCGAGTTCCTCCCCCTGCAGATAGCGGTCGACGGTCCGGGGAAGGCGCTTCATCCAGCCCGCGGCGTAGTCGCGGGCCCCCTGGGCGGGTCCCCGCCCCTCCGCCAGGAGGCGGCGGATCTCGCGTTCGAAGAAGCCGACATGCCCCTCCTCGTCGGCCAGGATGTGCGAGAGATCCGGCCGCAGCTCGGCCAGGATGCGCGCGAATTCCAGCCCGAGGGCCTCGTAGCCGTAGAGATGCACGGCGAGCGCAGCCCATTGCCCGGGCAGTTTCGGCGGCCGCTCCCTTTCCCGGGCCTGTTCGCCGGTGAGCTGCTCGAAGAGTTTCAGGTGTTCGGATTCCTCGGCCTCGTGCTGCTTGAGGAAAGCGATGACGGCGGGCGGCAGACCGCCGGCCGGGGGCTGCTCGTGGGCGGCCTTCACGGCCCACATCGCCATGGCCTCCGCGCGCAGGAAGCGGGAGAGGATGGCTTTCTCGCAGGTCCGGGGCAGGGGAGGCATGGGTTCAGGTGGGCTGGGCGGCCAGGCCCTTGGCGGCGACGTCCTTTCGGAAGTGCGCGGCCTTGAACTGGATCTTCTGCACCGCGGCGTAGGCGTTGTCCTGCGCCTGCTTGAGCGTGTCGCCCTGGGCGGTCACGCCGAGCACCCGGCCTCCCGCGGTGAGGAGCTTGCCGTCCTTGAGCGCGGTCCCCGCCTGGAAGACCTTTGCGCCGAGCGCCTCGGCGTCCGGGATGCCCGTGATTTCATACCCCGTCTCGTAGCTGCCGGGGTAGCCTCCCGAGGCCATCACCACGCAGACCGCGGCGCGGGGGTCGAACTCCAGGTCGACGCTCTCGAGCTTCTCGTCGATCACCGCCTGGAAGACGGGGAGGATGTCGGACTTGATGCTCATCATGATCGGCTGGCACTCGGGGTCCCCGAAGCGGACGTTGAACTCGAGGACCTTCGGGCCGCTCTTGGTGAACATGATGCCGGCGTAGAGGACGCCCTTGAAGCGGCGTTTCTCCTTGTTCATCGCGTGCACGATCGGGACCAGGACCTCCTTGGTGACCCGGTGGTACTCGCGGTCGCTGACGACGGGCGCGGGGCAGTAGGCGCCCATGCCGCCCGTGTTGGGGCCGCGGTCCCCGTCGAAGACGCGCTTGTGGTCCTGGGTGTTCGGGACCGGGGCGATCGTGCGTCCGTCGGTGAAGGCGATGACCGAGGCCTCGACGCCGTTGAGGTGCTCCTCGACGACGATCTTTTCTCCGGACTTGCCGAAGATCTTCTTCTCCATCATGCCTTCGATGGTGACGACGGCCTCGCTCTCGGTGTGGCAGATGACGGCGCCCTTGCCGGCCGCGGGGCCGTCCGCCTTGATGACCACCGGGTATTGCGAGGATTTGACGAAGAGCACGGCCGCCCGGGACTGGTCGAAGACGCGGAAGTTCGCGGTCGGGATCCCGTAGCGGCGGAGCAGGTTTTTGCAGAAGACCTTGCTGCCCTCGAGTTCGGCCGCCTCGGCCGTCGGACCGAAGGCGCGGAGCCCGTTCTCCTGGAAGCGGTTCACGAGGCCCTTGCAGAGGGGGACCTCCGGGCCGACGACGGTCAGGTCGATCGCGTTCTTACGGGCAAACCCGAAGAGGCCGTCGATATTGTCGGCGGCGATGTCCACGAGTTCGGCATGCTTCGCGATGCCCGCATTGCCCGGGGCGGCGTAGAGCTTCGTGAGCAGGGGGCTTTGGGCGATTTTCCAGGCGAGCGCGTGTTCGCGGCCGCCGCTTCCGATGAGGAGGACTTTCATTCCTTGGCGTTCTTCTTTTCGAGCCAGGCGCGCCAGCGGCCGAGATCCGTCCCATGGTTCTCGCCGGTGAACGCGCCGAGGGTGTTCACGAGGAGGCCTCGCTCGGTGGCGAGCTTGGCCCGGGACTCCTTGTCGAGGGGATCGTACTTGACGCGCGTCACTCTGGGAAGGGTTACCGTGCCGCCGCCGGGGACGGCCACCGAGCCGAGGGTGACCGTGGTCATCTCGCGTCCCATGGAGTCGTACATGCGCTGGAGCGCGAGGTTGTTCTCGAGCGCCTGGAGCAGCGCGGGCACGGCCCGGGGATCGCGGATGTCGCCGATCGCGTCGATGGCCCGGATGCGGGCACTGACGGATTCCTCGCCGAGGAAGGGGAGGTAGAAGAAGGCGGTGTCGGGACGGCCGATCTCGCGCACGGCGGCGTAGGCGACGGGGCGCAGGGCCTCGTCTTCGTCCCAGAGCGAGCGCCGGACGAGCGGACGGACCGCCTCGGCCACCTTCATGCGGCCGAGTTCCTGGAAGACGTACTTTCGGATCTCGCGGGAGGGGCTGGGGATCGCGCCGACGAAGGCCTTGGCCTTGTACTTGTCCTCGATCTTCGCGAGGGCGGCGAACGCGTCCTCCCGCTTCTTCTCGTCGGTGGAGCGGAGCTGCGAGAGGCGCTGCTGGACCTCCTGCGTGAGCTTCTGGTCGAGATCCTTCTGCTCCTCGAGCGCGAGTTCCAGGTCGCGCTGCTCGGGGCTGAGCCAGCGGCCCTTGTGCCGGACCAGGCCGCGGGCGCTGTTGGCTTCATCCTCCGTGAGCCATTTGCCGTCGAGCTTCTGGAAGCCCGCGCCCAGGCGGGCCTCCTCATGCTCGGGGTCGAGGGCGACGACCTTCTTGAATTCGATCAGCGCCTCCCGGCCCAGTTTCTGCTTCGCGCACCAGCGGGCGAGGTCGAGGTGTCCCGGAAGGTCCGTCTCCTTGAGGGCGCCGGCCTTCTCCTCGTAGAGCTCCTCCGGCGTCTTCTTCGGGGTGATCCTGCGGACCATGCTCTTGGGGTAGGTGACCGCGCCGCCGGAGCGGGTGACGCGGATGCTGTCGCCGAGGTCCTGGACGCGCCCTTCGACGACCGAACCGCTGGTCAGCTCGACCTCGTCGGCGGGCCCGAAAGCCAGAAGGAGAACGAGCATTGAATCGAGCATGGCGACGACCTCCATCGTAGACCGCCCGCCGCTCGTTGACAAGGTCCCCGGCCGGGCCTAGGATCGGAGGCCTTGAAGACGGAGCACGTCGGCTACGAAAAACTCCGGGGACGCTATCCGTCCCTCTTCCTATCCTACTGTCTGGACGAGCCGAAGGCGGCGGGACTCTTCAATTTTCGGTACCGGGACGAGCGCGCGCTGATCGATCGCGCGCGGACGGCGGCGGCGAAGGGGCTGGAGCCGGAGGTCCTGCAGGCCCTGCGGAAGTACCTGCGCGATCTGGACGCGCCCCGGGAGTCGCTCGCCGCGCTGGAGAAGCTGGGGCGGGGCGCGGCGGTGGTGGTGACGGGGCAGCAGCCCTCGGTGGGATACGGGGCGCTCTACAACATCCACAAGGCCCAGGCCGCGATCCGCTTCGCCCAGGGCATCGAAGCCCGCGGGGTTCCCTGCGTGGCGCTCTTCTGGAACCACTCCGACGACGTGCGCGGCGGGGCCGAGGTGGCGTTTCCGGACCGGGGGGAGCCGAAGCTGCTCGAAGTGGGGCTGCCCGGCGCGGAGGAGGGAAAGCTCCTGTACGAAGCGGGGAATTCCGAGGCGCTGCGGATGTATTCGTCGGTGCTGACGGGGGCCCTGCCGGGAACGGAGTTCGCCGGCTGGCTGTCCGAATTGCTGGGCGCCACGCACCGGGGATCGATCGCCGAAACCTTCAGCCGCCTCCTCCTGCGGACGCTGGGGCCCTACGGGCTGCTCGTGCTGGAGCCTCGCCATCTGGCGGGGGAGCGCTTCGAGTCGCTCATCCGGACGCATCTGGCGAAGCCGGAACAGCTGGCGCAGGCGGTGGCGGCGGGGCGGAGCGCGGCGGTCGGGGCGGGGTTCGACGATCATCTGGGCAAGGACGTGGGCCTGGATCTCTTCGAAGTCCGCGACGGCCGGCGGGTGAAGCTCGAGCGGCCGCCGTCCGGTCCGCTCAAAGGCCGCCTGTCCGCGGGGGTGGCGCTGCGGCCGATCCTCCAGGACGCGGTCCTGCCCAGCTGCGCCTATGTCGGGGGGCCCAGCGAGATCGGCTACCAGGCGGCGCTGCTGCCGGCGTATCGGGCGCTGGGGGTCCTGCCGCCGGTGGTGTTCCCCCGGGTGACGGCGACGCTGCTGGAGCCGAAGATCGCCCGGGTCCGGGAGAAGGCCCTGCTGTCCGCGGCGGACCTCTTCCTGGAGGAGTCGGTCCTCGCCCCCCGCTTCATGGGGCAGGAGGAGGACGTGGCCGACGAACTGGAGAAACTGTCGGAGCGGATGCTGGGGGAGGTGGGGGACGTGATGCGGAAGCTCCCGCACGGGCAGTCGCTCGAGCGGCCGCAGGAGAAGACGCGGCTCAAGGTCCGCGAGGCGCTGGAGGCCCTGGCCACGCGGGTGCGCGAGGAGCAGGCGCGGCAGGACAGCACGGGGAGGGGCCTGCTGGCGAAGCTGCTGCTGCACGTCCGGCCGGACGGGAAACTTCAGGAGCGGGTGACGACGCCGTTGTACTACGCCGCCCTCTTCGGTCCGACGTTCTTCCCGAAGCTGCTCAACGCCCTGGACCCCTTCGTGTTCTCACACCAGGTCATCAGCCTGTAACGGCCGCGCCCTCACGCGAGAATGAGCTCCTCCCGGGGCTTGGGCGGCGCGAGCACCACCTTCGCGGTGAAGGGATCCCGTTCGGCGGGGGAGCGCCCCGCCTTCTGGATGGCCGCCCGCACCGATTGCGGGGTGAGGGCGTGCCTCCCGTTCACCTGGGGCAGCCGGATCTCCCACGGATCGTAGCTGAGGCCGCCCAGGTCGTTGGCGCCGCAGGTCATGGCCTTCAGGGCCAGGTCGAGCCCGGTCTTCGTCCAGTCCACCGTGATGTTCGTGATCAGGCGGCTGAAGAAGATGCGGGCCACGGCGAAGAGCTGGAGGACGCGCTCGTCCGTCAGCGGCTGGCGGATCTTCGCGCTGCGGGCGAGGTCGGTGTTGTACGGCACGAAGAGCTGGGGCTCGAAGGCGGTGATGCCCCCGGTCTCCCGCTGGATGTTGCGGATGATCTCGAGGTGTTCGCAGATGTAGATCTCGTCCTCCACGTGCCCGAAGAGGATCGTGGCGGTGGAGGTCATGCCCGCGCGATGGGCGCTGCGGATGATCTCCGCCCAGTCGACGCTGCGGAGCTTGTCGGGGCAGATCTTCTTGCGGACCTTGTCGTTGAGGATGTCCGCCGAATCGCCCGACAGGGAGTCGAGGCCCGCATCCTTCAGCCGCTTGAGGAACTCCAGGGAGCTGATGCGGGCCCGTTTGGCGGTGAAATGGATCTCCGAGGGGGAGTAGCCGTGCAGGTGCACCGAGGGGAAGGCGCGGCGGAGGGCCCGGACCATGTCCACGTGGTAGGCCACGTTGAGATCCGGGTTCAGGCCGCCCTGGAGGACGATCTGCCGGACCGATCCGGCCTCGCGCACCTGGCGGACGGCCTCGGAGGGGGCCAGCGTGAACGCGCTCCGGTGCCCCTTCTTCCGGAAGAAGGAGCAGAAGGAGCACTCCGCCCGGCAGATGTTCGTGTAGTAGATCTGCTTCGACCGGACGTACGTGACGACCTTCCGATTGGCGCGCTGGTTGATCTCGTCGGCTGCCGAGAAAAGATCGGGGAGGATCCTGTTCTCCTCCCGCATGAGCATCAGGGCCTCAATGGCCGTGATCTCTTCTCTTTTCAGCACCGTTTCCAGGATCGCTTTTGGATCCATACCACCTCTCCCGCCCGAAAGACGAAGACGGTGTAACGGTACTACCCCCAACCCCAGACCACTCGAAAAGAACGGGGCCGGTCCTGGTCGAGACGATACGGTCCCCGGGCAGGTCAGGCCGAACTGAACACTGAAGAACGTTTACGACGACGCGGCGAATTATAGGAGAATCGCGCGCGGAAGTTCAAGGGCGATCCTTCGCGATTTCATCCCGGGCGCGCGCATTTTCGCGGGGTGCGGCTCCGCCTTATGCTGTCGCGGAGGCCCGGGTTTTTGCTACAGTTTGCACCCGACATGCCTGCGCCGCGCCTCTTCCTCATCGACGGTTCCTCCTATCTGTACCGCGCGTTCTTCGCCGTGCGCGGCTTCACCACGTCCAAGGGGTTTCCCAGCAACGCGGTGTTCGGCTTCACCCGCATGCTCCTCAAGATCCTGAAGGCGAGGAAGCCCGATGCGATCGCGGTCGTCTTCGACGCCCCGGGCAGGACGTTCCGGGACGACTGGTATGCCGAGTACAAGGCGACGCGCGAGGCCATGCCCGAGGACCTGGTCCGCCAGCTTCCCTACGTGAAGGCGATCCCGCCGGCCTTCAACGTCGAGACGCTGGAGATCCCCGGCGTCGAGGCGGACGACGTCATCGGCACGCTCGCCAGGCGCGGGCTGGAGGGGGGCTACGACGTCACGCTGGTCACCGCGGACAAGGACTTCATGCAGCTGGTCACCAAGCGGGCCGGCGACGAGGCCCCGGGGATCCTCATCTACGACGACATGAAGGAGCGCTGGATCGGCATCGACGAGGTGGTGGAGAAGTTCGGCGTCCCGCCGGAGCGGGTGGCCGACGTGCTCGCGCTGACCGGCGACTCCAGCGACAACATCCCGGGGGTGCGGGGGATCGGGCCGAAATTCGCGGCCGAGTTGATCTCGCAATTCGGGCCGGTGGAGGCGCTGCTGGAGCGCATCCCCGACGTGAAGCCCCGCTTCAGGGGGGCGTTGGAGGCGGGACGCGCCGAGGCGCTCCTTTCGAAGCGCCTCGCGACGATCCGCCTCGACCTGGACGTGCGCTTCGACCCCGCGCGTCTGGCGCGGCGCGCGCCGAATCTCGAGGAGCTCTCCCGGATCTTCAAGGAGCTGGAATTCACCGCGCTGCTCCAGGAGGTGGCCGCGGGGCAGCCGAAGCAGCAGTCGATCTCCTTCGAACGGTACCGGCTCGTGCTCACGGAGGCGGATCTGGCGTCGCTGTCGAAGGAGCTCGGCGCGGCGCCCCAGTTCGCCTTCGACCTGGAAAGCACCTCGCCGGATCCCATGCGCGCGCAGCTGGTGGGCGTCTCGGTCTGCGCCCGGGAGGGGGAGGCGGCCTACATCCCGGTGGGGCATCGCTATCTCGGCGCTCCGGCGCAGCTGCCGCTCGAACGGGTGCTCGAGGCCCTGCGGCCCGCGCTGACGGACCCGGGCATCCGCAAGGTGGGGCAGAACTGCACGTACGATGCGCTGCTCCTGAGGCGGCACGGGATCGAGGTCCGCCCGCTCTCCTTCGACACGATGGTCGGCGCCTGGCTCATCGACCCCGACCGCGGTCCCTTCAACCTGGAAAGCCTGGCCAAGAAATGGCTGGGGCACGACGCGATCCTCTTCGAGGACGTCGTCGGCAAGGGCAGGGGGCAGCTGACCTTCGACCAGGTCGAGGTGGAGCGCGCCCGGGACTACTCGGGGGAGGACGCCGACGTGGCGTTCCGGCTCGCGCCGCTGCTCGAGGAGCGGGTGCGCGCCGACGGGCTGGGACGGGTGCTGGACGAGCTGGAGCTTCCGCTGCTGGAGGTGTTGATCGAGCTCGAAGGGAACGGCGTGGGGATCGATCCCGCGCACTTCGCCCGCCTGTCCCGGGATTTCGAGAAGCGCATGTCCGGGGTGATGAAGGAGGCCTTCGCCGTCGCCGGCGAGGAATTCAACCTCGACTCCCCGAAACAGCTGCAGCGGATCCTGTTCGACAAGCTCAAGCTGAACCCCGGGAGGAGGACGAAGACCGGCTTTTCCACGGACGTCTCCGTCCTCGAGAAGCTGGCCCCGGAACACGCGCTGCCCGCGCGCATCCTCGAGTACCGGCTGCTGGCGAAGCTCAAGGGCACGTACGTGGACGCGCTGCCGGCGCTCATCAACCCGGAGACGGGGCGCATCCACACGTCCTACAACCAGGCGGTGGCGGCGACGGGGCGGCTTTCGTCGAGCGACCCGAACCTGCAGAACATCCCGGTGCGGACGCCCGAGGGGATGGAGATCCGCCGCGGCTTCGTGCCCGCGGCCGGGCGGACGCTCGTCGGCGCGGACTACTCGCAGGTGGAGCTGCGCATCCTGGCGCACCTGTCGGGGGACCGCCGCCTCTCCGACGCCTTCCGGGAGGGGCGCGACGTGCATGCCGCCACCGCCGAGGAGCTGTTCGGGGGCGCGGACGACGAACGCCGTCGCAAGGCCAAGGCGATCAATTTCGGGATCATCTACGGGATGAGCGGCTTCGGTCTCTCCCAGCGCCTGGGCATCGACCTCAAGACCGCCGAGGAGTTCATCGCCCTGTATTTCTCCCGCTACCCCTCGGTGAAGGGATGGCTCGAGGGGACGGTCGCGGAGGGGCGTCGTACGGGATACGTGCAGACGCTGTTCGGCCGGCGCCGCTACGTCCCGGATCTGCAGTCGAAAAACCGCCTCGTCAGCGGGGGGGCGGAACGGGTCGCGGTGAACGCCCCGATCCAGGGGACCGCGGCCGACCTGATGAAGCTGGCGATGATCCGGGTCTCGAAGCGCCTCAAGGGCGGGCCCGCGCTGATGATCCTCCAGGTGCACGACGAACTGGTGCTCGAGGCCCCCAGCGGACGCGAAGAGGAGGTCGCCGCCCTGGTCGGGTCTGAGATGGAGGGGGTGCACCCGCTCTCCGTTCCGCTCAAGGTGGACGTGTCCACGGGCCCGACCTGGGCGGACCTCTCATGAGCCGGAGCCTGCCCGTTCTGCTCCTCCTGGTCACGGCGCGCGGGGCCTTCGCCCAGGTCCGGCCGCCGGATCGGACGGAAATCCGGGCCGCCAACGGGATCTCCTGGCAGGAGGGGGAGGAGACGGTGAGTTTCCTCACGGGAGGCGTCACCGTCGAGCGCTCGGACTTTTCGCTGAGGGCGGCGCGGGCGATGGTCTGGACGCGGGCGAAATCCGAACAGGCCTTCGACGAGCTCTACGCGGAAGGCAACGTCATCTTCATCCGCAAGGGCCAGAAGGCCGGGGAGGGGGAGCACCGGCTCCGCTCCGACCGCTTCTATTACAACCTGGCCCAGGATCGCGGCAGCATCGTGGACCTGCGGCTGAAGGCGCACAGCAAGGATCTGAAGTCGAACTTCTATCTCACGGCGAAGGAGGTCCGGCTGGAGGGGTCCACCATGAGCGGCAGGGAGGTCACGCTGACCGCGTGCGAGTACACCGTGCCGCATTTCCACATCAGCCTCGACGAGGCCCGCCTCCTGGGGGAGCAGCCGCGCGAAAAAAAGAAGGGCGAGTTCGACCCCTGGCCTTACGAGGATTACTCCCTGGACCTGGTGGGTATGTCGCCCGAACTGGGGGGCATCCCGTTCCTGTTCTTCCCGCAGATCACGCTGGGCTCCTGGGTCAGCGATTTCCCCCTGAGGTCCCTGCGCTACGGGCACAGCACCCGCTTCGGTCATTTCGTGTACTCCGAGTTCGGGACCAAGTTCAAGGTGAAGGGGGACGACGGTTCGCTCAAGACCTGGGGGGAGCTCACGGCCGGGGTGGACTGGCGCCAGGAGCGGGGCTGGGCGGGCGGCCTGGGCCTCAAGTACAAGTGGGAGGGATACGAGGGGTATCTGGATTCTTATTACCTCTACGATCTCGGGCGGGATCCGTCCATCTCCTTCAACGAGAAATTCCCGCCGCTGGAGCGGGAGGAGCGGGGCCGGATCCACGGGTTCCACCGCCACGACCTGGCCGAGCAGTGGCGCTACGAGCTGGAGACGCATTACCTTTCGGACCGCAGCCTCCGGGAGGAGTTCTTCGAGCGCGAGTTCAAGGAGGACAAGGAGCCGGAGACGGCGGCCTATCTCCGCTGGAAGCATCTCAACCTCATGGCCTTCATCTACGAGCGCAACAGGATCAACGACTTCCAGACCCAGGACGAGTACCTCCCCCGCGTGGACGTCGCGCTGCTGACCCAGCCGCTGTTCCCGGGCCTCTTCGACCATGTCTATATCACGGAGCGCTTCGACAGCGTCTACATCCGCCGGCGTTTCGACGAGGATCTGCGTCTGGACAACGTCGAGACCTGGCGCACGGACGTGATCAACGAGATCCGGCTCGGCCTCGACTTCAGGGTGTTCCAGCTCTCGCCGTTCATCGAGAGCCGCCTGACGGTCTTCGAGCACGATCTGGAGGGCGACACCGAATTCCGCAGGCTGATGACGGGCGGGGGGCGGGCCGTGAGCCAGGTGCACGGCACGTTCCCGGGGATGGTCTGGGAGGAGATCGGCCTCCGCGGGCTCCGGCACGTGCTGGAGGTCGAGGCGCGTTACGCCGCCACGTTCATCGCGACCGAGGAGGCGTCGGAATTCTACCGTTTCGAGGAGGTGGACGCGCTCGACGAGTTCGTGGAACTCGCCTTCGAGGTCCGCCAGAGGTTCCTCACCAAGGACGCGCTCGGCAAGCCCCGGGAGTTCCTCAACATGGCGGTGGGCATCGAATACTACCCCCGGGAGGAGCGCGACACCGCCGGCTCCAGCGCCAGCAACTACACCCCGCCCTTCAACTGGATCCCCGTGACGGCCGATTACGAGAACCGGACCTACGAACCGCGATCCTGGTCCAACCTCCACTACGAGGCGGGCTTCACCCCCGTGAATTTCCTCAGGGTCGGGATTTCCGGGGAGTATAATCCCGACCTGCGCGAGGAGGAGGTCCGCGAGATCGGCGCGCTGGTCGCGCCCTTCCGGGGGCTGTCCTTCTCGGTGGGCCAGACTTTCGTGAAGAACGTGACCAATGCGTACACGGGCGGCGTGGCCTGGGCGCTCACGGAGAAGTGGTCCGTGTCGGCCCTCGCCCAGTACGATTACAGCACCCGCGACTTCCTCAAGCAGGAATTCGTGGTGTCCCGCGATTTCCACGACTTCCAGATCGAGGTCGTCTGGGAACACGACTACAGCCGGGACGAGAACCGCGTCCTGGTCGGCTTCGTCCCAAAATTCCTCGGAAGAGGCGGCTTGAAAAAGAGCCATTTGTTCCGCATCGAAGGGCTGGACCCCCTCATCGGTCCCTGACCTCAGGAGAAATCCGGCACATGAACATTTCGATCATCGGCACCGGGCACGTGGGCCTGGTGTCCGGAGCCTGTTTCGCCGAACGCGGGCACCGGGTGCGCTGCGTGGACAGCGACGAGCGCAAGATCCGCCTCCTGCGGTCCGGGAAGATGCCCATCTACGAGCCCGGCCTCGAAGAGGTCGTGCGGAGGAACGTCCGGAACCGCAGGCTGACCTTCGGCGGCACCAACGCGGAGGCGGTGGCCTTCGGCAAGGTCGTCTTCATCTGCGTCCCCACGCCCCCCACGCCGGGAGGCGGGGCGGATCTCTCGTTCATCGAGTCGGTCTCCCGCGAGATCGCCCGAAGCATGGACGGCTACCGGCTGGTGGTGGAGAAGAGCACCGTGCCGGTGCGCACCGGGGAGCACGTGCAGAGGATCATCACCAAGTATGCGGTGAAGGGGGCGGATTTCGACGTGGCTTCCAACCCGGAATTCCTCCGGGAGGGATCCGCCGTGGAGGACACGCTGCATCCGGACCGGATCGTGTTCGGCGTCGGCACGCGGCGGGCGGAGATGGTCCTGCGGGACCTCTACAAACCCTTCAAGGCCCCCGTCGTCGTGACGGACATCAAGAGCGCCGAACTGATCAAACACGCGTCCAACTCCTTCCTGGCGATGAAGATCTCCTTCGCGAACGCGCTGTCGGCGGTCTGCGAGAAGTCCGGCGCGAACGTCCAGGAGGTGGTGCGCGGCATGGGCATGGACCCCCGCATCGGCCCGCAGTTCCTCCAGGCGGGCATCGGCTACGGCGGCTCGTGTTTCCCGAAGGACGTCGCCGCGTTCGAGTCGATCTCGCGGGACCTCGGCTACGATTTCGGTCTGCTGCGCGAAGTGCAGCGGGTCAACCAGGAGGCGCGGGAGCGTTTCGTCAAGAAGGTGGAGGAGGAGCTCTGGATCGTGAAGGGGAAGACGATCGCCGCCTGGGGGCTTTCGTTCAAACCGGACACGGACGACCTGCGCGAGTCGGTCGCCGTCGCGACCGTCCAGCGTCTCCAGTCGCTCGGCGCGAAGATCCGCGCCTATGACCCCCAGGCGATGGAGAAGGCCAAGGGCGTCCTGAAGGACGTGACCTACTGCTCCAGCGCGCTCGACGCCGCCACGGGGGCGGATTGCGCGCTGCTGCTGACGGACTGGCCGGAGTTCCGGGAGCCGGACTGGAAGAAAGTGAAGAAAGTGATGGCCCATCCGACGCTGCTGGACGGGCGGAATCTCTACGATCCCGCCCGTCTCCGGGAGCTGGGCTTCACGTACCGGAGCGTGGGAAGACCATGAGTGTTTCCGTTTACCCCGGCAGCTTCGACCCGATCACGAACGGCCACCTCGACGTCATCAAGCGCGGCTGCAAGGTCTTCGAGCGGGTGATCGTGGCGGTGGGCGATAACCCGGCCAAGAAAGCCCTCTTCAGCAAGGATGAGAGGGTCGAGATGATCCGCGAGGTCGTGAAGCCGTACCGCAACGTCGAGGTCGACGGCTTCGACGGGCTGGTGGTGGATTACGTGCACCGCCGCAAGGCGAGCGTCCTGCTGCGGGGCATCCGCACCATCTCGGACTTCGAGTACGAATACCAGATGGCCCTGACCAACCGGACCTTCGCCCCGGACGTGGAGACGGTGTTCGTGATGGCCCACGAGGAGTTCTCCTTCGTGAGCTCCCGCTTCATCAAGGAGGCCGCTTCGATGGGGGGCGACGTGAGCTCCTTCCTGCCGAAGGAGGTGGAGAAGCGTCTGAAGGCGAAGCTGGCCAAGAACCCGGGCGGCGCCTGATCACTTCTCCTCGAGCGCCTCGACGAAGTCGCCCTTCTTGAAGTCTTCGATCTTGGACTCGCCGTCGGGTTTGCACCAGGAGCCCCAGGTCTGGACCTCGATCACCACGAGCGTCCCGACCTTCTGCCCGAGGCGGCGCGCCTCGAGCTTGAGGCCGGTCTTGACCCCGTCCCGCTGACGCAGGTCGACCGCGAGCTTGCCCTGCTTGTCGTCGGAAAGGGCGATCTTGCCCGAGAGCACCTTGTTGGGCTCCTTCACCACCACCTGGTCGCCGACGGAAGGGGGGCTGACGATGCTGCCGTCCACGATGTTCGCGACGGAGAAGTTCTTCTCCACCTTGTCCAGGCGGAGCTTGGCTTTCAGCTGCCCCCCGCTCCAGGCGTAGACGAGGTCGGTCTGTTTGGCGCCGTGCATCCCGCCGTAGTTGAGGATGAACGCGGACCCTGCATTGCCGGTGATCGAAAAGACGCCGTCCTTCGGCTCTCCGGCGGGGGGCGCGTGCGCGGCCGGAAGCGCCGGCGGGACGGAGCCCACGGGGTCGAGCCGGCGGATCGCGACGGCGATGTCGTCCGCCTTCATGTCGGCCGCATTGCCCTCCTTGATGAGCAGCTTGGCCATGGATTCCTGGCCCATGAACTTCTCGACCTCCGCCATGCCCAGGCGGTTCAGGCGCATCTCGCCCCCGGCATCGGCGGTTTCGCGGTAGATCTCGAATTTGAATCCGACCTTGACGCCCTCGCGCTTGCCGATGCTCAGCGTGAGGAACCCCGACTTCACGTCGACGTAGACCACCTTGCCCTTGAGGGGCTTCTCGGGGCCGGCGTCCGTCCTGGGCCGCTCGGCGGCGCCGGGGGCCGGGCTTCCGGTGCCCTTCGAGATGGATTCGAGCGCGGACGTCTTCTCCTGGAGGACCTTGACCAGCTGCCGCAGGCGATGAATGAGCTGGGCGTCCTCGATGGAGGCGTTCTCCAGCTGGGTGAGCTGCTCCTGGAGCTCGGCGTTCTTCTTCTTGAGGGCCTCCAGCTGACGGGAGGCGTCGTCCGCGGGCTGCTGCAGGGCCGCGGCACAGACGAGCATCGCCCAGAACATCATCCGGTCTCCTTTGAAGGGGCGTAATTATAGACGTGCTTCCGGGGGGGATCAACGGCGAAGAACGGCGGACGTCTTGCGGCGGCGGGGCGCCGGGCGCTACACTTGCCGGTCATGGCCGATCCCTTCGTGTTCCTCGCGTCGACGAACATCCAGAGCGCCCTGGAGCTGGATGACCGCGTCGTCGCCGCGCTCCAGGAACTCGGCCTGAAGTGCGTCGACAAGCGCCAGGAGATGTGCGTCGCGGCGGCGGTGGAGACGCTGGCCGACGCCTCCCGCTTCCACGACATCCCGCTGGACCGCATTCTCGCGAAGCTGAATTCCCTGGCCATCGTCCCCCGCGCGGACGCGGCCGGACCCGCGCCGTGAAGCCCGCGCCGGGCGACGTCTTCCGCGGGGTTCAGTTCCTCAAGGGCGTGGGACCCGCCCGCGCGAAGCTGCTCGAACGGCTCGGCATCCGCACGGTCGAGGATCTCCTCCGGCATCTGCCGTCGCGCTATTACGACCGCCGGACCATGACCCCGCTCCGGCGGCTGCGCCGGGACGAGGCGGCCGTCGTCGAGGGCGTGGTGCAATCGGTGCGCGGCTACCTGACCTCGAAGCGCCGGCTGCCCGTCGTGGAGGTCGTGCTGACGGACGGCGAGGCGCAGGCGCTGCTCGTCTGGTTCAACCAGCCGTTCCGGGAGCGGGAATTCAAGCCGGGGGACACGGTCGTCGCGGCGGGGAGGGTGCTCGCGCCCGGGAACCGCATCGCCGTCGAGGAGCACGAGATCCTCTCCGACGGAGACACGCCGCTGCACGCCCGCGGCCTGGTGCCCTCGTATGCGGCGACGGGGGGCCTCAGCCGGCGGCAGATCCGCGCGCTGGTCCGGCTCGCGCTGGACGGGGAGGGGGCGCATCTCGAGGAGACGATTCCGGCGCCGATCCTCGAGCGCCGCGGGCTGCCGTCCCTGCGGGCCGCCCTGTGGTGGATCCACGCGCCGACGTCGCTCGGGGAGGCGGAGCGCGCCCGGCACCGCTTCGCGTACGAGGAGTTCTTCCGTCTCCAGGTGGAACTGGCGCTGCGCCGGCGGGGCATCCGACGGGAGGACGCCGCGCACCGCCTGAACGTCAGCGAGGCGCTGGACTTCCGCATCCGCTCGCTCTTTCCCTTCCGGCTGACGGGAGCCCAGGAGCGGGCGATCCAGCAGATCCGGAAGGATGTCTCCGCGGGACCGCCGATGAACCGGCTCCTGCAGGGCGATGTCGGGTCGGGGAAGACCATCGTGGCGGCGTACGCCCTGCTGGCCGCGGTGGGACGGCGCCATCAGGCGGTGCTCATGGCCCCGACGGAGATCCTGGCGGAGCAGCATGCCCGCACGTTCGCGCGGCTCCTCGGGCCGAGCCCCCGGGTGCGGAGCGTCTTCCTGGGCGGGGGACTGAGGAAGTCGGCCCGCGAGGAGGCCCTGAAGGCGATCGAGCAGGGGGAGGCCGACCTGGTGATCGGCACGCACGCGGTGATCCAGGAGGACGTCCGCTTCAAGGATCTGGCCCTCGCGGTCGTCGACGAGCAGCAGAAGTTCGGCGTGCTGCAGCGGGCGTCGCTGGGGCGCAAGGGGGCCCGGCCGCACGTCCTGGTCATGACGGCGACGCCGATCCCGCGCACGCTGGCGCTGACGCTCTACGGGGATCTGGACCTGACGGTGATCGACGAGCTGCCGCCCGGGCGGAAGCCGGTGGTGACGCTGTACGTGCCGGCCTCGGGGCGCCGGGAGAAGATGGTCTTCATCCGCCAGAAACTGCGGGAGGGACGGCAGGTCTACTTCGTCTATCCGCTCGTGGATGATTCCGACCGGGTGGCGCTCAAGTCGGCGATCGCGAGCGCCGGGGAGTTGCGGGAGATCTTCCCGGAGTTCAAGGTCGCCCTTCTTCACGGCCGCATGAAGGCGGCGGAGAAGGAGGCGGTGATGGCGGAATTCCGGGCCGGCCGGGTCCAGGTGCTCGTCTCGACCCTGGTGATCGAGGTGGGGGTGGACGTGCCGAACGCCTCGATCATGGTCATCGACGACTGCGAGCGCCACGGGCTCTCCCAGCTGCACCAGCTTCGGGGGCGGATCGGCCGCGGCTCCCACGAGTCGTTCTGCATCCTCTTCGGCAAGCGCAACGACCGCATCGACGCCTTCACCGCGACCTCGGACGGCTTCAAGATCGCCGAGGCGGATCTGCGGCTCCGCGGCCCGGGGGATCTGCCGGGGACGCGGCAGAGCGGGCTGCCTGAATTCCGGGCGGCGCGCCTGCTGGAGGACGCCGCGCTGCTGGAGCAGGCCCGGGAGGACGCCTTCGGGCTGGTGGGCCGGGATCCGACGCTGGCCGGGGCGCCGCTGCTGCGCGAATCCATCCTGCGTCGGGGGCTCGGCCCCTCACTGCTCGGGGTGGGGTAGCTTCGGCCTTCTGAGTTGCCGGGGCTTCTGTTATAGTTTTGCACTTCATGGCTGCCGATTCCCGCCTCCTGGCGGTCGAGGGCGTCACCAAGGTCTACGGCCACCGCAAGGTCGTGGCCGAGGTCTCGCTCCATGTCGAGGCCGGCGAGGTCGTCGGCCTCCTGGGCCGGAACGGGGCGGGGAAGACCACGACGTTCCGCATGGTGATCGGGCTGGTGAGGCCGGACGGCGGCCGCATCGAGTTCCGCGGGGACGTGGTGACCCGGCTGCCCATCTACAAGCGGGCCCGGAAGGGGATGGGGTTCCTTCCGCAGGAACCGTCCGTCTTTCAACGGCTGACCGTCGAGCAGAATCTGCTCGCCGTCCTGGAAACCCTCAAGGACGGCAAAAAGGATCTGGGCGGCCGGGCCTCCCGGATGCTCGAGGAGTACGGGCTCCTCAAGCTCGCGAAGCAGAAGGCGTACACCCTGTCGGGGGGCGAAACGCGGCGGCTGGAGATCTGCCGGGCGTTGATCATGAACCCGTCGATCATGCTGCTGGACGAGCCGTTCTCGGGGGTGGATCCCATCGCGGTCGGCGAGCTCCAGGGCTTCATCCGGCAGTTGCGCTCCCGCGGCATCGGGATCCTGCTGACGGATCACAACGTCGCGGAGACGCTGAGGATCTGCGACCGTGCGTATATCATCAACGAGGGGAAGGTCCTCAAGACGGGGACGCCGGCGGACATCGTCGCCGACCCGCTGGTGCGCCGGACCTATCTCGGCGAAAACTTCCGGATGTGACGATGAAGCTCGTGATCGAAATCCAGGCCGTGCTCGCGCTGGTGGCCGCCTCGGGGGTCACCCTCGCGGTGCTGCTGAAGCCCGGGGAGCGGATCAAGGCGGCGGCGTTCCTGCTGGGCTGGCTGCTGCCGGGGCTCGGGCATGCCGTGCTGGGACGCTGGCGCAAGGGCGTTTTTTTTCTCGCGATCCTGGGGGCCACCTGGACGGCGGGCATGTGGTTGTCCGGTTTCCGTTCCATCGCCTGGGAGGACAACCCCTTCTACTACCTCGGCCAGTACGGTTCCGGCGCCACGTTCCTGGCCGCCAAGTGCATCTCCGCCGAAAAGGCGTTCCCGCGGCCCGACCTGCATCCGAGCTGGTTCGATCCCGGGCTGCTTTACGTCTGCGTCGTGGGCCTGCTCAACCTGGTCGTGGCGCTCAACGTGTTTGAAATCCCCCTGGGGAGGCCCGCGGCGGCGCCCGCCCCGCCTCCGCCCGCCGCGCCCGCCGGGGAGGAGAAGCCCGCATGATCGGCACCGGCTACCTGCTCCTGTTCTTCCCGATCACGTTCGTGATCCTGCTGGTCCTCGAGGCCTGCCGCTCGAACGAGCCGGTGAAGGTCGTGCGCCGCGCCCTGGCCAGCTTCGGCACGCTGTCCCTGGTGCTCTGCGCGGGCGGGGTCGTGATCTACCTGGTCAACCGTTACTTCTAGGCGGGGCGGTCCCACTCATCATCGGCGGAACGATGGGCCACGAAATCCTCTATTGCAGCAGCTGCGCCCAGCGCATCCTGGGCGCGGAGTTCGAAAAGGGGAAAGCCCTCCGGGTCGGACACCGCGTCGCCTGCGGAAAATGCCGGCCGGCGCTCCTGGCGGAACTCAGTCCCGCGGAGCGCGCCGCGCTGGAGGCGCCCGCGACCGCGCCCGCCGCCCCGTCGGCCCCCCGTCCGGTGCCGGCTCAGGGAAGCTCGACCCGCTTGAAACACGCGCCGCCGGGCGCGACGTCGCCGCCCTGGATTCCGGTCGTCGCGGGGGTCGTCCTCGTGGTGCTGCTGATCCTGGGAACGCTGCTGACGCGGAAGCCCCCGGCGCCCGCGCCGCCGGTCGCGAAGGCGGCCCCGGGCCCCCGTCCGCCCGTCGCGGCCCCCCTGGCGCCCGTCGAGAACCCCCGTCTTCCCGCGGCGCGCCTGGCGCTGAGCGAGGCACGGCAGTCCGGCGCCGACGTGGAGGCGGCCTATGCGGCCTGGGAACGCGCCGTCCGCGCCGCCGATCAGACGCCCCTGGCCGGCGAGGCCATGCAGGGATACTCCCAGGCGCTGGAGCGCCGCCGGGCCGCCTGGAAGGCGGCGATGGACGAGGGGGAGCGCGAGATCCGGGCGGCCCTCGAGCGGAAGGACGGCCGGGCGGTCCGGGCGGTCCTGGAGAAGCTGCGGGGCCGGCATTCGGGAGCGGAATGGCTTTCCAAGGTGGATGAGCTGGGACGGCGCCTGGAGCGCGCGATCCAGGACGCGAGGCCCTGGACGGCCCTCTTCGACGGAAAGACCGCGGACTGCTTCAAAGCGGACGAAGCCGCCCGCTTCACGGCGGAGGGCGGGGTCCTACTGATGAACCGGGCCGGCGGAGCGGTGCAGACCCGGCGGCAATTCGCGGACGGCGAGCTTCGCGTCCGCTTCGAGATCACGGGGGGCGAACAGCTGTATTTCTCGGTCCGCCAGGGGGAGGCGGGATTCTGGCAGGTGAAGTGGGACTCCAGCAATGCCATCGCCGGCCTGGGCGGGGCCGTCCGCGAACTGCTGTTCGTGATGAAAGGCCCCGAGATCCGGGCCGCTCTTGACGGCAGGGAGGTTCCGGGGCTGGCCGAGGGGAAGCCCGCGACCGGACACCTTCAGTTCAACTGCAAAGCCGCCGGCTTCAGGATCCACGCGCTGGAGTATCGCGAACTTCCCTGAGCGACCGGCGGCTCAGCGGATCAGGCGGAACCAGCGGCCCTTCGGGAACCAGATCCAGAGCGCCTTGCCCACGATGAATTTCCCGGGCACGGTGCGGAAGGCCCGGGCCGAGTACTCGGAGGTGCCGCCCTCGTTCAGGATCAGCTCGTCGCGGAAGAGCGCGACCTCGTTCCCGTACTGGTCGGCCGAAATCGCGATGTCCGGCTCCTTCGGCAGCTTCAGCTTCTGCTGCAGTTCCTTCCGGTAGGTCCAGGAGTCGGGCGTGTCCTGCTGCGCCTCGCAGACCACCGTGCGCCCGTTTTTGAGCCGGTACGTCTGCTCGGTCCAGGCGCGCGAATCGTGGCTGTTGTTGACGTTGTCGCCCATCATCATGTATTCGCCGTCGGGGATGGCGACCGCCACGTCCTCCCGAAGGTCGTAGACGCTGTTGGTCCGGTCGCGGTAATGCACGTCGCGGCCCACGTCCAGGCTGCGCGCGACGAAGGTGGCTCCGCGCGATCCGAAGGCGGTGACGTGCGGCGCGGATTCGTTCTCCTTCACGTCCTCCCGGAATTCGATGAAGGGGAGTTTCGCCAGCATGCGGCCGTCGATGCGCGCATAGGCCGTTCCGTCGACGACCCAGAGTTCCGCCTTGACGCGTTTGAAGGGCTCGAACCTCCAGTCCGCGAGGGCGATGCTGCGGGTGGGCGGGCTGGACTCGGCGCCGGAGGCGTGCCAGCGCAGCTCGCCGGGGGCGCCGCTGTCGAGGCGGAGCTCGAAGCGTCCGCGCTCGTTGGCGATCTCCAGGAAGACCTGGCCCTTGGGGCCGGTCAGTTCGAGATCCAGGGCCAGGCGCCGGTCGCCCACGGCGGTGCTGTACCCGTCCATCACGGGAGGGGTGAGGACGAAGCGCAGCCCGCGCTCGCCGGCGCGCTCGAGCGTTTCGAGGCGCCCCTCGCGGACCACGAACTCCGCCTCCTTCGCCCCCTCCGCGGGGCGGGCGGCGAAGGCCTGGGTGAACACGGGGCCCGAGGAGAGCAGCGACGCCCCCTCGCGGACCGGATCGATCCAGAGGGACTCCTGCGTCCTCAGGGGCTTGCGGGCGATGCGGAACTTCTCCTCCCCGGGTTTGCGGGTGTAGAGGTCGCCGTGCCAGATCTTCAATTCCTCGCCGGGCAGGCCGACCACGCGTTTGATGAAGTTCTTCGACTGGTTGAGGGGGAATTTGAAGACGACGACGTCGAAGCGCTCCACCGGCGCGAAGGCATAGTAGTACTTGGTGACCATGATGCGGTCGCCGCCGGGGTCCCCGTGATAGTCCCGGAAGCTGCAGGCGTCGCGCGTATGCCGGGACGTCACGTCGCCCAGCAGCGTCGGCTCCATCGAGCTCGAGGGGATCTTGAAGACCTCGATGCAGAAGCAGCGGATGACGAGAGCCATCACGAAGGCGACGACGATCGCCTCCACGTTCTCCTTCAGCCAGATCCCCAGGGCCTCGTTGGCGGGCGCGGATGAGGTCCCGGGTCCGGGCGCCGGGGGGGGCGCGGGCCGGGGATGGGGGCGGTTCAGGAGCAGGACGCCCGCGACGGAGGCGGCCACGGCGATCCAGAGGGTCCAGGACTCCCCCCGCAGGGCCTGGATGGCCGCCCAGGCGGCGCCGAAATAGCCCGCGTTGGTGACGGCCCTGTGGGCCCAGGCGGGGGCGGCCCAGGCCGCGCCCGCGGCGGCGAAGAGGACGCCCACGACCAGCAGATTCCAGAGGGCGAGCGGATAGGCCCCCTCGCGGAGCTGGACGAAGACGAGCGGGAACCAGGGAAGGGCGGAGCAGGCCAGGGCGGCCGCGGAGAGCCGGCGCCGTTCGGGGGGGAGGGACGGCGTCTGGACGGGCGGCTCGGGCTCCCCGCTCATTCGCCGTCGTCCCCCGACTTGAGCACGGCCATGAACGCGGCCTGCGGGATTTCCACGTTCCCGACGTTTTTCATGCGCTTCTTGCCTTCCTTCTGCTTTTCAAGAAGCTTGCGTTTGCGGCTGATGTCGCCGCCGTAGCACTTGGCGATGACGTTCTTCCCGACCGAGCCGATGTCCTCGCGCGCGATGATTTTGCCGCCGATCGCGGCCTGCAGGGCGATCTCGAAGAGGTGCCTCGAGATCTCCTTCTTGAGCGTCTTGAGGATGCGCCGGCCCTTCTGCTCGGCCGTCGAACGGTGGACGATGACGGAGAGGGCGTCGACCTCGTTGCCCGCCACGAGGATGCGCAGGCGGCAGAGCTCGGCGGGTTCGAAGCCCACGAAGTGGTAGTCCAGGGTGCCGTAGCCGCGGGTCATGGACTTCAGCTTGTCGTAGAAGTCGTAGACGATCTCGGCGAAGGGCATCTTGTAGTGCAGGATGACGCGCGTCCGGGAGATGTATTCCGTCTTGAGGTATTCGCCGCGCCGGTCCTGGCAGAGCTGCATGATGACGCCGATGAATTCCGCCGGGATGATGATGGTCGCCCGGACGATGGGCTCGCGCCATTCGCGGACCATCTCGTCCTCCGGCAGCTTGGCCGGGTTGTCGATGCGCATCACCTTCGGCCCCTCGTGGGTGTTCGCCACGATCTCGTAGGTGACGTTGGGCGCCGTCTGGATGAGCTCGACGTTCTCCTCGCGCTCGAGGCGCTCCTGCACGATCTCCATGTGCAGCAGGCCGAGAAACCCGCAGCGGAAGCCGAAGCCCAGGGCCTCGGAGGTCTCGGCCTGCCATTTGAAACTGGAGTCGTTGAGGCTGAGGCGGTCGAGGGCCTTCTTCAGCTCCTCGTAGTTGGTCGCGCCGGTGGGGTAGAAGCCGCAGAAGACGACCGCGAGCGGCTCCTTGTAGCCGGGCAGCGGCTTCACGTCCTTGACGTTGACGGCGGAGACGGTGTCGCCCACCCGCACGTCCTTGATGGTCTTGATGTTGGCCATCATGTAGCCGACCTGGCCGGCGGTGAGCTTCGGCACCTCGACCATGTGCGGCTTGAAGACGCCGACGTATTCGACCTCGTAATACGTGTTCGTGCCGAGGAAGACGATCTTGTCGCCGCGCTTGATGGACCCGTCGATCAGCCGGATGTAGGCGACGGCGCCCCGGAACTCGTTGAACTCGCTGTCGAAGATCAGCGCCTTGAGCGGGGCGTTGGGGTCCCCCTTGGGCGGGGGCACGAGCGTGATGACGGCTTCGAGCAGCTCCTCCACACCCATGCCCGTCTTGCCGCTGATCTTGAAGACCTCATGCGGCTTGATGCCCAGGATGTGCTCCATCTCCTCCAGGGATTCGGGCACCTGGGCGGTCTGCATGTCGATCTTGTTGATGGCCGGGACGATCTCGAGGCCGCCTTCCATGGCCAGCAGCGAGTTCGCGACCGTCTGGGCCTGGACGCCCTGCGTGCAGTCCACGAGCAGCACGGCGCCCTCGCAGGCGGCGAGCGAGCGCGACACCTCGTAGCTGAAGTCGACGTGGCCGGGGGTGTCGATGAGGTTGAGTTCGTAGCCCTTCCAGTTCATGGCGACGGCCTTCGCCTTGATGGTGATGCCGCGCTCGCGCTCCAGCGAGTTGCTGTCGAGATGCTGGGCCTTGATGTTGCGCGAGGCGACCGTGCCCGTCATCTCGAGGATGCGGTCCGCGAGCGTGGATTTGCCGTGGTCGATGTGGGCCACGATGCAGAAGTTCCGGATCTTGTCGATGCTCATGGGCGGGGTGAAACCCTCGTCTTGCGGGCCGCCCAGAGTGCGGCGCCCAGCCACCCGGCGTCGTCGCCGGAAACCTTGGAAGCCTCGATGCGGATCTTCTCGAGAAAGACCTCGAAGACGCGCTTGCGCACGCCGGCCCGGACCCGCTCGAGCAGCAGGTCGCCCGCGAGCGCCATTCCGCCGGCGAGGACGATGATGTCGGGATGCAGCACGTGGATCATGCTGGCCACGCCCTGGGCGAGGCCGTCGGCCGACCAGTCGACGACGTCGAGCGCGGTACGGTCCCCCTGGCGGGCGGCCTCGAAGCACTCCTTCGCGGAGCCCCGCCCCCAGCGGCGGGCCACGGCGGTCGCGCTGGCGAATTGCTCCACGCAGCCGTTCTGGCCGCAGCCGCACTTCGTGCCGTTGGGGTCCACCGTGATGTGGCCGAGTTCGCCGGCCGCGCCGGAGGCGCCGAGCCAGAGCTCGCCGGCGATGATGATTCCCCCGCCCACGCCGGTGCCCAGCGTGTACAGCACGAGGCTGTCGACACCGCGGCCCCAGCCGGCGACGTACTCGCCCCACGCGGCGCAGTTGGCGTCGTTCTCCATGAACGTCGGCATCCCCAGCCGCTTTCCGAGCAGGTCGGGGTAGGGGACGTTCTTCCAGAGCCGGAGGTTGGTGGCCCGGAGGAGGGTCTTTCGGGCGATGTCGAGCGGGCCCGGGACCCCCGAACCGCAGGCTAGGGCCCGGCCGGTCCCGCCCATGAGCTCCTCGGCGGCGGCGCCCATGCCGGCGACGGTGTCCTCGGGGCTGCGGTCCATGGTGTTGGGGATGGAGAGGCGGCCCCGGACGGCGCCTTCGGCCGTGCAGACGCCCAGCTTGATGTTGGTGCCGCCGAGGTCGATGCCGAGGTAGAGATCCGTCATGGGGGCGGTATTAAAGCAAATCCGCGGGGGGGCATCTAGAGCCTGCCGGGTCCTATAATCCATCGAGGATGGCCAAGCCGCCCCCCCACGTCCCCGAAACGCCTGCGACGACGTTCCTCAAGAAACAGGGCGTGTCCTTCACCGCGCATGTGTACGACTACGTCGAGCACGGCGGGACGGCCTCCTCGTCCGCGGCGCTCGGCGTGGACGAGCACGCCGTCGTCAAGACGCTGGTGATGGAGGACGAAACGCGGGCGCCGCTGGTGGTGCTGATGCACGGGGACTGGACGGTGTCGACGAAGCAACTCGCCCGCCGCCTGGGCGTCCGGAAGGTCGCGCCCTGCGCCCCGGAGATTGCGGAGCGGCATTCCGGGTATCAGGTGGGGGGGACCTCGCCGTTCGGCCTCCGGAAGCCGATGCCGGTCTATGTGGAGGCGTCGATCCTGGAACTGCCCCGGATTCACATCAACGGGGGCCGGCGGGGCTTCCTGGTGGGCATGGACCCGCGCGAGCTGCTCCGGGTGCTGCAGGCGGCGCCCGTGGAAGCCGGGCGGCCCAAGAGCCCCGGCGAGTAGCTCACTCCGCCGCGCGGACGAGGATCCAGCCGCCCTTCCAGAGGTCGACCAGGCCCTCGGCGCCCGAGGAGGGGCGGAGCTGGCAGCGCAGGTTCGAGCGCACGCTGAGCACCTCGTCGCGCTGCGCGGTTTCGGGGACGAACGTGCCGCCTTCGATGCGCTTGAGGACGGGGCGGCCGTCGGGTCCCAGCAGCGGTTCCGTGTAGCTCACCGCGAGGGTCTGGTTGCCCTCCTCCAGCCGTTCCAGCACGACGTCGGTGCGGAAGTCGATGCGTCCGGCGCCGGGGACGTCGCGGACCTCGCCGATGCGGCGGCCCGGTTCCACATGGAAGCGTTCGCTCAGCGTCCGGCCGCCGACTTCGCGCTCCAGCGTGAACACCGCCACCTTGAGATTGCGGGCGACCTCGTCGCAGCGGATCCGGACGCTTTTTTCGGGGGAGAGCCGGAGCCCGAGGGGGAGGCGCAGCGCGATGGGCATGGATTCCATGAAGTCCGTGTCGCCCGAGCCGCGGTACGCCCTGAACTTGTA
This sequence comes from uncultured Planctomycetales bacterium, assembly GCA_964619955.1. Lineage (GTDB taxonomy): Bacteria > Planctomycetota > MHYJ01 > MHYJ01 > JACPRB01 > JACQFK01. The sequence continues at coordinate 86,981 of CAZUJF010000001.1, forward strand.
GACGTAGCCCTGCCCGGGGGCGGCGGAGGCGTCGGTGAATTCGGCCTTGTGCAGACGCCGCTCGCCGTTGAGCCGGCGGAAGGCGTCGGAGGGTTCGCGCTCCTCGCGGCGGTAGACGTCGAAGCTCCGGAACAGCAGCCCGTCGAAGCTCGCGCGCACGACGAGATGGTGCGGCTGCGTGGGCTCGACGTAGGCCAGCATCCAGCGTTCGGGGGCGAGCCGGAGGGCGTCCTCGGCGCGCATCCCCCGGATCAGGCGTTCGTACTCATCGGCGCGCGCGGCCGCGATCCGCGTCTGCTCCTGCTGGGCGGCCGCGAGGTCGTCGATGCCGGTCCGCGCCGCCGCGAGCTGGCGCTTGAGGTCCCCGAGGCGGGAATTCTGGGAGAGGCCGATCAGCCCGACCAGGCCGGCGGCGAGCAGGGCGGCCGCCGCGGAGGAGACCAGGGGCCTTCCGCGCAGCCATTCCCAGGCGCCGTCCTCGACCGGACGGGCCTCCGCGGAGAGGCCGTCCCGGCGGATCTCCGCCATGACCGATTCGATCAGCTCCCCGCCGAACTTCTCCGTCGCCAGGGACGATCCGAGCAGCGTCTCGTTCCTCTGGAAAATGGTGAGCAGCTCGCGGCAGCCCGAGCAGGACGCCGTGTGCTCCTCCACGCGGAGCCGCTCGTCGGCGGGCAGCTCGCTGTCGACGTAGCGGGAGAGGAGCGTCTTGAGGTCGTCGCCGCAGGGGGCCGGTGTTTCGTGCGTCATAGACGTCGTTACCAGTACAGGTCCATGAGTTTGTCCTTGAGCATCAGGCGCGCCCGGTAGAGGCGCGATTCGATGGTCGCGATGGGCAGGCCGAGGAAGTCGCTCATCTCCCGGTAGGTCATCTTCCGCAGGTGCCGGAGCAGGATGATCTGCTGGTAGATGCGCGGAAGGCCGTTGACGACGTAGAGCACCTTCTCCCGGAGTTCCTCCGTCTCGGTGGAGGTCTGCTTGAAGACGGCGCCCAGCACCTGCCCTTCGAGCTCGATCCCGTCCTCGGTGATCTTCTCCAGGGAGGCGGGCTTCAGGCGCTCCTTGCGCAGCCAGTCCACGCAGGTCGTGCGCACGATGGAGCAGAGCCAGCCCTTGAAGCGCCGGGGATCCTCGAGGTTGGGCAGGTGGCGGAAGACCTTGAGGAACGCCTCCTGGGTGATGTCCCCGGCCACGTGCACGTCGCCGATGATGTTGTAGGCGATGGAACCCGCCAGGTTGGAGTACTTCGCCATCAGCTGCTCGAAGGCCTCCGTGCTGCCTTCGCGACAGCGGGTGATCAGGGCCGCGTCGTCGCGGTCCGAGGTCCCCCGGGACTTCTGGGCCTGTCGTGGCATAAGTCCCCTCACCTTAACACAGCGCACAGCCGAAATACTAGACGGAGCCCGGGGCCGGAACCCTGCAGGATCCTTTGCGCGGTCCGGCCAACCCCCCGGCGCCGGAGTCGTTCAAGAGATGGCGGAGACAAGAGACGTGGAAGAAGAATTGCTGCGGCGCTGTGCGGCGGGGGATGCCGCCGCCTACCGGGAGCTCGTCGGGCGCCTGGAAAAGCCCCTGATCAATTTCATCCTCCGTTTCGTGGGGGAGCGCCATGTCGCCGAGGACCTCTTCCAGGAGACCTTCGTCCGCGTGATCCGCTCGCTGTCCTCGTACCAGCCCACGGCGTCGCTGTCGACGTGGATCCACACCATCGCGCGGAACCTCTGCCTCGACCACCTGAAATCGCGCCGGCGCCACCGGGAGGTGACCCTGGACGGGGCCGCCGCCGGCGCCGAAGGCCGGCTCATCTATTTCAAGGACATCCTGCGCGCGGGCGCCCCGGGGCCGGACGAACGGGCGGAATCGGACGAGGATGCGCGGCGCGTCGCCGAGGGGTTGAAGCTGCTGAGCCCCGCGAAGCGCGAGGCGCTCGTGCTGCGCCTCTACTCGGGGCTCTCGTATGCGGAGATCGCCGAGGTGCAGGGCTGCCCCCTGGGCACGATCAAATTCAGGATTCATGAGGCCATCCAGGATCTGGCCAAGCGGCTGGGACGGTCCGCGGAGGAGGAATCCGCGGCCCGCGGAGGTTAGGGACTGATGAATTGCGATGAAGCGGTCCGGCGGATGTCCGATCTCGAGCTCGGGGAGCTCGAGGCCGGGGCCGCCCGGGAACTGGAACTGCATCGGCGGGGCTGCGGCCGCTGCCGGGTCGAACACGGGCGGATGGCGCGCGTGCTGGGGTCCCTGCGGTCGCTGACGCCGGCGGCGCCCTCCACGGAGCGCCGTCTGGCCGCCGTGGCGGCCATGACGCGCGAAGCGGGCGCGCCCCCCGCGGCGCCGCGCTCCCGCCTCGTGCCCCTCGCGGCCGCCGCCGCGTTCCTGCTGACGCTGGCCGGGACGCTCTTCCTTCGCGAGCCGGCCGAGGCCTTCAGGGCCGTCTCGGTGGAGGGCCGGGTGGACCGTTTCGACCGCGCGGCGGGCGAATGGAAACCCCTGCTCGCCTCCGACGTCGTGAGGCCGGGGGACCGGATCGTCTCCCAGTCCGGGGGCCGGGTCCGTCTGGAAGGAGCGGGCGGGCGGCTGGAATTGGAACCGGAGACGTCGCTCGACGTCGTCGGGCCGCGGCGCATCACGCTGGATCGGGGCCGGCTCGCGGCGACGCGCTCCCCGGAGGAGGGGGCCGGGCTGCGCATCACGGACACCGCGAATAATTTCGTCGAGTTGAAGGAGGGGTCGCTGCTGGTGTCCCTCCGCGATGTCGTGGCGCTCGTGGCGGGCTCGTCGGAGCGCCGCGAGGGGGAGTCCCGGCTGCCCGCCGCCCGGAGCCAGACCGTGCACCGCCTCTCCGTCCGGATCGTCCGGGGGGAAGCCGACCTCGGAGGCTCCCACGATCAGCGCCTGAGGGCGCGGGCCGGCCAGGAGGGGACCTTCGATTTCGGAGGCCAGCCCGCCGCCGCGCCGGCTCGAGAGTAGGGAATCAGCCATGAAGCGTTTCATCGCCGTCGTGATCCTCGCGCTGGGAGCCGTCACGGGCGCGCCCGCCCAGCAGGCGGCGCCCCCTCAGCCTCCGCGTCCGGCGGGAGCCGCGGACGCGCAGAAGGTGGGCGGCATCCTTCAGGACGTGAACCTGCACGACCTCACCGTGGCGGTCCAGCGCATCACGAAGAAGACCATCCTCTGGACCGAAGATCTCGGCCTGCGCAACAAGCGCGTGCATTTCGTGAGCGACAAGCCGGTGGCGGACGACCCCGTCGTCCTGTGGAAGGCCTACCAGTCCATCCTCCAGGTGACGGATTTCTCGCTCGTGCCGGTGGGCAAGCCCGGGGACGAGATCTACAAGCTCGCGGCGGCGCCGCAGGCGTCGAAGAAGGCGGTTCCGGTGGAACGCGGGGACTTCGTGCCCGAGGACCGCTTCGTGACGCGCCTCTTCTCGCTGCAGTTCGTCACGCCGAGGGAGGTGCAGGCCGCGCTGATCAACATGGCCTCGTACCCCCAGAACATCATGGCGATCGATTCGGCGGGGCTGCTGCTGGCCACCGACTACGACTACAACATCCGGCGCTTCGAGGAAATCATCAAGGCGATGGACGTGAAGAAGCCGGACGTGGAGCTCAAGCTGCTCCCGCTCAAGAACGCGATCGCCAGCGAGGTGGAGCAGATGATGAGCGGCCTGGTGCAGACGCTCATCGGCCGGCCCGGCGTCGGCCGCGGGCCGGCGGCGCAGCCCGGCGTGCCGGGGCAGGAGTCGGTCAAGGTCGTCGCCGACAAGCGGACGAACGCCGTCATCCTGCTCGCCGAGCCGAACCGCATGCCCCAACTGGAGGAGATCGTCCGCCGCATGGATTCGGAGACGCCCTTCGAGACCAGCGGCATCTACGTCTCGCATCTGCGGCACACGAACGCGCTCGACATCGCGCGGACCCTGAACGCGATGTACCGCATCGCCATGGACGACAAGGGCGTGCCCTCCGGCGGCGGCTTCGGGGCCGTGAAGCCGGGCCAGACGGTCGGCCCCCAGGGGGCGACGCCCGGGGCCGCCTCCCCGGCCTCCTATTCGGGCGGCAGCCAGCTGACCGGCTCCGAACCGACGATCGTCGCCGACATCCGCTCGAACTCCGTGATCATGGTGACGGACCGCAACACCTACAAGACCCTCGAAGGAATCGTGCGGCGGCTCGACCAGCGCCGCCCGCAGGTCCTCATCAAGGCCACGGTGGTGGAGATCCGGGCCAGCGACGATTTCGACCTCGGCGTCGAATTGAAGCGCTTCGAGGATCCGAGCGGCCGCACGGTGGGCGGCGGCGGGACCGGCTTCGGCCTGTCCACGGTGGAGCAGGACAGGGCGAACAACACGTTCTCGGTGACGCCGGTGCCGACGCCGGGCATCACGCTGCTTGCGATGCGGGACAAGATCGGCAACATCCCCGCGCTCCTGCACGCGCTCAGCGAGAAGGCCAAGGTGTCGATCCTGGACCAGCCCGAGGCGGCCACCAACGACAACGGCGTGGCGGAAATGAAAGTCACGCAGCAGGTGCCCGTGCTGCAGCAGACCATCACCGGGACGGGCCTGTCCCAGGTCACGTTCAACCGCTTCGAGACGGCGGAGACCACGCTGTCCATCTCGCCGCACATCAGCGAGGGCGGCTATCTGCGCCTCGAAACGAAAGTGAAGATCGAGAAGTTCACCCGCGAATCCGCGGATCCGACGATTCCGCCGCCGAAGACCTCTCGGGAGATCACGACCAAGGAGATCATGGTCCCGAACGGCGGGACGATGGTCATCGGCGGCATCGTGACCCAGGACAAGTCGGACTCCACGTCGGGGGTTCCGTGGCTCAAGGATCTGCCGCTGCTCGGCTGGATGTTCCGGAGGGATCAGAGCAGCGACGACAAACGGACCCTCTACGTCTTCATCTCGGCCTACATCCTCTACGACTACGGCTTCGGGGACTTCCGGGAGCTGACGAGGGACCGGAAGGAGAACGCCGACCGGCTCCGCGGGGTGCCCCTGGACGACCTCCGGGTCGAGCTGGAAGGGGAGAGGATGCCGGAGTCGCGCTTCCGCTTCCCCGTGCCGCGCGCGCGCCGTCCGGAGGAAGAGTAGCCCGCATGGCGCTGCTCGACGAGCTCAAGGGGGTCCTCCAGGGGGAGGGCCTCTACGTCCAGGACAAGTTCGAGGAGTGGGTCTCGCTCGCGAAGAACACGCGGCAGACCCTGGACCGGGTCCTGTCCACCTCCGGATACCTGACCGAGGCGCAGATGCTGCGCATCTTCGGGAGGGTCCTGAATCTGCCGGTCCAGGAAAAGCTGGTCCAGCTCGAGGTTCCCGCGGATTTCGTCGCGAAGGTCCCCGTCTCCTTCGCCCGCCACCACAACCTGATCGGGATCGGCACGGGGGCGGGCACGGTCAGGGTCGCCTCCTGCTCCCCGCTCGAGACGCACCCCATCGACGAACTCGCCGGCATGCTGGACCGGATCGTGGAGCCGGTGCTCGCGCCCCGCGGCGAGATCACGGCGCTGATCAACAAGGCCTACCAGGCGAAGTCCGACGTCGTCGACGAGATGCTCGAGGGCATGGACGAGGAGGACCTCGCGGGCATCTCCAAGGAGGTGGAGGGCTCCCAGGACCTGCTGGACATCGCGAACAAGGCGCCGATCATCAAGCTCGTCAACATGATCCTCTTCCAGGCGCTGAAGATGCGGGCGTCGGACGTCCACATCCAGCCCTACGAGGACAAGCTGCAGATCCGCTACCGCATCGACGGCATCCTCTACGACATGATGATGCCGCCGAAGAAGATCCAGGACGCGGTGCTCTCGCGCATCAAGATCATGGCGAAGATGGACATCGCGGAGCGGCGCCTGCCGCAGGACGGCGGCTGCGCCGTGCGCCTGGGGGACAGCGACGTCGACATCCGCGTCTCCAGCGTGCCGACCATCTACGGCGAGCGCATCGTGATGCGCCTGCTGGACAAGGGCGCTCGCCTCTACCAACTGGAGGAACTGGGCCTGGAGGGGGAGGACGTGGAGTCCTTCCGCCGCCTGGTCGACGCCTCCCACGGCATCGTCCTGGTCACGGGGCCGACCGGCAGCGGGAAGACGACGTCGCTGTACGCGGCGCTGAAGAAGATCAACACGGTCGAATACAACGTGATGACGATCGAGGACCCGATCGAGTACCACCTGCCGGGGATCAGCCAGATCGAGGTCAATTCCAAGAAGGGCCTGACGTTCGGGTCGGGGCTGCGCTCCATCGTGCGGCAGGACCCGGACATCGTCTTCGTCGGCGAGATCCGGGACCTTGAGACCGCGGCCATCTCCATCCAGGCGGCGCTGACGGGGCATCTGGTGTTCTCCACGCTGCACACCAACGACGCGCCGGGCGCGATCACGCGCCTCCTGGATCTGGGCGTCGAGCCGTATCTGGTGTCCAGTTCCGTGATCGGGGTGATCGCCCAGCGCCTGGTGCGCCTGATCTGCAAACATTGCAAGGTCGAGTACGTTCCGACGGAGCGGGAGCTGGCGGGGATCGGGGTGACCCTGAAGGACGTCCCCGGGGGGCGGCTCTGGAAGGGCACGGGCTGCCCCTACTGCCTCAATTCGGGGTATCACGACCGCTCGGCCATCTTCGAATTGTTCACGGTTGATGATGTGGTCCGCGAGCAGACGATGCGGCGCGTGGGGTCCACGGTCATCAAATCCGACGCCGTGAAACGGGGCATGCGGACGCTGCGGCAGGACGGCGCGCGGAAGGTGCTCGCGGGCCGGACGACCCCCGAGGAAGTCATGCGCATGACGCAGATGGACACGTTTTAAGCCGTGCCGGTCTACACCTACAAGGCCCTGAAGGCCGACGGCGCCGCGGAGCAGGGCGTCATCGACGCCGATTCGCCCAAGGACGCCCGCCTCAAGCTCAAGGGCCGGCATCTCCACGTGACGGATCTGCTCACGCTCGAGAAGCCGGGGGCGGCGGCCTCCGGGGGGCGGACGCGCCGGCCCTTGTTCCGGCGCCGCCGTCCCGAGCAGGTGGCGATGCTCACCCGCCAGATGGCCACGCTGCTGGGCTCCGGCATCCCGATGATCGGGGCGCTGACCGCGATGGTGGACCAGGTGGAGAGCCAGGATCTGAAGGCCGCCCTGATGGATGTGCGGGAGAAGGTCTCGCAGGGCGGATCCCTGTCCGACGCGCTCGCGGGGCATTCCCTCTATTTCAGCGATCTGACCATCAACATGGTGCGGGCGGGGGAGGCGGGGGGCAACCTGGACACCGTCCTGATCCGGGTGGCGGATTACCTGCATTCGCAGAACCGGACGCGGGCGAAGGTGACGGCGGCGCTGACGTATCCGATCATCATGCTGGTCATCGGGGTGGGCGTCGTCGCGGTGCTCTTGTCGTATGTCGTGCCCAAGATCCTCGAGGTCATCCAGAAGCAGGGCAACGCCGCGCTGCCGCTGCCGACGGAGATCCTGCTGGCGGTGTCCGGCTTCATGGGGCGCTACTGGTGGCTGCTCCTGGGGCTCGTCGTGGCGGGCGTCGCGGCCTACGCCCAGGCCCGGCGGACGAAGGGCGGCCGCCTCTGGATCGACACGCAGAAGCTGCGCGTGCCGGTCCTGGGCAGCCTTCTGAAGAAGGCCTCGATCTCCCGCTTCGCGATCACGTTCGCCACGCTGCTCGAGAGCGGGCTGCCGGTGCTGGAGGCGATGGGGGTGGTGCGCCGGGTGGTGGACAACGAGCTGCTCGCCAACACGCTCGACGATATCCGGCAGAAGATCGCCGAAGGGGCGGACATCGCGACTCCGATGAAACAGAGCAAGGTGTTTCCTGCCGTGGTGGGGTACATGATCGGGGTCGGCGAGGAGTCGGGCCGGCTGGAAGAACTGCTGAAGAAGACCGCGCAGGCGTATGATGAGGAGGTCGAGGTGGCGGCGCAGAAGCTGACGGCGCTGCTCGAACCCCTGATGATCGTGATCATGTCGTTCATGGTCGGGTTCATCGTGCTGTCGATCCTCCTGCCGATCCTGCAGATGTCGAATATCTAGGGGATTTTATGAAGAAGCGGAACTGGCGGTCGGGATTCACGCTCGTCGAGATGATGGTGGTCATCGTCATCATCGGGATCCTGGCGACGGTGATGGTGACGCAGTTGAGCGGAAAGGCGGACAAGGCGAAGGTCGAGGCGACCAAGGCGATGATCAAGCAGGTGGGGGACGCCCTGGATCTGTTCAAGCTGGACCACAACAAGTACCCGCGCCAGCTCGACGACCTCCTGGTGCAGCCTCCGGACATCGATCCGAAAAAGTGGCCGCCCGGCGGGTATCTGAAGAAGGCGCCCCGGGACGCCTGGGACCGGGAGTTCAAGATCAACATTCCGGGCACGAAGGGGCAGCCCTACGACCTGATCTCCCTCGGCGAGGACGGCCGCGAGGGGGGCGAAGGGTACGCCGAGGATCTCTGGAATCACGACGCCTACAAGAGGTAAGGCCGCTTGAGGTCGCTTCGGCGGAACTCCCGGGGCCCGGGCTTCACCTTGGTCGAGTTGATCGTGGTGGTGCTCCTCGTCGGCCTGATGATGGGCGTGACCATCACCCGGCTGGATTATCTCGTGCCGAAGTACCGCCTCCGGGCGGGGGCGCGGGAGGTCTCGGGCGTCCTGAAGCAGGGCAAGGCGCGCGCCGTCGCCACCGGGAAGGACGTGTTCTTCGAGATCGACCTTTCCCGCGGCCTCTACTGGCTGCTGGTGGCGTTCCCCCCGGTGGATGAGCAGGGGAAGTCCGTGGAGGGCCGTCCGGTCGAATACGGCCCCGTCTTCCAGCGCGAACTTCCGGACGGCGTGCAGATCACCGACGTCGTCTTCAGCGAGAAGGAGAAGGTCACCTCGGGGCGGACCCGGATCCGGCTCTCCCCGATGGGGAACTCGCAGCACGTCATCGTGAACTTCAAGAACCGCGAGAACCGGGAGCTCGCCTTCCGCATGAACGGGTTTACGGGGGCGCTCCGCTACTTCGACGAACGCCGCGAGGCGGACGAACTTTTGGAGGACGCGGGACCGTGAACCGTCCTCGTCGTCCGGGGAGCAGCGCCGGATTCACGCTGGTGGAGGTGATGATCGCGCTGGCGATCGTCGCGCTCACCTCCGTGGTCCTGCTGGACCGCCGCGTCGAGGTGGTCCGGGACGCGGGCCGGTCCCGCGATCTGCGCACGAGCTGGATGCTGGCCTCGCAGAAGCTGGCGGAGCTCGAGCTGGACGACTCCCTCTGGACCGGTCCCGGCGGGCAGTCCCACGGGGACTTTTCGGATCTCGATCCGGAGTACCGCCGCTTCCAATGGGAGTATCTCATCCAGCGCCAGCCCGTCGACTGCAGCGAATCCGACGCCGAGGCGAGCGTCGGTCTCGTCCAGCCCCGGGAACTCATGAAGCTCTCGCTCGTGGTGAGGGCGGAGGGGGAACCGGTGCTGATCGAGGCCCAATTCCCCGTCTTCGAAGCCGCAGCGCAGGCGCCGGAGGCCCCGGACGCCCCGGGGGCGCCCCCGGGGCCCGACGGCCCGGGGACCCCGAAAGGGAGGCCGAAGTGAAGGCGCGCCGCGGCTTCACCCTGGTCGAGCTGATGCTCGCCCTCCTGATCCTCGCGATCCTGATGACGCTCGTCTACGGGGTGGTGGTCTCCACGGTGCAGGCCGCGCAGCGGGTGGAGGAGGTCTCCGCTTCCAGCGAAATCGGCCCGGCGATCCTGACGCAGATCCGCGCCGACCTGGAGGCCGCCTTCATCCCCAAGGCGGCCACCAAGGAGACGGAGGCGCAAGCGCCCGATTCCTTCCTCTCGCTGGACCGGAAGGGGAGCGGCGGGGACCGCGACCGCATCGATTTCGTCTCGGCCGCGCTGGCCTACGGCGCCGAGCGAGAGGGGGAGGACCCGCGCTTCCAAAGCATCAACGAGTGCGGGTACCAGTTGATCGAATCCCGGGAGGAGCCGGGGGTCGGCATCCTGTACCGCCGGGAGGAATTCGGCCTGGACGCGGATCCCCTGCGCGGCGGCCGACTCACGGAACTTTACGATCGCGTGAAGCATTTCAGCCTGCAATTCTGGGACGGCCGGCAGTGGCGCGCGGAGTGGAGCGCGAAGCGCGAGCAGAACAAGCTGCCCCGCGCGGTGAGGGTGGAGCTCCGGATCCTGCTGCAGGAGCGCGACGACCGGAACGTCGAGCAGGTCCACGTGACGACCGTCACGTTCGCGAAGTAGGGAAACGGTAGCCGGAAGCCGGTGGCCGGCAGCTGGGAAGAAAGACGGAACCGCGCTACGCGCCGCCCGCGCCCAGTTCCTTTTCCACGACGTGGCAGGCCACCTGATGGCCGGCGTACTCGCGCATCGCGGGCGCCTTCGCGTCGCAGAGCCCTTTCACCGCGACCGGGCAGCGGGGATGGAAACGGCAGCCGGCGGGCGGATTGATCGGCGAAGGCACGTCCCCCGGCAGCAGGATGCGCTCCCGGTGTTTGTCGGGGTCGGTGACGGGAACCGCCGAAAGCAGCGCCTTCGTGTAGGGATGCAGGGGCTGCCGGTAGAGGTCGTCGCTCTTCGCGGTCTCCACGATCTCCCCGAGGTACATGACCGCCACGCGGTCGCTGAGGTACTTCACCACGCGAAGGTCGTGGGAGATGAAGAGGTAGGCGATGCCGTACTTCTCCTTGAGGTCCACGAGCAGGTTGACGACCTGGGACTGGACCGAGACGTCGAGGGCGGAGACGGGCTCGTCGCAGACGATGAACTTGGGGTTGAGGATGAGCGCGCGGGCGAGGCCGATGCGCTGGCGCTGTCCGCCCGAGAACTCATGCGGGTAGCGGTTGATGCACGCCGGGTCGAGCCCCACTTTCTGCAGCGTGTCGCGCACGAGATCCATGCGCTCCGCCGGGGTGCCCATCTTGTGCACGAGCAGGCCCTCGGACACGATGGCGCCCACGGTCATGCGCGGGTTGAGCGAACTGTAGGGGTCCTGGAAGATGATCTGGAGGTCGCGGCGCCGCTGACGGAGCCCTTCGCGTCCCAGGGCGAGCAGGTTCTCCCCGTTGTAGAGGACTTCGCCCGAGGTCGGCTCGATGAGCCGCAGCAGGGAGCGGCCGACGGTGGTCTTGCCGCAGCCGCTTTCCCCGACGAGCCCCAGGGTCTCCCCGGCGGCGAGGCTGAAGGAGACGTCGTCGACGGCGTGGACCTGCGCGACGGTGCGCGCGAAGACGCCCTTCTTCACGGGGAAGTATTTCTTGAGGTGGCGGACGGTCAGGAGCTCAGCCACGCGGCCCTCCCGTCACGACGTCGCAGGCGACCCAGTGCCCCGGGGCCAGTTCGCGCAGGACGGGCTCCTTCGCTTTGCAGGCCTCGACGACTTTGGGGCAGCGGGGGTTGAATTTGCAGCCCGCGGGGAAGTGCAGGGGATTGGGCACGGATCCAGGGATGACGTTCAGGCGCGTTCCCCGGGGGGTGTGCAGCTCGGGGATCGAGTGCAGCAGGCCCTCGGTATACGGGTGCAGCGGGTGCTTGAAGACCTCGCGGGCGGGCCCGAATTCGACGATCTTCGAAGCGTACATGACGGCGACCTCGTCCGCCACCTCGGCCACGACGCCCAGGTCGTGGGTGATGATCAGGATGGACATGCCCAGTTCCTTCTGGAGCTCCTTCATGAGCTCGAGGATCTGGGCCTGGATCGTGACGTCGAGGGCGGTGGTGGGCTCGTCGGCGATGAGGAGCTTGGGGTTGCACGCGAGGGCCATGGCGATCATGACGCGCTGCCGCATGCCCCCGGACATCTGGTGCGGATATTCGTCCACGCGGGAGGCCGCCGAGGGGATGCGGACGCGGTCGAGCATCTTCACCGCGTGATCGCGGGCCTGGGCCTTGTTCATGCCGAGGTGCAGACGCGCGCCTTCGGCGATCTGGTAGCCGACGGTGAAGACGGGATTGAGCGAGGTCATCGGCTCCTGGAAGATCATGGAGATGTCGCGGCCGCGGATGCGGCGCATCTCGTGCTCGGGCAGCTTCAGGAGGTCGCGGCCGTCGAAGAGGACCTCGCCCTCGACGATGCGGCCGGGCGGCGACACGAGGCGCATGAGGGAGAGGGACGTCACGGATTTGCCGCAGCCGCTTTCCCCGACGACGCCGAGCGTCCCGCCCTTGCGGATGGGGAAGGAGACGCCGTCCACCGCCTTCACCACGCCGTCCTCGGTGAAGAAGTGGGTGCGGAGATCCCGCACGTCGATCAGCAGGTCGCCGGTGGCTGCGGCCATGAATGAATCCGGATCCTATCAGGTCTTGAGACGGGGGTCCACGGCGTCGCGGATGCCGTCGCCCACCAGGTTGTAACAGGTCACCGCCAGGAAGATCGCGGCGCCGGGGATCGTGTAGGTCCACCAGTTCTGTCCCTGCTGCAGGACCTCGGTGCGGCCGGTCTGCAGAATCTGGCCCCAGCTGGTGTCGGGTTCCTGGACGCCCAGCCCGAGGAAGCTCAGGGCGCTTTCGGTGAGCATCGCGCTGGCGATGCTGAAACTCGCCGTCACGAGGACGGGCCCGACCGCGTTCGGGAGCACGTGGCGGAAGATGACGCGCGCGCTGGAGGCGCCGAGGGCGCGGGCCGCCGTGACGAATTCCAGGTGCCGCAGGCGCAGGAACTCGCCGCGTTGCAGCCTCGCGATGCCCATCCAGCCGAAGAGCCCGAGGGCGAGCATGACGTAGAAGATGTTCGGCGGCAGGAACGCGACGATCGCCAGGATGATGAAGAGCCGGGGGAAGCAGATCATGATCTCGATGAGGCGGGAAATGGCCATGTCCACCCCGCCGCCGAAGTAGCCGGCCAGGGCCCCCGCGAAGACGCCGATCGCGACGGCGATGAGGGTGGAGGAGAAGCCGATGGACAGGGAGATGCGCGAGCCCCAGAGCATGCGGGAGAGCAGGTCCCGGCCCATGAAGTCCGTTCCGAAGGGGTGCCGCGCGGAGGGAGGCTGGAACTGTTCCGTGTTGCTTTCGGGCATCTGGTCGTAACGATGCCGGATGAGGGGCCAGACGGAGCTTTCCATGACGATGGAGCCGTCGGCGACGCCCTTGCCGTAGTTGAGCGAGTCGAAATGCTTCTCACGGATGAGGCCCCAGCCCGCGGAGAGCAGCACGACGGGGATCAGGACGGCGATCCAGGTGACGCCCCAGCGGCGCTCGAGGGGGCGTACTCGGCCCAGCCGTCCCCACCAGGTGAACGGTCCGAAGGCGACGGCTCCGAAGACGACGACGCCGATGAAGAACACGTCGAGCACGCCCAGGCCGTCCAGGAGGGGCCAATAGCGCCGCGAGACCAGCTTCGTCTTCTCGGGATCGAACGCCGCCTTGATCTCGTCGAACGCCTTGCGGATGGCGGCGGCGCGCTCCCCTTTCGTCTGGAGATAGCCGTCGCCGACGGCGGCGCGGACCTTCGCCTCGAAGGCCGCGGCTTCGGAGCCGCCCTTCTGCTGGTCGAGTTCCCGGAGCTGGATCCCGACGCCCTTGAGCGCCTCCTCGAGGCGGCCGGCATAGAGGGCGGGGAGGGAGGCGATGAGGCGGGTGCGCGCGGCCTCGAAGGCGGGCTTCTCGGCGGGCTGAAGCTCCTCGAAGACCTCGGAAAGAGCGACATCCCGGCTGGTCCAGCGTCCCCGGATCTCCGGCATGCCTTCGGCGCGTTTGCGGAGCCGTTCCAGGGCTTCATAGGTGTTCCGGCCGTCCTGCGGCGTGAGCGTCCGCAGGAAGTCGTTGAGTGTCGCCTCGTTGGATTCGAATTTCGCCTGCTCGCCGCGCAGGCGTGCCGGGAGACTGAGGAGGTTGAGGGCCGCCCCGCGCGTGACGGCGCTGAAGTTCCGCCGGTACTCGCCGGACAGCGTTCCCTTGAACGTGAAGGGGCGGTCGTTCGCCAGGAGCGGAGTGAGGATCGCGATCACGATCATCAGGACCGAGCCCCAGAGGGCGAAACGTGCGCCCCTGTTCTTCCGGAAGGTCCGGGTCACGATCTCCGCGTAGGACCGGCCGTAGTCGGGCTCACTCATAGGAGATGGCCGGATTCACGAGGACGTAGAGCATGTCGGAGAGCAGCATGCCCACCAGCGTGAGCAGGGCCGCCACGGTTTCGATGCCCATGATGACCGGGTAGTTCCGCTCTCCGATGGCCTCCCAGAGCAACTGCCCCATGCCCGGGATGCTGAACAGCTGCTCCACGATCACGGCGCCGCCGAAGAGTTCGGGGAGGATGGAGCCGAAGAGCGTGACGATGGGGATGAGCGCGTTGCGCGTGGCGTGGCGCAGGAGCACGACGGATTCCGCGAGCCCCTTGGCCCGGGCGGTGCGGACGAAATCCTGACGGATCTGCTCCAGCAGCGAGCTGCGCATGATGCGGGAGAGGAACGCGAAGCTGCCGTAGGTCAGGCAGAAGACGGGGAGCAGCAGGTGCATGAACCAGACGCCGCTCCATTGGAGGATGCCGCCGAGTTCCGAGGGGGAGAGCGGCTGGTAGCCGGAGGTCTTGAACGGCGGGCAGAGGAAGGCGAGCACGAGGGAACCGACCCAGATGATGGGCAGGGAGTAGAGGAGGAAGACCCCGATCGTCAGCGTCCGGTCGATCCACGTGAACTGTTTCGAGGCGCCGATGATGCCGATCGGAATCGCCACGACGTACATGAGGACGATGGTGATGAGGTTGAGGATGATGGTGACGGGGAGGCGGTCGAAGACGAGGGCGGCGACCGACTGGCGGGGCGGCTGGAAGGAGCGTCCCAGATCGAAACGGCAGAGATCGAGCAGCCAGTAACCGTATTGCTGGTACCAAGGCTTGTCGAGGTGGCGCTCCTTTTTCCACTCGCTGAGCGAGCTGGCGCTGACCTGGGTGGCCTGGGAATTTCCCCCGGAGGCCTGGCTGCGGACCGCGGCCGACGGGTCCCCCGGGGCGAGTTTCATGACCCCGAAGGTGAAGACCGTGATGCCCAGCAGGGTCACCGGCACCAGCAGCAGCCGCTTGAGGAGGTAGGTTCTCATGAGCTCAACGCTGCACGGGCCGCCTACTTCTCAAGGTACCACTCGTTGACGCTGTGGCAGGGCCTCGGCACCCAGAAGCGCACCCCGCGCCACTTTTTGTTGTAGATGCGGTTCTCCGCCGGCATGTACAGAAAGATGTACGGCTGGTCCTCATAGATCACCTGCTGCAGCGCGTGTTCATGCACCGCGCGTTTCGCGGGATCCAGTTCGCGGCGGATCTTTCCGATCAGCTCGTCCGCGGCCTTCGAGGCGTACGCGATGTGGTTCGAGCCGCTCTCGCCGATGGAGCTCGAATGCCAGATCTGGAAGGGGTCCTGGTGGTTGGGCGGGGAGGAGAGGGCCCAGGAGAGGCGGCACATGTCGAAGTCGCCCTTGTCGTTGCGGTCTATCAACACCCACAATTCCTGCTTGTTCAGCTCCTTTTTGATGCCGCGGGCCTTGATATTCTACTTCATCTGCAGCAGGTGCTGCATGGCCGGGGTGGTGGGCGGCAGCTCGGGGGTCAGCAGGGTGAACTCGAATTTCCGCCCGTCCTTGTCCAGGATGCCGTCCCCGTTGCTGTCGAACCAGCCGGCCTCGGCGAGCAGTTCCTCGGCCTTCGAGGGCTCGTAGGCGAGGGGCTTCAGGCTGGTGTTGTACGAGGGGCTGTACAGGTAGTAGGGGGAGGCCACGCGTTCGGCCTTGCCGAGCAGCACGTCCTTGATGAACTTGTCGTTGTCCACCGAGGCCAGGGCGACCGCCTTGCGGACGCGCTTGTCCTTCCAGAGGTCGCGCCTGAAATTGAAGCCGCACCAGCCGAAGCTGGGGTAGACGATCTCCACCTGGGCGAAGTTCTTCCGGTTCTCCGGGCTCTCGAAGAAATTCTTCCAGAGGTCCGGCTGCATCTGGGTCACGTAGTCGACCTCGCCGTTGCGCAGGGCGGCGAGCTGGGCCACGGGGTCCTTGATGATGCGGAAACGGATGCGGTCGGGGTTTTTCGGCGTCTGGGCGTCCCAGTGTCCCTCGAAGCGCTTGAGCGCGACCTCGTAATCCTTCTTGTAGCTGTCGAACTGGTAGGGTCCGGTCCCGATGGGGTGCAGGATGTTGGGGTGGCTGCCGAACTGCTTGAAGAATTCGTCGGGATTCTTGTCGAGCAGGCCCTCCGGATCCCAGACCTTGCGGGGGCGGATGTAGAGCAGGCCGCTGCAGGCCTCCAGCCCGAGAAAATACTGCTCGGAGTAGGTCATGCGCACCGTGAAAGGGTCGATGACGGTGCATTCGACGATCTTGTCGAAATAGCCCTGGATGTTGGGCATGCCGTTCTTGGGATGGCGCAGGAGCTTGTAGCAGAACTCGACATCACGGGCGTCGAAGTCGTCCCCGTTGTGGAACTTCACGCCCCGCCGCAGGTGGAACGTGAAGGAAGTGCCGTAGCGGACGTCCTTGACCGCGTCACGGGGGACGTCCTGCAGCTTCCCGCCCTGGAGCGTGCGGACCTCGTACCCGGCGGCGCTCTCGACGACCTTGCCGCGGAGCACCTTCCCGTCCTTCAGCTCGAGGTTGTCCTCGATGTCCCAGCGTTCGGCGAGTTTGGGGATGGTCTTCCAGGTCTCCGGATCGCTGTCCGCGAGATTCTCCTGGATGTATCCGTGAAGGACCTCGCTGGTGGTCGCCGAGTTGTCCTGTTCAGCGTCGAGGGAACGGAAGCCCACGCGGACCGCCTGGGTGAGCTCGCCGCCGCGGCGCGGTTCTGTAGCGGGGCGATCGTTGAAGTCGTCGGTTTTCACCGGGCCGGGCCCTTTCGCCCCCTTGATGCCCTGGGCATGGGCGGCGGCGGGCAGGAGCAGCAGGCACAGCAGCGCGGGGATTTGTCTCATACCGCTCCTCATTACGTGGGACGCCGTCATTCTCGGCCCCCCCTCGGGGCTGTCAACGCTTTTCGCCCCCGGGGATACTACGCCGCCGGGGCCCGTCCGGCGCCGGCCGCCTTGACCCTTCGGGGGCGCATATGCTCAAATGACCGCCTCAAGAGGGGAGCCGGTGTGCCGAAATTGATCGTGAAGCAGGGGGGCCAGTCGCGCGAGGTCGCCCTCGCCAAGGAAACCCTCAGCATCGGCCGCACGCCCGAAAACGACATCGAGATCAAGGACTCCCTCATCTCCCGGCGCCACACCTCCGTCGTGCGCAAGGGCGACCGCTTCATCGTCTACGACCTGGGGAGCTCCAACGGGACCTTCGTGAACCGCGAGCGGATCGAATCCAAGCCGCTCGAGAACGGGGACGTCATCCGCGTCGGGGACACGGAGCTGCACTACGTCGAGGAGGGGGCGCCCAAGGGTCAGCGGCAGACGCCCGGCCCGGTGCGCCTCGAAGACCTCAAGGGCGGGAATTTCGGCCCGCCCGCGGGGCCGAGCCCCTTCGGCCCCCAGGAGCAGATCGTCAAGAAGGTCGAGGAGATCGCCGAGAGCTACAGCATCAACATCGGCAGCGCGCTGTCCCAGGGTCTTTCCCTCCGCGACATCCGGCCCGAGGTGGCCGGGGAGAAGGCGGCGAAGGACTCGAAGATGTTCTTCATCCTCTTCCAGGTGGGGAAGGCGCTCTCTTCGGCGGAATCCCTCGACCACATGCTCCAGACGGCGACGAGGCTGGTCTGCGAGGTGGTCAACGCCGAGCGCATCGTGATCCTGCTCAAGGACGCCGCCGGCGAGCTCGTTCCGCGCCTGACCTTCCAGAAATCCAAGGGCTTCGTGGAGGGCCGCGAGGTCTCCATCTCGCGGACCATCGCCTCCCAGGTCGTGCGCGACAAGGTGTCGATCATCACCTCGGACGCCCTGCAGGACCCGCGCTTCATGCAGGGGCTCTCGATCGTCCAGCACAACATCCGCTCCGCGCTCTGCGTGCCGCTCTGGGAAGAGAGCAACGTCTACGGGGCCATGTATCTCGACAATCTCGCGAAGTCCTACGCCTTCACCAAGGAGGATCTCGAGCTCACGACGGCGATCGCGAACCTGATCGCGATTCGCGTGAAACACGAGGAGACCTCCGCCCGGCTGCGGCGGGAGGAGACGCTGCGGGCGAACCTCTCCAAGTACCATTCCCCGGACCACGTGAAGCTGCTGATGGAGCGGGGCGGGGACGTCGGCCTGGAGGTCTCCGAGCGCGAGGTCACGGTCTCCTTCGTCGACGTCGTGGGCTCCACGACGATGGCGGAGGCGCACAACCCGGCCGAGGTGGCCGCGGTCCTGAACGAATTCTTCCTGATGTGCACCAACGCGGTCTTCGCCCACGACGGTCACGTGAACAACTTCATCGGGGACGAGGTGTTCTCGATCTTCAACGCCCCCCTGGAGATGAAGGACCATGCGGTCCAGGCCGTGAAGGCCTGCGCCTCGTTCCTGGGCGAGCTGAAGAAATGGAACGCGGCGCATCCGGAGAAGAAGTTCGACGTGCGTTGCGCGATCAACACGGGCGTCGTCGTCGCCGGCAACGTGGGGACGCCCTCGCACCTCAAATACACGGTGCTCGGCGATGCCGTCAACGCGGCGGCCCGGCTCACCAAATTCCCCCAGGTGAATTCGATCATCGTCGGGGAGCGCACGTATGAGCTCGTGAAACACGCGTTCAGGGGCAAGGACCTCGGGGAGACGATGCTCAAGGGCAAGGAGAGGCCCTTCCGGGCCTACGAAATCCTCCTATGAAAAGCGTCTCCATCCTCGGCTCCACGGGCTCCATCGGGGTGAACGGCCTCGACGTCGCCGCGCATCTCGGTTATCGCGTCGAGGGCCTGGCGGCCCGCTCCAACCGGACGCTCTTCAAGGAGCAAATCTCCCGCTTCAAGCCGCGCCGCGCGGCGCTGTCCGACGCGAAGGAGTTCGAGGCGCTCAAACGCGACCTCAACGGGCAGGCCTGCGAGCTCCTTTCCGGGATGGAGGGCGTGCGGGCCATCGCGGCGGCGCGCGAGGCGGACGTGGTCCTCTGCGCCATCAGCGGCGCGGCCTGCCTGCAGCCGGTCATCGACGCCGTGGAACAAGGCAAGACCCTGGGGCTCGCCAACAAGGAATCCATGGTCGTGGCGGGGCCGATCGTGCTGGAGAAGGCCCGGAAATCCGGGGCCGTCATCGTGCCGGTGGACAGCGAACACAGCGCGATCTTCCAGTCCATGCGCAGCGGGTCGAGGCGCGAGGTGAAACGCATCTTCCTGACCGCCTCGGGCGGGCCGTTCCGGGAGACGCCGAAGGATCAATTCGGAGCGATCACCGTCGAACAGGCGCTGAAACACCCCACCTGGAACATGGGCGGGAAGATCACGATCGACTCGGCGACGATGTTCAACAAGGCGCTGGAGATCGTCGAGGCCCGCTGGCTCTTCGACCTCGAGGCATCCCAGATTGAAGTCCTGGTGCATCCCCAGTCGATCATTCACTCCATGGTCGAGTTCGTGGACGGCTCCGTGATCGCGCAGCTGGGGCTGCCCGACATGCGGACGCCCATCCAGTTCGCCTTCACGTATCCCGACCGCGCGGAAGGCAACGTGAAGAGCCTGGATCTCGCGCAGATCAAGACGCTGACGTTCCAGGAGCCGGACCTCGAGAAGTTCCCTTCGCTCAAGATGGGCTTTCACGCCGCCAAAGTGGGCGGCACGATGGGATCCGTCCTGAACGCGGCGAACGAGGAGGCCGTCGAGCTCTTCGTCCAGCGCAAGATCTCCTTCCCGAGGATTTTCGAAGTCGTCCAGAAGGTCATGGATAAACACCAGGTCATCCCGCGTCCGACGCTCGAGGACGTCCTCGCGGCGGATGCCTGGGCCCGCCAGGAGGCTCGATGCAGCTGATCCAGAGTCTGTTCTCGTCCGGTTTCAACATCGTGCTGGTCGTGGTGGGGCTGGGCCTCATCATCTTTCTGCACGAGTTCGGCCATTTCATCATGGCCAAGAAGAACGGGGTCCGGGTCGAGGTCTTCTCGCTGGGCTTCGGCGCGGCGATCTGGAGCTTCCGCCGGGGCGAGACGGAGTATCGCGTGGCCTGGCTGCCTCTGGGCGGCTACGTCAAGATGGCCGGCGAGGCGATCACGGACGCGCGCAACGGCGAGCCCTGGGAGCTGACGTCGAAGACCCCCTGGCAGCGCTTCCAGATCTTCGTGGCCGGCGCGACCATGAATCTCCTCATCGCGTTCCCCATCGGCATCGCCGCGTACGCCTGGGGCATGCGCGAGACGACGAACGAGATCAGCACGCCGGGGACGGCCGAGGGGCAGGCGGGCATGCGTCCCGGGGACGTCGTGATCGACGTGGACGGCCGGAAGATCCGGAGCCTTGACAAGTTCCGCATCGAGATGATCCGGCGGCAGCAGGGGACGCAGGTGCCGGTGACGGTGTTGCGGGACGGCAAGGAAGTGAAACTCACCGTGACGACGGGGCGCTCGGAAAAGCATTTCACCGATCCCGCGTCCGCGATGCTGGGGAAGGTGAAGGAAGGATCGCCGCTCGCCAAGGCGGGAGTCCAGGCGGGGGATGAAATCTGCGCCATCGACGGCCGGCGCGTCTGGTCGGGAGGCCAGGCGGACGCCCTCCTGCGCGGGTCGGGCGGAAAAGAGGCGACGCTCCGCTTCCGCCGCCGTCAGCCGGATTTCAAGGACAAGGAATTCGACGCCGTCGTCAAGATCCCGCAAAAGACCTGGTACGTGATTCCCGCGGACGACCACGTCGTGGAGGTGGGGGTCGGCGCCGTCCCCGTGGGCGGCCCTTCGGGCGGCATTCTCGAGGCGGGCGACAAGATCGTCCGCATCGGCGACAAGCCCGTGGCATGCTGGAAGGATCTGAAGGACGCCATGGAGTCCCGGACCGGCGGGGACGTGGTCGAGGTCGCCGTGGAGCGCGGTTCCGAGACGAAGACCGTGCGCATCACGCTCGGCGTGAATGCGTCCGGGACGGGCATGCTCGGCGTGGCCAACCAGAAGGGCACGGGCCTCTTTGCGAAGGTGGCCGAGGGGAGCCTCTTTTCGCGATCCGGGCTTCGTTCGGGGGACCGCCTGATCGCCATCGAAGGACATTCGACCCGCGAGTTCGAAGGGCTGGCTGAGAAGGATCTTCCGCCCGCGCAATGGAAGGTGCCCCCGATCATGGGGATCCGCAGCTCCGAGCCCCGGACGATCGCCCTGAAGGTCGTGGGGGCCGACAAGGCCGAACGCGAGGTCAAGGTGACCACGGACAAGGTGGAGGAGGGCGATCTGGCCGCTCTCGGGCTGGACACGACCTCCACCGGGGGCCTGATCGCCTATTTTTCAAAGCCCTACCGGCGCAGGGATTTCGGGGAGGCGTTCAAGGCGGGCATGTACGAACCGGTCGACATCACGGTGATGACGTTCGAAGTGCTCCGGAAGCTGGTCACCGGCGGGGAGTCGCCCAGGGGGCTTTCGGGGCCGATCGGCATCCTGCACGCGACGTATTCCTTCGCGGACCAGGCCTTCGGCAATTTCATCTGGATGCTCTGCCTGATCACGGTCAATCTCGGGGTCTTCAACCTGCTGCCCATCCCGGTGCTGGACGGCGGGCACAACGTGCTGCTGCTCATCGAGGTGATCCGCAAGTGGGTGGGCAAGCCGCCCCCGAGCGAGAAGTTCGTCGCCGCCTTCCAGTACTCGGGGCTGCTCTTCATCCTGAGCCTGTTCCTCTTCGTGACCTACAACGACATCTCCCGCCTGTTCCGTGGATAACGCCGACTGGACGCCCTTCCTGGGACAGGTGGTCGTCCTCGACACCGATGCGCTCTATCTCTATATCGGGACGCTGGACAAGATCTGCGATCACTTCGTGGTTTTGAAGGACGCGGACGTGCACGACCGGCGGGAAAGCCCCTCCACCAAGGAGCAGTACGCCATGGACGCCAAGCGGCACGGCGTGAAGGCGAACCGCAAGGAAGTCCAGGTCAAGAAGGCCCTGATCGTGAGCTTCTCCCGCCTGGACGACATCATCACGTACTGACCGTGGATAAGCCCGGTTTCGACCTCGTCGCCTACCTGAAGCTGTTCCGCTTTCCGCTCGTCTTCACGGCGATCTCGGATTCCGCCGCGGGTTATCTGGTGGCCCGGAAAGGGTGGAGCGTCGACTGGGCGACCCTGCTCTGGCTGGCGCTGTCCTCTTCCGGGCTCTATTTCTTCGGGATGGCGCTGAACGACATCGCCGACCGGAAGCGGGACCTGGAACTCGCGCCGGGACGTCCGATTCCGAGCGGACGTGTCACGTTGAAAGGGGCGGTCGCCGCCTGCCTTCTCATGCTGGTCCTGTCCGGGCTGGCGCAGTTCATGTCGGGCGGCCGGATGCCGGAACAGCGTTTCCTCGTCTGGGGGGGAGCCGTGGCCTGCATCTTCGCGTACGACTGCTTCCTGAAGCTTCCCCCGGTCATGGGGCTCGTGCGGGCCCTGAATTTCGAACTTGGACTCCTGGCCGGTTTGGAGCCCGGCTATGGCGGTTTGCCGCCGGGGATCTGCGTGATGCTGGCCCTGCCGTCCTTCCTCTACGTCACGTCGTTGACGATCGTCTCGACGCTGGAGGACAGGCTTTCAGCCCGTTCCCGGCTTTTCACGGGGCTCCTGGGGATGATCGGCGCCGCGTTCGCCCCGCTGCTCTTCGCGGGAACCCGGAGCGGTCCGGGCGAAGCCTGGCTCCCGTTGATGCTCGGCGCCTGGCTCTGCTACCGGGCGATCGGCGCCCGGGATCGAAAAGGGGTGATGCGGCTCGTGCGCGACGGCATCGGGGGCATCATTGCGTTGAACGCGATCACGCTGGTTTGCGCGGTGGGGTGGATCCCGGCCCTGGGACTGCTGCTCCTCCTGATTCCGGCGCTCATCGCCGTGGAGATCTTCAAACGCCTTGCCTGATCTGACGCTGAGTCTTTGCTCGCTGAAGCTCCGGATCGAAGCGGACGACGCCCGCTTCGTCGCCGCGGCGCGGCGGCGCTACGCCGCGTTTCTGGCGCACGGAGCGGCGGACCTGGACGTGAACGTGTCGCTCTACGGGGAAGCCTTCGGGCCCTTCCGGGAGGAGCCGCGGGTGGCCGGCGACGGCCGGGCCTGGCGGGTGATGCGGCATGACCTCGATCTGGAACTCGTGCCGGGCCTCGTCCGCGGGGTCCTGCTCCGGACGCCCGCGGCGCTGGACTCGCTCCTCCGCGTCGTGCTCAGTTTCGAACTCCTCAAGCGCGGCGGATTCCTCTGCCACGCCGCCGCGGTGGACGGCTGGCTCTTCCCGGGCATTTCCGGGGCGGGGAAGAGCACGCTGGGGGATCTCGCCCCGCGGAAGCGGCTGCTCGCGGACGAGCTGGTCGGGGTCCTGGGGACGACGCTGTGGGGCACGCCGTTCCGGGGGGATTTCAAGATCGGACGGAACAACGTGTCGCGCCCGCTGGAGGCCGTCGTCCTGCTCGACCGCCGGGCGCCCCGGGGGGTGGTCCCGGTGAGCAAGGCGGCCGCGATGGCGATGCTGCTGCGCTGCGCGCTGTGTTTCGCGGGCGACGCGCCCACGGGGCGGCGTCTCCTGCGCGCGGCGCGACGCTGCGTCGCGGCGGCACCGACCCTGCGTTTGAGCTACGATGCGCGGAGGACGCCCTTCAAAGGCGTCGAGCGCGGAATCCGGGAGGCCTTGGCGTGAGCGATCTGATCTGCGAGTTCCAGAGGGCGGGCCGGGTGGAATCGGTCCATCGCGTGCGGGTGTCGGTGCAGGTGGAGGGGAAAGCGGTCTTCGAGCGCGGGGACGCGAGCTCGCCCGTCTTCATGCGATCCTGCGCCAAACCCTTCCAGGCGCTGACCGTGCTCGAGAGCGGCGCTCCGGATGCCTATGGATTCACGCCGGAGGAACTCGCCCTCATGGCGGGCTCCCACGGCGGGGAGCGCCTCCATGTCCGGGCCGCGCAATCCATGCTGAAGAAGTCCGGGGCCTCCTTGGAGGCGCTGCGCTGCGGGACGCATCCCCCCACGAGTCCCCGGGCGCTCCGGGAGCTGCAGGGGGCGCCCTCGCCGCTGCACAACAACTGCTCCGGGAAACACGCCGGCATGCTGGCGGCGTGCCGCTTTCTCGGGCTTCCGCCGGGGACGTATCTGCAGCCCTCCCATCCGCTGCAGAAGCGGAACCTGGCGACCTTGTCGCGCCTCACGGGGATCCCCGGGCGGCGCATTCCCGTCGGCATCGACGGCTGCAGCGCCCCGACGTTCGCGCTTCCGCTGCGGGCCATGGCCGGCGCGGCGGCGCAGCTGGCGACGACGGAGGGCAGCCTCCGGCGCATCCGCGACGCGATGATGGCGCATCCGCAGATGGTCGGACGGCCCTGCGCGAGCCTGATGGCCGCGGCGCCGGGGCGCCTGGTCGCCAAGGCCGGCGCCGAGGGGGTCTATGTGATCGGTTTTCCCGCGCGAAAGGCCGGGCTCGCGTTGAAGGTGGAGGACGGCAACGCCCGCGCTTGGCTGCCCGTCATCGCGTTTCTCGTCCGGCGGCTCCGGCTTCTGGATCCGGAGGAGCTGCGCGCGCTGGACCGGCTCGCGTCGCCGTTGCTCCGCAACCACGCCGGCCTGGACGTGGGGGCGATCAGGGTGCGGTAGCGGGCGGACGGCGCAGCCGTTCGAGGATGCCGTCGATGCGGACGCGGTCCTCGGGGGAGGGGGAGGTCCCGCGGAAGCGCTGTTCGTAGAACTTGTCCACGACGAAGTCGACGCCCTCATCCGCGAAGCGGGCGCGCACCTGGCGGGCGAATTCCCAGGCGGTGAGCGAGGGGTGGCGCCGCAGGCCGCGGCGCGACAGGATCCACAGGAAGTCCCGGTAGAAGTCCACGTTCGTGGTTTCGCGGAAGCCGGAGACGATCTGGCGGAGCCGGTTCTTCTGGCGCCGCGGCAGGAGCAGCCAGGCGAGGCCGCCCAGGGCGGCCAGCGCGGCCAGGCCCAGCAGCGCCGCCGGCCGGAAGAGGGCGCGCAGAAGGGCCTCGAGCAGGCCTCCGAGATTCCTCACGGTGCGTCCGAAGGCGCGGTTCTGGACGGCGGGGTCGAAGTCCATGATCAGGCTGTCCCAGCGCTGCGCCTTGGGCTCCTCCTTGCGCTTGTTCACATCCCCCGTCGCCACGGGTTTGCCCTCCGGCAGGGGCGGGGCGTCCGCGGAGCTTTCAGGGGTGGCGTCGTAGGAGCGCCATCCGAACTCGGCGCCGTACCAGACCTCGACCCACGCATGGGCGTCGGAATTCCGCACGATGAAGGAGCCGTCCTCCTGCGGATCGTGGAGCTGGAAGCCCGTGGCGACGCGCGCCGGAATGCCCACGGCGCGGCAGAGCAGCGTGAGGGCGCTGGCGTACTGGACGCAATAGCCCGTCTTGCCCTCCAGGAAATGCTCCACGGGATCCCGGCCCGGCGGGGCGACGAAGGGGTCCAGCCGGTACGCGAATCCGTTGTGCGTGAGGTGGTGGACGAGGCGGCTGACGCGGGCGTGGCGTCCTTCGCTGACGCTGGCGACGATGCGGCGCGCGCTCTCCTTCAGCCGCCCCAGGCCGGCGGGAACCTGAAGGTAGGATTCCGGGACGGCGCCGCGCGAAGGCCGGGGCGGGATCTCCGAGGGTTGCAGCGCGCTTTCGACGTGGTACTCGATCATCCCGCGCGGAGGCTCCGAGAAGAAGAGGACGCCGGCGGGATCGTACTTGGCGTCCTTCCACTGGACGCGGACCGGGTCCGGCAGCGAGAAGCTGAGATCCTCCGAAAGCGCGCTGGTGCGGATCTGCTGCCGGACGACGAGCCGCCCCTTGGGCGGGGAGGCTTCGAGCGTCGTCCATCCGTCGCCGCCGCCGTCGTCCGCGTCGGCGCGGGGCAGGCGCCGGAACGACGTCTTCCATTCGCCGGCCTCATAGACGTCGAGCACGGCGCCGCGCAGGTACTGCGTGCGGTCGGCGGGCACGGGGCGGTCCTCCAGATCCCGGACGCGGACCTTGAGCACGGCGGTCGGATCGGTCTTGAGCTTCTGGAAGTTCTGCAGCTTGAGGAAAGCGGCCGAGCGGGGGATGCCGGTGGCGTCGGGACCGTCCTGGACGGGAGGCCCCTCGGGAGGCGCTTCGCGGGCGCCCGCGGAGTCGGTCTTTTCCGCCCGGAAGGCGCTGCGGGGGAAGAGGACGAAGACCGCCGCGCCGGTCTCGAGGACCAGGAAGAGGGTGACGCCGAGCAGGAGGAGCCCCCCTTTGAGGGGCTCGGCGGGCTGTCCGCACTTGAGGAGGGCGATGCGCTGGAACGTGTAGAGGAGGCAGACGACGCTGCCCAGGAGGAGCGGCAGGAAGCGGGGCGGCTGGATGAACGATCCGCTGATCATGAAGAGTGAGAGCTGGATGATCGCGATCGTCCAGAAATCGTATTCCGACTTGTTCCTCGACAGGACGAAGACGATGGCGTTCCAGAAGAGGAAGCGGGAGATCGCGTTGGCGAACATCTCGGTGCCGGCGGCGGTGCCGCCCGCGACGAGGATCACGAAGGTCCCCGCGCCGAGGCCGATGAGGCCGATCTTGACGGGCGCCGGGAAGAAGGGCCGGGCGAGGCGGTGCTCGACGGCGAGGCTCCAGAGCGCCGCGGCGCCGAAGAGGCCCAGGAGGGCGGGCAGGAGCGGGTCGTTGCTGACGGCGGCGAGATAGGCGCAGAGGATGCCGGCGTACGCCGCGAGGCGCACGCGCAGGTCCCGGGACAGGGGTCCGATCTCGTGTTCGATCACAGGTCGAACTCCATCATCCTCTTCTGATCCTGGGGGTCGAAGACGAGGGAGCGCTGCTGCTGGGCCCAGTCGTCGAGCGGGTCGTCGCCGCAGCGGACGACGAACCAGATCCGGTTCGCGGGGCCCTCCTCCCGGGCCAGCAGTTCGCCGAGGGTGTGGATCCGGGTCGGCTTGAGGAGCGCGAGCGCGTGGAGCAGGTCGTCCCGGGAGCCTTTGCGGGGCTCCAGGCGGATCTCCTCCAGGTCGGGGGTCCAGGCCTTGAAGGTGAGGCGCCAGTTTTCGGCCATCAGCGCCTCCGCCAGGGTGGCGACGAAGCTGACGGCGCGTTCCAGGCGGCCGCGGCGGCGGGTGTCTCCGAGATTCGGGAGAAAGGTCTCGAGCAGGATCGTGCCCTCGCGGATGAGCGGGTCCTCGTATTCGCGCACGAGCAGGCGGTCCTGGAGGCGGGCGGACATCTTCCAGTGGATGCGCCGCGGGTTGTCCCCCTCCCGGTATTCGCGCAGGCCCGAGAATTCCTCGCTCCCGCGGACGGCGTCGAGCGACAGCAGCTCCGAGTACTCGACGCGGGCGAGCAGCGGATTCAGGACCTGGCGGTTGAGGGCGCCGAGCCGGGGATACACCAGCAGGCGGTCCGCGACGGGAAGGGTGGCCCGGTACGTCCAGAGGCCGGGCGTGAACTCGGAGGTCAGCGTGAGCGGACCGAGGCGGGCCCAGCCGCGTTCCTGGAGGGAGACCATCTCCACGCCGCGGGCGCGGCGGCCGGGGCCGACCAGGGGGATCCAGACCGGCGTGGGCTGCAGCGCGGCCGGGTGCCCGTCATGGGACAGGCGGTCTTCCAGCTTCAGGCAGAACGCGGGCCAGAGGCGTTTGCTGTTCCGGATCTTGAGGGTGACGGGCACCACGCCGCCCGCACGGGCGTCGGCAGGCATGACCCGGGAGATCTCCAGGCCGCGCCCGACGAGAAACGTGAGCAGGCCGCTCACGGCGAGGATGCCCGAGAGGACGGCGAAGAGGGTGAGCAGGAAGTTGCTGCCCTTGTAGGTCGCGGCGAAGGCGACGGACAGCGAGAGGGCCAGGTACACCCAGCCCCGCGCGTTGAGACGGAAGGATCCGCGGCGGCGGCGTTTCGCCATGGCCTACTGCGGCACCGGCGTTTCCTGCAGGATCTTCCGGATCACCTGGACGGAGGAACCGCGGTTGTCCTGGGCGGCCCGGACGCGGCGTTCGAGGATGCGGTGCGAGAGGACCGAAACCGCCACGGCCTTGACGTCGTCCGGCGTGGCGTAGTCCCGGCCCTCGACCACCGCGTAGGCGCGGGTGGCCCGCGCGAGGTGCAGGGCGCCGCGCGGGCTGACGCCGGCCACCAGCGCGCGGTCGTTCCGGGTCCGGTTCACGATCTCCACGATGTACGCCGCCAGGGCGTCCTCCAGGCGGACCTCGGGAACCCGCTCGCAGACCCGGTTGAGCTGCTCCGCGCTGACGACGGGGCTCAGATGTTCGACAGGGTCGCCGCCGCGTCGGGACTGGAGGATGCGCAGCTCCTCCTCGGGGGTGGGATAACCCATGCGGAGGATCATCAGGAAGCGGTCGAGCTGGCTTTCGGGCAGGGGGTACGTGCCGGTGAATTCCAGCGGGTTCTGCGTGGCGAGCACCATGAAGGGCAGGGGCAGTTCGTGGGTGGTGCCGTCCACGCTCACCCGGTTCTCGTTCATGGCTTCGAGCAGGGCGGACTGGGTGCGCGGGGTGGCGCGGTTGATCTCGTCCGCCAGGACGATGTTGGCGAAGATCGGCCCCTTTTTGAACATGAAATCCCGGCGTTCGCCGTCGAGGATCGAGACCCCCGTGACGTCGGAGGGGAGCAGGTCGGGCGTGAACTGGAGCCGGCGGAAGCTGCAGTCGATCGAACGGGCGATGGCGCGGGCGAGGGAGGTCTTTCCGATGCCGGGGACGTCCTCGAGCAGCAGGTGGCCGCGCGCGATCAGGCAGGCGACGGCGAGCTTGATGCTTTCGCTCTTGCCGATGATGACGCCTTCGATGGCGCGGCGGAGGAGGGAGACGACGGCGACGTCCTCCTTCGCCAGGGGCCGGGAAGGGGCGGGGGAAAGCCGTTCCATGAACCCTCCGTGGTGCAGGATTATAACATTTGACGCCGGAAGCGAGGCGGGGATATATACTCGCGGCGGCAACTTCGCATTTGAGAAGAGACCAGGAGCGTGACGATGGCATCGGAAGTCTACGTCGTCCATTCGAAAATCCGGGCGCTGGCCAAGAAAAAGGGCTTCCGCTTCAGCGGAGAGGCGCTGGAGCGTCTGTCCCGCATCGTGGGCGAGGCGGTGCTGGGGGCGGCCGACCGGGCGAAGGCCAATAAGCGGCACACCATCAAAGCGTGCGATATTTGAGTTCTCGTAGCGCGGAAGCTCCTGGGTTCCAAGGAAATGGGAATGCGGCGCCGCTGCGCGGGATGCCGGCTTGACTCATTTTTCCTGCAGGGATAAGATGGAGCATCGAGCGGCAGGGAACTTAGGGGAGACCATCGGTGCCTGATCTGACCATCCAGGTTCAGGAAGTCAAAAGCCTCCAGGGCACCGCGCTGGTGATCCTCAACGGATCGATCGACGCCAAGACGGTCATCACGTTCCAGACCCACCTGAACTCCGTGAAGGAGCGCGGCATCGAGCGCTTCATCATGGACATGGAGAACGTGAAGTACGTGAACTCCACGGGCCTGGGGTATCTCATCAACCTCTCGGATTCGGTCACGCCCGACAAGGGGGGCATCTCCCTCGTCAAGGTCCAGCCCAAGGTCAAGGTCGTCTTCGACATGCTGGGCCTCAACGCCTTTTTCAAGATCTTCACCACGCGGGACGAGGCGCTGAAGCATCTGCAGGCCTCCGACAGCGCGGCGGCGGCGAATCCCAACGACCAGACGGTGGTCCTCAAGAGCCCCGTGCCGGGGGCGAACCAGGGCCTGTCGCGTTCGGAAAAGGCGCTGGCGGAGGCTCCGACGCCGCGGCCGGCGGCGCCGCCCCAGATCCACCACGCGACCCCGCCCCCGATGCCCGCCCCGGCGACCGCCGTGGCCCATCCCGCCTCGGGGGAGACGCTCCATGTGGAGTGCCAGGCCTGCAAGGCCCTGCTCGCGGTCAAGGAGGTCGGCAGCTACAAGTGCCCGCGCTGCCTCACGGCGTTCAATTACGTCGGCGGCGGCCGGGTGAGCTTCCTGCCCCGGCAGAAGTCGGTGCCCGTCCAGCTCAGCCTCAATTTCAGCGCCGAATGCACGGAGGGGCTGCTGGATTTCGTCCGTCGCCTGGCGCAGAAAAGCGGTTTTTCCGCTTCGGGAATCTCGGACCTCCAGTCGGCCGTTAAAGATACGGTGGAGGCGATCCGCCGCCTGGCCTACGGAGGCAACGAGAACAACGTGTACCACGTGCTGCTCGTCTCCGTGGACTCGGAACTCGAAATGCGCTTCGCGGACTACGGGGCGAACGTGAACCCCGACCGCGGGGACGCTTTCGGGACGGTGCGCCGTACGATGGACCGCTTCGAGTTGAAGAACCATCCCAAAGGCGGCAACGTCGTCACGGTTTCAAAGAAGGCGAGATAGACATGAACAGCGCGATGGGATTCCTGGGCAACCTGGGCTTCAGCGAGATCATGATCATCGTCCTGATCGTGCTCCTGCTCTTCGGCTCGGCGAAGATCCCGGCCCTCATGAAGTCGATGGGCTCGGGCATCAACGAGTTCAAGAAGGGCCTCAAGGAGGGCGAGAAGGAGGCGGACGCGGAAGCCAAGAAGGAGGAGCCCAAGCCCGTCGAGCCCGAGAAGAAGTAACCCTCCGCTCCATGGCCCTCGACATCCTCGCCTTCGCCGCTCACCGGGACGACATCGAGATCACCTGCGGCGGCCTCCTCATCCGCATGGCCGAACAGGGCCGGCGCGTGGGCGCCTGCGACCTGACCCAGGGCGAGATGGGCACCCTGGGCTCCGCCGCCGAACGCGAAGCGGAATCCCGGGAGGCCTCCCGGATCATGGGCCTGGCGGCCCGCATCAACTGCCGGATCCCCGACGCCGCGATCTTCAACACCCGCGAATATCAGGAGCGGATCGTCGACGTGCTCCGGGAGCATCGTCCGAAGGTCGTCGTCCTGCCCAGCCACGAGCAGCGGCATCCCGACCACCGGATCACGCCCCAGCTGGTCTTCGACGCCTGCTTTTTCGCCGGACTCGAGAAGTTCGGAAAGGGGACGAAGCACCGTCCCTTCAAGGTCCTGTACTGCCATCATCACGGCTACGACGAACGGAAGCCCTCGTTCGTGGTCGACGTGTCGGCGCAGATGGACAAGAAGATCGCGGCCGTGCTGGCGTACAAGACGCAGTTTCCGGACCGGGAGAAGATGTCCGAGTGGGTCCGCGCCCGCGGCCGCGTCTACGGCCTGCTCGCCGGCGTGACCCACGCCGAGGGCTACGTGCAGCGCGAGGTCATGCTCGTGGACGACGTCGTGTCCCTGCCGGTCCAGAGCCTTTAACGGTAGCTGAGCTGCAGGCGGCCGCTGCCCTCGACGCCGTATTCCACCCCCACGGTGAACTTGAACGTGCGGGCGTCGGCGAGCAGCTTGGGGAGTTCCTGCGGGGTCACGAAGAGGAAGTAGTCCTTTCGGGTCTCGCTCACGCTCGCGCTGAGCTTCACCTTCCGCTCCTGGACGACGAGCGGATACTTGAGCTCCTGCATGGCGCTGGCCACGGAATCCCCCCGCAACTCGACCTCCAGCTTCTTGGGGCTGATCGAATCGACGAAATAGAACACGCGTTCGGGGTCCTCCAGGCGGGGCAGGGGCGTCACCGCGAGCGGGTTCACGAGGACGTGGCCGTCCCCTTTCGGGAGCACCCAGGCGTCGAGCGCGGACGTGAACGTGTAGGTCCCCGGCAGCGGGGGCTTCGTGCCGCTGCGGGCGAGGGCGGCGTCCAGGTCGAAGGTGCGGGGCGCGAGATCCTCCGTCACGCGCACGGTCTTCAGCAGCGTGCTGGTGGCCTTGAGCGGATCGGCGTGCGGAAAGACGACGACGCGGTGGCCTCCGTCCTCGGCGCGTTTCTCGGGCACCAGGCGGAGTTCGAGGTCCGGACCCAGCAGGGGTTTGTAGCGCACTTCCTTGTCCTTCCGGAATTCCCAGTAGACCTTGCGCCGCAGGTCGTCGGGGCTCAGCTCGAAGTAGGAGAAGCGAAAGTCCAGGGGCATCTCCAGGAGCCGGATCCGCGCGCGGACCGTGAGGGTCTCGCCCGGCACGATGAGGCCCGAATTGAAGACGGGGCTCCGGGTCTCGGAGCGTTTCGCGCGCTCATGGAGCCATTCGTCCTTGTCCGGGAGGTAGGTGACGAGGCCCGGCTGGGAGAACTGCCAGGTGACGACGGCCCCGCGGGCGGCGGGGGCGAGCGGATCGCGGGGCTGGGTGAGGTCCCGCAGCAGCACAGCGTTCCGGGAGCCGTTGCGGATCTTGAAGACGAGCGTGGCGAGGTCGCCGCGACGCGCTTTCAGCGTGGTGGTTTCGAGCGAGGTCCGGACCTCGAGCTCCTCGCCCGGGACGGCCGGAGGCAGCGTCGTGCCGCCGCTGCAGGAGGCCAGGACCGCGAGGGCGCTCAGGGTCGCGAGAGCGACGCGTCGTTCCATGTCTCTTCAAAGTCCTCCTGGAAGGCCCCCGCCGCCGCGGCGTGGCGCAGGATGACGACGTTCTCGTGGTTGGCGATGCCGCCCATCACGGTCCAGTTGTACGATCCGGTCAGGACGATCTTAACATCCAGGACGGCGAACTTGTGGTGAAAGCGGGCGGCTTCGTTCGCCGGGGCGACGCGCCGCAGCTCCACCCCGCCGGCCCGGAGGCGCTCCACGAGGGCGGGGTCGGCGAGACTCTTGTCCAGCAGCAGCCGCACCCGGACGCCGGCGCGGGCGCGCTGGATCAGGGCCTGTTCCAGCAGGGGGGACGTGAAGTGGAACATCGCGACGTCCAGCGAACGGGCGGCCGAGGACAGTTCCTTCGCCAGGCGCCGCTCCAGGCGGCGGGATTCGCCGGAGGGGGCGAAGAGGACCTCGACGGGCTCCTCCTGGAGCAGGGGCAGGAGCAGGAGCGCGAGCAGGGGAAGGGGGGCGCTCAGCGGGCTTTTTTGTTGCCCAGGCGCACGACCACCGGCTTCTTGAACCGCTTCACCTCGGCCGCGCTGAGGTAGCCGTAGGCCATGATGATCAGCTCGTCCCCGGGCTTGCCCATGTGGGCCGCCCCGCCGTAGAGGGCGATCGTGCCGCTCCCGGCGGGCTCCGGGATCGTGTAGGTCTCGAAGCGGCGGCCGTTCGTCACGTTCGCGATCAGGACCATCTCGTAGGGATGGATGCCCGAGGCCTTGAGGGCCTTGGCGTCGATGCCGCAGCTGCCGTCGTAATGGAGCTGCGACTTCGTGACGAACGCGTCGGCGATCTTGGCGGTGCACATGCGTTTCAGCATAAGGCGCGACAGCATAACAGGCGTCCGGGGAGGCGGCAAGATTCGGCATGGAAGGGAGTGGGGACGAAGCGGCCGTACTCGACAGGAAAAAGGACCCCGGCGGCGGCGGTTCCGCCGCCGGGGTCCGGTGAACGCCCCTAGGGTTTCAACTTCTCCCGGACGATGTCCCACACGGGATCGTCCGCGCCGTACGACTGGACGCTGCCGTCCTTGCGAAGCACGTTGCCGCCCCGCCGATCCCCGTGGTTGTCCTCCTTGTCCGCCGCGAGCGGTTCGCTGTCCCGCAGACGGCCGAAGGACTGGGCGGGTCCGAGGTAGTCGGTGAGGCCGGGGGCCTGCTCGTTCTCGGCGAGCGGACAGAAGAGCAGCTCCAGCTGCTCCGGGTCGATGAGCGGGGGCTGGGTCTGGCTGAACGACACCCAGAGCGCTCCGCCCTGGGCGCTGGGCCAGCGGCCTTTCCGCGAGGCCGAATACAGGATGCCCAGCTTGTGGAGTTGCTGCAGGTTGCTGCGACAGGCCGTCGACTTGGTTTCAACGATCGCGTGGCTGATGGCGGGGATCAATAATCCGGCAAGTATTCCAATAATGACAATAACCACCAGCAGTTCCACGAGCGTGAAGCCGCGCGACCCTGCAGCCCTGTGTTGAGACAGTGCGGCCATGGGTACACTCCGATCCATTTTGTCAAAGAGCCCTCTATCTCGACGGCGACGCCACGGGGCGGGTCACAGGCATGACGCCGGCGTCTGCGGCAATGCGACCCTCCCTCCGGAAGGGGGAGGTGGCGCGGCCAGACGCAAGCGGCAGGCGGTCCGAAGGCGCGTCGCCCGGGGTCTCAAAGAACGAGCCGTTGGTAGCTGGTAGCCGGTAGCCGGTAGCCGGGCGGAAAAGCCCTAAATCAAGCGGCTCTCCCGACTCCCTTCAAAGAACGCTGGCTCAGGGTTTGCAATCGCCGTGGGTGGCCGCTCTCCAGAGCAGGGTGTGGTCGGTGACCACCTGCCCGGACCTCAGGATCACGTTGCCGCCCTGGTTGCCGTCGGGGCTGTGGTTGGACGGCACGTCGCAGCCGAGGGGGAGATCTCCCTCGAGCTTCCCCTCCGGCTTGGCGGGCCCCAGGTAGTCGCTGTCCGGCAGCGGATGCAGGTCCGCCAGCGGGCAGCGGAGGGTTCCGGGGGCGACTTTCTCAGGGGCCAGGCGGGTCCAGTAGGCGCGGCCGGCGGGCGCCTCGCCGGGGAGGGAGGCCGCCGCCTGATACAGCGTCTTGAGCCTCGAGCTGCAGTCCTCGATCCGGGCGCGGCGCCCGCCCGCCGTCAGCACCGGGACGAAGACGCACGCGGCCACCAGCACGGCCATGCCTGCCGCCAGCAGCTCGACCAGCGTGATGCCCGCCCGGCGCTTCTGTCGCATCCTGATTTCAGTATAGCGCCTTCGCTTCAACGTGTCGGGGGATTCCGGGTCGGCCATCCGGCGATCCCTCCGGCGATGACCAGGCACAGCAGACTGCCCCCGAGGCCGAGTCTCGCGGAAAGCGGCCGGAACGTCAGGGTCACCCGGTGTTTCCCCGCGGGAACGTCGACGGCGCGGAACACGGAATAGGCGGGATGGATGTCCGCGGGGCGTCCGTCCACCTGCGCCGTCCAGCCGGGATAGTGGGTGTCCGCGATCACCAGCATCGCGGGCCCCGGGGAATCGCATTCCAGGGACAGTTCATCGGCGC
Source organism: uncultured Planctomycetales bacterium (assembly GCA_964619955.1). Lineage (GTDB taxonomy): Bacteria > Planctomycetota > MHYJ01 > MHYJ01 > JACPRB01 > JACQFK01. The sequence continues at coordinate 121,911 of CAZUJF010000001.1, forward strand.
CGTTCCTGATCCAGGACACGCCGCCCGGAAGCAGCCCCTCGCGCGGGTCGAACGTCTCCTGCCGGGCCTTGTCCAGACTTGAGTTCCGGATCACGCCGGGATCCGCGAGGAAGGCCCGGGGCAGCGCATCGGGGTTCTCGTAGACGCGCACGCGTCCCTTCTGTTCCCGGAAGACCCAGCGTCCGCCCGGCACATGATCGAACGGCATGTGGAGGTGCCGCGCCGCCGCCAGATCGAGCAGGCGGGAATGGAGGTTCGTCACCGCGATGACCCGGCCGCTGCCCATCACGGCCTCCGGCCCGCTCAGGGCCACGGCCAGCGCGACGCTGGCGGCCGGGGCGATGGATTCGTAGCCCGCCAGGCCCGGGAACCCCCTCAGGGCGAGCAGGTTGGCCCCGATGGAGATGCGCCATCCGTCCTGGGCGAAGGGGCCGGTCCCCCCGGACGCGTCGCTGCCGAGCACGCGGGCCTCCCGGCCCTCTTCGAAGGCGGGCAGCCTGGACGGCGCATGCCGGTTGAAGGAGAGAAAGCCGGGAAGCAGGTCCAGAAGGATCGCGCCGAGCACGGCCGCCGTCGCAGCCCCCGGGAAACGCCGGGCGATGAGACAGGCCGCGACCGCCAGGCCCGCGCCGAGCAGCGTCAGGAGCAGGGCGACGCCCGCAGGCCGGAAGGCGTTGAGCAACGTGAGCCCGAAGAGCAGCGCGAAAGCGACCCCCAGGTTCCGGGCCAGGCGGCCGCGTTCCTGAAGGAGTTCATCGAAGCCGCGGGCGGCCAGGATCGGGACCGCGAGACAGTACAGATAGACCCAGCGCGCCGGCATGCTGAGATTGAGGAGGGGGATGGAAGCCGCCAGGCTCGCGAGCGGGGAAAGGAAGGCGACCAGGAGCGAGACCCCCGCGACCACGCCGAGAAAACGGATCCAGGGATCCCGGCGGCCGCGGATCAGGCCGGCGGCGGCGAGCGCGGCCCCCGCAAAGCCCACGTGGATCGTGAACTCCGAGGCGAGCAGCGGATCCCGGGGGGCATGCAGGCGTCCGAACGGCGCCCCCAGAAGGAACGTCGGCAGCCGCAAGGGACTCGCGTAATGGAGCGCGAAATCCCCGCCCGGGATGCGGACGCCGTTGAGGACGGAATCCAGCTGCGTCAGGATGGCCGCCAGGCCGACGCCCAGCGCGATCAGGACGAAGGCGGCTCCGGTGCGGACGCGGGAGCGGTCCTCCACAAGCTTCGCGGCGATCCACCCCGTGCAGAACAGCAGCGCGAGCAGGGCGTGCTGGCCGTGGCTGCCGAGGATGGCCAGCCCCAGCGCGGCGCCTCCGAGACAGGCGGGGCGGAGATCCCGGAGCTCGAACGCGCGCTGCAGCCCGAGCAGGGCGAGCGGGAGGAACACCGAGAGCCCCTGCATCGTTCCCGGGCTGAACCAGTACAGGAAATAACCCTGGAGCATCCAGAGCAGCGCGCCGACGAGGCCCGCCGCGGCCGAACGCCCGGTGCCGCGGAGGAACGCGGCCATCGCGAGTCCGGATCCGAGAAAATGCAGCAGCAGGCCGAGGTCGTACGCCAGCTGCGGCGGGAACAGCGCGAAGAGGACCAGGTTCGGCGGATAGAAGGGATGCAGGAGCAGGTTGTTGTACGCGGGGTAGCCGCAGAACAAGAGCGGGTTCCAGAGCCGGAGTTCGCCCGAGTGCAGGCCTTCGCCGTAGAGACGGTGCAGCATGGGGAGCGAGAGGATCGTGTCCCCCCGGTCGTTCGGCGCGGGACCCGGCCGTCCTTCGAGATAGTGCTCGAGGGTTCGGACGTCGTAGAGCGTGTCCCCCCGGAAGACGGGCCAGAAACAGACGAGGGTGAGCGCTCCCAGGAGCAGGACGGGGGCGGCCCGTTTCAAATGCGCCTCCGTCCGAGCAGGACCCAGAGCAGACCCAGAGCCCCGAACCCGATCGAGGCGAGGAGACCGTGGCGGGCCGAATCAGGCCGGAAGCGGAACTCGACGCGGTGCCGGCCGCGGGGGACGGAGACGGCCCGGAACGCGAGGTTCGCCTTCCGGATCGGCGTCGCGACGCCGTCGATGAACGCCTCCCAACCGGGGTAGTCCGTGTCGGCCACCAGCAGCAGGGAGTCGCTCTCGGGCTCCACCTCAAGGACGAGCCGGTCCGTTTCGCGAAGCTTCCAGGCGACGCGGCCGCGCGCGCCCTGCGGGGAGGGAGGATCGGGCCCTTCGATGACGACCTCCCGATGCGGATCGAAAGCGGGGTCGCGCAGGAGGCGTTCGGCCTCCTCCGGGCCGGCGGCGGAGCGGACCGCGCCCACGAGGCGCGCGCGGGGAAGGATCCGGCGGTTGTCGTAGACGTCCACGCGCCCCGCTCGGGCCGCTTTGACGAAGCGCGATGGCGGCTCCAATCCGGGCGGCAGATAGAGCCGCGCGACGTTGGCGGCATCGAGGAGCGGCGAGTCGAAGCGGCTGAAGCCGAGCGTCCGGCCGGCGGGGCTGAACGCGGCCCCGGCGGCCCGGGCGTAGGCGCTGCTGCGATCGGGCAGGATGGATTCGAAGCCCCCGGCGCTTTCGACGCCCCAGAGCGTGAGCAGGTTGTGACCGGTGACGAGGTCGCCCTCCCACTCCTCCGAGCGGGTGGAGCGGGCATCGGTGCCGAGCAGGCCGAGTCCCCGCCAGGGTCTCTCCAGGGGCGGCGGCAGGGCGAGGGCGGCAGGGGGCCGGCTCAGGATCTCCGGATCGGCATGCCAGTTGCCGAGGACGAAGGGCGGCAGGAGTTCGAAGAGGATCGCGGCGAAGGCGAGGCCGGCCGCGGCCCGCGGAAAGCGCGTGAGTGTGAACGCGGCGCCCGTGGCGAGGCCGAACCCGACCAGCGTTTCCAGGGCGGCGCCGTTGCCCAAACGCGCGGGTCCGATCCCGAGGGTGCAGGCGGCCAGGAACGCGAGCGAGACGCCGAGCAGGATCCACGGCAGACGGCCGGGTCCGCGGGCCGCGAGCCGATCCCAGCCTTCCGCCGCCAGCAGGACCCCCGCGAACCCGGCGACGTAGATCCAGCGTGCGGACGGGCTCAGGTTGAGGAGGGGAAGCGCCCCCATCAGCCCCGCCAGCGGTTTGACGAAGGCGACGGCCAGGGCCGAGAGGGCCAGCAGGGTGAGGAAGCGGGACCGGGGTTCGCGCCGGCCTTCGATGGCGCCGGCCGCGGAGAGCGCGAGGATCGCCAAACCGGTGTAGGTCGTGAATTCGAACTCCCAGGCGGGTCCTGGAAACCAGACTTTGCCGAGCAGCACCCCGGCGGCATGACCGAAGAGGCGAAGGGGGTGGGCGTAGAGGGAGAGCGTGTCGAATCCGGGATCCCGGTACCCGTTCGTGATCGAATCGAGGCGGGTCAGGACGGCGGCGAGCCCGGTGCCGACCGAGAGGAGGACGAAGATCAATCCAAAGCGGAGGATGAAGGGGCGGTCAACGGGGTGCCGGACGGCTTCGAGGGCGATCCATCCCGTCAGCACGAGGAAGAACAGCAGCGCGAACTGGGGATGGCTGCCGAGGATCGCCAGGCCGAAGAGGCCGCCGGCCGCGGCGGCGCCGGGCAGCCGGCGCGATTCCAGTCCGAGGACGATCGAACGCAGGGCCAGCGGTCCGAATACGGATAAAGCGGCGAGGATGCCGGTGGAGAACCAGATGGAATGATAGCCGAGCAGCATCCAGGCGAGGCCGCCGGCGGTCGCGGCCGGCAGGGAGCGCCCCAGCGTGCGAAGCAGGGCGAGCATCGCGACGCCCGAGCCGAAGAAGTGCAGGAGCAGATTGAGTTCGTAGGCCGCGTCGGGGGGAAGCAGGCGGTGGAGGATCAGGTGGGGGGGGTAGAAGGGGTTGAGCATCGTGTCCGCATAGGCCGGCAGGCCGCAGGCCAGATCCGGATTCCAAAGGCGCAGTTCCCCCTGTTTGAGCCCCTCGTTGTAGCGGTGGAGATGCGGGCGGAGCAGGACGAGGCTGTCGCTGACGCGGACGTGCCGGTCGTCGGAGGGGAAGAGGGGCCGGGGAGCCTGCACGGGCCGGCCGAGCTGCGCCTCCACGACCGCCACGGGAAAGAGGGTGTGGCCGAAGCAGAGGAATTTCCAGAAGACCGCGAAGGTCGTTGCGGCGAAGAGGAGGAGCGGCAGGGAGCGTTTCAAGGGCCCCATGATAGCGGCGAAGCGGCAAAAAAAAGGGCCCCGCCGGTCCGGCCGGCGGGGCCCTCATGAATGCAGATCGGTTCTAACGCTTGGGCGGGTTCTTGCTCTCGTTGATCATCCTGCTCCAGTCGTCCCCGGTCATTTCGAGGACGCCCCCGGATTTCGTCAGCACGTTGCCCGTCTGGATGCTGGTGTCGCCTTCCTGGTGGTTTTCGGGATCGTCGCAGCCGACCGGATCCCCGGAGCCCAGCCGCCCGATGGTGTTGCCGGGGCCCCAGTACTGGATGTCGCCCGTGTCCTCGGCCCTCACGTTGCAGAGGAAGATTTCACGGGTCGACTCGTCGACGAGCGGCGGGTTCACGGAGGTCAGGACCCCCCAGAACGCCGTGCCCTGGGCGACGGGCATGGACTTCATGCGACCGCCGAACTGGCTCATGTAGACGGTCTGCAGCGTCCACATCTGCTTGAGATTGTTGGCGCACGCAGTCACTCGCGCACGGGTGATCGCCTTGGTGATCGCCGGCAGTAGTAGGGCCGCAAGAATGCCGATAATGACGATCACGACCAGCAGTTCGACCAAGGTGAAACCCGAACGACGGTGACCCCGGCGGCCATCAGCCCCTGTTTTACGGGTCATCCGAGACATCCTCCAAAAAGCGTCACGGCCGCCTCCCGCCGACAAAGCGGTCGGACACCGGCCTTCAATAGTCTAACGCGGAACGGGGCGGGGGCGCAAAAGATTCGCTAAACCCGGCGGGGGCGGTGGTCGTGGCGGTAGGGCGCCTCCGCTTCGCAGACGTCGCAGAAGCGGGTCCGGTGGCAGTCGTGGCCCCCCCGCGAGGCGCGCTCCCCGGCGCAGTCCCGGCAGAAGCGGGACAGGCCGCAGATGTGGCGCTCGCTGGCGTCGATCTCGCAGCGCGGGCAGAACCAACCCTTCGATCGGCAGAGATGCTCCGTGCCGGCATCCTCCCCGCACAGGGTGCAGAGCGTGCTGCGGGCGCAGACATGGCGCGGTCCGCCCTCGACCGGCCGCAGGGAGTTGCGGCAGAACTCGGAGGTGCACATGCGGGTTTCGCCGCAGCGGTGGCCCTCCACGGACTCCCGGCGGCAGACGGGGCAGAGCCGGGTGCGCTCGCACTGGTGGAAGTCGGCCGCGTCGGAGGAGCAGCGTCCGCACCAGCGCGTGAGGCCGCAGGCATGGCGGGCGGAGGACCAGGCGCCGCACTTGCCGCAGGCCCGGGGGCCCGGAGCCTTCACCGCGGCGGCCGTCGCCTTGTCCTTTTCGCAGGCGCCGAGGACGAGGCAGAGGAGGACGGCCAGGGAATGCTTCATACCGGGCTTCCAAGGATTCGATAGAGGCGGGCGCGGGAGTGTTCCAGCCCCTCCCGCGTGGCGGCCTCCAGGTTGAGGCGGATGTAGGGCTCGGTGTTCGACGGGCGGACGTTGAACCACCAGTCCGCGTATTCGACGGTGATGCCGTCGAGCGCATCCTGGCGCCCGTCCTTGAACGTCTCCACGATCTCGTTCATCACGACGGCCTTGTCGGCCACCTTGAAGTTTACCTCGCCCGAGCAGAACGTGCGTTTCAGGGGCGAAAGAAGTTCCGGCAGCGGGCGGTTCTCGCGGGCCACGACGTCGAGCAGCTTGACGAAGGCCATCAGGCCGGAGTCGGCGAACCAGTGGTCCCGGAAGTAGTAATGCCCCGACACCTCGCCGCCGAGGACGGCGTCGTGTTTCTTCATCGTCTCCTTGATGAAGGAGTGGCCGACGCGTTCGCGGATCGGACGGCCCCCGAGCTTGAGGATCTCCTCCGGAACGACATGGCTGGAGCGGAGATCGTAGACCACGGCGGCCCCGGGGGAGCGGCGCAGCTCCGCGCGGGCCAGGAGGACGGTGAGCAGGTCGCCCGGGATGCGCTCCCCGCCGGGCGAGAGGAACATGCAGCGGTCGCCGTCGCCGTCGAAGGCCGCCCCGAGGTCCGCGCCCGTGCGGATCATGGCCTCGCGAAGGTCGGCGATGTTCTCGTCCTTCAAGGGGTTGGGTTCGTGCGTGGGGAAGGTGCCGTCGGGTTTCCAGCAGAGCCGGATGAATTCCACGGGCAGGTCGCCGAAGATCGCGTCGAAGTGCTCGCCGACGGCGCCGTGGGCGCAGTCCACGGCGATCTTGAGCCTGGGGGCGCGTTCGAGGTGGCGCCGGAGATGGTCGCGGTATTCCTTCTGGAGCGGGCGTGCCGTCACGGTGGAGCCGCCGGGGGCGGGCTTCGCCGTCAGCGCCTCGATCTCCTTCAGTCCCGTGCGCTCGCCGAGGGGGAAGGCCTTCTCGCGGCAGAGCTTGAAGCCGATGTCGCCCGGGGGATTGTGCGAGGCGGTCACCATGATGCCGCCGTCGAGGCCCAGATGGCCGACGGCGAAGTAGAGCATGGGCGTGGTGCAGAGGCCGATGTCGACGACCTCGCAGCCGGCGCCGCGGGCGACGGCGGCGGCGATCGAGGGGGCGGAGAGGCGCGCGTCGCGGCCGACGGCGATGCGCTTGGCTCCGAGGAATCTCACGACCGCGCCGCCGAGGCGTTCGGCCAGGGCCTCGTCGATCTCGGAGGGATAGCGGCCGCGGACGTCGTAGGCTTTGAAGATCGGCATGGGGGGATTATACGGGGGCTGTCAACGCGGGCGGAGCCGGTTCAGGCCCCGGCGGGCCTCCTCGAGCTCCTCCCGCAGCGGATATTCGAGAAGGAACTTCTCGTAGAGATCCGCGGCCTCCGCGACGCGCCCCGATTCTTCGAGCGCGGCCGCGAGCCGGAAGAGGGCGGCGGGGCGGCGGGCGTCCCCGGGGCAGCGGTCGTAGAAGCGCCGGTAGGCGGCGGCCGCGCGTTCGGGTCGCCCGGTGGCGCTGCAGAGGTCGCCCACGCGGAGCAGGGTCGCCCTGGAGGCCTCGGAATCGGGGTCGCGATCGGCGCGGCCGAGATACACGTCGATCATCGGATTCGAGACCAGGAACACGGCGAGGGCGCCGAGCGGGATCAGCGCGAGCGCCGCGCCCAGGAGGCCCTTCTTGAGGCGGGGGCGGTTCATGACGTGATGTTACCGCCCCCCGGCCTTCCAGAAGGTCGCGATCGCGAGGTCGGCGAAGAGCAGCAGGAGCGCGGCGAGGAGAAAGGTGTTCCGTCCGCTGCGGGACCCCTGGCGTCGGGGACGGGGAAGCGCCTCCAGGCCCGCCAGGGAGTCGAGGCGCCGCCCGCCGGTCTCGGCGGCGAGGCGCTCCAGGGCGGGGAGATCCACGCCCAGATGCTCGAATTCGGGGGGACAGGCCGGCAGGAGCAGGGCGCGGGCCCGGCCCAGCCGGACCAGCACGGATTTCGAGAGGTCGCCGGGCAGGCGGCCTTCCCAGAGTCCGGGGCCGCTCTGGCGGAGGGGGATGGGCCCCAGGTCGGAGGCGGCCGTCAGTTCGGGCGGACCCGATCCGCGGGCTTGCACCCGGGATCCTTCGATGGAGAGGCGCAAGGCAGCGCCTTCGCCGATCAGATAATCCAGGGTCTGTCCAAGGAGGCGCTCGAATCCGGCGCCCAGGGGGAACGCGAGCGTGCCCACGCGCCCCAAGCCCTCGGCGCGGAAGGCGAGCACGGGATCCTCCGCGGGAGCCCGGCCGATCACCGCCGCCACCTGGGCATCCGCCCGGGCGCTGCCGCGAAAGATCTTCGCCGGGGCCAGGCGGGGCAGCCCGCGCACGGCCGGATGATCCCGGTACTCCAGGGGCCCGCCGCCGCGTTCCGTCTCCTTGATGCCGGCGAAGAGGCGGGTGAACGCGGCGTCGAGCGCCGTCCAGTCCCGGATCGCGATGTGCTCCCCCACGTCGACTTTCTTCCCGGGGGTGATGATCGTCAATCCGATGCCGTTGAGACGCCGGACGGCTTCACGGCGCATTTCGGGCTTCTCCTCGCCGGAGGTCTCCCCGTCGCTCAGCAGCAGGATGTGTTTGCGCCCCGCCGGGCGCGTCTCGAGATGAAGGCGCGCGCGGTCGATGCCCGCGGCGAGGTGCGTCCCGCCCGTGGCCCGGGCCCGTTTGAGGTCCGTCAGGGATCCGAGCAGTTCCGCGTGCTCGGCGAACGTCATGGCGACGACGTCGTCCTTCGGATCGAAGAAGCGGCGGGCTTCGATGACGAAGGGGACGATGAGGTCGAGCTTGCCCGGCTCGTTCATGCTGCCGGAAACGTCGACGCCGAAGACGACGGCCACGCGCTGGTCTGGGAGGGGGCTGAGCGGGGAGATCTCCCCCAAGGGCGTGGACTGCCAGCGGGACAGCCCCGCGGAGCCCCCCGTCAGGAGCAGGGCGCCGCCGGCGCGGACCCAGGCGCGCAGGCGCTCCTGGGCTTCCGGCGCAAGGTCGGCGTCGGACGCGATGACCGCATCGAAATCCGCGAGGGCGGGGGGCAGGGCGGCGCGGATCCAGTCGGTGCCCGGCAGGTCCGGAAGCGCCCCGCCCAGCACGAGGACGCGGCGACGTTCCGAGCGGAGCAGGATGCGGGCCGCGGCGCGGTTGTTTTCGGGACAGGCGTCGCTGACGTCGAGATGCACCTGGAAGTCCCCGGCGCCGACGCCCTCGAAGCGGACCGTCTGGGGGATGCCGGGGTGCAGGGTCAGGGCGCGCGAGGCGGCTCCGAGGCTGAGCCTCGCGGGCGTTTCGAACGTGGATTCCACGCTGACCTCGACCGGGGCCGCCTCTCCCGCCGCGAGGTCGGCGGGGGCCTCGATGCGGACGAGACGGGCGTCCTTCACGGAGAGCGGGCCCAGCGGCAGGACATGGACGGGCACGCCCCGGTCCTTGCAGAGGAACGCGGCGGTTCCGGCGGAGGCGCGGCCGTCGGAGTGCAGGATGATTTCCGTGGGATTCCGGGCGAGGGCGGCCTCGAGCGCGGCAGAAAGGGAACTCGCGGAGGGATCCACGGCGCGGGACTCGAAGGCCACGTCACGACCGAACGAAGCCCAGGTCACGACGTCGTCGCGGCGCGCGAGCTGGCGGTCGCGGGCGATGAGGTCGTCGCTGTCGCGCGGGGCGAGGGATTCGACGGGGCCGGGGACGAGGACGGAGCCGGAGCGGTCCACCAGATGGATGCGGACACGGGCGTCGTTCCGGGCGGGGAGCGGCAGGTCGAGCGCGGCGGCGCCGAGGCCGAGGACGAGCAGGATCCGGGTCGAGATGCCTGCGCTGCGCCGCATGATCACCCCCGATGGAGGGGCACCTGGGACAGGATCAGATTATAGAGCCAGAAGAGGTAGTCGTCGTAGTCTTCCGCGCTCTTGAACGAAAGCCAGCCCCAGTCGCCGCCGTGGGCGAGGACGCGGACGCCTTCGTTCAGGGCGGCGCTCTGGCGGAGCTCGATCACCGCGCGCGCGAAGTGTCTGAGGTCGGCGTCGAATTCGGAGCGGGATTCCGGGTCGGCCTCGGAGTAGGCGACCGTGGGGGCGTCCACGAGGCGGAACGCGACGCGCCGGCTGAGGTAGACGTCCATGAAGGCCTGCCCCCGGACGCGCGCGGCGACATAGAGGAAGGGGGAGCTCCAGGCGAGGGAGGAGCTGTCCGTGCCGGCGCGGAGGCGGAGGTTCCGGGGATCCCAGCTCGCCGCATCGACGACGACGGGGCGGGGCGGCTCGTTGGCGGGGTCCCTCAGGATGAGCGCGGACGGCAGCCCGAGGGTGTGCAGGTCGCGCTGGATGCGTTCGGCGACGATGCGGGGGACGTCCTTGGCGATGACCCCGCGGGTGGCCTCGATGCGGCGCGCGGCGTCCTGCACGGATTCGCCGGTGTGGGCGGCGCTGATTTCGGCCATGCGTCCGACCCCGGTGAGGTCGTCGGAGAGCCGGAGCACGGCATAGCTGTCCGCAGGGTTCTCGATCCAGGCGATGCCGGGATCCGCGTCGAGGCTCACGAAGGGCCGGCGGGTGTCGCTGCCGCGCGAGGCCTCGAGGATGTCCTCGGGCACCGCGCCGCGGGGCCGGCCGGCGGAGAGGACGAGTTTGGCCGCCACGGCGATGGCGACGCCGGCCAGGAAGCCGCCGATATGCGCGCCGTAGGCCACGTTGCCGACGGAGCTTGCGAGGCTCAGGACGACCTGCTGGACGAACCAGAACCCGATCCAGAGGAAGGCCGGGGTGCGGACGACCTGGATGAACCCGAACATGAAGAGCATCTTGACGCGGTGGCGCGGGAAGAAGAGCACGTAGGCGCCCATGACGCCGGAGATGGCGCCGGACGCGCCGAGGGTGGGGAGGGCGGATTGCGGGTTCGAGAGGATGTGGGTCGCGTCGGCGGCCAGTCCGCAGACGAGATAGAAGGCGGCGTAGCCGAGGTGGCCCAGGCGGTCCTCCACGTTGTCCCCGAAGATCCAGAGGAAGACCATGTTCCCGATGAGGTGCATGAGGTTGGCGTGCAGGAAGAGCGACGAGAAGAGGGTGACGGGGTCGAGCTCGGCCGGGATCATGGCCCAGCGGACCAGCACCGGCTGCCGGGGGGTCGGGAAGCAGAAGAGCAGGAACGCGGCGACGTTGGCGGCCAGCAGGACGTAGTTGACGTACGGCCGCCGCTCGGTGGGGTTCTCGTCGCCGATCGGTATGAACATGGCCGTTGGACGCCGCGCGTCGCGGGGCGTCACCCCCCTTCCGGGTTCAGCGCTTCTCGATCGGGGCGTAGGACAGGCGCTGGGGGCCCGTGTACTCCGCGCGCGGCCGGATCAGCCGGTTGTTCGCCCACTGCTCGAGGATGTGGGCGGTCCAGCCGGAGATGCGGCTCATGGCGAAGATGGGCGTGAACAGCGCCTGCGGGATCTTCATGTAGGTGTAGACCGACGCGGAGTAGAAGTCCACGTTCGGGTAGATCTTCTTGCCCTCGCGCTGGGCGTAGTCGTACATGACCTTCTCGACGGTGCGGGACATGTCGTACCACTTCGTGTCCCCGGCATGCTTCGCGAGCTGCTCGGCGTATTTCCGGAGCACGGTGGCGCGCGGATCCTCGGTGCGGTAGACGCGGTGGCCGAAGCCCGGGATCTTGACCTTGTTCTTCAGGGCGTTGATCGTCCAGGCTTCCGCCTTCGAGGATTCCCCGATCTCGTTGAGCATCTTCATGACGGCTTCGTTCGCGCCGCCGTGCAGGGGGCCCTTCAGCGCGCCGATGGCGCTGGTGACGGAGGAGTACATGTCGGACATCGTCGCGGCGGTGACGCGCGCGGCGAAGGTGGAGGCGTTGAGTTCGTGGTCCGCATGGAGGATGAGGCAGATGTCGAAGATCCGCTCCATCAGGGGGTCCGGTTCCTTGCCGGTGAGCGTGTAGAGGAAGTTGTAGGCGACGCTCTTTCCGGCCAGGGGCAGGATGGGCTCCTCGCCGTTCCGAAGGCGTTCATGCGCGGTGATGATGGATCCGATGCGGGCGGTGAGGCGGATGGCCTTGCGGAGGCAGGCCTCGCGCGTGGTGTTGCCGCTGTCGGGGTCGTAGTGACCGAGGGAGGAGATGGCGGTGCGAAGCACCTCCATCGGCGTCGCGGTGCGCGGGAAGAGCCGCAGGATCATGCTGGTCTGGTAGGGAAGCTCGATCGCCGCGCGGAAGATGGCCTGGAACTCCTCCCATTCCTTCTTCGAGGGCAGGTGCTCGTACCAGAGCAGGAACGCGGTCTCCGAGAAGGACGAATGCTCGGCGAGATCCGTGATGTCGTAACCGCGGTAGACGAGGCGGCCTTCGACGCCGTCGACGAGGCAGATGCTCGAGGTTCCGGCGACGACGTCCTCGAGCCCGGCCTTGAAGCGGGCCGAATCCGGGGCGGTGCCTGCTTCCTTCACGGAGGGTTCAGCCATGGTGTGCGTCCTCGGCGATAAAAAATTGGCGGGAGCGCATGGGAATCGAACCCACCTACCAGCTTGTGACCGGTACCACGGGTTTGAAGCCCGGGGAGCCCACCAGGTGCCCTTCCGCTCCCGTGATCGGCCCGACCATCGGACCGAGCCACGTTTCAGAATCGCAACTCCACCCGCCGCGCCTAGTTTGGATACGCTGCCGGAGCCTGTCAAGGGGATTCGCCCGCGCCGGCACAAGTTGCGCCACCTCGCTACAAGCGCGGGCGGAGGGGGTATAATAGAGAGCCGATGCATGCGCTGATACTGCTCCTGGGCCTGTCCCTTCCGGGCGACGACGATCGCATCGAGGAGCTCGTCAGCCGGGTGAGTTTCCGCCAGGTCGAGACCCGGACCCCGGAGGAGCGGGCGGTCTATGCGACCCTGAGCCGGGCGGACCTCTGGCGCGACGCGTTCCGCAGCGTGGAAAAGCAGGTCGGCCGCTTCCCGGACGGCCTCAGCATCGAGGCGGATTTCGAATACGACGGGGCGGAGCTCGCCAAGGCGGCGGGCAAGGGCGCCCTCGGTCGGATCCGCTTCAACCTGAAACGGCTCGCCCTGCACCGCCGGCAGATGGACGAGAACGACCGCAAGCGCATCGAACTGGAAAAGACGGGACGGACGCTCGTGTACCGGGTCCCGCCGATCCGGATCGAGCGGGTCATCCACCACGAACTGGTCCACGTCCGCCAGCAGGGCTACACCGCGCCGGACTGGTTCAACGAGGGGCTGGCGGTGCTCGTCGGCGACGATCCGAATCCGCTCTACGCCTTCGTCCATGCGGGCAAGGAGGTGGGGCTGCTGGATCTGCTGCCGAGCGAGGGGCTGGACGGCTACGCCCGGGGCCACCTCTTCTGGAAATGGCTGTCGCACCAGGGATGGGCGGGAAAGACGGTGCAGCTGACCGTGGTGGCCCGGAACGACTGGCAGACCGCGCTTCAGTCGGTCAGCGGCTTCTCCTGGGCGGAGCTGGTCTTCCTCGAACGGGAGTGGAGCGCCAGCGAAGCGGCCCGGATCCAGCGCCGCATCGGCAAGTGACCCCGCTTCATTTCTTGATGTGCACGAACTCCCCGCCCGTCGCCTCCGCCAGTTTCTTGAGGAAGACGGGGTCGGGGGCGTCGGGGGCCGCCTCCTGGCCTGGCTCGGCCTCGCCGACGCAGATGGCGTGCAGGGTGAGTTTGCGCAGGCGGTTCACCTTCTTGATTTCAGACATCAGGTCGTCGGGCTGGACGATGCGGCCGATCGTCGGTTTGCCGTCGGTCATGAAGTAGATCGTGTCCGGGCCCCCGGTGGCGGTGGCGTAATGGGCCTTCTTGTCCACCGAGATCACGCCGGGGCGCTGGGGCTGCTCCAGCATCCGCAGCCCGAGTTCGATCGCGTCCCAGGCGTTGGTCCCGCCCGAGGCGACGAGCTTGTCGGCCTCCTTCAGACAGTCCAGCTTGTTCATCCAGGTGGCGGGGACGAGCTCCTGTCGCCAGGGGGAGGGGGTGGCCTCGAACCAGACGACGTTGAAATGCACCTTCGGGCTCAGGACGTAGACGGTGTTGATGAATTCCTTCCGGACGACGTCCATGCGGGTGACGGCCTTGACCGCCTCCCATTTCCGCTGGATCTTGGACGACTCCTCGCGGCCGAACTTCTCCTCCTTCGACTCCTTCAGGTCCCCGCTCGCCTCCGGGGGGAGCTTGAAGACCGTGCGCTCGGGTTCGGTGGCCGGCGCGGCCATGGATCCCGTGCGGTCGAGGATGAAGACCAGCCGGGTAGAGCGGGTCTTGAGCCCGTAAAATTCGGTCGGCTGGACCATCGTCGTCCCGGCGGGGATCTTGTCGCCGGCCTTCTTCGCGGAGATCGCCGCGCGCCAGGCGTTGGGATCGTCGCTGTCCAGCTCGACGTCGAGCAGTTTCTTGAGGATGGCGATCAGGGGATCCTTCAGGCGGCCCTGCTCGCCGCGGATCTTGCCGAGGCCCTCGACGAGCGGCTCGACCAGCTTCTCGTCGGCGCTCTTCTCCAGCCCCCGGAGCGCGGACAGCTTCACCTCCCAGGTGCGGTCCTCGGCCAGCAGCTTCAGGAAGAGCTCGTGCTGGCCGGGCTGGGCGCGTTCGACCAGCGCGTCGACCGCCGCGATCTGGACGACCGGCTGCTTGTCCTCCGCCAGCTCGGCGAGGTCCTTCCATTCCCCGCGGGCGCCGAGCGCCCAGAGGCTCCAGGCCCGGACCCGAAGGTTCTCCCCCTTGGCCCGGGCGGTCTTCAGGAGCTCGGCAAGGACCTCCTTCGTGCCCAGCTTCTTCAGGGTCCGAAGGCACGCCTCGAGCACGCTCCCGGCGACCTTCTCCTCGTTCCTGCCCCCGTTGCCCTCGCGCCCGATCTCGGCGCGCAGCACCGCCAGGGTCAGCTGCAGGCAGGGGCGCTCGACCTTGTCGAAGACGGCCGAGCCGAGGCCGTCGACGGCGGAGCAGCGCTCCAGCGGGTCGCGGCTGGCGGAATATTTCTGATAGAGCGCGAGCGCCTCCCCCCAGGTGCGGGCGTCCTGGGGAAGGAGCGCGGCCAGGGATGCGACCAGCACGGACAGGATCATGAAACCTCCGGGAATAGGACACCCGCCGGGCGGGACTTAGTCGTTCGAAGCACGCGAACGCTGCAGACCGTACTGCTCGATCTTGGCGTCCAGCGTCGGCCTTGAGACGCCCAGCCGCTGCGCGGCCTCGGACTTCTTCCATCCGCATTCCTCGAGCGTCCGGGTGATGACACGACGCTCGACGTCCTCGACGGCATCCCGCACCACGTCTTTGAGGGAACCCTGGCCCGCGATGCGGGCGGCGGGGGCGGGGAGCTGCTGCGCGCGGATCTCGTCCTTCAGGTGGTCGACGGCGATCACGTCGTCGGAGAGCGCGACGGCCCGGCGCAGTTCGTTCTCCAGCTCCCGGACGTTTCCGGGCCAGGCGTAGTTCTGCAGCGACCACCAGGCCGGCTCGTCGACCCGGCGCTTGGGGTTTCCGGACTCCCGGGCGATGCGTTCGAGGAAGTAGTCCACGAGGAGGGGGATGTCGTCCCGGCGGTTGCGGAGGGGCGGGAGCGTGATCTTGACGACGTGCAGGCGGTAGTAGAGGTCCTCGCGGAAGACGCCGGTCTTGATGAGCTCGGACAGGTCCTTGTTCGAGGCGCTGATGAGGCGCACGTCGACCCGGACCAGGTCCTTGCCCCCGACGCGGCGGATCTCCCCCTCCTGGATCGCGCGGAGGAGCTTCTTCTGCATGTCGAGGGACATGTCCCCGATCTCGTCGAGGAAGAGGGTGCCCTTGTGGGCGAGTTCGAAGAGCCCGGGCTTCGAGGCCGTGGCGCCGGTGAACGCGCCCTTCTCGTGTCCGAAGAGCTCGCTTTCGAGCAGCGTGTCGGGGATGGCGGAGCAGTTCTCGCTCACGAAGCGGCCTCCGCGGGCGCGCGCGGAGTTGAAATGGATCGCCCGCGCGACGAGCTCCTTGCCCGTGCCGCTCTCCCCGTACACGAAGACCGGATCGTCGGTGTCGATCACCCGGTCGAGCATGCGGAAGACGTCCTGCAGCGCGCGGGAGCGGCCGACGAAGGAGCTGAAGTCGTGCTTGAGGGGGACGCCGGCGCGCCGGGCGTCGAGGTCCTCCTTCACCTTGGAGAGTTCCGCGTACTGCTTCTCGACCTTGGTCTTGAGCTGGGCGTTGAGGCGCTCGATCTCGTCGCGGGAGCGCTGGAGCTCCTCCTGGCGCCGGGCGTTCTCCTCGAAGAGCCGGGCGTTCTCGATCGCGATGGCCGCCTGGTCGGCGAAGCCCTGGAGGATCGGCAGGGCGGCCTCGGTGAAGAGGCCGGTCTCGAAGCGGTTGTCCATGTAGACGCAGCCGAGGACGGCCTCCCGGACCCGGAACGGGATGCAGATCAGCGAGCGGAGCTGGAGGTCGGTCACGCTGCCCGCGGTGGGGAGGTCGGGGTCGCTGAGGGCGTCGGCCGAGACGACGGGGCGGCCCGTCCGGAGCACGTCCTCGGCGACCGAGTGGCTGACCTTGAATTCGGGCTTCTTGATGGATTCGCGGTCGAAGTTCCGGGCGACCTTGACGATGAGGCTGTCCCGTTCCCGGAGGATGAGGAAGCCGCGCTCCGCCCCGGTCATCTCGATGAGCGTGTCCATGATCAGCTCGAGCAGCTTCTTGAGCGAATGCTCCGAGCCGAGCAGCTTGGTGATCTCGAGGAGGCGCAGCAGGCTCTCCCGTTCCGCCTGGACGGCGTCCTCCTCCGGCACGCCCTCCAGGATCAGCGGCGCCTCCTCGAGGCGCCGGCGGGGGGCCAGACGCGCCCGGCGGCGGGGACGCAGGAGGGGGATGCGGCGGGTCTTGGGGCGCGGCTCCTCCCCGGAGATCTCGAAGAGCACCTCGTGCAGGCCGATGCGGATGCGGTCGCCGCTTTCCAGGAGGTGGGCGTTCACCTTGATCCCGTCGATCTCGGTGCCGGTTTTGGTTTCGAGGTCGACGAGTTTGAACCGCCCGTTCTCGCCGCTTTCGATCTGGCAGTGGGAGGGGTCGGCGGCGGCGTCGTCGATCTGGACGGAGCAGGTTTCGGCGCGGCCCAGCGTGACGACGCCGCCTTCGAACTCGAAGCGCCGGTCCTCGCGTCCGGGGGCGGAAATCGTGAGCCGGGGCATTCAAGGATTGTATGGCGGGGCGCTTGGGAAGACAATTGAGTCGCCCGTACCCCGGGGCACGGGCGGCCCGGGTCGACCCTCCTTCGCCCGTCCAGGGGTGGGCTTCGGAGGGTTTCGCCCGCCGTAGGAGCGGAGGCCGCTTGCGGCGGGCTCACAATTGAGGCACGGATCGGGGCTTTGGGGGCGTCTGGTAGACAGGGTTCCGAAGAAGAAGGGGGTGGCCATGAGTCCATCGCTGGCGCTGCGGCACCGCTCCATCTTCGAGGATCCCGCCCGCTTCCTCTGCCTGTGCTCGGCCGTTTCGCTCTGGCTGATCCCGCAGGTCCCCTTCGTCCTGCTCCTGCTGGTCCTGCTGTCGCTGCAGGCCGGGGCGATCCGCATGGCCCTGCGCGGGGCGGGTCCCGGGTGGTCCTGGGAGGGCGGCCGCCGCGTGCACGGGGCGGTCTACGCCTCGGTGCTCTCGATGGATTACGCGGGTCTCGCGGCGGGCACCGCCGCGGGGGCCCTGCTCCTGGTCCGGCTCTTCAACGGTCCGGAGCCGGTCGGCGCGTTGAGCGCCCTGGCGGCGGGCGTCTGCCTCCTGCCCGACGTCCGGCTCTGCCGGCGCCTGCTTTCCCGGGATCCCGTCGAAGCCACGCGGCAATTGCGGGAGGGGGCGTTCTACCGGGACCCCGTCATGCTGGGGACGCTCCTGGCGGCGGGGACGCTGATCCTGATGGACCTCGAAACGCTGGCCTACGTGCTGGCCTCGCTGCTGCTGTTCCAGGCGGGGCCGATGCTGATCTTCGTGGACCAGTACCTGCCCGAGATGGAGGTCCGCCGCTGGAGCGGCGCGGCCGCCCTGCTGCTGGAGCGGGAAGGGCGCCGCATCCTGCTTCCCGTGGGGGCGCTGCTGCTGGCGCCGTTGAGGCTGGCGGGCGGGGAGCCGGTCGCGCTGGGCGGGCTGGGGCTGCTGCTGCTGGGGGTGCTTCTGCCCGATCTCCTGAGGCTGGCCCAAGGGCTCTTCTTGTGGGCGTCGAATCTGCTCCGCGTGACGCCGGCGGGGCGATAGGGCCTTCTACTGCGGCTTGCGCCAGACCCCGGTCTGCTTGAATTCGTCCACCCGGCGCATGCCCTCGAGCAGCAGGCCGACGGTGTCCATCTGCATCTGCTTCTGGTTGTCTTCCTTCCGGATGGCCTCGAAGCGGAAGTTGCCGCGGGCCCAGCTGAGGAATTCGAAGAAGGCCTCTTCGCCCTTCTTGTCGCCCATCTTCACTTCATGGATCTGCCCGTCGTGCATGTAGATGGACGTGCTCTTGTCCGCATTCTGGATGATGAGCATGCCCGTCTGGCTGTTGACGTTCATCGCCTGGATGAGCTCCGCGGGGGAGATGAGGTCGAGGCGGCCGGCCAGCCCCTTCTTCAGCTCCTCGGCGACGCGGCGCCCGGTGTTGGCGAGACGGGTGGCCAGGATGCGCGCCAGCGTGATGGCGACCTCCGGGGCGATGCCCAGCATCGCGTAGAAGTTCTCGCGGTTGACCATCAGGACGGTGGCGTCGTCCTTCGCCCGGACCGTGGCGCTCGCGGGCTCGCCCGTGATCAGGGACATCTCGCCGAAGCACTCGCCGGAGGGGAGGGTGGCGAGCACGGTGTCGTTGTTCTCCTCGTCGGTCGCGACGACCTCGCATTCGCCTTCGAGGACGATGTAGAAGGCCTCGCCGGGCTTGCCGCGCTGGACGACGGCGCGGCCGGAGGGGACGCGGGTCCCCTTGATGAGTTTCACGATGCGCTGGAGTTTCGTGAGATGCACGCCCGTGAAGATCGTCATGCGGGAGATGCTGTTGAGGATGTACTGGGCCGCGGCGGGGGAGAGGGTGGATTCCGCCTCCTTCGTCACGGGCAGGAAGCTCCACCAGGCCTTGCCCGCGGGGCAGCCGCCGCAGAACGTGCGCAGGAAGCCGCTGGGGGAATCGCCCGCGGCGATGCGCGACACCGCCTTCTGCAGCGATTCGATCGCGACCGAACAGATCGGGGCGCCTTCGATGCCGGCGACGAGCGGCGGCGTGAACTCCAGCTTGGAATCCTTATGGTAGAGGGGGCAGCTGCGCTCCTCCTCGCAGACGGCGGTGATCTTCAGCATGGGCGGGAGCAGTATATCACGGGGTCTTCAGTCCGAAGTGGTTTCGAGCGCCCGCCGCCACAAGGGGTGATCCTCGGAGCAGGTGTAGACGGCGCCGGTCTTGGTCAGCACGTTCCCGCCCTTGCCCGGACCGTGATTGCCCGTGCGATCGGCGGCCAGGGGGTCCCCGGCCGCGAGTTTTCGGAGGGGCAGGGCCGGGCCGCGGTAGTCCAGGTCGTCGCGGGTGCCCTTGACCGGGCAGGCGAGGTCCAGCTCCCGGTGCTGCCGGGTGGGCCAGCGGGATCGGTCCGCGAGAAACGCGCGTCCGGTTCCGGCCGCGTCCCAGCGGGGCGAGTCGGGCAGTTCGCCTCCGCGCACCGCCAGGTGGATGGCCAGCAGGCGTCCGCGGCACAGCTCCTCGTCCGAGCGGCGCCGCAGGGACACGAAGGAGACGGCCAGCACGGCGGCCAGCGCCAGCCCGACCCCGGCCCCGGCGAGGGTGAGCGCCAGCGAGCGGCCCTTCATGGTTATTTCTTGGGATCCTCCGGGGCGGCCGCCGCGGCCTTCGCGAAGAGGACGTATTCCTTCACGTCGGCGGGCTCGATCCTGGCGAGTTTGCAGGCCTCGAGGATGCCCTTCTGCAGGACGGCGTCCACCTGGAAGTCGATGTAGAGGGGTTTGCCGCGCTCGTCCTGCACCCGCTTGCGGACGAGTTCGCGGACGAGTTCCCGGACGTCGTCCTTGGAGGCCTTGGTCTCGAGGGACTGGTAGAGGGCGTCGAAGCCCGGATAGCGGGCGGTGTCGCCCCCGTCGGATTCGGCGAGCACCTCGAAGAGCTTCTTGTCCTCGATGTCCTTGAGGTACTTGTCGATCGCGTCGCCCGCGCGCAGGCGCTCGAATTCGGATTCCCTCCAGAATTCGCGCTCGGGGGGGCCGGCCTTGAGGTCGGGCAGGACGCCGCTGTCCTCGCGCTTGTCCTTTTCCACGCTGCGCCCGCTGGGCAGGAACCACTTCGAGATCGTGATCTTGATCGCGCACTTGCCGTCGAAGGTCTTGAGGGGCTTGAGGTCCTGCACGCTGCCCTTGCCGTAGGTCTTCTCGCCGACGAGGAGGGCGCGTTTGTGGTCCTGCATCGCGCCGGCGAGGATCTCGCTCGCGGAGGCGCTGCCCTCGTTCACGAGCATGACCATGGGCACGTCGGTGAGCCGGGTCCCGTCCGTCATGCGGCGGTCCTGCTCCACGCCGCGGCCGCGGGTGGTGACGATGATCTTGCCCGGATCGAGGAAGTAGTTCGCCAGGAGGCAGGCGGTGCGGAGGTAGCCGCCCGTGTTGCCCCGGAGGTCGAACACGAGGGCCTTCATCCGGGGCATGTCGTTGATCGCCTGCTTGACGAATTCGATGTCCTCCTCGCCGAAGGTGGTGAGGCGGATGTAGCCGAGCCCGCCGGGGAGCATCCGGTGCATGGTGGTCTCGAGGTGGATCTGCTCGCGGGTGATGGAGAAGCTCTGCTCCTTCGTCCAGCCGCGGCGGAGGATCTTGATCGTCACGGGCGTCCCCATCTTGCCGCGCAGGCGGCGCACGAGCTCGGTGAGGTCGCGGTTGACGGTGGGTTCGCCCTCGACGTCGACGATCGTGTCGCCGGAGCGGAGGCCCTTGCGGTAGGCGGGGCCGGAGAAGATGGGCTCCTCGATGGTGAGCCATTCGCGCCCCGCCTTGTCCTTGCGCATCGAGACGCGCGCGCCGATGCCGCCGTAGCGGCCCCCGAGGCCCTCCTGCTTGAGCTCCGTGATGGAGGCCTCGTCCATGTACGTCGTGTAGGGATCGAGGCTGCTGCAGGCGCCGCGCAGGGCGGCCTCGATGAGTTTTTCGGGGACGATCTTGGATTCGTCCCAGTAGTAGTTCTTGAGGGTGTCGATGGCCTCCTCGAGCTGGCGGAAGTCGTACTTGCTGGCGGCGGGCGGCTTGCGGTTGATGTCCTCGCTGAGCTCGTTGACCTTCAGGTAGGCCTTGGCCATGCGGCCGCGTTCGCTGGGCTCCTTCGCGAGCTCCTGCAGCGTGGCCTTGCCGTCGATGAAGCGGTCCATCTCGGCGAGGGCGAGCGCGGCCTCCTCCTTCAGTTCGCGACGGTCTCCGGCCCCGTCGTGGAGGCGCCGGATCTCCTTCACCGCCTTGATGCCCTTCTGGAGGCCGTAGACGGCGCGCCAGAGGGAGATCTGGGTGAGCGGATCGTCGCTTTCCGCGGCCTGCTTCTCGAAGCCCTGCGCGATGCGGATCCTGTCCGCTTCGCTCAGCGTCTTGTCCCCGCCGACGAGGGCGGCCGCCATGTCGGCGGCGACCTTGCGGGCGTGGGGGTTTCGCCCGGCCATGACCTTGGAAAGCGCCTCGACGGCCTCGTCCTTGAGCTCGAGGCGGTAGAGGGCCCGGGCGGCGGCGATGCGGGCGTACGCGTCGGCCCGGGTCAGGCCCTTCCGCAGGGCCTCCACGGCTCCGCGCCCGAGATCCTCGAGTTCGCGCGCGCCCTGCGCGAGGCCGAGGCCCCGCGACTCCTCGATCCGGTCGAAGATCTTGTCGGCCCGCTCCTGCGCCTCCTGCGCGGGGGCGGGAAGGGCGCTCAAAACCGCGAGGAGTGACGCGAGCAGGGGTCCGCGCATCGGGGTAGCTCCTACCTAAAAGCCTTGGGCAATAAGGGGATGCCTATGATAATAGACGTCCCGAAGGGCGGAAGTGTTTTAAATACCCGCCCCCGGAATCGCGTTGCGGAGACATCCATGCGCTTGCTGGTCACGGGCGGCTGCGGTTTCATCGGTTCCAATTTCATCCGGCGGGTTCTGGCGTCGCGCCCGGGGTGGAGGATCCTCAATCTCGACGCGCTGACCTACGCGGGCAACCCGGAGAACCTCCGCGACCTGGAAAAGAACCGCCGGTACCGGTTCGTCAAGGGGTCGATCGGCGACGCGCGGGTCGTGGATCCCCTGGTGGCGGAGGCGGACGCGGTGGTCAATTTCGCCGCGGAGTCGCACGTGGACCGCAGCCTCAGCGGCCCCTCGCAGTTCGTGGAGACGAACATCCAGGGCGTGCTCACGCTGCTGGAGTCGCTGAAGCGGAGGGGGAAGGGGCGTCTCCTCCAGGTGTCCACGGACGAGGTCTACGGCTCGCTCCCCCCCGAGGGCTTTTTCCACGAAAGCACCCCGCTGCATCCGAACAACCCGTACTCGGCGACGAAGGCCGCCGCGGATCATCTCGTCCTTTCGTACGTGCACACGTTCGGGATCGAGGCGCTGATCACGCGCAGCTCGAACAACTACGGGCCCTTCCAGCATCCCGAGAAGTTCATCCCCCTGTTCATCGCCAACGCGATGGAGGACCGCCCGCTGCCGGTCTACGGGGACGGCATGCAGATCCGGGACTGGCTGCATGTCGCCGACAACGCGCAGGGCATCCTGGCGGCGCTCGAGAAGGGGCGGAGCGGCGAGGTCTACAATCTCGGCGGGGGCAACGAGCGGCCGAACCTCGTCGTCGCGAAGTCGATCCTGGCGGAGCTCGGGAAGCCGGAGTCGCTGCTGCAGTACGTCAAGGACCGTCCGGGCCACGACCGCCGCTACGCGATCGACTGCTCGAAGGCGGCCCGGGAACTCGGCTGGAGCCCGGCCGTCCGCTTCGAGGACGGCCTTCGCGACACGATCGCCTGGTACCGCGGCCACGGGGACTGGGTCTCCCGCGTCCGCTCCGGCGAATACCGGAAGTATTACGAGCGCCACTACGGGAAGGCCCCGGCGCGGAAGACCGCGCCTGCGAAGAAGGCCGGAAGGATCCGGTCCGCGCAAGCGTCCCGGTAACTGGGAGGACATCCATGAGCGATCCCAAATCGTCCACGCAGCCCATCGCCGTCGCGGCCCCCGGCCCCGCCGAGGCGAAGATCCCGGAGAATCTCAAGGACGTCGAGAAGCTGATGGTGCTCGCCGCCCGGAACAAGGCGAGCGACATCCACCTGAAAGTCGGGCAGAAACCCATCCTCAGGATCAACACCGTGATCCATGAAGTGGGCAACAAGCAGCTTACGGCCGAGGAGGTCCGGAAGCTGATGTACGAGATCATGACCGAGGCCCAGCGGGACCGCTTCGAGATCGAGCACGACCTCGACTTCGCCTACTCCCTCCAGGGCGTCGGCCGCTTCCGCATCAACGTCTTCCACGAGCGCAGCGCCGTCGCCGTGGCGATGCGCCGGGTGACGACGTCGATCCCCAACTTCGCCGACCTCAACCTGCCGCCGGAGACGAGGAAGATCTGCGAATACGAGTCCGGACTCGTGATCGTGGCGGGGCCGACGGGCTCGGGGAAGTCCACGACCATCGCGTGCATCCTGGATCACATCAACAGCACCCAGAAGACGCACATCGTCACGATCGAGGACCCCATCGAGTACCTCTTCCAGGACAAGAAGTCGTTCGTGAACCAGCGGGAGATCGGCATCGACGTCCCGGATTTCCACCAGGCGCTGAAGTACGTCGTGCGCCAGGACCCGGACGTGATCCTCATCGGCGAAATGCGCGACTACGTCTCGTTCGACGCGGCGCTGATGGCGGCGGAGACGGGGCACCTCGTGCTGGCCACGCTCCACGCCTCGAGCGCGCCGCAGGCGATCGGCCGCCTGCTCGACCTCTTTCCGACGGAGCGCCAGCCGCTGATCCGGCAATCGCTGGCGTTCAACCTCAAGGCCATCCTCTGCCAGCGCCTGCTGCCGGCCTGCAAGGAGGGCGTGAAGATCGTCCCGGCGCTGGAGGTCCTCTTCAACAACTCGACGTCGCAGAAGCTCATCCAGAACGCGGAGGACAAGAAGCTCGCCGACCTCATCCGGGGCTGCAAGGAGGAGGGCATGCAGGACTTCAACATGTCCCTCGTGGACCTCATCAACGCGGGCCTGGTGTCCAAGAAGACGGCGATCCAGCACTCGCCGAATCCGGAGCAGCTCAAGATGAACCTGCAGGGGATCTATCTCGGGGACGACCACAAGATCCTCGGGTAGCGGCTGGGAGTGCAGGCGGGGGCCCCCTTCGGCCGATAAGGATTCATCGGAGGGAGTTTCGTTTGCTGACGGGCCGCTTCATGCTCCGGGCGCTGCGCCGCTGGTGGCTGCTGCCGCTGTGCGCCCTCCCGCTGGGGGCGGGCGCCTGGCTGCTGGCCCCCCGGGGCATCCCCGTCCGCTGGACCGCGGAAACGCGCGTCCACGTGAATCCCCCCGAGACGGGGCTGCCGCCCTCGGTCCGGCTGCCCGATCCGCACGCCGTCTGGAATGCGCCGGAGACCGCCCTGAAGGCCGGGACGCAGCTGGCGGCGGCGTTGAAGCGCAAACCCGGGGAGGCCCCCGGCTTTGCGGAGCGCCTCTCGCGCGGCATCCGCGTCGAAATCAACCCGGATTCGGTCCGGGTCGTGTCCGAGGCGGAGGATGAAGCGGTGGCCGCGGCCCACGCCCTGGTCTACGCCCGGGCGGCCTGCGAGGCGGCGGGGGAGCGCCGGGACCAGGCGCTCTCGGCCGCCCTCACGGAAGCCGCGCGCCGCGCCAAAGCCGCGCTTCAGAAAGCCGACGCCCTCCTTCCCGACGACGCGGGAGCGGAAGGCCGCTTCCGTGAAGGGGAGCGCCGCCTGGCCGCCCTCAACGCCGCGGCCCTGGAGATCGAACGCCAGATCGAAGGCGTGCGCGCCCGTGAAGACCGCACGCTCGCGCGGATCCGCATCCTGGAAGGCGACGAACACCGCCTGAGGGAGCTGCTGCCCTCGGGGCCCGAGGAGGACGGCCTGAAGTCGCCGGTGCTCGACAAGATCCGCGGGGAGATCGCCGCGGTGCGCACGGAGATGGCGCTCAAGGGGTACGACCGGGCACCGGACAGCCCGGAGGCGCGGATCCGCACGGCCCGCCTGGGCGAACTGGAGCAGGCCCTGCGGCTGGAACTGCACCGCGTCCGATCGCAGACGATCGTGGCGCTGCGCGAGTCCATGACGGAACTGGAGTCGGAACTGCGCACGCTGGACGAGCGGCGCCTTCGAAAGGCCCTCGAGATCCGCGACATCGCGGACGACCTTCAAGCCGCCGGCGTCCGCCGGACGGAGGCGGCGGCGCTTCGGCGCGAGGCCGAGACCCGTGAGGAGGAGCGTCTGAAGATCGCGGGCTTCCTGGAAACGAAGCCGGCGCCCCCCCTGGTTCCCGGCGTGCTGGCGGGGGATCCGGTGCCGTCGGCGGGCCGGGCGGGGGGCTTCCGTTCCGCCTGGATCGGAATCGGCGTGGGCCTGCTGCTGGGGCTGTCGACCGCGCTCCTGTGGGAGGGGATGACGGGCCGCGTCCATTCCGGACGCGACGTGCGGCGTCTGCTGGACCTCCCCTGCCTGGCCGTCCTGGAACGCGCGGCGGATCCCCTTGCGTTCCGCTCCCAGGGATCGGCCGCGGAGAGCTACGGCATGGCGGCGACGCTGCTGCGCGCCTACCTGGCGGAGCGCAACTACAAGGTCATCCTGGTCTCCAGCGCGGGCGCGGGCGAGGGCAAGAGCAGCGTGGCGGCCAGCCTCGCGGGCACGCTGGCCCGGAAGGGGATGAAGGTCGCGCTCCTCGATGCCGACCTGCGGCGCCCCTGCCAGCACGAACTCTTCGGCGTGGACAACGCCCAGGGGCTGTCGAACATCCTGACAGGGGCCGAATTGGACGCCGAACTCGCGGCGGGGACGACCGAAGTGCCCGGCCTGCGCCTGCTGCCCAGCGGCCCGACCCAGGATGTCGCGCCGGACTCCCTGGAATCCCCCCGGCTGGAGGAACTGCTGAAAGCCTTGAGGGGGGCCCACGACGTCGTCATCATCGACGGGCCGCCGCTCACGGGCGCGAGCGAGGCGCTCGCGCTGGCCCGGCTGGCGGACACCGTGCTCTTCGTGATCCGCGCGGGTTGCACGGATCCGGGCCGCCTCCACTGGGCCCGGCAGCTGCTGTCGAATCTCCACGCGGACATCGCGGGCGCGGTCGTCACGATGGCCGCCGGCTCCGACGTCCGCCGCTACACGCCGGCGGCTTAATCCCGGAACGCCGGTCCCGCCTCGCGGATGAAGTCCAGCCACTGGACCATCAGGGCGTCCTTCATTTCATTCGACCTGCGGTACTCTTCCGCCGTGCGCCCCCAGTAAAAGGAGATCCATCCCGACGCCGTCGCGCGCGAGCCGTCCAGGAAGCGGCGGAATTCGGGAAGGCCGCAGCTGAGCGCGAACATCTCCTGGATGAGCACGGGTTTGCCCGCGGATTCGAGCAGCTTCAGGAGCCGGAGCGCGGTGTCGACCTTTCCCGACTTCGGGTAGAGATGCACCGAGAGGAAATCGAGCGGCGCGGCGATCTCGCGGGGATCGGGACCGAGCGTGAGGCCTCCGGCGACGTCGAAGATATAGAACACGCCGCAGGTGATGGGCCTCCGGGGGTCGAATTTGCGGATCGCGGGGATGAGCGTGTCCATCCATTGCCGGGTGACCTCGGGTCGCGAGCGGGTGCCGGGGTCGAGCGTGAGCCGTTCCACGTAAGAGAAGCCGCCGAGCTCGCCCTCCCAGAACTCCTTGGAGGGCCCGGCCGGGCTGACCGGCTCGTTCATGAGGGAGTAGCAGAAGACGGCCGGGCTGGACGCGCAGCGTTTCGCCACGGCCTCCCAGAAGCGCGCCTGGAGGGCCCAGCGGGCCCGCTCCGGGGCCTGCACGTACCAGGGCGGGGCGAGGGCTTTCCGGTAGCTGGCGAGCCCGGTGATGTCGAGACGGAGGCCGGTGGCTTCGGCGAGCTGCAGCAGGCGCCCGAGGCGGTCGAGTTCGGCCTCGTCCTCGCCGTCCGCGCTCTTCAGGAAGCGGTGCAGCTGGAGGTGGATGCGGACGACGTTGGCGCCGAGCGCCTTCATCTCCTGGAAGTCCTCCACGACCCGGTCCCAGTCGCTTCCCCAGTAGTCCTCGAGCAGGCGGGACTGGGCGTCGTGGTCGTAGTTGAAGCCCCAGGGCACCCAGGGACGGCCGGACGTTTCGAGCGTGAAGCCGCGGCCTCCGGGAGCGACGCGGATCCGCTCCATCGGGGGTTCCGCCGGGCCGCCGCGGGCGCAGGCGCCGAGGGAGAGGAGCAGCGGGAGCAGTCGCTTCATAAAGTCCCCAGCGGATGTTCCCGGGCGGCCAGCGGGAAGGGCGTGCGGGCGCCGGAGAGGTGGGACACGTACACGGCGTGGATCATTTCCAGCGTGGCGCGGGCCTCCCGGAAATCCACCGGGGACGGACCTCCGGACTCCGCCAGACGCAGCAGTTCCGCGACGAGGCGCCGGTTGCAGGCGTCCGTGCCTTTGAGACCGGAGGGATCGTCGTTGGTGGGGGTGCCGGGCACGGGCTGCCAGGCGGCGGCGTCCTTCACCCAGCGGGGCTCGGGCAGCCAGAAGACCTTCGGGTCCTGATCGATCGCGAAGCCCGCGATCCCTTTGGAGCCGTAGAGGAGCAGCTGGAAACGCCCGCCTTCGCCCTTCGGGACCTTCTGGGAGGCGAAGGAGCCCTGGATGCCGCCGGCGAACGCGTACTGCGCGTGGATCGTGTCGCCCGCCACCGGGCCCAGCGGCTCGGTCGCCGCGCGGCGGTCTTCGCGGACGACGTCCCTCCCGTCCTGGGTGACGCGCGAAGTGCACCCGAGCGGTGCGCCGGCGAAGAGCCGCATGAGGTAGAGGCAGTGGGTGCCGAGCACCATGAGGTCCTCGCCCCCGGAGCGGTGGTCCTCCTTGCCCCGCGTGCGGACCTCGAGCAGGCGGCCGATGAGGCCCTCGTCGACCTTCTGCTTCAGGTGCAGGATCGGCGGACAGAGGCGCATCTGGTGGGCGACGACGACCCGGATGCCGTGTTTGTCCGCGACGGCGGCCATGGCGTCGGCCTCGGCGAGGGAGCCCGCGACGGGCTTTTCCATGTAGACGTGGACCTTGCGTTCGGCGCAGAGCGTCAGGAATTCCAGCCGCCGCTCGACCCAGCGGGGCCCCAGCGAGACGAGGTCCGGCTTCTCCCGGTCGAGCATCTCCTCCAGGGAGGCGTAGGAGCGTTCGAGGCCCAGTCGCTTCATCGCGGCCGCGCGGCCCTTCTCGTCGGGGTCCGCGACGGCGCTGACGCTGACGCCGGGGATGCGCTGGAAGCAGGTGTCCAGCCCGTGTCCATAGCCGCCGCGTCCGCTGTGGCCGTAGACGCAGGCTTTCCAGGTCCGCTCCTGGAGGAGCAGGGGGGTTGCGGCCAGGGCGGAAAGGAAGTCCCGGCGCATCATGGATGGAAAAGGGGCCCGCCTCCCGGTGCGGAAGGCGGGCCCCCGGCGATCTCTAGTATTCGCGGTCCTTCTTGATGCCGGGCTCGGGGATCGGGTATTTGCCGTCCGGCCCGGGCTGCAGGGGCGCGGGCGAATCGTCGGTCAGCGTGTCGAGGCCGGGCGCGAACTCGTGCGGGCAGTTGAGCATCTCGTCGTAGGTGACGGGACGGCCGGTGTGCGCGGCCATGCGTCCCATCGACGTCGCCACGCTCGCCGCGACGCCGCGCGGGACCTCGTTGTAGGGCTTGTTGTTCTTGATGGCGTCGACCAAGTCCTCCCACTCGAGGCGGTAGGGGTTCTGCTCGGGCTGGGGGAAGGCCCAGATCTTCTTGTCGTCGACGTACTGATGGCCCTGGTAGGTCGCGGTCTTGCCGGGGGAGTGGCCCGCGGCGGAGATGACGGCGACGCCCTTGGTGCCGTGGGCGGCGCTGTGGAACTCGTTGTGGCAGCCGTTCATCGTGCGGCCGTCGTAGAAGAACTTCGTCCCGTCGGCGAACGTGTACTCGATGTGGTAGTTGTCGAAGTTCTGGTCGATGGCGTCGCCCCGGAAGTGGCGGCCGCCGACGGCGTGGGCCTTCACGGGCCAGGCGCCCTTCATCCAGCAGCATTCGTCGATCTGGTGGATGTAGAAGTCGCTGAAGAGGCCGCCGCTGCCCCAGAGGAAGCTGTGGAAGCGGGTGATCTGGTACTGGAGGTGGCTCATCTTCTCGGGCTTGGGGCCGGAGAAGGCGTAGCCCACGGGGCCGTGCATGCGGTAGGCGCGCATCGAGATGATGTCGCCGATCTCGCCGTCGCGGATCCGCTTCTCGAGCTCCTGGCGGGCGCGGCAGTGGCGGACCATGAGGCCCACGCCAACCTTGAGGTTCTTCGCGTCGGCCGCCTTGGCGAGCTCCAGCATGCGCTTGCTGGTGGGGCCGTCGACGGTGACGGGCTTCTCGAGGAAGACGTTGAGGCCCTTCTCGATCGCGTATTTGAAGAAGACCCAGCGGAAGGCGGGCGGCGTCGCGAAGATGGCGATGTTGCCGGGCTTCAGCGTGTCCATCGCCTGCTTGAACGCGTTGAGGCCGCTGAACTGGCGTTCCTTGGGAACGTCCACGAGGCTGGGGTTCTTGTCCTTGAGCTGCTTGTGGGAGCGCTCCACCTTGGCGGGGAGGTAGTCGGCCATCGCGGTCAGGCGGATGGTGCCGTGTTTGGCCTGGGTGGCGAGGGCGTCCTCGGCGGCGCCCGTGCCGCGGCCGCCGCAGCCGATCAGGGCGACTTCGAGCGTGTCCGAACCGGCGGCGTGCACGCTGGGGATGGCGGAGGCGGTCAGGGCGGAGGCCGCGGCGGCGCCGCCCACGTTTCTCAGGAACTCGCGACGCGATGTGTTTCCGACCATGGTCAGCATCCTCTCAAAGTTCGCCCGGCGCGGTCCCAACCGCGCGCTCGTGGGAGGCATGATACCCGCGGGCCTGCCTCCCGGAACGAATTACTCTTCCTTCGTTACGCTTGAAGATCGTGCCGGGCTTTCGTCGTATGTATAATCGTCGCGAATATGATTCTGACGACGCTGACGGCTATCCTCCTCTCGCTTCCGCAGACGGCGGACAAGACGGCCATCCCCGGCACGAACTTCGGCTTCGAAGTGGTGCGGGTGGAGGGGGGCAAGGACCTCCAGCCGTATTGGATGGCCCGCACGGAAGTCACGATGGAAGCCTTCCTCGAATTCTTCCAGCGGCGCGAGCGCGTCAAGGTGGACGGGGTGACGCGGCCCTCGGCGCCGTATGAGCCGCCGAACGGGGACATGGGCGCGGGGAAGTTCCCGGCCTGCGGCATGCGCTGGCACGGCGCCGCGACGTACTGCCTCTGGCTCTCGAAGGTGACGGGGCAGAAATTCCGCCTGCCGACGGACCTGGAATGGGAGCAGGCCGCGGGCGGGCCGCCCGCCGTTTTGGAGGCCGCGGCCTGGTTTGCGGGCAACGCCAATAAGAAGACCCACGAGGTCGGGACGAAGGCGGCCAACGCGTTCGGCCTGCACGACATGCTGGGCAACGTCTGGGAGTACAGCCTGGAGTCGTTCACGCCGGGCGAATACGGCCCCGTGCTGCGCGGCGGCGCCTGGAACACGCCGGAGGGCGAGCTGAAGGCCTCCGTCCGGCAGCCCATCCTGCCCGCCTGGTACGAGCGCGATCCGAACCGCCCCCGCAGCCTCTGGTGGCTCACGGACGCGCGTTTCGTCGGCTTCCGGGTGCTGCGGGTGGGGTCGGCGGCGGACCAGGAGCCGCAGAAGGCCTACGCGTCGAAGGTCGCCGTGAAGATCACCGGCAAGGCCGAGTCGGAGAAGGGCTTCATCCCGGTCAGCGGCGAGATCACGAACACGGGCGAGCGGACGCTGTCCGAGGTGGAGTTGACGGTGTTTCCGCTGACGTCGGAGGGCAAGCCGCTCTTCGAGGACGAGAAGGCGCGGGCGACGTTCATGCTCGCCTATCCCGTCCTCACCCACGCCTTCCATCCCGGCGAGCACAAGGCGCCGCTGAAGCCGGGGGAGTCGCGGAAGTTCTCGGTGCTGGTCCCGGAGGCCTACGAGATCGACGAGGCCCCGACGACCTTCAGCGCGACGGTCTCGGGCCTGCGCTTCGCGGATTAGGGAAGATCCAGCCAGAACGTGGCGGGTCCGTCGTTGCGGAGGGACACCACCATCGAGGCGCCGAACTTGCCC
The DNA here is from genome assembly GCA_964619955.1 of uncultured Planctomycetales bacterium. GTDB lineage: Bacteria > Planctomycetota > MHYJ01 > MHYJ01 > JACPRB01 > JACQFK01. The sequence goes on from CAZUJF010000001.1 coordinate 152,721, forward strand.
GTCCTCACGGGGCGGCCGCTGAGTTCGGCGAGCTGCGTGCAAAAGCGCTCGTAGAGGCGTTCGGATTCCGGGGGGCGCATGGCCTGCTCGAAGCCGGGGCGCTTGCCGCGGCTCAGGTCCCCGCAGAGCGTGAACTGCGACACCACGAGAAACTCGCCGCCGACGTCGCCGCAGGAGAGGTTCATCTTGCCGGCCGCATCCTCGAAGACGCGGAGCCCGCTGATCTTGGTCGCGAGAGCCGTGGCCTGGGTCTCGGCGTCGCCGACGGCCACTCCCAGAAAAACGAGCAGACCCCGGCTGATGGAGGCGTGGGGGAGTCCGTCCGCGGCGACGGAGGCGTCAAGGACGCGCTGGAGCAGGGCTTTCACTCCAGGTACCGGTCGGGGCTACTTGGGACCGTGTTTGCCCGAGTTGCTGCAGCCCTTGTGACGGCGGACATTGGGTTCGTCGCTCACGCTGAGCTTCCAGGCGCCGCGACGGCGGCGGGCCTTGAGGACCTTGCGGCCGCCCTTGGTTTTCATCTTGGCGCGGAAACCGTGCTTGTTCTTGCGCCGCCGGTTGCGGCTCTTCCACATGTAGCCCATGAGTCATCCCTCTTGAGGGCAGAGAAGGTACCGGGAGGGCGTGGGGAAGTCAAGCGCGGATGCGCGCTCAGCGCTTCGGAGTCTGCTTGGGGTCGACGAGCGTGGGGGCTTCGGCGAGGCGCCGCTCGGCGTCGTTCAGGCTGACGGGGGGCCGCAGGTGCTGCGTGTCCTCCTTGGCGAGCGCGGTCTTGTAGAGGTGCGGGAAAAGCTGCCGCATGTACTTCTCGAGGGTCACGATCGTGGGCCCGTAGCCCTTGTGGTACATGTAATACTCGAGGTCGTAGCCCATCTTGCCCGCGTCCTGGTAGCGCTTCGAAAGGCTGCGCTCCAGGGCCTTCAGCATGATCTTCTCGAGCGCCTCGGGGATCTCCGGGTTCACCGAGCGCGGCGGCGGGATGTCCTTCACGACGACGTTCTCGAGGATGACGGTCGTCTCCTCGGTCGTGCCGAACACGGACTTGCCCGTCAGCAGCTCGTACATCACGACGCCCAGGGAGAAGACGTCGCTGCGCGCGTCCGTCGGCATGTACTGCGCCTGCTCCGGCGACATGTACTGAGCCTTGCCCATGAGGACCTGGCCTTCCTGGTCCTTCATCAGATTCTGCGCCTTGGCGATGCCGAAGTCCGTGATCTTGACCTCGCCTTCCGACGAGATCATCAGGTTCTTGGGGGAGATGTCCCGGTGCACGACGCCCAGCGGGACGCCCTGCTTGTCGCGCTTCGCGTGCGCGTATTCGAGGCCGCGGCAGACCCGCGAGATGATGAACGCGCCCAGATCGATGGGGACCTTGGTCCCCAGCTCGATGTGGCGGTTCGAGAATTCCTGCAGGTTGATGCCGTGCACGTACTCCATCGCGATGTAGTACTGGTTGCCGATGCGGCCGAGTTTGTAGATCTGGACGATGTTCTGATGGACGAGGTCGGCGACCAGCTTGGCCTCGCCGATGAACATGTCCACGAAATCCCGGTCGCCGGTGAACTTCTCGCGGATGGTCTTGATCGTGACGGTTTTTTCGAACCCTTCGGAGCCGGTCAGGATCGCCTCGTAGATGGCGCCCATGCCGCCCTCGGCGATCTTCCGGGTGAAATGGAACGCGTAGTTGTCCTTGAACTCGTGCTGCTGGCCGATGTCCTTCATGGGTTCGAAGATTCTGACAGCGCCCCGCGACCTTGTCAAGCCAACCTCTCAAGACTATCATCAGGCCGCTCGACATCGGGAGGGACGGGATCGCGTGAGTGAACACGGGCTCATCAACTGGATCCGCAGGCGCATCGGCACGCGCCGCGGCCGCATCCTGGTGGACTCGGGCGACGACGCCGCCGTCGTCCGCGTGGGCGCGGCGCAGCTCCTGCTGAAAACCGATTCCGTCATCGACGGGGTGCATTTCGACAGCCGCACGGCCCGGCCGGAGGACGTGGGGCACAAGGCCATCGCCCGCTGCCTGAGCGACATCGCCGCGATGGGCTGTTATCCGGCGTTCGCGGTGGTCGCCCTCATGGTCCCGCATAATGCGCGGGAAAGCTGGATCAAGAAGGTGCTGGGCGGCCTGGAACGCACGGCGAAACGCTTCGGCACGGCGATCGTGGGCGGCGACGTCGCCAGCCATGCGGGGAAGCTCGCGATCAACGTCGCGCTGCTGGGGGAGACCCGGGGACGCCGCCCCATCCGGAGGAACGGCGCGAAGACCGGCGACCTCATCGCCGTCACGGGGCCCCTCGGAGGCTCCCTGCTGGGCAAACATCTCCGCTTCACGCCCCGCGTGAAGGAGGCGCTGGAGCTGGGCCGGCGCTTCGACGTGCACGCGATGATCGATCTCTCCGACGGACTGGCGACCGATCTGGGGCATCTGTGCCGCGAAAGCGGCGCGGGGGCGGTGCTGGATCCCCGGGCCATCCCCGTCAGCGCCGACGCGAAGCGCATGGCCCGGAAGGACCGGCGTTCGCCGCTGGATCACGCGCTGGCGGACGGGGAGGACTACGAACTGCTGTTCACGCTTCCCGCCGCGCAGGGGGACCGCCTCCGCCGCTCCCGCAAGGGCGTCGTGATCGGCGAGATCGTCGGGATCGAGGGGATGTGGACGAAGGATCCGCAGGGCCGGCTGCATCCGCTCAAGGTCCGCGGCTGGGAGCACCGGTTCCGTTCGTGAGCGGGGTTTTCGAGTCCCGCTCGGCCGCCGAGACGGAGGCGTTCGGCCGCCGGGTCGCGGGGCTCTGCGAAGCGGGGGACCTGCTGGCGCTGACGGGGGACCTGGGCGCCGGGAAGAGCTGCTTCACCCGGGGCCTGGCCCGCGGGCTGGGCATCGAGGGGCCGGTCACGAGCCCCACGTTCGTGCTGATGAACCGCTATGAGGGCCGGCTCCGCCTGGCGCATCTCGATCTGTACCGTCTGGACGCGCCGGATCTGGCGTCGCTGGGATGTTTCGAGCTCCGGGAGGACCACGTCCTGGTCGTGGAATGGGCGGACAAGGCCCGGGCGGCGGAACTCGGCGACGCGCTGCGGATCCGCTTCGAGGTGACGGGCGAAGAATCGCGGCGTCTCATGGTCGAGGCCCTCGGGGCCCGCAGCGGGACGCTGCTGGGGAGATTGAACCTTTGAGCCGCCCGTAAGCTTCTATACAGGCGACTCACCCTCCGTAGCCGGCCCCGAAGTTGCCGGCGGAGGAGGGTCATCCAATATGCTGGGGATCATATGGTTGGGCGACCTGGCCTTCACCCTCCTTCGTCCCTTGGGGCCAGGCTGCGGAGGGTTTCGTCCGCCGCCTGGAATACTTTTTGCGGCGGACTCAACCTTTCTCATGAGCATCCGTTGATATGACCGGTGACGGGTCCGCCCCGGGCGACGCCGAGCTGATCGAGGCCTTCAAGGCCGGGAAGCTCGCCGCGTTCACCCAGCTCGTGGACCGGCACCAGCGTTCTCTGATAAATTTCTTCTACCATTTCTCCTGGGACCGGCAGGTCGCGGAGGACTGCGCGCAGGAGGTCTTCCTGAGGCTGTATTCGCATCTCGGAACCTACGAGCCCCAGGCGAAGTTCACGACCTTCCTGTTCCGCATCGCCCGGAATCTCTGGATCGACCGGGTCCGTTCGGCGGCGGTGCACGGCAAACCGGTGTCCCTGGACGGCGCGGCGGGACCGGGGGACGAGCGGGCGCTGCGGGACCGGCTGGCGGGGCCGGCGCTCAGCCCGGTGGACATCCTGTCGCGCCGGGAGGAGCACGCGGCGCTCCAGCACGCCATCGAGCTGCTGCCGGAGGAGCAGCGGATGGTGCTCGTCCTGGGCGAGATCCAGGGGATGAAATACCAGGACGTCGCGCTGATCCTGGAGGTCCCGGTGGGGACGGTGAAGTCCCGCATGCATACGGCGGTGGAGCGTCTGAAGGAATTGATGGCGGAGTCGGAGCGGTGACCCGGTGTGAGAAGACGTCCGAGATCACGGCCTACCTGAAGGGCGAGACGCCCGAGGGGGAGCGGGAGACGCTCCGCCTTCATTTCGAGGGCTGCGAGTCCTGCAAGGCCGAGTTGGGCCGCTTCGACCGGGTCCTGGACGCGCTCGGAAAACTGGAGCCCCTGGAGCCCTCCCCGGGCTTCAAATGGCGCGTGCGCGAGGCGTTCCTGCGGGCGCATCCGGATTTCATGGAGCCGGCGCGTCCGCGGCAGCTGCCGTCGCTCTGGGACAGCCTTCGCGCGACTTTCGGGTACGTGCCCGCCTGGGCGATGTCCGTGGCGGCGCACGTGATCCTGCTGGCGGTGGCGGCCATCATCATCTTTGCGCCGAAGGACCCCGAGGAGGCGATGCGGGACCTGGCGGTGCGCGCGAAACCGCGTGCGCCGGGGAAGGGGCCCGAGTTCGGGGGCCCTCCGGGACAGCCCGGGCGCCGCGAGGGGCCGGGGCCCTGGACGGAGGAGGATCCGGGGGTGGTGGACTTCATCCCGCCGTACCGTCTGGAGCCGGGGGTCGGCATCAAGGTCCCCAAAGTGGTCCCCGATCCCGCGCTCGACAAGGTGGACACGGGCAAATGGCGGGAGCGCATCCCGCGGGACCGCCGCCTGCTGGCGTTTTTCGAGGCGCGCGGGCGGGATCCTCAGCACGCGGAATTGCGCGAGGCGTACGGGGCCCAGGGCACGGAGAGGGCCGTGCGTTCGGGTCTCGAATGGCTGGCGCGGCAGCAGCAGCCGGACGGGCACTGGAAGGGGCCGGTGGTCCACACGGAGAGCGGCGGGGATTCGACGTATTCAACGGGGCTCACCGGGCTGGCCGTGCTGGCGTTCCTGGGCGAAGGGCACACGCCCCGCTCCGGTGACTTCGCGACGGTGGTGAAGCGCGGCCTCGACTGGCTCCTGGCGGAGCAGAAGGCCTCGGGGCTGGTGGGCCCGGAATCGGGGAACTACCTGTACAACCACGGGATCGCCGCGCTCGCGCTGCTCGAAGCGGGCCTGCTGCTGCGGGACGAGTCGCTCCAGACGGCGGCGGCGATGGCGATCGCGTTCACGGTGTCCGCCCAGAACGCCTCGGGGGGCTGGGGCTACACGTCCCGTTCGGCCGACAGCGACACCTCCGTGGCCGCCTGGCAGACGCACTTGCTGCGGATCGCGAAGCTGGCGGGGAACCAGGGGGTGATCAGCGCCCTCGTCCTGGCCCAGCAATCCCTGCGGTCGCGGGTGGACGCCGAGGGCAAGGTCGGCTACCGCGCGAAGCTCTCCTTCCCGAACGGATACCACGCGCTCACGGCGGCGGGCATGTTCGGGCTGCTGATGACGACGCACACGCCGGACCGGGACCTGCTGGCGCGGCAGTCGGCGCTGCTGCTGGAGCGCCCGGCGATCTACGGGGCCGACGCCGCGCATCAGCCGGCGAACGACCTCTACTTCGCCTATTTCGGAACGCTGGCGATGTTCCAGGCCGGCGGGGAGTCGTGGACGAAATGGTGGGGCCCGGTCAGGGACTCGCTGCTCAAGACGCAGCAGCCGGACGGCGCCTGGCCCGCGACGCTGGACCGCTGGTTCACCTACGGGGGGCCCGTCTACGCGACGGTCCTGGGGGTGCTGACGCTGCAAACGCCGACGCGCTATCCCCGTCTCTTCGATTAGACGTCATACTAGGGGCATGGGCAAAGCCGCGATCATCGGGGTGCCGCTCGACCTGGGCGGGAACCGGCGCGGGGTGGACATGGGTCCCTCCGCGCTGCGCCTGACCTACCTCTCCGCGCGCCTCAAGCAGCTGGGCTACGACGTCGTCGACACGGGCGACGTCGACGTGCCGCTGCCCGAGGAGTGCCATGTCGGCGACGCGCACAAGAAGTACGCGGCGGAGATCGGCCGGGTCTGCGAGTCGCTCTGCACCCGGGTCCGCAGCGTCATGGCGGACGGGCGGCTGCCGCTTGCGCTGGGCGGGGATCATTCCATCGCGATGGGATCCGTCGCGGGGGTGGCGGGGCATTATCGCGAGAAGGGCCAGAGTGTCGGCCTCCTCTGGTTCGATGCGCACGGGGACATGAACACGCCCGAGTCCACCAACAGCGGGAACGTGCACGGGATGCCGCTCTCGCATATCCTCGGCATGGGCGACGAGGCGCTCGCGAAGATCGGGGGCTTCAAGCCGAAGATCAACGCCGCGCAGGCCTGCCTCATCGGGATCCGGGACCTCGACGAGCGGGAGAAGAAGCTCATCGCCGGCAGCGGGATCCGGGTCTTCACGATGCGGGACATCGACCGCCACGGCGTGTCGCACGTGATCGACGAGGCGATCGAGATCGCGTCGCGCGGCACGGCGGGCATCCATGTGAGCTTCGACATCGACGCGCTGGATCCGGTCGAGGCCGCCGGCGTGGGGACGCCCAAGAAGGGCGGCCTGACCTACCGCGAGGCGCACCTCTGCCTGGAGATCATCGCGGACTCGAAGCGGCTGACGTCGATGGACATGGTGGAGATCAATCCGATCCTGGACAACCGGAACTCCACGGCGGAGCTGGGCTGCGAGCTGATCCTCTCGGCCCTCGGCAAGCGGATCTTCTGATCAGCGGACCTTGAGGTCCACGAAGGCGCTGAAGGTCATGCCGCGCTCGTCGCGCCGGCGGGCCTCCTCGATCAGCGTGTCCGCGGAACGCTTCACGATCGCGTCGTGCAGCTTCTTCCCGTTGACCGCGATCGCGACCGGCTTGTCGAGGTCCACGAAGGCGTCGTCCAGCCAGACCCGCAGCTCCCGCACCTCCTCGGTGAGCAGCGTGAGGGTGTTGTCCTTGCGCCGCGCCTGCACCCGCGCGGGAGGGCGGAACTCCGTGCGCCGCTCCGATTCGCCGCCTTGCATGTCGAGATGGACCATCACCACCGGGCCGTTCTCGGTCCGGGACAGGATCTCGACCCAGTACGCCCGCTGGAACGCCTTCTCCCAGCTCCTGAACGTCAGTTCCTCGGGGTAGGTCCGCCGGGGGTTGAGGCGGTACCAGTCGAAGACGGTCGCGTCGTCCTCCAGACTCCAGTCGTGGCCGCCGTCGGGGAATTCGCGATAGACGCAGTCCACCTGCGCGGTTTGGAAGGCCTCCCGCGCCGCGCGGGCGAAGGCGACGGGGATCTTCCCGTCCTTCGCGCCCACGACCCAGTAGACCGGCACGTTGCGGAGGTTTTCCGCGAGCATCGTGACGAGGGTGCCGTCGCGTTTCTGGCGGACGTCGGGGACGTTGCAGCGGGGGCCGATGGAGGCCCAGCGGTCGGGGACGTGTTCCGCCAGACGGAAGGCCCCGCCGCCGCCCATGGACATGCCGTCGACATGGATGCGCTCCGGATCGATGTTCAGGTCGCGTTGCAGCTCGCGGACGGCGCCGAGGACGGCGTCGTGGGCGGGCCGGGCGGACCAGGTGTGGCGGGTCGTCGTCGGGGCGAGCAGGACGGCCTCGTCGCGGGCCTTCGCGCAGCGGAGCCAGGTCTGGATCCAGGCGCGGCCGGCGGCGGGGTCCGCGCCCGCGTTCGTGCCGTGCAGGGTCACGAGCAGGGGCCAGGTCCGGGCGGGATCGTAGGCGGCGGGGACATGGACGGCATAGCGGGCTCCGTCGCCGTGGGCCCGTTCCGCGATCTTTCCGGGCTCGATCGGGGAGGGACCGCGTTTCGGCCTCCGGACGGCCTGTTCGAGGTCCCGGAAGGGGAAGGGACGGAGCGCGGCGACGGCGGCGCGCCGCGTCTCGCGGTTCTCCTCGGCCAGGGCCCGCTCGACGAGGTCCTGCAGCTCCTGCCCGCACAGCAGGGCGAGGAGGAGCCGGGTCACCGCCGGACTTCCTTGCGCAGGCGGGTGAGGGTTTCCTGGAGTCCGGGGGCGAGGGAGGGTTTCAAGGCGGCGGCCCGCTCGAGGTCCTTCAGGGCGAGGTCCGGGTTCCGCCGCAGTTCGTGGACCCGGGCCCGTTCCAGGAGCACGTCGCAATCGTCGGGGAAGACATCGAGGTAGCGGCTGTAGCCCTGAAACGCCTCGTTGAGCCGGAGGATGAGGTCGGGTTCGCCGGGGGCGGTCCGGAGGCGCTCGTCGGCGAGTTTCCAGGCGGCCCGGCCGCGGGCAAGCTGGGCGCGGGCCGCGTCCTGGCGGACGGCAAGGGCCCCGCGTTCGTAATCGCGCACGACGCGCAGGGATTCCTGGTCGGCGCTGCGGCGGGCATGGGCGGACTCCAGCGCGCGATCCAGTTCCCGATCATGGCGCTGGCGCAGTTCGACGATCGTCAGGCCGAGGAGGAAGCAGAAGATGACGGCGGAAGCCAGGATCAGAAGGAACCAGCGTTTGGAAGGCGGGGGAAGAGGGGCCATGGCGAAAGTATACTCAAAAGGCGGCTCAGAGAGCATTTCGTCCTCCGATCAAAATACCCCAAAAGCGCTTTACGCTGAGTAAAGTCATGTTTACGTTTCATGGGTGCCGCATATAAGATGTATCGATACATACGTAAGCCGCTTGTCTGCAATACGTTATAACTGCTTTGTTATGGGTTTTCTGAGGCCATGGCCCGAGACTTGCGTTATAGCGCAGCGTCCGTCTGGGGAATCTGGGGCTGGGGGAGTCGAGGGGGATGAAAATTTGGCTGGCTGGAGAAACTGTTAATTAGGCTCGCCCCTTTCTCCAGCCAGCTTGATTCTTGGAAGAGCCCGGCGTCGGAAAAAACGCCGGGCTTTTTTTCTTTCCCGTGAACGGGGTCGCCGGGAACGTCCCGATTAGTGGACAGGGGCCGCGTCTCCGGTAGAATGGGACGCAGCCGGAATCCATGAGGGGAACTCGAATGATGCAGCGACTGTTCGGTGTGGCGGCGATCCTGGCGCTGGCGGCCTGCGCGTCGGACGAGACCCCGGTCTCCTCGCAGGTGGAGGAGACCGTCCGCGAGGACGACCGGGCCCCCGCGAAGAGCGCGGGCTTCTGCACGAAGTGCAACTTCTTCGTCTACGACAGCCACCGCTGCGGCCTGACGCATCCCTGCCAGCTCTGCCAGCGGGAGGCCGGGGCCCGGCATCTTCACGAGGTGGTCTGGTATTGCGACTCGGACGACAGCGTCACCTCGGCGCAGCACGTCTGTCTCGACGCCAAGTTCTGCACGACCTGCCGCGCGGACAAGCGCTCGCTGCTGGGGACGAAGGGCTGCGAGCGCTGCTTCCGTCAGGTGCCTCCGCAGAAGGTGCACGGGATCACGGTCTACTGCGGGACCTGCAACCTGGAGACCGGCGCCAACCACGTCTGCGGCAAGACGGACTACTGCCACAAATGCCTGCGCGAGGCGGGGAAGGACCATCGCTGCGACGCCACGCGCTACTGTCCGGACCACGAGGCGGAGCATGCCCCCGACCACATCCACGGATCCACGGTGTACTGCGTGCGCTGCCACCGGGAGTCCGGGGAGGACCACCGTCACGGCCTGACGGAATGGTGCTTCACCTGCCGAGAAGAGATGGAGTGGCCGCACTGCCACCACCGGTAGAACCCGCGACCGCGGACCCTCGCGCTATTTCTTGGTCGCCGCGTACTGGTATTCTTTGATCTTGTTTTCCAGGTCCGCGGGGTTCTGGGCGGATCCCATCATCGTCTGGTACGTGATCTTCTTCTGCAGGAAGAGGTTGTAGAGGAAGTCGTCCAGCAGGATCATGCCCTGGTTCGAGCCCGTCTGGATGGCGCTCGTGATCTTGTGGGTCTGGTTCTCGCGGATCAGATGCTCGATGGCCGAGGTCACGATCATGATCTCGAAGGCCGCGACGACGCCGCCGCCCTCCGCCTTGGGCAGCAGCGCCTGCGAGATGACGGCGAGCATCGCGGTCGACAGCTGCGCGCGGATCTGCTCCTGCTGCTCGACGGGGAAGGCGTCCACGATGCGGTTGATGGTGCGCGCGGCGCCCGTGGTGTGCAGCGTGCCGAAGACCAGGTGGCCCGTCTCGGCGGCCGTGATCGCGGTCTGGATCGTCTCCAGGTCGCGCATTTCGCCGACGAGGATCACGTCCGGGTCCATGCGCAGCGAGCGGCGGATGGCCTCCGCGAAGGAGCCGACGTCGACGCCGATCTCCCGCTGGGTGACGACCGACTTCTTGTGCTCGTGGTAGTACTCGATCGGATCCTCGACCGTGATGATGTGGCAGTCGTCGTTCTGGTTGATGAAGTCGATCATCGTGGCGAGGGTCGTGGTCTTGCCGGACCCCGTGGGGCCGGTGACGAGGACGAGCCCGCGCGGGCGGAAGAGCAGGTTCTTCGTCGAGGGCGGCAGGCCGATCTCGTCGAAGGCGAGCAGTTTGTTCGGGATGAGGCGGAGGGTGATGCCGCAGTTGCCCTTCTGCATGAAGACGGCGACGCGGAAGCGCCCCTTCTTCTCGAACGCGAAGCCGAAGTCGCAGCCGCCCTTCTCCTTGAGCTCCTGCTGGCAGCGCTCCGGGGTGATGGCCTTCATGAAGGAGACGGTGTCGTCCGACGTGAGGGCCGGCAGGTTGAGCGGGCGGAGGCCGCCGTGCAGGCGCACGGTGGGGGGGATGCCGACGGCGAGGTGCAGGTCGCTCGCCTTCTTCTCGACGACCAGTTGCAGCAGCTTGTTGAGTTCCACCACCATGGGTCTATCCCCTCCAGTGCCCGCATCGCCGGCGGCGTGTGAGGGGCGTCCCTCCCGCTCCCCGCCGGCTGCTTCCTGTATCGGCCAAACGGCGCCGCGGCGTTAGTACGTGATGTCTTCGCGGTGGGTGATCGTGGCGACCTCCGCCAGCGACGTGAGGCCGTCGAAGATCTTCCTCACGCCGTCCTCGAGCAGGGTGACCATGCCCGACATCCGCGCCTGCTCCTTGATCTTCTGGACGGGTTCCTTCCGGAAGACCATCTCGCGCATGACGGGGCTCATCTCCATGAGTTCGTAGATGCCCTTCCGGCCCTTGTAGCCGGAATTCTTGCAGGCGTCGCAGCCGACGGGCTTGAAGAGCGTGCGGCCGCGCAGGTCCTCCGGCTTGATGTTCAGCGCCAGGAGCATCGTGGGGTCGGGGTCCTTCTCGGGCTCCTTGCACTGGGGGCAGAGCATGCGGATCAGCCGCTGGCCCATCGCCGCCTGGATCGAGGAGGCGACGAGGAAGGGCTTGACACCCATGTCGACGAGCCGGGTCAGCGCGCCGGGCGCGTCGTTCGTGTGCAGCGTGGAGAAGACCAGGTGGCCCGTAAGGGCGGCCTGGATGGCGATCTCGGCCGTCTCCTCGTCGCGGATTTCGCCGACGAGGATGATGTTGGGCGCCTGGCGCAGCATGGCGCGCAGGATGCGCTGGAACGTCATGCCGATGGACGCCTTCACCTGGGCCTGGTTGATCCCGCTCAGGTTGTATTCGACGGGGTTCTCGGCGGTGATGATCTTGACGTCCGGGCGGTTGAGCTCCTTGAGCGCGGCGTACAGCGTGGTGGTCTTCCCGGAGCCCGTGGGGCCCGTGACGAGGATGATCCCGTTGGGCCGCTTGATGAGCGTCTTGAAGCGCTTGTAGTCGCTCGAGTGGAAGCCCATCTCCTCGAGCCCCAGCAGGCCGCCCTTCTTGTCGAGGATTCGCATGACGATGGATTCGCCGTGCGTGGCGGGAAGGGCGCTGACGCGGATGTCGAGTTCGCGGCCGTCCACGGTGATCCGGATGCGGCCGTCCTGCGGCTTGCGGCGCTCGGCGATGTCCATCTCGCCCATGATCTTGATGCGCGAGAGGATCGCGCCCTGGAGGCGCTTGGGCGGCGCCTGGACCTCGCGGCAGACGCCGTCGATGCGGTAGCGGATGCGGAGGCGGTCCTCCATGGGCTCGACGTGGATGTCGCTCGCCCTCTGCTTCACGGCCTCGCCCACCATGACCTGGACGAACTTGATGACGGGCGCGTCGTCGTCGCTGGCCTCGCCCGCCTCCATCTCCGCGTTGCGGACCTTGACGTCAGTGCCGGCGGAGGCGCTCTCGATCGCGTTGGAGATGGCGCTCGCCTCGTTCGTGCCGTAGTAGCGGTTGATCGCGTCGAGGATCGCGGCCTTGGGCGCGAGCACGATCCCGATCTCGGTGTTGAGCAGGAATTTCAGGTTGTCCAGGGCGAAGAGGTCGACCGGGTCGTGCATCGCGACCGTCAGCATCTTCCCGTTGTTCTTGATGGGGAAGATGCAGTTCTCCTCGCAGACGTTGCGCTTGACGAGCTTGGTGATGTCGGGGTTGACCTTGAGGTTCGCGAGGTCCACGTAGGGGAAGTCGAACTGGCGGGCGAGCGCCTCGGTGACCTGGGCGGGGTTGGTGATGCCCTGCTCGACGAGGATCTCGCCGAGCTTCTTGCCCGAGTCCTGCATCTGGATCTTGAGGGCGTTCTTGATGTGGACGGGGGTGCAGACCTTCATTTCCTCGAGGATCTTGCCCAAGAGCTTGCGTTGTCCGGCCATGACGTGAAATTATCTCCGCGGCTTCGCGGAGGGGTCAAGGGAAAAGGTCGCGGGGACCGCGTTCCGGAGGGTGCGCGCCACGTTGACAGTCCCGGCGGCCCCCGGTAGAATCCCGCGGCTATGTCCCTCGTTTTCTGGGTGGCGGCGCTCTGTCCGATGCCGGCGCAGCCGGAGCCGGACCTGCCCGCGATCCGCGCGAGGCTGGCGGATCCCGCGCAGGCCTTCCCGGTCTTCCAGGAGCTGGTCGCGGCGGGAAGGTACGGCACGGCGCACGAACTGCTGTCCCCGGCGGCCCGGCAGGCGGTGCCGGTCGAGGCGCTGACGCTGACGTTCGGGGGCGTGGAGGCCGCGCGGCGCCTGATCGGGTCGCTGGCGGCGCACGCGACGGAGTCCTCGGCCTCCGCGGGCCTGACCCGCGTCTGCAGCCGGGAGTTCGGGGCGTCGCGGGGGATCAGGCTGGTGAAGTTCCTGGGCCGGGTCTGGACGCTGGACCTGAGCCGGGAGGACGTCGAATATTTTCGGGGCCGGACTCTGGGATGGTTCCGGCACCAGGTGAGACGCGCCGACGGCTGGCATTTCGCCTACCCGCCGGATTGGAACTACGCCCCCGTGGGGCGGCATTGCGGCTGCGGACGATGAAGAGATCGATCTACTTCTTCGGCAATGGAAAGGCCGACGGCACCGCGGACATGAAGGATGTCCTCGGCGGCAAGGGCGCGGGCCTGGCGGAGATGAGCAAGGCGGGCATTCCGGTGCCCCCGGGCTTCACCATCGCCACGTCGACGTGCATCGACTACTACAAGAACGGCGGAAAGACCGCGAAGGCGGTCGACGTCGAACAGCGGAAGTTCCTCCAGCAGCTCGAGAAGGCCTCGGGCAAGAAGCTGGGCGACGCCTCCAACCCGCTGCTCGTCTCCGTGCGCTCGGGCGCGAAGGTGTCCATGCCGGGCATGATGGACACGATCCTGAACCTCGGGCTCAACGACAAGACGGTGCAGGGGCTCGCCGCGAAGACGGGCAACCCGCGCTTCGCGTGGGACTGCTACCGCCGCTTCATCATGATGTTCTCGGACGTCGTCTTCGACGTCTCCAAGAACGAGTTCGAGCAGATCCTCCACCAGCGCAAGGAGGAGCGCGGCGTGCACAGCGACACCGAGCTGACGGCCGCCGATCTGCAGGACCTGGCGGGCAAGTTCAAGGTGCACTTCAAGGCCAAGTCGGGCCGCGACTTCCCCCAGGACACCTGGGAGCAGCTCTGCCTCGCCCGCGACGCGGTCTTCAAGTCCTGGCAGAACCCCCGCGCCTGCTCCTACCGGAAGATGAACCGCATCCCCGACGAGATGGGCACGGCGGTCAACGTGCAGACGATGGTGTTCGGCAACTCGGGCGACAAGTCCGGCACCGGCGTCGGCTTCACGCGCGACCCGTCCACCGGCGAGAACGTCTTCTACGGCGAGTTCCTCATCAACGCGCAGGGCGAGGACGTCGTGGCCGGGGTGCGCACGCCCCAGCCCATCGCGAAGCTGAAGGAGATCCTGCCCAAGGCCTACGCCCAGCTGCACAAGATCACGAAGGACCTGGAGACGCACTACCGCGACATCCAGGACTTCGAGTTCACCGTCGAGGACGAGAAGCTGTACATGCTGCAGACCCGCAGCGGCAAGCGCACGGGCCACGCGGCGGTCCGCATCGCCGTCGAGATGGTGAAGGAGAAGCTGATCACCCGCGACGAGGCGCTGCTCCGGGTGGATCCCTCGCAGCTCAACCAGCTGCTGCATCCGATCTTCGACCCCGCCAAGCGCAAGCAGCACAGCGTCCTGGCGAAGGGCCTGAACGCGTCCCCGGGCGCGGCCTCGGGCAAGGCGGTCTTCGATTCCGGCCGGGCGGTGGCGCTGGCCGCCAAGGGCGAGCGCATCCTGCTCGTCCGCGCCGAGACCTGCCCCGACGACATCGAGGGCATGGCCGCCGCGAAGGGCGTGCTGACGGCGACGGGCGGCATGACGAGCCACGCGGCCGTCGTCGGCCGGCAGATGGGCAAGCCCTCGGTGGTCGGCTGCGCCGCCCTGAAGGTCGACGAACACGGCGCGAAGTTCAGCGTCGGGGGCGTCACCGTCTCCGAGGGCGAGTTCGTCTCCATCGACGGCACGACGGGCGAGGTCCTGCTGGGCGACGTGCCCACGCGCGATTCGGACATCATCCAGGTCCTCAGCGGCAGCATGAAGCCCGCGGAGTCGGGGATCTTCGGATACTTCGAGACGTTCATGAAGTGGGCGGACGAGGTCCGCACCCTCAAGGTCCGCGCGAACGCGGACGTGCCGCGCGACGCGAAGATCGCGGTGGCGCTGGGCGCGCAGGGCATCGGGCTCTGCCGCACGGAGCACATGTTCTTCGCCCCCGAGCGGCTCCCGGTGGTCGTCCGCATGATCATGGCGTCCACCGAGGAGGAGCGGAAGGCCGCCCTCCGCGAGCTGCTGCCGTTCCAGAGGGACGACTTCAAGGGCCTCTTCGACGCGATGCGCGGCAGCCCCGTCACGATCCGCACGCTCGATCCGCCCCTCCACGAGTTCCTGCCGAAGCGCGAGGAGCTCATGGTCGAGGTGGCCCTCGGCCGCAACAAGGAGGAGAACGAGAAGCTCCTCCGGCGCGTGAACGAGCTGCACGAGTTCAACCCGATGATGGGGCTGCGCGGCTGCCGCCTGGGCATCGTCTTCCCGGAGATCACGGCCATGCAGGCCGAGGCGATCTTCGAGGCGGCGCTCGACGTGGGCAACGTCATCCCCGAGGTCATGATCCCGCTGGTCGGCACCGTCGCCGAGCTCCGGAACCAGAAGGAGGTCGTGGTCCGCGTCGCCGAGGAGGTCTTCAAGCGGCGCGGCAAGCGCTGCAAGTACCTGGTCGGGACGATGATCGAGGTGCCGCGCGCGGCCGTGACGGCCGACGTGATCGCCGAGGAGGCCGAGTTCTTCTCCTTCGGCACGAACGACCTGACGCAGATGACGTTCGGCTTCTCGCGCGACGACGCCGGGAGGTTCCTGCTGCCGTACGTCGACAAGAAGATCCTGCCCATCGATCCGTTCGTCAGCATCGACACGGAGGGCGTGGGCTCCCTGGTGAAGGGCGCCGTGGCGAAGGGCCGTCAGACGCGCCCCGGCATGAAGTGCGGGGTCTGCGGCGAGCACGGCGGCGACGCCGATTCGGTGATCTTCTTCCACAATGCGGGCCTGGACTACGTGTCCGCCTCGCCGTACCGGCTGCCCATCGCCCGCCTGGCGGCGGCGCATGCGGTGCTCAAGAACAGGAAGGCCGGGAAGGGGAAGGCCAAGAGCGGCCGGAAGTAGAAGCCGCGATCCGGGGGACTCTTTGCGGGTCCCGGCGCTTTCGGGCGCCGGGACCCGCTTTATTTTGCCGATATAGCACCGGGGGCGGAGGCGCCCGTGTATCAACTGCGGGGGCGATGCGAATGGCGGATGCGGCGGTCAAGCTCAGGACGGCGGCCGAGGCCCAGCGTTACTTCCGCCGCTGGGTCCGCAACGAGGTCAACATCGCGGCGAAGGTCGAGATCCTGACCGCGGACGGCCGGAAATACACCACCGGGTCCGCCATCATCCGGGACGTGAGCCTGAGGGGGGCCCGCCTGGGGCGCCTCGTGCTCCGCAAACAATCCCTGCCCGCGAAGACCTTCAAGGTCAAACTGCTGTTCCACACCGAGAAATACCAGGGCATCGGCGCCCTCTGCCGGCCCATCCGCTTCGGGCGCGGCAACGAATTCGAGCTGGCGGTGGAGTTCGAGGACTTCTGGGCCAAGACGGAGTCCTAGGGAATTCTCGGCCCGCGGCTTGGTTTTCGGCTCATTTCGGGCTATCCTTGGATAAGTGCTGTATCCGCATCGGCGTGGCCGGGCGGGGGGTAAGGGAATAACGGGAATCAGCACGCATGTCCTTTAAGGGCGACCTATCCACCATCGGGCTCGCGGAGGTCTTTCAGATGATCTCCATGAGCCAGAAGGAAGGCACTCTGGTCGTCCAGGATTCCGACAGCCGGAAGTGCATCTTTTTCGGCGCGACCGGGGTCCAGCTGCTCTCCAGCGGCCGCCGCAAGGGCATGAAGCTGGGCGACATGCTCGTGCGGGCGGGCAAGATCTCCGAAGCGCAGGTGGAGGAGGCCCTCGAAAACGCCCGCATCATGAAGAAGCTCATGGGCGAGGTGCTGGTCGAGAACGGCGTCGTCACCCAGGAGGAGATCCAGCAGGTCGTCCGCGAGCAGATCGAGGAGGAGATCTACGACCTCTTCCTCTGGAAGAAGGCCAATTTCGAGTTCCTCGAAGGGGCCGCTCCGGACAATCTCAAGGACCCGGACGCGCACGTCACGAAGCTGAGCTTCGACGTCAACGGGCTGCTGCTGGAGGCGGTCCGTCGCGCGGACGAATGGACCATCATCAACCAGCACATCCCCACGATCGACACGGTGTTCGTCTTCGTCTCGGAGGAGGACCGCACGGCGGAGGACGCCCAGGCGGACGATCATCAGAAGCGCGTGTACCGGCTGGTGGACGGCCGGCTCTCGCTCGCCGAGGTGGTCGAGAACACGGGCGTGTCCAAGTTCGAAGTCTGCAAGGTGATGGTCGACCTGCTGCGGCGGGGAAGGGTCCGGCTCCTGACGGTGCAGGAGACGATGGACGAGGCCCAGCGGAGGATCTCCGAGGGCCAGCGGGAGCGGGGCCTCAAGATGTACATGGCCTCGGTCTCCCTGGCCCCCCACGATCCGAAGGTCGCGGCGCAGGTGGCGCGCTTTCTCGAGGGCGAGGGGCTCGCGTCCGAGTCGGCCTCCTATCACATCAAGGCCGGGACGGCCTACATCGAACAGGGCGACCTGGACCGCGCGATGGATCATTTCCAGCGCGCGGGGACCCAGAATCCGGACGATCCGGACATCAAGCGCGGCATGTTCGAGATCCATGCCGCCTCCGGCAACCTGGAGGAGGGCAAGAAGGTCGCGCGGGAGCTGATCGCCCGCGATCTGATGGCCCCGGATCTTCCGCGCGCCCGCACGCTGTGCGAGCGTCTCATCAAGGCGTCGCCCGAGGATCTCGATTTCCACGTGCTCTACGCGAAGGCGCTGCACCGCTCGAACCTCAAGAAGGAGCTGGAGGCGGAGCTGGCGCACATCGACCGGAACATGCCGGTCGATCCCGGGGCGGCGGACAAGATCATGAAGGATCTGCGGGAGGTGCGGGTCAAGTCGCCCACCGCGGCCTCCGGCCCCAAGTCGCCGCCCGTCCGCGCGGCGGGGGGGTCCACGACCAGCGCCCCCGTGGCCAGGGCGGGTTCGGGCAAGGCCGTCGCGATCGTCCTGCTGATCCTGCTGCTCGGCGTGGGCGGGGCCGCGGGTTATTACGAGCTGACGCAGCGCAAGGAACTGGACCAGGCGCTCGAGGCGGCCAAGCGGCTGCTCGACCAGTCGGAATTCACCGCCGCCCGGCGGGTCATGGACGACTTCCTGAAACGCACGTTCAGCCCCATGCAGAAGGAGCGCGCCGGGGCCTTCCTGTCCGAGCTCGAGGCCCGGCAGGGCGGCTGGGACCGGGACCGCAAGGACCGGGAGGCGAAGGCCCGCGCCGAGGCGACGCGCAGGATGCAGGAGCTCTCGGCGTCGATCGAGGGGGACCGTCTGACCGATCCGGTGGGGGCGCTGGCGCGCTCCCGCCAGCTGCGGGAACTGGCGGAGTCGGTCAAGGACGTGGAGTTCATGCGGAAGGCCGAGGAGCTGCAGCAGGGCCTTCAGAAATTCCTCGGGGACGCCTTCCAGCTCAAGGTGCTGGCCGACACGCACGAGAAGGACGGCAAGTTCCGCGAAGCCGCGCTGCTGATCGACCGCCTGTTCTCGGAGTTCCCCAACACCGATGCGGCCCGGGGGGCCCTGTACCCGCTCGAGATCCTGAGCCGCCCCCCGGGCGTCAAGGTGTCCACGCGCACCGGACTGGTGCTGGGGGAGACGCCGCTCCGGCACCGCGTCAAGCCGGGGGAGGCGGTCCGCCTGATCTTCGACAGGCCCGGGTATGCGAGCGTCCACTTCGACGTGAAGGACAAGACCCTGGGGCGGCTCAGCGTGGACCTGGTGGACAAGACGGAGGCCTGGGTGCTGCCCCTCGGGGTCAGCGGGTCGAGCGATCCGGTCCATCTCGACGGGACCCTCTACGTGGCCGGCGGGAGCCGCCTGTACGCGCTGAAGACGAACCCCCACAAGCTGGACTGGTTCGAGGCCCTGGACGGCAACATCGAGGGGGCCCCGAAGCCGGGAGGCAAGCGGATCTACGTGTCCACCTCCTCGAAGTACCTGTATGCGATCGATCCCAAGCGGCCGGAGCGCCGCGTCCTGTGGAAATACGACGCGGGCGACCGGCTCACGGGAACGCCGGGATTCTCGGGGGACGGCGGGGTGGTCTTCGTGGGAACCTACGACCGGATGCTGCACGCCGTGCACGCCAGCCTCGGCGAAGTCCTCTGGAAGCGCGAACTGCCCGGGGAGATGCGGGTCGAACCGCTCTGGGCGAACGGGGCGCTCATCGTCGCCTGCGGCGACGGCACGCTGGTCGCGCTGCGGGGGCCGAAGCCGGAGGACGAGGTCTGGCGGGTGCGCCTCGACGGGAGCCCGGGGGCGCTCACGCTGCATGAGGGCCTGATCTACGTGGCCACCTCGGACAATTCGATCTCCTGCGTGGACACGGCCCGCGGACAGCGGCTCTGGAGGCGCTCCGTCGGGTCGACCGTTTCGGGGAGGCCCCAGCGCGTGGGCGGGGCGGTCTGCGCGGCGGGGAAGGACGGGAAGATCAGCTTCCTGGACGCCCAGACCGGCGAGCCGCTCTGGTTCTATGAGGCCGGAGGGGGCGTGTTCGGCGGGGTCCAGGTGTCGGATTCCCTCGTGCTGTTCGGCTGCGACGACCAGTCCTTCTATGCCTTGGACACCGCGTCGAAAAGGCTGGCCTGGAAATGCCGGACGCGGGGGAAGAACCGGGCGGGATCCGCGGTCGCCGGAGGCCGCCTCTATTTCATGAGCGAGGAAAGCCTGTACGCGGTGGATTTGAACTGAGCGAGTCCGGACGGGAAGGCGGATTGTTTGACAGATCCCGCCCGCCTGAGGTAGACTCGAGCGTCCCGGAGGAATGGAATGGGGCTTTTCGACTCGACCAAGCGCCGCCAGCTCAACGACCTGGAGCGGGAGGTGCTGGCCAATCCGACGCCGCAGAACATGGTGTCGCTCGTGGAGCGGTACATGGCGGCGGCCGACGAGGGGCACGCGCTGGAGATGGCGCGGAAGGCGGTCGAGAAATTTCCGAACAGCGAAAAGGTCCAGAACACCTACCAGAACGTGCGCCGGCTGCAGCTTCAGTCGGAGATCACGGAGATCAACAAGGCCCTGCGACGCAGCCCCAGCAAGGCCCATTACGAGCGGCTCGCCGCGATCTACCACACCGAACTGGGCAACCGCACGAAGGCGTTCGAGACCGCGCTCGAAGGGCTCACCAAGTATCCGAACAGCGACGGGCTGCACCTGATCTCGGGTCAGATCCGCATGGACCGCTTCCACACGGACTTCCTCGCGAACGACTTCACGGAGGCGGTGTCCCACCTCGAGAAGGCCGCCGCCATCAACCCGAACAACTACAAGAGCCACCTCTGTCTCGCGAGGCTCTACGCCGAGGCGTGCGTCTACGCCAAGGCCAGGCCCGTGCTGGAGCAGGTCTTGAAGTCCAACCCCGGCGACACCAACGTCGAGGCGCTGCTGCGCTACGTCGGGGAGAACGCCGCCCAGAGCCAGTCCAGCCTGGACGACGCGCTCTCGGACATCGAGGGGCGCCGGGCGCTCAGCGAGGCGGGGGAGGCCGCGCGGCACATCTTCGAGCCCGCGCCGGGCTCGTCGGCCCCGAAGATCGATCCGATGAAGCTGGACGCCTTCCTCGTGGGATTCGAGGGGATGAACGGCTACAAATGTTCCGCCGTGCTGAGCCGCGACGGCCAGGTGGTCGCGTCCCACACCCGGGGCATGGTTCCGAAGGACCGTTTCACCCAGTTCCTGCAGGACATCTACCAGTGCTCCGAGGACGCCTCGCGCAAGATGGACATCGGGACGTTCGTGAGCGGGGAGCTGGACACGTCCGTCGGACGCGTGGGCATGGCGGAGTGGAAGGGCTTCATTGTGGGCATCCTGGCGGACCAGCCGGCGAAGCGCGAGGATCTGAACGCCGCGGTCGAAAAATTCGTCTCGTTCCTGTCGGTGGGATGATCGGCTATGAGAGACGTGCTGCTCAGCCTGAACAAGGAAGTCGGCGTCAAGGGGTCGATGATCGTGACGCGGGACGGCGTCGTGGTCGCCGCGGAGATCCTGCCCCCGCTCGTGGGGGACACGGTGGCGGCGATCGCCTCGAACTCGATCCAGCGCGTGAATGCGGGGCTGCGGGGTCTCGGGGCGAATAATTTCTCGCGTTATCTTTTCAATTCGACCTACGGCAAGATGATCTTCACGGAAACGGGGGACGCCTATCTCGTGGTGGTGCTCGACAAGCACATCAACGTGGATTTCACGATGTTGTCGGTGACCTCCGCGGCGCGAAAAATCAAGAATCTGGGCAGCATGGCGTAAGAGGCGGCCGTCCTCGTGGGCGGTCGCGTTGACAGGGTGGGATGGGCCCGTATAGAATTGGCGCGCTAAATCCATGGTGCAAATCAACTTTGCCCGACGCGAGGTCAACTGCAAACTCGTCTTCTACGGACCCGGACTGTCCGGAAAGACGACGAACCTCGAAATCATCCACAAGAAGGTCCCGGACACGGCGCGCGGGAATCTGACGTCGATCGCGACGGAGCAGGACCGCACGCTGTTCTTCGACTTCATGCCGCTGGACCTGGGGCAGGTCGCGGGGATGAAGACGAAGCTCTTCCTGTACACCGTGCCGGGCCAGGTCTACTACGACTCGACCCGCAAACTGGTGCTGCAGGGGGCGGACGGGGTCTCGTTCATCGCCGACTCCGATCCGAACCGGATGCCGGACAACATCGAGTCCTTCAAGAATCTCGAGAAGAACCTGAAGGATTACGGCATCGACATCAAGAAGCTGCCGCTGGTGATCCAGTACAACAAGCGCGATCTCCCCGGGGCCCTCTCGGTCGCCGAACTGAACGCCAAGCTCAACTGGCTGGGCGCTCCGACGTTCGAGGCCGTCGCGGTCAAGGGGGAAGGGGTCATGCAGACCCTGAAGGGCATCTCGAAGCTCGTGGTGGAGCGCCTGAACGAGGAGTACGCCCCGGTGAAGGGGGCTCCTTCCGTGGCGCGTCCGGCCGTTCCGGCCGCGGCGCCGGTTCCGGCGGCCCCGACCCCGCGTCCGGCGGCTCCTGCGGCCCCCGCGCCGGCGCCCGCCGTGGCCGCCCCGGCCCCGCGTCCGGCCGCGCCTCCGCCTCCCCGTCCCGTCGCGCCTCCGCCGCCTCCTCCGGCGCATCGGCCCTCGGCCCCGGCTCCCGTTTCGGCGCCGCGTCCGGCGGCCCCCGCGGCCCAGAAGAAGGGCGGCTCGAAGGCCGGTCTGGTGATCGGCATCCTCGTGATCCTGCTGCTCGCGGGCGCGGGCGTGGCCTGGTTCATGGGGCTCATCCCCGGCTTTCCGCCTCCGGGGCGCTAGGGTCTGAAATTGGCGCTGGTGTTGGGCCGGCGCTGTGGTAAACTGGTTCGGGGCGTTTCGAAGCACTTGGACTGAGAGGGTTATAAAATGGCGATGGGCAAGGCTGACGAATCCCTGCGGTCCACGCGGCTGGTCTTCTACAAGGAAGACATCGAGAAGATCGCCAAGGTCCTCAACACGTTCCTCAAGAATGCGAACGCCCGCTGCGTTCTGCTCGTCGACAAGGACGGCCACCTCGTCACCAAGGAAGGCGAGTCCTCCACCTACGACATGGACACCATCTCCGCGCTGGTCGCGGGCTCTTTCGCCGCCACGAAGCAGATGGCCAAGCTGCTCGGCGAGGAGGAGTTCTCGATCATGTTCCACCAGGGCAAGAAGGACAACATCCAGCTGTCCCTGGTCGGCGACCGGACGATCCTCGCGGTGATCTTCGACGACAAGACCACGCTGGGCATGGTCCGTCTGTATGCCAGCCAGGTGTCCTCCAAACTCGGGGAGCTTTTCTCCGACATCGCCGTGCGCAAGGGCGAGGGCGAGAAGATCTCGCAGGAGTTCGGGCAGGCCGCGAAGGGCAAGCTGGACGACATCTTCGGAGCGTAGGTCGCCCGGCAGGGGCCAGGAACCATGATACGCAAGACCATCCGTACGCGGCCCGTGGTCGCGCAACCCGTGCGGGTCGAGGAAAAGGTCCGCTTCGTCTGTCCGTGCGGGGCGGCCCTCAAGGTGCCCGTGTCCCGCATCAATTCGCGCGGCCGCTGCCCCATGTGCACGGAGCGCATCCTGCTCAGCGGCTCCAAGGACAAGCAGGGCCGCTGGCGCCTCGAGGCGATCTATCTGGGCAACGTGGCCTCCAGCGGCCAGACGTTCATCATCGAGCGGCCGGCCGCGAAGGCGGCGCCCAAGGCCCCTCCCAAGGCGCCCGTCAAGCCCGCGACCAAGACCCCTTCCGGGAAGATGCCGGCGCCTGGCGCGAAGAAGGCCTACCGCATCGAGGATCACTTCCAGGAACTGGCGCCCATCCAGGACAAGATCTCGTTCAAGTGCCCCTGCGGCCGCAAGCTGGTCGCCAGGCCGGCGATGGCCGACAAGCGCGGGAAATGCCCCTGGTGCAACGCCCGCCTGATGCTGGTCGGCAAGGTCAACCCGCGCACGCGGCTGCTTGAAATCCATCCGCTCACGCTGGAAACGCAACGTTCCGGCGACACGATGATGATCGAGTAGCCCGGCCTTGCCGGGTGCCGCGCTCATGAGTGACGGACGTCGGGCCTGCCTGCTTCTGGGCGTCGCTCTGCTGGCCCGCGTCGTCGTCTATCTCGGGACCGCCCTCTTCGGCACGGATGCGGGGCAGTTTCTCGCCATGGCCGACCTCATCGGCGAGGGGCGGATGCAGGAAGCCCTCTCCGTGACCTACCATCCGGGGTTCCCGATCCTGACGGCGGCGGCGAAGCCGTTCTTCGGCGGCGGGACGGAACGCGCGGGGTTCTGGGTCAGCATGCTGCTGGGGTCGGCCGCGGTGCTGCCGCTCTTCTTCGCCGCGCGGGACGCCTTCGGCTCCGGCCCCGCGTTCCTGGCGGGCCTGCTCTACGCGCTGCATCCGTACCTGCTGGACGTGCAGACGGACGCGATGTCCGAAGGCGCCTTCATGTTCTTCCTCTGCGCGAGCGCCTGGCTGACGGCGCAGGCGGCCCGGGCGCCGTCGCTGGAGCTCTCCGCGCTCGGCGGGCTGAGCGCCTGCGCGGCGTACCTGACGCGGCCCGAGGGGCTGGTCGCGGTCGCGCTGGGCCTCGGCTGGCAGGCCCTCGCGCTCCTGCGCTTCCGCGACCGGGCCGGGCTGCGGATCGGCGGGCTGCTGCTCGCGGCCCTGCTCGCGATCCTTCTGGCCTTCCCGTTCCTGACCTGGGTCAAGTCGGTCAAGGGGCGCTGGGCGGTGTCGGCCAAGGGAAGCGTGGAACGCGGTATGGAGCAGGATGAGCGGGCGGGCGCCAGTTCCAAGGGGGCGGCCGGCCGGTATCTGAAACTTGGCGGCTCGTTCCTGCGCCTGGCCGGCATGGCGCTGCCGTTCTACCTGATCGGACTCTGGGGCTTGCGTTCGCGGCTGAACGGAGACGCTCTCGTGCTGCTGAGTTTCCCGGCGGGGTATCTGGCGGGCTTGCTGTACGCTTTCCGGCACCACCCGTGGGTCAGCTACCGCTACCTGCTGCCCCCGATGGCGCTCTTGCTGGTGTTGGCGGCGCTCGGTCTCTGGATGGCGGCGGGCTGGCTGGAACGCCGTCGTCCCGGGTGGGCGGCCCAAGCGCTGATCGTCCTTGTCTGCGTGCTGCCCGGCGTGAAGCGCTTCAAACCCGAGCGCGTCGAACTGGGCAACCTGCGGGAGGTGGCGCTGTGGATGCGGTCCCAGACGACGGGCGCCGGGCCTGCGCGGCTGCTCTCCACGGTGGACCAGCTGGGGTATCTTTCAGGATGCCGGCACAATTGGATGCCCGATACGGCGGCAGAGGCCCGTGCGTTTCTCGCCGAGGGGCCGCATGCGTTTCTAGCGTACACGGAGCGTGACATCGGGCGGAAGCCCCCGTACCTGGAAGAACTGCGGGCGGGTCTGGGTCCGGCCCGGGTCTTCCCCGGGGATGGCAACCGCATGGCCGTTTACGTGCACAGGCTGAGATGAGTCTTTCGCGGACGACGGCCGGAGTCGCTGCCGCGCGGGCGCTCGGGCTCGCGGCGGCGGTCGGCTTCAGCATCTACGCCGCGCGGCGTTTCGGCGGCGACCGGGCGACGGACCTCGCCTTCAACGCGCTCATCCTCCCGAACGCGCTGATGGTGGTGATGGCGACGCTGCTGCCGCCCATCTTCGTGTCGGTGTTCAAATCGGTGGAGGCGACGCAGGGGCTTGCGTCCGCGCGGGCCTTCGGGCGCTCGGCCCTGATCGTGACGGCGGCCGCGACGCTCGCCCTCTCGGGCATCGGCGCCGCGATGGCGCCCTGGGTTTCCCGGGCGGTCGGGTCCGGATATTCGGAGTCGGACCTGGGCGTGATGAGCGGCTACGTGCGCTGGGCCTTTCTCCTGCTCTTCGTGACGGGGGTGGCTTCGGTCCTGAAGGGGCTCCTGAACGGGGCGGGGTCGCTGATCCTGCCCTCGCTGGACACGATGGCGATGAATCTGGCGGCCCTCGCAGTGCTCGCGTGGGGGGCGGAGCGCTGGGGCGCGTTCGCGCTGGTGGCGGCCGTGGTCGCGGGCGGCGCGGCCAAGGTCCTGCTGATGGCGCCGGGGCATCGCGGCGGACCGGGACCGCTGTTTCATCCGGCGCTCCGGGATGCCGGGCGTCTGCTGCTGCCGGTCGTGCTCAACAGCGCGGTCTTCGCGGCGGGGGCGGCGCTGCTGCGGGCGTACGCCTCCCGGATCCCGGGCGAGGGGGCGGCGTCGCACCTCGGATATGCGGAGAAGGTCTTTTCCGCGCCCCAGGACCTCTTCATCGTCTCGATGGGATCGGTGATCCTGCCGGCGCTGGCGGCGGACGCGGCCGCGGGGCGGCTGGAGGACGTGCGGCGCCGGGCGGCGACGGGGATGCGGATGGCGACGTTCTTCGGGATCCCGGCGGCGGTGGGCTTGCTCTTCCTGGCCGAACCCGTGACGGCGCTGCTGTATCAGCGCGGGCAATTCGACGCCGCGGACACGGTCGACACGGCCGCCGCGGTGAGGGGGTTCGCGCTGTCGCTGATCTTCTCGGCGCACCTGATCCTGTACCAGGCGTTTTATGCGCTGGGACGGACGGGGCCGATCCTGCTCTCCGGGCTCGCGCATCTGGCGGGCATCGCGATCGGCGGGGCGCTGCTGGGGGGGCAGGGCGGGCTGGCGCTGGCCTGGTCGATCGGATATGCCGCGGGCTTCGTCGCGATCCTCGCCGCGTTCTGCCGGCGGCTGGGGAATCCGGGGCTCGCGTCCCTCTTCAGCGGCGCGTTGCGGACGGCCTGCGCGTCGGCGATGATGGGGGCGGTCTTGTGGGGGACCTCCTCCTGGTCCGTGATCCCCCGGATCGTCCTGGGCGGGATCGTCTTCGCCGTGGCGGCGCGCTTCCTGTGTCCCGAGGAGTGGAAGGTGGGCAGCAAGCTCTGGTCGCGGGGCGACGCATGTTGAATCGCAGACAACACGGCCTTCGGGTGCTCGCGTTCTTCGGCGTCGAGCTCCTCGTGCTGACGGGGGCGTTCTTCGGCGCCTACGCGCTGCGGCGCGCCACGGACGGCTGGTGGAGCGGCTATTCGATCGGGCCGCTGAAGGATTACCTCTGGCTCTGGCCCGCGACGCTGGCGATCTGGTCGCTGCTGCTCTGGATCTTCAACGGGTATGTGGGGTTCCGTTCCCGGGGGCCGCTGAATCACGGGGTGCAGACGGGTCTGGTGAGCCTGAGCGGGACGCTGGGGCTCTTCGCGCTGCTGACGATCGTGAAGGAGCAGGAGGTCAACCGGAGCCTGGTGGGGCTGATCGGGGTCCTGTCGGGGCTGGGGCTGCTGGGGTTCCGGACGCTGATGGTGACGCTGCTGGGGCACTACACGCAGCAGGGCTACGACCGGCATTACGTGCTGATCGCGGGGACCTCGGCGGAGGCGCTGGCGCTGGCGGAGGAGCTGGAGGGCGTGCGCGGGGCGGTCTTCCAGGTGCGCGGCTTCGTGGGGGAGGAGCCGGGGCGCGCGCTGGGTCGCTGGACGGTCCTGGGGACGGCGGCGGAGCTGCCGGCGTTGCTGAAGAAGGACGCGGTGGACGACGTCTATATGCTGCCGACCTCGGGGCATCTCGAGGACCAGAAGTCCGTGATCGAGGCCTGCGAGGCGATGGGGATTTCGGTGCATCTGAGGCTGGCGGCTTTTGAGCGGATGATTTCACGGCTCTCGGTGGCGGAGCAGGCGGGGGGCGAGTACCTGACGTTTTCGACGGCGCCGAGGGAAGGTCCGGCGTTGGTCCTCAAGCGGCTCGTCGACGTGACGGGGGCTCTCTTGCTGCTGCTGCTGTCGGCGCCGCTGCTGCTGGTCACGATGCTGCTGATCCGGCTGACGTCGCGGGGGGCGGCGCTGTTCCGCCAGGAGCGGGTGGGAATGAACGGGCGGGTCTTCACGCTCTACAAGCTGAGGACGATGGTGGAGGGGGCGGAGTTGCAGCGGAGCGGGCTGGAATCGAAGAACGAGCTGGACGGTCCGGCCTTCAAGATGAAGGCGGATCCGCGGGTGACCTGGCTGGGGCGGATTCTGAGGAAGACGTCGATCGACGAGCTGCCGCAGTTGTGGAACGTGGTGAAGGGGGACATGTCGCTGGTGGGGCCGCGTCCGCTGCCGACCTACGAGGTGGAGAAATTCGAGCCCTGGCAGCGGCGGCGCATGTCGATGCGTCCTGGGATCACGTGTCTCTGGCAGATCAGCGGCCGGAACAAGGTGACGAGTTTCGACGACTGGATGCGTCTGGACCTGGAGTACGTGGACCGCTGGTCTCCGGCGCTGGACCTCAAGATTTTGCTGAAGACGCTCCCGGCGGTGCTGCGGGGGCGGGGGGCGTATTGAGGCGGGTTCGGAGCCAGGTGCGGGCGAGCAGGACAAGGAAGGCTCCGTTCGTGGCGAAGTAGCGGCGCCAGAGCCGCCAGGGATCCTGCAGGAAGCGCCAGGCCCATTCGAGGCCAATCGACTGCATCCACTGCGGGGCGCGGCTGAAGCGTCCGGCATGGATCTCGAACGCCGCGCCGACGCAGGCGAGGACGGGGATCTTCAAGAGGTCCTTGTGCACGTGGGCCCAGAGCTCCTGTTTGGGGGCTCCGAGGGCGATCCAGAGGATGTCGGCGCCGGAGCTGTTGAGGGTCCGGATCATCTCGTCCGACTCCAGCTCCACCCGTTTTCGGAAGGGGGGCGACCACATGCCGGCGATCTTCAGGCCCGGCCAGCGGCGGAGCAGGGCGGCGCGGAGCTCGTTCAGGGTTTCGGGGGTGGAGCCGTAGAAGGCGTGGGAGGCGTCCGGAAGCTTCTCGAGCAGCAGGGCCATGAGGTCGGCGCCATGGATGCGGGGCGGGGCGGGGCGGCTGGCGGCCTTGAGCAGCCAGCGGATGGGGACGCCGTCGAGGAAGGTCACGGCGGCGTTCAAGGCGGAACGGTAGCACGGGGAGCGGACGGCCTCGGCGAGCGTATGCACGTTGACGGCGCAAACCGGGACGGCGGCTCCCCGTGCCCGGACGTGCTCCCCGAGGGCTCGGACCATCTCGCCGGAATCCGCCAGGGTGATCGAGACTCCCTGCAGATTCGTTTGTGGAAGCACTTGCCCTATCTTATAATTTTCCGCGACTTGGACAAGCCGGCGGGCCGGGATGCGCATATCAGATCCCATGTGGGGCCGGCCGGAGGGATGAACTGCGATGATTCGATACTGCCGTCGCTGCGTGATGCCCGAGACCAAGCCTGATCTCTCCATCGACGTCGAGGGGATCTGCAGCGCATGCCGGTATTTCGAGAGCCGCAAAGCCATAGATTTTCCCGCGAGACGCGCTGAACTCCTCCGCATCCTGGATCGCTACCGCAGCCGGAGCGGGTCGAACTACGACTGCATCGTTCCCGTCAGCGGCGGTAAGGACAGCACCTACCAGACGATCCGCATGCTCGAACTTGGCATGAATCCCCTTTGCGTGACGGCGACCACGGACAAGTTGTCGGAGATCGGCCGACGGAACATCGATAATCTCAAGAACCTGGGAGTGGACTATCTGGAGGTCACCCCGAATCCCGTCGTGAGGCGTAAGATCAACCGCCACACGCTGATGACGGTCGGCGACATCTCCTGGCCCGAGCACGTTGCGATCTTCACCATCCCGGTGCGCATTGCGGTGCAGATGAGCGTCCCGCTGATCGTCTGGGGGGAGAACTCCCAGCACGAGTACGGCGGTCCGGCGGGGGCCGCCGACAACAACGTCCTCACCCGGCGCTGGCTGGAGGAGTTCGGCGGGTTGCTCGGCCTGCGGGTGTCCGATCTCACCCAGCTGGCGGGGATCGAGCCGCGCCAGCTCATCCAGTACTCGTACCCCTCGGATGAGGAGCTTCGCACGGCGGGGGTGACGGGGATCTTCCTGGGCTACTACCTTCCGTGGGACGGCTTGATGAACGCCATCATCGCCCAGGGCTATGGGTTCGAGACCTACCCCAAGGCCGTGGAGGGATCGGTGGTGAACTACGAGAACCTCGACAACGTCCACACCGGCATCCACGATTATTTCAAATACCTGAAGTACGGATTCGGACGCGCCACCGATCTGGCCTGCCTGCATGTCCGCCGGGGCCGCCTGTTGAGGGAGGATGCCGTGCGTCTCGTCATGAGGCATGACGGGAAGTTTCCTTGGAACTACCTCGGTTGCCGGATCGAAGAGGTGCTTCGGGAGATCGACCTTTCGCTCGAGGAGTTCATCCGCATCTGCGATCGCTTCACCAACAAGAAGCTGTTCCTGTGCGACGCGCGCGGGAATCCGGTGAAGGACCGGGAAGGCAACCTGACCAAGATCAATTACGACAATCCTGCATGAACCGCGTCGCGGTCATAGACTACGGGGCCGGGAATCTGGACTCCGTCTGCCGCGCGCTCCAGGAGTGCGGGGCGGATCCCCGGGTCACGACGCACCCGCGGGATCTCGAACTGGCCTCCCGTATCGTGCTCCCGGGGGTCGGGGTGTTCGCGGAGGGCATGCGAGGCCTCCGGGAGCGGGGCTACGAGGAGGCTCTCCAGGAGCAGGTTCGGGTCCGCGACCTGCCGTTCCTCGGGATCTGTCTTGGGATGCAGCTCATGGCGAGTTCCGGCATAGAAGGCGGGCGCAGTTCCGGGCTTGGCTGGATCCCCGGCGAGGTTGTGCGGCTGGAACCCCGGGCCGAGGGCGAGCGGGTGCCCCACGTGGGCTGGAACGAGGTCCAACCGTGCGAATCCGGTTGCGGGCTTTTCTCGGGTCTGGACGGTGCCCGTGACTTCTACTTCGTACACAGTTTCCATCTTCGTCCTGGGAGCGAATCCACGGTCGCCGCGTGGACGCCGTTCGCGGGACGTTTCGCCTCGGCCGTCCGGCGGGGCCGCATGATGGGCGTCCAGTTCCATCCCGAGAAGAGCCAGAAGGCGGGGTTCCAGGTCCTGAGGAACTTCCTGTCGTTGTGAGCCTGAAGATCCGCGTCATGCCCACGCTGCTCTACAAGGATGACCAGCTCGTCAAGGGCGTGGGGTTCGATTCCTGGCGGCGGATCGGCAGCGTCCACCAGTACGTCAAAGTCTACAACTTCAGGGAAGTCGACGAACTCGTGTTCCTGGACATCTCGGCGACGCTGCAGGGACGGAGTCCGGATTTCAGCCTGGTCGACGACATCGCCGACGAATGCTTCATGCCCCTCACGGTGGGCGGGGGCATCCGCTCCGTGGAGGACGTCCGGAAGCTGCTTCAGGTGGGGGCGGACAAGGTCGCCGTCAACAGCGCCCTGGTGGAACAGCCCACGCTGGTTCGGGAACTGTCCCTCCAGTTCGGATCCCAGTGCGTGGTGGCCTCCATCGACGTCCGACGCACTCCGGCGGGCTGCCGGGTGATAACGCGCTCGGGGACGGTCGACACGGGGCTGGATCCGGTGGACCTGGCCCGCCGGGCGGAGTCCCTCGGGGCGGGTGAAATAATGCTGGGATCGGTGGATCGGGACGGGACGCTCAAGGGCTACGACCTCGAACTGCTCGCCTCGGTCAGCCGGGTGGTGCGCATCCCCGTGATCGCCTCGGGGGGCGCCGGGACCTACGAACACATGGCCGAGGCGCTGTCCTTGGGCGGGGCTTCCGCCGTGGCCGCCGCCAGCATGTTCCAGTTCACCGAGCAGACCCCCCTGGGCGCCAAGGCTCATCTGCGCGCGAAGGGGTACCCCGCAAGGGTCTGACGCCGTGAAGATACTGCTCGTCAACCGCATTGCGCAGATGATCGGGGGCGCGGACAAGTACTTCCGCGAGATGGAGCGGATCCTCGGAGGCCGCGGGCACTCCGTGGACACGTTCACCGCATGGTGTCCGGGGGATCCCGGGTCTCCGGAATCGGCGGGGCGCCCCGGCAGTTTTCACGAACGCACGGAACCCGCCCCCTCCCTGGGTGGCAAGATCCGCTTCTTCTTCAACGGCATCTATTCCAAGGAGGCCCGCCGCCTGCTCGGCCTCCGCCTCGAGGCGCAGCGGCCCGACGTGGCCCATCTGGTCAATATATTCTTCCAGCTCTCGACTTCCGTGATCGACGAACTTCATGAGCGGGGCATCCCGGTGGTCTTCCAGATGAACGACTACCAGCTCCTTTGTTCTAACGCCTACCTCTACCGCGACGGTCGCATCTGCACGGACTGTTCCGGGCGGCGCTTCCTCCCGGGGTTGCTGCACCGCTGTTACCGGGGCTCTTGGCCGGCATCCCTCATGGCCTACGCGGCTAAACGGGTGGCCGTGGCCCGGAAAACCCTCTCGAAAGTGGATTCCTTCGTGGTGCCCACGGCGGCCATGGCGGACCTGCTTCGGGAACTGGGGCTGGGGGACGCCCGCTTCGACGTGGTCCAGAACCCCTTCGACCCCGCCGGTCTTTCCGTTCGGGAGTGCTGGGGTCCCCATATCGTGTTCTATGGCCGGCTGATCCGGCAGAAGGGGATCTACACACTCCTCGAAGCCGTGAGAAGGCTGGGGGACGTCCCGCTGAAGATCTTTGGGAACGGCCCCGAGGCGGAGGGGGTGGCCGCCTTCATCCGGGAGCACGCATTGACCCAGGTCCATCTCGACACCGCGCTGCGCTGGGGCCCGGAGTTGCAGGAGGCCGTCGGCGGCGCGCGCCTGGTGGTGGCCCCCTCGGAATGGCATGTGCCCGCCGAGTATGTGGTGTACGAGGCGTTCGCCCTTGGCAGGGCGGTCGTCGGCGCCGACATCGGGGGAAATCGGGCCTTGGTGGAGGAGGGGGTGACCGGGCGGCTGTTCAAGCCGGGGGATCCCGGGGATCTCGCACGCGTGCTCCGCGAACTCTATCCGGACCTGGCTCTCATCCGCCGGCTGGGGATGAACGGCCGCGCGCGGATCGAATCGGGGTACACCGAAGACCGCTACCATGCGGGCGTGATGGCCCTTTATGCGGATCTCATCGATAAAGGGGGGGGGCGGAACCGGGATGCTATAGTGCCCGCATCCACTCGAAGGGACCATGTTTAGCCGATTTCGCCGCATCGCCGAACAGCGATCGTTGAAGGACGCCCTGCCGGCGCCGCTGAAGCCGGTCCTCCGCTGGATGCACCGGAGGATCCGGACGGCGGTCGAGTTCCACCGGGCGCAGGCGCTCCTGTCGGCGAACCGCGGCCTGGCCTCCGACGGATTCCGCGACCGCTGTTTCATCGTCGCGAACGGCCCTTCGGTCAAACAGCAGGACCTGACGCTGCTCCGGGGGGAGACGGTCTTCGTGATGAATGCCTTCTACCTCCATCCGGATTACGACCGCATCAACCCCACGTACCACTGCGCGGTGGATCCGGATGCGTTCGTCGACACGCCGGACGCCCGTGCGTGGCTCGGGGACCTCGATCGGGTTGGGAAGCGCACCACGTTCCTCTTCCCGGTGGACGCGGAGCCCCTGATCCGCAGGGCGGGCCTCTTCAAGGGACGCTCGATTCATTACCTGCTGCTCTGCGACCAGGGTTGCGAGACCGGGCGCATCCGGACGGACCTCACCCGGCCCCTCTCCAGCGTGCTTTGTGTGACGCTGGCCTGCCTCTTGGCCGCCGTCTGGATGCGGTTCCGCGAAGTGTACCTCCTGGGTTGTGATCACGACTGGCTGGCGACTCCCGGCAAGCTCGCCCACTTCTACGAACAGGACCCCTCCGCGTTCCCGGAGGTCCGGTTCACCTACGAACAGCTCATGGAGTCCCAGCTCCAGCTCTGGCGCAGCTACCGGCACGTCCGCGATCATGCGCTGGCCCGGGGAACCCGGATCTTCAACGCGACGCAAGGGGGCTTCCTGGATGTGTTCCCCCGGATACCTTACGAATCGCTGGTCGGCCCCGCCCGGGGGGCGGCCCGCGCGCCCTGAGCCATGCGCTTCTCCAGGGCTTTCGCCGTCACCCTGTTTTCCCGCGAGCTTTCGCTCGCGTCGAGTTTCCTGAATTCCATCCTCCTGGCGCGCTGGCTGGGAGCTGCCGGCGTGGGCACCTATTCGCTCGTGGTGGCGACGGCCAGCCTGGCGTCCTATGCCGCTTCCCTCGGTATCCACAGTTCGAACCGGCTGTTGGCCGCGCAGGAACCGGAGCGGGCGGGGCGGCTGATGCTCGTCAGCGTGTTTCCGGCGTTGCTGGCGGGTCTGGTCGGGAGCGCGGTTCTGGCCTTCGCCCCGGGGGCTGCGGAGCTTCTGATCGGGAAACTCGACCCATCCCTCTGCCGGCTCGTGCTCGCGGGGACCGTGCTGAATGTGGTCCAGCTGAATCTGGCGGCGCTGCTCTTCGGTTTGGGGCGCTACCGTTCGCACGGCATCGTGAGCGCACTGGTGAACGCGGCCACGGCGGCGAGCAACGGAATCCTGGTGGTCGCGATGGGCAAGGGGGTGGAGGCGGCGCTCGGCGCCTGGTTCGCCTGGACGGCGTTGAACGTCCTCGTAACGTTCGGGATTCTGGCCTCGTCGATCCGCCTGTCGTGGACCTTCGACGGCGGTTTGTTTCTGCGCTCGCTTTCCATCGGCTTCAGGGCCTTCCTCTCCTCCCTCTTCGGCTTCGCCTCCATGCGCGGAATCTTCATGCTCCTGAACCGGAGCCTGGGGAGCGCGTCGCTGGGCCTGTACGCGGTGGCCGTGCCGCTGGCGGAGACGATCGAGCACATCCCGAATGTGGTGGGATCTCTGGTGTTGAACGAGGCCGGGTCAGGACGGCGCCCGGCGCGCGACACGCTCCGTTTTGTGCGGTTCCACCTGCTCACGGCGCCGCTGCTCGGGGGGATCGCGGCGCTCCTGGCCCCTTGGATCATCGCGTTGTTGTACGGCTCGCGCTTCGAGGAATCGGCGGGCGTGATGCGGGTGCTGCTGCTTTCGGGCGTGTTCATGGGACTCTGGACCATCACCGCCAGCGACATGGCGGGGCGCGGCGCGTATCCCCCGGTGTTCGTCGCGCTTTCGGGTCTGATGGCGTCGCTGACGCTGGGAGCGGGGTACCACCTGATCCCCCGGATGGGGATCCTCGGCGGGGCTGTGGGGACGGCCTGCTCAGCGGGATGCGTTTCACTGCTCATGCTGGTCGTCTATTGCCGCCAAGTGCCCGATGGGGTGCGCCTGCGGGAATTCATCCCGCGCGTCGCTGAACTGCGGGAGGCGTGGCGCTCCCTGTCGGGCAAGCCGCATGATTCAGCGGGCCGTTGAAGGAGGGCGGGAGGCGAACCAGCGCAGGGTGCTGGCCATGCCCTCCTCGAAGGGGGTGCTCGCATTGAATCCGAATTCGCGCGTCGCCCGGTTCGTGTCCAGACACCTCCGCGGCTGGCCGTCGGGCTTCGTGGCGTCCCAGCGGAGCCGGCCCTTGAAGCCGGCCGCCTGCGCGATCTTCTCTGCAAGGTCCTTGATCGAGATCTCGAAGCCCGCCCCCAGATTCACCGGCTCGGAGCCGTCGTAGCGCTCGGCGGCCAGGACGACCCCCTCGGCGCAGTCGTCCACGTAGAGGAACTCGCGCGTCGCCTTGCCGCTGCCCCAGATCTCCACCTCGTCCCGCCCCTCCCGCATCGCCTCGACGAACTTCCGGATCAGCGCCGGGATGACGTGCGAACTCGCCGGGTCGAAGTTGTCCCCCGGCCCGTAGAGGTTCACCGGCAGCAGGAAGATCGAGTTGAAGCCGTATTGCTGCCGGTACGCCTGCGATTGCACCAGCAGCATCTTCTTGGCCAGGCCGTACGGCGCGTTGGTCTCCTCCGGATAGCCGTTCCAGAGATCCTCCTCCCGGAAGGGCACCGGCGTGTGCTTGGGGTAGGCGCAGATCGTCCCGATCGCTACGAATTTCTTCACCCCGCTCAGGCGCGCCTCCTCCAGGCACTGCGCGCCCATCATCAGGTTCTCGTAGAAGAAGCGCCCGGGGTTCTCCCGGTTGGCGCCGATCCCGCCCACCACCGCCGCGCCGTGGATGACCAGCTCGGGACGCGCGTCCTTGTAGAGGCGCTTCACCGCCTGGCCGTCCACCAGGTTGTAGTCCCTGCTGCGGGGGACGAAGACTTCGGCGCCGGCCTTCTTGAGGCGGTCGACGATCCGGGAGCCCAGAAATCCGGCGCCGCCCGTGACGACGACGCGCTTATTCGTCCAAAAGTCGGCCATGCGCGGCGCATTATAGCGAATCAAAGGCGGCCTTGCCCCAACCCGCCGCAGCCGCTAAAATCGCCCCCCATGATCGATGGCGTCGAGATCCACCCGCTCAAGCGCTTCCCGGACGAGCGCGGCTCCGTGATGCACATGCTCAAGCGTACGGACCCCCATTTCCGCGAGTTCGGCGAGATCTACTTCTCGACCGTCTATCCCGGCGTCGTCAAGGGCTGGCATATCCACGAGCGCATGACGCTCAGCTACACCTGCGTCTCCGGCTGCATCAAACTCGTCCTCTACGACGAACGCCCCGACTCCAAGACCAAGGGGCGCACCCAGGTGGTCTACCTCGGCGAACGCAACTACGTCCTCGTCGTCGTCCCCCCCGGCGTCTGGAACGGCTTCATGGGCGTCGATATCAAGGAGTCCATCGTCGCCAACTGCGCGAGCATTCCCCACGATGCCGCCGAGATCCGGCGCGAGGACCCGCACCAAAGCCACATCCCCTACGACTGGGCCCGCAAGGACGCATGAGGGTCCTCCTGACCGGCGCCACCGGCTTCATCGGCTCCCACGTCGCCCGCGAACTCCTCCAGCGCGGCCATGAAGTCCATGCGACCCTCCGCCCCGCGAGCGACCGCCGCCGCATCCGGGACATCGAAGGCCGCCTGCGGATTCATGACGGCGACATGGACCTCGTCCCGATCCAACCCGATCTGGCCGTCCACATGGCCTGGTACGCCGTCCCCGGGAAGTACCTCACGGCTCCCGAGAATCGCGACTGCCTCGAAGCCTCTCGACGTCTGCTCTCGCGCCTGAAATGCCGCGCCGTCTTCGCCGGCACCTGTTTCGAGTTCGACACCTCTCTGGGGAAGCTCCGCGAGGACAGCCCGACGAAGCCCGCGTCCCTCTACTCGGAGTGCAAGGACGCCCTGCGCCGCGACGTCGAGGCGCGTCCGGATTCCGCCTGGGTGCGGTTTTTCTACCAGTACGGCCCCTGGGAGGACGAACGCCGCTTCGTCCCGAACGTCATCCTTTCGCTGCTGCGGGGCCAGCCCGCCAAAATCTCGCCCGGGGAACAGGGCCGCGATTACCTCCACGTCGAGGACGTCGCCTCCGCCGTCTGCGCCGTGGCCGAAAGCAAACTCCAGGGCTGCGTCAACATCGGCTCCGGCGAGGCCCCCAAGATCCGCGAGCTGGCGGCCCGCATCGGGGAGCTGGCCGGACGTCCCGACCTTGTGCAGCTCGGGGCGGTGAATTACTATTCCGGGGAGCCCATGCTCATCCAGGCGGACATCACGAAGCTGCGCTCGACGGGCTGGAGCCCGCGCTACGATTGGAACAGCGGTATTAAACACGTGTTTGAATGGTGGCGGGGGAGGACGACCTCATGAAGGGCATCATCCTCGCGGGCGGCGCCGGCACGCGGCTGCATCCCGTCACCCGCGGCGTCAGCAAACAGCTGCTGCCGATCTACGACAAACCGATGATCTACTACCCGCTGAGCATCCTCATGCTGGCGGGCATTCGCGACGTTCTGCTGATTTCGACGCCGCAGGACCTCCCGGGCTTCCGGCGCCTCTTCGGGGACGGGAAAGCCCTCGGGCTGCGGATCGAGTACGCCGAGCAGCCCAAACCCGAGGGGCTCGCGCAGGCCTTCATCATCGGCCGCTCGTTCCTGGCGGGCGGCCCCGGAGCGCTGGTCCTCGGCGACAACCTCTTCCACGGCCACGGCCTCACGGAGACGGTCCGCCGGGCCGCGCAGCTCAGGAAGGGCGCGCTGGTGTTCGGCTATCACGTGAAGGATCCCCAGCGCTACGGCGTGGTGGACTTCGACGCGTCCGGGAAGGCGCTCAGCCTCGAAGAAAAGCCGAAGCAGCCGAAGTCGAACTGGGCGGTGCCCGGGTTGTATTTTTACGACGCCACGGTCTGCGACGTCGCCGCCTCGCTCAAGCCGAGCGCGCGCGGCGAACTCGAGATCACCGACCTCAACCGGCGCTATCTCGAGCGCGGCGAGCTCGTGGTCGAAAAGCTCGGCCGGGGCATCGCGTGGCTCGACACCGGCACGCATCGCAGCCTGCTGGAGGCGACGAACTTCATCGAGGCTATCGAGGAACGGCAGGGCCTGAAGATCGCCTGTCTCGAGGAGATCGCCTGGCGCAGCGGCTGGATCGGGCCCGCCGAAGTCCGCGCCGCCGCCGACTCCATGGGACAGAGTTCCTACGCGGAGTATCTGAGGGGGATCCTCCAGACGTGAAGCGTACGGACACGGTCCTACCCGGCGTCTGCCTCCTCGACCCGAAGGTCTTCGGCGACGCCCGCGGGTTCTTCTTCGAAAGCTTCAATGCGCGGACGCTCGAGGGCGTCGGCATCGTCCGGACTTTCGTGCAGGACAACATCTCCCGCTCGCAGCGCGGCGTGCTCCGCGGGCTGCATTACCAGCTGGGCAAACCCCAGGCGAAGCTCGTGCAGGTGCTCGCCGGCGAGGTCTACGACGTCGTCCTCGACGTGCGCCGCGGCAGCCCCACGTTCGGCCGCTGGGTCGGCGAGCGGTTGACGGGGGACAGCCACCGCATGATGTACATCCCCGAGGGCTACGCGCACGGGTTCTGCGTCCTGAGCGAGACGGCGGACTTCTTCTACAAGGTCACGGATTACTACTCGCCTGCGGACGAACGCGGCGTGGTCTGGAACGACCCCGCGCTGGCCATCCCCTGGCCGGTCTCGGAGCCGCTGCTTTCGGAACGGGACCGGCACTGGAAGCCGCTCGCTCAGTGCGATGCGGCGGGGTTGCCCGTGTGGACGCAGGGCGGCGTGTCCGGCGTGTAGAAGGGGTCGGGCAGGCAGTCCGGCCACTTCTTCCGGAAGCGCTTCAATTCCTCGAAGTACGTGCGGCCCCCGAGCCGGAACGTGACCGACTCCAGGTGGAAGAGCTTCGCGTGCGGCGTGTAGATCACCCGCAGCCCCTTCTGCCGCGCGCGCAGGCAGAGGTCGACGTCGAAGGTCCCGGGCAGGTCCTCGTCCAGCCGCCAGCCCTTGCGGATCATGAGGCAGCCGGCGGTGACCGCGCTGAATTCGCGGGGGTGCAGCGTCCCGGGGCAGTCGTGGGGGTGGCCCATGAAGACGTGGCCGCAGAGGGTGGCGAGGCCGAAGACGATGCCGGCGTGCTGGATGCGGCCGTCGGGGAAGAGCAGTTTGGGGCCGACGACGCCGACGTCGGGCAGCACGGCGAATTCGAGCAGGTTCTGGATCCAGTCGGGCTCGATGACCAGGGTGTCGTCGTTCAGGAGGATGAGGTAGTCGCCCTTGGCTTGGTCGATGAGCCAGTTCCATTTGTGGGCGAGATTGAAGGGGCCGGGGGCCTGGTAGTGCAGCGCGGGCACGGCGGGGTTGATGCGGCCGTTGTGGGCGATGAGGATCTCGTAGTTGGCGTAAGTGGTCTTCTCACGGATGCTGCGGACGCAGTCGGCGACGAGGTCCTGGGGTCCGCGGAGGCCTTGGATGACTTTGCCGTCGGTGGGGATGAGGATGGAGACGAGGGGGCGGCCCTTGGGGGGGGCGGGCCGGGGCAAGGGGGGGCCGGGGCGGGGCGTCTGGGTCTGGAAGCCCCCCAGGCGCCATTTACGCCAGGCTTTGGTGATCAGGGGGCGGAGGGGGGTGGTCGTGAAGAGGGCGGGGTCGCCCCACCAGCCGGGGCCTTCGAGGCGGGGGGGCAGAGTGTCGAGGTCGTAGGGCTCCCAGCCCTGGCCGCGGTCGATCCAGGAGCGCAGGCGGGCGCCGGGGGGGGGAGTGAGGCCGTGCTCCAGGGGCAGGGGGAGGGCGCGGCGGCCGTTCCGCTGCGTCCAGGGGCCGGGGACGAGGAATTCATTGATCTCCGCGATTTGCTTGAGCCGATAGCGCTTCCAGAGATCGAGGAGCATCGGGGTACCCTACGGGGACAAAATCGAACCTGCAATGAGTTTCGACGAAGAACGGCTGGTCCCTGAAGGGGCCCTGGAGGCCTCGCTGCAGGAGCATCTGGGCCGCTACCGCTTCGCCCGGGAGCGGGTGGCCCCTGGGGCCCGGATTCTGGATCTGGCCTCCGGGACGGGCTACGGGACGCGTCTGCTGGGCGCCACAGGGGTGGATATCAGCCTGGAGGCCCTCCGCTACGCCCAAGAGCGCTTTCCGGCCTCCTACGTGGCGGCGGACGCCCTCCGGCTGCCCTTCGGGCGGGTCTTCGACGCCGTCGTCTCCTTCGAGACCTTGGAGCACGTCCGGGACGCGGGGCGCTTCCTGCAGGAGGTCCGCCGGGTCCTGCGGCCGGGGGGGCGCCTGATCGTGTCCACCCCGAACCGGGAGCTCTGGTCGCCGCGCTCGCCCAGGCCCTGTCAGCGTCATCATGTCCGGGAGTTCAATCCCCGGGAATTCCGGGCGCTCTTCAAGGCGTTCCAAGGGGTGGAGTACTACGGGCAGCTGCTGCTGGACCGGAAGCAGGCGCTGCTCTTTGAGGGCAAGGAGCTGGCGAAGCGGCTGCTGAGGTCCTTCGCCCCCGTGCGGCGCTTCCGGAGGGGGAAGGCCTCCTCGGAGGGGCTGCCCCCGGACCCTCTCTACGAGGTCCGTCCCTTGGATAGATCCCGGGTCCCCGCCATCCTCCTCGCGATCGCTCACACCTGACCGAACAAACCAGTACCCAACAAAACAGCCCGTCTGCTTTGTTGCCTTAGCGAGGCAACAAAGCAGACGGGCTGTTTTGTTGGTGCCCTCAATTGCGGAATCGCGGGGTATACTTCCTTTCAGAGAGGGGATGCAGTACCCCACCCCGTTCTTTGATCCGCCAGCGCCGGACGATCTGCACTATCGGCGTCTTTCGCGCGTGATCAAGGATCTTTTTCCGCAGTATCGTCGTCCAATCCTATGGAGGCATTATTTTTTAGAGGTGGTTTATGGTCCAGGACCTGGCCCATCGGCTCTTGGGCGCCATCGATCACGCCCTCGATCAGAAAACCTACCAGGAACTCCACTGGGAGGGGACCTTCGAGGACTACCTCGAGATCGTCTCCCGAAACCCCCGCGCCTGCCGCAACGCCTTCCAGCGCGTCTACGACATGATCCTCTCCTACGGGACCGAAGCCTACACCGAGAACCGCGAGACCCTCCTCCGCTACAACTTCTTCAAGGACCCCATGGGCGGCGGCCGCGACAGCATCTTCGGCCTCGAAGACTCCCTCGCCCACCTCGTCAACGCCCTCAAATCCGCCGCCCACGGCTACGGCACCGAACGCCGCATCATCCTCCTCCACGGCCCCGTGGGCAGCTCCAAGTCCACCATCGCCCGCCTCCTGAAGAAGGGCCTCGAAGCCTACTCCCGCACCAAGGAGGGCGCCCTCTACAGCTTCGCCTGGCGCGATGAGACCGACCCCGCCGTCTGGACCGACTGCCCCATGCACGAGGACCCCCTCCGCCTGCTCCCCCTGGAGGCCCGCGAAGCCGCCCTCAAGGAGATCAACACCGGATTCCCCTGCAGCTATACGATCAAGATCGAAGGCGACCTCTGCCCCTCCTGCCGCCGCCATTTCGCCGACCGCATGGCCAAACATCGCGGCGACTGGCGCCAGGTCATCAAGGAGGTCAAGGTCCGCCGCATCGTCCTCTCCGAAAAGGACCGCCTCGGCATCGGCACCTTCCAGCCCAAGGACGAGAAGAACCAGGACTCCACCGAGCTCACCGGCGACATCAACTACCGCAAGATCGCCGAGTACGGCAGCGACTCCGACCCGCGCGCCTTCAACTTCGACGGCGAATTCAACGTCGCCAACCGCGGCCTCATCGAATTCATCGAGGTCCTCAAGCTCGACGTCGCCTTCCTCTACGACCTGCTCGGCGCCACCCAGGAGCACGCGATCAAGCCCAAGAAGTTCGCCCAGACGGACATCGACGAGGTCATCCTCGGCCACACCAACGAACCCGAATACAAGCGGCTCCAGAACAACGAGCTCATGGAGGCCTTCCGCGACCGCACGCTGAAGATCGACGTCCCGTACAACCTGCGGCTCGACAACGAGGTCCGCATCTACCAGCGCGACTACCACGGCGGTCGCGTGCGCGGCAAACACCTCGCCCCTCACACGATCGAGATCTCCGCCATGTGGGCCGTGCTCACGCGCATGGAGGAGCCCAAGAAGGCCAACCTCACCCTCATGCAGAAGCTGAAGCTCTACAACGGCAAGACCCTGCCGGGCTACACCGAGGACAACATCCGCGAACTGCGCGAGGAATGCCGGCACGAGGGCATGGAGGGCATCTCCCCGCGCTACATCCAGGACAAGATCTCCAACGCGCTCGTCAAGATCGACGAGGGCGGCTGCGTGAACCCCTTCATGGTCCTCAACGAGCTCGAGGAGGGCCTGGTCCACCACTCGCTGCTCTCCGGCGACGAGCAGCGCAAGCGCTTCAAGGCGCTGCTGGCCGACGTGAAGGGGGAGTACGAGGACATCGTCAAGAACGAGGTCCAGCGCGCCATCTGCGCCGACGAGGAGGCCATCAACCGCCTCTTCATGAACTACATCGACCACGTCAAGGCCTGCACCCAGCGGCAGAAGGTCCGCAACAAGTACACGGGCCAGGACGAGGAGCCGGACGAGCGGCTCATGCGCTCGATCGAGGAGAAGATCGACATCCCCGAGAGCCGCAAGGACGACTTCCGCCGGGAGATCATGAACTACATCGGCGCGCTCGCGGTGGAGGGGAAGAAGTTCCACTACCGCTCCAACGAGCGCCTGCAGAAGGCGCTCGAGCTGAAGCTCTTCGAGGACCAGAAGGACACCATCAAGCTCAGCAGCCTGGTGGCGGGCGTCCCCGACAAGGGCACCCAGGAGAAGATCGACATCGTGAAGAGCCGCCTCGTGAAGGGCTACGGGTATTGCGACACCTGCGCCTCGGACGTGCTGTCGTTCGTGGCGAGCATCTTTGCGAGGGGGTCGGCGAAGGAGTAGGTAGCCGTGGACAGGACCCGCAGCTACATCAAGAAGATCGAGAAGGACCACGGGCGGTTCCGGGAGATCATCCGGGGCCGGATCCGCAAGGATCTCCGCAAGTACGTGTCCAACGGCGAGATGATCGGGCAGCAGGGGAAGTACGCGGTCGCCATCCCCGTCCCGCAGGTGCGCCTCCCGAGCTTCCGCTTCGGCTCCAACGACAAGGGCGGCGTGGGGCAGGGGGAGGGCGAGGCCGGCACGCCGGTGGAGGCGGGCGACCAGCACGGCCGGCACATCCTGGACGTCGAGGTCTCCTTCGCCGAACTGGCGGAAATCCTGGGCGAGGAGCTGGCGCTGCCGCGCATCCAGCCGAAGCAGCGCAGCGCGATCATCTCCGAACGCGACCGCTACACGGGGATCGCGCGGGTGGGTCCCGAGGGGCTGCGGCACTTCAAGCGGACCTACCGGGAGGCGCTCAAGCGCTCGGTGGCCTCGGGCACCTACGATCCG
The DNA here is from genome assembly GCA_964619955.1 of uncultured Planctomycetales bacterium. Taxonomy (GTDB): domain Bacteria; phylum Planctomycetota; class MHYJ01; order MHYJ01; family JACPRB01; genus JACQFK01. The sequence continues at coordinate 195,604 of CAZUJF010000001.1, forward strand.
AAGCACCCGCTGATCGTGCCGGTGAAGGAGGACAAGCGCTACCGCTCCTGGAAGGTGAAGGAGACGCCCCAGAACGCCGCGGTCATCATCTACATGATGGACGTGTCCGGGTCCATGGGGGACGAGCAGAAGGAGATCGTCCGTCTCGAGTCCTTCTGGATCGACACCTGGCTGCGCTCCCAGTACAAGAAGCTGGAGTGCCGCTACATCGTCCATGACGCGCTCGCGAAGGAGGTCGACCGCGAGACCTTCTACCACCTCAAGGAGTCCGGCGGGACGAAGATCTCCAGCGCGTACGAGCTCTGCGCGGACCTCATCCGCCGCGAGTTCAGCCCGATCGAGTGGAACATCTACCCCTTCCACTTCTCCGACGGCGACAACTGGGGCCATGAGGACACGCAGGCCTGCATCGGGCTGCTGGAGAAGGAGCTGCTGCCGCGCGTGAACGTGTTCTGCTACGGGCAGGTGAAGAGCGCGTACGGCAGCGGGCAGTTCAAGAAGGATCTCGACGAGCGGTTCAGGAACCACGAGCAGGTGATCACCAGCGAGATCAAGGACAAGGACGGCATCCTGGACTCGATCAAGGCCTTCCTGGGAAAGGGGCGTTGAGATGGGCGCCGCGCGGCGGATCCAGACCGACGAACTGCGCCGGGCGCAGGACGTCATCCTCCGTCACGCCCTCGACTACGGCCTGCAGCCCTTCAAGACCGTCTTCGAGCTGGTGAGTCACGAGGAGATGAGCGAGATCGCCGCGTACGGGGGTTTCCCGACGCGCTACCCGCACTGGCGGTTCGGGATGGACTACGAGGAGCTGCACAAGGGGTACTCCTGGGGGCTGTCGAAGATCTACGAACTCGTGATCAACAACGACCCCTGCTACGCCTATCTGATGAAGTCCAACGCCCTGGTCGACCAGAAGATGGTGATCGCGCACGTCTACGGGCACAGCGATTTCTTCAAGAACAACCTCTGGTTCTCGCAGACGAACCGGCGGATGATCGACGAGATCGCGAACCACGGGACGCGGATCCGGCGCTATGCGGAGCGTTACGGGCAGGAGGCCGTGGAGCGCTTCCTGGACGCCTGTCTCACGCTGGAGAGCCTGATCGACTACCACTCCGTCTATTCGCCCGATCGCCGCCGCAGCGCCCGCTATGAAGGCGGGGAGGGCGGGGCCGCCGTCCAGCGCCTGAAGGCCGAACACGGCTACATGGACCGCTTCATCAATCCGCCGGAGTTCCTGGAGGCCCAGCGGAAGAAGATCCAGGCCCAGGTGGAGAAGCGGCGCTCGTTTCCCGAGTCGCCGACGAAGGACGTGCTGGAGTTCCTGCTCGAATACGCCCCCCTCGAAGGCTGGCAGCGGGACATCCTGGGCATCGTCCGCGAGGAGGCCTACTACTTCGCCCCGCAGGCGCTGACGAAGATCATGAACGAGGGCTGGGCGACCTACTGGCATTCGAAGATCATGACGTCGAAGGTGCTGAAGGACGCCGAGGTGGTGGATTTCGCGGACCATCATTCGGGGACGCTGGGGACGCGGCCCGGCCAGATCAATCCCTACAAGCTGGGGGTGGAGCTCTGGCGGGCGATCGAGGAGCGCTGGGACAAGGGGCAGTTCGGCCGGGAATACGACGACTGCGACGATCTGCGGGCGCGGCAGGCCTGGGACACGAAGGCGATGCAGGGGCGGCAGAAGATCTTCGAGGTGCGGCGCATCTACAACGACCTGACGTTCATCGACGAGTTCCTGACGAAGGAGTTCTGCCTGGAGCAGAAGCTCTTCGTGTTCAAGCCCAACGCGGAGACGGGGCGCCCGGAGGTGTCGGACCGGGATTTCAAGGCGGTCAAGCAGCAGCTGCTGTACCGGCTGACGAACATGGGGCATCCGGTGATCGTGGTCCAGGACGGAAACTATCGGAACCGCGCGGAGCTGCTCCTGAAGCACCGGCATGAGGGGGTGGATCTGGACCTGGAGGAAGCCCGGGACACGCTGCGGAACCTGCACGCCCTTTGGCAGCGTCCGGTGAACCTGGAGACGGTGGTGGACGAGAAGCCCCGTCTGATCGGCTGGGACGGCGACAAATTCAGCGAATCCGAGCTCGGCAGCTGAAATAGGCCCCCACAAAACAGACGGGCTGCTTTGTTGCCTTCGCGAGGCAACAAAGCAGCCCGTCTGTTTTGTTGCCTTGGGGGGCTGGGAAACAAAAAAGCCCCCGCTTTCGCGGAGGCTTCTTTGCGCCTGGGCGTGTGTCGGGCTTAGTCCGGGATGATGAGCTGCCAGCCGAGGCGCAGCATCGTGCCTTCATCCTTCATCTTGTCGCTGTTGGCCGCCACGATGTCCTTCATCATCTGCAGCACGCCCTTGCCCTTCTCGGGCGCATACTTCTCGGCGATCTTCCAGAGCGACTCCTTCTCGGCCACCGCGTGCACCTTGCCGCCTGCGGACGCCGTGACCGGGGCGGGAGCGGTCACCGTGACGGCGGTCGGGACGGTTCCCGCCGTGGCCGCCGCGATCTCGGGCATGTTCAGCGTCAGCCCGATCAGCAGGTTGTTCGGGTCGGCGATCTTGTCCTTGTTCGCCTCGTAGACCTTCTTGTAGTGCCGGGCCGTGCCGTAGACCTTCTGGGAGACGACCATCAGCGAGTCGCCCTGGGCCACCGTGTACGTCTTGGGCGCCGCCGCCACGACTTCCTTGGGCTTCTCGACGACCACGACCGGGGCGGGTTCGACAGGGACGGGCGCCGTGACCGCGACGTCCGCCTTCACCGGCATCGCAGGCAGGACGATCTTGCGCCCGATCCGCAGCGACGTGGGCTTGAGATCCGGATTCGCCTCCACGATCAGGGTCGCGTAGCGCTTGGAGCCGTACTTGGCCTGCGCGATCGTGTCCAGCGTGTCCTTGTCCTTGATGACGTATTCGTCGCCGCCGACGGGCTTGATGTCCTTCTGGTTCCGCTCCTCGCCCTGCTTGATCGCGCTCTTGGCGGGCGCGGGCTTCGCCTCGAGCGTCTTGTTGAAGTCCGCCTCGGCGCGCTTGAGGATCGTGTCGATCTCGTTGTCCTTGACGCGCTGGCCGGCGGGGTCCGCCGTGGGCACCAGCGTGACGCTGTTCGCGTCGGGGGGAGGGGAAGCCGCCGCGTCTCCCGGCGTGGTCTTCTGGTCCAGGACGATCAGCGCCACCAGCGCGGCGACGATCGCCACGGCGATTCCGACTTTGACGTTCGTGTTCATCCCTCTCTCCTCGATCGCAGGCCCGGCACCCACACACACGGCTTGGAGAGGGAGGCGTCGCTGGAGAGGAGTTCCGGAATGGCGTGGCCGCGGAACCCCTCTCTCGCGCTGCTTCCCCTTCGTCGCCCGGAGAAGTATATCGGCGGATTTTCCCCGCGGATGCAGGAAAAAGCGCGCCGGGCGCCGAAGATCAGGCCGCCGCGGAGGGGCGCTGGCCCTTGAAGCCCCAGAGCACCAGCGGCGCCGCGATGTAGACCGTGGAGTAGGTGCCGACCACCACCCCCGCGATCAGCGGGAACGAGAATTCCGCGATGCCGCCGCCCGTCGTCGCGGTGAAGCCGTAGAGCAGCACCGCCGAGAGGAAGACCGTGAACGAGGTCAGGAACGTGCGCGACAGCGTCTGGTTGACGCTCACGTTGATCACCTGCGCGAACGGCTCCTTCTTCATCAGGATGAGATTCTCGCGGATGCGGTCGAACGTCACGATCGTGTCGTTGATCGAGAACCCGATCACGGTCAGGATCGCCGCGAGCGTGTTGAGGTTCATGTCGAACGAAAGGCCCCACGACTTCGGCACGATGGCGCTCGCGAGCGCGGTGAAGCCCAGGGCGAGCAGCGCGTCGTGCACGAGCGCGACCACGGCGGCCACGCCGTAGCGCCAGCTCTCGAAGCGCAGCGCGACGTAGAGGATCATCAGGATCCAGGAGACGAGCATCGCCCAGAACGTCGAGTCCTTGAGCTCGCTGGACACCTGCGCGCCGACCTTGCTGCTGGACAGGAACGGCGTCGAGGCCAGGTCGGTGCCGAGCGCCGCCTTGATCTCGTCGCGCAGCTTGATCAGCGCGTCCGAATCGCTGCCGACCTTCTTCGTCGGCGCGAACTTGTACTTCTTCAGGCCCTGGGGCGCGCCCGGGACCTCGTCGAACACGAAGAGGGATTCGCCCGAGCCGCTCTTCTCGAGCACGTCGCGGAGCTTGCCCTGCGCCGCGATGCGCTTGCGGAGCGCGGCCGCGTCGCCCTTGTCCGCCCGGACGTAGACGTACCAGCCCTTGCCCTCCGGCTGGCCGTCGAGCTTGCGGGGGTTGGCGTCGATCTCGGCGTCCGGCACTTCGGCGAAGGGGTCGTGCGAGAGCCAGTCCTTGAAGATCTCCTGGATGTCGTTCTTGACGATGTCGACGTCCTGGACGCCCGTGCGCATCTGGAACGTGCGGGCGTTGCCCTGCGTCACGTTGGCCGTGGCCGCCTTCGCCTCGGGGTCGGCGACCGTCTGGATCTCCGCGTCGTCGTACTTCGGCAGGTTCTTGTCGTCCTTCCGGTCCTTGATGCGGGCGCGGACCTGCTCGATGTTCTGCCCCTGGCTCATGGCGAAGACGATGCGAGAGCCGCCCTTGAAGTCGATGCCGACGCCCTGGCCGTTGGAGAGGCGGACGGAGAAGAGCAGGGTGGCCGCCGCGACGGCGATGGCCGACCCGATCACGCAGGTGCGGGCCACCTTGAGGAAGTCGATGTTCGGCGTGGCGAAGAGCTTGCCCATCTTCCATTCCTTGAGGCCGCCCTGGAGCAGCATCTTGAGGAAGACCTTCGAGCAGAAGAGGGTCGAGAGGAGGGTCGTCAGGATGCCGATGCACAGCGTGACGGCGAAGCCCTGGACGGGGCCCGAGCCGAAGTAGAAGAGCACGACGCCCGCCATGAGGGTCGTGATGTTCGAGTCGATGATCGTCCACCAGGCGCGGTCGTAGCCGGCGTCGAAGGACTGCGTCGCGGATTTCCCCTTGAGCTGCTCCTCGCGCATGCGCTCGTAGATGAGGATGTTCGCGTCGACGGCCATGCCGATGGTCAGCACGATGCCCGCGATGCCGGGCAGCGTGAGCGTGGCGTTGAAGAACGCCATGATGCCGAGCAGGAAGACGAGGTTGAGGATGACGGAGACGACGGCGACGACGCCCGCCGCGCGGTAGTAGGCGATCATGAAGACGGCGACGGCGGCGACCGTGAGGCCGCTCGCCCAGAGGCCCTGGCGGATGGCGTCCTCGCCGAGCGTCGGCCCGACGAAGGTCTCGGATTCCGGCTTGCCGGGGCCTTCCTTGGCGGAGCCGATGGGCGCCGGCAGGCTGCCGCTGCGCAGGATGATCGCGAGTTCGCGCGCGTCGTTCTGGTCCTTGGCGCCGGAAATGGAGCCGTGCCCGCCGAACGATTCGGCTTTGACGACCGGGGCGGATTTCACCTTGTTGTCGAGCATGATGACGATCATGCCCTGGGGCCGCTGGTGGTAGAGCGTCTTGGCGGCCTCGTCGAAGAGCTTCGCACCCTCGGCGTTCAGCTCGAACGACGTGTTCCAGCGCGAGCCACCGGGGGTCATTTCCTGGCGGGGCTCGGCGCCCGCGATGTGGCGTCCCTCGATGACGGCTTCCTTGCGGACCAACAAGTGGGTGCCGTACGCCTCGTATTCCTGCTCGCCCCGACGCGGGTCGGGATTCTCGACCACCATGTAGCCGTCGGGGACGACCTTGTCCTTGTTGTAGCGTTCCTGCAGATCCTTCGGCGCGGCGGCGCGCAGCTCCAGCTTGCCCGCGGTCTCGATCAGGCGCTTGTAATCCTTGAGCGTGTCCTGGTCGACCCCGGCGAGCTGGATGACGATCTCATCCGTCCCCTGGGAATGGATCTTGGGTTCCTTGAGCTGCTTGGCTTCCATGCGGCGACGGATGACGTCCGTGGCCGCCTGCAGCGCCGCTTCCTTCGAGCCGGTGAAGCCGGGCTCGAAGAGCACCTTGTAGCGCAGCTCGGCGCCGCCGGCCAGGTCGATGCCGGGGCTGATCTTCGCGTTCTTCAGAACCTCGGGCATCTTCTTGTTGGGGATCGGCGCGATGATGTAGCCGAGGAGGAGCGTGACGACGAGGATCCCGATGAATTTGGCGCGCGTTTCCTGGCCCATGGCTGTTCCCGAAATCGAACCTAGATCCGAAAGTCCACGGTGTTACGTCCCGAGCGGCCGGAGTGCGGGGGGAGAGGGGACGGGCGACGGATCAGGCCTTCTTCGCTTCCGCGGGAAGGGACTCGGCCTCGGACGAGGACGACACCTTCACGAGGGTGGCGATGGAGGCCTTGGTCACCTTGATGCAGACGTCTTTCTTCTCGTCGATGCACAGGGTGACTTCCTGTTCGTCCGTCTTGACCTGCTTCACGATCCCGTAGATCCCGGCAGTGGTCAGGACATGGTCGTTCTTCTTGATGTTGGCGAGCATCCGCTCCTTTTCCTGCTGCTGCTTGCGCTGGGGCCGGATCATGAGGAAGTACATGACCACGAACATCAGCAGCAGGGGCACCATCATGCCCAGGAGGCCGCCCTGGGGCGGGGCCTGGGCGGGCGCGCCGCCGGGGGCGGCCTGCGCCGCGGGCGCGGCGGCATTCTGCAGGAGGCTGAAGAGGAGCTTCATAGGTCGGGCAATTATACCGATGCCGGCTCCGAACGGAAGCGAAAAGATCCTGCCAATCCGGATCCTGCAACCGTCCGGCCGGGGCGAGCGTTGGAGGATTGGGGCGAGCGACCCATAAGTTCACCCATTATGGGGCTTGACACCCCGTATGGGGAAGCGTATCACGGAGTCCTCATGAAAGTGACCGAGATCGACCCGCGCCGGAGCGCCCCGCGCCGCAAAGCCCTGGGCCTGGAGATGTTCTGTTACCGGGCCTCCGCGAGCGCCACGCCCCAGATGCGCCGGAACATCGGACAGGAACTGCTCGACATCTCCGTCGGCGGAGCCCGGGTCCGCGTGACGGAACTCGTGAGCCGGGGCGAGAGCGTCACCCTCGAACTCAAGGACCGCCAGAGCGGGGAGGCCTTCCGCGCGCGCGGGGAGGTCCGCTGGGTGTCCAGCGCCGGTCTCGCGCACTACGCGGGTCTGCAATTCCGGGAACATTACAGCCCCTTGGAACTCCGCGAGTACTTCGCCACGGGCACGCGGCCCGAAGCCGCGGACATCGTGCTTCGCCCCCCCGAAAAGCGCAAGGCCGACCGCTTCCGCATCCGCGACTGCTCGGCCACCATCTTCCGGCAGGGCAGCCTGGCCCAGCAGGGCATCAAGCGGAACCTGGTCCGCGAGGTGGGGGACCTCAGCAGCAGCGGCGCGAAAGTCACCCTCGTGGAGACCCTCGAGCCGGGGGCCCTCGTCCAGTTCAACCTGAGCTTCAGTTCCATGCCCGACACCCTCGACGTGCTGGCGGCGGTCCGCTGGTGCAAGCCCGACACGGGCACCGCGGGCACGAGCTTCCATTGCGGCCTGCAATTCCTCAACCTCAGCGAAGACCGCCGCAAGAAGATCGAGTTCATGCGCAAATGGTTCTCCAAACCCCGGCGCTGACGCAATCCTGATGTAATGCCCCGTCGCCCCCCGGCTTATAGACCCCGGGCGGGTGGTCCAATCCAGAGGGTGACGGGATGAGGGGTTTCTTCGTTTTGCTGTTGACCGGCGTGGCCGCGCTTCCGCTTCCGGCCGCGCCGCTCCAGGCCGGCCCCAGCGGCCTCCAGGGCTACTGGCCCCTGGACTCCCTCGCCGGCGGCAGCAGCGCCGACCTGTCGGGCAACGGCCACACGCTCACGGTCTCCGGAGCGGCGGCCTTGGTTCCCGGGACTTTCGGGAATGCCGCGACGTTCGACAATTCCGACGATCAGATGACCGCGGCCGACGCGGCCTCCCTCAACGTCGGCAGCTCCGGATTCACCGTGTCCGCGTTCGTGCGCCCCAGCGCCACGCTGCAGGACCGCGTCGTGAACAAGTGGAACGGCACGATGGGCTGGATCCTCGACATCAACGAAACCACCGGCGGTGCGGTGATGGCGGGCCATCTCCGGATGCGCTTCGGCGACGGGACGACCAACGTCGACACCTCCTTCAACGGGAGTCTCGGCACAAACGTCTGGCATCATGTCACGGGCGTCGTGGATCGCAGCGGGGCCCAGTTGCGCCTCTACGTCGACGGCACCCAGATCGGGACCAGCCAGGCCATCCCGGGGGCGCTGGGCAGCCTGTCGAACACGGCCCTGCTCGGCGTGGGCGGCATCCCCTCGAATCCGGGGAACCCCTTCGGCGGGGGGATCGATGAGATCCGCTTCTACACCCGCGCCCTGACCCCGGCGGAAGTCGCCGTCGTCGCCGCGGGCGTGCCCGGCCCCGTGCTCGTCAGCGCCACGCCGGGACAGGAGAGCGTCGCGCTGGTCTGGACGGCGCCCGCCGGGGGCGCCACGAGTTACACCTTGCAGCGTTCGAACAGCAGTGGAAGCGGCTACGCCACGGTGGCCTCGGGTCTGACGGGGACGGCGTACACGGACCTCAACGTGCCCTCCACGGGCCCCGTCTATTACATCCTGGTGGCGGAGACCAGCGTGGGCGCCAGCCGTCCCTCCAACGAGCTTTCCACGACCTCGCTGCCCGTCCCCCAGGTCCCGCGCTACAACGATCACGAAGAGGGGACCCAGGACGGCAATTGCGCCTGCGGGGCCGCCGGGTTCGGCGGGGGGCCCGCAGCCCTGCTGCTGCTGGCGCTGCTGCTCCCGGTCCTGCGCCGCCGGCCTTAGCGGCCCCCTGCAGTCTCCCGCCCAGAATCTCCGCGCTTGTGCCGATAAAGCGATATATTGGTGTTTCGGCCCTGATCGTATGAGCACGGAGAAAGTCCCCGCCAGCCGGAAGGTGGATCTTCCGTACACGCTCCATCGCGAGATCGCCGTCCTGGAGGCGTACCAGGGCACGGCCGGGCCGGCGCACGTCTTTCTCGGCAAACTTTGCAATCTTCCGGCGCTCATCGGCGAATTGATGATCGTCGGGGACATCGATCCCAACTTCTTCCAGATCGACGTCAAATTCACGATGGGGCAGTCCGTGACGGACCCCGCCCTGCAGCAGCAGATCCGCGACCGGGCGGACGCCCTCTGGAAGGAGTTCCGCGTCCAGGCCGCCACGCAACAGGGCCTGGCCTCCAAGACCCGGGAACGCTACGCCCGCGCGCTGGATTCGCGGCTCGTCGCCAATCCCCACGTCGACGTCAAGATCGCCGTCCGCCAGGGCGGGGAGGGCGGCGGGGACGTGCCGCGCCTGCTGGGCGAGGACGCGGCGCTGCGGAAGCTGAACCACCGGAACATCGTGCGGCGCTACGGGCGCATCAAGGATCCGCAGATGGGCCCCGTCCTCTTCGTGGAGCACGTCCCGGGGAAGTCGCTCGAACGGATCTGGCGCCGCCGCCTCGAGCGCAAGCAGGGGCCGCTTCCGCTCGCCGCCGTGGCGCACATCGCGTACCAGGCCGCCCATGCGCTGTCCTACGCGCATGCGCAGAACGTCGTCCATGGCGAACTGCACCCTGCCAATCTCCTGATCGAGGACGACTCGAAGGACGGCAAGCAGAAGGGCGTCGTGAAGCTCGTCGGGTTCGGCGGGGCGGGCGCCGCCGGGGCCACGGCCCTTCCGTTCTCCGCGCCCGAGCAGGTCCGCGAAAAGGCCTCCACGCCGGCGACGGACGTCTACCAGCTCGGCTCCACGCTCTTCGCGCTGGCCACCGGACGGCTGCCGTACGAATCCGCGAACCCCGACGAGCTGAAGGTCGCGCTGATCTCCCCCGAGCCCCATCCCAGCCGCGCGCACCATTTCCGCGCGGACATCTCGCCGCGCTTCGAGGCGATCATCGAAGGGGCCCGGGACAAGGACGCCGCGAAACGCTGGGGCCTGGCGAAGGTCGTGGAGGAGATCACCCAGCTCTACGCGAGCAAGATCTTCTCCCTGGACGACGCCCCGAAGGGGAGCATCGCCGAGGAGCTGCTCGTCCGCGTCCAGACCGACCTCGCGCTCAAGGACTACTTCCGCGCCCTGGAGGCGCTGGACCTCTCCCGCGATTTCCTCGACGGCGTGCCCGGCGCGCGCGGCCTGGAGGTCCGGCTCAAGCACGAGCAGCTGCTGAAGCAGGCCGAACCCTACCGCGAATCGGTCGAGGCGGTCCGCCGCATCCAGGGGCAGCACGTCGCGCCCGTGGACCATCTCATGGAGCAGCTCTACCAGCGCTACGGCCGGGGCGAGCCCATCCTCGGCGAGGAGGACAAGGGCGTGATGGAGGACCGCGGCGACGGCGACATGGTCATCGTGAAGCGCTCGCTGATCGACGGCATCCTGGCGCACACCTCGGCCGCCATCCAGGAGCTCGCCGCGATCCCCTCGGATTACGTCGGCGACATGCACCGCCGGATGGTCGACCGCGTGTCCTCCCAGGAGGAGGCCTGCAGCGACCTCGCGAAACGCATGATCCGCTTCGGGGAGGACTACATCCGCCTCGAGCGCGTGCACCCCGGCGGCGCTTGAGCCTCAAAAACCGGGGGCGCGGCGGATCCCGGCGGACGTGACCCGGAGCGGAATCCCCGGCAGCACGGCCTTCCCGGTCCCCGGCTTCGCCATCCGGGCGAGCGCCTTCCAGTTCCCGTCCGCGGGGCACTTCAAGAGCAGCAGCGTGTCGGAGTCCGGCACGAGGGCGGCGAGTTCCTGTCCCTCGCGCAGCCGGGCCGGCACGAGGAGGAGGCGGGTGGCGTCGTGCGAGTCTCCGGACTTCAGCGCGACGACTTTTCCCGCCAGCGCGTCCTCGACGCAGGCCCCGGGAAGCGAAGGGGCCAGATTGGCCAGCGTGCGCTCGTGGAGGCCGCCCTCGTCCAGGCGCAGCTCCTTCAGCTGGCCGGTGTGGATGTAGGCCACGGAGGTGGGCTGGTCGAGCACGTAGGCGACGACGAGGCCGGTGTCGCCCAGCGCGCGATGGGGCAGGGCGGGCGGAGGCGCGTGGGCGACGAACGCGGCCGGAACGAGCCGGGGGAGCAGCCGGGATCCGTGACGGTCGAGGTCCAGGACGCCGATCTCGGCCGCCTGCCGGTGCAGCCCCGAGAGGAAGCGGCGGAGCGCGGCGCTGCGGGCCTCGGGGGCGCCTCCGGCCCGGGCGCACTGGACGTAGAGGTTCGGCAGGTTGATCTGGACCTCGCCGACGGCCTTCGACTTGACGACGAGGCGGGCGTCGTTCTGTTCGAGGACCTGGAGGTCCTCGTAGGCGGCCCGCAGCTCCTCGATCGCCTCGCGGCGCACGGAGGCTCGGAACGAGCGGCGCGCCAGCCACGCCAGCGCGACGATCGCGGCCGGCACCCCCAGCGCCCAAGCCCACCACGGCATGCCTGGAGTGTAGCGTCCGAAACGTATACTGGATCCCGTTCATGGGCAGCAGCGCCGCCTTGTTCCTTTCCCTGCTCCTCAGCGCGCTGGGCGCGGGATTGTTCGTCTACGGGAAGAGGCAGGCGCGCCTGCCGCAGCTGCTGGCCGGCCTGGTCCTCTCCGTGTACCCGTACTTCGTCCCGGATCCCTGGGTGATGGCGGGGATCGCCGTCGTCCTGCTCCTCGCCGCGGGGGCCGCCGTCAAGGCGGGCTTTTGAAGCGGGCGCGTCCGAATCGGCCCCCGCCGCCGGGGGCGTTCCGCTAGGATGGGCGTGTCATCTGGATTCTCATTTTAGGAGCGCGACCATGGGCAAGGGAAACAACAGCCGGCGGAAGGAAGTCAAGAAGCCGAAGAAGGAGAAGCCCAAGGCTCCTCCTCCCCGGCGCTAGGGGTGAGTCAACTTTCAATCCGTAGGTGCCCGCCGATGCGGGCAACCTACGGATTGAAGTTAGTCGAACCACTAGGCCGATCCGGTCCGGGGGCCGGCGAGGCCGGCCCCCGGGATCCGGACCCCGAAAATATTTTTCAATTAGGGGCTATCCAAGTCGCGGGGACGATGGCAGAATCTCTGCCCTATGCACGTACCTTGCACCAAATGCGGGAAGCCTGCGGACCTTCAGGTGACGAAGTCGGACCGGTCGCGTGAGTTCAAGTGCCGCGACAAGAAGTGTGCCGAGAAGTTCACGCTTCCTCCGCTGCTTCCGCAGCCGCAGCAGCCGCCCACGGGCAACTGGCGATAGCGCGCCTTCGTCGTCGGCCGGCCCCCGGCCGGCGTCCGACGACGCGGGGCGTGTTGCGCCGAACCGTGACCGCGAATGTTCCGTTCTTGAGGTCCGTCCGCAGGTTGGAACTCCCCGCCGGCCGTTGCCGTGACGGCGGGGCCCTTGTAGACTGCACGGCCTCCGCCGGGTCCCGGTAGCTCAGCTGGATAGAGCGGCGGTTTCCTAAACCGCAGGCCGTGCGTTCAAATCGCACCCGGGACACCATCCTTCGCGCATCTTTTGGGGATGGCGCTACGGATGGCAGGCCATCCGCCTTCGCTCGCCGAGGGCGAGCTTCGGCGGGATGGGGAGGCTCTTCACCCGGGAATGGGGACGATCCGCCGGTTGACAGGCCCGCGCGGATCGGGCACAAAGATCTGCATGGAACAGATTTTCCCGCAGATCGTCGACAGCGACCCGTACCAGACGGCGCACACCCTCGTCCTCCAGGCGCTACGCTGGATGCATTTCTTCTTCGGGGTCCTCTGGCTCGGGCATCTCTACTTCTTCAATTTCGTCCAGGCCCAATACGAAAAGGCCCTCTCGGCGGATCAGAAAAAGGTCCTCATCCCCCAGATCCGCGGCCGCGCCCTCTGGTGGTTCCGCTGGGGGGCCATGATCACCCTCCTGACGGGCTGGAGCTATCTCGGCTACCAGGAAATGGTCGTCCGGAAGTCCAACTTCGCGAACTGGCTCTCGTTCGGGCCCGACGGGGCGGGCGCCTCCAACCTCTGGATCCTCTTCGGCGGCCTGCTCGGCACGATCATGTGGATCAACGTCTGGTTCGTGATCTGGCCCGCGCAGCAGGTCATCCTCGGGTCGCTCTCCGGCAAACGCGAAAAGCCCGCCGATTTCGACGCGCTCGTCGCGATGTCCCACCGCTTCTCGAGGCTCAACACGCATCTCAGCCTGCCCATGCTCTTCGGCATGGGCGCCCGCGGGCATTTTCCGGTGGCCCGCAGCCTCGGGGAGGCCCTGCTCTGGATGCTGGGCGTGATCGTGATCGGATTCGCGGTCTCCCACCACGTCCTGAAGCTCGTCTCGCCGCGGGTCGGGCGCGAGTTCCTGCCGGACGAGCCTAAGGCTTGAAGCTGAAGTCCGCGGCGACGGTCCGGCCTGCCTCGATGCGGACGGGAACCGTGCGCGTGCCCAGCGATTCGTGCCAGGCCTGCAGGACGTAGTCTCCCGCGGGCAGGCCCGGCAGCTCGAAGGACCCGTCCGGCCCGGTCACTTGGAAATACGGGTGCTCGAAAACCGCCACGTAACCGAGCATCCAGGGATGCAGGTCGCATTTCACGCGGAAGGGGGCCTCCGGACGCCGCGCCTTGATCGTCCGCGAGGACCCCAGCCCCTGGAGCGTGAAGTTGAAGGTCCCCTGGACGGGGAACCCGTGCACGTTGTGGTCCGTCGGATCGTCGTTGGCGAATTCGAGGGGCTGGTGCGTCATGACGGCCGCGACGCGCGGGACGTAGACGCACTTCGTGTTCGAAATGCGCACCGCCTCCTTCGGCCAGGCGAAGACCTTCCCTTCGAGGCCGGACCGGACGGAGACGATGACGTTCTGCAGACGCCCGTCGCGGACGAGCACGATCTCATTGAAGGCCCCCTGGGGATGCTTCGCGGCGCATTCGGGATTGCCCCCCAGCGGGAGGCGGGGATTCGGCGGCGGCGTTCCCTCGAAGAGAACCCGCCCTTTCACGCCGCCCGTCGTCGCGGGGTCGATCGGCGTGGGCGTCACGACGGGGTCGGCCCCGGTGGACGCATCGCAGGCCGCGAGCAGCAGCAGGATCAGCGCGCTGTGTTTCAAGGCCTCGGGCTCCAGGCTACCGTCTACCGGTTCCTGTTTCCCATCATGCCCGGCCCCTTCGGCATCGGGGGCGGCGGGGGCTGGCTGAGGCGGACGAAATGCATCCGCACCTCGTCGAGGACCTGCTTGAGCATCTCGGCCTCCTCCGGGGCGAGGTTGCCGCGGGTCTTCTCGTCGAGCATCTGGAGCATCTCGACGATCGTCTGGGCCTGCTGGAGGTCCTGGTGGGCCTGCCCGGTCATGGGGTCGCGCATCGCGCCCATGAACATCAGGGCCTGCGAGGCGAGCGACTCCACGAGGGCGGGGAAGAGCGTGTGCGGCTTGGGGGCGTTCGCCGGCGGCGCGCCCGCGGGGGCGGCGCCCGGGGCCGCGGCCGGAGCGGGCTCCTTCTTGCCGCCGAACTTCTGGGCGTCGAGTTCCTTCTCCGCCTGCGCGCGCTTCTTCCAGTCCTCGTCGACCTTCTTGATGCGGATGTTGTCGTTCATACGCGGATCCTTTCAACGGCGGCGGCCTTCGGTCGGCAGTACTCCAGGGCGGCCTTGATGAAGCCCGTGAAGAGCGGATGCGGGGCGGTGGGCTTGGACTTGAACTCCGGATGAAACTGAACTCCGACGAACCAGGGATGGTTCTCGAGTTCGATCATCTCGACCAGGTTGCCCTCCGGCCAGATCCCGCTGAAGCGCAGGCCCTTCTGGGCGAAGAGGTCCCGGTAGGCGTTGTTGAATTCGAAGCGGTGGCGGTGGCGTTCCTGGACGAGTTCTTTGCCGTAGCAGCGGGCCGCGATCGAGCCCGGCGTGATGCGGCAGGGGTAGGCCCCGAGCCGCATCGTGCCGCCCTTCTCGGTCACGCCTTTCTGGCGCTCCATCAGGTGGATCACCGGATGCGGCGTGCGCTCGTCGAACTCCATGGAATTCGCCTTCGCGAGCCCGGCGACGTTCCGCGCGAACTCGATGCAGGCGATCTGCATGCCGAGGCAGAGTCCGTAGTAGGGCACGTTGCATTCGCGCGCGTACTGGGCGGCCTTGATCTTGCCCTCGATGCCGCGGTTGCCGAAGCCCCCCGGCACCAGGATGCCCGAGACCCCGTCCATGAATTTCGCCAGGCCCTGCGTCTCGACGTCCTCCGCCGGGACCTTCTTGATCTTCACCTTGCAGCGGTTCGCGATCGCCGCATGCGTGATCGATTCCCAGATGGACTTGTAGGCGTCGTTCAGGTCGAGGTATTTGCCGACGACCGCGATCGTGATCTCCGCCTCGGGATGCCGGAACGTCTCGATCATGGCGTTCCAGCGGGCCAGGTCCGGCTTCCGGGACGTCAGCCCCAGGCGCCGCACGATCAGCTCGTCGACCTTCTGCTCGGCGAGCATCTGGGGGATCTGGTAGACGGAGAAGTCGACGTCCTTCTCCTCGATGACCGCCTCGACCGGCACGTTGCAGAAGAGCGAGATCTTGCGCCGGACGTCGTCGCCGAGCGAGACCTCGGTGCGGCAGATGAGGATGTCCGGCAGGATGCCGATCTCGCGGAGTTTGCCGACGGACTGCTGGGTCGGCTTGGTCTTGATCTCCTGGCTGGCGTGCAGGAACGGGATCAGCGTGAGGTGGATGTACATGTGGTTGTCCCGCCCGCTGTCCAGGTGGAACTGCCGGATGGCCTCGAGGAAGGGCAGGCTTTCGATGTCGCCCACGGTCCCGCCGATTTCGGTGATGACGACGTCGATGTCCGGGGCCTCCGCGCGGCGCACGCACTCCTTGATCTCGTTGGTGATGTGCGGGATCACCTGCACGGTCTGGCCGAGGTATTCGCCGCGGCGCTCGCGCGCGATGACCGCGCTGTAGATCTTCCCGGTCGTGTAATTCGAGTGCATGTTCACGGCGGCGTTCGTGAAGCGTTCGTAGTGGCCGAGGTCCAGGTCGGCCTCGAGGCCGTCCTCGGTCACGTACACCTCGCCGTGCTGGTGGGGGTTCATGGTCCCCGGGTCGACGTTGATGTAGGGGTCGAGCTTCTGCATGGCGACGCGGAGGCCCATGCTCTCCAGGAGGAGCCCGATGGACGCCGCGGTCAGCCCCTTGCCGAGGGAACTCACCACGCCGCCGGTCACGAAGATGTGCTTGGTCATGAGGGGACCCTCTCTCTCATACGCTGGACGAAGGCGGCGTAATCCTCGGGGGTGTCGATGCCGCCCTTCGAACGGACCTTCACGATGCCGACCTTGATCTTGTAGCCGTGCTCCAGCGCCCGCAGCTGCTCGAGCTTCTCCGCCTGTTCGAGCGGGGTGGGGTCGAGCGTGACGAAGCGCTGCAGGAAGGCCTTGGTGTAGCCGTAGATCCCGAGATGCAGCAGCGGCGACGTCCCGCCGTGGGGGATGCGCGAGCGCGAGAAGTACAGGGCGTTGTGGTGGCGGTCGACGACGACCTTGACGCGGTGCGGCAGCATCGCGTCCTGCGGGTCGGCGAAGGGGACCGCCAGGGTCGCCATCTCGGCGCCCTGGTCCAGCAGCCCGATCACCGCGTCGATGAGCTCGGTCTCGATCTCCGGTTCGTCCCCCTGCACGTTGATGACTTTCGCGCAGTCGATGCCCCGCACGGCCTCGGCGAGGCGGTCGGTGCCCGACGGGTGCCGGTTGGAGGTCATGACGACCTCGCCGCCGAAGGATTTCACGGCCTGGAGGATGCGGTCGTCGTCGGTCGCGACCACGACGCGGTCCAGCGAGGGGCACGAGCGCACGCGTTCATACACGTGCTGGATCATGAACTTGCCGGTTTCCTGGAGGAGGGGTTTTCCGGGGAGACGGGTGCTGGCGAACCGGGCTGGTATGACTGCAACGACGGAACCCGTCCCCCGCGCCATGCAATTCCCCTATGGTTTCGGGCATGATAGTCCCGCCCTTCGGGAATGTCAATTGACGCGGACGGCGCGTTCAGCGCCGGTTCTTTTCCTGGAGCACCCGTTCGTAGAGCGCGAGGTTCTCGGCGAGCACCGTCTCGTGCGGGCGCAGCAGGGCCTTGCGCCGGGCGGCCGCGCCCATCGAAGCCCGCAGGGCGGGATCCTCGAGGCGCTTGACGGCGGCGGCGAGTTCGTCGACGTTCATCGGATCCTCGACGACGATGGAATCCCCGTCGATGATTTCCGAAACGCCCGCGACGCGGCTGACGATGAGGGGGATCCCGGAGGCCATGGCTTCGAGCGTCGCGTTGGGGAAGGGGTCGTACAGGGTCGGGAAGATGAACGCGTCCGCGGCGGCGTAGAGGCGGCCCACGTCGGAGCGCCGCCCGAGCAGGCGCACGCGCGGATGCGGGGTCGCGCGGCCTTCGCCGGCCACGAGGAGCCGAGCCGAGGGGACGCGGTCCACCGCCTGGACGGCGAACTGCAGGCCCTTGCGCCGGAATCCGGTCCCCACGAAGAGCAGCGTGTAGTCCTCCTCCCGGAGGCCCAGCTCCGCGCGGACCGCGCGCCGCGCCTCGGGGTCCGGCTTGAACTCGTCCCCGTCGACGCCGTTGTGGATGACGCTGATCTTCTCCGCGGGGACGCCGTAGTGCCGGATCACCTCGGCTTTCACCCGGTGCGACACGGCGACGATGTGCCGGGAGGCGGAGGGCGAGAAGCTCTCCCGCTCCAGGCGCAGTTCGTGGCGTTCCTTGGGCCGAAGGCGGCGCCAGAGCCGGCCCAGGACGCCGTAGACGGGGTCCGTGCGGTCCAGGTATTCGCGGTGCGTGCCGCCGCCGAGCCGGAGGATGTCCTGCGACGAGGTCCGGGTGAAGCTGTGGACGATGTCGAAGCGCGACGCTTCCAGCAAAGCGCGGGACTGATGCGCGAACGAGGCGTGCCGGTAGAAGCCTTCCGCGGGGACGCGGTGTTCGACGACGCCCTGCATCGGCGCGAGCGAACGGGCGAAGACGTGGACCTCGTGGCCGCGGGCGAGCAGGCCGCGGGCCATCGTGGCGGCCTGCCGTTCGGCGCCCCCCGCCGGGGAGAACTTCTCGATGACCAGCGCGACCTTCATCGGAGCAGCTCCCGGCAGGCCTTCTCGACGTCGTCGACGCTGACGCGCTTCATGCACTCGTGGTGGCCGAGCGGACAGACCCGCTTGAGGCAGGGGCTGCAGTCGATCTCGTGCCGGACGAGGACATGGTTCCTCCCGAAGGGCGGCGTGTGGATCCAGTCGGTGGGGCCGAAGATCGCGACCTGGGGGGTTCCGACCGCGTCCGCCACGTGCATGGGGCCGGTGTCGTTCGTGACGAAGAGTGCGCAGCGGGCGATGGCGGCCGCGAGTTCGAGAATCTTCGTCTTCCCGGCAAGGTTGAGCCCCCCGACGGCGGCGGCGACCTTTTCGCCGAGCGCGGCTTCGGCAGGTCCGCCCACCACCACCAGCCGGCCGTGTTTGGCCAGGCGCCGGCCGAGTTCGATGAAGCGGTCGGGGAACCACTGTTTCGCGGCGCCGTACGTGGCGCCGGGATTGAATCCGATCCAGGGGCCCCCCGGGAGGGCGGCGGCGGCCCAGGCGACGGCCTCCGCGGGAAGGACGATCTTCGGCGCCCTGACGGCCGGCGGTTCCCCGAGGGCCGTGAGGAGGTGATGGTAGTGGAGGACCCGGTGCGCGCGGCCGGGCGCCTCCGGGGTGTCGCTGAGCAGCCGGGTGCGCCCGCGTCCGCCGTAGCCGATGCGGCGGGGGATGCGCGCGCTCCAGGCGAGGAAGGCCGCGCTGAACGAGCGGGGCAGGACGAGCGCGGCATCGAAGCGGCGGGCTTTCAAAGTCTTCACGGAACGCAGCCAGGATCCGACGCCGCCGCGTTCATGCGGAAGGATCTCGTCGACGTGCGGCGTGCCGCGGTAGAGGTCCGCGAAGGCCGGCTTGGTCAGCACGGTGACCCGGGCGTGCGGAAGCATGCCCTTGAGGGCCTCGAGCGCGGGCAGGCTCATGACGGCGTCGCCGAGCCAGTTGTTGCCTTTGACGAGGATCTTCATGACTGCCCGCTGAGGGACCACCAGAGCCGGTGCGCCCAGAGTCCGTGCGAGCAGAGCCGGGAGAAGTCGCGGAGGCGCGTGCTCTCGCCGAGATAGCGCCGGAGGAAGCGCAGTTTGTCCGTGCGGGTGACGGGGCCGCGGGCCCCCAGCAGCTTCACGATGGAGCGGTTGAGCCGGGCGAGATTCATCACGTCGAGCCGCTCCTCCCGCCGCTCCGCGATGATGGCCTTGTCCAGGTCGATGATGTAGATGCCGTCGCGTCCGAGCAGGATGTTCTTGAGCGTGAGATCGGCGTGGTAGATCCGGGCCTCGTGGAGCTTCCGCATCTCCTGCGCGAGTCCGGCGATCAGGGCGCGCTTCTCGCCAGGGCTGGGCGCCGCGGCGAGCGTCAGGAGGTCGCGCGCCTCCTCGACCTCGCGGGTGAGCAGCGTGAAGCGGTGGAAGGGGCCGGCGGCCGTCAGGCAGACGGCGACGGGCTCCGGCGTGCCGACGCCCTTGGCGCGCGCCTCCGACGCGGCGCGCAGTTCCTGCAAAGGACGGCCGATGCCGAGGTAGAGGCCTCCGAGCAGGGCGCCGAGCAGGCCGCCCCGCGTGGCGCGGCGCACGAAGATGCGCGCCGGGGCCCCGGCGGGAAGGTACGAGAAGTGCGTGACCCGGCCGTGGGTGTAGAGCTTCCGGTCGGACGCCGCGACGTGCGCGAAGTCGTCCACGAGGTCCTGCAGCAGGGCCGCCTTCCACTCCTTCCGGATGAGGATGGTGTGCGGACCCTGTCGCAGGGTTTCGTACCCGGGAATCTCGGTCGAGGTCGTCAGAACCCCCATCTTAGCGGGAAGGCCGCTTGCAGAGAAGGCCCCGGAATGGTCGAATCCATCCACGCGCATGAAGATCGAACTGGCGGTGCCGGAACGCCGGGCGGAGGTGGAGGCCTGGCTCGGGCAGGGGGAGACGGGGGCCCTCGTCAAGGACAACCGGGTGCGTTCCGTCCACCACTGGCACGGCCTGTTCATCAAGCGTTTCAAACCCGGCGGGCTTCTGCACCGCCTCCGCTCCCGCGTCAACGACCGCGCCCTCCATGAATACCGGATTCTGCTCGGCCTGCGGGAGCGGGGCATCGAGGCGCCCCGGCCCGTCGCCTGGGCGCGCGCACGGGGCTCCACCTGGCTGTTCACGGAGGAGATCCCCGGCGCGAAATCCCTGCGCGAGGTGCCTCTGACGCGGCCGCTCTTGAAGGACCTCGCGGCCTTCGTCCGGCGTCTGCATGCCGCGGGGCTCCGGGACGACGATCTGCACGCGGGGAACATCCTCCTGTCCGCCGGACGGCTCTTCCTCATCGACGTGCACCGGGCGCGCCTCTTCGACGTGCTGACCGATGCCGATCGCGTGGGTTCCACGGCGTTCCTGCTGCTGTCCCTCTACACCTTCATCAGCAGGACGGAGGCGCATCGCTTCCTCCGGGCGTGCAAGGTGGATCCCCGGGCCGTCTGGCCGGTCTTCCACCGCCTGCGCGACCGCTATTATCGGGACCGCCAGGCCCGGGTCCGCAGGACCGGCTCGGACTTCGAGGTCGCCGGCGGCGTCACGGTGCGACGCCCGTTCCCCGCGGAGGAGGCGCGCCGGCTGCTCGACGCGGCGCCGCTCCGGATGGTCAAGGAGATCGCGAAGCGGCGGCTCTGGCTGGCCTCGCCCGCCTGTTTCGTGAAGGAGTCCCCGGGCCGGAGCTGGGACAACGCCTTCGGGCTCGAGACGCGGGGCATCCCGACGCCGCGTCTGCACGCCGTGCGGGGCGACCGCGTGCTGGGGGAGTGGATCGAGGGGGCGCTGCCCCTGTGGGAGCATCTGAAACAGTCCGGCGTCTCGCGGGACCTCCTGTGGAAGCTCGCGCGGATCGTCCGCCGCATGCATTTCCGCGGGGTCTACCACAAGGATCTGAAGGCGAACAACATCCTCGTCCGCGGCGCGGACGTCTGGGTCATCGACCTGGACCGGGTGGACTTCTCCGAAACGGTGCCCCGCGAGGACTGCGTCTGGAACCTGGCGCAGCTCAACGCCGCGGTGGGGGCCCCCGTGACCCGGACGGACCGCCTGCGCTTCTACTTCGCGTACGCGGGCCACGACCGCGAACGCCGCGTGAACTGGAAGGCCTGGGTCCTCGAGATCATGCGGCACACGATCGCGCGGCGCCACATCTGGCCGGAATGAAAAAAGGCGGCGGATGGCTCCGCCGCCTTTTCCGATCTTCTTCCGGGTTACTTCTCGGTCACCGCTCCGGGCAGGGGGTCGTCCTTGACGACGTAGCGGTTGCTGGTCTCGTTGAAGACCAGCTTGCTGCGGTTGCTCAGCCACCATTCGTGGATGCGCCAGATGGCCTTTTCGTTGCCGAGGGCGTCCTTGGTGCCGTCGTAGCCGAAGTCCTTGTCGACGGCCTGCTTGAAGACCATGGCCATCACGCGGGTGTCCAGGGCGTCGATGCCGTCGGACGCGCGCTTCTTGGCGACGTCCTCGGGGCTGACCTTCTTGTCCGCCCAGTCCTGCTCCTTCTTGAGCGTGTCGGCGAGCGTCATCACCAGCTTGTCGATCGTGTCCTTCGCGGCGACCGGTCCGATGCGCTTGATGGTGTACTGCCGGCCCGCCATCCGGTAGAGCACGTCGCGCTCGATCTCGAAGGGGTCGCCCTGGCGCTCATAGCGGATCTTGAGCGTGTGGGGCTCGTACTCCATCTTCCACTCGTCCTCGGTGACGGCGACGATCTTGACGATGTCGACCAGGCCGCCCACCTGGATCTCGTAGAGGTGCGCGCGGGGGTCGACGTTCTTGAAGATGGCGATGCCGTGGATCTTCTGGCCGGCCTGGATGAAGCGGGCCTCGCGGATCTCGCGGGGATTGAGGTACATCCGGTCGCCCTTCTTCCAGCGCTTGGAGAGCGGCTCGGGCGGCTCCGTGGCGAAGCCCTTCTTGAAGGCCTCGATGGATTCGCGGACGATGCCGTCGGAGCGGTTGCCGAGGCGGGCGTGGGACTCGATGATCTTGTACTCGACCTCGGCGTCGATCACGTTGGCGTAGAAGCGGCCGTACTTCAGGGCTTCCGCCTTGCGGGGGTTGGCGAGCTCCTCCTTGAGGATGGGCGCCTCGACCTTGCGGATGTCGTCCTGCATCTCCTTGCCGCTCTCGGTGTAGAGCAGCACGTCGACGATCAGGGGGACGATCTCGTCCGTCTTGTTCTCGAGCGTGAACGTGAAGTACCAGTAGTTCTCGTACTTGTCCGCCGGGCTGCGGTAGGTGTGGATCTGGGGCTTCTCGTTGTCCCACTGGAGGCGCCAGCGGTTCTTGACCTGGGCCTCCGCCAGCGGGGCGAACGCAAGACCGAGCGCGAGCGCCAGAAACGCCTTTTTCATGATGGATGTTCTCCCCAAGGGGCTGAATCCTATATCCAACCAGACGGAGGGGTCAAGCAAATCACTGCACGGAAGGCCCCGGAACCTCCTCCTTTCGCGGTCGCTTTTTGTTGCCGGTTCTTATTTTCCGTGATACATCAATCATGTTCAACGGGAGGGGTGGAACATGGCGCGGAAACAGCCTCAGGCGAAGACCTCCATACCCGGCTTGTCCGTCGTGGAGCGCGTGATCCTCTATGTGCGGGACACGGCCCGTTCGGCGGACTGGTATTCCGGCATCCTCGGGGTCCCGGTCCGCCACCAGGAGAAGGGCTGGGTGGAACTCGAGAGCAAGGGCGTGGCGCTCTGCCTCCACTCCGGCCGGAAATCCGGCCGCGTGCCGGAATTGAACGCGATCTCCTTCCGCGTGGAGGATTTCGACGCGGCGTACCGGGCGCTGCTGCTTCAGGAGGTCGGCGAGCTGACGGAGCCGTTCTCGCCGGGGCCCGGCCTGCGCTGCGCCTCCTTCAGCGATCCGGACGGCAACATCCTCGGAATCGAAGGCCGGTGAGGCTGACCGCGGCGCCCCTGGCGCTGCTGCTCGCCGCCTGCGCCGGACCGCCGCGCGGCCCCTCCGTCGTGCTCGTCACGATCGACGGGGTGCGCTGGCAGGAGGTCTTCGGGGGCGCGGACGAATCCCTCCTGGACAAGAAGGAGGGCGTGGCGGATCTCAAGTCGATCCGCGCCCGTTTCTGGCGGGAGACCCCCGAGGAACGCCGGGAGGCCCTGCTGCCGTTCGTCTGGGGCGTGATGGCGCGCGAGGGGGTCGTCCTCGGGAACGCCGCGAAGGGCGGCGAGGTCCGCGTGAGCAACGCCTTCAAGGTCTCCTATCCGGGCTACCACGAGATCCTTTCCGGCTTCGCTTCGCCGGACATCAGGGACAACGCCCCGGTCTGGAATCCCGATCCCACGGTGCTCGAGTGGCTCCACGGGCGGCCGGGCTTTCACGGGCGTGTCGAGGCCTGGTGCTCCTGGGAGCGCTTCCCGCACATCCTGAACCGGGAACGCGCGGGTTTTCCGATGTTCGCGGGCGAAGCGGCGGAGCCGCCCACGGCCTTCGACCGCCTCATGGCGGCCATCCCTCCGGAGTGGAAGGGGGCGGTGCTGGATGCCTTCGTTTTCGAGAAGGCCCTCGCCGGGATCCGCGCGCGAAAACCCCGCGTGATGTATCTCGCGCTGGGCGACACGGACGAGTGGGCCCACGCGGGGCGCTACGACCGATATCTGGAATCGATCCGCCGGAGCGATGGCTGGCTGGAGTCCCTGTGGAGCGCGCTGCAGGCCCTGCCGGAATACCGCGGACGCACGTCGCTGCTCGTGACGACCGATCACGGCCGCGGCACGGGCCCCGACTGGCGCCATCACAATGCGAAACACGCGGAGGCCGGGCGCATCTGGGTGGCCGCGATGGGGCCCCGCGTGGCGTCCCAGGGCGCGGCGGAATCGCAGGCGCCGCTGATCCAGGCGCAGATGGCGGCGACGCTGGCGGCGCTGCTCGGCGAGGACTACCCGGCGGCCGTTCCCCAGGCCGCGCCGCCGTTCCCTTTGATCCGCTGAGCTATTTCTTCTTCTTGGGGTCCAGGTTTGCGGCCAGATCCTCCGCCGTCACGCTGGAGGCGACGCCGTCCGCCGGCACTTCGAGCTTGCAGAGCCAGACGAGCGCGTTGAGGACGACCTTGCGGTGGTTGTCGTCGGCCCAGTTCTTGTGACGGTGCCCGCCGGTGAATCCGAAGCCGCGGCCTCCGTCGGCCCGCTCGAGGGCCCACATCATGGCCTCGTCCCGCCCGCTGGCGGCCACCACGTGTTCGTAGGGCCCCTTGGGATAGACGTAGGGTCCCTTGCGGACCTCGTCGCTCGGCTTGGCGACAAGGAGGGGGGTGACCCCCTTCATCCCGGCGACGAAGCGGATGTTCATGTACCATTCGTCGTTGGTGCTGAACGGCTTCAGGCCGCGCGTCGCGGGATGCTCGGGAAACTGCTTGTACTCGGGGGACCACATCGGATTGCACGAGTACGCGTGCTCGTAATGGCCGCCGATCCAGTCCAGGAAGCGGTCTCCCGCCTTGCCTTTGGGGACCTCGACGCCGTAGTGCATGAAGCCGATGCCGACGCCCTTCTTGGCGTAGCCGTCGATCAACTGGGCGCGCTCGCCCTGGATGAAGGGGTGGCCGGCGCCGCCGTCGGCGTAGCAGACGATGGCCGCCGCGCCCTCGAAGACCGCGACGTCCTCCGGCCAGCCGTTGGACACGACGACGACCTCCAGGCCGGGGAACGAGGCGAGGCATTTCTGGAGCAGCATCGATCCCGCGCGGAACTCATGGTCTCCGGGGCCGTGGCTCATCTTGCCCGCGACGAGCACGAGTTTCTTCTTCTCCTGCGGCGCTCCGTGGGCGGGCAGCAGAAGCAGGGGGAGGAACAGCGCGGCCAGCAGGTTTCGAATCATGGTCTTCCTCGATCTACTCTTCCAATACGGCCCCGGCCGCGACGCGGTCGAAACGGTCGCGGCGCTGG
The DNA here is from genome assembly GCA_964619955.1 of uncultured Planctomycetales bacterium. GTDB lineage: Bacteria > Planctomycetota > MHYJ01 > MHYJ01 > JACPRB01 > JACQFK01. The sequence goes on from CAZUJF010000001.1 coordinate 220,530, forward strand.
ACGGGCGGCCAGTCGGCATCAGGATCATACCAGCGGCGCAGGCCCGCTTCAAAGTCCTCCGGGGAGGACGCCTGGATGAAGGTCCGGCGCACCTCCTCCCGGCAGGGGTGCAGGTCCGCGTAGCGGATGCAGAACTTGCGCATGACGAGGCCGACGCGGTCCGCCCCGTAGATCGGCGCGGCGAGCGCGGCGTGCTCCCGGAGCGTCGCCCCCTGTTCGCCGATGCTCGGAGGGGGAGGCATGACCCGGCCCTCCAGCAGCGCGCGGATCTCGCGGAAGATGAAGGGGTTTCCGATGGCGCCGCGGGCGACCCAGACGCCGTCGACGCCGGTTTCCTGCATGATCGCAGGGACGTCCTCGGGGGCGAAGACGTCGCCGCTGCCGAGCAGCGTCCGGTCGCCCACGTGAGACTTCACGCGGCCGAGGAACTCGCGGTTCGAAGGCCCCACGTAGCGCTGCTCGACGCTGCGGCCGTGCACGGTGACGGAGACGACGCCCAGGTCGTACGCGCCGTCGAGGATCGTGAAGAAATTGCGCTCGCTCTCCGCGGAGTCGTCGAAGCCCCGGCGCATTTTGAGCGTGACGGGGCGGCGTCCGCCGACGTGGTCGAGCACGGATTTGACGATGTCGAGGGCCGTGCGGGGAACGGTGAGCAGATAGCCGCCGCGGCAGCGTCCGAGCACCTTGCGGACGGGGCAGCCGAAGTTCAGGTCGATCAGGTCGTACCCGTGCTCGACCAGTTCGGCGGCGGCCCGGCCGAACTGCCCGGGTTCGGCGCCCATGAGCTGGCCGCCGATCGGGTGGTCGTCGTCGCCGAGTTCCAGGAGCCGCTGGCGGAGTTTTCCCTTGAGCAGGAGGAGCTTGTCGAGGACCACCTCCGCCATGCAGAGTTCGGCCCCGCGGGCCCGGGCGACGAGGCGCATCGGCCGGTCCGAATAGCCCGACAGCGCCGCCTGCACGGCGGGCAGGGCGAAGGAGAGGGGGCCGATGCGGAGCATGAGGGGGATTCTAGCAGATGTGCTAGAATGCCCCGTCGACGAAGGGAAACGATATGACGCTCATCGGGCTGCTGATCCCCGCGCTTCTGGCCGTCCAGGACGAGACCGGTCCCCGGGTGGAACTCCGGGGCGTCGCGATCGTCGAGGGCATCTCGTTCAAGCAGGGCGACAAGACGAAGTACACCGGGGACACCTACCTGCTCAAGCTGGCCTTCAGCGACGCCAAGGGCGAGGCGATGCAGCCGACGCCGACGATGAACTTCGTCGTCTACAACGGCGCCGAGCCGTTCAAGAAGGTCCAGCGGCTGATGACGAAGGAGCAGTGGAAGGCCGACACGGAGAAGATCGGACCCAAGTCGGTGGCCGACAACACGATCGCGTTCGACAGGAAGGCGGGGGAGCTCTGGGTCGGGGTCGTGCGCGCCGATTCGGGTTTCGACCTCCGCTTCGACCTCACGCTCGAAATCCGCGGGATGGGCACCTGGATCTGGAAGGGCATCGACAAGGACAAGGAGTACAAGGCCCCCGCGCGGGGTCCCGACAAGCCCGCCGAGAAGAAGTAGCCGCGGATCTTTGCAGGCCCGGGCGGCGTACTGTGAGGCGTGGTTCGGGGCGGGCCGCTCGGAGGTCGGGATCATGAATCGCCTGTCTTGGATTCTGGCATCGCTGCTGCTCAGCGCCATGGCGCCGCTGCTCTTCGCCGTGCAGGCGGGGAAGACGGCCGACGCGAAAGCCCTCGACTGGACCCAGTTCCGCGGGCCCAAACGCAACGGCCATTCCTCCGACACCGGGCTTCTCAAAGAATGGCCCGCCAACGGACCGGCGCTCCTGTGGAAAAGCACGAACCTCGGGGTGGGCTTCTCGAGTCTGAGCCATTCCGGCCAGCGCCTCTACACGATGGGTGAATCGGACGGAAAGAGCTACCTCATCGCCCTCAACGCCGCGGACGGGAAACTTGTCTGGAAACTGCCCGTGGGAGGCGCGGTCGTGGACGCCCAGGGCGGTCCCGGTCCGCGATCCACCCCGGCCACCGACGGCGCGGTCGTCGTGGCGATGGCGCCGACGGGGGAACTGGTCTGCGTCCGTGCGGCGGACGGCCGGCTGATCTGGCAGAAGCACATGATGAAGGACTTCGGCGCGAACGCGCCGGGCTTTCATTTCGTGGAATCCCCGCTGATCGACGGCAACCTGGTCCTCGTCTCGCCCGGCGGGACGGTCGTCGCCCTGAACAAGATGAACGGCGGGCCGGTCTGGAAGAGCAAGAAGCTGAAAGGCTCGACCGATTACAGCTCCCTCAGCATCGCCGAGACCGGGAAGGTGAAGCAGTACCTGGTCATGACGGACAAGAGCGTCGCGGGGGTGCTCGCGACGAACGGGGCGCTGCTCTGGGAGGGCGACTTCCCGGGGGATCGCGCGGTCGTTCCCACGCCGATCTACGGGAACGGCATCGTGTTCGTCGCCGCCGGCTACGGCGTGGGCTGCAAGGCGTTCAAAGTGGCCCTGGCCGGCGACCAGATCCGCAGCATGGAAGCTTATGCGAGCCCGCAATTCCAGGTCCATCACGGCGGCATGGTGCTCGTGGGTGAGCACATCTACGGCCTGCCCGACCAAGGCACCGCGCGCTGCATCGAACTGGCCACCGGCAAGGTGGTCTGGGCGGAGCGCAGCGTGGGGAAGGGCGCCGTCGCCTACGCGGACGGACACATCATCGGCCGCAGCGAGCAGGGGGCGGTGGCGATGTTCGAGGCCTCGCCCGCAGGCTACAAGGAGAAGGGCCGCTTCACGCCGGCGGAGAAGAACGGCTCCAAGTCCTGGGCGCATCCCGTGGTGTCCGGCGGGAGGCTCTACCTGCGGGAGCAGGACGCGCTCCTCTGCTACAACCTTCGAGTCGCCCCGTAAGTCACTTTACGGGCGGCAGATCTACAGGCGGAGTGCGGACGGCCTCCGGCAGCGTCAGCGAAGTCCGGAGCGGCGTCCGGTTGACGATGTCGCCGCCCGTGGACAGCCGGAAGACCCCGTCCACGATCTCGGCGTCGATCGTGTCCAGATTCGTGCTGTCGGCGGTGAAACGTCCCTTGAGGATCGGCGCCCAGTCTCCGTTCAACGCGCGGATCCAGCCGTTGGAATAGCGGGCGCGCCGCCGTTCAGCGACGCTCTTGCCGTCGCGGCGGAAATCCTCGACGAAGGAGTAGTAGCCCTTGAGCGGCGAGCCCTTCGTGAGCGCGCGGAAGGTCGCGAGGTGGACCCAGGCTTTCGTGTCGTTGCGGTAGAAGTAACCGGAGTAGGCGGTCTTCTCCCCCTCGACGGCGGCCCGCAGCAGGAAGCGGACCTGCTCGCCGATCGTCCACGCGTAGGAGTACTTGCACTGGGCGCCGGTGCCCTCGCCGCCGAAGCGTCCGACTTTCGCGTCCGGATCCTGGTGGAGGACCTCGACGCGGCGGTCGGCGGGAACGAGCTTGGGATCGTCGCCCTTGCTGGGGTCCCACACCGAGAAGAGCACGATCTTCGCGCCCTTGGACAACTCCTGCATGCCGAAGTAGCCGGTGTTCCAGCCGCAGGCCATGAAGTAGCTGCCCGGCGTGGATTCCTCCACGCTCATCGTCTGGTGGAACTCCGTGCCTTCAACCCCGCTCCACGCGTAGTGGACGGAGCGGGCGGCCTTGGGCGCGGCCTCTTGAAGGGCGGCGAGCAGGAGCAGCGTGAGCATCAACGGATTATACGCGCGGGAGGCTCAGCTCAGCAGCTCCTTGACCGGAACGCCGTTGTCGGAGAGCGCGATGGGCCGGCCCAGCGGCGAAATGTGCTTCTTCTTCGGATCGACGCCGAGGGCCGAGTACATCGTGGCGAAGAGATCGGGCACGGTGACGGGCCGCTCCTTGACCTCGACGCCGTCCTTGTCCGTCTCGCCGACCACGCGTCCGCCCTGGATGCCCGCGCCCGCGAGGGCCATGCTCCAGGCCTTGGGGTAGTGGTCGCGGCCGGTGTTGGGGTTGATCTTCGGCGTGCGGCCGAATTCGCCCATCCAGACGACCAGCGTGTTCTTGAGCAGGCCGCGGTCGTGAAGGTCCCGGATCAGCGTGCCCATGCCGGGATCGAGCTGTTTGCAGTTGGCGGCGACCTTGGTGAAGTTCTCCTGGTGGGTGTCCCAGCCGCCCAGGTTGACCTCGATGCAGGCGACGCCGCGTTCGACGAGGCGCCGGGCCAGCAGGCAGCCGCGGCCGAAGTTGGAGTCGCCGTAGGATTTGAGCAGCTCGGGTTTTTCCTTGGAGAAATCGAAGGCTTCGAGCAGAGGGGTGTGCATGAGGCGGTCCGCCTTGTCGTAGGCGGTCTTGTGTTTCGTCACCTCGTCGGAAGCGTGCTCCTTTTCGAAGTCGCCTTCCTGTTCCGCGAGGAGGCGCATGCGTTCGCGGAAGCGGGCTTTGTCGACGCCCGCGGGATACGCGAGGTTGTCGATCTTGACCGAGAGACCCGAGTCGTCCGTCGGGCGCCGTCCCGGGGCGCCGCCGCCGGCGCCGCGTCCGCCGCCCGACCCCACCTGGAAGGGGTTGTACTCGGGGGGGAGGAAGCCGGCGCCGTCCGTGGGGCTGCCGACCGAGATGAAGTTGGGCAGGTCGAGCTTCTTGTTGCCGATCTCCAGGGCCGCGATGGAGCCCATCGACGGATGCACGACGGTGCCCGTGGGGATGTAGCCCGTGTGGAGGAGGTAGCGGCCGCGTTCGTGGCTGCCCTCGCGGGAAACCATCGAACGCACGACGGCGATGTGTTCGGCCACCTTCGCGATCGTGGGAAGATTCTCGGAGTACTGGACGCCCTTGGCGGAGGTTTCGATCGCCTTGGTGGGGCCGCCGTTGGCCTTGCCTTCGAGGGGCGACCAGGTCTCGAACTGGGAGGGGCCTCCGGACATCCAGAGGACGATGACCGACTTCGCCTGGGTCGGGCGCGTCACCGTCTCCTGCGGCAGCAGCAGTTCGGGCGCGGGGGCGCCGAAGAGGTCCGTCTGCCGGGCCAGGGCGTATCCGAGGAAGCCGCCCACCGAGTTGCGCAGCACTTCCCGGCGGGAGAGGCCCAGCCGGTCGCAGGATCTGCAGGTCTTGGCCATGTCGTCTTCCTCTTCTTGGACAGTGATGCAAACCCGGGGTCGGCGGAAAGGTTGCGCGCAATCGCCGCAACCTTCGACGGAGAGTCGGGTTGAATCCGTGTACCAAGGAGAATCCGATGCGTCTGACCGCCGCTCTGTTCGCGATGCTGCTCGTCGGCACGAGTCCCGCCCAGGAGACCCAGTCGAAGGCGACGGGGTCCGCGCTCATCGACCAGCACATCAGGGCACGCTGGGAGGCCGGGGACGTGAAACCGGCGAAGAAGTCGGACGATGCGGAATACCTGCGGCGCGTCTACCTGGACGTCGTGGGCGTGATCCCCTCGCTCGAGGAGACGGAGAAGTTCCTGGCGGACAAGAATCCCCGGAAACGGGAGGCGCTGGTGGATGGGCTCGTCAAGGACGCCCGCTACGCCGACCACTGGGCGGACGTCTGGAGCGGCGTCGTGGTCGGCTTCGACAAGGACCAGCGGGCCCAGGGGGCGCGGAACCAGGGGGCGTACGACTTCGAGGAGATGCTGGCGAAGAATCTTCCCTACGACGAACTGGCGCGCAAGGTCATCACGGTGGAGGGCCATGTCACGGAGCGCTACAGCCCGCTCATGATGATGGACAAGAAGGATGAGAAGGAGGAGCCGAACACCGGGCTCGCCAGCTATCTCGTCCGTCAGTTCCGCGAGGCCGGGAAGGATTTCCCGAAGTCGGTCGCGGGCAAGCTGAGCCGCGCCTTCCTGGGCATCCAGATCCAGTGCGCGCAGTGCCACGACCACCCCTTCGACAAGTGGACGCAGGAGCAGTTCTACGGGATGGCCTCGTTTTTCACGGAAGTGCGGGTGAAGCGCGATCCCAAGGACGACACGAACCGCGGATACTCCGTCGAGGACGTGCAGCGGGGGCCGATCGGGAAGAAGTTCGGCGGGGGCGGCATGGATCTGTCCATCCCCGAAGGCAAAGGCGGGCCGATCAAGCCGTCGTTCCTGCTCAACGAGAAGGGCGTGGAGGCGGGGGTCTCCCGCCGGCAGTCCTTCGCGAAGCTGATGACGGATCCGACCAATCTGCAGTTCGCGAAGATGGCGGTCAACCGCTACTGGGCGCACTTCATGGGGGCGGGCATCGTGAACCCCGTGGACGACTTCAACGAGAAGAACAAGGCGACCCATCCGGAACTGCTCGCCGAGCTGGCCCAGGACTTCATCAATCACAAGTACGACCTGCACTGGCTGATCAAGGCGATCGCGGGGTCCGAGGTCTACCAGCTGACGTCGCGGGCGCCGGGCAAGGACCGGGACCCGCAGCTCGAGAAGGTGTATGCGCTGCACCGGGTGCGCGCGCTGGCCCCGGAGCAGATCGCGCGTTCCGTGGTGGAGGCGGCGGGGCTCGACGAGGGTCCGATGGCGAGGACGGCCGCGCGTCCGGGCCGGGCCAAGGGCCAGGACATGCCCGCCGGCAAGCTGGGCGAGGCGCAGATCCTGCTGATGGTGTCCCAGTTCCGGAACAGTTTCGACGACGACGAGGGCAGCGAGTCGGTGGACTTCGCCGGCACGATCCCCTCGGCGCTGCTGATGATGAACAGCAAGGCGGTGGCGGCGGGTACGACGGCGGGGCGCTTCGGCGGCTTCACGGAGATGCTCGCGAAACACCCCACGCCGGAGTCGAAGATCCGGGCGGTCTTCCTGACCTGCCTGAACCGGGTCCCGACGGGCCCGGAAATGTCCCGCTGGAAGAACCACGTCGCGCGGGTCGCGGGCGTGGCGGGCTACGAGGACCTGATGTGGACGCTGCTCAACACGAGCGAGTTCCTCTTCAACCATTAGCCAGCCGCCGTTTTTGTTTTCCGGCCGGGAAGGGCGGGCTTGACGCCGGGGGGCTCGCCGCTATAATGCGCCCCTGTCACCTCGAGCCGTCGCGGTTGCATTCGCGACCGCTGCGGCGCGGGGTGGAGCAGCCTGGTAGCTCGTCGGGCTCATAACCCGGAGGTCGCAGGTTCAAATCCTGCCCCCGCTACCAACAACTCATCGGGGTTCACGCGGCGATGACGCTGCGTGAACCCCGTTTTCATTTCCGCACGACGATCCGTCCACGGACAACGGACCTTGTCTTGCTGATGTCCAACTTGTTAATACCCGGGAACGTTGCCTAAGCATGCAAACAGATTGGTGGGTTCCCATCGCGGATTCCCCCGGGGATCGGGATCCATGTGTGTTGAGGTACTCGGAACCGACCTGCCGCCGTTTATCCATCCTCGCGCGACTTGAGGGAGGGCCCGATCTCGCGCCTCTCCAGGAAGGTCTGTTTAGACTGCGAAGGGAAGGAGTGCCGCCCGGGGCGAAAAGGATTCGCGCCGCGGTTTCGCTCTACAGAGTCCAATGGGGCGACTTTCGGCTTCAGCTTCAGATCATGGATTCTCAATCCCAACGGGTCCTGTGCGTGGATCGCCTAAGCCATCCTTGCCTGAATTCGAAGGCAAGATAGGAGTTGTCGGGGCGGTTCACGGTACCAACAAATCCAAGCTGCGGTTGTGTCGTTTGTCGATGCCTTTTCAGTGGCGGAAGAGAAGGGGGCGTCCTTGTCTTCCTTCGCCGGGCAGGGCTACAATATAGGCGATGAAGGTCGATCCCAACTGGCAATGCTTCCAGAGCTTGAGCCAGAAGAAGTATTCCGGCAAGTACGTCGTCATTGCGGCCGGTAGTCTGGTGGGAGCCGGAAAGGATCTGAGCAAGCTCCTCCTGCTGGCTCGCAAGAAACACCCCAAGGCCGTGCCGTTCGTGGCCCGCATGCGCGATCCGAGAAAGCTTTGCGTGTACTTTGGCCGCTTCAATGGCTGATCAGGTCGAATTCCCCTACGAGCGGGCCCTCACTCCCATCGGCTTCGTGTGGATTCCGGTGGCGCGGGTCCGGATCAGCCACCGAAATGCCGTTTTTGAGCTGGACATGACCGTCGACACCGGTGCGGACCTGACCATGATTCCGTATCAGGTGGGGCTCAATCTGGGCCTTCGGCGGGCCGGGTCCACCGTTGCCAGGCTCAGCGGGATCTCCGGGTCGACGGCCTACGTGCTGAAGAAGGTGGCTCTTCGCGTCGGCTCCATTCGGCTGTCAGCCCGTTGCGCTTGGGCTCAAACCGACGATGTCCCGACCCTCCTGGGTCGCACGGATGTCCTGGACAGGCCGACGGTGACCTTCGATGGCCGGGCACGCAAAGTGACCTTCAGTCAGTAAGTGGCCGGGAAGGCTTGCGCCCTTTTTTGTTGTCCGGAGGATTGCCCGGATTCGTGGGCCGGGGGATGCTACAGTGCGGCTTGAGGAGTCGACCGCCCATGAATGAAAAGCTGAAGATGGTGACCCGGACGCGCTTCGGGCACTCGAACAAGGCCACGTTGAGCCCGGAGCTGCTCCGGGCGCTCGCCGTGTCCGGGCCGGACTGCGAAACCTGCGTCGAGATCCAGAAGGAAGTCGAGGTCAATGCCCAGGGCGGCGAGTTCATCGAGGCGGCGAGCTTCCCCGGCCGCACCGTGCAGAAGCTGGACGCCCACTTCCGGTACCACTGGAAGGACGGCTACGAACTCGTCGACCTCGCCCTCCGGCCGGCCTCGCCTTGATTATTTGTCTCCGCCGCCGTCCGTGAATTTCAGCAGTGCCGCTTCCAGCTGCTTCTTCACTTCCTTGACGTCCTTCTTTCCGCTCAGCTTGAGGAGCGGCTTGGACTTCGCCAGCTCCGCGGCGGGATCCAGCACCAGCAGGGCGGCCTCCGTGATCTGGAGGGCCTTCGCATCCGCGTTGCCCTTGATGAGCTCGCTCTGCGCGAGCACGAAAAGCTCCAGCAGCTCCTTCAGGGAGGGGTCCGCCATCGCGGCCGCCACCGAACTGTTGACCCCGGGCTTCGTGAAGAGGTAGAGGACGGGCTTCTTCGCCTCCTTGCCCTGGATCGACGCCTTCTCGAAATTCTCGAAGGAGGCCTTCCCGTACTGCTTGACCACGTCGGCGATCTGCGCCGCCACGGCCGAGGGGTCCCGGCTCTGCAGCTTCGCGACCTGCTTGCCGTCGGGGTCGCAGAATGCCACCGTGGGATAGCCCCGGACCTGGAACTGCTCGCTCAGGTCGTTGTTCTTCTTGCCCCAGTCGCAATCCACGAATACGCAGATCAGCTTGGACGACGCCTCGATCACGGCCTTGTCACTGAACGCACCTGCGCTCAAGGCCGAGCAGGGTCCTCAGCCTTCGCTCGTGAAGAAGAGCATCATGGCCTTGCCCTGACGCTTGGCGTCGGCCATCGCCGTCTTGGGTTCGTCTTTGCCCTTGCCCCTCCAGTTGAGCTTGCCGCCGTCCTGGGCTGAAGCGACGCCTGCCAGACCGAGGAAGAGGCCGAACGCAAGTGTGATCGGACGCATCATCAACTCCTTTACAAATCCACGGGGCGGGACCGCGCCCGCGTCTCCCGAGCGTAGGTATAATACCATTGAGGAGCTTCTTTTGAACATCTGCCTTGCCGCCGCTTTGTTGCTGCAGTCCGCCGACTGGACCCATTTCCGCGGTCCCGGAGGCGACGGAATCGCCGCCCGCGATGCGGCCCCGCCCCTCGAATGGAGCGAGACCCAGAACGTCGTCTGGAAGACGGAACTGCCTGGACGCGGCCGATCCTCCCCCGTGATCCTGGGGAACCGCGTGTTCGTCACCGGCGCCCGTGAACGGGGCATCAAACGCGTGAAGATGGGCGGCGACGACATGCAGACGGCCGAGCACGTCTCGCTGACCGCCGCGTGCCTGGATCGCGAGACGGGCAAGATCCTCTGGGAACTCACCCTGGCCGAAGTGTCGGCCCCCGATCCCGTCCACTGGCTGAACAGCTGGGCGACGCCCACGCCGGTGGTCGAAGCGGGACGCCTGATCTGCGACTTCGGCGGGCAAGGGACCTGGTGCCTGGATCCGGAGACGGGGAAGACCCTCTGGCACAAGGTCATCCCCCTGGATCACCAGGTGGGGCCGGGCAGTTCTCTGCTCATGGACGGCAAGCGGGTCATCTTCATCCGCGACGGCCGGGAGGCGCAATACGTCGCCGCCTTCGACAAGAGCAACGGCGAGCTTCTCTGGAAGACGGAGCGTCCGCCCATCAAGATCGGGCACGCCAACATGAAGAAATCGTTCTCGTCGCCGGTGATCATCGAAAGCGGCGGAAAACGCCAGCTGATCGCGGTCGCCCCGCACTGGATCGCCGCGTACGATCCCGAGAACGGGAAGGAGCTCTGGCGCGCGCGGCACGGGGACGGCTTCTCGATCGGCACCGTGCCGGTCTTCGGGGACGGCCTGGTCTATTTCGGCACGGGTTGCTTCAAGCCCAACCTCATCGCGGTGAAGCCGGACGGGGAAGGCGACGTGACGGCGTCTCATATCGCGTGGCGCTCCCAGAAGAGCATCCCCGTCATGTCCTCGCCGCTGTACCTGGCGGGGAATCTCTACTGGGTCTCCGACGACGGCATGGCCACCTGCGCGGATCCCAAGGCCGGCACGCCGCGCTGGCAGACGCGTCTCGGAGAGGCCCATCTGGCGTCGCCCCTGGCGGCGGGCGGGCGGATCTACTTCTTCGGCCGGGAGGGGAAGAGCACCGTGATCCAGCCGGGCGCCGAGTACAAGTGCCTGGCGGAGAACAAACTCGACGGCATCGTCAGCGCCTCGCCCGCGGCGGTGGGCAAGGCGCTCTATCTGAGAAGCGACACCCACCTCTACCGGCTCGAGGCGCGCTAGCGGTTCGGCAGGCTCACCGTAAGTGCCCGATACAGACGAGCCGGCGGTCGGAGCGCATATAGATCGCCCCGCCCGAGATCGCGGGCGTGGCGAAGATCGCCTCGTCGAGCGCGTTCTCGGAAATCACCTTCGGTTCCGCTCCGAGGGACAGGACCGACGTCAGCCCTTTCTCGTTCACCAGGTACATCCGGTCCTCCGCAAACACCGGAGACGCGGAATGCGGGCCGGGGGTCCGCGTCTTCCAGAGGACCGCGCCGTCCTTGGGGTCCGCGCAGGTCACGATCCCGGACGAGTTGACCGCGTAGAGCCGGCCCTTGTAGAACGTCGGCGACGCGGTCGCGCTCTGGATCTTGTCGGATTCCCAGAGCTTCGTGCCGTCCGGACGCAGCGCCATCGATGCGGCGTAGATCAGCCCGTCGGCGAACGCGGGGGACGGGATGGTGGGCATCTTCGCGGCGTGCTTCCAGAGCGGGCTGCCCGAGGCGGCGTCGAAGGCGGCGAGTTCGTCGGCGGACTGGAGCAGCACCTGCGTGCGCCCCCCGTGTTCCACGACGAGCGGCGTGGTCCAGTTGATCTTGCGCGGCCGGCTTTGTTTCCAGAGATTGACGCCGCTGCCCGCATCGAGGGCGGCGATGAAGGAATCGCCGACGTTCTCCATGGCGACGAAGAGGCGCCTGCCGTGCAGCACGGGGGAGGCCGCCATGCCGACGTTGTTGCCGATGCTCGGGTAATCCTCGACGAGCGAGCGGTACCAGAGCAGCCTCCCGTCGCGGTCCAGCGCGATGAAGTCGCCCGTGGCGAAGAGGGCGAAGACCCCGTTCCCGTCCGCCGCCGGCGTGGGCGCGGCCATGCAGGTCTTCGGGTGGCACTGGGTGGGGCCCGTCCCGCGGAAGCGGCGCTCCCAGAGTTTCCGGCCGTTCGCCGGATCGAAGGCGAGCACGCTGAGACGGTCGTCCTCGGGCCCGCCGCTGGCGGTGAGGTAGAGGCGGCCTCCGGCGATCACGGGGGAGGAGAGACCGCGGCCCGGCAGGTCGGCGGACCAGCGGATGCCCTGGGTCTTGCCCCAGGCGACGGGAAGTCCCGTCTCGTTGGAGACGCCGCCGCCCGTGGATCCTCGGAACTGGGTCCAGTCGTCCGCGCGGGCGGCGCCGGCCAGGAGCAGCAGGACGAGCGTCTGTTTCATGGTCGTGGGTCCTAATCCAGCAGCCGGAACGGGACGGCGCCGCCAAGGGCGTCGCAGATGCGCGCCTGGAAGGACCAGCTTTGGGCCCAGTCCTCCTTCTGGTCGTTCTGGCAGATTTTCAGGAGGATCTCATTGCGGCCCTTCTTCAGCGCGGCACGCCCGACGTACTGGTCCATCTTCATGCCGTGGTGGTATTCGTCTCGGGCGTAGAGCAGGACTCCGTTGAGGAAGAGCTTCACGGCGTTGTTGGTGCCCACGCGGATCTCGGCCGGCCGCGCGTCGGCCAGGTCGATCGCCGCAAACGCATACGCGACGACGGCCTTTTCCTTGCCGAGCACCGCGTTCAGATCCACCTTGCCGAGCGGGTCCGTGGAGGTGGTCACGCCCGCGGCGCGCTCGCCCTTCTCGGGCGCGTAGGCGATGTCGAAGCCCTTTCCGCCGGCGTTGTCGAAGGATTTGTGCAGCGACCAGCGGGTGACGACGCCGTACAAGGCCGGCACGTCGACCTCGACCTTGAGCTCCTTGAGTTGTTTGACGATGGCGTCCACCTGGTCGCGGTCCCGGGCGTCGAGCAGCAGCTTCCTCAGGCGGGCCGCATCCTGGGCGGCCCCGGGGAGGGCGCGCGCGACGGCGTCCCGGCGCAACTCGCGTCCCGGATCGTCCAGCATGCCGGGCAGGAGGCGGTCGGGCGCCCGGGGATCCAGACGGACGAGGATCTCGTACGCGAGGCGGCGGGAGGGCCCGTCGTGGGTCCGGTCCAGGACGAACGCCTCCAGTGGCGCGATATCCGCGGGGCCCGCCTGTTCGGCGACCGCTTCGACGGCGGAACGCAGCCAGTTCGCCGCGCGGGGGGACGCGCCGTCGAGGGCGCCCAGCGCGGGGAGCAGCGACGTCGTTCCGCCCGCGACGACGGCCTGCCAGGCCCGGGAGGCCTCCGGGTTTCCCGCACCCTCGGGGCCGACGGCGCGCAGGGTCTCGAGCTCCCGGGTCTGCGCGGCGCAGGCCGAGAGCAGCACGAAGAGGGCGGGGATCAGTCGCATGCGGGAATCTCCACTTGAATAGGAGTACGCGCCCGCGGCGGGGAACTGTCGTCGAAAATGAATCGGGGCGGCCTCCAGGGGCTATATTAGGATGATTCGGGGAGATTCGAAATGAAAGCTGCGATCCTTCTGGCGCTGTCGTGCCTGGCGGCCGACGAACCGTGGGCGGAATTCCGGGGTCCGTCCGGCGCCGGGCATTCGCCCGCCACCGGCCTTCCGCACGAATGGAGCGAGACGCAGAACGTCGTCTGGAAGACGCCCATCCGCGGCCTGGGCTGGTCCTCCCCGGTCGTCTTGGGAAAGCAGGTCTGGCTGACGTCCGCGACGCCCGACGGCAAGGAGCTCTACGTCCTCTGCATCGACAAGGAGACGGGCAAGCCGATCATGGACGCGAAAGTCTTCGACATCCCGAAGCCGGAGGACACGGCGAAGTTCAACAGCTTCGCCTCGCCGACGCCGGTGATCGAGGAGGGCCGCGTCTACATCCACTTCGGCAGCTACGGCACGGTCTGCCTGGACACGAAAAGCGGCAAACCCCTTTGGGAGCGCCGGGACATCGTCTGCAACCACTGGCGGGGCTCCGGCTCGTCGCCGATCCTGTACCAGAACCTGCTGATCGTGAACTACGACGGCTACGACGTCCAGTTCGTGCTGGCGCTGGACAAGAAGACGGGCCGGGACGTCTGGAAGACGGCGCGCTCGCACAAGTACGGGACCGAGGACGGCGACCAGAAGAAGGGCTACGGGACCTGCGCGGTTTTCGAGATCAACGGGAAGCCGCAGCTGATCAGCCCCGCCGCGAAGGCGCTGCATGCGCTCGATCCGCTGACGGGGCGTGAGCTGTGGCACGTGCGCTATCCGAGCCATTCGACGGGGTCGCGCCCCCTCTACGCGCACGGCCTGATCTACGTGTCCACGGGCTTCGGCAAGGCCGACCTCTACGCGATCAAGCCGGACGGCAAGGGCGACGTGACCGACACGCATGTGGCGTGGAAGGCGACGAAGGGCATCGGCTCAAAGCCCTCGCCGCTCGTGGTTGAGGATCTGATCTATTCATTGGCCGACAACGGGACGCTGAACTGCCTTGACGCCAAGACGGGGGCGGAGGTCTGGCAGAAGCGCGTCACGGGGAACAGCGCCGCGTCCCCGCTCTACGCGGACGGATTGATCTGGTGCTTCGGCGAGGACGGCGGCGCGACGCTGGTGCAGCCGGGCCGCGAGTTCAAGGAGGCGGGCAGGGGCAAGCTGGAGAGCGGCGGCCGCACGATGGGGACGCCCGCGATCTCCGGCAAGGCGCTCTACATCCGCACGGCGACGCATCTGTACCGCCTCGAGAAGAAATGACGCTGCTGCTGGCGCTCTGGGTCTCGCTTCAGAATCCGGAGCGGCCGTACGTGATCCGGGTGGAGGACGAGGCGACGGGCCGCGGGGTCCCGCTCATCGAACTCCGCACGACCAGCGGCCTCGCGCTGATCACGGACAACGCGGGGGTGGTCGCCTTCGACGAGCCGGGGCTCCTGGGGCGCCGCGTGTTCTTCTTCGTCGAGGGCCATGGGTACGAGCGGGCGGCGGACGGCTTCGGGATCCGGGGCGTCGCCTTCGACACGGCACCGGGAGGCTCGGGCAGCGTCAAGGTCCGGCGTCTCAACATCGCCGAACGGCTCTACCGGATCACCGGTCAGGGGCTCTACCACCACTCGGTCCGTGCGGGGCTGCCGGTGCCGTTGAAGGCGCCCGTCTACAACGCGGGCGTGATGGGGCAGGACACGGCGGTCGCGGTGGTCCGGGACGACAAGATCCGCTGGTTCTGGGGGGACACCAACCTGCCGGGGTATGCGCTGGGACATTTCGGGACGTCCACGGCGACGGCGGGCCTTCCGGGGCGCGGAGGTTTGGATCCCGCCGTCGGGATCGATCTCAGGTACGCGGTCGATGAGAAGGGCCTCTGCCGTCCCACGTTTCCCGCGGGGCCGCCGGGGGCGGTCTGGGTGCACGGCGGCTTCACGCTGAAGGATCCGGAGGGTCGGGAGCGCATCCTGACGCAATACGAACGCGTGAGGAGTCTCACGGAACGCCTGGAGCTCGGAATCGCGGTCTTCGACGAGTCCACGGAGCGGTTCACGTCCCTCGTCACGCTGGATCTGAAGGAGGAGCGGCATCCCTTCGGCCAGGCGTTCCGGATGAGCGACGGCGGGGTCGAGTACGTGGTCTTTGCGCTGCCGTATCCCGCGCTGCGGGTGCGGGCCCGTTGGGAAGACGCGTTGAACCCCGAGGCGTACGAGGGGTTCAGCTGTTTGGAGCAGGGGGCGGTCCGGCGGGATGCGGAGGGGAGGCCCGAGTTCCGCTGGCGCCGCGGAGCGCCGCCCTGGACCCCGGAGCGTCAGGAGGACTGCGTCAGGAAGGGGCTCCTGAAAGCGGAGGAGGGCTGGATCCAGACGAAGGACGCCGCGGGCGGGAGGCTCATCCGCCTGCATCGGGGCTCGGTGCGCTGGAACGCCTTCCGGAAGTGCTGGGTGATGGTGGCGACGCGTTCGGGCGGGGAGGAGTCCCTGCTGGGCGACGTGTATTACGCGGAGGCGTCGAAGCCGGAGGGGCCCTGGCCGCGGGCGGTGAAGGTCGCGGGGCACAAGGCGTACACGTTCTACAATCCCGTGCACCACGACTTCTTCGACCAGGAGGGCGGGCGTCTGATCCATTTCGAGGGGACCTACACGACGACCTTCTCGCAGACGAAGATCCCGACGCCGCGCTACGACTACAACCAGATCCTCTACCGCCTCGATCTGTCCGACCCCCGCCTCTCAAAGTAGACAGGCTGCTTTGCGAGAGGGTAGGATGCCCCCGCCATGCATATCCAGGACATCCTCAAGGCGCATCCGACGACGTTCTCGTTCGAATTCTTTCCGCCCAAGACTGCGGAAGCCTCGGAGGCGCTCTTCGGAACGATCCGCCGCCTCGAGGCCCTCAAGCCCGCGTTCGTCGACGTCACGTACGGCGCCGGCGGCGGCACCCGCGAACTCACCAACGAACTCGTGCTCCGCATCCGGCGGGAGACGAAGCTCGACCCCATCCCGCACCTGACCTGCGTCTGCCACGAGCGGAAGGAGATCGACCAGGTCCTCGAACGCTGGAGCCGGGAGGGCGTCGGCAACATCCTCGCGCTCGGCGGCGACCTGCCCAGGGACAAACCCGACTGGGACCGCTCCCGCGACGCCTTCCGCTACGCGACCGACCTCGTCAAGCATATCGCCGCGATGAACCGCAAGGGCGGGCATCCCGACAAGCGCGGTTTCGGCATCGGCGTGGCGGGATTCCCGGAGGGGCATCCCGGGACCCCGAACCGCCTCGTCGAGATGGACCATCTCAAGGCCAAGGTCGATGCGGGCGCCGACTACATCGTCACGCAGCTCTTCTTCGACAACCGCGACTTCTACGACTTCCGCGACCGCTGCGAGCTGGCGGGCATCCACACCCCGATCCTGGCGGGCATCATGCCGGTGGCCTCGGAGAAGGGGCTGCGGCGCATGGCGGATCTCGCCGCGGGCTCGCGTTTCCCGGCGTCGCTGCTGCGCTCGATCCAGCGCTGCGGGGGCGATCCGGAGGCCGTCAAACGCGTGGGCATCCACTGGGCGACGGAGCAGTGCCGGGATCTGCTGGATCACAAGGTGAGGGGCATCCACTTCTACACCCTCAACCAGTCGGACGCGACCCAGCGGATCTACGAGAATCTCGGGATCAAGAGCGTCTGATCACTTCGGGAGCCTGGCAAGATACTCCTGACGGAGCCGCTCCCATTCCGCCTTGGCGGCGTCCCGTTTCGGCTTGAAGGCGTCCGCCTTGGCCTGCTCGGGCGCGATCTTCCCCTCGGCGGTCTTGGCGGCCGCCGCCAGTTCCGTCGCCTTCACCTTGGAGGCCTCCAGTGCGGCGCGGGCGTCCGCCAGGGCCTTCTCGGCCGCCGTCACCTTCTCGCGGGCCGCGGCGACGAGCTTCAGCTGCTGGTCCACGGCCGCCTGCGCGTCGACGGCGTCCTTGCGGAGCAGGTCGACCGCCTCCCGGGCCCTGGCCGCTGCCTGGGCGAGCGTCACGTTCGCCGGATCCAGCTTCGCGGCTTCATCCAGAGGGGCGGCGAAGGAGGCCGCCCGCGAGGCGAGCACCTGCTTCTCGCCCTGGCGCTTCTGCGCCTCGTCCCGGGCCCTTTCGGCGAGCCCCGGCCCCTTGCGGATTTCGAGCAGGGCGGTCTCGGACGCCTTCACCCGGCCTTCGGCCGTCCCGATGGCGTTCCGGGCCGCCTGGGCCTGTTCCTGGGCTTCCTTGGCGTCTTCCCGGGCGTCCGCCGCCCGGGCGATGAGCGCGTCATGCTCGGCCTGGACCTTGGCGTATTCGGCTTTGCGGGCATGGACCCCGACGTTGAACTGCTCCGCCTTCCAGAGCTGCAAGCGGCGTTCCAGATCGGCGACCCGCGCCTGGGCTTCCGTTTGAGCGGCCCGGGCCTTCTGCAGGCCGGCGGCGGACGTTTCAGCCGCCTTCTTGACCTTGGCGATGTCCGCCGCGGCGGCCTCTTGAGTCTGCTTGGCGGCGGCGACGGCCGCTTGGGCGGCCTGAAGGGCCTCGGTAGCCTGTTTGTCGCGGGCTTGCGCGTCCGCCAGCGCCTTGCGCGCCGGTTCCTGGGCGTTCGCCGCCAGATCGGCCTCGGTCTTCAATTTCTGGGCCGATTCCGCCGCGCGCGCCGCCTCCTCGGTCTTCTCGCCGGCCGCCTTCTGCGCCGCTTCGAGTTCCTTGGCCTTGGCCGGATCCTTGGTCAGCTCCAGGACGGCCTCCTGAAGCTTCTTGAACTCGTCCCGGGCCTTCTGGGCGAGGCCGGCCGCTCCTTGCGCCGCGAGCGCTTTGGCAGCGGCGTCGCTCTGCCGTGCCGTCAGGTCCGCTTGCGCCGCGGTGACGGCCTTCTTCGGCTCCGCCAGCATGGCTTCAGCGGCTTTCAGCTTCAGCGTGGTTGCGGCGGAGGCTTCCGTCGTTTGTGCGCTGCGGGTCTCGGCCGCTTTGAGCGCCTCAAGAGACTTGCCGGAGGCGGCTTCCGCGGGGGCCACGGCGGCCGCCGCCGGTTCGACGGCCTTGCGGGCCTCGATCAGCGCCTGGCCGTCCGCGGCGATCCGCTCCTCGAGCGTCGGGGGATTGGTGGTGAGCTGGCCGATGCGCAGCGCGTCCGCGGCGTTCCAGACGCGGACCGCGCCCGTCCAGTCGCCCGCGATGACGCGCGCTCCGTCGAAGCTGAAGACGGCCTGCAACGCAAGGTCGTCGAAGGCCTCGAAGTCCTTGAGCTTGGCGCCTTCCGGGCTCCAGGTGCGCACCAGCTTGTCGCGTCCGCAGGTGACGAGGCGTCCGTCCGCGGCGACGTCCACGCTCGCCACGCCGCCGGCATGGCCCGCCCAGGCCTTGACGCGCGTCCCGCCCGCCATCTCCCAGAGCATGACCTGGCCGTCCTCGCTCGCGGAGGCGAGGATCCTGGAGTCCGCGCGCCAGGACAGATCCGTGATGGCGCCCTTGTGCCCGTTCAAGGTGAAGAGGATGCGTCCCGTCGGGGCCTCCCAGACGTGCAGGCCTCCGCTGCGATCCCCGCTGGCGAGGAAGGCGGCATCCGGGCTGAACTCCAGCGTGTTCACCCAGTCGGTGTGCTTCTTGATCGTGTGGAGGACGTCGCCGTCCTTGGCTTCGAGAATCTTGACGAGTTTCTGGGGCCCGCCGAGCGCCACGAAGCGCCGGTCGGAGCTCACGTCCGCCGCGAGGACGACGTCGATCTCCTCGCCGGTCTCCAGCACGCGGTCGCCGCTCTTCACGTCCCAGAGGACCACGCGGCCGCGTTTGCCCTCCTGTCCGCCTCCCGCGAGCAGCCAGGCGCCGTCGCGGCTGAATTTGAGCACGCGGGCGCGGCGTTCGGGGAAGGGCAGCAGGCCGGCGAGTTCCAGCGTGGCGCTGTCGTAGATCAGGACCTGATAGGGGCCGGCCACGGCCGCGAGCGGGGCCCAGGGGCTGGAGGCCAGTCCCGTGAGCGCCTCCGGGCGCTTCGTGCGCTTGACCGGCTCCCGGAGCAGTCCGACCGGCAGCGCCGGGGGTCCCTCGGGTTTGACGCGCGCGGCCGCCGGTGCCGCCGTCAGGTCCACCGCAGGTTTGCGCGTCTTGCGCGCGGCGGAAGCCGTCGTCTCCAGCAGGCCGCCGTCGATCCACTTCTTGATGATCGCGATCTCGGCCTCCGGGATCTTCGGCTTCTTCGGCGGCATCTTGGATTCGCCGAGGTGCGCCACGCTCTTGTAGAGGGAGCTGCCGGCGCCGTCCCCGGCCGTCGCGATGTCGCCCGCGGAGGAGCCCGCCAGCGCCGCGTTGTACGTCGAGAGATCGAGGTCGCCCTTCTTCTTCTCGGAGTCGTGGCAGGCGAGGCAGTGGTTCTGGAAGACCGGGAGGACGTGGTCCTTGTACGTGACCTTCGCCTCCTGGGGCGCCAGGAGCAGGGCGAGCAGCGGCAGCGGATTCATCGGATCAATGGTTGAAAATGAATTCCTTGGAGTTGAGCAGGGCCCAGAAGACGTCCTCCAGGTCCCCCACGATGCGGGCCTTGTCGCCGGTCTTCACGTCCGCGAGCAGCTTGTCGAGCTGCGCCTGCGAGGGTTTGCGGGCGAGGGCGCGCACGTAGAGGTCCTCGACGACCTGGGCGGGCGTCATCCCCTTGTCGAGCATCCTCTTCACGATGCCGCCCTGCGCGATGCGTCCGCTCACGGTGTCGCCGTTGAGCAGGTGCAGCGCCTGGGAGAGGTTCGGTTCCATCTTCACCTCGCAGGAGCAG
The DNA here is from genome assembly GCA_964619955.1 of uncultured Planctomycetales bacterium. Taxonomy (GTDB): domain Bacteria; phylum Planctomycetota; class MHYJ01; order MHYJ01; family JACPRB01; genus JACQFK01. The sequence goes on from CAZUJF010000001.1 coordinate 240,418, forward strand.
ACCGTCTCGCGGCTGGCGCGCCCGAACGTGGTGAGGAAGAAGTTGTTCAGCCGGCCGTCCGCGATCTGCACGGCGCGCGCGCCGAGCGGCAGGCCGCGGAACTTGTTGGGCGTCTCGGTGACCTCCGAGATGACGTCCAGGAGGACCTCCGCGCGGATGCGACGGATGGCGCCCTTCGAGTTGTTGCGCTCGTCCAGCTCGTTGGTGGCGTTGACCTGCGTGGACAGCTGGTAGGTCCGGGAGAGGCAGAGGTCGCGGACGAAGCGCTTGAAGTCGTAGTTGTACGACGTGAGGCGCCGGCCGAGCTCGTCGAGCAGTTCGGGGTTGGACGGGGGGTTGCTGACCCGGACGTCGTCCACGGCGTCGATGATGCCGCTGCCGAAGAAGTGCGCCCAGACGAGGTTGGCGACGTTGCGGGCGAAGTAGGGATTCTCCGGTGAGGCGAGCCATTCGGCGAGCGCGGGGCGGCGCTCGCGGCCCTTGAGGTCCGCCAGGGCGCCGCCGAGGAAGCGGGGCGGCATGACGCGGCCGTCGACGGGATGTTTCACCTCGCCTTCGCCGCGGTCGAAGATGATGCGTTCGCGCGGATCCTCGCCGTTCTTGCGTCCGACCTGGCTGAAGAACGCGGCGAAACTGTAGTAGTCGTCCATCGTCCATCGGTCGAACGGGTGGTTGTGGCACTGCGCGCACTGGATGCGCATGCCCATGAAGACCTGGGCGACGTTCTCGGTGAGCTTGAGCACGTCCTGCTCGATCTGGAAGTAGTTCGTGGCGGGGTTGCTGAACGTGCCTCCCGAGGCGCTCAGCAGGTCCCGGATCATCAGGTTGAACGGGACGTTCGCCGCGATCTGCTCCTGCAGCCAGTTGAAGTAGTTCAGCGTGGACTTGTAGCTGACGTTCTTGTTGTCGTCCGAGCGGATCTGGAGGAGTTCCGCCCATTTCATCACCCAGAGCTCCACGAACTCCTTGCGGGAGAGCAGTTCGTCCACGAGCTTCTCGCGCTTGTTCGGGGAGGGGTCCGCCATGAAGCGGTCGTATTCGGCCCGGACGGGAAGCATGCCCACGACGTCGAGGTACACGCGGCGGAGGAAGACCTCGTCGCTGCAGAGCCCGCTCGGCAGCAGGCGAAGCGTCCGCAGTTTGTTGAAGACGAGCGTGTCGACGTAGTTGTGCTCCGCGACGGGCGCCCAGGCGTAGGGTTGGGCCTTCGGCAGGATGATCGCCTGCGACCCCACCGTGTACGTGTGGAAGCGGGCGAAGACGTAAGCCTCGCCGCGGCGCCCGGCGCCGACGCGGCCGTCCGCGTCGATCTTCGCGGACCCCTCGTTGTTGGACATGAACAGCGCGAGCGAGGTGACGTCCCGGTCGCTGCCGTCCGAATATTTCGCGCGCACCGTCATGCGCTGCGAGCTGCCCTCGCCCTCGAGGACGAGTTTGGGCGGGTAGAGTTCCAGGCTCACGGGCACGGCCTGAGCGGCGGGATCCTTCGCCGCGCCCGCGTCCAGCCAGCGGAGCAGGGTCTGATGGAGCTCGGAGCCGGGTTTGAAGCGTTCGCCGCCGCTGTGCGGGACGCTGCCGACGGACTTTTCCACGAGGAGGCACTCCTCGGGGAGGGCGACGCTGATGCGGCGGCCGGAAAGTTCCCGGGTGAGCCGGAACCAGTCGCCGTCGGGGTCGTACCCGAACAGCGAGAGGCGGAAGCCGTCCTTGCCGCGCGCCGCCCCGTGGCAGGCGCCGGTGTTGCAGCCGGCGCGCATGAAGACGGGCATGACGTCGAGCTTGAAGCTGACGGCGCGGTCCTCTTTGGCCTTGGACACGCTGACCGGGACCTTGAGCGTCCGGGCGCCCCAGACGACGCTGAGCTCGGTCTTGCCGTCGAGCAGGGGGGTGAGGACGCCGTTCTTGATCTCGGCCAGGGGCTGCGCCAGCGAGAACCCGGCCTCGCCCGTGACGTCCCGGGTGGTGCCGTCGGGGTAGGTCGCCTGGACGACCATGGACTGGCGGTCGCGCGCGGACGAGAGCTCGACGTCCGGCGGATAGACCCGCACGTCGTTGGGCTCGTCGCCGCCCGGCAGCGCCAGGAGCGCGAGGAGGGCGAGATTCGTCATTTCGGCCCCTTCTTGTCAGGCGTCTTTGCGGCGGGCGCGGCGGCCCCCTTGGCGACGGGCGGCGGGTCGATGCGGAGGACGCCGCCGCCGGCCACGGTATGCACCACCGGCTCCCCGTGGAGCGTGAGCGTGATCTGTCCGAAGAGGGATTTGTGCTGGCCCGCCGGGCTCTTGGGATCGGTCTTCACCTTGAAGGCGACCTTCTTGTCGTCCTTCGTGATCTCCCGCTCCGCCGGCTCCAGCGTGGTCAGCGGCGGGAGCCCGTGGATGACGAGCTTCGCCTTGCCTTCGAAGGCGCGGAGCTGTTCGAGGTCGCACACGAGCTCGGTCTCCTTGCCCTGCTCGACCTTGGCCATGGCGATCTTCATGGCGACGTAGGGCGGCTCGATCGTGAGCGGGGCGAGCTGCGTGGAGGCGTGGATCACGCCGTGGCCGCCGTCGGCGGAGCCCAGGACGGCGATCTTCCACGTCTTCGCCGGCGCGTTGCCGTTGGCGTTGAGCGGGTAGAGGAACTCGCTCTGACCCTCCGGGATCGCCATCTGTCCCTGGGCGCCGATGCCGGGCGGCGACCAGAGGAAGCGGACCTCGATGGGTTTCGTGAAGCCGGCCTTGCGGACCGCGACGATCCTGAGGTTCATCGCGCCGTTCTGGACGAGCGGGACCTTGGGCTCGACGATCGAGAGCGTGAACGGCGCCTCCTCGGCGACGGCGACGGCGAGCTTCTCGACGCGCGCCGCGTAGTAGATCGTGTTGTTGGGGGGGCCGTAGACCAGGTTGGAGTCGTGCCGGTAGCCGCCTTGAACCTTGATCGCGGGATCCGTGTGCTTCGCGACGACTTCGGCGAGCGCGCCGCCCACGACGGCGTCGGGGGCGGCCTCGAAGACGACGACGGTCCGGTCGACCTCCGCCGCCACGGGTTCCGCGTGCACCGTGATGCCCGGGGGCAGCCCCTCGAAATTCAGCGAGAAGGGGCCGCTGCAGTTCGTGCGGTTGACGCGCATCCAGGTGGCGAAGCGGTTGCCTTTGGGGACGACGATCCATTGCCGGACCTGGTCGCGGGGCTCCCGGTCGTAGGCGGGGATGTGCGCATACACGGAGGGAACGGTCCCGCCGAACTCCACGCGATAGACATGGGCGGGGCCGCCTTTGCGGAGATGGTCGCGCACGCGGAGGTCGTATTCGCCGTCCGCGGGGGCGTTGAACTTGACGGCGGGGTCCATGCCGCCCTGATCGTCGTTGGACGCCATCGGATTGGGCTGGCCGGCGGCGTAGACGGCGAGCGTCGCGTCGAGCGGCGAGCGCAGCGAGCGCGCGTGGACCCGGATCTCGTAGCTTTCGCCCTTTTTCGCCTTGAAGCGGAACCAGTCCTCGTCGCCGTTCTTCGAGATGATGCCGTTGAGCGCCACGGGGAGCGTTCCCGGGACGGTCGTGGCCGTCTCCCGCGTTTCATTCGGCTCGACCTCCAGCACGTTGGGGAACGGCGAGATGCGGATCCAGTTCGGGGAGGGGGACTGGAGGCCGTCCTGCACGCCCCAGACGGCGGCCTTGTCCTTCGCGCCGGGGTCGAGCGTGACCTTCAAGGGGAGGGGGCCGCTGATGTCGCCGACCAGGCTCGCCTCGAGCACGGTGCCCGGGGGGCCGCCGGCCGGATAGACCGCGAGGGGCCGGGGAAAGGTGCCGACATGGAGGCGGTAGGCCGCATTCGCGCCGCCGCCGTAGGAGGTTTCGCGGATCATAAGGGTATAAGTGCCATCTTCCGGAGCCAGGATGGAGGCGACGGAGTCCTGCATCAGCAGCGCGGTGTCGTCCGAAGAGTCGAGTTCGAAGCGCTTCTCGTTGAGGACGGCGACGTAGGGGTCGAAGAGCGTGGCGCCCAGCCGGATACCCTCGATCTCGGCCGTGAGACGCTGCCCCTTCTTGAGCTCGACCGAGTAGTAGTCGACGTCCTCGTTGAGGACGATGCCGCTGACGGTGACGTTGAGGGCGATCTTCTGGGGCTCCTTGAAGTTGCTGTTGGGCTCCTTCTCCTCGACGGTGGGGAAGAGGCCGACGTAGAACGTGCGCAGGTCGCTGATCCCGGTGGCGGTCCGGATCCGCAGCGGGTGTTCGCCCAGCGGGGCGTCGGCGGCGATGGCGACGCGGACGTTCGTGACGCCGTCGCTCACGGCTTCGAACTTGAGCACCTTGAGACCGGGTTTGTAGAGCAGCGCCTCAGCGGCGTCTTTCAGGAAAGAGCCGGAGAGGACGAGATCCACCTCCGTGCCGCGCTGACCGCCGCGGGGGAGGATCTTCGAGAGCACGGGGGAACTGAGGGCGCCCGCGGCCCCCGGCCGGGCGCCCAGCGCCAGGAGCAGGGCGGAAGCCAGAATCCAAAATCGGCGCATCGGCAGTCTCCTACTGGGATCGAACGTCCGACCCCGTTCAGGCAAGGATTTCCTTGATGACCCTGCCGCCGTCGACGATCTCGATGGGACGGGCGCCGGGGGCCATGAGCTCCTTGTCCGCGTTGATCCCGAGGCGATCGTAGACCGTGGTGGCGAGATCGGCCACGCCCACCGGATCCACGTCGGGCTCCGCCGCGGTTGAATCCGAGGAGCCGTAGATCATGCCGCCTTTGATGCCGCCGCCGGCGAGGACGACGCTGAAGACCTTGGGCCAGTGGTCGCGGCCGTTGGTGGCGTTGATCTTGGGGGTGCGGCCGAATTCGGAGGACACCATCACGAGGGTGGACTTGAGCAGGCCGCTCCGGTCCAGATCGCTGATGAGGCCGGCGAAGGCCTGGTCGAACTGGGGCAGCTGGCCGGTCATGGCGCGCTGGATGTTGTCGTGGTGGTCCCAGCCGCCGAAGGTGACGGAGACGAAGCGGACGCCGGCCTCGACGAGGCGCCGGGCCATGAGGAAGCGCAGGCCCGCGGTGTTCTTTCCGTAGAGCTCCCGCGTCTCCTCCTTCTCCTGGGCGAGGTCGAAGGCTTCGCGCGCCTCCTTGGACGAGATCATCGCGTAGGCGCGCTGGTAGAAGGAGTCCATCGCGTTGAGTTCGTCGGACTTCTCGGCGGTCTTGAAATGCTCGTCGACGGAGGCCAGCATGCCCTGGCGTTTGGCCCAGCGTTCGGAACTGACGCCGCCGGGCAGCGTGAGGTCGCGGACCTTGAAGTTGCCGCTGGCCGGGTCCGAGCCCAGGGCGAAGGGGCCGAACGCGGTGCTCAAATAGCCGGTCTGCGCGAATTCGTTCGGGACGCTCGGGATGCAGACGTAGGGCGGCATGTTCTTCTTGGAGCCGAACTCGTGCGAGACGACCGCTCCGAGGCTCGGATACTGGAGGGCGGGGCTGGGGCGGTAGCCCGTGAACATGTTGTGCGTGCCGCGTTCGTGGGCGGCCTCGCCGTGGGTCATGGAGCGGATGACGCAGAGCTTGTCCGCGACCTGCGCGCTGCGGACCATGTTCTGGCTGAAGACCTCGCCGGCGATCTTGGTGGGGATGGTGCCGAAGGGGCCCCGGTATTCGATGGGGGCGTGCGGCTTGGGATCCCACATCTCCTGATGCGCGGAGCCGCCGGGCAGGAAGATGTGGATGACGCTCTTGGCCGGGCCTTCCTTGCTGGCGTAGTCCTTCTGCTGGGCGGAGGCCTCCTTCATCTTGAGGAAGGAGCCCAGGCTCAGGCCGAGTCCGCCGACGAGCCCGCTATAGAGGAATTCGCGGCGGCAGCAGGCGTGTACGGATTCGTCGTTCCAGGATTTCGAAGCCCCATTGACCATAAGACCATCCTCCGCACATCCCCCGGAGGGGATGCTTTCTCCCGGGAGGATCCCGCTCGCTGCGAAGGGCCCCGGCCCCCCGCGACTACATAAGTCATACAAGCGGACGCGGACTTAATTTCAAAGGACGTGCAAACGCGGTTCAGCGGCGGGATTCGTCGATGAGGCGGGCGCCTTCGAGGAGCAGGCGGGCGATGGGGCTCTGGATCTCGTCCTTGCCCTCGACGGCGAGGTTCCGGAATTCGAAGCGGCCCTGGTTCCGCCCGAGGATGGCGTAGATCAGCTCGGCGTTCTTGGGCTTGTCCTTCTTGTCGAAGGCGGCCCGGATGACCCGTCCGTCGTGGAAGAAGAGCCGGACCTTGTCCTTGCCGGGCTCCAGCACCACGACGAGCACGCCGGTCTTCCGTTCCATGTCGATGAGCGACAGCAGGGAGGGCAGGCCGATCTGGTCGAGCGAACCGCGGAAGGCGGTGAGCAGCGTGGCCGACGAGAAATCCGCGCTGTCCGGATGCCTCGGCTTGAAGGAGGTCTCCGCCTTTTCGCGGAGCCGTTTCGAGACGGCCAGGCGGAGTTCCAGTTCGCGGGCGTCGACGGGTTTGGCAAGGAAATCGTCGGAGCCCAGCTGGAATCCCTGGATTTTCGATTCGATGGCCGCCTTGGGGGCCAGGAAGATCAGGGGCGTCAGGGCCGTTTCGGGGGCCATGCGGAGCGCCCGGACGAACGCCGTCAGGTCCAGCCCGGGCAGATCCGGGGAGAGGACCAGCACGTCGGCCTCGTTCCGGGTGGCGGCGCGGAGGGCGTCCTCCGGACCGGTCGCGATGACGCCCGAATGGCCGTGGGCGACGAGCGCCGCGGCGACCTGCTGCATCGCGGGATCCGGATCGAGCAGGAGGAAGCGGACCTGAGTCACAGGCGGAGAAAGTAACTCATGGGCCCGGAGGCGTCAACGGCGGGAAAGCGGGACGAGGAAGGCCCGCAGGCGTTCGGCGGCGATGCGGGAGCGGCGCGCGTCCCGGAGCACGCCTCCGGGACGGAACAGCAGCGCCGCCAGCACGGGGAGGCAGCCGTCATAGCGGGAGGCGAGCGGCGCCGACGGCGTGTCGAGCACGACCTTCGCGCAAAGGAAGGGCAGCGAGCGTTCGCGCGCGACGGCGCCCACCGCCCCCGACTCCATGTCGACCACGAGCGCACCGCTGCGGCGGGCGAGATCGGCTTTCCCGGCCGCATCGTTGAGCACGGCGTCCACCGCGGCCGAGGCTCCCCGGCGGCAGGGCGTCGTGGAAACCAGCCGCTCCAGAAGGGCGGGATCGGCGGGGAAGTCCGCGGAGCCGCCGAGGACGAGATCCCCCGGCCGAAGCTCGTCGCTCAGCGCGCCGGCGAATCCCGCGGAGACCAGCGCGTCGAGCGGTCCGGCGTCGGCGAGGAGGCGGGCGGCGCGGTCCGCCCGCCGGTGGCCCACTCCCGAGAGGATGAGCCGGAAGCCGGGGGTTTCGTAGCAGGGCAGGCCGCCGCAGACGACGACGGACGCCTTCAGGTCCCGAAGCGCGGGGGCCACCTCCGAGCGGAGGGCCGCGACGATCCCGAGGGGCGCCATGCGAAAGCCCTACGAGAGCATCTTGACGGCGTTGTAGAGCTGCCGTCCGATCGTGATGCCGCGCCCCGAGGCCACCGTCGGCTCGAAGCCCGCGTGGACCATGCAGGTCTGGCAGCGGGGCTCGCCCGAGGCGGGCCCGTACTTGTGCCAGTCCGTCTTGTCCACGAGGTCCTTGAACGTGGGGTGGTAGGCGTCGCGCAGCATGTAGCAGGGGCCCTGCCAGCCCTTGGGCGTCCGGGTCGGATTGCCCCAGGCGGTGCAGGTCAGTTCCTGCTCGCCCTTGAGGAAGTCCAGGTAGAGCTGCGAATTGCCGAACCACTCCTCCTTGACCATGCCGAGCAGCTTGCGGAAACGCTCGTTGACCTGCTGCCGCCGGAGGAAGAAGTCCTTGCCCGTCTGGTCGAAATCGTAGCCCGGAGAGACGAGCAGGCCGTGGAAGCCGACATCCTCCATGAGGGTGCGGAAGAGTTCGGCGAGATCGTCGATCTTGGTCTCGGCGAAGACGGTGCAGTTGGCGTTGACCCGGTACCCCCGTTCGATCGCCAGCTTGCTGGCCTCGATGGCCTTCTTGTAGCAGCCGGGGCGCTGCGTGACGTGGTCGTGCGTCTCCTCCTGTCCGTCGAGGTGGATCGCGAAGACCAGCTTGGGGGAGGGCGGGACCTTCTCCAGGAACTTGGGCAGGAGCAGCGCGTTGGTGCAGATGATGACGTATTTGCCGCGCTCCAGGATCCCGCCGACGATTTTGTCGATGTCGGTATGCACGAGCGGCTCGCCGCCGCACACGGAGACCATGGGGGCGCCGCATTCATCCACGGAAGTGAGGCACTCCTCGACGGTCAGCCATTCGGATTTCGGCCCGGCATAGCGGTCCGGGGTGCAGCCGAGGCAGACGAGGTTGCAGGTGTGGAGCGGCTCCAGCATCATCACGACCGGGAAGCGTTCCTGCCCGGACATCCGCTTGCCGACCAGGTATTTGGCCATGTTGAAGGTGAGATGCAACGGTTGACGCATGGGTCAATTCCTCCTGCCGCTGGACGCCACCACCCACTCGAAGCGATCGGTCGCGGGTTTCCGCAGGCCCGTCGCCTCCGCCACCGCCTGAAGGGCCAGCAGCGGGAAGTAATGGCGGTACATCGTGTACACGAGATAGAAGACCCGGGGGAAGCCCGTGCCCGTGTGCTCGTCCTCGTCCCAGGTGCCGTCGGACCGCTGCCGGGTCAGGATCCACTCCACGCCGTGAAGGACGGCCGGGTCCTTGGGGCCGGCCCCCGTGGCGAGCAGGCCGAGCAGCGCCCAGGCGGTCTGCGACGGCGTGCTGGGCCCCTTGCCCTTCAGCGAAGGTTCGTTGTAGGACCGGCAGGATTCGCCCCAGCCGCCGTCGGGATTCTGCACGGAGCGCAGCCAGTCCGCGGAACGCTGCACCCAGCCCTCGCGCATGTCGGCGCCGACGGCCTTGAGGCCGACGAGCACCTGCCAGGTTCCGTAGATGTAATTCACGCCCCAGCGGCCGAACCAGGTGCCGTCGACCTCCTGGGTCCGTTTGAGGAACTGGATCGCGCGCTGCACGAAGCGCTCCTCGGTGCGGACGCCGACGTAGCCGAAGGCCTCCAGGATGCGCCCGGTGAGGTCGGCCGTGCTCGGATCGAGCATGGCGTTGTGGTCCGCCCAGGGGAGATGCTCCAGGAATTCCAGGTTGACGTTGCGGTCGAAGGCGCCCCAGCCGCCGTCCAGGTTCTGCATGCTCTTGAGCCAGTCGAGGCCGGGATTGAATCCGGGGGCGTTGCGGCGGCCGGCGAAGGAGAGGCCCATCAGGACCGCGCAGGTGTCGTCCGTGTCCGGATAGACCGGATTGTCGAACTCGAACGCCCAGGCGCCGGGTTTCCCGCCCGGGTTGTTGACCTGCCAGTCGCCGTCCGTGAAGACCTGCTTGGAGAGCAGCCAGTCGGAGCCCTGCTGGACGGCGGCGGATTCGGACATCCCGGAGCGGGCGAGGGCGTGCACGGCCCAGGCGGTGTCCCATATCGCGCTGAAGCAGGGCTGCCAGCGGATGACGTCGCCGTCCTCGATCGCGAGGTCGTTGAACTCCTTGAGGGCCTTGGCGACCTCGGGCGAATCCTTCGCGTAGCCGAGCGCCGTCAGGGCCACGATGGAGTTCAGCATCGACGGATAGATCGCGCCGAGGCCGCCCGGGGGCTTCATGCGCTCCAGCATCCACGAGAGGCACTTCTTGAGGGCGATGCGGCGGATCCAGCGGACGCCGAAGCTGTCGTAGAGCGCCATGATGCGGTCCGCCGCCTTGAAGAAGGCGCGCCAGAAGCCGTTCTTGAGCGAGGTGGCCCCGGGCGGGCTGTAGGGCAGGATCAGGTCCTTCAGCGAGAAGGGGATGTTCACCCGGGGCCGCAGGGCGTAGATGATCAGCATGGGGACCACGATGGTCCGCGTCCAGGCCGAGATCTTGTAGAGGTTGAGCAGCTTGGGCGACTGGGGCAGCAGCATGATCTCCGGGAGCATGCAGGGGAGCTTCTTCCAGTCGTACTGCCCGAAGATGGCGAGGTAGAATTTCGTGTAGCTGTTGCAGACGTCGATGCCGCCGAACTGGAGGATGCGCTGGCGGGCGAGGCGCACGCAGGCGTCGTTCTCCGTGAACCCGCCCAGGCGCAGCGCGAAGTAGGCCTTGACGGTGGCGTTGGGGTCGCTGCTGCCGTGTTTGTAGGTGGGCCAGCCGCCGTCGGCGTTCTGCTGCGAGCGCACGTAGTTGAGCAGGCGGCGCTGCCGCTCGGCGTCCACGTCCCTCATGTAGTGCATGAGCATGACCGCGTCGCTCTCGAGCGTGGCGTCGCCGTTCAGTTCCGCCTGCCAGTACCCCTCGGGGGATTGCCTGCGGACGAGGTGTCCCTGGGCCGCCTCAATGGCGGAAAACAGACGCGCTTCCACGTCTTCCACGTCGCGGGTCCGCCGGGACCCGTTCAGCAAGGCCTCATCCACCGTATCGCCTCTCCCTGTCTACGGCACGGGCTGACACACAACGGAACACACACACACGCCCCTTCCGTGCTAATTCGCGGCCGGCGCCGTCACGGGCACCGGAACCGGGAAGGCGGAAGGGGCGACACCGCGGATCTCGAGCAGACGCTCGATGACCCGGCCCACGATATTGTCCGGCGTGCTCGCGCCCGCGGTGACCCCGACGGAGAGGTGCCTCGACGGCAGCCAGTCCCGGGCGGTGACCACGGAGCCGGATTTGGGGTCCCGGTAGCGGATTTCGGACGCGGACACGAGACCCAGTTCGTTTTCAAGATGGAACGTCGGCGCGTACTTCGATCCCAGTTCGGCCAGGTGCTCGGTGTTGGAGCTGTTGAAGCCGCCCACCACGAGCACGAGATCCAGATGCTTCACGGATCTCAGCAGGGCGAGCAGCGTGTCCTGGCGGTCCTGGGTGGCGGAACAGATCGTGTCGAACGCGATGAAGCGGCTGGCGGTCTCGGCCTCGCCGTACCGCTTCACCACGGCCTCCCGGAGCAGGCGCTGGATGTCCAGCGATTCGCTGCACATCATCGTCGTCTGGTTCGCGAGACCGACCTTCCCGAGATCCTTGTCCGGATCGAATCCGGGGGACATGCTCGGCGCGAAGGTCTTCATGAACAGCTCGCGGTCGCCCCTGCCCAGGATGTAGTCGGTGACGATGTTGGTCTCGGGGATGTTCTTGACCACCAGGTATTTCCCCTCGGGATACTTGGTGATCTGGGAGATCGTGGCGCGCGTCTCCTCGTGCGAGTATTTGCCGTGAACGATCGCGGTGACGCCTTCGCGGGCGTAGCGCTCGACGTTCTTCCAGACGTTGAGCACCGAGCCGCAGGTCGTGTCGACCATGATGCAGCCGCGCTCCTGGAGGACGCCCATCTCCGCCACGGGCACGCCGAAGGCGGGGATGATGACGATGTCCCCGGCGCCGAGCTCCTCGGCCTTCTTCCCGCAGCTGTAGCGGCCGTAGAGGAAGCGCATCCCCAGGCTGATCAGCTTCTCATTCACCTGCGGGTTGTGGATGATCTCGTCGGTGATATAGATGTCGCGGTCGGGGAACTGCTCCAGCGTCTCGTAGGCGTACTGGACCGTCCGCTCCACCCCGTAGCAGAACCCCATCTCCCGGGCCATGTGGAGGGTGAGATCCCCGCATTCCAGATGGAAGTCGTTGGCCTTGATGCGGCGGACGATGTCCGAGTGGTGAAAATCGTCGGCAAGCTTGGATTTCACCGCCGCCTTGTTGGAAAAGCCCTTTCGATAGATTTCGCCCATAGCTTAATCAAGTGACTCTAGCAAACGCGACGGAAGCCGCGCAACTGATTCTTTAGATCGTATGAATCCGCAAAGCACCGCAGCTGAATCGCTTACGGAAGCAGGCAGGACACCGCCCGCCAGGGGGAGGGGCGGTCGAGGACGCCCTTCTGCCAGCGCCGGTACCAGGACTGGAGGTAGCTGTTGAAGGAGCCCAGCGAGAGGGAGCGCAGGAGGATGCCCCGCGCCCAGCGGCGGGGGATCTTGACCGGACGGGGGGCGAGGAAGACGTCGGGGTTGCCCTCGCAGCGCCGGACGGTGGCGACGGCCATGAAGAGCGGGATGGCGCAGAAGACCCGCACGCGGAGGGCCCGCACCGGAAGCAGCGTCAGGTACTTGAGGGCGGTCCCGAGATACTGCCAGTGGTCGTCGACGAGCTCGTCCATGGCGGCGAGGGCCTGGGGGACGCTTTCGGGCTTGAGCACCGTTTCGGACGTCAGCCCGTGCCGCTTCAGGATCTCGGACGGCCAGTAACAGCGGCCTTCGTTCAGATCTTCGCGGAGGTCCCTCAGGATGTTGACCTTTTGCAGGGCCAGGCCGAAATCCACGGCGAGCGGCGTGAGGGCGGCGCGGTCCCGGTCCGTGATGAAGCCGTACGCATGGAAGAGGTCCGTCAGCAGCAGTCCGACGAGCCCCGCGACGTAGTAGCAGTAGTCGTTCTGGTCGGCCAGCGTCACGATCTCCCGGTCGGCCCATTTCGACATGCCCTCGCACATCTCGCGGACGCGGGCCCGGAGGATGGCCCGGGCGTTGTCGGGGAGCGCGCGGTAACAGGCCAGGACTTCGGGGACCGCCGTCATCAGGCAGCGGTAATCCTCGCGGTACCCGCTTTCGGGGATCTCCGGCGTCCCCTCGTCCAGGGTGTCGGCGAAACGGGCCAGCCAGCGGCGCTTTTCCGGGAGGCTCCGGAGGGAGTCCTCCAGCGTGTCGGCGATGCGGCAGAGGAGATAGGCGACCATGACCGCGTCGTCCAGCCGGCGCGGAAGCCAGCGGATGACGAGGGCGAAGCTGCGGCTCACCTGGGGCAGCACGTCCCAGCAGCGCTGCCAGGGCGGGGTCTTGGTCACAAGCTCATCCTATCGGCCGGAAGCCGAAAACGGAAGAGCGTCTTCTGGCATCCCCGGCGTTCCGGTGCTATCCTCCGCGCGTCCATGAACGACGCGCCGGTGATCGCCTTCCGGGAGGTCCGGAAGTCCTATCTCCAGGGCCGCCGCGAGGTCCGGGGCCTCGACGGCGTCTCGCTCGAGATCCGGCGCCGGGAATTCGCCTGCGTCATGGGACCCTCGGGCTCGGGCAAATCCACGTTCCTCCACCTCGCCGGCGCCCTCGACGTGCCGGATGCCGGACAGGTCCTGGTGGACGGAAAGGACACGCGCTCGATGGGCGACGCGGCGCTGACCGGGCTCCGCCGGAGGACCATCGGCTTCGTGTTCCAGTTCTTCAACCTGCTGCCCTCGCTGCCGGTCCTGCAGAACGCGTGCCTGCCGGCGCTCCTCGACGGGGCGCCCTCGGGGGCTGTCCGGGAGCGCGCCGTCGCGCTCCTGAAGCGCTTCGGCCTGGGGGAGCGCCTGGATCATCTGCCGGACGAACTGTCCGGCGGCGAGATGCAGCGGGTCGCCATCACCCGGGCCCTGATCACCGACCCGCCCCTGATCCTGGCGGACGAGCCCACCGGAAATCTCGACAGCGCCGCCGGCCGGGAGATCCTGTCCCTTTTCCAGGAGATCGCCCGCGAGCGCACCGTCGTCATGGTGACCCACGACGAGAAGGCCTCCGCCTACGGCAACCGGATCATCCGCCTCCGCGACGGGAAGCTGGAGTGAGGGCCCTCCTCGCCGCCTTCTCGTGGGCCTATCTGCGCCGCCATCCGCTGCGCGTCCTGCTCTCGGCGCTGACGGTCGCCCTCGGGGTCGCGCTCTACGTCTCCGTGGACGTCTCGCATTCCAGCGCCGGAGCGGCCTTCCGGAAGTCGTCGGAGCGGCTTTCCGGCGGGGCGCACCTTCAGGTCACCCGCGGGCGCATGATCGGCATCGAGGCCTCGGCGCTGGAGATCGTGGAGAAGATCCCCGGCGTGAAGGCGGCGCCCGTGCTTCAAATCTCGACGACGGTGCCGGGGGCCGGTTCGCTGCTGGTGCTGGGCGTGGACTTCACCCGCGAATCCGCCGTCCGCGGCTGGACCTCCTCGGGGCCCGCGAAATTCAATCCGCTGGCGTTCATGTTCGGGGCGGCGATCGTGGTGACGGAGCGTTTTGCCGCGCAGCACGGGCTCAAGCTGGGCCGGAACTTCGGGATCGACACGCCGGACGGCGTCCGCGCGGTGACCGTGGGGGCGATCGTGAAGGACGAGGGCGCGGCGCTCGTGTTCGGGGGCGCCGTGGCCGCCATGCCCGTGGCGACCGCACAGCGGCTGTTCCGTCGCGAGGGCCGCCTGGACCGCATCGACCTGGCCGTGAGCGGGGAGCTCGCCGCCGTCGCGGAGCAGGTCCGGAAGGCGCTGGGGCCCGGCTTCGAGGTCCAGCCGCCGCCGCGCCAGAACTCGCTGCTCGACGAGGCGCTGACCCGCCTCGAAGCCCTCATCGGGATCAGCGTCGTGGCCCTGCTCGTCGGACTGTTCATCATCTACAACACCGTGTCGATTTCGGTGCTCGAACGGGCGCGGGACATCGGGACGCTGCGGGCGCTCGGCACGACGCGGACCCGCATCCTGGCCGCGCTGCTGGTGGAATGGGGGCTGGTGGGCCTGGCGGGCTCCGCGCTGGGCCTGGGCCTGGGCATCGCGCTGGCCCGGGTGCTGCTCGGCATGACGGCGGGGGAGGTCAACCAGGTGACGCTGGTCGCGGACGTCGGCGAGGTGGAGGTCCTCCTGCGGACGCCGGTCCTGGCGTTCGCGGCGGGGACGCTGACCTCCCTGTTCGCCGCCCTGGCCCCGGCGCGCGCCGCGATGGGGATTTCGCCGCTCGACATGCTTCGGCCCGGGCTGTCGGCCGGCGGAGAACGGAACCGGAGCCGTCAGCTGTTCTTCGCCGGAACCGCGATGCTGGGGATCACGCTGGGGCTGCTCTTCGGCCCCCTGCGTTTTGAAGGCGTCGGCCTGGCCGCCTGCTTCTTCGCGTTCACGGGCGTCGCCCTGATCCTTCCGCAGCTGACGTCCTGGGCGGCCCGGGTGATCCAGCCGCTGCTGCGCCGCGGCTTCAACCTCAGGGGCACGCTGGTCGCGGACAACCTGGCGCGCTCCCCGCAGCGCAGCGCCCTCACCGTGATCGCCCTGGCCGGCTCCCTCGCCATGATGGTGAGCACCACGGCCATCATCCAGAGTTTCAAGGTGCGGGGGCGGGACTGGATCGACCAGGCCGTGGCCTTCGACGCCTCGATCAGCGCCGTGAACCTGAACTCGACGCTCTATGCGAACCTGCCGCTGCCCGCCGATCTGGAGGCGCGGGTCGGGGCGCTGCCCGGGGTGGCGGCGCTCTGCGGCACCCGCGTCACCCTCCAGGACTACGGCCGTCACGACGTGATGCTCTTCGGCGTGGATGTCGCAAGGGCGGAGGCGATGCAGCGTCTGCGGGGCCGTCCCGAGGGGGAGCGGGGCTTCATCCTCAGGGGCGCCGGGGAGGACCTGAAGGCGGGGAGGGGCGTGGTGGTGTCGCGCAATTTCGGATCCCTTCACGGGGTCGCGGCCGGCGGCGACGTGGAGCTGAAAACGCTGCGCGGGCCGCGCCGCTTCCGGGTCCTCGGGCTCTACGAGGACTACACCTGGCCGCAGGGGTCGATCTACCTCGACCGGGCCGTGTACGCGGAGCTCTGGGACGACCGCGGCATCTCCGGCATCGACGTCCTCTTCGAGAAGGGCGTGGCGCCGGACGACGGACGCCGGCGCCTGACGGAGCTCACCCGGGGGCTCTCTCTGTTCGTGTACGACGCCCGGGATCTCAAGAAGGTGAGCGACGACACCCTGGACCGCACGCTCGCGTTCACGAACGCGCAGGTCGCGGTCGCCGGACTCATCGGCTTTCTGGGGATCGTCAACACGCTGCTGATCTCCGTCCTGCGCCGCACCCGGGAACTCGGGCTTCTGCGCGTGGTGGGGATGACCCAGCGGGACGCGGCGGGCATCGTCGTGCTCGAATCCCTGTTCATGGCCGTCACCGGGGCCGTGCTGGGGGTGCTTCTGGGGCTGGGGGCCGCCGCAGGGCCGCTCATGCTCCATGTCGAGCAGATCAGCGGCTACGGGATGCCGCTGAGCATCCCCTGGGGGGCGATCGGTCTGGCGATGCTTTCCGCCGTCCTGCTCGGGGGGCTGGCCTGCATCCTGCCCGCGCGGCGCGCGGCCGGGCTCAACGTCCTGGACGCGATCAAATACGAGTAGAGGTGGGGCATGCCCGACGCGGAACGGCTGATCGAGATCGAGACCCGGCTGGCGTTTCAGGAACGCCAGATCGGCAGGCTGGAGGAGGCGCTCCGCGCCCAGCAGAAACTCGTGGAGCGGCTGAACACCCTGGTCGAAATGCTGCGGCGACGGGCGATGTCCGGACCCGGCGACGACGCCTCCAGCGAGCCGCCGCCCCCGCACTATTTATAGGGGCTGATTCCGCGAATCTCGGGGTATATACCGGGGGCATATTGATTTCCAGGGAGGATTCCGTGGCCAGGCCGAAGCATGCGAACTACGACGAGGCGTACGAGAAGCTGGGGGCGGCGTTGAAGGCGGCGCAGGAGTCCTACGCCTCGGGGACCATCGGCATGATCCCCGACCGGCTCTATGAGGCGATCATCGCCTACGACGATTGCATGGCCTTCGACGACCAGGAGACGCGCTTCACCCGCGCGCGGCCGATCCTGGAGGTCTGGCGCAAGACGTAGCGCTCAGCGGGTCTGAAGGGGCCGGAGGAGGTCGATGCGGCCCCGGTTGTACGAGACTCCATACAGGGCCCAGGAGCCGTAGGCGGGCAGCAGGAGGAGCGGGGGGATCAGCCCGCCCGGGAAGCCGGCCTCCTTCCCGAAGAGCAGCAGCCCGCCCCCCACCACGGAGAGGGTGGACAGCATCAACGGCAGCAGAAAGCACACGATGCTTCCGAACCTCACGCGCAGGGTGTCGTCCGTGCCCACGGAGAACTTCAGCATCGTCAGCAGGGGCACCAGCGCGGCCGCCATCAGGAGTCCCTTCGCGGCCGCCCAGATTCCGGTCGACGGGCCCGGGCCCCGGGCGGTGAAGGCGGCCCCCAGCATCAGGATCAAGGGGGACCAGGCCCCGACGCGGACGAGGGCGGCCTTGAAGAGGATGCGCGAGCCGTCCCAGTAGCCCACGGGAAAAAAGGCGTAGAACGGGAAGTGCTGTCCGGCCGACTGGAAGAGCTCCAGCCCCGGCCATTTCTGGGGGAAGAGCGGCCAAAGCACGACGAGGGCGAGCAGTCCGAGCGGCCAGCCCGCGATCCAGTCCGGGAACAGGAACGCCGCCGTGGACCCCAGGAGCGCGAGGACGGCGGAGCGCCGCCAGGGCCGGCTCCAGCGCAGATCGCCCCCCAGGAGCAGGTCCGCCCGGGCCTGGTCGCGGGGGCCGAGCATCGCGGCGTAGATCCGCTCCAGCGGCCCTCGCGAAGGCCATTCGGGGGGCCGGGTCAGCGCTCCGGAGCGGAGATGCTGTTCGGCCATGGCCGGAAGCGCCTGCCGCAGTTCCTGCCGCAATTGAGGCCCCAGTTCCGGGGCGTCCACCAGATCCTGGTCGTATTCGGAACGCCGGATCATCTCCCGGTGCACGGCGTCCTCCAGGATCAGATCCGCGGGAGGGACGGACAGCGTGGACACGAGTTCATGGACGACGTAGGAACGCCGAAGGGACCGGCGCGCCACGAAGGGCAGCACGACCAGCGAGGCCGCCGGGACCAGAAGGATCCAGGCGGCCGGCGAAGAGCCCAGCAATCCCTTGAGAAAGGCGTACGAGCCCCAGCTCGGGGGGAAACAGAGCAGGATTTCCCCGCCGCGGACCAGGGCCAGCCCGTCGAGCGGCCGGGTGAGGAGCAGCGCCAGGATAGACAGGAGATGAAAGAGGCGTCCGAGCAGGCCCAGGGGCCAGCCGGGCTTCCAGGCGGCGATCGCCAGGGCCATGCCCAGCATGCCGATCCATTGAAGCAGCGCCAGTCCGGCGGTGGAGGCCAGCACGAGCGGGCTTCCGTTCCGGCCCAGGGCCGCGGCGAGCAGCACGACCGAGCAGGTGTACAGCGTCCAGCAGCTGCGCCGGAACAGCTTCCGATCCTGCACGTCGAAGAGCTCCCGCTCGGAGACGGGCAGATGCCCCAGCACCGCGAGATCCTGCGAGGCGTGCAGCCCCTCGAGCAGCTCCCGGGCGCGCAGGCAGCTGGCGCCCGCGGCATGCAGCGTCAGCGCCAGGAGCAGCATCGGAAGGGTGACGACGCCCGAGTCCAGCAGCGCGAGCGCGACGACCGGAAGCAGCAGGGGCTGGATCCAGTCGATGGAGATGCTGCGGCGGACGCTCCGGCGGCGCCTGCGGAACTCGCGCCAGGCTTCCCGGGACGCGCGGAGCTCCGCGCGGGTGCTCCGGCGCAGCCGGGCCTCGAGCGCCCGCAGTCCCGGCCTCATGAAGCGTCGTCCCGCAGGCGCCGGAACAGGTCCTCCAGGATGCCGGTCGACCCGGCCCCGTCCCGCTGGAGGGCCTCGACGCGGTCGAACGCGTGGAGGCGGCCCCGGTCGATGACCATGACGCGGTCCGAAAGGCGCTCGGCGAGATCCAGGAGCTGGGTGGAATACAGGATGGTCCGCCCCCGCTGCGCGGCCCCGCGGATGAGCCGCTTGAACACGGAGATGCCCTGCGCATCCATGCCGGAGGCGAAGGGCTCGTCCAGCAGCCACAGTTCGGGATCCACGGCGGCCAGGATGCTCAGCGACGCCTTGTAGAGCTGGCCGCGGGAAAGCGTGCCCAGCGGGAGTTCCGAGATCGCCAGCAGATCGAAGTCCTTCAGCAGCGGCACGACCCGGTCCTCGAGCCCGGCGGAGTCCCGTTCATACAAGGTATGTACGAGCGAAAGATGCCGCAGCAGGCTCATGTCCGCGTAGAGGGGCGGGAAGTCGGGGAGGAACATGAGCCGGCGCCGGAGGTCCAGCCGGTTCCTCCGGAAGGGCTCGCCGTCGTAGAGGATGCAGCCGCGGTCCGGGCCGGCGACGCCGCCGAGGCAGCGCAGGAGCGTGCTCTTGCCGGCCCCGTTGGATCCGAGGACGGCCACGATCTGGCCCGAGTCGATCTCCGCCGTCACGTCATCCAGGGCCTTCAGCGCTCCGTACGACTTGCTGAGGTGCTCGAGGATGATGCGCATGGCTTAGAAGATCGCGTTCTTGGCGAGCCGCGATCCGACCTCCCAGAAGGGACCGGGAAAGGAATGCGACGCGGCGATCACCTCCTCGAGCGATTTCACGAGGTAGTCGCGGTCTTCGCGGCTGATGAGCAGGGCCGGGGCGATCTTGAGCACGTCTTCGTTGTGGCCGGCCACCTGGGTCATGATGCCGTGCTTTTCCATGAGCGGGATCGTGAAGGCCTGGGCGAAAAGGCCGGGGTTGATCTTGTGCATCATCGTCCACGCCTGGCGCAGCAGGAACGATTTGGGCTCGCCGAACTCCACGCCGATGAGCAGCCCCAGGCCGCGCACCTCCTTGACGAGCTCGTACTTCCCGACGAGGGGCTGCAGGGCCTTCATCAGGTGGGCGCCCGCCTCGGCGCCGCGCTCGATGAGCTTCTCGGTCTCCAGGACGTGCAGCGTGGCGAGCCCGGAGGCCATCGCGAGATTGTTGCCCATGAACGTGGACGCGTGCACGCAGCTGCGGTCCAGCCGCGAGTAGACCCCCTTGATGACCTCCTTCCGCGTGACCACGGCGGAGACGGGCACCATGGCCCCGCTGAGGCCCTTCGAGAGGCAGACGATGTCGGGCTCGACCTTGTAGCGTTCGGAGGCGAGGAAGGTCCCCGTGCGGCCGAAGCCGGTGTGGATCTCGTCCATGATGAACAGCGTCTTCTGCTTCCGGCAGAGCTCCTGCACGCGGGCATGGAAGCCCTCCGGGGGCAGGATGATGCCGGCGCCGACCTGGACGGGCTCCAGGATGACGCCCGCGACGTCGCCTTTGGACAGCTCCTTTTCGATCGCGTTCGCGTCGCCGAAGGGGACGACGTTCATGTCCGGCACGAGCGGCTCGAAACCGTCCCGCCACATCTTGTGCCCGGTGACGGAGAGGGCGCCGTACGTGACCCCGTGGTAGGAGTGGTCGCAGTAGAGGATGCGGCGGCGCCCCGTGGCGGCGCGGGCGAACTTGAGCGCCGCCTCGATCGCCTCGGAGCCGGAATTGCCGAAGTAGACCATGTCGAGCCAGGGGATGCGCTGGACGAGGGCCTCCGCCAGCAGGCCGGACATGAGCGAGCAGTCCAGCTGGAGCAGGTTCGGCAGGCTCTCGGAGAGCGCGTCCTGCAGGGCCTTCCGGATCACCGGATGGTTGTGCCCGATGTTCGAGACGCAGAAGCCGGAGACGCAGTCGAGGTAGCGGCGGCCTTCCGTGTCCCAGAGGTGGCAGCCCTCGGCCTTGGCGTAGACCTTGTCGTAGCCGGTGAGCTGGGAGACCTTGGCCCAGGCGGGATTGATGTATTTGGCGTGCAGCTTGTAGTTTTCGCCGAGGCGGGCCTTGAACGTCTTCAGCAGATCGAAGCTCATAGGGCGGAAAGTATAACAAGGCGGGGCGGGTATTTCATTGCCCGGCGTCGAGGGCCTCCGCTATCATCGGCGCGTTCCACCCACAGGAAAACGACATGAAACTGCTCCGCATCGGCGAACCCGGCCGCGAAACCCCGGCCGTCCGGGCTTCGGAAACCGAGGCCTGGGACGCGGCTTCCGTCACGCGCGATTTCGACGGCGCCTTCTTCGAGTCGGGGGGGCTCTCCCGCCTCAAAGCCGCGGTGACGAACGGCGGCCTTCCGAGGATCGCCCTGGCGGGGAAGCGCCTGGGCGCGCCGGTCGCACGGCCTTGGAAGGTGCTCGGCATCGGCCTCAACTACGCGGATCACGCGAAGGAATCGGGCATGCCGATCCCCGCCGAGCCGGTCGTCTTCATGAAGGCCTCCAACACGGTGATCGGGCCGTACGACACCGTGCTCATCCCCCGCCGGAGCCTGAAATGCGACTGGGAGGTCGAACTCGGCGTGGTGATCGGGAAGACCGCGCGTTATCTCGAATCGAAGGAGCAGGCGCTCGACCACGTCGCCGGATACTGCGTGTCCAACGACGTGTCGGAGCGCCACTTCCAGCTGGAGCGCGGGGGCCAGTGGGACAAGGGCAAGTCCGCCGAGACGTTCAATCCGCTGGGCCCCTGGCTGGTGACGACGGACGAGATCCCCGATCCCCAGGTGCTCCCGATGTGGCTGGACGTCAACGGCCAACGGATGCAGACGGGAAACACGAAGACGATGATCTTCGACGTGAAACACATCGTGTGGTATCTGAGCCAGTTCATGGTGCTCGAGGCCGGCGACGTGATCACGACGGGAACGCCTCCGGGCGTGGGGCTCGGTCAGAAGCCCTCCCCGATCTTCCTGAAGGCGGGGGATGTGATGGAGCTGTCCATCGAGGGCCTGGGCCGGCAGAAGCAGACGACGATGCAGGCATGAAGGTCTCGATTCGGGTCAACGGCGCCCTGAAGGAGGCGGAGGTCGAGCCGCGCCTCCTCCTGGTGCAGTTCCTCCGGGACGTCTGCGGACTGACGGGAACCCATGTCGGCTGTGAGACCTCGATCTGCGGCGCCTGCACCGTGCTGCTCGACGGGCAGGCGGTGAAGTCCTGCACGATCCTCGCCGTCCAGGCGGACGGATCCGAAATCACCACGATCGAAGGCCTGGCGAAGGACGGCGTCCTGCATCCCCTGCAGACCGGGTTCTGGGAAAAGCACGGCCTGCAGTGCGGCTTCTGCACCCCGGGGATGATTCTCGCCGCCTCTGAAATACTCGCCAAGAATCCGAAGGCCACGCGACCTGAAATCCGCGACGGACTCCAGGGAAATCTCTGCCGCTGCACCGGATACGGCCACATCGTCGACGCCGTCGAGCACGCCGCTCGAAAGAGCGGGGGGCGTTGACAATGCCGGGCTCGTACATCGGCAAAGCCGTCAAGCGCGTCGAGGATCCCCGCCTCATCAAGGGCGAAGGCCTCTACGTCGACGATCTGCGCCTCCCCGGTCTGCTCCATGCGGTCGTCGTGCGCAGCCCGCACGCGCATGCGAAGATCCTGGGGATCCGGACGGACGCGGCGCGCTCGATGCCCGGCGTCCGGGGCGTCTTCACCGCCGCGGACATGAAGCTGCCGCTGCTCCCGTTTTCGAACGCCATGCCGGAACAGAAGGTTCTGCAGCATCCGCCGTTCGCGACCACGCGGGTGTACTTCGTCGGCCATCCCGTGGCGGTGGTGGTCGCCGACACGGCCGCCCGGGCCCGGGATGCCGCGGACCACGTCGAGGGGGACTACGAACCGCTGCCGGTCGTGATCGATCCCGTGAAGGCCGTCGAGCCGGACAGCCCCCTGACCCATCTCGACCTCGGCACGAACGTGGCGCTGCGCTGGACCTTGAGCGGGGGAGATGCCGCCGCAGCCCTGGCGAAGGGGGATCGCGTGCTGAAGGTCCGCATGATCCAGCCGCGTCTGACGCCGATGGCCCTGGAACCTCGCGGGTGCATCGCCCAGTGGCGGGCGGGGGAGGGCGGGCTGACGCTCTGGACCTCCACGCAGGTCCCGCATCTCATCAAGATCTACCTGCCGGCCCTCCTCGGCATTCCCGAGACGAAGGTCCGGATCGTCACGCCGGAGGTCGGAGGCGCCTTCGGATCGAAGTTGAATCTTTATCCCGAGGAGATCGCCGTCTCCTGGCTGGCCCGGAAACTCGACGCCCCGGTCAAATGGATCGAGACGCGGCGCGAGAACGCCTCCGCGACGACGATGGGGCGGGACCAGGTCGGCGACTTCGAGATCGGCGTCCGCAAGGACGGCACGATCCTCGGGGTGAAGGCGCGCATCCTCGCCGACATCGGCGCCTACTGCCAGATGGGCACGGCGAGCATTCCCACGCTGACGGGGCTCATGCTGCCGGGCTGCTACGGCTTTCGAAACCTCGAAGTCGAGGTCCTCGACGTGCACACCCACAAGATGGCGACGGACGCCTACCGCGGCGCGGGGCGGCCGGAGGCGACGTATGCGATCGAGCGGCTCGTCGACCTGGTCTCAGGGGAATTGGGGCTCGCCCCGGACGCCGTGCGCCGCAAGAACTTCATCAAGCCCGCCGCGTTTCCGTTCCGCACGTCCGGCGGCATCACCTACGACAGCGGCAATTATGCGGGGGCGTTGAAGAAGGCGCAGTCGCTGGCGGGCTGGCCGAAGCTCCTGAAGCAGCGCGCGGCCGCCCGCAAGGCCGGGCGCCTCTTCGGTCTCGGGATGGCCTCGTACGTCGAGATCTGCGCGTTCGGCCCGTCCAAGGGCATGGACCACGGCGGCTGGGAGTGGGGCCAGATCCGCATCGAGATGTCCGGCAGCGTCACGGTCATCACGGGCGCGACGCCGCACGGCCAGGGACAGGAAACGAGTTTCGCGCAGATCGCGGCGGGTGCGCTCGGCGTCCCGATGGCGGACGTGGTCGTCCACCGCGGAGACACCTCTACGGCGACGCACGGCCGCGACACCTACGGCAGCCGGGCGACCGCGGTGGGCGGCCCGGCGATCCTGATGTGCGCCGACAAGCTGATCGCAAAGGGACGGGTGCTCGCCGCCCATCTGCTCCAGGGGAAGCCCGCGGCCGTGACGTTCAAGGCCGGACGTTTCGTCCTGAAGGGGAAGTCCCTGGGGTGGAAGGAACTCGCGCGGGAAGCGTACGAGGCGAAGCGGATCCCGCGCGGCTTCGAGCCCGGGCTTGAGGCGTCCAGCTTTTTCGAGCCGCCGAGCTGCACGTATCCGTTCGGGACGCATCTGGCCGCGGTCGAGGTGGATCGTGAGACGGGCGCCGTCGAAATCAAGTCCTTCACCGCCGTGGACGACTGCGGACCGCGTCTGAATCCGCTGCTGGTCGAGGGCCAGGTGCAGGGCGGCATCGCCCAGGGGCTGGGACAGGCGCTCTTCGAGCGGACGGTCTACGGCGACGACGGCCAGCTGCTCACCGGCGAATTCATGGATTATCCGCTGCCGCGCGCCTCGGACATGCCGGAGCTGACGCTCGGCGCCACGGTGACGCCCTCGCCGGCGAACCCCAGGGGGTGGAAGGGCATCGGGGAGGCCGCGACCATCGGGTCCACGCCGGCGTTGGTGAACGCGGTCATCGATGCGCTGTCGCCGCTGGGGGTGAAACACGTGGATCTGCCGATGACGCCCGAGAAGGTCTGGCGCGCGATTCACGTTCCTTCGAGCCGTCCCGCGGTTGAGGTGAGGTCGCGATGATCCCCGCCGCGTTCGATTACGCCCGTCCGGGGACCCTGGAGGAAGCCCTGGAACTGCTCGCCCGTCACGGGGAGGACGCCAAGATCCTCGCCGGGGGGCACAGCCTGGTGCCCGCGCTCAAGCTCCGGCTGCTGCAGCCGAAGCTGCTCGTGGATCTGGGGGGCCTGAAGCAGCTCCGTGGGATCTGCGAGGACGGCGGCGCCATCGTGATCGGCGCGCTCAGCACCCACGCGGACCTGGAGTCCTCGGATGTGCTGCGGCGGCACTGTCCGCTGCTTCCGGAAACGGCCCGGACGATCGGGGATCCGCAGGTGCGCAACCGGGGAACCTTCGGCGGCAGCCTCGCCTATGCGGATCCCGCGGCCGACTGGCCCGCCGCCGCGCTGGCGCTGGAGGCCGAACTGGAAATCGCGGGGCCGACGGGGCGTCGCCGGGTCGCCGCCCGGGACTTTTTCGTCGACCTGCTGCAGAGCGCCGTGGGCCCGGGGGAGATCCTGATCTCGATCCGCATGCCGAAGACCGGTCCCCAGGCGGCCTACGAGAAGGTCGCGCAGCAGGCGAGCGGCTTCGCGATCTGCGGCGCCGCCGTGGTGGCCGGCAAGGGGGGCGTGCGTGTGGGGATCACGGGGGCCGGTCCGAAGCCGTACCGCGCACTCGCCGTGGAAACGGCGATCGCCGAGGGAAGGTCCCCCGCGGAAGCCGCCCTGAAAGCGTCCGAGGGGCTGGAAGCCCTCTCGGATCTGCACGCGTCGGCGGAATTCCGCGCGCATCTGGCCTGCGTGACGACGCGGCGCGCCCTCGAACGGGCGCTGAAGGCGTGAAGCTCTCGCTGAGCCACCGCTTCAAGGCCGCCCCGGGGCGGATCTATGCCGCGTTGATCGACCCCGCGGTCCTGCAGGCCTGCCTGTCCGGCTGCGAGAAGATGCAGCTCACGGGGCCGGACGCCTACGACGTGGAATTGAGCCTCGGGCTGGCCGGTCTCAAGGGCCGCTACACCGGCAGGGTGCGCCTGACCGAGAAGGATCCTCCGGCCTCGCTCACCCTGGAAATGGAAGGCAAAGGTCTTCCAGGGTTCGTGCGCGGCGCCGCCCGCCTCACGCTGACGGCGGCGGAAGGCGGGACGACGCTCCAGGCGGAAGGGGAGATGAGCGTCGGCGGCGTCATCGCCGCGGTGGGATCCCGTCTGATCGAGGCGGCGGCGCGGAAGATGGCGGCGGACTTCTTCGCGAAGCTCGACGCGCGCTCAGAGCTTTAGGAGCAGCGCGCGGGCCTGTTCCCGGTGGCGGCCCTCCTCGATCTCATGCCCTTTCCGGAGCGGGAGCGTGGCGGCCTGCTCCAGGTGGTAGCGGGCCTTCTCGACCTCCTTCAGCTGCAGGTGGGTTTCGCCGAGCCAGAGCTGGTTCTGGATGAAGGCCGGGGCCTGGTCCAGGGCCTTCTTGTACCACTCGAGGGCCCTGGGTTTGGAGCCGAGGAAGGGAAAGCCCGGCGTCTCCTGATAGATCCGGCCGATCAAACGCGCGGGTCCGCCGAAGTCCAGCGCGGCGACCTTCTTCTCGGCCCGCAGCAGTTCGGAAAGGGCCTCCTTCATCCGGTTGTAGGATTGCTCGGCGTCCGCCGCGTGCAGGAGGAGGGCTCCGCGCCAGTAGCGGATCCGGCCCTCTTCGGGGAGGGCCTTGAGCGCGGCGTCGACATGCTGAAGCCCGGCCGCCCGGTGGCGGGCTTGGGCGGCGCGGTCGCCGGGGTTCTTGAGATCCAGCGTTTCGCAGCGGCGGGAGTGGGCTTCGGCAAGGGCGAGGTTCACGACGGGATGCGCCGGATCCTGTCTCCATCGGGCGCGCAGGATGGCGAGTGCGAGATCGAGAGAGCCCGGCGTCTCCCGCTGTTCGATGAGCTCCGCGGCCCGTGCGAGGGAGCGCGGCACATCGAGGCCCCGATCCGGCCCGTGAAGCCCGGCCTCCGGCCCGCCCAGATCCGGCGGGACGGGACCGCTCGCGGGTTCGGGGACGGAAACGCAGGCGCCGAGTGCCACAAGAACGGCGGGGAGCGCTATTCTCACGTGCCCAAGATAACATCCCGGTTCGGGTGTTCTATATCGGAAAGCCTGGAGGCGACATGACCTGGCTGCTTTGTTCGATGCTGCTGCTGACCCCGCTGCAACCCGATCCGAAGAAGACCCGCGTCTTCAAACAGGCGGCGGAGATGGATTACGGCGCCTGCATCGCCGCCACCGTCGGGGTTGAGAAGGACAACGTCACGCCCAAAGGCCTCGTGATCCGCGTGGATCGCGAGAAGGAGGCGTACGTGCTCTTCGACACGGAGCTCCTGCGGGTTTCGGCGGCCTGGACGGGCGGCTGGTTGCAGCTGGCGGGCCGCGCCTATGCCGACGACTCGAACGACTACTCCTGGATGAAGGGCGACCTGGTCTACGCGACCGCGCGCGCGCCCGGCTGGGCCTCGGAGGGGAGTTTCAAGGATCCCCGTCCGGAGCCGGGGGACGGTCCGCTGCCCCGGTCCTGGGCCCGCTACTCCGGCCTCTATGTGAACGGCCCGCAGACCGTGATCGCGTACACGGTGGGATCCTGTCCGGTGCTGGAGCTGCACGGCTACGAATCGGGTGCGTTCGTCCGCCGGCTGCAGGCGGGCCCCGGAGACGGGGCGCTGCAGCTTCGCTTGTGGAAGGCGGCGGAGGCGCCCGTCGCCTCCGGGCTGCCCGAGGGGGCGACGCTGGAACTGAGCGAGGGGCATGTCGTGCTGAAGCTGCCGAAGCGGGCGGCCGCGACGACGTTCAGGATCAGCGGGAACTCCGTCACGGTCGTGAAGGACGACCTTTCCGCGCTCACGAAAGGCGGGCCGGCCCGCTGGCCGGAGGAGCCCGTGACCCAGGGGGTCCTTGGAAAGGAGGAGGGGCCCTGGACCGTCGACACGATCACGGCTCCGGAGCAGAACCCGTACAAGTCGTGGCTGCGGTTCACGGGCATCGATTTCTTCGAGGACGGCCGCGCGGCGCTGTGCACCTGGAGCGGGGACGTCTGGGTGGTCTCCGGCCTGGATGCGGGGCTGCAGAAGCTCACGTGGCGCCGCTTCGCCACGGGGGTGGGTCAGCCCATGGGATTGAAGATCGTGGCGGGGAAGATCCTGACCTCCGCGCGCGACCAGATCACGCGCTTCCACGACCTCAACGGCGACGGCGAGGCGGACTACTACGAGAACTTCAACAACGACATCAAGCTCGGGACGAATTTCCACGAGTTCGTCTTCGATCTCCAGACCGATGCCGCGGGCAATTTCTACTGCGCCAAGGGCTCGGCGATCTGGGCGGGTTCGCTGCGCCAGACCGACCACCACGGCACGATCTGCAAGATCTCGCCGGACGGGTCGAAGCTGGAGATCGTCGCCAACGGGCTGCGCGCCCCCAACGGGGTCGGGGTTTCCCCGGAGGGGCTCATCACCTGCGCCGACAACCAGGGCAACTGGGTGCCCGAGTGCCCGATCAACGTCATCCGTCCAGGGGCCTATTACGGCTTCGCGGGACACGGTCAGAAGGCCCTTCCGGATCGGGAGCCTCCGATCTGCTGGATCCCCATGAGCATCGACAAGTCGCCCGGGACGCAGGTCTGGGTAACCGACGGGCGCTGGGGCCCCGTGAAGGGGCTGGCGGTGATCTGTTCCTACGACTGCACGATTTCGCTGCTCCTGACGGAGAAGCTGCCCGGCGGGGGCCTGCAGGGGGGCGTGGTGCGCTTCCCGTTCACGTTCCCCAGCGGCGTGATGCGCGGCAGGTTCCATCCCGGGGACGGGCAGCTGTACGTGGCCGGCCTGCGCGGCTGGTCCAGCCGGGGCGCCCGGGATTGCGCGTTCAGCCGCGTGCGCCGGACGTCCAAGGCCGCGACGCTGCCGGTGAAGGTCCTGACGAGGAAGGGCGGCCTGGACGTGACGTTCTCGGGGGCGCTCGACTCCGCGTCCGTGTCCGATCCCGACGGCATCGGCGCCGTGGTGTTCAGCGTGACCCGGACCGCAGGCTACGGATCGCCGGAGTTCTCGATCAAGGACCCCAAGAAGCGCGCGCGGGATCCGCTGGAGATCCGCTCGGCGAAGCTGCAGGAGGACGGGCGGACGGTGTCGCTGGAAATCCCGGACCTCAAGCCGGTCCCGAATCTGGTGCTCAAGTTCCGCCTGAAGGCGGCGGACGGCGCGCCGGTGGTGCAGGAACTCGATTACACCCTCCACCGCGTTCCGGAGTGATGCGCCAAGGTCGAATACCTCATCGGGGATGCTGCTCATGATGCTTTGTGCGATGTTGCTGGCGGCCCTCCCGCTCCAGGCCCAGGACAGGAAGAAGGAGCGGCCTTTCGGCACGGATTACGGGCCCTTCCTGTCCTGCTCGGCCATCAGCAAGCCCGATGCGAAGTTCGACAACGGGACGGGGAATTTCGACGGCGACGTCACGCCGCGCGGGATCCTGATCCGGCTGGCGGCCGACTGGAGCGCCGGGGTCATCTTCGACGCGGACACGATGCGGCTGTCGGCGGGCTGGACGGGGGCGCCGGTCAGATTCCGCGGCGTGATCTTCGACGGCGCCCACGGCCCCGGTCCGACGCTGGGGAACGCGCCGGTCTTCCAGAGTCCGAACGGCCCGGGCTGGGCGAAGGGCGGAAGTTTTCAGGATCCGCGTCCGGACTCGATCGCGCCGCTGCCGCGTCCGGGGCCGCTCCCGGCGGACTGGGCGAAATACCGCGGGCTTTATCTGCATGAGGGCCGCGTGATCCTGAGCTATACGGTGGGCGCCACGCCGGTCCTGGAGAGCGTCTCCCTGGAAGGCGGCGTCTTCGTCCGCACGCTGAAGGTCGGCCCCGGGGAGGAGCCGATGGAGATGATGATCGCCACGGCGGGGAGCGATCTGGCCGCCGCCGGCGCGGGGCTGCCCGAGGGGGCGAAGATCGCGGCCGTGGACGGAGCGATCCGCCTGCAGCTGCCGGCGCGGGGCAGCGCGGCGTCGTTCAAGGTGTTCGTGGGCCGGGGGGCGGTCGCGGAGCTTGCGGCGGCTTCCGGGAAGGCGACGGATCTTGAGAGCCTCACCCGGGGAGGCGCGGCCCTCTGGACCGAGCCCATCACGACAAAAGGCGTCGTCTCGGAAAAGGCGGATGCGTACGTCGTGGACCGCCTGACGCTGCCGGAGCCGAACCCCTACACGAAGTGGCTTCGGGTCGGCGGCTTCGATTTCTTCCCGGACATGACCCGGGCGGCGCTCTGCACCTGGGACGGCGACGTCTGGGTGGTCTCCGGCATCGACGAGAAACTGGAGAAGCTGGTCTGGAAGCGTTACGCGACGGGACTGCATCAGCCCCTGGGCCTGCGCATCGTGGGGGACAAGGTCTACGTGGTCGGCCACGACCAGATCACGCGCCTGCACGATCTGAACGGGGACGGCGAGGCGGATTTCTACGAGAATTTCAACAACGACTGGGAGCTGACCACCGCCTTCCATTCGTTTGCGTTCGATCTGCAGACGGATCCGCAGGGAAACTTCTACTTCGCGTTCAACTGCCCGGTGCGTTCCGGAGGCGGCGGCTTCCACAGGATCACGAATCATCACGGGACGATCCTGAAGGTGTCTCCGGACGGCTCCAAACGCGAGGTGTACGCGACGGGCTTCCGCGCGAACAACGGGATCGGGGTCGGCCCCAACGGCGAGGTGACGAGCGGCGACAACGAGGGCAGCTGGGTCCCGAAATGCCCGCTGCACTGGGTCAAGCCGGGCAGCTTCAACGGGGTGGTCGACGGCGGCCACCGCACCCTCGCCTCGGGGAAGGGGAAGCCGGACCCTGCGGAACAGCCCAAGCCGCTCTGCTGGATGCCCAAGAGCGTGGACAACTCCGGCGGAGGGCAGGTCTGGGTCAGCAGCGAACGCTGGGGCCCGTTCCAAGGCGACCTGCTGCACCTGTCCTACGGCACCTCAAGCCTCTACAAGGTGCTGATGGAGGAGGTCAACGGACAGAAGCAGGGCGGGGTGGTCCGCTTCCCGGTGAAGTTCACCTCCAGCGCCATGCGGGCCCGCTTCAACACGAAGGACGGCCAGTTGTACGTGTCGGGCCTTCGCGGGTGGCAGTCCAACGCCGCGCGCGACGGCGGCCTGGACCGGGTCCGCTACACCGGCGCCCCGGTGTTCATGCCGGCGCGCCTGAACGTGAGGAAGACGTCCCTCAAGATCGGGTTCAGCTCGCCGGTCGATCCCGAGACGGCGGGCAACCCGGAGAACTACGCCGTGGAGGTCTGGAATTACAAATGGAGCTCGAATTACGGCTCCGACGACTACTCGACCCTGGAGGATGCCGATCCGAAAAAATCAAAGGGGCGGCATGACCCCCTCGCGGTGAAGAGCGCGAAGGTCTCCGCCGACGGCCGGGAGGTCGTGCTTGAGGTCGACGGCCTGAAGCCCGTCATGCAGATGAAGATCACCCTGCGGCCCTCGTCGGCCGCGAAGGTCCCGGGCTCCTTCGAGATCTACAACACCATTCACGAGCTGGGCCCGTAAGAAGCCCGCTGGGGGCGCTTGTTTTTATACGATGGGATCGTATAAAATCACGGTATGGCTGAATTCGCCCGCTCGATGGAAAGGACCCTGGCGCAGGCCTTGCGGGAATTCCCCGTGGTCGCCATCGTCGGCCTGCGGCAATCCGGCAAGACCACGCTCGCGCGGCGTTCGAAGGGCCGGCACTACGTCACGCTGGACGATCTGGGGGCCCTCGGGGCGGCGCAGCGGGATCCCCGCGGATTCCTGCAGGATCTGCCGCGGCCGGTGACGATCGACGAGGTGCAGCGGGTGCCGAATCTGCTGCTCGCCGTGAAGGAGACGGTGGATCGGAAGCGGAGGAACGGCGAATTCCTGCTGACCGGGTCCTCCCGCGTGGAGCTGCGGAAGGGCGTCCAGGATTCGCTCGCCGGGCGCCTGGCCCTGCTCCGGATGCGTCCCGCCACCTGGTCCGAGGCGGCGGGGCGCCCGGCCTGGAATCCCGTGGACCGGATCTTCTCATGCCGTACGGCCCGGGATCTCGCCGTCGCGTTCCCCTCCGGGCCGGCCCTGAACGCCGCGCGGGTGCTGGCGGGCGGGCTGCCGCCCCCCGTGCTCAAACGGTCGGCGGCCGCGCGCGTCCGCTGGTTCGCGCAATACCGCAGCGCCTATGTGGAGCGCGACGTCCCGCCCCTCATGCGGGTGGAGGAGGTCTCCACGTTCGTGCGCTTCCTGCAACTGGCGGCCGTGCGGACGTCGCAGACCGCGAATCATGCGTCGCTGGGACGGGACACCGGCATCTCCACGGACAGCTCCCTTCGCTGGCTGGGCATCCTGGAGGCGACCTTCCTGGTCGACCAGGCGCCTCCCTACTGGCGCAATCTCGGCAAGAGGCTCGTCAAGACGCCCAAATTGCATCTGGGGGATGCGGGCGTGGCGGCGTCGCTGGCGGGGATCCGGGACTGGCCGGAGGCCCTGCGCCAGGGCATGGCGGGCCCGCTCCTGGAGACGCTGGTCTTCCAGCACGCCCAGGCCTTTGCGGAAGTGTCGCGGGCGAAGACGGACCTCTTTCACTACCGGACGCACGCAGGCCAGGAGGTCGACCTCGTCCTCTCCCGCGGCTCCCGCGTGGTCCCGGTGGAGGTCAAGCTGAGCCGCACCGCCTCGGGCAACGACGGCCGGGGCCTGGAGGCCTTCCTGGGGGACTTCCCGAAGCAGGCCGCTTTCGGCATCCTGCTCTACGGCGGCACGGAGGTCGTCCCGATGGGCCGCTCCTTGGTGGCCGTCCCGCTCTCGGTGTTTCTCGAGGGCGTCTAGATCGCGCTGGCGAGCGCCGCTTCGCGGGCGCCCGTCAGCAGTTCGATCAGTTCGTCCCGGTTGAAGTGGTTGAAGCTTCCCGGGTCCACGTCCATGATCGAATTCATCAGGTCGCCCTTGGCGGAGATCATCTTGTCGATCTTTTCCTCGAGCGTGCCCTTGGTCAGCAGCTTGAAGACCTGGACGCCGCGGCGCTGGCCCCAGCGGTGGACACGGTCGGTCGCCTGGTCCTCGCGCGCCGCGTTCCACCAGCGGTCGTAATGGATGACGACGGAGGCGCTCGTCAGGTCGATGCCGACGCCGCCGGCCATGAGGCTGCAGACGAAGACCTTGCAGTCGGGGTCGTTGTTGAAGCGTTTGATCTGCTCGGCCCGCTCGCGCGAGTCGCCCCGGATCTCCGCGAAGCCGATGCGCTGGGAGCGCAGGTGGTCCTCGATCAGGTCCATCATCTGCAGGTACTGCGTGAAGACGACGACCTTCTGGTCGCTGTCGAGGGCCTCCTGCAGGAGCTCGCAGAACACGTCGAACTTGCCGGACTGGAGGTCGCGGGCGCGCGGGCCCTCGATGACGAGGGCGGGGTGGTCCACGACGCGCTTGAGCTTGGTCAGCGCGGCGAAGACGCTGATGTAATCGACCTTCTTCGCCGAGTCGCGCAGTTCGTCGGCGAGGCGTTCGCCGTCCTTCTCCACGATGGCGCGATACAACGCCTGCTGGTGGGCGGACAGCTCGCACATCCGTACGTCCTCCACCTTGGGCGGCAGGTCCTGGAGGACCTCGCTCTTGATCCGGCGCAGCTTGAACGGCGCGATCATCTTCTTGAGCTTGTCCTTCGCGAGGGCGTCGTTGCCCCGGACGATGGGGGCCTCGAAGCGCTCGCGGAAGGACTGCGCGCTGCCGAGATAGCCGGGCAGGACGAATTGGAAGATGGACCAGAGCTCGTCGAGGCGGTTCTCGATCGGCGTGCCCGTGAGGGCGAGACGCGTGCGCGCCTGGAGGCGCTTGGCGGACTGCGCGTACTGCGTGGCCGACGTCTTGATGTACTGGGCCTCGTCGAGCGCGACGACCTCCCAGTCGATGGCGGAGAGCTGCTCGATGTCGCGGGCGAGGACGGTGTACGTCGTCACGATCGCGCGCTGGCCGGGCAGGCGCAGCACCTCGGGTTTGCGGTCGGGTCCGTAATAGCGGTAGGGCCGGAGGGAGGGCGCGAAGTCTCGGATCTTCTGCATCCAGGAGTCCATCACGCTGGTGGGGGCGACGATCAGCGACGGCTTCGTGCCGCCCTCCTCGTAGATGGACAGGAGGAACGCCATCGCCTGGTGGGTCTTGCCCAGGCCCATGTCGTCCGCCAGCACGCCGTGGAGGCCGGCGCGGCGCAGGTAGCGCATCCAGTCGTACCCGGTCTGCTGGTAGCTGCGCAGCGTGGTCTTGAGGCCCTTGGGCAGCGGATCCTGCTTCTTCGGGTCGAAGTCGGGCAGGTCGCCTTCCAGCGTGATCTCCGGACGGTGCAGGATGAATTCCGCGCGACGCATGCGGACCGGCCCCTGGTAGGGCTTCACGGCTTCCGCCGGGATCCAGGTGTTGCCCTTGCGGATGAACTTTTTCCGCCCCTGCACGGCCAGGATTTCGCTCATGGCGAGCCGGACGTCTCCGGCCTTGTAGACGGGGTCGAGCTCCAGCCAGTCGCCTTCGCCGGCCTTCACGTGGAGCGCCGAGAGGCCGGGCTTCGGGGCCACCTTCGTCTCCTCGACGTCCTTCGAAGGCTTGAAGGCCGGGCTGCGCATCAGGTTCTTGAATTCGCCTTCGATGAAGCGCGGGATGTCGTCCTCCTCGACGATCCGCGTCCCCTTGAAATAGCCCCGGAGCTCGCGGGGCGCCGTGTCCAGCGCCTGGTAGGTCCCGTTCTGGAAATGCCAGCGGTGATCGGCGGAGCGCTCGATGCCGTCCCCCCAGACGGGGTGCAGCACGAGTCGGTGCTTCTCGTCGTATTCCGCGCGCAGCTGGGGCGCGAGGGGCTTCCGCGAAATCCGGATGCCTTTCAGCTTTTCCGTCTTCTGGATGCCCTTGGGGAGGCTCCAGAGGAAGCCGGGGGCGTCGTCGACGGGCAGCTTGAACACGGCGCTGCGGCGCTCGTCCTTGAGGTGGATCTCCAGGCTTCCGTCCTCGGCGAGGTCGACCTCCCCGGTGGCGTTCTGGAAGTAGTCCGAGACGAAGGCGTCGGCGTTTCGGTAGCCGGGGGCGGACAGCAGCCGGTCGACGAGGCCGAGCCGTTTGGGTTCGCGGACGGGCACCCGCTTCTTCAGCCACGCGACCAGGGCGGCGCTGACGTGCGGGCAGGAGAGTTCCGCGCAGGCGCTGCATTCGGCTTCTTCGAAGTCGGCGCTGATGACGACGCGCGCGTCCTTGCTGCGGGCCATCAGGGCGGTGGGACTGCGGCGGAGTTCGCGGACGGCGTCGACGGGGGCGGTGTCGGCTCCGGGGATGTCGGCGAGCGTGACGGTTTCCAACGTCCTGTTGGGAAGGATGGCCATGGATCCCCTCTCTCCTGGTTGCCCGATCTGCGGAGGTCGCTTGCCATGGAATTATCGGCATTCCAGGGGCGTCTGTGAAGCATTTTGAGCCGACAAACGCGTACGCCTGGGCCGTCGGGTTCCGACAATATTGTCGTGTCGGGGCTTCCCGGAGCCGTTCCAGGCATGGCCCCTCGTTTGCACCGTTCACCGGATTCGAATGATGCTCTGGCTGCTATTGCTGGGATTCGGAGGCGAACCTTCGGCCCCGTACGATGCCTTGGGGAGGCTCAAGGAGGGGAACGCCCGCTTTCTGGCGGGGAGACCGATGCACCCCAATTCGGACCTCAACCGGGTCCGGGAAACGGGCAGCCGGGGCCAGCGTCCCTTCGCCGCGCTCCTGACCTGCGCCGATTCGCGACTCGCACCGGAGCGGCTCTTCGACCAGGGCTTGGGCGATCTGTTCGTCGTCCGGGTCGCCGGCAACGTCTGCGCCACCAACGAGATGGCATCGCTGGAGTATGCGGCGGGTCA
The DNA here is from genome assembly GCA_964619955.1 of uncultured Planctomycetales bacterium. Classification (GTDB taxonomy): domain Bacteria; phylum Planctomycetota; class MHYJ01; order MHYJ01; family JACPRB01; genus JACQFK01. The sequence goes on from CAZUJF010000001.1 coordinate 275,532, forward strand.
TCTGGACGTCCCTCTGGTTTTTGTCCTGGGGCACACCCAATGCGGCGCCGTGGCGGCCGCCGTTGCGAACGGGGAGGCGCACGGAAGCATGGCCGGGCTGCTCGAACATCTCAAGCCGGCGGTGCAGCAGGCGCGGGGATTGAAGCCCGGCGGGCAGGCCCGGGAAGTCGCGGCCGCCGCCGTGTCCTTGAACGTCTACAGGTCGATGGAAGCGATGCTCCGGCGCAGCGCCCCGCTCCGGGAACGAATCGAGAGCGGGCGGACGGCCCTTTTCGGAGCGGTATACGACGTGGCCACCGGCGGCATCGAATGGCTGGGGGCGCATCCGGATCAGGACCGGCTCCTGCGGATGGAATTGGCGGCGGTCCATGCGTCCGGGCATGCCTCCCAGGGCGCAGGGCACGGCGCGCCTGCCGACCACGGCCCCGGACTCTGGGTCAAGGCCGCCCTGGCGCTGCTGCTGCTGGCTTCCGGCACCCTTCTGGGCGTCGGCCTGTCCCAACGCCGGGCAGCGTCGAAAGCGGCATAGTCAAGTCCCGGACCGGGAGCTAGACTGACCCGGTGCTCGACGATATGAATCCCTGGATCTACGGCCTGGCTGCGTCGGTGCTGGGGATCCTTTCCCTGATGACCTCCGCGCACGCCATCCTGTACAAGCGGGACCCCCGGGCCGCCGTCTCCTGGGTCGGCTTCGTGATGCTCATCCCCCTCTTCGGCCCGGCCCTCTATCTGGTCTTCGGCATCAACCGCGTGCAGCGCCGGGCCGGCCGGCTGAAGCGGCGCCGTCGCGCCGTGGAGCACGCGGAATCCCCCCATCTTTCCACGGAAGCCCTCCTCTGCGAGGCGCTGGGGCCGGCGGCCGCCCATCTGAAGATGCTCTCGAAGGTGGGGGAGCACCTGACCCGGCGCAGCCTGCTCCAGGGAAACCGCGTCCGCATGCTGGTGAACGGGGAGGAGGCCTTCCCGGCCATGCTGCAGGCCATCGACGGGGCGAAACGCAGCGTGGGGCTGCTGTCGTACATCATGGACAAGGACGCCCTCGTGGGCGAACCCTTCATCGCCGCGCTCAAGCGGGCGCAGGCGCGGGGCTGCCAGGTCCGCGTCCTCATCGACGACGTCGGCAGCCCGGACGAGGTGCAGGACGCGCTCCAGGCCGAAGGGATCCAGGTCGCGAACTTCCTTCCGCTGCACGTGCCCGGATTCGGACGGAACCGCTACGCCAACCTGCGCAATCACCGGAAGATCCTCGTGGTCGACGGGGCGGTCGGGTTCACGGGGGGCATGAATCTGCGGGGGTCCCATCTGGTCCGGACGCCGCAGCCGCATCCGGAGGAGGACACGCACTTCAGGATCGAGGGTCCTGTCGTCTCCCATCTCGTGGATGCGTTCATCGAGGACTGGTCCTTCACGACGCGGGAGCAGCTCGGGGGGGAGGCGTGGTATCCGCCTCTGGATGCCTGCGGGCCGACGGCGGCGCGCGGAGTGCCGGTCGACCCGGCCGAATCGCACGAGCGCTTGAAGTACATGATCGTGGCCGCGCTGGGCCAGGCGGTCTCGAGCGTGAAGATCGTCACGCCGTATTTTCTGCCGGATGCCGCGCTGGTGACCGCCCTGAACGTCGCCGCGCTGCGGGGGGTGGCGGTGGACATCCTGATCCCGGAACGGCTGGATCACAAGGTCGTGCAATGGGCGATGCAGGCGATGCTCTGGCAGGTGCTTGTCGGCGGCTGCCGGGTCTGGCGCACGCCGCCCCCGTTCGACCATTCCAAGCTGCTGGTGGTGGACGAGGCGTGGACGCTGTTCGGCTCGGCCAACCTGGATCCGAGAAGCCTGCGCCTGAATTTCGAGTTCAACGTGGAAGCCTACGACCGGGAGCTGGGCGCGTGCGTGTCCCGCCACATCGAGTCGAAGCGGGCCCGGGCGTGTCCCGTGACGCTCAAGGACGTGGATGCCCGCAGCCTGGCGGTGCGGCTGAGGGACGGGCTGGCCCGTCTATGGACGCCCTATCTTTAATCGGGTACCGTGTCGGCCGGATCCGGTGTCTTATATCTCTGAAACAGAGAGAGAAGGAAAATGAAACGGATTGCAGCGATCGGGGCGGCGGGGCTGCTGGCGGGCCTCCTCCTCTGGAGTTTCAGACCAAGCCCCAAGCCGGCGGCGGTCCTTCCGCAGATCGAGATCCGGGGGGCGGCCCGGGCGCAGCAGGCCCCGGCTCAGGATCCCCAGGCGGCGGTGTTCCTCCAGGACCTGAAGTCCAAGAAAGAGAAGATTCCCGCACCCCCTCCCGTGCGCTATCACGATGGAACGCGCGTGCGCGAGGTGTATTGGGCCTCCGACGAGGCGCAGGTGACCCTGAAGCCGGGCGCCAAGGCGGCGACGGCCGCGGCGGGTGCGGAAATCATCAAAGCGAGGGATGCCGAGGTGCTGCTCCGGAAGTCCTTCTCGGACCGCGCGGCGTTCACGGCCTGGGCGGGGGAGATGCAGCGCCGGGAGGGCGTAAACCGGGTCCAGCCGGTGTTCTACGCCACTGCCCAAGGACTGGCGGAGCGCCTTGAAGATCAACGTAGAGTCCTGTTCCCTCTGGTGGCGCTGACAACGCCCCGTGGCGTGGCTGGAGAGGTGCTTGCATCCCGTTATGGGGCGCGGGTAATCGAGAAGGTGGGTTATCTCCCAAATACTTATATTCTTGAGACGCAGGGTCCCTTCGAGGCGCTTGACCTCGCTGCCGTGCTACGGGAGCGTGAGGGCGTCTCGCTGGCGATTCCTCAATTCGGACGTCGACCCTACAAGCTCGGACACCGGCTCTTCGCACCGAATGATCCGCTCTACGCCCCGCAGCAGTGGCACCTTAGGAATACCGGGCAATTTGGGGGGACAGCTGGTCAGGACGTGAATGTGGAACCTGCCTGGGACGTCACGCGGGGCGCCGGAGTGGTGATCTGCATCATTGATGACAGCGTCCAGTACACCCATCCGGATTTGGCCGACAATTACCTGGCCGCTTTGGGTTTGGACATCAACGGCGGGGATACGGACCCGGCACCGGGGGCGGTGGACGACAATCACGGCACGTCCGTGGCCGGCGTGGCCGCAGCACGGGGCAACAACGGTCTGGGTGTCTCAGGCGCGGCTCCAGACGCCTCCATCGCCGCCATCCGGTTGATTTCAACCGCAATCCTTCCTGATTTTCAGATCGCCCAAGCCATGACTCATGAAAATGCCAATGTTCATATTAAGTCCAACAGTTGGGCATTCAGCATCAATGGGAAAGTCGATGATGTTGAAGATCATGTGTTGGATCTGGCGGCGATCGTCGACGGTGCGGTAAACGGTCGGGGGGGGAAGGGGGTCATCTATCTGTGGGCCGCAGGAAATTCCGCCGACATCCTGGATAATTGCAACTATGACGCCTATTGCACGAGGCGGCAGGTCATTGCTGTTGGCGCGGTGGGTCATACCGGGGTCAAGAGCAGCTACAGCGAACCCGGCGCGGCCCTTCTCGTCTGCGCCCCCTCCGGTAATAAGGGCTCTTCGGAACCCGGCTTCATCGGAATTGCAACTACGGATCGCGTGGGGTCTCAAGGGTACAATGCGGTGTCCAGCGCCCTGGGTGGGGATTACACCGTGGCGAACAACGACACGGGGTTCGGAGGCACTTCAAGCGCCACACCGCTGGTCGCGGGAGTGGTGGGGCTCCTGTTGGCGGCAAACCCTGATCTGACCTGGCGAGACGTGCAACATGTGCTGGTCCGCACGGCACGGAAGAACGACCTGGCCAGCCCCACCTGGTTTACCAACAACGGGGGGCTCGGGCGCCAGGTGAGTCCCTTTTACGGACACGGCGTGGTGGATGCGGGTGCAGGAGTCCTCCTGGCCCGTCGCACCGGCCTGGTGCCCCCTGAGCAGGTGCTCACGGTCTCCTCGGGTGCGCTTGGAATGAACATCCCGGATTCTCCTTCTGCTGGAGAGTATGGAGCTCCTGTAGCTAATTCGATCGGTGTGGTAGGCAATCTGAAGATCGATAATATCGAGATTGAATTCAGCGCCACACATCCCTACCGGGGCGACCTGCGCGTCCGCCTCACCTCGCCGGCCGGGTCGGTCATTACACTCGCGGATCGCCGAGGGGCGGACAACCTTGACAACTACTCGGCTTGGCAGTTCAAAAGCACTTTGAATTGGGGTGAGATGTCAGCGGGCACCTGGACCTTGTCGGTGGATGACGGGGATCCCGTGACTACGGGAACCTTCGACAGTTGGGCTCTGCGCATTTACGGCGTGCCGCTGGACACCACGGTGCCGACGGCCGGCACCGTGAACGATGGGCCCGGCGCCGATGCCGCCGTCCTGATCCCCACCGCGTCGGTGACCGCGAACTGGGCGGGATTCGCCGATGCGGAAAGCGGCGCCCTGGGTTATGAGGTCCAGCTGGAGCGCGTTTCCGACAACGCCGTCCTCCGTGCCTACCAGGGCGTGGGCAATGTCACGACCGCCACGCTGACGGGACTGAGCCTGGTCCCCGGGACGGCCTACCGGGTGCGCGTCCGTGCGAACAATTTCGAGGGGGGCACCGTGGCCGCGGTGAGCAACGGCTTCACCTGCGCCATGCCGGCCAGCTCGATCAGCGCGACGCCGGCGATCGGGAACACCGGAAACATCGCGCTGAGCTGGACCGCTTCCGCGGATCTGCTCTCCATCAGCGGCTACACCTGGACCGTCGAGCGCAGGCTCAATGCCGGTGCGTTCGCCACGGTGGCCACGGGGCTGGCGACCATCGGACATAACGACAGCGGCCTCCCGGAAGGGCTCTACACCTACCGGGTCTTCGCCGTGGACGCCGCCGGACGCGCCGGGGCGCTCTCGGGGACCTCTTCCGCGACGGTCGACCTCACCGCTCCCGACACCACGATTACGCAGGCGCCGCCCAATCCCAGCGGCCTGACCACCGAGACGTTCCTCTTCACCAGCAGCGAGCTGGGATCGACCTTCGAATACAGCCTGGATGGGGGCGCTTTCGTCGCCGCCGGGGCGGGCTCGCAGGTCCTCGCAGGACTGACGCTGGGGGCGCACACCTTCGCCGTGCGGGCCATCGATCCTGCGGGCAACGTGGATGCCAGCCCCGCCACGCATGCCTGGACCATCCTGCTCAATCCGGTGGACACCGCCGGGCCCTGGATGAACAACCTCGATCTGCCCTGGGCGGTGACCAATTGGACGATCAGCGCCGCCAATCTGCTGGTGGGCTGGGCGGTGGACGGAACCCCCGCTTCCGTTCCCGGCGGAGCGGCGCGGACCGGTCCCGCAAGCCTGAACTACAACAACGGGGGGACGTACGACAACGGCGCTGCCAATAGCGGCACCGCGACGTCGCCGGCGGTCAGCATCGTGGGGATGAGCTCCGCCACGTTCCGCTTCATGTGCAATTACCAGGTCGGCGACCCGGTCGACGTGCGCCGCGTGGAGGTGCTCAGCGCCCAGCCCCCCATCACCCTGAATCTGACGTCGGGGCTCTGCGGCACGTCCGGCGTCTGGCATGAACATGCGATCGCACTCAATCCGGTGACGATGCCCAGCGTGACCCTGCGCTTCTCCTTCATCGCGGATTCGCTGAACAACGCCTATGCCGGCTGGTTCATCGACGACGTCTCGATCAGCGACCTGCAGGTCAACGCGCTGGCGCAGTTCGAAAGCGGCGCCTCGGTCGCGCTGCCGGTGGGGGCGACGAGTTCCACCGGCATGATCGAGTTCCGGAGCCAGATCGCCGCCGGCGTGGCGAATCCGGTCCGCCTGGAGGTCGAAATCGTGCCGGTGGCGTCCTCCTTCACCGGGACGCCCACCGCCACCTCCACCGCGGTCGGTGCGGGGACGGTGCTCGGGTTCGCGATCGCAGCGCCCGACGGGGCCTACAAGTGGCGCGCGCGCACGGTCAACGCGACCACGTCCGTCGCCTCGATGTGGGTGGATTACGGAACCAACGGCGGTTCGGCCACCGACTTCGCCGTCGCCGTTCCGGTGGCGGGGGGAGGCGGCGGCGGGGGCGGCTGCGGAGCCCTGGGCATCGAGGCGTTCCTGATCCCGCTTCTGGCGCTCGGGATCCGGCGGCGGCGAAAGGCATGAAAAAACCCCCCGGGTTTCCCCGGGGGGTTTCGGTTTCAATCGCGGGGGAGAACTACTTCTTCTCCTTGAGCTCCGGGATGTTCTTGACGTACTTCTCGGGCTCCTTCTCGAACTTGCCCTTGCAGTTGCCGCAGCAGAACGCGATGACGTGATCCTTGTACTTCGTGGTGCAGTCCGCCTTCACGTCCTTGTTCGCCACGGGACACTTCGCGTTGATCGGCTTGTCCTCGGACAGCGACAGGCTGCTCTTCGAGTCAAGCTTGGCTTCCGCACGAACGGAAGCCGTCGCCACCACGGCGAGCGCGAGAACCAGTGCAAATGCCTTCATCAGGGTCTCCTCCCAATAAGATGCACAGTATAACGTTCGGCTCCCGGGGTTCTATTCATTAAACGAATTCGTCCGATACCGCCCAGGGATGGGGGTGTATAGGAAGGACAGGAGGTCGACATGTGGGTCGCGGTCTGGCTGGCGGCGGTGGCGGGGCAGGAGATCCAGGTCCCCGAGGGCTGGACCGTGGAGCGCGCGGCGGGCGCGCCCCTGGTGGAACGCCCCGTCCTGGCCTCCTTCGACGAGCGCGGGCGCCTCTACGTGATCGATTCCGCGGGGGTGAATCTCAAGGGCTCGGACCTCGCGAAGGATCCGCCCCACCGGATCCGGCGCCTCGAGGACACGGACGGCGACGGCCGCTTCGACCGCTCCGTCCTTTTCGCGGACAAGCTGGTCTTCCCCCAGGGGCTCCTCTGGCACGACGGGGCGCTCTACACGACCTCGCCGCCGGGCTTCTGGAAGCTGGAGGACACGGACGGCGACGGGGTCTGCGACCGCCGCACGGAACTGCTGACGGGATTCGCCAACACGGGCGTCGCCGACGATGCGCACGGCGCCTGCCTGGGACCCGACGGGCGGATCTATTTCCTGCCCGGCCGCATGGCGCACAAGCTGCGCACGCCGGACGGAAAGCTCCTCAAGCAGGCCACGGGGCCCTGGCTGATGCGGATGCGGCCCGACGGAAGCGACATCGAGATCGTCTCCGGCAGCCAGGGAAATCCGGTGGAGGTCGACTGGCGCCCGGAAGGGGATTTCTTCATCTCCGGCACCTTCTGGGCCCCGGATTCCTTCGGCGGCGGCCTGCGCGACGCCTTGATCCACGGCGTCGAGGGCGGGGAGTATCCCGTGCGGGACCGCACCTACAACGACCGCAAACGCACGGGCGACCTGCTCCCGGTCCTGGTCCCGATGATCGCGACCGCCCCGTCCGGGATGCTGATCGCGCGCGGCGAGGGGCCGTTGCGTGGCGACCTGCTCTGCACCTACTTCAACACGCACCGCGTGCAGCGTCATGTCCTGGAGCGCGACGGCGCCACGTTCCGGGCGAAGACCGAGGACTTCGTCGTCTCCGCCCACCCGGATTTCCATCCCACGGACGTGCTGGAGGACGCCGACGGCAGTTTCCTCGTCGTCGATACGGGCGGCTGGTTCCGCATCGGATGCCCGACGTCTCAGGTGGCGAAGCCCGACGTGCTGGGCGCCATCTACCGGGTGCGACGCAAGGCGGCTGGAGCGGTCAGGGATGCCCGCGGCCTCGAGACGGGCTACGCGGATCCGGTGGCGCTCTTCGATGATCCCCGCTGGGCGGTGCGCGAGGAGGCCGTGCGCCTCGCCGCGAAACGGGGCGTTCGGGGCCTGGAGGCCGCGCTGAAGCAGGCCTCGCGGCAGGTGCGCCTCAACGCCGTCTGGGCGGCGTGCCGCATCGAGGGCGGGGAGGCCCGGAGCCTCGTCCGGACGGCGCTTGCGGACGGCGATCCCGGCGTGCGGCAGGCGGCGGCCACCGCGGCGGGGCTGCATCGCGATGCGCTCGCGGCGCCGGTTCTGGTCCGGCTGGTGACGAGCGACACCCCGGCGGTGCGCCGCGAAGCGGCAGGCGCCCTGGGGCGCTGCGGGCTCGGCACGGAGGCCCTGCTCGATTCCGTCCGCGCGGGATCCGACCGCTTCCTGGAACACGCCCTCATCTTCGCGCTGCTGCGGATCGGGGACCGGGAGGCCCTGCTGGCGGCTTTGAAAGACCCCTCGCCAGCGGTGCGTCGCGCCGCGCTCATCGCGCTGGACCAGATCGAACCTTCCCCGTTGAGCCCCGACCTCGTGTCGCCGCTGCTGGACCCGGTGGATGCCGCCCTGCAGCAGACCGCCTTCAAGGTGATCGCCTCGCGGCCGGCCTGGTCGCGGGAGATTCAAAGCCTGGCCCGCCAGTGGCTCGGGGAGGTCGACCTGGATCCGGCGCGGGCGGAGATCCTGCGCGGCGTCGTGGTCTCGTTTGCGAAGGAAGCCGGCTTCCAGGACCTGATCGCCGGGCTGCTCCGGGATCCGAAGACGCCCGTCTCCTCGAGGCTGATCCTCCTGGAGTCGATGCCCCGGACGTCCCTTGAACGCCTGCCGTCGACCTGGATCGCGGAGGCCCGCTGGTCGCTGGATCATCCCGACGTCCGCGTCCAGCGGCAGGCGGTGGCGGTGCTGCGGCAGTCCGGCGTCGCGGACTTCGACGTCCGCCTGCTGGATCTGGCCCGCGATGAAACGCGGGCGCTGGAACTGAGGGTCGAGGCGCTGGGGGTCGCGGCGCCGCGCCTCCCGCGGCTGGAGGCGGGGCTCTTCGGATTCCTGCGGACGTCGCTCGACCGTGAGCGCCCCCCGCTGCAGCGGCTTTCCGCGGCCGAGGTCCTGGGCCGCTGCCCGCTGGACGACGCCCAGCTGGATCGCCTGAGCGCCGATTTGCCGGGAGCCGGGCCCCTGGAGCTGCCGCGGCTGGTGCCGGTCTACGAACGTGCGCGCAGTTCCGGACCGGGGAAGAAGCTCCTGGAGGCCCTCGAGAAGGCTCCGGCCCTCTCCAGCGTTCCTGCAGAAGCGCTCCGCCGCGTCGTGAAACCTCACGCCGATCTGAAGGACAAGGCTGCCGGCCTGCTGAAGCGTCTGGACGTGGACACGGAGGCGATGAAGAAACGGCTCGAGGAACTCGCGCCGGTCCTCACGGGCGGAGATGCCGTCCGGGGCAAGGAGGTCTTCTTCGGCCGGAAGGCGGGCTGCACGGCCTGCCACCGGGTCCAGGAGCAGGGCGCCAAGGTGGGGCCCGATCTGTCGAAGATCGGCTCCATCCGGCAGGGACGGGACCTGCTCGAAGCGATCGTCTTTCCCAGCGCCACGTTCGCCCGCGGATTCGAATCGGTGCTGATCCGGACCCGGGACGGCGCGGTGCACGACGGCATTCTTGCGCGCGAGACGCCCGAGGCGATCGTGCTCTTCGCGGCCGACCGCAGCGAGCGCCGCGTGCCGAAGGCCTCGATCGAGGAAATGAGGGAGAGCCGGGTCTCGGTGATGCCCCAGGGCCTGGACCTGCAGATCGGCGCGGAGGAGCTCCGGGACCTGATCGCCTGGCTGACGACTTTAAAATAGAAAGGCCCGCCGGACCCCCGGAGGGATCCGGCGGGCCCTTGGAAAGCCTAGAACGTCCAGGTGATGGCCGCAAGGAAGCCGTAGGCGTCCAGCACGCTGAATTCGAAACGGCCGCGAACGGCGCCGGTTCCCACTTCTGCGCCCAGGAAGAAGCCGATCGGCAAATCGAATTCCGCTTCGAAATCGGCGTTCGCGTCGTCGTTCTCCCAATCGGCGTTGTAGAGGCTGAACCGAAGGCCGCCATAGCCGCGAATGCCGTCCCGGAGGCGGTATCCCACCTCGCCCTGGATCCGGAACAGGAAGTAGAAATAGGTCAGATCCTGGTTGTCATCGGCCTCCACCTCGGCCTCGGTGCCGGTCCGGAGCACGAAACCGCCCCCCACATCGAGATTGTTGATCTGCACCGCGATGTTGGCCCCGGCTTCAAAGACCATGTGGTAGTCGAAGGTCGTGTCGAGCCAGCCGCCGGTATCCAATCCAAGGCGGGTGGCGATGTACTCCGGTCCGATGCCGGCAAAGAGGGTGATCGTCAGGTTCGGCCCGACCTGCACGTCATACGCACCCGTGAACAAGAGGGCGTTGTGCATGACCTGAGGGTCGTCGACGTTGTTTTCAAGGCCCGACGGGCTTGAATCCGTGATCTCCAGGTCGGCGCGCCAGGTTTCGACGCGGACACCGAACGAGAATCCCTTGAGCTTGTTGGCGCCCTGCACGGCGGGCTCGACCTCGGAAGTCCAGATGTCGGGGTAGCCCTGGGCCCAGGCGGCGCTCGTCGACAGGAGCGCGGCGGCGAGGGCGATCGAGAATCGCTTCATCGGATGTTCCCCTTTCAAAATATTCCGAATCCCGGAATGCCGAAAGGATAGTCTGCCATGGACGTGGATGCAAGCATCCCTGTCGGGTTAGATTTTCACCCTGGAGGCCCACCCATGGGCAAAGGAGATCGATCATGCACCGCCTGCTGCTGCTCGCCGCCGTCCTGCTGCCTCTTCAGGGGAAGGAAACGGATTATGCGGAGGTGATGAAGAAGATCGCCGCGAAGTTCAAGGGGAAGGAGGGCGTCGTCCTTCATATCGGCGATTCCATCACGTACGCGAACCAGTATTCAGGCTGGCCGCGCTACGGGAAGGGCAAGACGCCCCAGGAGCAGGCCCTGGCGGCGTGGATGCACTGCGGCAAGGACAATGAAACGGACGGGCTGTGGCTCTGCCGGGTGGACCGCCCGGGCGGGCGTAGCGAGACCGCGGTGAGCGGCATCAAGAGTTTCGAATGGCTGGAGGGGGGCAAGGCGGGCATCCCGCCGCTCGCGGAAGTGGTGCGCAAGTACAATCCGCAGATCGCGATCGTGATGCTGGGGACGAACGACGTCAACGGCGGAAGGACCCCGGCGCAGTTCAAAGGGGACATGGGAAAGGTCGCGGGCGTCCTGCTCGCGAACGGCACGATCCCGGTGCTTTCGACGATTCCGCCCTGCCGGGGCAAAGACAACGAGGTCAAGGCGATGAACGCGGTGCTCTGGGAACTCCAGAAGGAGCTGAAAGTCCCGCTGATCGACTACCACGGCGAGATCGTGAAGCGGCGCCCGACGGACTGGCTGGGGACCCTGATCTCCGGCGACGGGGTGCACCCGACGGGGGACAACGCGGGGGCGGGACCCGGCAGCGAGCCCACGGAAGAGAATCTGAAAAACTCGGGGTACCTTCTGCGCGGCGTGCTCTCGGTGCGGAAGTTGGTCGAGGTCAAAATCCGGGTGCTCGACCGGAAATAGGGGTCAAGGGCCCGAGGCTTCGAGCAGGCGGCTGAGGCGCTGCCCGTCGTGGCTGGTGTGTTCCAGGATGTAGAGGCGACCGTCCTTCTGGCAGATGTCGATGGGCCGGCGCAGGTCCGCCAGGAACGTTTCGATGCGCGCCCCCAGACCGTCCGGGGTCTCCTGAAGGCGGATGTGGACCACGTCGAAGCCCACCTTGGTTTTCCCCAGGAAGTTGCCGAAGCGGCAGAGGAAGAACCCGTTGTTGTAGCGCTCCGGGAGCGTGCCCTTCCGGTAGAAGGTCATCCCGCAGGGCGCCGAATGCGGGTGGAACGTGTACTCGGGGCCGGGAAGGCCCTTCGCGTCCGGCCCGAGATTGATCACGGGCTTCTCCACGACCAGGTCCGCGGGACCGACCGCGGCGTCCGGGTACATCGGCGCCGCCAGGTTTCCGAAGCGGTAGGGGAAGCCGTAGTGTCTCCCCGGGCGGAGCCAGTTCAACTCCTCGGGATGATCGGCGTCGGGCCCGTGCTCGCTTGCCAGGAGCCGGCCCTGCTCGTCCCAGTCGAACCCGAAGGGGTTCCGGAGGCCCCGGCAGTAGATCTCGATCTTGGGCGGCGCCTGGGCCGGATCCAGCTTCATCAGGACGGCCGTGACGCCGGTCTCTCCATTGGGGTCCAGCGTCGCATCCTTGCCCTTCTCGCCGTGATCGGTCCGGGACCCCACGCCGAGATAGATCATTCCGTCGGGACCCGTGGTGATGTGGCAGGCCCCGTGGTTGAAGGGGCCGACGCCCCAGGGATGCTGGAACGTCAGCCATTCGGAGACCTTCTCCGGGATGCCGTCGCCGTCCGCATCCTCCAGGCGGTAGACGACCACGTGAGCCCCCTGCGGCCGCTCCGTCGCGTGGCGCTCGTTGGCGACGACGTAGGCGCGTCCCGCGGCGTCCAGGTGAAAGCCCAGGACCTGGATGAACTTGGCCCCGGACTTCCGCATCCACTTCGGGCCCTCGAGCGCGAGGGTCTTGGCGGAGGCGGCCGCGTCCACGACCCAGAGGTCGCCGTTGCTGTAGAGCACGTGGAGGCGGCCCGTCTTCGGATGCGCCTGCACCCGCACGGGCTGCCGGTCCGCATCGGCGGGACCGAGGGCGACCACTTCGCGGACTTTGACTCCTTCCGGAGCCGTCGGAAGCCCCTGCAGCGCGAGGACGCAGGCGAGGACGGTCAGCATGTCTTATTGCGGCGCGAGGGCGATCTTGAGGCCCGTGACGCCCTTGCCGTCCTTGGTGAAACGCGCGCAGCCCTGCCAGTTGTTCTTTTCGTTGATGACCTTCATCAGGAGGATGTTGCAGCCCTTGGCCAGCGTGACGTCGACCACGTCCTGGTCCTGCTCCAGCGTGCGGCCCTGGTCGAACTTGACCGCGAGCTTCCCGTTGAGCCAGACCTTGCATTCGTCGTTGGAGCCGATGGCGAGCTTGAGCTTCATCTCGGCGTCGGCGATGACGTAGGCCGCCGCGTACCCGGCGACGTCCTCGCCGCGGTCGGCGCCGAAGGACTCGCGGAAGTCGATGAAGTAATCCGCGGTCTTGTGGTTCTTCCAGGTGAGTTCCTTGCCGCCGGCCTTGGACTTGTCGCCCGCCTTGGGCTTGAGCGCCGCCTCGCCGGCGACCTGCTCCTTGTCCAGTTCCGTCGCCCCGGCCTCCTCCTCGATGGCGATGGGCGCGAGCACCACCCAGTTGCGGATGAACCCGTCCTTGTCGGGCGCGAAGGAATCCTGCGCGGGGGCCGCGGCCATCAGGATCGCCGCGAGGCCGGTGATGAGCTGCTTCATATCGTTCCTTTCATCGACTCCGGACTATAACCGCGGAGGGGTTGGAAGTAACGGAAACATGCATGAACGCAGGATCGTATATTAGCCACGCATGAGCCTCTGCCTGCTGCCCCTGCTTCTGGCGGTGCTTTCCCAGGAGAAGATCGATGCCGGCGGGAAGGGGGCCGACATGGACTACGGGCCCTTCCTGTCGTCCAGCGTCGCGCGCGGAAAGTACAAGACCGATGCCGAACTGCTGAGCGCCAAGGCGATCAGCATCCGGGTCGGCCCGCAGGCGACCTATTGTTTCGATCCGGACCTGCTGCGTCCGGCCGGCGCCTGGACGAACGGATTCCTCAATCTCGCGAACACCCACCTCACCAGCTACAAGGGAAGTCTCCCGCCGTCGGTGCCGGGGGATCTGCTGTTCGGCACGCCGGTCGGAGCGGGCTGGAGGATGGACGGCCGGCTCGCGGATCCCCGGGAGCCGAAGTTCGGCCCGCTCCCCGCCGCGCTGGGCCGCTACGAAGGGCTCTTCGTGAACGGCGACCGGGTCGTGCTCTCGTACACCGTGCGCGGCTGCCCGGTCCTGGAACTTCCCGGTTTCAGCGACGGGGCGCTCAGCCGGACCTTCCGCCTCGGGCCTTCCACGGAGCCGCTCCGGCTGGTTCTGGCGCCCGAAGGGACGACCGTGAACGCGACCCGGGGATACGTCCGGGAGCGCTGGCAGGGCCTGGAGGTCCTCAGCCTGCCGCCCCTCGGGAAGTCGGTGCTCTTCCAGGTCCGCTACTCCGCCGGTGAGGTCCCGGATCCTCTGGACCCCGCCTCCCTCGTCAAAGGAGGGCCCTTGCGCTGGAAGGAAGCCCAGATCACCGCGGGAATCCCCGGCAAGGGCGACGCCCCCTACGTCGTCGACACGCTCACGCCCCCGGAGAAGAACCCCTGGAATGCCTGGCTCCGCTTCACCGGCCTGGACTTCTTCAGCGACGGGCGCGCCGCGCTGAGCACCTGGAACGGCGACGTCTGGATCGTGTCGGGGATCGACGCCTCGCTCGCGCGCCTGGAATGGCGGCGCTTCGCCGCGGGTTTGTACGAGCCGCTCGGATTGCGCATCGTCGACGACGTGGTTCACGTCCTCGGACGCGACCAGATCACGCGCCTGAGGGACCTGAACGGCGACGGCGAAGCGGACTACTACGAGAACTTCTGGAACGGCCTCGTCACGGTCGGCAATTACCACGCGTTCGCGTTCGAGCTGCAGTCCGACTCCAAAGGGAACTTCTACTGCACCGTCGACGGTCAGCGGGTGGATCCGGACGTCCCGCTGCACGGCTGCCTCGTGCGGATCGCGCCGGACGGCCGCAGCCACGAGATCGTCGCGCGGGGACTGCGCGCCCCGAACGGCATGTCCGTCGGTCCGAACGACGAGATCACCGTCGCGGACAATCAAGGCAACTGGATCCCGTCCAGCCGCGTCAACCTGGTCAAACCCGGCGGATTTTACGGCTACGTCCCGCACGCCGGCGCTGCCGAAGCCCCCAAGGTCCAGGATCCGCCGTTGTGCTGGCTCCCCATGGGCTGGGATAACTCCAGCGGCGGCCAGATCTGGGTGACGAGCGACCAATGGGGCCCCCTGAAAGGCGGGCTTCTGCACACCTCTTACGGGACGGGTTCGCTCTTCCTGCTGCCGCATGAAGTGGTCGACGGCGTCCCCCAAGGCGGCGCCGTCAAGTTCGGACTTTCGTTCGCTTCCGGAATGATGCGCGGCCGCTTCCATCCCAAGGACGGCCAGTTGTACCTCGCCGGGCTCAAAGGCTGGCAGACGACGGGCGTGAAAGACGCCGCCCTGCAGCGCGTCCGCTACACGGGCAAACCCGTGGCGATGCTCAAGGGGCTGCACGTGACGAAGAGCGGCCTGGAATTGACGTTCACGGCGCCGCTGGACCCGGAAACGGCCACGGCTGTCGACAGCTGGGGCGTCCTGCAGTGGAACTATCTCTGGTCGGAGAAGTACGGTTCCGCGGATTTCTCGGTCGAGAATCCCAAGAAGCAGGTGCGCGACAGCGTCGAGCTCAAAGCGCTCACGCTCTCCCCGGACGGCCGCACGCTGTCGTTCGAGATCCCGGGCCTGCGCCCCGTGATGCAGATGCAGGTGAAGGGGCGGATCCGCACGGCCGCGGGCGCGCCGCTGCCGGTCGAGGCCCACCTCACCATCAACCGCATCCCTTAACGGGCGCGCGGCAGTTCCCAGACCAGCCGGCCGCCGACGAAGGTCGCGAGCGCCATCGTCTGCGGGATCGCGTCCACCGGGCAGGTCAGGATGTCCTGGTCGATGAGCGCGAAATCCGCCGTTTTGCCGGCCTCGATCGAGCCCTTCCACGCCTCCTCGTGATGCAGGTACGCGTTGTTGATCGTGTAGAGGCGGAGGGCCTCCTCGCGCGTGAGGATCTGCTCGGGGTTCGGACGCGGCCCGCCCTCCGTGGCGCGGGTCAGCGTCACCCACATCGCGAGCCAGGGATCCCAGGGATTGGTGGACGCGGCGGGATCCGTGCGGATCATGTGGTCGCTGCCGCCGCCGATCACGGTGTACTTCAGCCAGGATTTGTAGGGCTGGAACCAAGCCATGCGCGCCGGTCCGAGCATCTTGAGCAGGGCGGCGCCGTCCTTGTAGAGCCAGGCGGGCTGCACGTCCGCCACGACGCCCAGGTCGCGGCAGCGCTCCAGATTGCGCTGCGAGGGGAAATTGGCGTGGGTGATGGTCCAGCGCCGCTCCCGGATGGGCGTCTTCGCGTTCACGTCCGCGTAGGCGTCGAGCAGCACGTCCATCGCGGCCTCGCCGGCGGTGTGCGCCGTCATCTGCCAGCCGCGCTTCGCGGCCTCCTCCAGCACCACGCGCAGCTGCGCGGGTTCGATGAAGAGCAGGCCGTGGTAGTCGTCCTCCACGACCTGGTAGATCGGCCCCTTGGGCCACGGTTCGCGCATGTACGCGCTGCCGTTGAGCATGCCGCCGTCCATGAAGAGCTTGATGGGGCCGACGCGGATCCATTCATCGCCGGCCCCGCTGGGCCCGCCGCGCCGGTCGGCCCCGGGCATGGCGTCCAGGCGCCGGGCGACGTCCTCGCGGCTCCCCTTGGGGTCGAAGGCGGGGGAGACCGTGATGCGCATCGAGAGCTCGCCGGCTTTCTGCAGGGACAGGAAGAGATCGAACGCCTCGCGGGGGGTGCTCCGGTCCGCCACGCTCGTGATCCCGAAGCGGTGGTAGAGGGAGAGCAGGCGCTGGAGGCCGGCGCGTTTCGCCTCGGCGCCCACGGGCCCGCTGATCGGCGGAACGCCCTTCAGGAGCCCCAGCGCCGACGAGCCGCGAAGCATCCCCGTCGGTTCGCCGCCGGCCGGATCCTTCACGACGATCCCGCCCGGAGGATTCGCGGTGGCCCGGGTGATCCCGGACACCTCGAGCGCCTTCGAGTTGACGACGCCCGTGGGTCCGGCCTGATACAGCACCGGATGCCGCGACGTGCAGGCATCCAGTTCGGCTTTCGTCGGAAAGCGGCCGTCCCGGAGCCGCGTGGGAAAGGCGTAGGGGACGACGATCCAGGCGCCATCGGGGCCCGCCGCGGCCTTCGCCTTGATGAAGTCGTAGGCGGCCTGGAGGCTTTCGAAGGGGGGCAGCGGGCCCGCCAGTTCGCTCGTCGCAGCGCCCACGAGATGGACGTGGCTGTCGTAGAGGCCCGGGATGAGGACCTTGCCGTCGCCGTCGTACAGCTTCGTCCCGGCGCCGGACCAGCGGGCGAAGACATCGGCGTCCTCCCCGACCGCGACGATGCGTCCGTTCTTGACCGCCACGGCCTCGGCGATGCTCGAGGCGGCATCCAAGGTGATGATCTTGGCGTGGTGGATGATGAGGTCGGCCGTGCCCGAGGGGGCGGGCGCGGCGGCGCAGCCCGGCAGGAGGAGCAGCAGCCCCGCAGCGAACGAGCGAAGAGCCATGATCGGTCTCCTAACGTTTCTCAAGTTCATCCATCAGTTCCCGGGCCCGCCGGTCGTTGGGGTTCAGGGCGAGCGCCTGGCGGCATTCGGCGCGCGCCTCCTCGAGGCGCGTCAGGCGCCAGAGACAGACGGCCTTCTGCACGCGATGGATCGCCGACTCGGGATCGAGGGCGATGACGCCCTCCCAGGCCCGCAACGCCTCCAGATAACGCTCGGCGGCCTGCCAGGAGCGCGCGATGCCGATGGCTGCCTTGAGGGATCGGGGGTCCAGCGCCAGCGCCTTCTCGAATTCCAAGCGGGCATCGTCCACGTGCCTGGCCTGGAACGCCAATTCGGCGAGATTGAGGCGGGCGTCCTTGTAGGGCGCGGCGCCGGCGGGGATGGCGTTGAAATGCGCCCGGGCGGCGGCGTGATCGCCCTGGCGGAGGGCGGCCACACCCCGGTCGAAGACGGATTCCGCCAGGAAATCCAGGAAGATTCGCGTTCGGGGATCCCAGATGAGGTCGGCGGGGAGCCCGCGCAGAGCGGCGAGCGGATCGGCGCCGTGTTTCTGGACGGCGCGCGCGACCGCCTCCCGCAACTCCCGGGGCCGGGCCGCCTCCGGCGGGAGTCCCGGGCTGCCGCGGAGCGGCTGCAGCCAGGCGAGGATTTCGGGACGGGTGTCGCGGCCCAGCGAGCGCGGCGCGCTGTATTCGACGAAGCAGCGATCGTCGGTGACCAGCGGTCCGGGTCCCACGGCCGCACGGCAGGCGGCGGCGTCGGCTACGAGCGCGCCGAAGAGGGCGCTGCCGTCGGCGGCGTAGTCACGGAACGAGCGCAGGCGTCCGAGGCGCGGTGTGAGAGGCGCGGCGGAGAGCGGAAGCGGTTCCTTGCCGCCGATGAGGACGTAGTCGTGCCCCGGGAAGATCTCCCAAAGCCAGCCGTGGGGGAAGACTTCGAAGAAGGTCCGGATCAGCGCGCGGAAGTCGGACTCGGAGAGCCAGTAGGCATGGATCCACTGGCCCATGACGCCGCCCGGATTGAGACGCGCGGCCGCCTCGCGGAAGAAGTCCGCGGTGAAGAGGTTGGCCATCCCGCTGACCCAGAGGTTCGAAGGCTGCGAGACTATGACGTCATAGGTCTGGCGGCCGAAGAGCAACGCGTTGCGGCCGTCGCCCATGATGAGGCGGACGCGGGGATCCTCGAGGACCCGCCCGGTTTCCTCGCGGAAGTGTTCGGCGCCTTTGCGGACGGCCGGGGATATTTCGACGCAGTCGATCCGCTTCAGGGGATGCTCCGCCATCGCGGCCAGCGTGAGGCCGGCGCCCAGCCCGATGCAGAGCGCGTCCTGTGGGGCGGGATGCTGCAGCAGCGGCAGATGTCCCACGTAGAGCATGTTGGCGCGATCCGAGGGCCCGGTGGAGGCGTCGGTCTTTCCGTTGACGCGCATCGTCAGCATGCCGTTCTGCTGGCGATGGAGGGTGGTGAGGCCGTACGAGTCGCTGTAACTCGCGAGGAGGGTGGTGTCCTCCTCCAGGTATTCGCGCAGCGACTGCTGGCGGCTCTCGGCGCTGCGGAGATCGGCGGCGCCGTAGAGGAAGGCGCCGCTGGCGGCGATCTTCGGGTTCCAGCCGGGGATCAGCAGCGCGAGCCCCGCGAGACCGAGCAGACTCAGCGAGGAAGGGACGGGGCGCCCCCAGGCGACGGCGGCGGCCCCTGCATTGACGAGGGCGGCGAGTTTGATCGAGGGGGCGAGGCCGAGCTGCGGGACCAGGAGGAAGGTCCCGGCCAGCGACCCTGCAATGGAGCCCAGCGTGTTGGCCGTGTAGACACCGCCGACGGCGCGCCCGAGCGGGGCGCCGGCAGCCGAGGCGAGGCGGATGGCGACGGGAAATACAGCACCCAGGAAGAGCGACGGAAGCAGGACGAAGCCCCCGATGAAGCGGGCCTGCATCCAGAGCAAGCCTTCGTAATCGCCCTTGCGTCCCGCCATGCTCCGGGCCACCTCGAGCGGCAGATCCCCCAGCAGCGGCAGCAGGAGCAGGGCCGATGCGGCGGCGCCGATCTGGCAGAGGGCCAGGGTCTGGCGCGGTCCGCCTCGCGAGGCGAGATAGCGGGCGGAGAGCGCCGCCCCCAGGGCGAGGCCGAAGATGAACACGGAGAGGATCAGCGTGAAGGCGTGCACCGTCGAGCCCAGGGCGAGAACCAGGGACCGCGTCCAGGCGATCTCGTAGACGAGCGCGGCAAAGCCCGACAGCGCGGCGACGCCCAGCGGCAGCAGGGGCAGGGGGCCGGTCGGGGCGGCTGGGGCCTGTTCAGTTCCCGCCTGCTGCCGGCGCGCCAAGAGAACGGACAGGATCGCGATGAGGATGTTCAAGGCGGCCGAGAGGAGGATCGTCGTGGAGATCCCCAGATGCGGGATGAGGAAGAACCCGGCGCCGAGGGTGCCGGCCACGCCGCCGAATGTGTTGACCGCGTACGCGCGACCGGCCTGGAGTCCCGCGACTTCCCTGGACGTGCTCAGGAATCGCGCCAGGACGGGGAGCGTGGCGCCCATCAGCGTGGTGGGAACGAGCAGCACCAGGGAGACCAGCAGGACCCGGCCGCCCGCATAGAGGACGCCGCCTCCGCCGCCGGCATTCCACAAGGCGGCGAAGAGGGGTTCCAACGCGCTGAAAAGCGTCGGGACCAGGAGGGCGGACAGCGCCACACCGGCCTCAAGAAGGCCGTAGAGCCGCAGCAGGGAGCCCCCGGAGCGGCGGTCGGCGGCGCGCCCGCCCCAGGCGCCTCCCAGGGCGAGACCGCCCATGAAGACGCCGACGACGGTGCCGATCGCGTGCGTCGTGTTGCCGAGCACCGTTCCCGCGCTGCGGATCCAGGCGACCTCGTACAGGAGGCCGCAGACGCCGGACACGAAGAAAAAGAGGAGCACCAAAGCGTGCATCTTGATCGACCAGTCTACGATTCCTGCACGGGGGCCGGCGTCTATTTCGGCCCCGGCTTCGGCCAGTCGAGATGTCGGTGCAGGAACTCGAAGGTGCCGACGCCGTGGATCTTGTGCGGGCCGTTGAAGACCTCCAGTTCGGCGCGCGACCCGATGCCGAGCTGGTCATAGAGGCGCTTCACCTTGGCGAACTCGTAGGCGACCCGCTCGTCGGGGGCGACGCCGTCGTCGTGGCCGCGCTCCACCATGAAGGGTCGCGGGGCGATCAGCGCGGCCATCTCGGCGTAGTTGAACGTGGCGGCGAGGTTCCACTCGAAGATCTCGTATTCGCCGGTGGTGACGTACGTGTAGGGATTGTCCAGCGAGCCGTTCTTCCAGACCCAGTCGTTGAAGTCGGCGGAGCAGATCGACAGGCAGTAGCGCTTCAGGACGGCCGGGACGCGCATCGCCGTCTTGCCGCCGTACGAGAGCCCGTAGAAGGCGATGCGCTTGGGGTCGACGAAGTCGAGCGACGCGAGCCAGCCCGTGATCTGCTCGTGCTGCGGGATGATGATCGAAAAGAGGTGCTTGCCCAGCAGGTTCGCCTTGCGCTGCAAGGTGCGGAACTTGTCCTGGCCGATGTAGGGGTTCTGGGGGGAGAAGACCACGAAGCCGCGCTCCGCCAGCTGGCAGGCATAACGATCGTAGGCGGGGTGATTCTTGGCGGGGTCGGAGACGTCCTGGGGCCGTCCTTCCAGACCATGCTGGCAGACGACCACGGGACGGCGTTCGCCCGCTTTGAGGTCCTTGGGGACGAGAAGGATCCCGTAGGCGAAGACGTCCGGGAAGACATCGAGGACGACCTCATAGCCGCGGTACAACGGCTCGTCGTAGATCTGACGGCTGCGAGCGGCGGCGGGCAGCAGGGGGCGCTCGAAGCGACCCATCACGTCCGCGGAGAAGCGCTCGCGGAAAGCTTCCGTGGACTTCTCGAAGCCCTCGAGAGACTTCTTGTCCAGTTTGCTCCAGAACTGGGTCTGCCGGGTCGATTCCCCCAGGCGGAGCAGATGCTGGGTGTCGTTCAGGAGTTCGTCCATCTGGCGCTTTTCACGGGCGAGTGGGTCGTGGTTCTTTCTCAGCAGCGTGACCTGCAGTTCCCCGGATTCCACGTAGCGGGCGGGGAGCAGGGCTTCCGGAACCTTGGCCTCAGCGGCGCCGCCCAGGAGCTGCTTGAGCCGCTCCATTTCGGCGGCCGAGTCCGCGGCGCTGGGGCTGGTCCAGCGTCCGGGCGCGGCGCCGCTGCGGCCGCCTTTGGGCGCCGGAGGGCCGCTCACTTCGAGGGACGGCCCCTGGTCGATGCTGAAGCCGCGGGGATGGATCAGGGAGGCGAGTTCCGCATCGCCGAACTCCCTCAGGAATCCGAAGAGGTTGCGATAGATCGGCTCCTTCCAAAGCTCCTGGCGCGAGGCAAACCAGGACTCCACGTGAACGGCGTCGATCCGCGGATCCAGGGCGCCGGCGATGAGGGACGTCAGGCCGCCTTCGCCGATGCCGAAGAGCCCGATCAGCGGATCACGGCCGGCGGCGTCCCGCACGATCCAGTCCACGGCCGCCATGATCTTCTGGGCTTCGTAACCGGGCAGCGTGCGGCCCACGACGAAGGCCGGCCGGTAGACGAACTCCCGGTGAGGCTGGTTGGTGGCCTTGCCGATGGCGGAGACCGAGTACGTGTCGGCACGGCGGAGGCTTTGCAGAACCAGCACGCGGTAGCCCGATTCCGCCAGGTGCCGTGCGTACTGATGCCCGCGTTTGAGTCCCTCCTCGAGGCCGACGAGTTGTTCGGGGCTCTGATCGGCATCCGGGACGACGATCATCGTCGCGACCGGGGGCGCGCCCGTGGGCTGCAGCAGCAGGCCTTCAGCGGTGACCTGGCGCAGGACCGGCCAGCGGAGGGCGAAGACGTCGAAGCCCCGGCCCTGGCCGAGTTTGTCGGGTTGTCCCAGCGTCGCGAGCCGTTCCGGGGCTTCGAAAGGAATCCGGGGATCCTGGGCGCCGACCAAAATCCGCAGGCGTTCGCGGTTGGGCTCGACGGACTTGGCGTACGCCGCCGGGGAACTGGGGTCGCGCTTCCACAAGGTCGCCCGCTGCTCGACCGAAGCCGCGAGTTCCTTCAACAGGAACTGGTCGACGCCCTCGATCATCTTGGCGGCGAGGTCGCCCTGCCAGTCCAGGGTCGCCGTGCCGGGCAGGGGGCCTCCGCCGGCCTGTTTGCGTTCGGGCGTACGCTTGGCGGTCCAATGCAGGGCGTTGACCAGCAGCCTGATGAAACCCGCCTCCTTGAAGTCCTCCTGGGCGCCGAGCGACGTGTAGAACACTCGTCCGCCGTTATGGACGCGCGTCCACGCCATCGGCTCGGTCTTGCCGTCGGCCGTGCCGATCATCAGCGTCTCGGTGTCCGCCGCATTGGAGGGATTCTTGTAGAGACCCGCCTTGGTGATGAAGGGGGAGACGCCTTCCATGAGCGGGTGCCCTTTGGCGGTCGGAGTGAACGTCAGCCGGCACTCCGCGCCTTTCCCGTAATGATTCGAGTAGCTGCCTCCGAAGACCTCCTTGTCGAGGTCCAGCCAGGTCTGGAAGGCATGGCTGGCGGTGCGGACGCCGACGAGGGGCTTCCCGGTGGCGCAGTACTTTTTGACGAGGTCCAAGGCCGCGCCGCTGATCTTGAGGCGCCGCGTGAAGAGCAGCGCCACGTCGCAGGTCTCGAGTCCTTCCAGGCCGGGGATCTCCTCGTCGGTCTTCCGGAAGGCGCGGGTGCAGACGACCTGGTAATACTTCTCGAGGTGTTCCTGGAGCGCCGTGAGCGAGGCGTCGGATTCGTACTCGAGGGAGCCGGAGATGAGCAGCACCTTGAGCGGGGCCTGGGTCTGCGCGGCGGCGGCCACGGGTCCTTCGCCCCGAAGGTAGGCGAAGAGATCCCGGATCTCCGGATCGCTCAGGGGGTCGAGCAGCTTCTCCGGCATCAGCGACAGCGCGGCGGGGCGCTGCTGCTCGATCCGGGCTTTCGCGATCACGTGGCGGATGGACTGCGCATCGAGCAGCGTCAGCGCTTCCGGGCCGTCTTCAACGATCAGTCCTGAGAGGACCTGGCCGTCTCGGGTGAGGAGTTGCTGGGCGTGATACTCCGGGCGGATCATGCCGCTGGGGTCGACGATGTTGGGGAGCAGGACGCCGAGGTCCTTGCGCTCCGCGCCGGTGAGCTCCGGCCCCACCTTGCCGCCCTCGCCCCAGAGGGTGTGGCAGCCGGCGCAGAGCTTCGTGTAGTGCAGGCGTCCGCGGCCGCGGTCGCCGGGGCCCTTGGAGAGGATGTTGCGCAGCGAGCCGATCTGGGCGCGCTTCTCGCCGTCCGTAGCGGCGCCGACCTTGCCCCAGCGTTTCGCGAGGCGGGCGCCGATCGCTTCATCGCCGAGCGCGGCCATTTTCTGGAGGAGATCAAGCGGGAGGTCTTTTGCATCCACCCGGCCGGCATCCACGGCATCCAGAAGGAGTCGGGCGGGAGCGGCCCGTCCGCTGAGGAGGGCGAGGGCCTGGAGACGGGCGGGACCCTTCAAAGCGGGCCATTGAGCGAGGATGCCTTCCGCCGCCTGGGGGAACGCGGCAAGGGCCGCCAGGACGCTGCTCTGGGCCTTGGGATGGGGAAGCAGCCGCAGCAGGCCCGGGAGGGAATCCTCGCGGGCTAGTTGTCCGAGGAGGGGGACGAACGGGACCAGATCCGTCTCCCCGGCCAGGAGGGAGCGGTAGGCGGGCTCGCTGCCGAGGCGAATTGCGAAGGCGCGGCGCAGCGGGTCCGCGGGAGCATCCTTGAGCAGTCGCTCCAGCGAAGCGGCGAGCGCCGGGGGAACCTGCGACAGCGAACGGCCTTCCAGCGCCTTTTCCATGCCGCGAAGCAGGAGCGTCAGCGCCTCCGCGTCCGGGGCGGTATCCAGGAGGCGGGCCGTCGTCGCATAGTCGCCCTCCGCGAGGTAGCGCCGGCCGATGCGTTCAAGGAGGATCTTGCGGGTGAGCGGGAAGTTCCACGCCTCGCCGCTGAAGAGCGGCTCCAGAACCAGTTCCCGGGCGGAGATGGCCTTGTCCTCGACGGCCCACCAGAGGAGCAGGGGCAGATAGGGATCCTCGATATCTTCGCGACGCTGCAGCAGTTCGCGAAGGATGGGAATCGCCTGCTCCGCGGGCAGTCGTTTGGCGCTGCAGGCGAGCTGGCTGCGAACCTGTGGAGAAGGATCGGTCCGGGCCAAGGCGGTGAATCTCGTGAGTTCGCCGACCGCAAGTGTTCGCCGATCGCCTCGCAGCCGCACCGCCCAGGCGCGGATGGCCGGCAGGGCATGGGTCAATCCAGCCTCCGTCGTCCGATCATCGAAAGTGTCTGGGCTCGACAAAGCCCACAACGCTTCAAGGGCGGCCTTGTCGGTCCGGCGCAGCATCGCTCGAAGCGCGTCGAGATCGGAAGCTTCGAAGTGTTCTTGGAGGCGCTGGCGTTCCTGGGCCCGGTACCAGGAGTTGGGATGCCGAAACCACGCCTCCGCCGCCTTCGGCGGCGCTTCTGGCCGTGCAGGCTTGAATCCCTTGGGGGCGATCCGGTAGATGCGGCCGTTGCGGCGGTCCCAGTTGTCGCGCGGATCGACGTGGTTGAGGCGGGCGTCATACCAGTCCGCGACGTAGATCGCGCCGTCCGGGCCCGTGAGACAGTCGACGGGGCGGAACCAGGGATCCTCCGTCGAGAGCAGCGTGCCGCCGTGCGAGGCCTTGAACGTGGAGCCGTTGCGCTCCAGCCGATGCCAATGGATCGCGTTCGAGAGGGGATTGGCGGCGACATACATCCCTTCGAGGGCCGGCATGAGGCCGCCCTGATAGACGATGCCCCCGCACGTCACGTGCCCGCCTTTGAAGTCCTTGTACGGGATGTGCTCGAAGTAGCCGTACGCATGCGGATTGTGCAGCGGGCCGTGTTTGCTGAAGCCCTTCAGATGATAGGCACCCTGCATCTGGTGCAGGGCGGCGTTCCCGCCGAAGTTCGTGCCCGCGATGAGATTTCCCTCCGCATCGAAGTCGAGTCCCCAGGTGTTGCCCCCGCCTTCCGAAAAGAGCTCGAACTCCTTCGTCACCGGATGGAAACGCCAGATCCCCTGCTGGAACTCCATGCCGCGGATCTTCGCGGTGACGGTGCTGCCGTGAGCCCCGTAGAGCCAGCCGTCCGGCCCCCATTGCAGCGAGTTGGCGTAGGCGTGGGCGTCCTCCATCCCGAAGCCCGAAAGAAGGATTTCCGGGTCGGCATCCGGGACATCATCCTGATTCCGGTCGGGATAAAAGAGCAGATAGGGCGGTTGCACGACGTAGACGCCGCCGCGGCCCAGGCAGAAGCCCGAGGCGAGGTTCAGGCCGGCGACAAAGTCCTTCGCGGTCTCGAAGAAGCCGTCGCCGTCCACATCCTCGAGAATGCTGAGTTTGTCGGCTCCCTTGGGGCCCTTGGGGGGAGGCTCGGGGACGCGGTCGTAGACGGTGCGGAGATATTCGTCGACCTTGACGGCTTTGAGACCGGCGGGCGTGGGGTATTGCAGGTACTGCAGGACCCAGAGGCGGCCGCGCAGGTCGAAGCTCATCGAGAGGGGCTGCCGGATCTGCGGTTCCGAGGCGGCGAGGCTGGCCTCGTAGCCGTCGGCGACCTTCATGCGGCGGACGGCCTCTTGGGGGCTGAGATCTTGGGGGGCGAGCAACAACAGCGCCGCCAGGCTCAGCATCATGAAGGTCGTCCTTGTAGGAGGGATCCCGCCCCGCTCGTATACCTTACGGTTTCGATCCTTTGAAAGGGATCAGCGCCGTTCGATTTTATCCGCCGCGCCGGCGAGACGGTAGATCTCCACCGTGCGGTCGAAGGCGGGATCCTTCGCGTTGATGAGGACCAGTTTCCGGGGGGCCAGGAGCCCGAGCGCATCGGGGATGTCGAGCGTTTGCAGGACGGCCAGGTAGTGGGGCCCCTGGAGATGCGAGACCGGCGGGTCTGCGAGGATGACTTCCTGGACGCTGTCCGTGTAGAGCGCGGCATACGCGCCGAGGATGCCTTCGATACCCCGGCCCACGACGCGCCGCACGCCGCCCTTCATCGCCATATGCAGGGATCCGGTGCGCAAGCTGTCTCGGGTCTCCCCGAGGAGAACGAGCGAGCGTTCCACCGTATTCGGGGGATTCTTGCGCGTCCAGGTGCGCGCATCGCTGGCGTAGTCCACGCGGCCCGCTCCCAGAAACTCCTGTGCCCACTCCGGGGCTGCGGGCGTTTCTCCAGCGCGAAGGACGAACAGAGTCTCCGCCCGGCTGGGGGATCCTTCCGAGAGTGTGCTGAGGAGGGAGTCTTTCAGCTTCCGCTTGAGCCGGGCCTGCCAGTCCTTGAATTCGGAGGCGGCCGGGAGGACGGGACGGGACACCGTGATGAATCCCTCGTCGATCTTCGTGTTCCGCTGATCGGCGGGCAGATCCTTGTCCTCGGGGAACACGCGGAGATCCTTGGGTTCGATGCGCCGTGCCAGGCCGGCATCCGCGTCCGAAACGGGCCGGGCGTCCGTCTTCAGGTGACGGTTGAACCATTCGAAGATGCCCCGGCGCAGATCGCCGCGGTAGGCGTGGCCGCCGATGCTGACGAGGGCGTCGACCTTGTCGCTCGCGCCGAATTGTGCGTACAGCGTCTCGAGACGGTTGATGATCCTCTCGTTCGCGCTCATGGGGAAGATCGGATCCTTGTCGGAGTTGGCGAAGAGCAGCGGACGCGGCGCCACCAGCGCGGCAATGTCCGTCCAGTTCCATCGGTGTTGGTTGTAGAGGAACATGCAGTCGCAGTGGCCGTTGACGCCGTCCTCGCCGACGTAGTAGCCGAGGTCGGCCATACCGCTGACGGGGACCGCGACCTTGACGCGCGGGTCGGCGGCGGCGAGCCAGAACGTGGCGGCGCCGCCTCCGGAGATGCCGGTGGCGCCGAGGCGCTCGCGATCCACCTCGGGACGTGACTCGAGGTAGTCCAGGCCCCGCATTCCGTTCCAGCATTCCACGCCCGCCGAGGTGTAGCCGAGCGAATGCCACCACCAGCGTTGCTCGCGGTAGGTCCCGTGGTGGATGGCGCCGATTTCGCCGAGTTGCAGCGTGTCGATGACGAGGCAGACATACCCGTGGGTCGCGAACCAGATGCCGTGATCCTGGTAGGCGGTCTTGTTGCCGTCCCGCTTCATGTTCGAGTGTCCGCAGGCGTAGAGGATCGCCGGGTGGGGTCCGGGAGCCTTCGGAAGATAGAGATTCCCCGTGACGTAGAGCCCGGGACGGCTCTGGTAGTGCAGTTTCTCGACGCTGAAGTCGGGGAAGTCGAGGCGGCCCGTGATCGTGGCGTTCAACGGCGTCCGTTCCGGCAGGGGCTGCAGGCCCAGCATCTGCAGGTACTGCTGGTGGAGGGTGGAGCGCATGTCCTCGAAGGGTTTTGAGGTGCGGCCCGGCCGGAACTCCTGCTCAAGCTCCAAGGCGCGCGCCTTGAGGACCTTTCGGATCTCGACGTCGGGATCCGAAGCCTGGCAAGCGAGCAGGAGCAGGAGGAGCATTAACGGCCTCCAGGGGTTTCGAATTCAACCCAGCGGGTTTGGACGTTCTTGCCGGTCTTGAGGTCCCACGGGGCGGGCTTTCCGGCAGGAAAGATCTTCGATTCCTTGTGAGCGCCGGCGTCGTCGCTCCAGTCGAAGGTGACCTTGGTGGCATCGTCCGCACCGGTCCGGTAGATCAGGTGCATCTCTGCGCGCAAGTAGCTTTTTCCACCGTCGTTCTTGAAGCGGACCCTCGCGGATGTCGCCTTCTCGGATTCGGGAAGGTCGATGCGCCCGTAACAGAGGCTCTGCGACCAGTAGTCCTTGGGCTCCTCGCCCCGGCGGAGGATCTGCCAGTCCTTGACGACGGGCTTCCAGGATTTCCCCCCGTCGAGCGAGTATTCGATCTGGTACTTGTACGAAGGATCGGGCGGGGAGCTGGAGGCGATGTGCCCGGCGGCGATGATGGCGGCCACGGGCTCCTTGCGGGGCGTGGCCAGTTCCAGCGTGACCGCGCGGGTGCCGAACGCGCCCTCGACAACATGCGCGCTGGCCTGGGGCAGGGTGGGGCCCGCGGAGACGATCCCGAGCCCGGACGATTCAAATGTCACGCGGCTGCCGCCGTCCTTGAGGCGGGGGATCGTGGAGGAGTTGGACTGGCAGACCGTGGTGATCCTCAAGCCGGAATCCGCGAGCGTCTTCGCGCTCGTGGCGATCTTCAGGAAATACTGCGTGAAGCCTTTGACCGCATCCGTGAGGTCCAGTCCGTCGCTGAGGGGGCCAAAGTCCTTCCAGGTGCGGCCCCGGTCCGTCGAGACGGAGACGATGCCCGCCGACTTCCCCTGAAGCACGAGGCCGTTCTTGCCGCCCGCATCGTAGATGCCCCATTCCTTCGTGTTGGGCGGGGTGCACGCGATGATGTAGGGGCTCGTGAATTCGAACGTGACGTGGCCGTCGGACTCGTCGATGAGGCCTTCCTTGTACGTCCCGGTCTTGAAGTCGGGCTGGTAGACATACTCGGCGTTCGCAAAGCGCGCCTGTCCGTCCTTGTACGGCGAGGCCTTCGTGGCCTTGTACATCAGGTCGGGTTGATTGACCCAGGTGAGATGCCGGGCAGGTCCGGGGATCGCGCCGCTGTTGAGATTCTGGCCCCAGTGGACGTAGGTTTTGCCGTCCGCCAGCCCGGGCTGCACATAGCGGCGCAGGCGTTCGCCCGGCCGGAGGCGGACCATCGGCGGAGCGCCTTCATAGCCGGCGTGATATTCGGCGGTGTGATACCCGGTGAAGACGCCGGCGGCGTCCTTGGCGTGCAATCCCGCGACGAGCCAGCCGTGTTGTTTGTCGAGCTTGTACGCCGGATCGCTCAGGCGCTTCAAATCGGCTTTCACCTCGGGGATGGAGACGAGCGCGCTGCCCGCATCGTTGTAGACGACGGTGGAGATGTCGTGGTCGAGGAGGACCCACTTGCCGTCGCCGTAGGGACCGCCGGTGAGGAAGACTTCAAACGAGTTGTGCCCGTCGACGCCCATGCCCCGGCCGCGGGTGTGGCCGAGCAGGCGGTTCATCTCGGCGGTCCACTGCGAGTGCGTCGTCCCGCACAAGCCGTAGCCGTGGGCAAAGAGGCCCGTCCAGTACTCCCGGGTGCGAAGGTCGCCGCCCTGGTTCCAGCCTTTGCCCCAGAGATCCTGCTGGCCTTCGGTGCCGTGCCAGTAGTGGGTGTTGCGCCAGAGCCAGGCGGCGAGGGCCTTGTCCTCGTCGCTCTTCACGTCGCGGCCCGTGACGCGTTTGTAGAGCTCCGCCTGGGTGGCGAAGAGCCGCTCGAAGGTGGAGCAGGAGAGCTCGCCGGGATACCAGGGATGGTCGGTCTTGATCTGCGGGTCGCCCACGTCCGCGGTCAGGGCGGATCCGAGCAGCAGGGAAAGCAGCAGGGCCTGGGTGCCGGTCTTCATCGGGGCCTCCTTGGCATGTCCGTTCCTGCCCATCGGTGTCCCGGCACGTCGGGCATGTAACGGAAGGCGCTCAGCGCGGTTTCCACTGCTCGTCGAAGAATCCGGCATGGACCGCGTCTGAAAAGATCTTTCGCGTCACGTCCTGCAGGGCCCAGTCGGGGAGCATCGCCACGTGGCGGGAGTTGCTCATCGCGCTTTGATCGATGAAGGTGTAACCGCTGTTGAGCACGACATAGCGCCGGGGATTGAGCGGGTTGGGATGGATCAGCGCCGGGAGGTGCCGGGAGGCGTCGACGCTGGCCGTGCCCAGGGCGAGCGCGTCGGCCGTCCAGCGCAGGGGCAGCTTGTCCGCGATCCGAGCGATCACAGCATTGCTCGAAGGGTCTCCCCATAGGACGAGGTTGGATTCGTCGATGTCCCGGGGCTCCAGCTTCGTGTCCAGGCACACGCGGGCCCTGCCGCGGAAGAACGTGCGCCAGGCCTCCTGCGCCCGTTTGGATTCGCGCGCCACCCAGGCGCCTGTGGCCTCGTGCATCGGCTTTCCGCTGGGAAGCACGAGGATGAAGCGGTCCATGAAGGCGTCGTCGATGGGGCCCTGGAGTCCGGGACGCTTGCGCAAGGCCTCCTCGGGCGGTCCGGCCCTCCAGCGACCCTCTTTGCGGTGGAAGACCGGAGCGTAGGGAAGCTCCTGGCCGTCGATGTTGACGCGGCCGGGAAGCGGCCTGGGCTCCGCGCCGAAGGCCGTCACGTTTTTCGTGGTCACGGTGAGCAGCCCGTCCGCGCGCGCGGCGCTGACGCGCGCCTCCTCCCAGTGCTGTCCCAGCCCCTCCAGGTGCAGCCACTTGACCTTGTTGTAGCGCAGGGTGAACGTCGACCAGCGCAACTCCGCCGGCTGCAGATCCCGGCCCCGGGCCGCGAGGGCATCCAGACGACGAATCAGCTCCTTCTTCGTCTCGGGCTCGTATTTGTGCTCCGTCTTCGGGCCGATGAGGTGGGGCAGTTCCAATCCCTCCCGTTTCATCGCCTCCGCCATGAAGTCCGCCGCCTGCTTCTGCTTGTCCAGTTCGCCGGAGTAGGCGATGACGGCCGTGTTGAAGAAATTGAGCGCATAGTCCGTGGCGTTCGTGAGCTTCCAGAGCGTGCGATGCCAGGGGCTGGGCGGGACGGGGTCCTTCGCGACGTTGGCGTAACGTTCCGTCTCGACAAAACCGGCCCCCGGGGCCACGGCGGCCCAGGTCCCGGCATGGTGCGCCCCGAGCTGCCAGGCCCCGGCGCCACCCATCGAGAAGCCGCGCAGGAGGACACGATCCTCGTCGACGGGGTAGCGAGACTTCACGTCCGCCAGCGCCTCGAAGACATCCGTCTCGCCGGCGAACTTGAACGCGTTGCAGAAGCGGCCGTAGAGGTGCAGTACGATCGTGTCGGGCGGAGTGAATTCACCGGCGGATTTCATCCGTTGATGCAGGAAGCGGAGTTGCGTCAGCTTCTCATCGCGGCCGTGCAGCCAGAGGTCGAGACGGTACTTTTTTCCGTCCCCCGGCCTGAAGCCGGCGGGGACGACCAGACCGTAGGGCTGGAGGGAGTCGTCGATGCGGGATGTGTACCCGAGGGGAAGCAGGCCCGTGGCTGTCGTCCAGGGCGCCTGGCCCGCCTTGAGCGCCCGGGCGCGCTCCAGGCCGAGCTTGAGCAAATCCTTCGCCGCGGGGATGTCTTTCAGGTCCAGGAAATCGCGGTGCTCGCGCGCATCGGCGATCGCATGCCGGATCACGGCCGCATCGACGAAATAACGGGAGCCCGAGGCGCCCAATTCGCGGTCGAGCTCGCTCCAGACGGCCTGGATCGCCTGCTCCTCGGCCGGAGGCAGATCGATGCCGGGCGGCGGCAGGCGCTTCTCCTGGGAGGGGAACAGCAGGAGCAGCGCCGCGAGCGAGGCGATCATCGATTGATCTTCCAGGTCTCGCTGAAGAAACCCGCCGTCACGACCTTGCCCGCATAACGCGAGTTGGCCGGTTCGCGGATATCCAGGACCGCCCAGTCGGGGAGCTTGGCCACCTGCCGGGCATTGTTGAGGTAATCGTATTCCCGGAACGTGAATCCGCTGTTGAGCGCGATGTATTTCTTGGGGTTGAGGGGGTTGGGGCAGATCAACAGCGGGACATGAGTATCAGCGGCGTACTTCTGATCGCCGATGGCCACCCCCGATTCCTTGTACGCGATGGGCAGGATGTCCGCGATCCCGCCGAGGATCTTGTTGCTGCGGGGGTCCCCCCAGAGGATGAGATTCGAGGCGGCGATCTCGGCATCGCCCACCTTGACGTCGTCGACGATCCGCGCGTCTCCGCGGAACTGACTCCGCCATTGTTTCAGCGCGTGGTCCAGCTCCTGCGCCACCCAGGCGCCGACCTTCTCGTTGAGCGGCTGTCCCGTGGGGCGGACCATGATGAAGCTGTCCATGAAGGCGTCGTCGATGGGGCCCTGCAGCCCGGGGCGCTTGCGGAGCGTGACGTCGTCGGGCGCGGGCACGAGCGCCCACTTGCCGTCGGACTTCCGGTAGTGCACGGCCCAGGAGCGGTCGCTCGGAACGGGGTTGGTATCCAAAGCCTGCCCGTCGATCACCACGGCGGGCTTGGGCGTCACGGGGAAGGGACTGTGTCCCGCGGGAAAGCTGAAGGTCAGCGCCTCCACATTGGCGGTCTTCGCGCGGAGGGCGCCCTCGAAGAGTTCGGCGTCGACGCGGGCGCGCTCCCAGTGCCGCTCGAGGCCCTGGACGGAGACCCAATGCATCCGGTTGTAGCGGAGGGTGTACGTCGTAAACCGGATCTTCTTGGGGAAGGGGTCCCGTCCCTTGGAGGCGATGGCGTCGATGCGGCGGTTGAGCTCCTCCTTCGCGGCAGGATGGTATTTATGCCCGGTCTTGGGCCCGATGAGGTGCGTGAGTTCGATGCCCTCTTCCTTCAGCGCCTTGGCCATGATGTCGGCGGCCTGCTTCTGCTTGTCGTCCTCGCCGCTGTACGCGACCGTGGGCAGCTGGGCGAGATTGACGGCCCAGTCGGTGCAGTCGTACCAGCGCCAGAGGGTCTGCTCCCAGGGGAGCGGCTTGACCTGTTCGTTCTGGAAGACCTTGAGGAAGTCGGGGGTCTCGGAAAAGCCGGCGCCGGGCGCGGCCGCGCACCAGCGGTCCGTGTAATGGACCGCGAACTGCCAGCAGGCGGCGCCGCCCATGGAGAAGCCGCGGATGACGATGCGGTCGTCGTCGACGGCGTAGCGCCGCTTCACGTCCTCGAGCGCCTCGAGCAGGTCGATCTCCCCGGCCATCTTGTTGGCGTTGCAGTAGCGGCCGTAGAGATGGAGCACGAACGCGTCGCGCGGCGCGAATTCGCCCGCGGATTTCTGCCGCTGGTCGATGAAGGCGAGCTCGCTCAGCGTTTCGCCCCGGCCGTGGAACCAGGTGTCGAGGCGGTGACGCACGGCGCTCCCCGGCAGCCAGGAGGCGGGCACGACGAGACCGTAGGGCTGCACCGAGCCGTCGATGCGGGAGACATAGCCCAGCGCGAGATTGCCCCTGGACTGGGTCCACGCGGGGGCGCCTTCGCGCAGCGCCTTGAGCCGGTCCATGCCGGTCCTGAGATGCGCCTTCGCGACGGGGATCTCCTTCACGTTGAAGATCTCGTTGTACTGAAGGGCGTAGCGGACGGCCTTGAGGTAGATCTCCACGTCCGGGAGCAGGGCCAGGAGGGCGGGTTTCGATTTCAAATCTCCGCGTGCGGCGTCGAGGTCCTTCGCGAACGCCTCGACCCCCGCCGTGAGTTCGCCCCGGTCGGCTTCAGGAACGGCCACGCCGGGCGGGGGGATGGGCCGGACCTTGTCCGGCTTGTTGTCCTGCTCGCCGTCGGCGGCCAGCGGGAGCGCGAGCAGGAGAAAGGCGGCGGGGAAGCGCATCGCGGGTCCTTTCAATTCCGGCACTGTAACGCGGCCGGAAGGAGACCCGTTTAGATAATTGCGCCGGGCTATTTGTCGAGGTCCTTATCCTTCTTCCGGAAGAAGGCTTTTTCGGGGACGAGTTCCTTGGGAAGCCCGTCGGCCTCCCAGCTCAGGCGGCACCCCATGCCGCCCGAATTCTGGAAGAGGTCCACCTCGATCTCGTGATCCCCGGGGGCGAGGGCGAGTTCGCCGCTCTTTTCCTCCATGGCGTGCAGCCCCCCGTTGCCGACGACCTCCCGGCCGTTGATGCGGAGCCGGGAGCCGTCGTCGCTCTCGAGGAAGAACGTGTATTGGGCGGTCTTGGGGATGCGGAGCAGGCCCTTCCAGCGGACGACGAAATGGTCGGTCATGCGGGTGCCCGGAAGATGCTCCGAGGCGGGGTCCAGGTGGATGAGCTTGTCGATGCGCCGGACATCGGGTTTGCGGTCCGCCGGGAAGACGGGGAAGTCGTCGAGGGCATGGCCCACGGAATAGATCTCCGTGAGCAGGCCGGGGCGGACGTCTTCCGCAGCGGCAGCCTGGCAGAGGAGCAGACACAGCCATCCCATCATCGGATGGGTGATCCGCACCGGACTTCTGTTACGCGCCGGAATTGTGGAAATCGGGGGTCCTTTCGGGTGTAATCATGAAGAGGTCAGACCACTTAAGGAGCTTTGCTTCGCCGATGAGCCTTTGGATGCTGATCCTGCTGCAGGCGGCCCCCCAGGAGACGGCGGCCGGCCCGCTGCCTCCCCGGGAAGCGCTCGCCAGCTTCCGGCTCCCGGAGGGCTTCCGCATCGAGCTCGTGGCGGCCGAACCGGACGTCATGGATCCGGTGGCGATGGCTTTCGACGCGGACGGCCGCATCTACGTGGCGGAAATGGCGGACTATCCGCTGGGGCCGCCGTCCGGACGGATCCGGCTCCTTGAGGACCGCGACGGCGACGGCCGGGTGGACCGCTCGACGATCCTCGCGGCGGGCATCCCGTATCCCACGGGGGTCATGCCCTGGCGCGGAGGGGTCCTGGTCACCGCGGCCCCGGACATCCTCTTCCTCAAGGATGCGGACGGCGACGGGAAGGCCGAAATCCGCGAGGTGATCTTCACGGGGTTCAAGGAGGGCAACCAGCAGCACCGCGTGAACGGCCTGCTCTTCGGGATGGACAACTGGATCCACGGCACCAACGGGGACAGCGGGGGCGAGATCCGGCGCCCCGACGGCAAAGCCGTCTCCATCTCAGGCCGGGATTTCCGCTTCAAAGCGGACTACTCGGGGTTCGAGCCGCAGGCGGGGCACGGCCAGTACGCGAACGCCTTCGACAGCTGGGGGCGCCGCTTCATCAACGACAACTCGAACCATCTGAGGCATCCCGTGCTCCCGTTGAAGTACCTCGGACGGAACCCCCATCTGGCGGTGCCCTCCGTCGAGGAGGGGATCTCCGATCACGGCCCCGCCTCGCGGGTCTTCGCCGCCAGCAGGCTGCAGGCAAGGCCCAACGATCACTTCGCGGCGAATCATTTCACCTCCGCGTGCAGCGTCACGATCTACCGCTCGCCCGCCTTCGGGCCGGAGTTCGAGGAGAACGCCTTCGTGTGCGAGCCCGTGCACAACCTCGTGCACCGGGACCTCATCGTGCCGAACGGGGCGAGCCTGACCGCGAAGGCGGCCTACGCCGACCGGGAGTTCCTCGCCTCCACCGACAACTGGAGCCGGCCGGTGAACCTTTGCGTCGGCCCCGAAGGCGCGCTTTACGTCGTGGACATGTACCGGGCCGTCATCGAGCACCCCCAATGGATCCCGCTCGAAATGCAGAAGCGGATCGATCTGCGGGCGGGTCACGATCGCGGGCGAATCTACCGGGTCGTGCGGGACGGCATGCCCCCGGCGGCGAGGCCGCGGCTTTCGAGCGCCTCCACGAGCGAGCGCGTGGCGCATCTGGACAGCGACCAGGCCTGGTGGCGCCTCACGGCGCAGCGCCTGCTGATCGAGGCGGGGGATCGCTCGGCGGTCCCCGCCCTGGAGCGCCTGCTGGCCGCGGAGAAGGCGACGACGCGGCTGCACGCGCTGCACACGCTCGAAGGCCTGGGCGCGCTCTCGGACGCGGCGGTGGCGGAGGCCCTGAAAGACGGACATCCCGGGATCCGCGAGCAGGCGCTGCGCCTCGCGGAGCCCCGCCTGGCCGTTCCCGCCCTGCGCGAGGGGGTGCTGGAGCGTGCCGGAGACGCCGATGCCCGCGTGCGATTCCAGGCCGCGCTCACGATGGGGGCGCTCAGGCCGGAGCCCAGGCTTCTGGAGAAGCTCGCCGGGATCCTGGAACGGGACGCTTCCGACAAATGGACGAGGCTGGCGGCCCTGTCCTCCCTGAACGGGGACTGCCCGGAACTTTTCCGCATCCTCGCCGGCCGGGGAGTCTTCGCCCGTCCGGGAGGCGACGCCCTCCTGAATTCCCTGGCCGGCATCGTGGGAGCGAGCCGGGAGGAGAAGCAAATCGTGCCGTGGCTGCGCGTGCTGGCGGAGGGTGTCGAATCGACGCCTGCCCGATGGCGGCTCGCGGCCCTCGCGGCGCTCGGGCCCTCCCTGAGGAAGGGCCGCCTCCCGCTGGACGAATTCCTCCGGAAAGCGGGAGTCTCGGCGGTCGTGGAGTCGTGGCGGTCGGGTTTTCTGGAGACGGTGCGGGACGCCGCCCGCGATCTGAACGAACGGGTTGCGGCGTTGGAGCTCCTCACGCTCATTCCTCCGGACAACGCAGGCTCCCTCTTCTCCGGGTTGCTGCATCCGCGCGAGCCCCAGGAGATCCAGGCGGCGGCGGTCCGGGCCCTGGGCAGCCTGGGCGACGAAACGCTGCTGGCGGGGCTCCTGGGGGGCTGGCCGTCGTACACCGCACTCGTGCGCCGCGAAGTCCTGTCCGCGTGCTTCTCCAGGCCGGCGTTGATCGAGAAGGTGCTCGAACGGCTCGAAAAGGGGGAGCTCCGGCCCGGCGAACTGGACGCGCAGCATCGGGAGGGACTTCTCAAACATCCCTCCGGCGGGGTGCGGGAACGCAGCCGCAGCGCCTTGAAGGGGAAGGGCGGCGCGGAACTTGAGGCGCTGATCGAATCCCAGTTCGCCAAGGTCAGCGCCCTGACGGCGGATCCGCTGGCGGGGGAGAAGGTCTTCTTCCAGAACTGCGCCACCTGCCACCGTTTGCACGGCCAGGGTTTCAACGTGGGGCCGAACCTCCAGTCGGTCATGGGCCGCGACAAAAAGTCCCTATTGACCGACCTGCTCAACCCCAACGCGGCGCTGGCGCCGCAATATCAGGTCTACATCGTCAAGACGCCGACGCAGGACCTGGTCTCGGGCATCATCGTGGCGGACACGCCCGCCGGCCTGACCCTGCGTCGCGCGAACGCGGAGGAGACGACCGTTCTAAGGAAGGACATCCTGGAACTCAAAGCCTGGCCGGCGTCCATGATGCCCGAGGGGCTCGAAAACTCGCTGAGCCCGCAGAATTTCGCCGATCTGCTGGAATTCCTCCGGCGCGGCGTGCAGCGATAGGGGGGATTCATGATAAGGCCGATCTTGATCCTGCTCGCGCTTGGAGGCTGCGCCGGTGTCGCGGGGATGCCCTCGAACGAATGGAACGCCGGGGCCGCCTCGGTGTCCATCACCCCGCTGAAGTACGGCTGGATGACGGGCTATGGCAGCCGCAACAAGCCGGCCGAAGGGGTGAAACAGGATCTCAAGGTGCGCGTGCTGGCGCTCGAGGACCGCGACGGCTCACGGGCCCTCCTGGTGTCGGCGGAGATCCTGGGGTTCCCGCCCGACCTGAGCCGCTCGATCAAGAAGCGCCTCCGCGCGGAGCTCCGGATCCCCGAGGAACGGGTGCTGCTGTCGGCGACGCATACCCATGCGGGGCCGGCCATCCCGCAGCGGCCGGCGATGGAAATCTTTCACGGGCTCGACGAGCAAAGCGGCGCCTCGATCTTCGAGTACGCCGCCTGGTTCTCGGACCGGGTGCTGGAGGCCGGCGCCGCGGCGTTGAAGGCCCTCCGGCCCGCGCGGCTCGAATACGCGCTGGCGACGGAGTCCTTCGGCATGAACCGGCGCTTCCGCAACGAGAACGGCAGCTACAGCATCAAGGACAACCCGTCGGGCCTGAAGGACCCCGCGGTGTCCCTCCTGCGGGTGCAATCGGAGGAGGGGGCGCTCCTGAGCCTCGTGTTCACGTACGCCTGCCACTGCACCACGCTGGGCGGGAACGTCTACGAGTATCATGGCGACTGGTCGGGCGTCGCCTGCGCGGAGATCGAGCGCGCGCAACCCGGCTGCGTCGCCCTCTTCGCCACGGGATGCGGTGCGGATCTCAATCCCAGCCCGCGGGGAACCTTCGACCTGGCCGCGCAGCATGGCCAGTCCATGGCCCGGACGGCCCTGGGTCTGCACCCGGGGCGGAGGATCTCCGGCCCGCTGAAGGCCGTGATCGACCAGGTCCGCCTGCCCCTGGAGCAGCCTCCATCCCCTGACTTGCTCGACAAAGTGGGGGAGTCGAAGGACGTCTATCGCAAGCGCTTTTCCCGGGAGATGCTGAAGCTCTCGGCGGCGGGACGCCTTCCGGCTCACGTGGATCTGCCCGTTCAGGTCTGGCACTTCGGGGAGTCCCTGACGCTGGTGGCGCTCGGCGGCGAAACCTGCGTGGGCTACGCCTTGCGCCTCAAGAAGGAACTCGGGCCCGAGCGCACCTGGGTGCTCGGCTACGCGAACGAGGTCCCCTGCTACATCCCCACGGAGCAGGTGCTGGCCGAAAGCGGCTACGAGTCGGGCTGGGACGCGGCCCACGGCAAGGCGGTCGCGTCCGGATCGATGATGTACTACGGCTGGCCCGCTCCGTTCGCCCCGGGGATCGAGGAGCGGCTGATCGGCGCCGCGCTCCGGCTGGCGAAATAATCACTGCGCCCGGAGGGTCGAAAGGTACTCGACCACGTCGACGAGTTCCTGGATCGTCATGGTCTTGGTGAGATCGTCGGGCATCATCGACATCGCGAGCATCTTCTTGCCGGCGATCTTCGCGACGGGGATGTCGAGGTATTCGCCGTTGGTGTCCTTGAGCGTGACGTGGTCGTCGGTATCCTCGACCTTGATCCCGGTCTTCACGTCGCCGTCCTTCGTCTGCACGACCCAGTTCTCGTAGCTCATGAGGATGCCGGCGCTGGGCGTGAGGATCGACTCGTAGAGCTGCTCCCGGCCGAGCTTGGTCCCGACGGTGTTGAGGGGCGGGCCGACCTGCCGGCCCTCGTCGCCGACCTGGTGGCAGCCGATGCAGTTGGGACCCTCGGGGCGGCGGTAGACCTTCGCGCCGTTCTTGGGATCGCCTTTCCGGTTCGCGAGCTCGGCGAGGGGCGGGAGCGGCGCGCCGTCCTTGCTCCGGGGACGCGGCAGCCGGGCTTCGGCGTTCTTGCGGACCTCCGGGTCGGGACTTTCGGCCAGCGCGAAGACCGCGGTGGCGCGCAGTTCCTGCGGGAGCTTGGATTGCTCCGCGAGGCCGAAGAGACGCGCGGCGCCGCCCGCGGTCTTGGCGAGCGACTTGACGGCCGCCTCTCGCTCGGCGAGAGGCTGGGTCACGTCCAGGACCAGTTTGACGGCGGCGTCCTCCTGCCCGGCCCCGAGGGCGAGCAGGAGGCCGGCCGCTACGATCCGCTTCATGGGCTATTTTTTGACGGGGGCCGGAGCCTCCGGGATGACCCGGTTGAGGCGCCATGCGATCGCCTCGGCGACTTTGGCGTCCTTGTTCTTGCCGTTCTTCTGCCAGGCCTCCAGGACCGCGGCCTCGCGTCCGTGGGCGGCGATGCCGAGCGCCTCGAGATACCAGCGGGGGTGGTAGGCCTCCTGCCGCTTGGCCTCCTGGGCCTTGAAATCCTTGTCGGGCACGCCGTCCAGGGGGAGCAGCGGCTGTACGCGGTCGGCGAGCGTCACGATCAGGTCCAGGGCCTTGTCCGTGGGCTGGTATTGCAGCGCGAGCAGGATTTCGCGCGCGACGGCCAGGCTCCGGTCCGCCGCGAGTTCCTTCGAGAGCGCGATCATGTCCATCTTGATCAGGCGCGCGGCGCGGAAAGCGCAGATCTTGAGGTCGTCGTTCGGGCACTTGAGCATCTCGGAGACGTACTTGGCGCCGTCGGCCTGGCGGGCGAGGAGCCAGAGGGCCCGGGCCTGGTGGCGCGGGCTCTTCGAGTTGCGCATGAGGTCCTCGAGGGCCTTCACCGCGTCCGCCCCGCCCGAGACGAGCTTCTGGTAGCCGAGGTAGCGGCGCGCCAGGTTCGGCGATTTGAGGGCCTCGATCTGGCCGGCGACCGTCGCGAGGTCGAGTTTGGGCACGGAGGCCTTGTGTCCTGCGGGCGCGATCCGGTAGATGCGGCCGCTGATCCTGGCGGGATCCTTGTCGCCGGTCGCGTGGCCGCCGACGCCCGGATCGGTCCAGTCCGCCACGTAGAGCGCGCCGTCGACGCCCACGCAGAGATCGGAGGGGCGGAACCAGTTGTGCGTGGATTTGAGCAGTTCCGCGGACGCGCAGGAATAGCCGGCGCCCTTGGCCGTCGGGGTGTAGATGCGGATCACGTTCGCGCCCGGCTCGCAATGGACGAGCTGGCCGCGGACGGACTCGGGCAGCAGGTCGCCCTCGTAGACGAGGATGCCGGTGGGCGAGCCTCCGCCGGTGCAGAGCAGGTTCGGCACGACGCCGGGGTCGCGCTGGTGGAAGTGGGCCTCCTGCTTGGACTGGCCGGGGTAGGCGCCCATGTCGCGGCTCCATCCGGAGCCCTTGAAACCCACGTAGCCGAAGTTGCCGCCCTCCATGACGTAGTTGATGCGCACGCCCTGGTTGCCGTCGTCGTCGTTGTCCGACTGCCAGGCGGTGCCGAAGGAGTCGGCCGCGACCTCGAAGTTGTTGCGGAAGTTGTGCCCGAGGACCTCGAAGCCGCTTCCGTCGGGGTTGCAGCGGAAGGCCATGCCGTTGGTGTAGTGGGTGCCCGGGCCGCTGCGGGGCTGGCCGCGCCAGACCTTGCCCTTGCCGCCGACCTCCGAGCCGGTGGAGTCGATGACGATTTCGCCCTTGCCGGTCTTGATCTGCGCGCCGTTGCAGCCGTCGTTGCCCGCGTTGAAGTAGAAGCGGCCGTCGGGCCCGAACATCATCGAGTGCAGGCCGTGGTCGTGGTTGACGCCCGTGAATCCTTCGAAAAGGACCTCGGGCGGCCCGGCGGGCTTGTCGCCGCTCTCGTCGATGGTGTAGACGCTCATCTTGGGCGACTGGGCCACGTAGACCTTCTTGCCCACGACCGTGATGCCGAGGGGCCCGACGATCGAGGGGTCCTGCGCGAAGACCTTGTAGCTGTCGGCCTTCCCGTCGAGGTCGGTGTCCTCCATGATGACGATGCGGTCGCCGGCGGGGCGCAGCTTGGAGCCGCGATAGTTCATGGACTCCACGGCCCAGATGCGGCCGCGTTCGTCGATGTCGATGTTCGTGGGGTTCACGAGCCCCGGCTCGCTGGCCCAGCAGGTGGCCTCCAGCCCCTCGGGCAGCTTGAACGCCTTGATCTGCTCTTCAGGGGACAGGGCGCCCTTCTGCTGGGGCGCGGGGGCCGCGGCGATCAGGCCGGCGGCGAGGGTCAGCGTGACGATGCTTCTCATTTTCTATTCCTCTCGTGTGCCATCGGGGACGACTAATATAGCGACGCAGGGGGGTGGATGTTTCCTAAAATGGCGAAAACGAGGAGCTGGATCATGAGAATGTTCGCGCTCGGCCTGCTGGTCCTCGGAAGCTGCGCCTCCGCCGGGTCCGGCCCCCAGGCGGCCCGGAAGCCCAACATCATCTTCATCCATGCGGACGACCTGGGCTGGGGGGATCTGTCCTGCTACGGACAGAAGCGCTTCGCGACGCCGGAGCTGGACCGCCTCGCGGCGGAGGGCACGCGCTTCACGCAGTACTATTCGGGCAGCACCGTCTGCGGCCCTTCGCGGTATGCGCTGATGACCGGACTCCACATGGGGCACGCCTGGATCCGCGGGAACGCGGAGATTCCGCTGCGCCCCGAGGACGTCACGGTGGCGAAACTGCTGAAACCCGCGGGGTACGCCTGCGCGGTGATCGGGAAATGGGGGCTGGGTCTCGCCGACAACAGCGGGCGCCCCGATCTGCAGGGCTTCGACTACTCGTTCGGGTTCCTCGATCACAAACACGCCCACCGGCAGTACACGGACCATCTCTTCCGCAACGGGCAGCGCGTCGAGATCCCCGAGGAGCGCTGGGCGAACGATCTTTTCGCTGAGGAATCGCTCGCGTACATCGAACGCCAGAAGGAGGGACCCTTCTTCCTTTATCTCAATTTCACGAATCCCCATGCGGAGCTTCGGGTCCCCGAGGAGGCGCTGGCGGAATTCCGGGGGAAGTTTCCCGAGACCCCCTGGCGGACGCCGAACGCGATCGCCGGCTCCAAGGGCTACCGGGCGCAGGAGGAGCCGCACGCCGCGTTCGCCGCCATGGTGACGCGCATGGACCGCGCGGTGGGGACGATCCTCGCGCGCCTGAAGAGCCTCGGGCTCGACGAGCACACGATCGTGCTCTTCACGAGCGACAACGGTCCGCACAAGGAGGGCGGGGCGGACCCCGTCTTCTTCGACTCCAACGG
This sequence comes from uncultured Planctomycetales bacterium, assembly GCA_964619955.1. Taxonomy (GTDB): domain Bacteria; phylum Planctomycetota; class MHYJ01; order MHYJ01; family JACPRB01; genus JACQFK01. The sequence goes on from CAZUJF010000001.1 coordinate 317,710, forward strand.
CCCCTACAAAGGGATCAAACGGGATCTCTACGAGGGCGGGATCCGGGTGCCGATGCTCGTGCGAGGGCCGGGACGGATCCCGGCGGGGCGCGTGAGCGATTTCAAGTGGGCGCACTGGGACTTCCTTCCCACCGCGGCGGAATGGGCGGGCCTGCCGGCTCCCCCCGGGATCGACGGCATCTCCATGGCGCCGCAGCTGGCAGGCCGCGAACAGGCGGGGCACGCCTATCTTTACTGGGAGTTCTTCGAGCGGGGTTATGACCAGGCCATCAGGATGGACGACTGGAAGGGCGTGCGTAACGGCCTGGGTTCCGCCCTGGAGCTCTACGATCTGAAGCAGGACCCCGGGGAGGAGCGCAACGTGGCGGCGGAGCATCCCGCGCTGGTCGCGAAGCTGGAGGCGCTCATGAAGGACGCGCGCGTGGACTCCGAGCGCTGGGTTCCGAAAGCGGGGCCGAAGAAACGCTAATCCACCCTCAACAGCTCGATCTGGTCGGGGGCGAACTTCTGCGCGCCCGAGGAGAGCAGGGCCTCGAGGCGGGAGTTGCCGGTCCGCATCGCCAGGTCCAGCACGACGCTGGTCTGCCCGGCCCGGATGAGCGCCGAGGTCTTCTGCGTGCCGCTGAGCAGCAACGCCGAACCGTCCGCCGGATAGGGACGGAAGCGCAACGTGACCTTCAGCTTCAGGCTGCGCGTGGCGTGCAGATCCCAGTGACCGACGCTGTCCTTCGACCAGCCGGCCTTGGGTCCCCGCCAGTCCTGGCGCGTGAGCACCGTCGGATTCTCGTCCTCGAAACCCACGTGGATGCGGGGGGGCTCGAAGTTCCGGTACGAGGACACCTCCTTGAACCAGCGCCCGTAGGCGGCCCCCAGCTCCTGGACTTTCTCGGGATTCGAGGCCGCCAGGTCGCTCTTCTCCCCGGGATCCTGGAGCAGGTCGAAGAGCAGCGGGGGGTCCTTGGGCTGCTGTCCCAGCAGCTTCCAGCGCCGCGTCACGACGGCATAGGAGCGCTTCGCTTCCGGCACGTCGCCGCGGTGCCACTGGAGGAAGATCTCGCGGTCGGCCGCCTCGGCTCCGCGCAACTGCGGGAGGAGGCTGCGTCCGTCCACACGCAGATCCGCGGGAAGAGGCTGTCCGCAGGCCTCCAAGAGCGTCGGGAGCAGGTCGACATGCGCCGCCGGGCCGCCCACCGACCTCCCGCCCTGGAGTTGCGCCGGCCAGCGGATGAAGAACGGGGAGCGGATGCCGCCCTCGAAGAGCGTGCCCTTGAGCCCCCGCAGGGAGACGTTGTAGCGCGGCTGCTGGGAGCCGTTGTCGCTCAGGAAGACCACGATCGTGTCGCGTTCCAGCGACCGCGTCTTGAGGGCGTCGAGCAGACGCCCGACGTTCATGTCGATGTTCTCGACCATGGCGTACACCTTGGCGGTCGTTTCCGAAAGCCCCCGGTCGAGATATTTCTGCAGGTAGCCTTCCGGGACCTCGAGGGGCGTGTGGGGCGCGTTGTAGGCCACCCACGTGAAGAACGGCAGCCCGGGCTCCCGGATGAACTCCAGCGCGGCGTCGGTGATGAGGTCCGTCACGTAGCCCTTCTGCTTCACGGGCCAGCCCTGCCGGTAGAGGGTCGGGTCCTGGTAGTGGTCGCCGCCGGGCGGATCCGACGGCTGGCCGATGCCGCCGCCCTTGAGCGTGAGCGTGCGCTGGAACCCCTGGTCCATCGCCCGCATCGGATAGTTGTCGCCGAGGTGCCATTTCCCGAAGAGGCCGCGCCGGTGCGTGGGGGCGAGCAGCTCGGCGATCGTGAGCTCGTCCGCATGCATCATCGAGCGCCCGATGAACGTGTCGACGACGCCGGTCCGGTAATTCCAACGGCCCGTGAGCAGGCTGGACCGCGTGGGGGAGCAGACGGGCGAGACGTAGAAGCGCTCGATCTTCACGGCCTCCTTCGCGAAAGCGTCGAGGCGCGGCGTCCGGATCTCGGGATTGCCCTGGCAGCCGAGATCCCCGTAGCCCTGGTCGTCGGTCAGGATCACCAGGATGTTGGGCGGCGCCCCCGTTCGAGGCGCGCCCTGCGGCGCCGTGCAGCCGAGCAGGAGTCCGAGCAGGATCGCTGAAGCCGCCCTCATGAAACGGCGCTCTCGGGGGGATTCAGGAAGTCCGCCGACCGGGAGGCCACGCTGTCGGGCGTCAGGTCGCCCTTCTGCAGCCAGAGCCGGTAGCGCACGAGCAGGGTCTGTCCGGCCTCGAGCGTGCGGGCGAAATAGGAGCCGAAGCGGCCGTAGTCCCGCTCGCTGAAGCGGGCCTCCTTCGGATTGTCCGGGCGGTCGAGCATGGCCACGGTATAGCGGTCGTCGCCGAGCACGAAGCTCATCGCGTTCCAGGGGAGGTTGACGTGGTCCTTCTGGCCCGGCCAGTTGCGCGTCTCCCCGGGTTTGCCGGCGCCGTCCGGGCGGATGTAGTGCGTGAGCCGGGATGTCTTGTCGGCGACTTCGCCGTCCGCCCGGAAATGGAAGCCGGCGTGCTGCGGATCCCCGTCCAGCTTCACGGGGGCCAGCTCCGGCTTTAGCAAGGAAACGAAGTCCACGAGGATGCCGCCGGGGACGGCATACGCCGTCAGTTCGCGTTCTTCGCGCGCAAAGAGCTCCTTGCCCTCGCCGTGCCAGCCGACGGACAGCCGGTGGCGTCCAAACACGGATCCGACGGCGGATTCCAGCGTCTTCTCGTGCGCCTGGTGGGCGCCTTTCGTGCAATGCCAGACATCGCAAGTCTTGCCGGCGCCGTACGTGACCTTGTTGAAGCCGTAGTAGATGCCCCGGTGATGCGTGAACTTGCCGCCCGCCCCCTTGGTGACCCGGCGTTCGCCCTTGGGGTCGTAGAGATGGTGGAAGACCTTGTAGGTCTGCTCCCGCGCCGCCGGGCTGCTTTCATCGAGCGGGGCATTCATGTACTGGAGCACCGGACGTTTGCCGAAGGACAGCAGCCCCTGCTCGTTCCAGGCAAACGCGTCATCCACCGGGGAGGGATCGCGGAGCAGCGTAACCCTGAAGGATGCGGACGCGCCGGCGTCGAGCTTCGGGAGGACGAAGCTGAGCTCGCGTTTCGCGGCCGAACCCAGCGCGGGAGGTGAGAGCTGCCCGGGCAGTGTCCGGCCGCCCTCCTCGAGGATGGCCGCGGTGGAGCCCGCGAAACTTTCCGGGATCACCACCGCAGCCCGCACGAGACAGTTGCTGCGGTTGAGCGCGCCGGCCTTGACGGTCAGCGTGAAGACGTTGTCCTGGGAGAACACTCGCGCCGGGAAGATCCCGCACACCGTCGCCGCGCCTATAAAACCGCGGCGGCTGAGCCCTTTTGTCTGAATGGTCATGTGCCCATGAAACCCGTTTTGCCCGCTCCGGGTTGCGAAAATCGACCGGTAAGGAATCTCAATATATTTACGCCACATCTCATGGGCCCCAGAGCGAATAAGCATAGGATTCTCATGGATCGTGGAGGGTCGCCGGATGTTGAAGCCGTTGGGATTCCTGCTCTCGCTGCTCTGCCTCGCCTCAACCCAGGAAAGCGGGGGAGTCGTCCCGCTCGGGCGGGACGGCCAGGCCCTCAACCTGGATTTCGAGAAGGGAACGCTGGAGCACTGGACGGCCACGGGCGCCGCGTTCGAGAGGCAGCCGGTGAAGGGCGACACGGTTTCGGCGCGCCGCCCGGACATGAAGAGCCGTCACCAGGGAACCTGGTGGATCGGCACGTATGAGATGGCCGGGGACGCGCCGACCGGGACGCTGACCTCGGACCCCTTCAAGATCACCCATCCGTTCGCGAGCTTTCTGGTCGGCGGGGGCGCGGCGGACACGACGCGCGTGGAACTCGCCCCCGCAGCAGGGGGCGCCGCCCTGGTCAAGGTGTCGGGTGAAGACAGCGAAACCCTGAGGCCCGTCGTCCTGGACTTGACGGCGCATGTCGGCAAGGAGATCGTGGTCCGTCTGGTGGACGCCAGCGCCGCCGGCTGGGGACACATCAATTTCGACGGCTTCCGTTTCTGGGCGGAGCGCCCCAAGTTCCCGGAGGCGCGCGGCCCGGGTCCCGCCGCGGTCAAGGATGATTTCAAATTCGCCGGGCTGACGCCCCTGGAAGCGGCGAAGTCCATGTCCGTCCCCGAAGGGTTCCGCGTCACGCTCGGCGCCGGGGAGCCCGACGTCACTCAGCCCATCGCGATGGCGCTCGACGAACGCGGCCGCGTCTGGATCGCCGAGAATCCCGATTACCCGGCCTGGAAGCCGCCCCAGGACGGCGGCAAATGCAGGGTCGTCATCTTCGAGGACGAGGACGGCGACGGGAGCCTGGAGAAGCGGAAGGTCTTCGTCGAAGGCATCAATTTCATCAGCGGGCTGGAGGTCGGGTTCGGCGGGGCCTGGATCGGCGCGCCGCCGTACCTGCTGTTCGTGCCGGACAAGGACGGCGACGACGTCGCGGACGGCCCTCCCGTGCCCGTCCTGGAGGGCTGGGGTCATCAGGACACGCATGAGACGCTGAACGCGTTCATCTGGGGGCCGGACGGCTGGCTGTACGGCTGCCACGGCGTCTTCACGCATTCCGACGTGGGGAAGCCCGGCGCGCCGCCGGAGCAGCGCCAGAAGATCAACGCGGGCTATTGGCGCTACCACCCGTTGAAGCAGCGTTTCGAGGTGTTCGCCGAGGGCTGCAGCAACCAGTGGGGGATCGACTTCAACGACCACGGCCAGGCCTTCGCCACGGCCTGCGTCATCCCGCATCTCTTCCACGTCGTTCAGGGGGCGCGCTACACGCGGCAGGCGGGGGCGCATTTCAACCCCTTCACGTACGAGGACATCCCGACGATCGCCGATCACCGGCATTACTCGGGCGCCCGCGGACCGCATGCGGGAAACGGGACCTCGGACGCCGCCGGCGGGGGACATGCCCACTGCGGGGCGATGGTCTATCTGGGCGACACCTTCCCTGCGGAGTACCGCAACCAGATCTTCTTCAACAACATCCACGGCGCCCGCCTCAACATGGACATCCTCGAACCTAAGGGCTCGGGGTTCGTCGGACGGCACGGGAAGGATTTCCTCCTCTCGAACGACCGCTGGTCCCAGATCCTGAACCTGCGCTACGGCCCCGACGGCGCGGCCTGGATCATCGACTGGTACGACCGGCAGCAGTGCCATACGGGGCGTGCCCAGGATCACGACCGGAGCAACGGGCGGATCTTCAAGGTCCAGTACCAGAACCCCAGCCCGCCGAAGGTCGACCTGCGGAAGCTGTCAACCCCCGAACTCGTGAAGCTCATGCTCCACAAGAACGACTGGTACGTGCGGCACGCGCGCAAGGTGCTTCAGGAGCGGCAGGCCGCGGCGGAAGCGGGCCCGGCGCTGCTGGAAATCCTGGGCAACGCCGACGCCACCCGCGTGCTGCGCGCGATGTGGGCTCTGCACGTGCTGGGCGCGTTCCCGCCGGAACTCGCGTTGAAGCTGAGCGCACATGAGAACCCCTATGTCCGGGGCTGGTCGCTGCAGCTGGCCTCCGAGGACCGGAGCGCCGGCGACGCGCTGCTCGCCCGCATGGCTGAACTGGCCGCCCAGGATGCCTCCCCGATCGTGAGGCTCTACGTCGCCTCCGCGGTGCAGCGGATGCCCGTGGAGAAGCGGGCTCCGATCCTCGCGGGGCTGCTCTCGCATGCGGAGGACGCGGACGACCACAACCTGCCGCTGCTGTACTGGTACGGTGTGGAGTCCGTCGTGGCGGCGGATGCGAAGGCAGGCGCGCTTCTTCTGGCGAAGAACAAGATCCCGAAGCTGCGCACGTTCATTTCACGCCGGATGGTGGCGGGAAAGTAGCGGCCGTCGTAAGATATCCGGCCCTTGAAGGAGTCCCTGATGCTTGCCCTTCTGCTCGCGGCGTGCCTGGGCGCGAATGCCGCGCCCCAGGACGATCCGATGGCCGCCCTGGTCGAAGTGCTCAAGATCTCCGATGACGAGGCGTTCCAGGTGGACGTCCTGCGGGGCATCCGGGACGGCCTCAAGGGGCGCCCCAGCGTCAAGATGCCCGCGGGTTGGACGGAGGTCCGCGGCAAGCTCTCCCAGAGCAAGAGTGCGGAGGTCCGGCAGCTCACCCAGCAGCTGTCCATCACGTTCGGCGACACGGCGGCGTTGTCTTCGCTGCGCACGGAACTCGCGGACACGAAGGCGGACCTCGCCGCACGCAAGGCCGCCCTGGAAGCCCTGCTGGGGGCGCGCGATGCGGAACTGCCCCCGGTCCTCAACAAGCTGCTGCAGGAGCCGCCGCTGCGCGCCGCCGCGCTGCGGGCGCTGGCGGGCTACGAGCGCGCCGAGACGCCGGGCCTGATCCTCGAGCTGTACGCTTCGCTGGACGTCGCGGAGAAGCGCGACGCCGTCAACACGCTCGTCTCGCGCAAACCCTACGCGAAGACCCTGATCCAGGCGGTGCGCGAAAAGAAGATCGCCCGGACCGATCTGACGGCCGCCGCCATCCGCCAGCTGCGGGACCTGGGAGATCCCGAGTTCGACAAGTGGATCAACGAGGAGTGGGGGAGCGCCCGCAGCTCCCCCGAGGCGAAGCTCAAGGAGATCGCCGAGTGGAAGAAGTTCCTCTCCTCGCAGACCGGGGGCGACGCCCGGAAGGGCCGGGCGCTCTTCGCGAAGACCTGCCACCAGTGCCACACGTTGTTCGACACGGGCGGCAAGGTCGGCCCGGAGCTCACCGGAGCCAACCGCAACGACCTCGATTACCTGCTCTCCAACATCCTGGATCCGAGCGCGGTGATCGGGAAGGACTACCAGGCGGTCACGATCCGGCTCAAGAGCGACCGCGTCGTGACGGGTATCGTGAGGTCCGAGGACAAGAACTCCGTCACGCTCGCCACCGAGAACGACACGCTCGTCATCCCCGTCCCCGAGATCGACGCGCGCAAGCTCAGCGAGATCTCGATGATGCCCGACGGGCTGCTCGCCAACCTTTCCAAGGACGACGCGAAGCACCTCGTGGCCTACCTCATGAGCCCGGTCCAGGTGGCGCTCCCCGAGGGCGTCGTGGAAATCTTCAACGGCCGGGATCTCACGGGCTGGGAGGGCGACGCCGCCGTCTGGAGCGTGGAGGAGGGCGAGATCGTCGGGAAGGGCGCCCTCAAGCACAACGCGTTCCTCTTCCACAAACAGGAGCTCTCCGACTTCCGTCTCCTCTTCGAGGTCAAGCTGAAGGACGACGCGGGCAACAGCGGGGTGCAGTTCCGCAGCGTCCCGATCGCCGGCGGCGAGGCGAAGGGCTGCCAGGCGGACGCCGGCCCCGGCTGGTGGGGGAAGCTCTACGAGGAATCCGGACGCGGCCTGCTCTTCCCGCCGAAGGGGGCCGCCTTCGACGGCGGGAAGTTCGTCAAGAAGGGCGACTGGAACCTCTATGAGATCGTGGCGGTCGGATCGAAGATCCGCACCGCGATCAACGGAAACCCCTGCACGGATCTTGACGACGAGAAGGTCGCCCGCAGCGGGCGCCTCGCGCTGCAGGTCCACAGCGGGGGCATGATGGACGTGCGCTTTCGGAAATTCCAGCTGGAGTTGAATCCCAAGTTCGAGCTCAAGACCGTCAAATAGGAGGCTTTGTGAAAACGCTTGCGGCCCTCGCGCTCCTGCTCCTGGTTCCGCCTGCCGAGGACGCGGTCCTCCGCGCGGGCTGGAAGAAGATCAGGGTCTCCGACAAGTTCTACAGCGAAGGCGCCCATATCGGCGACTTCAACAAGGACGGCAAGCCCGACATCGTCGCGGGCCCGTACTGGGTGGAGGGGCCCGAGTTCACGAAGTCGCACGAGTACTACACGCCGAAGGCGTTCGACCCCAACGGCTACTCCGACAACTTCTTCGCCTTCACGCACGACTACAACAAGGACGGCTGGACGGACATCCTGATCTACGGGTTCCCTGGCAAGGACGCCTCCTGGTTCGAGAATCCGCAGGGCAAGGACGGGATGTGGAAGCGGACGAAGCTCTTCGACGTCGTGGACAACGAGTCGCCGTCCTTCGAGGACGTGACCGGCGACGGCGTCCCCGAGGTCCTCTGCTCGACGGGCGGCTTCCTCGGGTACATCACGATCGCCGACGGGAAATTCCACGCCATCACGCCGAAGTCGCACTACCAGAGGTTCACGCACGGCCTGGGCGTCGGGGACATCAACGGCGACGGCAAGAAGGACTACCTGGACAAGGACGGCTGGTGGGAGCAGCCCAAGGATCTCGCCGGGGATCCGGTCTGGGTGCAGCACAAGGTGAAGTTCGGCAACGGCGGGGCGCAGATGTACGCCTACGACGTGGACGGCGACGGATTGAACGACGTGATCACGAGCATCGAGGCGCACAATCACGGGCTGTCCTGGTTCAAGCAGTCCAAGGACGGCGACGTGCGCAGCTTCAAGGAGCACGTCATCATCGGGAAGAAGGAAGAGGACAACCGCTACGGCCTGAAGATCACCCAGATGCATGCCATCGATCTGGTCGACATGGACGGCGACGGGCTCAAGGACGTCGTCACGGGGAAACGCTTCTGGGCGCACGGCCCCAAGGGCGATGCGGATCCCGCCGCGCCCGCAGTGCTGTACTGGCTCAAGCTGGTCCGCGGCGCGTCCGGCGTGGATTTCGTCCCCTTCAAAATCGACGACGACTCCGGCGTCGGCGTGCAGGTGGTCGCGGGGGATCTCAACGGGGACAGCTATCCCGACATCGTGGTCGGCAACAAGAAGGGGATCTTCGTCCACCTCGGAGAAGCGAAGAAGGTGTCCAAAGAGGAGTACGAGAAGCAGCTTCCGAAGGCGGTCGCAAAATAGGCCTGAAGAAGAACCGAAGCCCCGCGGGCCGGGAACGGGCCGCGGGGCTTCTTGTTTTCGGTAAGATAGACCCGGAACATGGGAAAGCCGATCGTCTACTGCGACACCTGCGGGTTGAGCCTTCGGGAGGAGGCGTTCACCCGCGGCAAGGCCGTCACGATCAACAACCGGAATTTCTGCGAGGCCTGCAAGCCCGAGGATGCACCGCCGCCCTCGCAGCGCCAGTCCAGCTCGCGGATCCCGGCCATCCAGAACACCCCGAAGCGGGGAACGCCTGCGGTTCCGGGGTCGGTGCAGCGGTCTTCGTCCTCGAGGATCGCGCTGCCTTCGAACGTGACGCCGAGGCGGGGGACTCCGGTGGCGGCAGCTCGCAGCGTCCCGCCCTGGCTTTGGCTCGCGGGGGGGGCGATCCTGATCCTCGCTACGGCGGCGCTGCTCTGGGGCGGGAAGGAAGTCCCTCCGCCGAAGGCCCCGCCGACGGCAGCGCCGCCAGCAGCGCTGATCAAGCCTCCGATCAAGGAGGAACCGGCGCTTCCGCCGCCTGAAATCGACCGGCGCGGACAGCAGGCGCGCTTCGTCGCGGACATCGGCAACGTCATTGCGGAAACCCGCCACATCCTGCGGCGTCGCGAGGAGCTCCTCGGGATGATCGCGGCGGCGGAGAAGGCGGCCGGGGGCCCATCGCCGGAAACCACGGCGCTGCGGCAGAAGCTGCAACGCCGACTGAACGAGGCCACCTTGCAAAACGGCCTCGTGGGACATTGGAGACTCGATGAGAAGGCCGGAAACAGTGCCGCCGACGCGGGTCCTGAGGGAGCTGCGGGCGTCGTCCATGGCCCCGCCGTCTGGGTCCAGGGGCGGCATGGAAACGCGCTCGCGATGGACGGATCCACGTACGTCGAAATCCCGGCGAAAGGCGCGCTGTCCATCGTCCAGCGGGGTTCGTACAGCCTGTCCGCCTGGTATAAGCCCGCGCTGGTTCCTCCGGGCAAGGGTGACGCGAACGATGCCTATCACGGAATCCTCATCCGCTCCGGTTTTCATCTGGGCCTCAGCTACGACTCCCGCGGCGGTTTCTCGACCACGGATTACGTCGAAGGGGACCAGTGCTACGGGACGCAGGCTCCGCCCATGACGCCGGCGCGCTACTACCACGTCCTGGTGACGGTGGCCCGGGACCGCCGCGAACAGGTGCTCTACATCGACGGCAAACGCCAGGATCAGAAACCCGTGGCGGGCTCCACCGGCAAGGATTACGGCCAGACCCCCTGGCGCATCGGCGTCGCGCAGCCGGAGCAATCGAAATGGGCCTGGTACAGCCGGGGCTGCGTCGACGACGTCCGCATCTACGAACGGGTCCTGACGGAGGCGGAGGCGACGCTGCTCTTCGAGGCCGCGCCCTAACGCAGATCCGCGTAGCTGATCAGGCGGATCTTGCGCCTGGCGATCACGGCCTGCACGGCCGGGCTGGTCAGCGCTTTCAGCACCCCCGCGCGATCCTCGGCGACGTTCGTGTAGCCGATATGTCCGAGCGCACGCATTTCCGCGCCGTCGACGGCGGGGTGCTCGACGAGGATCCAGTCGCCGGGCTCCAGCTTCTCCAGGATCGCGACGAGGTCCTGCTCCTTCTGTTCGCCGCTCTTCTTCGCGCCGCCGAAACCCTTCACGCCCTTCAGGCCCTTGGCCTCGAAACGGATTCCGAATTCGGTGCAGAGCTTCTCGGTGATGGCGCGGATCTCGGGCGTGGCCGCCGCGGCTCCCATGTGGGCCGAGGCGTGCGAAATCCGGGGCAGATGACGCTTCGCCGTCTCGATCTGCGCCCGGAGCTCCCGTTCGATCTCCGCCGGCGACGGCGGGGCGTCGAGCAGTCCGGTGGCGGGAGGGAAGTCCTTGCGCTGCCGGACCATGGGGTAGAAGTAGCCGTCCTTGTCGGCCAGGGACGGCGCATGGGTCAGGGGCCCCCATTTGGCGTTCTCCCATTCGCTCGTGAGACAGAGATGGATGCCGACGTCGATGTCCGGACGGGCTTTCAACAGCCGGACCGCATCGGGGAACCAGGGCCCCGGGACGATGACCTCCACGGAACGCGCGATGCCGCCGGTGACGCTCTGCAGGCAGCCCTCGTTGACCGCCTGGGCGGCGCCCATGTCGTCGGAGCGCACGAGGAGCCGGATCTCAGGCGCAGGAGGATCCTGCAGGAGCAGCAGGGCGAGCAGCGTCTTCAGCATGAACCCTCATCGGTCCGGAAGCGCCCCAGGTAACGCTCAGCGGGGGAAATCCCGCCGATAGCGCGCGAGCAGCACGTCGACGTCGTTCTCCTGGAAATACATGCGCCCCCGAGCCTGCTTGCGTTCGCCGGGGTTCAGGCCCCCCAGGCGGAAGTCGCTGTGCACGCAGGTGATGACGCCCTGGAAGAGTTCCTGATACGGCTCCCACGCCGTCGCGAAAAGCCAGCGGTCATCCGCCGATACGCAGCCGATCAGGCCGTTCGAGGGCACATCGGGGCTGTAGGGCCGCGGATTGACGTCCGCCCGGTCGATGCCCGGCGGGACGTAGACCTGACCCGGCACATAGCGCGCCGTCTCCTCGTGCCGCGTGCGGTCCAGGAAGACCCGGCGGCCGTCGACGAAGATGAAGGATCGCCGGACGTAGTCGAGCTTGCCCAGCCCCGTGAACGCGCCGACGCGGATGCAGGGCTGGACCCAGACGGCGTCCACGTACTCGGCACCCCGATTGACGGCGCTCACCTCGAAGCGGATCTCGCCGGGGGCCGCGCGGATGAGGTGCTCGACCTCCACGCCGCCGTCCACCCGGCAGCGAAGCCGCAGTTCGCGGCCGTCCGGCGAGGCCGAGACAAGCTCCGTCTTGTGGGGAATGACGGTGTCCTTCCAGTCGCGCGCCGTGGAACCCGAACGGCAGTAGGCCTCCAGGTAGAGCGTCTCCATGAAGCCGCCCGGGAACCCGCCCTCGACGCGGAGCATGTTCTTCGCCCAGGAGAGGCGCAGTTCGGGGGCGAGCCGGGGGGCGGGCGCGAGGGAGCAGGAGGCGGACAGGAAGAGCGGCAGGAGGGCGCTTCGTCTCATGACTACCCTACGCGCGGGGCGCTTCGTCGAGGAGTTCGCGCACGGCGGCGAAGGCGTCGTCGACGCTGATGTCGTCCATCGAGCCGGCGCCGGGTTCCCCCTTGCGGACGATGCGATGGCGCGGATTCCAGGGCCCGTAGGTGCGCGGGTCCTTGGGACCGAAGAGGGCCACGCTCGGGGTGGACACCGCGCTCGATAGGTGCAGCGGGCCCGAGTCGCAGCCGACGAAGAGCTTCGCGCTCCGGATGAGTTCCGCGAGATCCAGGATCGAACGGGTTTCCAGGGCGAGGACGGCGCGTCCGCCGCTGCGGCCGACGATGTCCTCGGCCAGCGGGCGTTCGCCGGGCCCCCAGGTGACGACGGGTTTCAGCGGCGTCTCCCGTCCGATGCGTTCGGCGAGGGCGGCGAAGCGTTCCGGCTTCCAGCGTTTCATAGAGCCGAAATCGCTGGTCCCCGGATGGATCGTGGCATAGGGACCGACCTTGGCGGCGTCGAGGAAGGCGTCCACGCGGCCCCGGCTGTCGCGCGTGGGGGGGAGCCGGTAGGAGGCGCCCGACACGGGGACGCCGAGATGCGCCGCCATGGCGAGGAACTTCTCGACGCGGTTGACCTTCTCGGTGGCGCCGGGAGGGAAGACGTGCTCGGTGCTGAAGCGCCAGTTGTGCTCCTTGCAGTGACCGCGGGCGAAGCCCACGCGGCGCCGCGCCCCGCTGAGCACGGCGTGCAGCGCGCCCTTGAGATTGCCCTGGAGATCCAGGGCGATCTGGTAGCGTTCGCGGCGGATCTCGCGGAAGAGCTCCACGAATTCCGATCCGGCCGTCCACCAGTTGGCGGGCTGATGCGCCATGCGGCCCCAGCGTTTCCGGCGGTACAGATGCACCCGGTCGATCGAGGGGTGCCGGGAGATGAGATCGTGCGCGCGGTCCTCGACGACGTAGCCCAGGAAGGCCCCGGGCAGGCCGCGGCGCAGCGCCTCCACGGCCGGAAGGGTGTTGATCACGTCGCCCACGGCGCTGAGCCGGACGAAGAGGATGCGGGGTTCGGAGTGCGGCGTCAGGCCGTCCTCCCTCGGAGGATGTTGATCGGCGCCGTGGCCGGCAGCCGGAAACTGGAGAGACGGATGACGAACGTGTCGATGAAGGCGAAGCGCCCTTCGATGCACGCGTGGCTGACGCGGTCCGTGAAGACCATCCAGGCCGAGAAGGGTTTGAAGCGGAATTCGCGGTGGCCCTCCTTCAGCGTCTGGAATGAGGGCGTGTCCTTCATGTAGTTGTGGAAGCGCCGCATGGCCCGGTCGTAGGGCGAAGAGTCGAGGAGCCGCGCGGGCGGGACCACGGCGCCGAGCACGCGGGAGGCCGCGCTGCGCAGTTTGTCCAGCGGCCCTTCGTGCAGATCCCCCGCGGGCAGCAGTCCCGCCTCGCGTCCGAAGCGGCCCAGGAGATCGCTGAACGGCCCCTTGGATACCCAGACCCGGTCCTCGCTGGGATTGACGTTGACGAAAAAGCGCAGGATGCCGTCCCCGTGGGTGGCCCCGTAGGCGCCGGCGTCCACGTGCACGCGTTCGTTGGAGGCATGGGCGGAGAGGTTGCGCCCCTGTTCCTGAAGAGGGCGGAAGCTCGCGGTGCCCACCAGCCAGTCCCGGGTGAGGGGGGCGATGTGCCTGCGGAGGAAGTCCTGCACGCGGGCGTTCTGCTGTTTCAAGAGGCGCTGGGCACGCTCGACGTCCTCGCGGGGCCCGCGGATGCCGTAGATGCGGTCGGCCTCCGGGTGGTAGCTGATGTTCTTGGAGGAGAGCAGCCTGGGCATCTGCTCGCGGAGGAACTGCAGGTCCTCGGGCGACGGCAGTTCCAGGGGGCATTCGGGGAACTGCACGATGTTGCCCTGCTCGAGGGCGTCGGAGAGGTCGGTGGGGCCCGCCGCCGCGAGTTGCTCCCGGGTGTAGGTCACCAGCATTTCATTGATATTATCGGCCGGCACGGGCGAATCAAGCGGTGCTTTCAGGCATTGATTTGCCGATCTCTTTATGGGCATTTAGCGCAACACCATGAAACCCAAGGTATCGGCGACGATCATCTGCAAAGACGAGGCGCACAACATCGAGGACTGCCTCAAGAGCGTGGCCTGGTGCGACGAGATCGTCGTGGTGGATTCGGGCAGCACCGACGGCACCGTCGATCTGGCCAGGAAGTTCACCCCGAAGGTCCTCTTCAACGCCTGGCCCGGGTACGTCGCCCAGAAGAACTTCGCCCTCGATCAGGCCACGGGCGACTGGGTGATCTCCCTCGACGCCGACGAGCGCTGCACGCCGGAGTTGCAGGCCGCGCTGGAGCGGGAACTTCCGCAGGCGCCGGCCGATCTGGCGGGTTTCGAGGCGAAACGCCATGTGAAATACCTCGGACGCTGGATCGACCACGGCGGCTGGTATCCGGACTGGAAGCTGCGCGTCGTGCGGAAGGGTAAGGCGCGCTGGGGCGGCGTGGACCCCCACGACAAGCTGATCCCCGACGGCCCCGTGAAGCGGCTGGAAGCGGACATCCACCACTTCACGTACCGGGACTTCGCCCACCAGATCCGCATCATCAACCATTTCTCCGACGTCGTCGTGAACGAGTACGTCAAACAGGGGAAGTCGCCCTCGATCCTCCAGGCGGTCTTCCATCCCCCCTGGAAGTTCTTCGAGTGCTACGTCTGGAAGCTGGGTTTTCTCGACGGCTTCGCCGGCTTCGTGATCGCCGTGGGCTCGGCCTTCTACATCTTCGCGCGCTACGTGAAGCTGTGGGAGAAGGGGGCGCCCCGCCCGTGAGCCGAGCGGACATCAGCGTCATCGTCGTCAACTACAACGGCGCCGGGTACATCGAGCCCTGCCTGTCTTCGGTCCCGGAGACGATGCCGCTGATCATCGTCGACAACGGCTCGCGGGATGCTTCCTTGGAGCGCTTCGCGACGGCCTTCCCCAAGGCCCGGGTCGTCGCCAGCGGCGTCAACGGCGGGTTCGCGCGCGGCGTGAATCTCGGCGTGGCGGAAGCGTCGACGACCTATGTCTGCCTCCTGAATCCGGACGCCCGCCTGGAGAAAGGCGCCCTGGAGGCGCTCGCCTCCCACCTGGACCAGCATCCGGAAGCGGGCATGGTGGCGCCGCAGCTCCTGCACGAGGACGGGCGTCCCCAGCACTCGTTCGACAATTTCCCGTCGCTCGCCACGGCGTTCCTGAACAAGAGCCTGCTGCGGCTCCTGAATCCCTCGAGATTCCCCAGCAAGCGGCAGGTGTTCACGGAACCCCGGGAGGTGGAGTCCGTCATCGGCGCCTGCCTCATGGCGCGGCGCTCCCTGTTCCGGCAGATCGGCGGCCTGGACGAGGAGTATTTCCTCTTCCTGGAGGAGACGGACGCCTGCCTGAAAGCCTGGAGGGCCGGCGCGAAGGTGGTCTTCTTTCCGGGCGCGAAGGTGGTGCACCTGCAGGGGCGCGCGAAGGACAAGGTCCGCATCCGGGCGCGCATCGAATACACGCGCTCGCTGTTCAAGTTCTTCCGCAAGAACCGTCCCTGCCAGTGGCTGCCGCTGCGGATCCTCTTCCCCCTCAAGAACCTCCTGGAGTTCGTGTTCCAGGCGCCCGCGGCCGTGACGCCGAAGGGGCGGCGGCGCTGGATCGAGACGGCGGCGCTGCTTGGGTGGCAGCTCGCGGGCGCGCCGAAAGGGTGGGGGCTCTCGCGGGCCCGCGAACCGCGCTCGCTGCGCCTGAGCGACGGCACCTGGGTGCTCGAAAGCCATGCGGAAGCGTTCAATCAGTTCAACGAGAAGCGGCGCTCCCAGAAGCTGATCGAGGAGACCGACGGGAAGCGGCGTTTGGAGTTCACGTCCGCCGGCCGCACGTATCTGATCAAGGTCTACAAGACCCGCGGCTGGGCCCGCTTCAGGACCTGGCTCTTCGGCGGACGCCCCTCGCACGAACGGGACATGACGCTCGCGCTCCTGGACCGGGGCATTCCGATCGCGCCGGTCGTGGCGATCCGCGAACGCGGGGGCGATCCCTGGCTGGCCGTCGAGAAGCTCGAGGGAGCCCGGACGGTGCAGGAGATCCTGCTCGACGCGAACACGCCGGAGTCCCGCCGACGGGGTCTGCTCCGGGATTACGGCCGTTTCGTGCGGAGGCTCTTCGACGCCGGCGTCTGGCAGTACGATTTCAATCCGACCAACGTGCTGGTCCACGAGGGCCGGCTGCTCCTCATCGACTTCGAGCGGATGCGCCTCCATGCAGGCCGCACGCCGGAGTCCGAGCGGACGTATCTCTTCTCGAAAATGCAGCGCATTCCCGCGCTGAGCCGGAGTTCCCGGCTGCGCTTCTTCCTCGCCTACCTGGAGGCCGACGCGAAGGCCCGGCGGACGTGGAAGAGCCAGGCCCGCGCCGTCCTGAAGCGGCAGGTCGTGCAGCAGGAGGCGGATTCCGGGCGTGCGGAGCAGCGCTGCTTGGAAGACAACCGGGACTACGGCCTCGTGAAGAACGGGGAGATCGTGGCCCATTATTGGAAATGGCGCCCGGAACGCACCGGCGGGTTGAAGGAGGCGGAAGTCGCCGCCTTCCTGAGCGCACCCGAGCAATGGGTCGCGGAAGATCACCCGGAGGCGTTGAAGGCCTGGGTCGAGGCCTGCCGGAGCGGAGCGCAGCCCCTGGCGGTGCTGCTCCCCAAGGGCGGGCCCGCCGGGCGCCTGATCCGGAAGCGGCGTTGATTCCGGGAACACGGAACGGTCCGAGTCGGTACTATTCCATGAGGTTAAGGAGATCCCCGTGAAACATTTGAAGCAGGCGGCCCTCGCGGCCGTGCTGCTCGTGGCGGCGGCGGGCGCGGCCCGCGCGCAGAGCCTCGAGGAGAAGCGCGATCAGAAGCTGGCCTCGGCGTTCATGAAGAAGGCGCCCTGGCTCAGCGACTACGACGCCGCGCGCGCGGAGGCGAAGAAGTCCGGGAAGGCGATCTTCGGATACTTCACGCGATCCTATTCGCCCTGACCCCCTTGCCTGCAGCTGGAGGGCGGCGCCCTCCTGACGGACGAATTCGCGAAGTTCGCCGAGAAGTACGTGATCTTCTGTCACATCACGACCCAGATCCAAGGGGAGAAGCACGGCAACCTGCTCTCCGAGAAGGGAGGCCAGGGCTTTCCCCATATCGTGTTCATGGACTCCGAGGGCCAGGTCCTGGCGGAGCACGCGGGGGCGCGCAGCGCCGCCGGGTTCTCCCAGACGGGCGAGAAGGCCACGCAGTTCCTCGCGCTCCGCGAAAAGGCGGCCAAGGGCGACAAGGAAGCGCAAGGCGACCTGCTGGTGCAGCAGCTGGCGCTCGGGCATCTGAAGGCGGACGATGTCGAGAAGAAGGCCGCTGGGCTGAAGCTCAGCGACGACCAGAAGAAGGCGCTCGAGGAGGCCCTGGCCAACGCCCGGATCCTCGAAATCGCCCGCAGCCTCACGAGCGAGGCCGAAGCCAAGAAGGCCGGCAAGACCTACTTCGAGATGCACAAGGCCGGAAAGCCGGCGCCCACGCACGACGACGCGATCCAGGCCTACTGGATCCTGATGATGGGTCACGCCGAGGAGGCGAAAGCGGCGGACGTCTTCGAGACCGCGCTCCAGGCGCTCAAGGCGAAATTCGGCTCCGCCCCGCAGGCGGCCGCCTTTTTCAAGAAGCAGGATGCCACGCTGGAACGGCTGAAGGCCGAGAAGCCCGAGAAGAAATAGCCCGGAAGCAGCCCGGCGGGACATCTTCCGCCGGGCTGCCCCGGGTCATCTCCAGTGCCTCCCGATGTTGCGCAACGATTCCGGACGATCCATCGTTAGACGCATATGAAAACTCTGTTCCTTGCCGTCGCTCTGCTGGCCCCGGCGCAGAAGGATCCCGCTTCGACGAAAGAGGCGATGAAGCCCATCCAGCTGCTCGTGGGGGAATGGAAGTCCCAGGTCGAGCCCGAGGATGGCAGCGGCGCCTGGGAGGAGACCCACAAGTGGGAGTACAAGATCGAGAAGGACTCCTTCGCGCTGGAAGCGATCATCCTCGAGGGCAAGAAGTACAAGAGCGGCGTGCTGTCGTACGACCTCAAGAAGAAACTTTACCGCTTCGAGGCCGTGAAACTCGACGGCAAGACCACGACCTTCGAGGGAAAGCTGACGGGCAAGGAACTCTCGCTCGACGAAGTCGTCCCGGGCGAAGCCTCGACCCAGGAACGCTTCCTCTTCAACCTGCTCCGTGACAATCGCATCCTCATGAACGTCGAAAAGCGCGAGGGCGGGAAGAAGACCTGGCTGACCACGCACAGCTACGCCGCCACCAAGCAGGGCGTGCCCTTTGCCCGCGCCGAAGGACCCAAGTGCGTGGTGACGGGCGGCTCGCCCCAGTCCGAGGTCAGCTACAAGGGGAAGACCTACTACGTCTGCTGAGGGACCTGCAAGAAGGAATTTCTGGCGGAGCCGGAAAAGATCCTGACGATCGCCCGCAAAGAGGGGTGGATCAAAGAGTAGTGGTTCGACCAACTGCATTCCGTAGTTTGCCCGCAGCGGCGGGCACCTACGGAATGCGAGTTGGCTCACCACCAGCCCGCTGCCGGGCGACTTCCGAAAGCAGCACGGCGGCGCTCGCGCCCACGTTGATGCAGTCCCAGTCCGGCGCCATCGGGATGTAGATCACGCCTTTGCAGGCCTTCAAGACGGGCTCGCTGACCCCGCGCGGTTCGCCGCCCAGCACCAGACAGACGGGCTTGCGGTAATCCAACAACGCGTAGTTGCGGCGCTCGCCATGGATGTGGGCCGCGTAGGCATTCATCCCCGCCAGAGCGGCCGCTAGGTCGGGCACGGGATGCAGCCGCACGAAGAGCGCCGCGCCCATGGACACGCGGACGGAGCGCCGCAGCCAGGGCGATGCCGTGCTGGGGCCAATGAGGACCCCATCCACGCCGAACGCCGCGCAGGTCCTCAGCACGGCGCCCACGTTCTCCGCATCCACCAGCCCGTCGAGAGCGACGTGGAAGGTGCCCGTGAGGGGCGGGGAGGGAGGGATGCGTCCCAGCGCCATCAGCCCTTGATGCAGGCGGTAGCCCACCAGCTCGGCGAGGGTCTGGAGGGGCGCCAAGGCGACGTCGACGGAGTCGGGGATGGGCAGCCGCTCCGCCCATTCGGGCGTGCAGAGGATCCGCTCCACGGGGGTCGTCTGCAGCATGCGGCGGACGACGCGCTCGCCGTCTCCGATGAACGTGCCTTCGGGCTGCAGTCGGCCCCGGAGGGTGCTGAAGAGGGCGAGGTCTTCGTCGGTGGCTTGGCGGAACACGGAGCTACTATACGGTTTTCGGTTAGATTCGGCTCCCGAGCGGGCACTCAGGCGATGTCTCGTCCAAAGAGACCATCACCCGATCGAAGCCGGCTCCCTGCAAGGGGACCGGCTTTGTTTTCTTACCAGACTTCGCCGGTGAAGGCGTCCGCCTGGGCGGATTCCGCGCCGCGCGGCGCCGTCGGATGCGTGAGGCCCCGCAGGCGGCCGCAGGGGAGGGGAAGCGAGGGCAGCGCCCCCCAGGCCCGGAGCCAGAGGATGGCGGGCGGCTTGGGGGCGGGCGCGGGCACCGGTACGGGGGCGGGCCGCGGCGACGGCTCCTCGAACGAGGCGCTGACCGAAGCCGCCATCAGATTGGCCAGCGTCAGGCTTGAAAGACCGGCGAGAAAGACCCAGCAGTTCTTCATACCACCCCCAGCTCTGAACCCGCTGAGCTTATCGTCCAAATCCCGCCGGGACTGTGACCCGGGTTTCCGATTTTCGGCGGGGCCGCTATACTGCGGCGAATGTCGGGCGTTTGCGTCATCTGCGTCGTGGGACTGAGTCCCGGACTGCTCCCCCACGCGCGTCGTATTTCCGAACTGGGGAAGGCCCGGCCCTGGAAGAGCCCGCTTCCCGCGGTGACGTGCACCTCCCAGGCCACGCTGCTCACCGGGCTTCCGCCCTCGCGCCACGGCATCGTGGGCAACGGATGGCTCTTCCGGGACACGCAGGAGATCCGCTTCTGGCAGCAGTCGAATTCCCTGATCGAGGGCGAGAAGCTTTACGTCCCGGGCTCGACCGCCAAGATGTTCTGGTGGTTCAACCAGGGCGCCGCGGTGGAATGGTCGGCGACCCCGAAACCGCATTACGGCTGCGACGGCTCCAAACAGTTCGGCATCCTGGACCAGACCGGCTGCGATCTCGAACGGAATCTCGGGCCCTTTCCGTTCCCCTCCTTCTGGGGTCCGAAGGCAGGGCTTCCGTCGAGCGACTGGATCGCCCGCGCCGCCGCCCGCGTCATCCGGGAACGCAAGCCGCGGCTCTCCCTGGTCTACCTGCCGCACCTCGACTACGACTATCAGCGCTCCGGACCCGGGAATCCCGACCGCGTCCGCGAGGCGGACGCCTGTGCGGGCCTCGTGATCGACGCCGCCCGGGAAGCGGGGCAGCAGATCGTCGTGCTTTCCGAGTACGGCCTCGTCCCCGTCTCGAAAGCGGTCCATCTGAACCGGGAGCTGCGCCGCCGGGGCTGGCTTGCCGTGCGGGACGGTCCCTACGGCGAAATGCTCGACACGTACGCCTCGAAGGCGTTCGCGGTGGCGGATCACCAGCTGGCGCACGTGTACGTGCGGGGGCTGCCACTTGCGGAGGTCCGCGCCGGCCTGAAGGACGTGGCGGGACTCGAGCGCCTCGCCGATCCCGCGGAGCTGGAGCTGGATCATCCGCGCTCGGGAGAGCTGATCGCCCTCGCGAAACCCGACGCCTGGTTCGCGTATCCCTACTGGCTCGACGACGAGCGCGCTCCGGATTTCGCGCGTACCGTCGACATCCACCGCAAGCCCGGATACGATCCCTGCGAACTCTTCCTGACCTCGGCGCCCCGGGCCGCGCTGAGGCTGCTTCAGAAGAAGCTCGGGTTCCGTTATCGCATGGACGTCATCCCGCTCGACGCTTCGCTGGTGAAGGGAAGCCACGGGCTGAGGCCGGCGCCGGCGGACGGGCCGCTGATCCTGGGTCCGGGGGAGCCCCCCGAGGACATGAAAGGCTTCAAGGATTACCTCCGAGGACTGCTCCGGTGAGACTCATCCGCGCCGCCCGCCGTGAAAAGACCGACTGCACCCCCGTCTGGTTCATGCGCCAGGCGGGGCGCTACATGCCGGAGTACCGCGCCCTTCGCGAGAAACATCTCATTCTGGAGATCTGCAAGAGCGCGGAGCTCGCCGCGGAGGTCAGCCTCCAGCCTGTCCGACGCTATCCCGGGCTCGATGCCGCGATCATCTTCAGCGACATCCTCCTGATCCTGGAGCCCATGGGCATCCGGGTGGAGTTCGTCAAAGGCGAGGGGCCATCGATCGACAATCCCGTCGCGAACGAGGCCGACGTCGCGGCGCTGAAGCCCGTGACGCCGGAACGGGACCTCAAACCCGTGCTGGACGCGATCCGCATCCTCAAGAAGGAGCTGAAGGTTCCGCTCATCGGATTCGCGGGCGCACCGTTCACGCTCTCGAGCTACATGATCGAGGGCGGCCCCTCGAAGGATTACGCGAAAACGCGGGCCCTCATGCGGACGCCCGCCTGGCCGAAGCTCATGGAGAAGCTTTCCGACGCCGTGGCCGCGCATCTGAGGGCGCAGGAGGCGGCGGGGGCGGACATCGTCCAGCTCTTCGACAGCTGGGTCGGGAACCTGAGCCCGGCGGAATACCGCGAATTCGTCCTGCCCTGGTCCCGCCGGATCCTCTCGTCGGTCCGCGGCCCCTCGATCCATTTCGGGACGAAGACGGGGCCCTTGCTGGAACTCATCCGGGAGGCGGGCGGCGACGTCATCGGCGTCGACACGGTCACGCCGCTGGACGAAGCCCGGCGACGGCTGGGCGACAGCGCGGTCCAGGGCAACCTCGACCCCGAGGCCCTGTACCTGCCGAAGGCGGAGCTGCTCCGCAAGGTGGACGAGGTGCTCGAACGGGCCGGCAAGAAGCCCGGGCACATCTTCAACCTGGGTCACGGCATCACGCCGAAGACGCCGATGGAGAGCCTGGACTGGGTGATCGACCACGTGCATCAACGGACCCGGAGCTGACCCGTGAAACGCGTTCTGGTCGTGGGCGGCGGCATCGCGGGTCTCAGCTGCGCGTACGACCTGCATAAGGCGGGCTGGCCGGTCACGGTCGTCGAAAAGGAGCGTCTCGGCGGCGTGATCCGGACGGAGCGCCACGGGGAGCTGCTCGTCGAAGGCGGCCCGGATTCGTTCCTGACGATGAAGCCCTGGGCCAAGGAGCTCTGCGACGAGCTGGGCCTCTCCGACCGCCTGATCCCCACGTTATCCCGGAAGGTCCATCTGTGGACGGGGGGCCGGCTTCACGAAATGCCGGAGGGGATGTATCTCACGGTGCCCACGAAGTGGGGGCCGTTCATCTCCACGGGGATCCTGTCCCTGGCGGGCAAGCTGCGCATGGCGATGGACCTGGTCCTGCCGCGCGGGCCGGAGGTGGAGGACGAATCGATCGGATCCTTCATCCGGCGCCGCCTGGGGGAGGAAGCGCTGGTCAAACTCGCCGAGCCCATCATGGCGGGCATCCACGTCGCCTCCGCGGACGAGGTCTCGTTGAAATGCACGTTCCCGCGCTTCATGGACCTGGAGCGCGAGCACCGGAGTCTGATCAAGGCCTTTCGAAAGGCGCCGGCGCCGTCCGGGAACGTCAGCCCTTTCCTGTCGCTGCGCGGCGGGATGCAGGAGCTGGTGGCGCGCCTGGTGGAACGGCTGGGCGGCGTGACGTTCCTCGAGGGCCGCGAGGTGACGGCGCTCGCACGTTCGGGGGAGGGCTGGAAGGTCCGGCTCGGGGACGAAGAATTGGAAACGGACCGCGTCGTTCTGGCGCTGCCCGCGCCGGCCGCCCGCAAGCTGCTGCCGGAGCTCCCCGTCGTGCGCTACGTGTCCACGATGACGGTGTCGCTCGCCTATGCCGGCGCGACCCCGGAGGAGGGCACGGGCTTCGTCATTCCGCGGACGGAAAACCGCCGCATCCTGGCCTGCACCTGGTCCTCGAACAAATTCGAAGGCCGTGCGCCGGCGGACCGCTTTCTCGTGCGCGCCTTCATCAAGGGCGCCTGCGACGATCCCGCGGGGGTCGCCCATGCCGAGCTGAAGGAGCTGATGGGGATCCGGAGCGAGCCCGTGTTCAGCCGCGTCTTTCAATGGCCGGAGCGGAACCCGGTCTACGAAGTCGGGCACGAACGGCGCATCCGCGAGGCGGAGGCGCAGCTGCCGCCGGGGCTCTGGCTCTGCGGCAGCGGATTCCACGGGGCGGGGATCCCGGATTGCGTGAAGGACGGGCGCGCCGTCGCGAAGAAGATCCTCGCGGGCTGATCAGGCCAGCGGCGGCAGCTTCTTGGTCTCGTTGTTGTCCTCCTCCGGCTCCGTGATTTCCGTGTGGCTGAGGAGGGGCTGGGGCGGGAGCAGGACGCGCATGCATTTCGGACAGCGGACATGTTTGCCCAGAAGCTCGTCGCCGACCGTCAGCTTCTGACCGCAGGGGCAGTAGAACTTGACCGACATGTCTCTGCCATTATACGCCTCGAGCCACAACGTCGGGGGCCCAGCGGCCGGGGATTTCCGTGGCGCAGGAAGGGCACGACGCGCCCCGCAGGAATGAGTTCACGACTCCGAATCCATTCCGCTGGATGACCCGAGCTCCGCAGCCATGGCAGTACGTGTGCTCCAGAGGGTGTCCCGGCACGTTTCCGAGGTAGACGTACTTCAGGCCCTCCTCGCGGCCGATCTCCGCGAAGCGCTCCAGCGTCCGCAGCGGCGTGGACGGCAGATGGGACAGATCGAGATAGGGATGGAAGCGGGTCACGTGCCACGGGGTCATCGGCCCCAGATGTTCGGCGATCCAGGAGGCCAGTCCGCGCGCGGTCGCCTCGTCGTCGTTGATCGTGGGAGTGACGTTGGTGACGCACTCCACATGCATCCCGTAGGTCTTCGCCGCCAGCTCGGTCATTTCGAAGGCCGGATCGCAGCGTGCGAGGCCGGTGACCCGCTTGTAGGTGCTCCTCGAAAAGCCCTTCAAATCCACCCGCCAGGCCGTGAGGTGGGGCCCGATCAACTCCATCTGCTCCGGCGTGGCGTAGCCGTTGGTCATGTAGGCGCTGTAGAGCCCCGCTTTCCCGGCGGCCACCATGGCTTCCAGCGTGTGTTCCAGCCAGATCGTCGGATCGTTGTAGGTCCAGCCGATGCCCTGGCAGCCGCGTTCCACGGCGAGCGCCACGCTTTCGACGGGGTCGAGACGCTGCAGGTTGCCGTCGTCCGGGGCGTCGTGGGAGATCTCCCAGTTCTGGCAGCCGGGGCAGCGGAAGTTGCAGCCGCGCGTGCCCATCGAGAGGATGCGGGAGCCCGGCTGGAGATGGTAGAGGGGCTTCTTCTCCACGGGATCGACGGCCACGGAGGAGACCCGGCCGTAGAGCAGCGTGCGCAGGGTGCCGTCCTCGTTGATCCGCGTCCGGCAGGCCCCGCGCTCCCCCGGGGGGATGACGCAGCGGACCGCGCAGACGTTGCATTTCACGCGTCCGCCGGGAAGCCGCTCGTAGAGGAGGCTTTCTTTCAAGGCCATGCTCTTCTAACGTTTTCGACGGGGGCTGGCATTCTGCCGAAAATCGGGCACAATCCCTCCAGATGGAAGACACGGCGTTTCTGAACCGCGCCCAGGACGTGCTGGGGAACCAGAAGACGGAGACGGACTTCCTGCGCCTGGCCGCGTTGTACATGCACGGAACGCCGCAGCAGCGGGAGGTCATCCGGTCCTCGTGGAAGCAGGCCCACCGCTGGAAAGTCCCGAATTCGAGCGATTTTCCGCTGAAACAGGGCCTGCCCGCGGAGCAGCGGCTGATGGGCTCGCTCGTCTACAAATCCATCGAGGACAACCGCGTGGACTCCCGCGACACGCTGGTCGGGCTTTGCGCCGACGAATATGCGGCGGGGAAGGCCGGGCTGGATTTCAACGCCATGCTGGAGCAGGTCGCCAAGGTCTCCACCCCCGAATTCGCCGCCTTCCTCAGGACCTGGCCGCAGCGGAAACCCGAGGACCGGGCGCTGGCGGCCTTCGCGTTCACCGACAAGAGCACCTCCCGGCACGTCCGCCTGATCTTCGGATAGGAGACAGGTTCTCCCTTTCGGATACTCCCGAAACCCGCCCCAAACGGCTCCCGTCCGGTTGTTTGACTCCCGCTGTCCTTTGTGCTTAACTACCGCGACTCCCGAGGGAAAACAGCATGGACGCCTGGACCAACGTTGCGATCTACGCGACGTTGCCTATTGCCCTCGTCGGGGTCCTGATCGGCCTCAACCACCTCATCGCCCCCCGGCGGCCCAAGGCGGAAAAGGACGACGCCTACGAGTGCGGCGTGCCCGTCCTGGCCGGCAGCCGGGAGCGCTTCAGCGTGCATTTCTACCTGGTCGCCATCCTCTTCATCCTCTTCGACATCGAAACGGTCTTCATGGTGCCGTACGCCGTGCTGTATCGAAAACTGGGGGTGGCGGGCCTGATCGAGATGGGTCTGTTCGTCGGGGTCCTGGTGTTCGGGCTTGCCTACCTCTGGAAACGCGGCGCGCTGGAGTGGGAATAGACGGATGAATTCCGAGGGCGTCCTGACCACCACCGTGCAGAACGTGGCCAACTGGGGCCGCAAGAACTCCTTGTGGCCCATGCCGTTCGGAACGGCCTGTTGCGCGATCGAGCTGATGGGGACCCTGTCCTCCCGTTACGACATGGCGCGTTTCGGCTCGGAGGTCATCCGTTTTTCGCCGCGCCAGGCGGACCTGATGATCGTGTCCGGGCGGATCTCGCTGAAGATGATGCCGGTGCTGCTCAAGATCTGGGAGCAGATGCCGGAGCCGAAATGGTGCATCTCGATGGGGGCCTGCGCCTCCTGCGGGGGCATTTTCGACACCTACGCGATGATCCAGGGGGTCGACCGCTTCATCCCCGTGGACGTGTACATCCCCGGCTGTCCGCCTCGTCCCGAGAGCGTCATCGACGCGGTCATGGAGATCCAGAGGAAGATCGGCGTCCAGAAACCGGTGACCAAGAACTGAGCCCATGGATCCTATCGAAGCGGTGCAGGCGAAGTTCCCCGGCGAGGTGCTGGGCGTGTCGGCGCACGCAGGGCAGCCGTTCGTCAACGTCAAGCGGGACCGCATCCTCGAGATCCTGACGCTGCTCCGCGACGAGCACGGGTTCGACGGGCTCACCGACCTCAGCGCCGTCGACTACCTGAACCAGGGCATGCCCGAGCGCTATTGCGTGGTCTACAACCTGTACTCCTATGCGGGGAACGTCCGCACGCGGGTGAAGGCCTTCGTGCCCGAGGCGGATCCGTCGATTCAAAGCGTCTCCTCCCTCTGGCGCGCGGCGCCCTGGGCGGAACGCGAGGTCTTCGATCTCTACGGCATCGCGTTCCAGGGGCATCCGGACCTCAAACGGATCCTGCTGCCGGAAGCCTACGAAGGCCATCCGTTGAGGAAGGACTACCCGCTCACCGGCAGGGGCGAGCGGATGAACTTCCCGAGGTATGTGCCGTGAGCGAGGCGCCGCGCAAGGCCGTCATGACGGTGGAGGAGGAGACCGAAGGCGATCTCGGCGCGCGCCGGATGGTCGTCAATTTCGGGCCGCAGCATCCCGCGACCCACGGCACGCTCCGGCACATCATCGAACTCGACGGCGAGCGGGTGATGAAGCTGGAGGCCGAGATCGGCTATCTCCACTCGGGCTTCGAGAAGATCGCCGAATGCCGCACCTACAACCAGACGGTCTGCGTGACGGACCGGATGAACTACCTCTCGCCGCTCTGCAACAACGTCGGCTTCGCCCTCGCCGTGGAAGAGCTGATGGGGCTGAAGGTCACCCCGCGCTGCGCGGCGATCCGCGTGGCGCTCTGCGAGCTCTCCCGCATCGCGGACCACGTCCTTTCCGTGGGGCTGCAGGCGATGGACCTCGGCGCCTTCACGGTCATGCTCTGGACCTTCATCGAACGCGAGAAGCTCTACGACATCTTCGAGAACGTCACCGGGGCGCGGCTCACCACGAGCTACACGCGGGTCGGCGGGCTTCTGAGGGACGTCCCGCCCGACTTCGAGGAGCAGGTCCGGACCTTCATGGCCGGCTGCTCCAAGACGATCGACGAGATCGAGGAGGTCCTCAACCACAACCGCATCTTCATCGACCGCACCAAGGGCGTCAGCCCGGTGCCGAAGGACGTCGCGATCAGCTTCGGCCTTTCCGGGCCGATCCTGCGGGCCTGCGGCGTTCCGTACGACGTCCGCCGCGCGCGCCCGTACCTCGGCTATGAGAACCTGCAGTTCGACGTCGTCACGGAGGAGTCCGGGGACTGCTGGGCGCGCTACCGGGTGCGCGTGCGGGAGATGCGCGAGTCGCTGAGGATCCTGGACCAGGTCCTCAAGACGATGCCCCAGGGGCCCATCTACGTGGACGATCCGCGGGTCGTCATCCCCCCGAAAACGGCCCAGAACCACCCCTCGGGCGGGATGGAGGGGCTCATTTTCCACTTCAAGAACTACATGTTCGGCCACGGGGTCTGCCCGCCGAAGGGCGAGGTGTATTCCTGCACGGAGGCGCCGAACGGGGAACTGGGGTTCTACCTGGTGAGCGACGGGACGCAGCGGCCGTACCGCTGGCGCGTCCGTCCGCCGTCCTTCTACAACTACCAGGCGATCCCGTATTACACGGAAAAGGGCCTGCTCAGCGACGTGGTCGCGGTGCTCTCCAGCCTCAACATCATCGCGGGGGAGCTCGACCGGTGAGCCGCAGCTTCAGCCCCGCCGTCCTGGAGGAACTGGAGTTCATCTGCGCGCGCTACCCGAAGCGCGAAGCCGCGCTGCTGCCCGCCCTCCGGCTGCTGGAGCGCGAATTCGGAAGCGTGGACGAGGAGGGCATGATCCACGTGGCGAAGCTGCTGGGGGTTTCGCCCGCGAAGGTCTTCGGGGTCTTCACGTTCTACACGCACTACCGGCGCCCGGACGACAAGAAGTTCGTCGTCGAGGTCTGCTCCACGGTGCCCTGCGCGCTGCGCGGAAGCGAAAAGGTCCACGACCACCTGTGCTCGCGGCTGAAGCCCGGCGACCCGGTCACGATCAAGAAGGTCGAGTGTCTCGCGAGCTGCGACACGGCGCCCTGCCTGCAGATCAACGGCGACTTCGTGGATCACGTGACGCCGGAGATGTGCGACGACCTGCTGACGGCGATGCGCGCCGACCGCTGGACGCCGCCGACCCCGCGCTACCGCGTGCCCAAGACCCGCTACGAGCCCGTGCTGCTGAAGCACGTCCTCGAGAACGGCAGCGAGACGCTCCTGCACTACTCGGCGCGCGGCGGCTACGAGACCTGGCGGAAGATCGAGGAGACGAAGCGTCCGCCGGAGGAGATCGTCGAGGAGATCTTCAAGAGCGGGCTGCGGGGCCGCGGCGGCGCGGGTTTCCCGACGGGCCAGAAGTGGAAGTTCCTCGCGAAGAACGACAAGCCGCGCTACCTGGTGGTCAATGCGGACGAGTCGGAGCCCGGCACGTTCAAGGACAAGATGCTGATCGAACGGGATCCGCACGCGCTCATCGAGGGCGTGCTGATCGCCGGCTACGCGATCCGCGCGAAATGCGCGTACATCTACATCCGCGGCGAGATGGTGCTCGGGGCGAAGGTGCTGCAGAAGGCCGTCGTCGAGGCGGAGGCCGCCGGCATCACGAAGGGTTTCCAGATCACCGTGCACCGCGGCGCCGGGGCCTACATCTGCGGCGAGGAGACGGGCCTGCTGTCGTCCCTGGAGGGGAACCGCGGGTACCCGAAGATCAAGCCGCCGTTCCCGGCGGTGGAGGGCCTCTTCCGCTGTCCCACGATCGTCAACAACGTCGAGACGCTGGCGAGCGTGCCGCTGATCCTGAAGAACGGCGTGGACTGGTTCCGCAAGATGGGCACCGAGAAGAGCCCCGGCATGAAGATCTTCTCGGTCTGCGGCCACGTGGAGCGGCCCGGCAACTACGAGCTCCCCCTCGGCGTGCCGCTGAAGGAGATCATCTACGACCTGGCCGGCGGGATCCGCGACGGCCGCACGCTCAAGGCGGTCATCCCCGGGGGGTTGTCCGCGCCGGTGCTGACCGCGCAGGAGGTCCTGGCCGAGCCGAATCTCCGGATGGACTTCGATTCGCTGGCCGCGGCGAAGACGATGCTCGGCTCCGGCGGCATCATCGTCATCGACGACCAGACCTGCATGGTCGACCTGCTCTGGAACACCCTGCGTTTCTACCACCACGAATCCTGCGGCCAGTGCACGCCCTGCCGCGAAGGCACGGGCTGGCTCGAGAAGCTCGCGGCGAAGATGGAGCGGGGCGGGGGGCGCGAGAACGAGGCCGCGCGCATCGACGAGGTCGCCGCCGGCATGCTCGGGCGGACGATCTGCGTCCTCGCCGACGCGGCGGCCATGCCCGCGCGCAGCTTCGTCCAGAAGTTCCGCCACGAGTTCGAGGCCCACACGAACGGGAAGGGCTGTCCGCTGAAGCACGGGCGCGGGAAAGAGCTGGTGGCGCATGGCTAAGATCAAGCTCAACGGGAAGGAAGTCGAGGTCGACGGCAAAGAGAAGCTGCTCAAGATCTGCCTCGACCAGGGCGCCTTCGTGCCGCACTACTGCTGGCATCCGGGGCTCGCCCCGGCGGGCAACTGCCGCATGTGCCTCGTCAAGGTCTCCAACTCGCGGAAACTCGAAGTGTCCTGCATGTACCCCGTCACGGAGGGCATGGAGGTCGCCACCGAGGGGCCCGAGATCGACGCGGCGCGCAAGCAGGTGCTGGAATTCCTCCTGATCAACCATCCGCTGGACTGCCCGATCTGCGACAAGGCGGGGGAGTGCGATCTCCAGGACTACACGCACAAGTACCGCGGGGGCCTTTCGCGCTTCGAAGAGGACAAGAACCTCCGTCCCACGAAGGACGTCGGCCCGAACGTGCGCATCTGGGGCAACCGCTGCATCGTCTGCACGCGCTGCGTCCGCTTCTGCGAGGAGGTCGCGGGGACGTCCGAATTGTGCGTGGTGAACCGGGGCGACCGTTCGGTGGTGGACGCCTTCCCGGGCCTTCCCCTGGACAACCCGCTTTCCCTGAACGTCGTCGACCTCTGCCCGGTGGGGGCGCTCATCGACAAGACCTTCATGTACCAGGCGCGGGTCTGGTTCACGAAGAAGACGGAGAGCCTCTGCGCCTCCTGCAGCCGGGGCTGCAACATCGAAGTGACGGTGCACGAGAACGAGATCAAGCGCCTCACGCCGCGGCCGAACGCGGACGTCAACCAGTACTGGATGTGCGACGAGGGCCGGCTGAACCACAAGTACGTGGGGAGCCCGCGGCGCCTGCTCAAGTCCGCGGGATCCGCGCGCGAGATCGCGGCCTCCGGGCGCAGGCTGCCCTTCGCCGGCGTCGTCTCGACCGCCTCCACGATCGAGGAGATGTGGCTCTTCCGGCAGCTCATGACGGCGCTGGGGGCGAAGACCGTCGGCTTCCTCACGGAAGAACGCGGCGAACGCCGGCAGTTCCCGGGCGGCTTCGTCATCGAGAAGGACAAGACCCCCAATCGGGCCTATGCCGAGCTGCTCTGGGGAAGGGAGTCCGTCGCCGCGGGAACGGCTGCCGTGGCCTCGGGCCTGCAGTCCGGCGAGATTCGCGGCCTGCTGCTGCTCAACGCCATCCCGGATGCGGCGATGCCGCCGGAGCTCGTGGAGGCCGCGCGCAAGGCGGAGTTCCTGGCGCTGGGGGACATCCTGCAGAATCCGCTGGCGTCCTTCGCCCACGTGGTCCTGCCGGGCCAGGTCTGGGCGGAGAAGGACGGCAGCTTCATGAACGTCGACGGCCGGATCCAGCGGATCCGCAAGGCCGTCGAGGCGCCCGTGGAGGCGCCGGGGGAGGTCCACTGGCTGCAGGAGGCCCTCGTGGCCGCCGGTGCGCGGCCCTCCATCCTCTCCGCGGAGAGCGTGTTCCGCGAGGCCTTCGCCGGCCTGGATTACGCCAAGGTGGGATCGTTGGGGATCAAAGCCAATGGCCATGCTGGCTAATCTCTCCAAGATCGTCTTCTGCTTCGTATTTTTCGTGCTGATGCTCACGCCTCCGCTCGTCATGGTGGAACGCTGGCTGAGCGCCTGGATGCAGGGCCGCATCGGCCCCAACCGGGTGAACATGCCGCTGCTCGGACGCCTGGGAGGGCTGCTGCCCGGGGGCCTGGGACAGCCCCTGGCGGACCTGGTCAAGAACCTCTTCAAGGAGCCGCTGATCCCGCGGGACGCGGACAAGCTCCTGTATTTCCTCGGCCCGGCGCTCGTGCTGGTGCCGC
Organism: uncultured Planctomycetales bacterium; assembly: GCA_964619955.1. Taxonomy (GTDB): domain Bacteria; phylum Planctomycetota; class MHYJ01; order MHYJ01; family JACPRB01; genus JACQFK01. Next base: position 349,018 of record CAZUJF010000001.1, read on the forward strand.
CGGCCCTGGGCTTCATCGTGATCCCCTTCGGCAGCCGCATCGGGGATCTTCCGCTGCAGGTGGCGGACCTCGGCATCGGCATCCTCTTCACGATGTCGGTGCTCTCGGTCGCGGTCTACGGTCTGGCGTTCGGAGGCTGGGCCTCGAACAGCAAGTACTCGCTGCTGGGCGGCCTGCGCGCGTCGGCGCAGGTGATCTCCTACGAGCTGGCCCTGGGCCTCTCGATGCTGGCGGTGATCATGTTCGCGCAGTCGGTCGACCCGCGCGTGATCGTCGAGAAGCAGAGCCACGGGCTGCTGAGCTGGAACGTCTTCGGCGGCGGGAATCTGCTGATGCTGCCCTGCGGCCTGCTGGCGTTCACCACGTTCTTCATCGCCGCGCTGGCGGAGAACAACCGGCTGCCCTTCGACCTGCCGGAATGCGAAGCCGAGCTGGTGGGGGGGTACCACACCGAGTATTCGGGGATGAAATTCACCCTCTTCATGATGGGGGAATACGTCGCCATGATCCTGATGTGCTCGCTCATGACCACGTTTTTCCTGGGCGGCTGGACGCTGCCGGTCGAAAGCCTCAACGGATGGCTGCAGGGGGGCGCCTGGTGGCAGGGGGCGCTCTCCATCGGGGTCTTCGCGGGCAAGGTCGTGGCGCTCGTCGTGTTCTACATGGTGATCCGCTGGACGCTGCCTCGTTTCAAGTACAACCAGCTGATGGACCTCGGATGGAAGCGGCTCGTGCCGCTCGCCCTGGCGAACGTGGCGGCGGTCGCGGCGCTGGGCGTCCTGGCGGGAGGGGCCCGATGAGCCTGGGGTTCAAGCTCAAGGGCTGGTGGCTGCGCCTCATGGTGCGGCTCTACATCCCGTACGCGCTCAAGGGCATGAAGACGACGCTGGCCAGGGTCTTCCGTCCGAAGGTCACGCTGCAATATCCCGAGCAGATCCACGTCCCGCGCAAGGGCTACCGCGGCGAGCACCGCCTCAAGAAGGACGAGCTGGGCCGCATGAACTGCGTGGCCTGTTTCATGTGCCAGACCTCGTGCCCGGCGGAATGCATCCAGATCGTCGCGGGCCCCTCGCCGTGGCCGGACCGCGAAAAGATCCCCGTCGTCTTCAACATCGACCTGCTCAAGTGCATCTACTGCGGGATGTGCGAGGAGGCCTGCCCCTGCGACGCGATCGAGCTGACGCCGACGTTCAACCAGATCGCCACGTCGCGGGAGCAGAAGGTGTACGACATCGAAAAGCTGATGAATCGATAGGATCATGGACCCCGTATTCGCGATCGCCGCCGGAGCCGCCGTGGGAGGCGGGCTGCTGCTGGTCTCCCAGCGCAACCCCATCCACGCCGCGATGAGCATGCTCGTCTGCTTCCTCTCGCTGGCGGTGATCTACCTGAAGCTGGACGCCCCTTTTCTTGCGGCCATCCACGTGCTCGTCTACACGGGGGCGATCCTGGTCCTCTTCCTTTTCGTGATCATGCTGCTGAACTTGAAGCCCGACGAACTGGGGAAGGAATACCCGCTCCCGGTCCGCGCCGGGATCGCCGCGCTCTGCCTCGGCCTCTTCGCGCTGATCGCCGCCCCGATGGCGTTCGACGCCCGGAAGGCGGCGCCGGTCGACACGGGCAAGGAGGCCTTCGGCTCCGTGCAACACGTCGGCCTGGCGCTCTTCCAGGAACACGCGCTGCCCTTCGAGCTGATCTCGGTGCTGGTGATGGTCGCCGTGTTCGCCGGCATCGTGCTGGCCAAGAGGAAGATCTAGGACGATGGCCAAGTACCTGGTCCTGAGCGCGGCGCTCTTCGCCATCGGCGCCTACGGGGTGCTGGCGCGGCGGAACCTGCTGATCCTGCTCATGTCCGTCGAGCTGATGCTCAACGGCGTGAACGTCGCGCTGCTCGCGTTCTCCCGGCTCTACGGCGACGTGACCGGGCAGGTCTTCGTGCTGATGGTGATGGGGGTGGCCGCCGCGGAGGTCGCGGTGGGCCTGGCCGTTTTGATCGCCGTCTTCCGGAACCGGAAGACGGTCGACACGGGCGATTTGAAGAGCCTGCAGGGATAATGGCCCATTTGCTCTGGCTGATTCCGGCGCTGCCGCTGGCGGGATTCCTCGTCAACGGGCTGCTGCGCCTTCCGAAACCCGCCGCGGCCGCGGTGGGCTGCGCGGGGCCCGCGGGCTCGTTCATCCTCTCCGTGCTCGCCTTCCTGGAGTGCCGGAGCGGCGACCTGCACGCGAACGTCTTTTCCTGGATCGAGGCCGGCGGGGTGAGCGTGCCGTTCGGCCTGCTGGTGGACCCCCTCTCCGCGGTCATGATCCTCGTGGTGACCGGGATCGGAACCCTGATCCACGTCTACTCGATCTCGTACATGCACGAGGACGAGGGCTTCAGCCGCTTCTTCGCCTACCTGAACTTGTTCATGTTTTCGATGCTGCTCCTCGTGCTGGGGGATTCCATCCTCCTCATGTTCGTGGGCTGGGAGGGCGTCGGCGTCTGCTCCTACCTGCTCATCGGGTTCTGGTTCAAGGAGCTCAAGAACGCGGACGCCGGAAAGAAGGCCTTCATCACCAACCGGGTGGGGGACCTCGGCTTCCTGCTGGGTCTTTTCTGCCTCTGGCAGATCTTCGGCACGTTGAACTTCGGCGAGATGGCGGCCCGGCCGGCGGCCGCGGGAGGCTGGGCCCTGGCGGCGGGCCTGCTGCTCTTCGTGGGCGCCGCCGGCAAGAGCGCGCAGATCCCGCTCTTCGTCTGGCTGCCGGACGCCATGGCGGGCCCCACGCCGGTCTCCGCCCTGATCCACGCCGCGACGATGGTGACGGCGGGCGTGTACATGATGGGCCGGATGCATTTCCTCTACGCCGTGGCACCCGCGGCGCTGCACGTCATCGGCTGGATCGCCGCCCTCACCGCGTTCATGGCCGGCGTGATCGCCGTCGCGCAGAACGACATCAAGAAGGTCCTGGCCTACTCGACCGTGTCGCAGCTCGGCTTCATGTTCGCCGGCATGGCGACGGGGGAATTCACGACCGGCCTCTTCCATGTCGTGACGCACGCCTTCTTCAAGGCGCTGCTCTTCCTCGGGGCGGGGGCGATCATCCACGCCCTGCACGGGGAGCAGGACATCCGCAAGATGGGCGGACTCGGCAAGAAGCTGCCCGCCCTGACGGCGGTCTTCGTGATCGGCGGACTCGCGCTGGCGGGCCTGCCCGGCTTCGCGGGCTTCTTCTCGAAGGACGCCATCCTCGCCGCCACGCTGGAGAAGGGGATGCTCGGGCCCTTTGTCCTGCTCGCGCTCACGGCGCTGCTCACCGCGTTCTACACGACGCGGCTCTGCGTCACCGTCTTCCTGCCCAAACCGCACGGGACCGAGGAACACGGGCACGGGGACGCGCCTCACGAACTGCACAAACCCGGCCTCCTGATGATGGTTCCGCTGGCGCTGCTGGCGCTGCTGTCCGTCGCGGGCGGCTTCGCCCTGGCGCACCCGATGGAGACCTGGCTGGGCCGGGTCTGGGGGACGGAGCGCAAGATCGACGCGGCGCTCGAGGTCATCGCCAAGGGATCCGAGGAAGAGGTCGTCAAGGCGGCCCTGACCCTGGGCGAACTCGGGGATTCGGCCCTTGCGAAAGCCCGCGGCGGCGTCCCGAAGGACATCCTGGCGGGCCTCGAGCGCAAGTCGGCGGACCGGCACCACCTGCATCACCTCATGATGGCGGCCTCCGCCCTGATCTTCCTCGCCGGGGCGGGCGCCGGGCTCTGGCTCTACACCCGCGGGCGCGGACGCCTCCAGACGCTGGTGGAAGGCCCGCTCAAGCGCCTGCACACGGTGGTCTCGAACAAGTTCTATGTCGACGAGATCTATGAGTACGCGGTGATCGCCCCGCTGAAGATCGGCGCGACCCTCGCCTGGTTTCTCGTGGACCGGGTCCTCATCGACACCGTCTGCGTCGCAGGCTCCGCCCGGCTGGTCTACGCCGCGGGCTGGGTCTTTCGAAAGACGCACACCGGCTCTCTCAACGTGTCGCTCGTGACATTCATGCTCGGCGCGACGGGCGCGCTGGCTTATCTCCTGATCCGTTTCAGGGCTTCATGGAATTTCCCCTTCTAAGCGTCCTGACGTTCCTGCCGGCGCTGGCGGCGTTGCTGCTGGCGCCGCTGAAGGCGGAGCAGGCCGGGCTCGTCCGGCGGGCCGGGCTTGCGGTCTCGCTCGCGGTCCTGGGCCTGGCCGTCTGGCTCTGGATGAAGACCGACGCCTCGGCCGCGATGCAGTGCGTCGAGCGCCACGCCTGGATCTCGGTGTCGTCGCTGCGCCTCCAGTATTTCCTGGGCGTGGACGGCGTCAGCACGGCGATGATCCTGCTGACCGCCTTCCTGATGCCGCTCGCGCTGGCGGCCTCCTGGAAGCAGCCCGGCGGCTTCGTGGTGGCGCTGCTCTTCCTGGAGAGCGGCATGATCGGGGCGTTCTGCGCCCTGGACCTCTTCCTGTTCTACGTGTTCTGGGAGGCCATGCTCCTCCCGATGGTCTTCCTGATCGGCATCTGGGGCGGGCCGCGCCGCATCTACGCGGCGGTCAAGTTCCTGCTCTACACGATCGCCGGCAGCGTGCTCATGCTGGCGGCCATCCTCTATTGCGGCATCCGCGCCGGCAGCTTCGACGTGCTGGAGCTCCAGCGGGTGCTGCCCGCGGCCGGGCTGGCCCTGCAGACGCAGTCGCTCCTCTTCCTGGCCTTCGGGGTCGCTTTCGCGATCAAAGTCCCGCTGTTCCCGTTCCACACCTGGCTGCCGGACGCCCACGTGGAGGCGCCGACCGCAGGCAGCGTGATCCTGGCCGGAGTCCTCCTGAAGTTCGGCGTCTACGGCTTCATCCGCTTCGCGATCCCGTTCTTCCCGGAGGCCGCGCGCCACTGGGCCATGACGATCGCCGTCCTCTCCGTGATCGGCATCGTCTACGGGGCCCTCATGGCGATGGCCCAGAGCGACATCAAGAAGCTGGTGGCGTACTCGTCGGTTTCGCACCTGGGCTTCTGCATGCTCGGGCTTTTCTCCGGGACCGCCGCAGGCGCCCAGGGGGCCGTCCTGCAGATGATCAACCACGGCCTCTCGACCGGGGCGCTCTTCCTCCTCATCGGGATCATCTACGAACGCACCCACCGCCGCGGCGTCGACGATTTCGGGGGGATGGCCAAGATCACGCCGGTCTACGCGACGCTCTTCCTGATCGTGACGCTGTCGTCGATCGGGCTGCCCGGCCTCAACGGGTTCGTGGGGGAGTTCCTGGTCCTCTTCGGCGCGTTCAAGCCCTACCCGATGCTGAGCGCCCTGGCCGCGACCGCCGTCATCCTGGGGGCCGTGTACATGCTGGGCCTGTATCGGAACGTCTTCTTCGGACCCGTCACGCGGCCGGAGCGCGAGCAGGTCGCCGACCTCTCGAAGCCGGAGCTGGCCTACCTGCTGCCGGTGCTGGCGTTCATCGTGATCCTCGGCGTGTATCCGAACCTGGTCCTGCGCAAGACCGAAAAGCCGGTGCAGGCCGTCGTCAATCTGCTTGAGGTCCGGACGGGGGAGGGACGATGACGATCACCCTCGCGGACCTGCATTCCATCCTGCCCGCGCTGTCGCTCATGGTCGGCGCGTTCGCGGTCGTGGCCGCCGGCGTGCTGTCGCGCCCGGAGCGCCGTCACGGGACGACCGAACTGATCAGCTACGTCGCGCTCGCCGCCTCGCTCGGGGCGGTCATCAGCCGCCTGACGCAGCAGGCGGGGAGGGGCGCGGCGCTGGACGGCTTCAACGGCGCGGTGCGCCTGGACGAACTCGCGCTCTTCCTCTCGCTGGCGGTGATCGCGGCCACGGGGCTGACGGTGGTCCTCTCGGCGGACTACGCGAAGGAGCGGGCGCTGCCGTTCGGCGAATACTACGGACTGCTGCTGCTCTCGGCGTCGGGGATGCTCATCCTCGTGCAAAGCGTCGACCTCATCACGTTCTTCATCGCGATCGAGATCCTGTCGCTCGCGCTCTACGCCCTGACGGGTCTGCTCCGGAAGGACGCGCGCTCGAACGAGGCGGCGATCAAGTACTTCGTGATGGGCGCGTTCGCCTCGGGCTTCCTGCTTTACGGCATGGCGCTGCTCTACGGCGCCACCGGCTCGATCTCCCTGGACGGCATCGGCCGGGCCCTGCGCGACGGATCGGCGGGGGCGCCGGCGCTCGCCGGCATCGGGCTGGCCCTGATGCTCATCGGGCTCGCCTTCAAGGTCGGCGCCGTGCCGTTCCATCAATGGGTGCCGGACGTCTACGAGGGCGCGCCGACGGCCGTGACGGCGTTCATGTCGGTGGCGGTGAAGGCGGCGGCCTTCGGCGGGCTGCTCCGCCTCCTCCTCTCCGCCGGGCTGCCGGAGGCGAAAGGCTGGGGCGATCTGTGCTGGGGCCTGGCCCTGGCGACGATGATCGCGGGAAACCTGCCGGCCCTCTGGCAGAAGAGCGTGAAGCGCATGCTCGCGTATTCCTCGGTGGCGCACACCGGGTACCTCCTGATGGCGCTCGCGGTGGTCCGGGGCGGTTCGGGATCCATCTCCGCGGAAGCCTCCTCGGCCGCTGTCTTCTACCTCTTCGCCTACACGTTCATGACGCTGGGCGCGTTCGCCTTCCTCGTGGTGGCGGGACGCGAGGGGCGGGACGCCGAATCGTTCGACGACTTCAACGGGCTGGCGAAGCGCCGGCCCTGGGCCGCGGCGGCGATGACGGTGTTCCTGCTCTCGCTCGCCGGCATCCCCCCGACGGCCGGTTTCTTCGGCAAGTTCCTCCTCTTCAAGGCCGGCGTGGCGGCGGGGGAGTACGTCCTCGTCGTCGTCGGCGTGCTCGGTTCCGCGGTCTCGGTCTATTACTATCTGCGCGTCGTGGTGGCGATGTTCATGAAGCCGCCCCCTGCGGACGCCCCCGAACCCCGCCCGGCGTTCAACGCCGCGCTCGTGGTCTATGCGGCGGCCGCGTTCACGCTGCTGCTGGGCCTGATGCCGGGACGCTACCTCGGTCTTTCCCTCGCCGCCGTCGAGCGCTTCTTCAAATAGGCGTCTCAAGTCCCGGGCTGAAGCGGCCGATAATCCGGGCATGACTCAATTCATGACCCTGGCAGCCCTCCTCGCGGCCCCGGACCAGTCGTTCATGGAGTCCGAATGGGGTTTCTTCCTGAAACTGCTGGGGAAGACGATCCTCTGGGCCGTGGCCGGCGGCATCGGCATGGGGCTCGGCCTCATCATCACGCTCAAGATCTTCACGATGCTGACGCGGGACGTGGACGAATGGTCCCTCGTGAAGGCGAACAACCTCGGCATGTCCATCATCCTCGCGAGCGTGGTTCTGGGCACCAGCCTGGTCATCATGATGGTCGCCAAACCGGGATAGTCCTTCCTCCGGAGGCCCGGGGACGGCGTATCATTCCTGGGTGACCGGAGATCGTGCCGCATGAACAAAGCGACCCTCGCCGTCCTGCTGGCCTGTCTTGCGACGGGAAACGAAGGCCAGGATCCTTCGCGCATCTCCGCCCTGATCCGCCAGCTGGAATCCGAGGACTGGGTGGAGCAGGCGAAGGCCGCCAAGGAACTCGACCGGCTGGGCCCCTCCGCGCTGGGCCCCCTCGCGGGCGCGGCCATGAGCGATTCCGCCTCCGTCCGCTACTGGGTCGGGACCATCGCGGATTCGATCTCCAGGAAGTCCGGCAGGAGCGGCGCGCCCGCCGCGGCGCCCGCCCCGGAGGCCGTCTCGGCGGGCTTCGCGCCCGGGGACGACGATGTCGGCTCCATCATGTTCATCTGCAACACGGCGAAACACGGGGACTACGAGGTGGTCCTGAGCATGTGTCCGACCTGCGCGAAGGCCAAGAGGTTCGCCTTCGACCACGGCGCGAAGGTGTTCCGCTGCACGATCTGCAAGCGGCCCTACAGCCCCCTCAAGTGCGACCGTTGCGGACAGCCTCCGGGGCCCCGCACCCGCGTCCGCATGAAGCGGCATTGAGCGCTACGGTCCCGCCAGCGGCAGATCCCGCAGATCCAGATCCAGCGTCTCCACGTGCGTGCGCGTCACGACTTTCAAATCCAGCCGGCGCGGATCGGCTTTCGGCGGCATCGCGGCGAACGTCACCGGGATCTCCAGGACGCCCGTGCCCTCGTGGTTCAGATTGAGCGGGAAGATCCCCTCCCAGGCCTTGCCCTCCTTGTCGAGCAGCCGGGCGGATTCCAGGATCAGTTCCGGACTGCCGGCGATCCGGTGTTTCAGATTCAGGACCCCGTGCCAGAATCCCTCGTCCGTCCCCAGGCTCTCCAGCGTGGCGGCCACCCCCGCCGTGCCGCCCTGTCTCGGGGCGCTGCGCGGGAACGGAAGCTCGATGCGGATTTCGTGCCGCTCGATCGGGTAATGGAATTCGACGCGGATCCGCAGCCGCGTCAGTCGGGAGGCCTCCCCGGAAGGCGCCTCCGGCAGGGGCAGTTCGAGGAAACATCCGTTCGGAGCGGCGCCCGAAGCCTGGGGGTAGGCCGGGACGATCTCGTCGCCGTCCTCCACGATGACGCGCCCCGTGTCGTCCGCGGCGGCGAGCACGACGGCGCGGACCTGGGTGGGGCTGCCGCCGGACTCCCAGGCCGCGCCCACCTGCAGCTGGCAGCTTTCCCCCGGATCGGGGTTCCCCAGGAGGCGGCTGGTCTGGACGGACAGCTGTTCGAGCCATACGCTCAGGGAGCCGCGGTGCAGGCTGGTCTTGACCGTGCGGCCGCGGTCCAGGAGCGCCACCCGGCCGCCCGAGAGGGTCGGCGAAAGGCGCCCGTGAAGGGTGCACAGGCGTTCCAGCGCCTCCCAGAGGGGCACCGAGGCGAGCGGGAGGCGCAGCCGGACGTCCAGGCCCTTCAGGTCCTCCTCGACGCCGATCGGCGTCCGGGTCTGCTTCCGGATCAGGTCGAGCGCCTCCCGGACGCTCAGGTCGCGGTCGGGCAGGGAGATCAGGGAGGGCCGGGGGAGCAGCATTCCGAGCTTCTGCCTCAAGTCCAGTTTCTGGATGATTCCCAGCAGGCGCTCCCGCGCCTCGCCGGCCAGGCGCGGCAGGGAGTCGCGAAGCAGCGGAAGCTTCTGGGGATCCAGCCCCAGCAGCTGCTCGGTCGCGGTCTCGCGCGCCTCGATCCGGTCGTCGTCGAGTTCCGCCAGCAGCCCCCGGATCCGTTTCAGATCGGCATCCTCCTGAAGCGGCGCGGCCAGCAGGCACGGGACGAGCAGCCGGAGGAGCCTCATTTGAGCTCCAGGTCCCGGAATTCGAAGGGGATCTTCCGCTGGACGACCTCCGTCACGACGGTGATCGACAGCCGTTCCGGTTTCAGGTTCTTGGGCGCGAGGTTGCCGTTCCCGCCGCCCAGGGGGGCCCAGCTGATGCCGAAATCCAGGCGCTCATCCTCGGCTTGCGGCGAGACTTCGACCCGGGCGCGGACGCCGGGGGGGAAGACGAGGCGGGCCCGGACGGGGAGGGCGTAGCGGGCCGGCCCCATCGATTCGGGGAGCCGCACGGAGGCCTGGAGATGCTGTTCCTCGGGATCGAAGTGGCCGATGCTCAGTCTGATCCCGCCCTCGGTCACGGAGGCGCCTTTCTCCGGGTTCGGCAGGACGATCCGGATCTCCCGGCGCGAGTAGTCGACGGGAAGATGACCGCGCAGACAGCGCAGCGTCCGGGTGCCTCCCGAAAACGGAAGCATGCGTCGCTGCTCCGGTTCCAGCGGGAAATCGACGCGGCCCGGGGCCGGAGCCTCCTCCGCGAACAACAGATCCTTGCCTTTCGCGTCCCGCAGCTCCTGGAACACCAGCGGGTGGACGCGGGCGACCTGCGGGGACGGGACGCCGGAGACCTGCAAGGCGAGGTGGATGAGGTCCTCGCGGGGCCCCCGGAAATCCCACTTCTTGAACCACTCGAAGCCGGCGAGGCGGATCCGCCATCCGTTCCATCCGGAGACGAAGCCGGCCACCGATTCCTCGGGATCCAGGATGACGCGGTCGCCTTCGATGCGGAGCCCGCACAGGCAGGCCTGCGCCAGCAGGAAGAGCAGATCCATCACGGGGGCCTGTTTCACCGAAAGGCTCACGGTGGCCGCCGGATCCGGCTCCGCCCCCTCGGCCAGCACGGGAAACTGGAGGAGCGGTTCCAGTTCGGCGAGCACCTCGACGAGGGGCTTGTCCTTGCAGGCGTAGCTGACGCGCCGGAGCGCGGCCTGTCCGGGCAGCTGCCCGCGGAAGCGGATCTCCGCCAGGGCCAGGTCGAGATAGTCGCGCAGGCGCGGAGCGGCGCCGCCGCGGAGCCGGGTCAGGATCGCGGCGCCCGCCTCGCCCGAAGACGCCAGGGTCTCCCAGGTCTCCTCCTGGGTCGACGGGTGGCCTGCCTCAAGGCGCGACACGGCCTCGCGGATCCTCTCCTCGGAGGAGGCCTGGAGCAGCCACAGGACGTGGGGCAGCAGGCTCAGCATTCGGTATAATTATAGGACGCGAGATCCGGACGCAGGGGATCAAAGCGAACTTCCGCGGGGTTCCGCCGGTCAGGAAAGCCCATGAGCGTGCCAGAAGACATCATCGGAAGATCGATCGGCCACATCACCATCCGGCGGAAACTGGGCCAGGGCGGCATGGGGGCGGTCTTTCTGGCGACCCACTCGGGCCTGAACCGGTCCGTCGCCGTCAAATTCCTGGAGCCGGAGCTGGCGGCCAACCCCGAATTCATCGGGCGCTTCCAGCGGGAGGCCCGCCTCGCCGCGCGTCTCGAGCATCCGAACGTCGTCCAGGTGCACGACGTCGGCCAGGTCGACGGGCTGCATTACATCATCATGCAGTTCGTCGAGGGGAAAAGCCTCGATCTCATCCTCAAGGAGAAGAGGAAACTCGCGGTCGGCGAAGCGCTGTCCATCACGAAGCGGGTGGCGGTGGCGCTGGCGGCGGCGGCGAAGCTCGGCATCGTGCACCGCGACATCAAACCCCACAACATCCTGATCTCGAAGGAAGGCGTGGTGAAGGTCGCGGATTTCGGGCTGGCGAAGGACAACGACTCGAACCGGACGATCTCGGAGGCCGGGCAGATCGTGGGGACCCCGTATTACATGTCCCCGGAGCAGGCGCAGGGCAGGGAGGTGGATCCCCGCGGGGACATCTACTCCCTCGGCGCGACGCTGTACCACATGCTGACGGGGCAGCGGGTCTTCGAGGGCGGGACCCCCATCGCCATCGTGATGAAGCAGATCAACGAGGCGCCGAAGCCCGCCGTGGAGCTCGAGCCGGCGCTGCCGATGGGCGTCCAGGCGCTGCTCGACCGGATGATGAAGAAGGATCCGGCGCAGCGGTTCCAGTCGGCGGAGGAACTGATCCGGGAACTGGACGTCGTCAAGGCCGGCCCGGCGCCGCGGGAAGGGGGGCTCCGGCGGCTCTCGCAGCGGCGGCTCATCCTGCCGGTCGCCGGCATCCTCCTGATCGGCATCGTGCTCGGCCTGATGCTCGGGGGAAAGAAGGCGCCGAAGGCGGCGCCCCCGCCCGCGCCCGTCGCGGTGAAGGCGCCGCCCGCGCCCGCCCCCAAGGCCCCCGAGCCTCCGCCCAAACCCGCTCCGAAGCCGGACTCGAAGGAGGCCGTGCTCTCGCGGCTCCGGGACGCCGCGGAGAAACGCTGGGGAGAGGAGATCCTGCAGCGCAGCGATGAGTTCCTGAAGGCGGCGCAGCGGAAGGACGGCAAGGCGCTCAAGGGCATGATGGACACGCTCACGTTCGGCGAAAGCAGCGAGCAGGCCTACCAGGAGCTGCTGTCGAAGCTGCTCGGGGAGAAGATCTCCCTGGAGGGGTGGGAGTTCCAGGATCTCGACGTGAAGGCCCGCGCGCTGGGCCGGCTCCAGCCGCATGCGCAGGTCACGCTGACCTATCACCTCAAGGTTCCGAACGGCGAGTTGAAGATCCAGAATCAGATGATCGCCTGGGTCAAGCGCCTCGACGGCGCCTGGTACGTCACCCGCCCGCCGCGGCAGCCCGGCAAGTAGCCTCCAAGGCGGCCATCCGGCGGTCGACCTCCTCCCGGAAGGCCTCGCACGCTTCCGCGTCGGCGCCGGGAGGCACGCTCAGGGGTTCGCCGTACGCCACCACGATGCGGCTGCCCGGCAGGGGGACCTGCGTGCCGTCCCAGTTCCGCATCCGGAGCGCGGGCTCGATGTGGCAGCCGAACGGCAGGATCGGCGCGCCGCTCGCCTTCGCGGCGAGAATGCACCCGGCCTTGGCCTTCCGCGCCGGACCCCGGGGGCCGTCGGCGATCAACGCGGCCCCCCAGCCGTCCCGCAGATGCCGGATGACGTCGTGCAGGGCCTCCCGTCCGCCCGCGCTGGACGAACCCCGCGCGGTCCGGTAGCCGAGCCGGTGCAGCACGCGCGCGACGAGCTCCCCGTCCTTGCTCCGGCTGACCATGACGATGATGCGGCGCCGGCGGAAATGATCGAGGACGTAGAGGAAGTCCTTGTGCCAGACGACGCCGATGAAGGGTTTGCCGGCGTCGATGATCTCGTCCTGCACCCGCCGGTTGAGGATCCGGATCGAAGTGGAGGCCATGAGCGCGCGCACGACGGGCGGCGCCACGAGCGGGAGCGCCTGCGCCAGCAGGGAGAATCCGGGCAAGGCCATGCGGGAGACAGGATAGCGTCCAAACCCGCATCCGCACAGGGGTGGATCGGCGCTCCGGATTCGCGGCGCCCGTGGACGAACGCCCTTCTTCAGGCTATACTTTTCCCCATGCCCCCCGGAGAAATGGAACGCACGGGCGAACTGCTCGTGGAAGAAGGGGTCGTGCTCCAGGAGGAGCTGACCCGGGGACTCGCGGAGGCCGGGCTCAAGGGATCCGCGCTCGCCCAGCTCCTCGAAGCCACGCCGCACGTGCGCCGGGCCGACCTTGCCGCGTTCCTCGCCTCCGATTTCCGAGTGCCGGCGATCGAGGACCTGCGCAAGCTGGACCTGCCGGCGGACGCGGCGAAACTCGTCCCCGAGGCGATCGCCCGCAAGCATGAAGTGGTCCCCGTGGCCCGCCTCGGCGACGTCCTTTGCGTCGTGAAGGCCAATTACTTCAACCGCGCCGCGGTGCAGGAACTGCGCCGGGCGACGGGATTGAAGATCAAGGTGCTGCAGGCCGACGAGGCCCAGGTCCACGCCGCCGTGGAGGCCGTCTACGGCGGACGGACGGGGCCGCTGCCCGGCCCGGCCGGGTCCCCCAAGCGGCGCGACACGGCGACGCGCGCCGCGGCCGCCCCGGTCCAGGCGGCGACCTCCGACCTCGAGGAAGTGATGTCCCTGGACATGATCTCCCCGGCCGCCGCGGAACCGGCCGTCGCGGCCGTCGCCGCCGTGCGCGCGGCGCCCGCGCCGGCGGGGGACGACGTCATCGAAGTCCTCGACGCGATCCGCATCCCCTCCCAGGAATACGTGACGGCGGGGCGAAACCCGCTCTCCCGCGTCGTGATCGAATTCGAGGATCTCTTCGTGACCGGGAAGCCGTCCTCGCCCGGCCGTTTTTCCTGATCCTCCGGGCCCCGCCATTCTCCGCCTGATGTCCGCCTACCGATACGAACGCTGGGACGAGGAACTCCTCGAGCGGCTCCGTGGCAGCGAAGCCCTCCTGGGGATCTTCCAGGAGCTCGTCCTCCGCACGAACGGCAGCGTCGAGCGGGCCCTGGAATGGCTGCGCCGGCTTCAAGAGCTCGGACACCTGGCGCCGGAGGCGGACCTCGAGAGGTTCCGGGAGGACCTGGAACGCGGGGGCGTCATCAGCTCTCCCGCCGGCTTTCCCGTGCTCAGCTCGAAGGGGGAGCGGATGCTCCGCCGGGACGCCCTGGAGAGGCTCTTCGGCGGCCTCAAGCGGGGTCCGGGGGGCGAGCATGTCACCGCGCGGTCGGGCCGGGGCGGGGAGCGCCTCCCCGAGACGCGGCCCTGGGTCTTCGGGGACGACCCGGGCGCCCTGGATCTCCAGAGGACGATGCACAACGCCCTGCGGCGCGGAGGCCCGGAGCTGCGCCTGGCCGAGGAGGACTTCGAAGTCGCCGAGCGGGAGCACCGGACGGCCTGCGCCACCGTGCTGCTGCTCGACATCTCGCATTCGATGATCCTCTACGGGGAGGACCGGATCACGCCCGCGAAGCGCGTGGCGCTCGCGCTGACGGAGCTGATCCAGACCAAATACCCCAAGGATTCGCTGCAGGTGGCGCTCTTCGGGGACCACGCGCGGGAGCTCGCCGTCCGGGAGCTGCCCTACGTCGGAGCCGGGCCGTACCACACCAATACGCGCGAGGCGCTGCAGCTCGCGCGCCGCCTGCTCCTGAAGAAGCGCCATCCCAACCGGCAGATCTTCATGGTGACGGACGGCAAACCCTCCGCGATCACGGAGGAGGGGAGGCTCTACAAGAACCCCTTCGGTCTGGATCCGAGGATCACGAACGCGACGATCGAGGAGGCCGCGGAGTGCCGGCGGCACAGGATCGTGATCACGACCTTTATGTTGACACGGGAGCCGGCGCTCGTAGAGTTTGTCAACACGCTCACGCGCGTGAACCGCGGGCGGGCGTATTTCTCCTCGGCGGACGGCCTCGGGGACATGGTATTCGTGGATTTCTTGAAGAACAGGAAGACGAACCTTGGGCATTGAGAACGTCGTCATCATCGGCAGCGGTCCCGCCGCGTTCACCGCGGCCGTGTACGCCAGCCGGGCGAATCTGAACCCGCTGATCATCGAGGGCGAGGGCGGCCGTCCGGAGGGCCTTCCCGGGGGCCAGTTGATGATCACGAGCGAGGTGGAGAACTATCCGGGCTTCCCCAAGGGCGTGCAGGGGCCCGAACTGATGCAGCACATGCGGGAGCAGGCGGAACGCTTCGGCACCCGCATCGAAAGCGCGTGGATCGACCGCATCGACGCCTCGAAGCGGCCTTTCAAGCTGATCGCCGGGGACCGGACCTTCGAGGCGAAGGCGGTCATCGTCGCCACCGGGGCGGGGGCGAAGTTCCTGGGCATCCCCTCCGAAAAGGCGCTCATGAACCGCGGCGTTTCCGCCTGCGCGACCTGCGACGGCGCCCTCCCGGTGTTCCGGAACAAGAAGGTCGTGGTGGTCGGCGGCGGCGACACGGCGATCGAGGAGGCGACGTACCTCACGCGCTTCGCGTCGAAAGTCGCCCTGGTGCACCGCCGCGACTCCCTGCGCGCGTCGAAGATCATGCAGGACAAGGCGAAGAAGAACCCGAAGATCGAGTTCATCTGGAATTCCCAGATCGACGAGATCCTGGACGTCCAGGCCGGGCGCGTCTCCGGGGTCCGCCTCAAGAACGTCGAGACCGGCGCGACGAGCGTCTACGAGTGCGGCGGCGTCTTCATCGCCATCGGGCATCAGCCGAACACGGCGTTCCTGAAGGGCGTGGTGGATCTCGACGACAAGCAGTACGTCAAGGTGAGCAAGGGCACCTACACCAGCGTCGAAGGCATCTTCGCGGCGGGCGACTGCGTGGACCACGTCTACCGCCAGGCGATCACCGCTGCGGGCATGGGCTGCATGGCGGCCATCGACAGCGAACGCTGGCTGGAATCGCAGGAGCATTAGGCCTCCATGGATTTGAAGACACGGGTGGGGGAGGCGGTCCGGGCGATCGGACCCCTCCAGGCGCCGGAGTTCGGGATCGTCCTCGGCACCGGACTGGGCGGTCTCGCGAAGGCGATCGACGTGGACCGGCGCATCCCCTACGAGCAGATCCCGCACTTCGCGCGATCCACGGTGGAAAGCCACCGCGGGCAGCTGGTCATCGGCAGGCTCGAGGGCCGTCCCGTCGTCGCGATGGAGGGACGCTTCCATGCCTACGAAGGCTACGGCATGGAGCAGATCACGTTCCCGATCCGCGTCCTGCGCGCGCTGGGGGCCCGCGCGCTGGTCGTGTCGAACGCCTGCGGGGGGCTCAATCCCGCGTACGGCAAGGGCGACCTGATGCTGATCGACGATCACATCAACCTGCTCGGCGGGAACCCGCTCATCGGGCCGAACGACGAAACGCTCGGCCCGCGCTTCCCGGACATGTGCCGGCCTTACGATCCCGCCTATCTGACCCTGGCCGAAACGATCGCGGCGGGCCTGAAGATCCCGCTTCGACGGGGCGTGTATGCGGCGCTTACGGGACCCTGCCTCGAGACGCGGGCCGAATACCGTTATCTCCGGATCATCGGCGCGGACGTGGTCGGCATGTCCACGGTGCCCGAGGTCATCGTCGGCGTCCACGCGGGCCTGCGCATCCTGGGGGTCTCGATCGTCACGGACATCTGCATCCCCGAGTTCCTTCACCCGGTCAAGCTGGAGGAGATCATCGCCGTGGCCCGGGAGGCCGAGCCCCGGCTCACGCAGCTGCTGAGGGAGTTCATCCGGCAGGCTCCCGTCTCCGCATGAAGCGGATCTTTCGGTAACCCCGTTACCGACGAGTAACAGTCCCGTCCGCCCCGAGCCCCCCTGGTTCAACCCCATGTGCAAGTCCCTGGTTCCCAGGCGGGTGGGGCGGGGGCCAGCCGATCCCGTGGTATGCCTCTTGCTTTCCCATGTCCGGAACAAGACCCGCCCTTACCGGATGAGGGGCGGTGCCGGAGTGGTTCCGGCGCCGCCCCTCAGATTAATCCCCTCTTCAGATTTATCGGACCTCCCGCCGATACGTTCCATGGGTTCTGTCGCAGTTCCAGACCGTCTGGAAATGAGACGTCGCGTGGTGGGGAGGTTTGGCGCATGCGGCTTTTCACGCTGTTCATCCTGGCCCTCTGCTCGGGCTGCCTGATCGAGCCGGCACCGGAGGGCCGTTCCAGGAGCAAGACGAGTTCCACGCGCCCGCCGCGCCCGGTGACGGGACCCCAGGACGTCGAAGATCTGAAGGACAACCCGCTGCCGCCGCTCTCCGCCGAGCCGGCCTGGCGGGATCTCGTCCAGCACACCCGGCTGCTGCCTCCCGCGCGGATCCTGCATCCGGCGCCGTCCGCCGACGGCAAATTCGTCGCCTACGCCACCAGCGAATTCGGTCCGAAAACGCAGATCGTCGTTCGGGACGCGGCCGCGGCGACCTCGGTCCAGGTCACGCTCAACGGCGGGGAGAACCTTTTTCCGCGGATCTCCCCCTGCGGCAGACTCGTCGCCTACGCGTCCAACCGGGAAGGGAACTGGGACATCTACCTCGCGCGCCTCGATGCCCCCGCCGTCGTGACCCAGGTGACGCTGGAGGGGACGGACGACATCTGCCCGGCCTGGTCGCCGGACGGAAAACGGCTCGTTTATGCCAGCCGCACGGGCGAGGGCCCCTGGCAGATCGTCCTGACGGACATCGCCAGCCGCGTGAAGACCTTTCTCGGAGCGGGACTCTATCCGGACTGGTCGCCGGACCCGAAGGACCCCTGGATCTGTTTTCAATCGCAACCGCGCGACGCGGGCGGCCGCAGCGCCGTCTGGGTCGTCCGTCCGGACGGCACGGGCCTCCGTGAAATCGCCGGCGACAAGGGCCGGACCTGGTCGGCCCTGCACCCGCGCTATTCCCCGTGCGGGAAATGGATCGTCTATGCGAGCCTGCGCAAGAGCCCGGAGGCCCGGCTTTTCGGCGCGCCGGCGGACGCCGACGACCTCTGGATCATCCGCCCGGATGGGACCTGCGAGATGCGCCTGACCGAGGAGCCGTCCGGGGAGAGCTGGCCCGCCTGGGGCGGCGGCCGCATCTTCTTCATCTCGACCCGCGACGGGGCCCGGAATCTCTACTCGCTGGGCGTGAAGCCCCTGGAGGACCACCCATGAGCCGCGCCGCCGCCGTCGCGTTCCTCGCGCTGCTTGCGGGCGGCTGCGAGATCTTCGAGAGCTGGAAATACAAGAGCTACCCGCCCAACCCGTTTCCCGACATCAAGGTGGTCGCGGTGTTTCCGGTCATGAACCAGACCAAGGACGCCACGATCGACGGCGACGAATTCGCGAACATCCTGGCCAACGAACTCGCCAAGTTCTCGGGCTTCCGCCCGATCCGGCCCCAGATGCTCCGCCAGGCCATGGCGCCGGGCGAGAAGGGGCCCTCCACGGTGGAGGAGGCCCTGCAATTCGGCCGGCGCCTGCAGGCCGACGCCATCCTGGCCTGCTCCGTGACGGACTACGACCCCTACATGCCCCCGAGGATTTCCGTCTCCGTGCAATTCCTCAGGGTTTCCGGCCGCCGGCTCTCCGGCGCCGACATCGACCGGCTCGTGCAATCCGCCTCCTGGAAACGCGGACCGTATCCGATGTCCAAGGATCGCGCCGGCCATTACGTGGCCTCGTTCGAGGACGTCTACGACGCCCATGAGGAGCGCATCCGCAGCGAACTCACCCAGTACGCGCAGGCGCAGGGGTCGGCCGACACCCCGTTCACCGAGGACCGGGAGTTCCTGGCGGTCCAGTCCCGCTATCTGCAGTTCGTGAGCAACCAGGTGATCAACCACATCCTGGAGGTCGCTCCCGTCGATGGACCCTAAGATCGAATTCCTGCGGCACCTGCAGGCCGAACGCAACCTTTCCCCGCACACGATCCGCGCGTATGAGGGGGATCTGGAACGCTTCGCCCGCTTCCTCGGCTCCGGGGAGCTTCTCCTGGGCCCCTCGGCGACCGTCCTCAATGTGCGCCGCTTCCTCACGCAGCTTCATTCGGAGTCCTACCAGAAAAGCTCGATGGCCCGGACGCTGGCCTGCCTGCGGACCTTTTACGACTATTTCCTGAGAAACGGGCGGATCGGGATCAATCCCGTCCGGCCCGTCCGGACGCCCCGGCTCGACAAGAAGCTGCCGAAATTCCTCGAGGAAGGGGAGGTCCGCAGCCTGCTCGACGCGACCGTCGGGGACGCGTTCAACGACCTGCGCGATCGGGCGATGCTCGAAACGCTGTACGGCGGCGGGCTCCGGGTCAGCGAAGCCATGGGGCTGGACCTCGGGGATCTGCAGCTGGAGCAGGGTTTCGCGGTGGTGCGGGGCAAGGGCGGCAAGGAGCGGCTCTCGCCCCTCGGAACGCAGGCCGGCAGCGCCCTGCGGTCCTATCTCCCGGAGCGCGCGCGCCGTACCGGGCACCTGAACGCCGGCACCGAGGCGGTGTTCATCAACAAGAACGGCACGCGCCTCAACGTGCGCAGCGTGGGACGCATCCTGTCGCGGCGGGCGTCCTTGGCGGGGATCCGGAAGGAGATCACCCCGCACACGCTGCGGCACAGCTTCGCGACGCATCTGCTGAATCGCGGCGCCGATTTGCGGGCGGTCCAAGAGCTGCTGGGTCATGCGAATCTCACGACGACCCAGATCTACACCCACGTGACCACCCATCGGTTGAAGGAAGTCTACGACCACGCCCATCCCCGCGCCCGTTGAAGGCGCAAAGACGGCGCTCTCGCGACTTCTTTCCGTGCCGAGTGCTCGGCTCAGGCCTGGGGCTTCGGAGCCCCGGCCTTGGCCGACTTGATCCGGATCCCGCTCGGGTCGGTGTACACCTTCACTTCGGTGGCGCCCCCGCACTTGGGGCAGCTCACCAGGTGGACGCCTTCCGCGATCGTGAAACGGATCAGACACTTCTGGCACAACCGACAGGGGATCGGCACACTGCTACCCGGTCTAAGTTCCAGTGGCACGGTTCCCTATCCCTGTTGCGGTTCCAAGCTGTGACCCGCGTATTCTAGGCCTCTCCGGTCGCCAGTCAACGACGATATCCCCATCGTTTAGATCTCATGAAACTACTCTCAGATCGGTTTAGAGTCCCCACCTCGGGGATCAGCAAACCCCTCGCCTTCAGGCGACTGGGA
>CAZUJF010000002.1:0-265350 GCA_964619955.1 uncultured Planctomycetales bacterium
GAGGTGGGGATGGAGGCGTGTTGTCTTGACTTCGTCATTGATAGCTGAATTCGATTGAAAGGGGCCCTTTGCTTCCCGAGAATGGTCTTTTCCCAGATTCATGCCGGGCGACCAGCGCCTGCACCTTGGGGGAGGACCTTTGGATTCCGAATCGCGACTCAGGGCCGAGAAGATCTTCCGCGCCGTCGTTGAATCCGCCCCCAATGCCATGGTCTTGGCCGACGTGGAAGGGCGGATCGTGCTCATCAACGTCCAGGCGGAGCGGCTTTTCGGCTATCTGCGGGAGGAACTCATCGGACAGCTCGTCGAAATGCTCATCCCGGTGCGGTACCGCGGGAGCCATCCCGGGCATCGAACGGCGTTCCTCGCCAATCCGCACGCGCGGCCGATGGGGGCCGGACGGGAGCTCTTCGGCCTCCGGAAGGACGGCGTCGAGGTCCCCGTGGAGATCGGGATCAACCCGATCCAGACCGAGGAGGGGAATTTCATCCTGGCCGCCGTCGTCGACATCACGGAACGACGGCGCGCCGAGGAGGAGCAGCAGCGGATGAGCGACCGCCTCCAGCAGGCGCAAAAGATGGAGAGTCTGGCGCTGCTGGCCGGCGGCATCGCCCACGACTTCAACAATCTGCTCGTCGCCATCCTCGGCAACGCGGGCCTCGCACGGCGGCACATGCCCCCGGAATCCCCCGTCATGCCGATGATCAAGGACATCGAGGCCTCCTCCGAACGCGCCGCCGCGCTGATCAACCAGATGCTGGCCTATTCGGGACGCGGAAAGTTCCAGATCGAGGCGGTGAACCTGAACCGCCTCGTCGAGGAGATGACGCACCTGGTGTCGGCGACGATCTCCAAGAAGGCGGTCCTGAAATTCAACCTCGAGCCGAACCTGCCGGCGATCCTGGCCGACGTCACCCAGATCCGGCAGGTCGTGATGAACCTGATCATCAACGCCTCGGAGGCGCTCGCCGACAAAAGCGGCGTGATCTCCGTGACCACCGGCGTCGTCGACGCCGATGCGGCCTATCTCCAGGGAACCTCCTTCCCCGACGGCCTGACCGAGTCCACCTACGTGTTTCTGGAGGTCTCGGACACCGGCTGCGGCATGGACGAGGCGACCCAGAAGAAGATCTTCGACCCCTTCTTCACGACGAAGTTCACCGGCCGGGGCTTGGGGCTCGCGGCCGTCCAGGGAATCCTCCGCGGACACAAGGGTGCGGTGAAGGTTTACAGCCAGTTGAGGAAGGGGACCACGTTCAAGGTCATGTTTCCGCCCCTGACCGTGATCGCTTCCGAGAATCGCGGGAGCGGGTCGGCGGACATGGAGGCTTTCCGGGGCAGCGGAACCATCCTGGTCATGGACGACGAAGAGAGCGTCTGCGGGGTGACCAAGAGCATCCTGCAGAGCGTCGGCTTCACGGTGCTGACCGCCCCCGACGGCCGTTCCGGCGTCGAAAAGTACAAGGAACGCCAGGGCGAGATCGTCTGCGTGCTCATGGACCTGACCATGCCTCACATGGACGGGGTGGCCGCGTTCCGCGCGCTGCGCCAGATCCGGCCCGACGTGCGCGTGATCCTCATGAGCGGCTACAACGAACAGGACGCCATCAACGAATTCGCCGGCAAGGGCCTGGCCAGCTTCCTGCACAAGCCGTTCAAGGTTGAGGCGCTGCTGAAGACCGTGCGGACCGTGCTCCAGGCAAAGACGTAGCCGGCCGGCCTCCAGGGCGAACGCCTGCAGACATGCGAAGCGGCTCCGGCGTGGTACGAGCCGGGGAGGGGGAGGCCACGGTTCCCCGCCCCTCCCCCGCAGAATACGGCGACCTCTCCGCGCGTCATGTTGACGGCATGAGCGAGAACCTGGAGTGGGTGCTGCGGACGATTCTGATCGGTGCCGGAGCCACGCTGGTGATGGATGCGTGGGCCTTCCTGCTCCGGCTCTTCGGGATCCCCTCCCTGGATTTCGCCCTGCTGGGCCGCTGGATCGGGCATCTTCCCCGGGGCCGCTGGATGCATGCGAGCATCGCCAAGGCGGAGCCGGTTCGCGGCGAGCGGCTGCTCGGCTGGTGCGCCCACTACACCATCGGGATCACCTTTTCCGCCTTCCTGCTGGCGGTGTACGGTTTGGACTGGGCGCGGTCCCCGTCCCCGCTCCCCGCGCTTTTCATCGGCGGGGTCACGGTCGTGGCCCCCCTCTTCGTCCTGCAGCCGGCCATGGGCGCCGGGATCGCCTCATCCAAGACTCCGAGGCCCCTCTTCAACTGTCTCAAGAGCCTGGTGACGCACACGGTCTACGGCGTCGGTCTGTATCTCTCCGCCCTCGCGAGCGGGGCGCTCATTCCCGCGGTGCCCTGATCCTGCAGGGATCCGCCCTTCATCCGCCGGGCGCCGAGGCGCTTCTCCCCACCCGCTGCCGCCGCGGGCGGGTAATAGCTGGTGGCCGATGACGAACCTGCTTTGCTCCGTCGCCGTCTGGGTCCTCGCCGCGCAAGAGATCGACTACGAACGCGTCATCCTGCCCATCCTGTCCGACAACTGCTTCTACTGCCATGGCCCCGACTCGAGCCACCGCGAGGCCGGGCTGCGGCTCGACGAGGAGAGCGCCGCCAAACGCAAGAACCCCGAGGGCGTCGCCGCCATCGTGCCCGGTAAAAGCTCGGCAAGCGACCTCGTCCGGCGCATCCTGAGCAAGGACCGCGACGAGCTCATGCCGCCGCCGAAGTCCAACAAGAAGCTCACCCGCGAGCAGATCGCGCTGCTCCAGAAATGGATCGACGGCGGGGCGAAGTGGGGAGAGCACTGGGCGTTCTCGCCGCTCCGCAAGCCCCCCCTGCCCCCCGGCGCCGCCCATCCGATCGATGCGTTCATTGACGAGCGCCTGGTTCGCGAGAAGCTCGCGCCCGCCCCGGAGGCGCCCCGCAGCGTCCTGCTCCGACGCGCCAGCCTCGACCTCAACGGCCTGCCCCCGAGCCCGGAGGAGACGGACGCGTTCCTCGCCGACCCCGCCCCGGATGCCTTCGAAAAAGTCGTCGACCGCCTGCTCGGCTCCCCGCGCACCGGCGAGCGGCTCGCCTGGGAATGGATGGAGGTCGCGCGCTACGCGGACTCCAACGGCTACCAGGGCGACGGCGAACGCACCATGTGGCCCTGGCGCGACTGGGTCGTCCGCGCCTTCAACGAGAACCTGCCCTACGACCAGTTCACGGTCCGGCAGCTCGCCGGCGATCTGCTGCCCGACGGCGGCCGCGAGGCGAAGCTCGCCACCGGCTTCCTCCGCAACCATCCGATCAACGGCGAGGGCGGCCGCATCGCCGAGGAGAACCGCGTCGACTACGTCATGGACATGACCGAGACCGTCGGCACCGTCTGGCTCGGCCTCACGTTCAACTGCTGCCGCTGCCATGACCACAAGTTCGACCCGGTCCTGAAGAAGGACTACTACGCCCTCTCCGCGTTCTTCAACCAGACGCCGGTGAACGGCGGCGGCGGGGATCCGCAGACGGCACCCGTGGTGGAACTGCCCACGGAGGAGCAGACGAAGAAGATCGCCGCGCTGGACGCGGAGTTCAGCGCAGGGGCCGCCGCGCTCAAGGAACAGGAGACGGGGCTGCCGGCGGACGAGACCTTCCTCAAGATCCCCAAGGTGAAGGAGCTGCTGAAAGCTGCGCCGGAAAAACGCGACCGGGCGAAGCTGGACGAGATCCACAAGGCGGCGGAGAAGCCCTTCCCCGACTACGCCAAGGCCGTGCGCCACCTGCGCGAGGTCCTGGACCAGCGCAGCGCCGCGCGGAAGGCGGTCCCCCGCGTGATGGTGATGGAGGATCAACCCGCGCCGCGGAAGACCTACATCCTCGACAAGGGGCTTTACGACAAACGTCTCGAGGAGATCGGCGCCGCCGTGCCGGGCAAACTCCCCCCGCTGCCCGCCGACGCGCCGCGCAACCGCCTCGGCCTCGCCCGCTGGCTGGTCTCCGCCGAGAACCCCCTGCCCGCGCGCGTCACGGTCAACCGCTACTGGCAGCTGCTCTTCGGAACGGGCCTGACGAAGACCAGCGAGAACTTCGGCGTGCAGGGCGAGTTTCCCGTGCACCGCGGGCTGCTCGACTGGCTGGCCGCCGACTTCCGCGAGCACGGCTGGGACCTGAAGCGCCTGCTGAAGCAGATCGTGACGAGCGCCGCGTACAAACGCTCCTCGAACGTGACGGCCGCGCAGCTGGAGGCGGACCCCGACAACCGCTTCTTCGCGCGAGGCTCGCGGTTCCGGATGCCGTCCTCGATGCTGCGGGACCAGGCCCTCGCCGCGAGCGGGCTGCTGGTGGAAACCCGGGGCGGCGCGGCCGTGCGGCCGTATCAGCCCTCCGGGGTCTGGGAGGAGGCGACCTTCGGCGGCAAGACCTACCAGCAGGACCACGGCGACGCGCTCTACCGCCGGAGCCTCTACGTGTTCTGGCGCCGCATCGTGGGTCCGACGATGTTCTTCGACACGCAGTCGCGCTCGACGTGCGTGGTGAAGCCGACGCGGACGAACACGCCGCTGCAGGCACTCGCGCTGCTCAACGACCCCGCGTACGTCGAGGCCGCACGGGCCTTGGCGGAGCGGGCGCTGAAGCGGCCGGAGAGCGGCGATGCGGCGAAGCTCGACTTCGTCTTCCGGCGCATCCTGGCGCGTTCCCCGAAGGAGCCCGAGCGCGAGGTCCTCCTGACGGGCCTGAAACGCCTGAGGGGCGAGTATGCGGCGCAACCGGAGGACGCGAAGAAACTGCTCAAAGTCGGCGAGTCGAAGCGCGACGAGAGCCTTTCCGCCTCCGAGCACGCGGCGTGGGCCTCGCTCTGTCTGGCGATCCTGAATCTCGACGAGGCGGTGACGAAGGAATGAACCCGGAACTGAAGCTCCAAATGACCCGCCGGGAGTTGTTCGGGCGCTCCGCGCCGGGCCTGGGCGCCGCCGCGCTGTCCTCGCTGCTGGGGCGGGACCTCTTCGCGTCCGGCGATGCCCCGCGACCCGCGCTGCCCCATTTCGCGCCGAAGGCGAAGCGCGTGATCTACCTCTTCATGAACGGCGCGCCGACACACGTGGACCTCTTCGACTGGAAACCCGCGCTGGCCGCGGGGCACGGTAAACCCGTCCCGCAGGACTATCTCGGCTCGAAGCGCTTCAGCACGATGACGGGGGATCCGAAAGGCAAACTCCTGCTGGCGCCGATCGAGCCGTTCGCGCGCCACGGCGAGAGCGGCGCCTGGGTGAGCAAGTTGATGCCGCACACCGCGTCCGTCGCGGACGAGCTCTGCTTCATCAAGTCGATGCACACGGAGCAGGTGAACCACGCGCCCGCGATCTCCTTTTTCCTGAGCGGCGCGGAGATCCCCGGGCGGCCGACGATGGGCGCCTGGGCGCATTACGGGCTCGGGAGCCTCGCGGAGAACCTGCCCGCGTACGTCGTGATGACGTCCATCTCCAAGGGCACCTCCTGCGGGCAGATCTTCTACGACTTCTACTGGAGCTCGGGCTTCCTCCCCTCGCGCTTCCAGGGCGTGAAGTTCCGGGGGAGCGGCGAGCCGGTGCTCTACCTGTCCAATCCCCCGGGGATGAGCGCGGGCACGCGGCGGGGCCTCCTCGACGACGTCGCGAAGCTGAACGAGATGAAGCTGCGCGAAGCCGGCGATCCCGAGATCGCGACGCGCCTGGCCCAGTACGAGATGGCGTACCGGATGCAGTCGAGCGTGCCGGAGCTCGCGGACCTCAGCGCCGAGCCGAAGGAGGTCCTGGACGAGTACGGGCCGGGCGTCAAGGTGCAGGGAAGCTTCGCCTACAACTGCCTCATGGCGCGGCGGCTCGTCGAGCGCGGGGTGCGCTTCGTGCAGCTCATGCACGCCGGGTGGGACCAGCACAACAGCCTCACGACGGAGCTCTACAACCAGTGCCGCGACACCGACCAGCCGAGCGCCGCGCTCGTGCGCGACCTGAAGCGCCGCGGGCTGCTGGACGACACGCTGGTCATCTGGGGCGGCGAATTCGGGCGCACGCCGTTCCTCCAGGGCAACCTCGCGGAGCGCGCGCGCTGGGGCCGCGACCATCATCCCTACGCGTTCACGATCTGGATGGCGGGAGGCGGCATCAAGCCGGGCATGACGTACGGCGAAACGGACGACCTCGGGATGAACGTCGTCGCCAAGCCGGTCCACGTGCACGACTTCCAGGCGACGCTGCTGCACCTGCTCGGCATCAACCACGAACGGCTGACCTACCGCTTCCAGGGGCGGGACTTCCGCCTGACGGACGTGCACGGCAAGGTGGTGCGGGAGATCCTGGCGTAGCGCTCACGCCACGAGGTTCGTGCGCTCGCTGGCGTAACACTCCTCGATCTCGGTGCGGAGCTCCAGGACCGTCTCCGGCGGGAGCTTGAGCGCGGCCGCGCTCGGGTGGGCCGTCAGATCCAGGTCGGGATTCCGCACCGGACCCAGGCCCAGGACATGACAGAAGGAGTCCGCGAGCGCGATCACGTGGCAGAGGTTGGGCACGGTCTGGGATTCCTCGGGGAAATGATGATGCCCGATGGCGTCCTCGATCTCCTCTCCGAACTTCCATTTGCGGGCGAGCAACTGCCCGACGGTGGCGTGGTCGAAGCCGAAGACCTCCTCCTCGAGCTCGCGGAACGAGCGCGCCTCGCCGCGGAAGATCTGGTCCATGATGGGGCCCATCTTCTCGGGAAGCTTGAGCAGCAGGGCGGTCTTGCCGATGTCGTGCAGCAGACCCACGAGGAAGGCCTGTTCGGGGTTCGCCGCGCGGGTCTTTTTGGCGAGCACGCGGGCCGCCAGGGCGCAACCCACGGAATGCTCCCAGAGAAGCTGCTCGTTGCGGCCGAATTTGGGGTAGAGGTTGCGCAGCGCGGCCGTCATGAGGATGGTGCGCACCTGGTTGAATCCCACGGTGACGATGGCCTGGGTGACCGTCTTGACGGCGCCGTTGCGCGCGTAGAAGGAGCAGTTGGAGACGCGGAGCACGCGGCTGGCGAGCGAGGGATCCTGGGAGATGACCCGGTTAAGATCCGCCGCCGACGATGTTTCGGAACTCAGGGTTTCCAGCGCCAGGGCCGCCACGTGGGGCATGGCCGGAAGGTCGCCGGTGGCTTCCTGGACCTTCTTGGCCAGGTCGAAGGGCGAAGCATTCATAAGTGCAGGAAAGAAGAGACGCAAGCCCCGTGCCCGACGCAGTTCCATGGATGGAACACCCCGGTGCCGACAAAGTCGTGCCCCGAAGCGACATAATTGACGGAGGTCCGCGGGAGGCATAGAATCGGGGGGTGTCTGCGGAGAGGGGACGGTAGCCGATGTCTTTAGCCCCCGGACTCCTGCCCGAGGAGGGGGACTCCCGCCGGGGGCGCTCGCCCCTGCTGCTGGGGCTGGTCGTCCTGGTGGCGCTCCTGCTCGCGGGGTATGCGATCCGCACCTACGGCCGGGTTCAGGAGGAGTCGCGGATCGAATCCGGACGCCTGAAGGAACTCGTCCGGGAGAATGCCCGGCTGAGGGAGGAACTGCGGAAGCCGCCTCTCCCGGTCCCCGTCCTCCCGGTTCCGGCGGCCCCTCCCGCGCCTGCCCCGCCTCCCGAACGGCGTCTGCTGCCGCCGCTGAGTCCCGAAGGGGTCCAGGAGCGCCTGACGCAGGGGCTTCACGAGCTGCGGTCCGGGCGCTTCGACCAGGCGGAGCGGCAGTTTTTCAGGGCCCTTCCCGAGAGCGTGCTCTACCTCGCCCTGAGCAGCCTGGCCCAGGGCAATATCCAGGAGTCCTACGCGTTCCTGTCCCTGGCGATGGCGAACGTTCCCCACTGGCTTCGGAAGGTGAAGCCCCGGGATCTTTTCGGGAGCGAGGAGTCTTATCGCGCGCTCGTGGGAACCCTGGAAGCCCGCCTGGCCGCGGACCCTCTCGATGCGGAGGCCAAGATCCTCCTCGCCTACCTGCGCTACCACGACCAGGGGGAGGGGCACGCGAAGGCGCTGGTGGTCGAGGCGCTGCAGTTGAAGCCCGGCCTGGAAGAGGGCCGCCGATTCATGGAGGCCCTTGAGCCGTAAGGTGTTATTGACACCGAACTCGGGACGTTTCTATAATTCGCCCGAGTTCATGCCCACGTACGACTATGCCTGCTCCGCGTGCGGCCACCGGTTCGAGCGGTTTGAATCGATGAGCGCGGGCGGCCTGAAGGCCTGCGAGAAGTGCGGCAAAAAGAAGGCCAAGCGGATGATCGGGACGGGGGCGGGACTGATCTTCAAGGGCAGCGGCTTCTACATCACCGACTCGAAGAAGAAAAGCGGCACGCCGCCCCCGGAGTCCGGCGGCAAGGAGCCCGCCAAGACGGCTGCCGTTTCCGATAAGAAGGAAAGCAAGGAGTCCAAGAAATGAGAGAGCTCAAAGGCGACTGGCGCGACCTCTTCAACGGCTTCATGGTCGCGCTGGACCTCCGGAAGTGTTTCCTGGCGCTTCTGGGCATCTTCGTTTCGATCTTCCTCTGCGGCGGCCTGACGGTCGTGCTGGGCAACTCGCTCGACAAGGAGGCCGTGCAGCCTCCCCAGGATCTCGTGCTGCACCACTGGTGGAAGACCCAGTGCCAGGCCTGGGACGTCATCTACGAGGGCGCGATCGAGCGGGCGGACGGCAAGGCGGTGCTCGACGCCGCCGGCTTCCCCAAGCGGATCAAGACCTCCTGGGCGGTCCGCGCCGGCTACTCGGCGGCGTTCATCGTCCTGCTGCTGGCGATCTGGTCGTACTTCGGCGGGGCGATCAGCCGCATCGCCGCCTACGAGATCGCCAAGGACGGGGAGCGGATCGAGACGCGGAAGGCGCTGCAGTTCGCGCGGAAGAAGTTCTGGTCCTTCTTCTGGGCCCCGCTGATCTGCGTGATCGGCTTCCTCTTCTTCTCGTTGTGCAATTACGCGGGCGGCGTGGTCGCCAAGGTGCTGGATCTGGCGATGATCGGGGCGCCGCTGGCGGCGCTGCTGCTCCCGCTGGTGCTCCTGTCCGGGTTCATCATGACGCTGATCGCGGTGGGCACCGTGACGGGCCTGCCGCTCTTCGCGCCGGCCGTCGCGGCCGAAGGCACCGACAGTTTCGACGCGGTGAGCCGCGGCTTCAGCTACGTCTACTCGCGCCCCTGGCACTACCTCTGGTACCAGGTCGTGAGCTCGGCGTACGGGTACGTCTGTTCCTCGTTCGTGATCCTCTTTGCGATCACGATGTGCTTCTTCGGCCTCAAATCCAGCGAGGAGGGCTTCCGGGTCTGCGGGCTCTGGGAGCGTCCGGCCGAGCAGAAGGCGGAGTTCAAGGACATCGCCAACGCCTCGTGGGCGCTGATCCTCTCGAAGGATCACCAGGACTGCTCGATGTACGCGTGGGATGCGGCCTCGATCGCGAAGGCCCCGCATCCCTACGGCCGGCTGCAGGTGATGGCGAACAAGATCGTGGGCGTCAACCACAAGAGCGTGGGCGTCAGCGGCGGCGCGCACACGGTCGCGGGGTTCATCGTCACGCTCTGGCTCTCGGTCACGCTGGGCCTCTCGCTGGGCTACGTGGTGAGCTTCTTCTTCTCGCAGCAGACGCTGATCTACTACATCCTTCGCAAGAAGGTCGACGGCATCGAGATGAACGAGGTGTTCGAAGAGGAGGCCGCCGGGGCTTCCGGGGACGCCTCCAAGCCCCCCGCCGGGGTCACGCCCGCGGCGGAGGCCCCGAAGCCGCCGGAAGAGAAGAAGTAAACACCGACCAGCGCTGGTGCAGGCGGATCCCGGCGAAGAAGACGACCGGGAACAGCAGCGCGGAGACGAGCACGTCCACCACGTAGTGGTAGCGCAGCACCATCGTCGCCAGGATGCAGCCCGACGAGGGCGCGAGCAGGAGCCAGAACGCGCCCCGGTGGTATTTCCACGCCGAGGCGATCACCAGGATCGACATGAGCGCGTGCCCGCTCGGGAAGGCGTCCGGCATCCTCCATTCGATCATCAGCAGCGTCCGATGCATCGCGCCGCCGATGAGCCATCCGTCCAGGGCGGCGGGCCGCCCGGGATAGAACCAGTGCGGGCCGATCGCGGGGACGAGCGGGTAGAGGAGGTAGGAGCCGAAGAGGCC
This sequence comes from uncultured Planctomycetales bacterium, assembly GCA_964619955.1. Classification (GTDB taxonomy): domain Bacteria; phylum Planctomycetota; class MHYJ01; order MHYJ01; family JACPRB01; genus JACQFK01. The sequence goes on from CAZUJF010000002.1 coordinate 10,114, forward strand.
CAGGAGGAGGATGGAGCTGTACTCGTTGAGGCGCTCGGGGTCCTTCTGCCGGTAGAGCACGGCGCCGAGCCCGACCATCGAGACGAAGTAGAACCAGTAGCAGAGGTGGAGGACGTCCACGACGGGGCCGGGGAAGCGGAGGAAGAGCGCGTCCACGTTGCCGAACAGCAGGCGGTCGACGTCGGCGAGGAGCCGGTCCCAGCGGGCGTCCTCGAAGGGCTGCAGGGACGGCACGAGGTAGTGGAGTTCGCGGAAGGCGGAGAGCACGACGACGAGGGGGTACCAGTGGCGGCAGAAGCGCCAGAGGGGACCGCCGAAGCGCCGGTGGGCGTGGAGGATCAGCGCGACCATGAGGACGACGGCGCCGTGGAAGGAGAGGTAGATCGCGGCGCCGGGCGGCCGGAAGAGCAGGACCACCAGGGTGAGGATCGCGATGTAGGCGAAGACGACGAGGTCGAACGCGTGGAGCTGTTTTCTCACGCGAGCAGCCTCGCGGCGGCGACGACGGCGGCGGTCTCGATGCGGAGGATCGTGGGGCCCAGCGAGAAGGTCCGGGGGAAGCGGGCCTCCTCGGCGGGGGTGAGGCCGCCCTCGGGGCCGATGACGAGCAGGCCGGGTCCGGAGGGGGCCGGCCCGGAGGCCGCGGGCGAGGCGAGTTGGGCGTCCCCGGGAAGTTCCGCGACCGGGCGTTCCGGGGCGATGCTCATGACGGGGGCCCCGGACTGCTTGGCGGCGGCGACGGCGATCTTCTCGAGGCGCCGCTGTTTGCCGCCGCCGAGCTCCGCGACGCTGCGGGCGAAGCGGACGGGGATGAATTCGGCGACGCCCAGCTCGGCGAGTTTCTCGATCATCCAGTCGAGGCGGGCGCCCTTGGGCACGGCGGCGGCGACGACGACCCTCGGCAGCCGGGGTCTTGCGAGCTGCTCCAGGAGCCGGATGCGGACGGCGCCGGCGACGGATTCGATCTCCCCGGACCAGGTCTCGACCGGGTCGAACACGACGACGCGGTCCCCGGGCTGGAGGCGGAGGGTCTTGACGGCATGGCGGGACTCTTCGGGGGAGAGGACGGCCGGGTGGCTGATCTTCTCGACGAAAAACCGGGGCATGAGGCCCGGATTGTAGCCGTTGCAGGCGGATAGAGCCGAAAAAAACAGCCTGTCTGCTTTTTCTGACCGCTTGCGCGGGGGCGGAGGGAGGGGGATACTGGAGGGGTGGGGAAGGCCGCGGGACTCCGGATCGTCGAGAACGTCGAACGGGCGGTGCTCGGGAAGCGCAGCCTCATCGAAACCGCCGTCGCCGCCCTGCTCGCCCGCGGCCACGTCCTGCTGGAGGACGTGCCCGGCGTCGGCAAGACCCTGCTCGCCCGCGCCCTCGCCCGCTCCATCGGCGCCGAGTTCCGCCGCATCCAATGCACCCCCGACCTCCTGCCCTCCGACGTCAGCGGCGTCTCCGTCTTCAACCCCCGGGACCAGACCTTCGAGTTCCGGCGCGGACCCGTCTTCACCCAGATCCTTCTCGCCGACGAGATCAACCGCGCCACCCCCCGCACCCAGTCCGCCCTCCTCGAAGCCATGGAGGAGCGCCAGGTCAGCATCGACGGGACCACGCACCCCCTGCCCGACCCCTTCTTCCTCGTCGCCACCCAGAACCCCGTCGAACTCGCCGGGACCTTCCCCCTCCCCGAAGCCCAGCTCGACCGCTTCCTCGTCCGCCTCTCCATCGGCTATCCCGACGACGCCGTCGAAGTCGAGATCCTCGCCGCCCAGAAGGACGGCGCCCCGCTCGAAGCCCTCGCCCCCGTCGTCGACGCGGCCGGCCTCATCGAACTGCAGAAGACGGCCGCGCGCACCTACGTCCACCGCTCCATCCTGGGCTACATCCAGCGCCTCGTCGCCTGCACCCGCCTGGACGACCACGCCCAGTTCGGCGCCAGCCCCCGCGGCGGCCTCTCCCTCATGCGCGCCGCCCAGGCCCTCGCCTATCTCCAGGACGCCCCCTTCGTGACGCCCGATCACGTCAAAGCCCTCGCCGTCCCCGTCCTCGCCCACCGCATCGTCGTGAAATCCCGCTCCCGGGTGCAGGGCGTCGCCGGGGCCCGCATCGTCGACAACGCCCTCCAGGAAACGGAAGTCCCCGTCGATTACGAGCCGGTCTGACGTGGAACCCGCGCGGTCCACGCTCTACCGCAGCTTCCTGCTGATCGCGACCGGGTCCCTCCTCCTGCTTTCCGCCCTGCTCCGGCTGCCCGCCCTGGCCGCCCTCTCGTTCGCCTGGGGGCTCCTGCTTCTGCTCGCGCCCCTCCGCGCCCGCCGCCCCCTCGGCGGGATCTCCGTCCGCCGCGACTTCACCCCCGGCGCCTCCGAAAACGACACGGTGGCGGTCGACCTCGTCCTCGAAAGCACCCGTCCCGTCCGCATGATCGAGATCGGCGACCGCTTCGGCCCCGCCCTCGCCGCCGAGCAGCGCATGCTCGAGCCCGGGCCCCTCGGCCCCGGACTCGGCCGCCGCCTGCAGTACGAATGCTTCTGCTCCCGCCAGTGGGGCCTCTACACCGTGGGGCCCGTCACGCTCGTCAGCACGGACCCCGCCGGCCTCTTCCCCGCGTCGCGCGTCCTCCCCGTCGCGGAGGAGTTCGCCGTCTTCCCCCGCGTTTATCCCGTGAACGCGCTCGCCACCCTGGGCGCCCGGGCGTCGCTCTCCCCCTCCGAAACCGCCGCCGGCCGGCCCGGCCAGAGCCCGCTCTTCCTCGGCGTCCGGGACTACCGCCCCGGCGACGACCTGCGGCACGTCCACTGGCCCGCCAGCGCCCGGCGCGGCGCCCCCGTCAGCAAGGTCTACGAGGTCGACCTCACCCCCTACACCACCGTGCTGCTGGACCTCGACCGCCGCCATCGCGCGGGCACCGGCCGCAAATCGACGCTCGAATACGTGGTCCGCAGCGCCGCGTCGGTGATCTCGTCCGCCGTCTCGGAGGGCGGCTTCGTCCAGGCGGCGGGACAGGGCGCGCGGACCCTGCACGTCCCCCCCGGGAGGGGCGACGGGCATTTCACCCTCGCGCTGTACGAGCTGCTGAAAGCCGCCCAGGACGGAAACGCCCCCTTCCACGAGGTGGCCGCCGTCCACCTCCCGCAGATCCCCGCGGGCTCGACGGTGGTCTTCGTCTCGGGGACCGTGTTCCTGGACCTGGGCCCCTGGGGCGATCTGATCGAGGTCCTGAGGAGCCGCGGCTCCCGGCTCCTCTTCCTGCTCGTGAACAACTTCTCCTTCCCGCCGATCTCCGGCTGGCCGCCGCCGCGGGCCGAAGTCGTCGAACGCATGCGCGAGGCGGTGTTCTTCCTCGAGTCCCGCGGCGCCCGCGTGCAGGTTCTGGAGGACGCCGAGGATCTGGGAGCGGCGCTCGAGCGCGGGGGGCCCGCATGAGACGCCTGCCGCTCGCCTTCCTGCGGGCCCGCCTGGTGGCGGTCTTCCTGATCTCGCTCGCGGCCGTCGAATCCTCCCTGCTCGCCTGGGCCCCCTCCCGCCTCTCGGATCCGTTGCTGCTCGTGGGCCAGCCGCTCGCCCTGGCGCTTGCGGCCGTGTTCGGCGCCCTGCTTTTCGAGCGTCTGGCGGGACTCCTGGAGCGGGCGGGGCGGGACCGCATCCGCTTCGTCATCGGGGCCTGCTACGGGACGCTGCTGCTCCTGGTCGGCATGGGGTGGATCGCCGGCAGCCGGGATTCCATAGAAGCCGGCGGTTCGATCTTCCGTCTGCTCCAGCCGGTGGCCCTTCTGACGGCGGGGCTGGGCCGCGCGTACCTCGGCACCCTCCTCAATGCGTTCATTCTGACCGTGTATGCCGCGCTGGCCGGAGGGCCCGCCGCGACGGCCGCCCTGGCGCTTCACGGCGGACTCGTGGTGTTCTTCCTGGTGGCCGACTTCGCCGCCCGGCGCTTCTCGGAGTATCCGGTCCAGGAGATCCCCCGCGCCTGGCCGCTCCTGCGGGAGGGGACCGGGTGGGCGGCGGCCGCGGGGCTCGGGCTCCTGGGTTTCTGCCTCTGGGTTCCCCCCCTTCCCTACGAGCCCCTGTCCCGGACGGGGGCGGTGCCCGCGCTGCCCCCCAGCCAGGTGCTGGACCTGCTGCTCAACGTCCTGGGCGCCTGTCTCATCGGGGCGGCGGCCTTCTGGGTGGCGCTGCGCTGGGGACTGGGCGGCGCCCGCGACGGCGTGACCGAGGACGTCGACCGGCTGGCTTCCCGCAGCCGGGCCGAACAGCTCCGGACGCCGCCTTCCGCGCCGCCCGCGGAAGGGAACAGCGGCTGGCGGGGCCGGATCGTGCGCTATTACCTGGATCTGCTGGCCCGGCTGGCGCGCCGGGGGCTCCGCCGTCCGCCCTCCCTGACGCCCCGCGAATTCGCCCTGCGGCTGGAACCGAGGGCCTCCTCCGAGCAGCTCGCCGAACTCTTCGCCCGGGCCCGCTGGGGGGCCGAGGAGCCCGGCGAGCAGGACTTCGAGGCCGCCCGGAAGGCCGGGGAGGCCCTGCTGGACCCGCCGCGGGGCGGGAACCCCCGGGGGGGGGCTGTCGTATAGGGCTTCTAGGATTCCCTCCCGACTCGAGTTACACTTTCAGGAGGGCGGGGGGATCCCGATTCCCGGAGGGGTGAGGACGTACCATAGGTGAGTATGAACGTGAAGCCGCTGCCGCTGTCCCTGGGCCTGGGGCTCCTGCTCGCCCTCCCGGCCGCCGCCGACGAGGTCCACCTCCGCAACGGAGCGGTCTTCACCGGCGTCGTGCGGGAGGACGGCGCCCGCGTCAGGGTCGAGATGGACTCCGGCTCGATGTCCTTCCTCAAGATCGATGTCCGGGAGATCGTGCGTTCCGACGACCCCCTGAAGGAATTCGAGACGCGCCGCCGCTCGGCGACCGATGCCAAGGCGTCGTACGAGCTGGCCCTCTGGGCCCGCGAACGGGGGCTGACGACGCGTTCCCAGGAGCAGCTCCGCAAGGTGATCGAGCTGGATCCCCAGCACGAAGGGGCCCGGAAGCTGCTGGGCTTTGAAAGGATCGGGGAACGCTGGCTGGACGGGGAGGAGCTCCTCGCGGCGCGCGGGCTGATCCGGCACCACGGCCGCTGGCTGCCCCGCGAGACGGTCGAGCGGTTCAAGGAGCAGGAGAAGGAGCTCATCATCGAATCCGACCGGCGCGCGACCGAGGAGAAACTCGCCTCGATGCGCCGGGAGGTCGACCTGGCGAAAATCGCGCTGGAACGGGAGCGCCTGGATCTTGAGAAGCAGCGCGAGCGGGAGACGCAGTGGTCCTGGTGGGGTCCCGCGCCGCTGTACAACGTCCCCGTGTACCGGCCGCCCGCGGCGTCCGGACCGATCCGGATCACCTCGAGTTACACGACGACGACCCCGCCCGCCCCGGTGCGTCCCCCGGCGGGAACTTTGAAGCCCTGATGTTTGGTTGGTGACCCCGAGCGGGAAGAGTAGATATCGAATCGGAGCTGCGTATGGCCTGGAAGACACTGATCGTGGCGCTGGCGCTGACCCTCCCCGTCTGGTCCCAGGAGGACGAGAAGAAGAAGGAGGAGGAGGCCAAGGCGAAGATCGCCGAGTTCAAGAAGGAGCTCAAGGGCGCGAAGTCGGACGCCGACGTCGCCAAGGCGATCGAGAAGCTGGGCGAGCTGCAGCATCCGAAGATCGTGTCGGAGCTGAAGATCTTCCTCGGGAAGAGCATCGAAATGGCCTCCGCCGCGGGCGAGCAGCTCGGGAAATACAAGAAGGACAAGGATGCGGCGGAGGCGCTGATGAGCAGCGCGGGGGTCCGGAAGGACAAGGAAGGCATCGTGAAGTGCCTCCGCTACGCGGGCGACACCGCCTTCAAGGGGATCGCCCCGAAGCTGGTCGGGTATTTCAAGCACCGCGAGGTGGACGTGGCCAAGGAGGCCATCGACTCCCTCGCCAAGATCCGGACGGCCGCGTCGATCGACCCGCTCATCAACCTCTGGAGGGAACTCGACGGCATCCGGGACGACCAGAAGGACAGCGGCGGCCTCGGGGGCGGCCTGGGCGGGGGCATCGGCGGCGCCGGCGGCGTGGGCGTCGGCAATTCCGTCCAGGAGGAGCAGCTCCGCCGGAAGGGCGACCTCACGGGGGCGGTGGAAGCCGCGCTCTCCAAGATCACGGGCGAAAGTTTCAAGAACGCCAAGGAGGCCGCCGAGTGGTGGCGGCGCGCCAAAGGCACGTTCAAGGATCCCGAATGACCCCGGTCCGGGTCCCGGACGTTAGAAAGGGACCGGTGGCGGTTACACAGGTGTAGTGGAGTCATAGGAGAATCGGATGCGCAACATGTCATTTGTCCTGGCCCTCTGCCTGTCGCCCCTGGCGGCCTTCGCCGGCGACGAGAAGGAGCTCGAGGAAGCCCTCGATCGTTTCAAGAAGGGGATGTCCAATCCCTCGGGTCCCGCCCGGGCGGCCGCCGTGGCCGAACTGGCCAAGACGCCGCATGAGAAGACCGCGGCCCGTCTCGGCAACCTGCTGGGGGCCGACGTGCCCGCCGTCCGCAAGGCGGCGGCCCAGGGGCTGGGCGGCTTCAAGGACTACAAGAAGGTGGCCGTTCCGATGCTGATCGGCAGCATCGGTCCCAATATCAAGGAGCCCGAGGTCGTGGAGGCCATCTTCCAGGGGCTCGGCGAGCTCAACGACGAATCCGCCCTGTTCACGGCCCACCGCTATTTCGAGGACAAGGAGGCGAAGATCGCCTCCGCCGCCCTGCTCGCGGCCGGCAAGATCGCCGGCAGCCACAAGATCCCCGGCACGGTCGATCTCATCCTCGACCTCATGAAGAAGTACGACAAGATCGACAGCCAGAAGGACGGGGGCGGCGCCTACGGCACGAACATTCCCGGAGGCGGCGACGATCCCAAGCGGAAGCTCGCGAAGGACGTGCTGCCCAACGTCATCAAGGCGATGCAGATCGTCGCCAAGGAGAAGTACACCACGTACAAGGAGTGGCAGATCTGGTGGAACAAGTACAAGCCCACCTTCAAGCCCGAGAAGCCTGAATAGACCGCCCGAAGCGGAGAATCCGAAAGCCCGCCCGGGGGAAACGCCCCGGGCGGGCCTTCTTCGTTTATAGTGATCCGCATGGGCATCCGCTGGCGGACGCTGCTCGCCTTCCTCGCCCTCTTCACGGCGGTGTTTCTCGCCGCGGCGGCCGTCTCGACGTTCCTGGTCCAGAACGCCGTGGAGCGCCGCCTGCAGGCGCAGGTGGACCAGCTGGCCCGCCTGGTCGACGGCATGCCGCCCGCCTCCCTCGAGAACAACCTCGACTACCTTCGACGCCTGGTGGGTGCGGAGTCGCTGCGCGTGAAGCCGGTCTCGCCGCCCGCCGCCGGCTCCTACCGGGCGCCCACGCAGTACGGCGACCTGCACGTCGTGTATGCCGCCGAGGTGGTCTCGCGCGAAAAAGAGGAGGTCGTGCGGCCGCTGCTCCTGCTCGCCGTGGCGGGGCTGGGCCTCGTGGCCGGCCTCGGCTACCTCACCGCGCAGGCGGTGGCCCGCCCCCTCGAACGCCTGGCGGCCCAGGCGCGCTCCCTCCCCGCCGGCGAGGTGAAGGCGGTCGGCGGCGGCGCCGAACTGGACCACCTCGTCGAGGCGCTCAACCGCATGCTGCAGGAGGTGCGTCGCGGCGAACGCCTGGCCGTCATGGGCCAGATGGCCGCCGGCGTGGCCCACGAACTCCGCAACCCCCTGTCCTCGATCAAGATGACCGTCCAGCTGCTGCGCGAGTCGGCGTCCGATCGCGAACCCTACGACCGGGTCCTGGGGGAGATCGAACGCCTGGACCTGATCACCGCGGAGCTGACGGGGGCCTCGCAGCCGCTGCGCCTCGAGCAGGCGGATTTGCGGCTCGTGGTCCACGAGGTGCTGGAGCTCATGAATCCCCGGCTGCAGCATCTGGGGGTGACGCTGTCCCGCCGGGAGGAGCCGGTGCCCGCGGTGAAGCTGGACGTGGCCCGCTTCAAGCGCTGCGTGATGAACCTCGTCCTCAACGGGGCCCAGGCGATGCCCCAGGGCGGGCCGCTCGAGATCTCCGTGCTTCCGCGCCCCGGAGGGGTCCGGCTCTCCGTGGCGGATGCGGGCTCGGGGGTGCCGGAGGGCGTGAAGGACCGCGTCTTCGACCCCTTCGTGACGACGAAGCAGGACGGGGTGGGTCTCGGTCTCGCGCTCACGAAACGCATCGTGGAGGACCACGGCGGCCGGATCGGGTTCGAGAGCCTGCCCCGCGGCACCGTCTTCTGGATAGAATTGCCCGTGCATGGCTAAAGTGCTGGTGGTCGACGACGAGGAATCGATCGTCTGGATCTTCCGCAAGATGGTGGAGGGTCTGGGCCACGAATGCCTCTCGGCCGCGACGGCGGAGCGCGGGCTGGAGCTCGTGCGGGACGCGCAGCCCGACGTCGTGTTCCTGGACGTGAAGCTGCCGGGCATGGACGGGCTGACCGCGCTCGAGCAGATGCGCTCGCTCGCGCCGCGCGCGCGCTTCATCGTCATCACCGCGCACGGGACGCTGGAGACGGCGGTGAAGGCGGTGAAACTCGGGGCGGCCGAATACCTGCCGAAGCCCGTGGACCTCGACCGGGCCCGCACCCTCGTGCAGGAGGCGCTGCGCGGCGTGGCGGTCAGCCGCGAGGTGCAGGCGCTGCGGACGGGCAAACCCGCGACGGGCATCGTCGGCCGCTCGGCGCCGATGCAGGAGGTCTTCAAGAAGGTCGCGGCGGTCGCGGCGAGCGACGCCAGCGTCCTGCTGATCGGCGAAAGCGGCACCGGCAAGGAGCTGCTGGCCCGCGCGCTGCACTACAACAGCGCCCGCGCGAGCGGCCCCTTCGAGGCGATCAACTGCGCCTCGATCCCGGAGACGCTGCTGGAAAGCGAGCTCTACGGCCACGAGAAGGGCGCGTTCACCGGCGCGATCCGCCAGAAGCCCGGCAAGTTCGAGGTCGCCTCCGGCGGGACGGTGTTCCTCGACGAGATCGGGGAGATCCCGCTTTCGTCGCAGGTCAAGCTGCTGCGCTTCCTCGAGGAGCGCCGCTTCGAGCGGGTGGGCGGGACCGAGTCGCACGGCGTGGACGTTCGCATCGTCTCGGCCACCAACGTGAACCTCGAGGAGCGGGTGCGCGAGGGGCGCTTCCGGGAGGACCTCTATTTCCGGCTCAACGTGGTGCGGCTCGAGCTGCCCCCGCTGCGGGACCGCCGGGACGACCTGCCGCTGCTCGTCGCGCATTTCCTGGATCTCGCGCGCGGCGCGGGGATCACCGAGGAGGCGATGGAGCTGCTGCGGAACTACTCCTGGCCCGGCAACGTGCGGGAGCTCCGCAACGCGATCGAGCGCGGCGTCGTGCTGGCGCGGGGCGGGCCGGTGCGCCGGGAGCATCTGCCCGAGTCGATCGTGTCGCCGAGGCCCGTCGGGGAAAGCGATCTCGAGGCGCGGGTGCGGGAACTGGTCGAGAAACTCGCGGCCCAGGCCCCGCCCGGGGAGCTCTACCCGCAGGTGGAGGCGCGCTGGGAGAAGGCCGTGCTGCGCCGCGCGCTCGAGCTGACCGGGGGCAACCAGGTGAAGGCGTCCGAGCTCCTGGGCATCAACCGCATGACCCTGCGCAAGAAGATGGAGCAGTACGGGTTATAGGGCCGGCGGCGCGATGACGCGGACCCCTCCCGGGACGAGTTCGAAATCCGCCGGCAGGAACCCCGCGGGGTCGCCGTCGATCTGCAGCGGCGCCTCCCGCCCGTCCGCCGATTCGAGGCGCACCCGCTTCGCCCGGACGAAGCGCACGTCCGGCATCGCGTAGTGCCGGCCGGCCGCGTAGTTGACGAGCCCCGCCCAGAGCATGCGGAGCACGTCCCGCCGTTCGTGCGCCTCCTGGATCATGACTTCGAACATCGCATCGTCCGGCCGGGCGCCGGGCGTGAAGACCAGCGGCCCGCCGTACTGGGAGATGTTCGAGACCTGCACCCAGCTGGCGTTGTCCGTCACGCGGCGGCCGTCGATCTCCACGATCATCCGCGGGGGGCGGTATTCCAGGATGCTCTTGGCGCCCCAGAGGGCGTAGAGGCCCATGTTGTAGAGCGAGGGGATCACGAAGGGCGGGGGCCCCTTGCGGGAGACGTGGAAGAGGTGCACGACGTGCGCGTCGTAGCCGGCGCTCGCGAAGAGCAGGAAGCGGCGTTGCCGGGTCTGCTCGACGGCGAGGTCCCAGAGGATCTCCGTCCCGTCGGCGAGCACGCGGGTGAGGCCGCGGGCATCCCGCGGCAGGCGGAGCTCCTTCGCGAGCACGTTGGCGGTGCCGCTGGGAAGCGTGCCCAGCACGGGTCCCCCGGGAATCGGGAGGCCGTTGACGATCTCGTTGACGGTGCCGTCCCCCCCGACCGCGACCACGACCTGGTATCCGGCGCAGTCGGCGGCGGCCCGGCGGGCGTCCCCCGCCTTCTCGGTCCGGAAGAGGTCGACGCTGCGTCCGCGGTCGCGCAGGAGGGTCGCGGTCTGCTGGGCGAGCCGCCACGCGCGTCCCCCGCCGGAAAACGGGTTGGCGATGATCTTGAAATGGTCGCGCACCGTCCCAGTCTATCCGAGAAGTGCCTCCGATGGCGGCATCCGCTATACTGGCCGCGATCAGATGATGGCCTGCCCCAAATGCACTGCCGGGCTCCCCGACGGGAGCGTCTTCTGCAACAAGTGCGGCGCCGCGCTGGCGGCCGCGCCGGAATCGCCGCTGAGCGCGGCTCCGGCCGCCAACCACGAGCCGGAGCAGGATCTCTGGAAGGGGCGCACCTCCGGGAAGGCGGACGCGCACCTCTGGATCCTCTGGTTCGTGTGGGTGGCGGGGCTCGTCTACCTCTGGTTCGGCGTGCTGCCGGCCGAGGCCCGCCGGAGGCTCTTCGCGCCCTGGATCTTCGCCGCGGCCTCGGCGCTGCCCGTGCTCGCGCTCTCCTGGCGCCTGCTCATGAGCAAGCTCTCGGTGCGCTACCGCCTCACGACGCACCGCCTCTTCCGCGAGACGGGCATCCTGCTGCGGAAGTACAACGAGCTCGAGCTCGTCCGGGTGGACGACGTGGCCGTCCGCCAGAACCTGATCCAGCGCATCTTCAACATCGGCACCATCACGGTGATCTCCCCGAGCGATTCGACGGACCCGCGGCTGGAGATGGAGGGCATCGAGAACCCCATCGAGGTGAAGGAGCAGATCCGCACGCAGGTGCGCAAGCGCCGCCAGCGCTCCGTCACGATGGAATCCGTGTAGCCCCATGCCGGCGCCGCGAAACCGGACCCTGACGCTCACGGACGCGGAGCGCCGGAGCGAGGTCCCCCGGCTGGAGGCGCGCGCCGAACCCGGCCGGATCTACTGCGCCGACGCGCTGGAAGGATTGTCGCGCTCCCCCGCCGCGGACCTGGTCTTCGCCGACCCTCCCTACGACGCGGCGCCGGACTTCCACGAGGCCTGGATCGCCGCGGCCGCGAAGGCCGTCCGTCCCGGGGGCTCGATCTACGTCTGCTGCGACTGGCGCTTCTCCGGCTGGATCCAGCAGGTGCTGGGCCGTCACTTCACGGTGCAGAACCGCATCACCTGGCGCCGGGAAAAGGGCCGCGGCGCCGCGCGGAACTGGAAGCAGAACATGGAGGACGTCTGGTTCGCCACGAAGGGGAAGGACTACACGTTCAACGTGGTGAAATGGAGGAAGCCGGTGATCGCGCCCTATCGCGTCGCCGGAAAACCGAAGGACTGGGTGGAGGCGGACGGCGAACGCTACCGCATGACCAGCCCCTCCAACATCTGGACGGACCTCTGCGTGCCGTTCTGGTCCATGCCGGAGAACACGCCGCACCCGTATCAGAAGCCGGAGAAGCTGCTGCAGCGGGTGATCGAGGCCTCGAGCCGGCCGGGCGATCTGGTGATCGACCCGTTCCTGGGGTCCGGCACCACCGCGGTCGTGGCGGCGAGGCTCGGCCGCCGCTACATCGGCTTCGAGCGGGAGGCCGACTGGGTGCGGATCGCCCTCAAGCGTCTGCGGGAACGCGCCTGAGGCCGCGCCGGGCGCAGCCTCGCCGGACGGGACAGTCCCCGCAGCGGGGCCCGATGGGCCGGCAGACCGCCTTCCCGTGCGCGACGAGCGCCTCGTTGATCGCGGGCCAGTAGCGCTTCGGGATCAGGCGGGTGAGTCGAACCTCGGTCTCCTCCGGGGTCTTCGTCCGCACCCAGCCCATCCGGTTCGAGACGCGATGGACGTGGGTGTCCACGGGGATCGCGTCCTGCCCGAAGGCGTAGACGAGGACGCAGTTGGCGACCTTGCGGCCCACCCCCGGATATTCCATGAGGCCCTCGATCGTGCGGGGCAGCCGGCCCCCCTGCTCCACGATGCGCGCCGCGGTCTGCGTGACGTAGCGCGCCTTCGTCCGGTAGAAGCCGATGGGCTGCAGGATGCGTTCGACCTCGCGGAGCGGGGCCCGGGCGAGCGCCTTGGGCGTCGGGAAGCGCCGGAAGAGCGCGGCGGCGATGACGTCGGTCATCTCGTCCCGGGCGCGGGCGGAGAGGATGGTGCCGATCAGCGTGCGGAAGGGGGACACGCGCCGCGCCTGCCAGCCGCCGAGCATGGTGAGCGGATAACGCCCCGCGAGGGCGCGGAGGACGGCGGCGATGCGGTTCATCCCTGGAGCGAGCGGCCCGTCAGGATGCGGAACGCCTCGAGGTATTTCTCGCTGGTCTTGCGGACGATCTCCTCGGGAAGCACGGGGCCGGGCGGCTTCTTGTCGAAGCGGATCGACTCGAGATAATCCCGAACGAACTGCTTGTCGAAGGAGGGCGGCGAGGTCCCCTCCCGGTAGCCGTCCTTCGGCCAGTAGCGCGAGGAGTCGGGCGTGAGGACCTCGTCGATGAGCGTGATCTCGCCGTCCACGAGCCCGAACTCGAACTTCGTGTCCGCGAGGATCACGCCGCGGGATTCCGCGTGCGCGCAGGCCTTGGCGTAGAGGGACAGCGTGAGCTCGCGCAGCTTCGCGGCGTGCTCCGCGCCGACGGCCTTGACGACGGCGTCGAAGCCGATGTTCTCGTCGTGCCCCGTCTGGGCCTTGCTCGCGGGCGTGAAGATCGGGCGTTCGAGCCGCGAGGCCTGTTTGAGCCCCTTGGGGAGCGGGATGCCGCAGACGGCGCCCGTCTCCTGGTAGTCCTTCCAGCCGGAGCCGATCAGATACCCGCGCGCGACGCATTCCACGGGAAAGGGCTTCGCCTTCTTCACGAGCATGGCCCGGTCGCGGAGCACGTCCTTGTGCCTCCTCACCTCCGCGGGCATCGCGTCGACGTCGCAGGTGATGAGGTGGTGTTTCACGCCGAGCCGCCCGAACCAGAACTCGGAGATGCGGTTGAGCACCTTGCCCTTCCAGGGGATGCCGTTGCCCATGATGACGTCGAAGGCGCTCAGGCGGTCGGTGGTGACGATGAGCAGGGAGTCGCCGAGGTCGAACATGTCGCGGACCTTGCCGCTGCAGAGGAAGCGGAGGCCCGGGAGCTCGGTCTTCAGCAGGACGCTTTCGGCGGCGGCCATGGCGGATCTCCGGATCAGGTGCGGGCGATCAGACGGGAGACGTCCCGGGGGTGCCCCGTGACGACCGCGGGGCGGACCTCGTAGCCGGGGCACGGGAAATGATCGATCGGCGAGGGGACGGCGACGGGGCCGTCCTTGTCGGCCCGGAGCGCGAACACGGCGTCCACCGGGGCCGAGGCGAGGAGGCGGCCGGCGCCGAAGAGCGTCGCGGCGGGGGCCAGACAGCGCCCGTCGCTGCCGGACGTCCAGCGCAGGATCATCTCGCGGCCGCGCTCCGAGGGCAGGCTGCGCAGCCGGCCGGACGTGTCCCTCCGGCGGATCTCGTCGAGCACGGTCTGGGCGGCCTCGGCGCGTTGATCCAGGCCCGCGGCGTCGGGCGGCGGGACGTTCTCGAATTTCGCGCCGAGGATCCTCGGGATGAGATCCGGATAGTGCTCCACCGTGCAGGTGCGGAAATAGACCCCCTTCTCCAGGGCGTGCATCTGCCCCTTCGCGTCGAGCAGCAGCCAGCCGTCGGCGATGAACTTGGATCCGGCGAGTTCCAGCAGCCCCCAGGAGGGCGTGGGAACGATGACCTCCTTCGGGTAGAGGACGGCGAGGCCGCGGCCGGCCACCTGGACGGCGGATCCGTGGAAGAGCCGCCCCTCCGGGGCCAGCACGCGCGCCAGGGATTCCATCGTGCAGGCGCGCAGATCGCCGTAGTAGGACGTGTTGATCAGGTAGGCCTCGCCCCGGACCGGATCGGCATACGAGGCCTCCGCCTCCTCCTCCACGCCGATGGCGGCATGGACGCAGACGGAGGGCGTGCGCGACGGGGGCGCGCCGTGCTGCTCGCGCCACTCCTGCTCGGTGTGGAAGTTGTCCTTCCAGAAGTCGGCGAGATGGTGCGAGTTCGTGAAGAGGCGCACGCGGCGGCCGAAGATGAGGGCGTCCTGGATGTAGGCCTCCCTTCCCTCCAGGGCGCGGAGCGCGCGGCTGCGCACGCGTTCGCGGAGCGCGGCCTCGCCGTCGAGGGAGGGTCCGGGCTTCACCCGCGTGCGGGTGCGCGTCAGGACGTTGGAGAGGCCGATGAGGGCGCCGATCGATTCGCTCATAGTCTGTTCAGATGGCAGATTCCCAGCGCGATGGCGTCCGCCGCGTCGGGCGGCGGCGTCTCGCGCAGGGCGAGGATGGCCTGGACCATGCGCTGGACGGTTTCCTTGGTGGCCTGGCCGTTCCCGCTGACGGCCTTCTTCACCTGCGCGGGGGCGTAGTCGTGGACCTTGGCGCCCGAGAGGGCCGCGGCGAGCAGGCAGACGGCCCGGCCCGCGCTCAGCGTGATCGCGTCCGGGGCGCTCTTGCCCACGAAGGGCTTCTCGACCGCGGCGTGTTCGGGTTTGTGGCGGGTGAAGAGCGCCTCGAGATCCCGGTGCAGCTTGAGCAGCCGCGCCGCGAGATCGGCGCCCTTGATGACGAAGACGCCGTGGTCGATCAGGACGCGCGAGCGTCCGGTCTCGGCGAGCACGGCATAGCCGGTCAGGCGGGTGCCGGGGTCGAGCGCGATGACCTTCATGCGGGGGCGGCCTCCGCGCGGAGCCGGTGCTCCAGGCGCTCGTGTTCGTCCAGGAGCGCGTGCGGGATCCGCGCGCCGAATTTTCCGAAGAAGCTTTTCATCTCCGCGGCCTCGGCGATCCACGCGTCGCGGTCCACGGAGAAGAGCCGCTGCGCGGCCGCCTCGGAAAGGGTCAGGCCGGAGAGATCGAGGGAGCCGGGCGCCGGGAGCAGGCCGATCGCGCTGCGGACGGCGGCGGCCTCTCCGCGGACGCGGCCGAGGATCCAGCGCAGGACGCGGAGGTTCTCGCCGAAGCCCGGCCAGAGGAAGCGGCCGTCGGGACCGGTCTGGAACCAGTTCACGTGAAAGATGCCCGGGGCTTCGTCGCTCTTCATACCCATCCGCAGCCAGTGCGCGAAGTAATCGGCCATGTTATACCCGCAGAACGGCAGCATCGCCATCGGATCACGCCGGACGATGCCGACCTGGCCCGTGGCGGCGGCGGTGGTCTCGGACCCCATGGCGGCGCCGAGGAAGACCCCGTGGCGCCAGTCGAAGGCCTCGAATACGAGCGGCGCGACGCGGGCGCGCCGGCCTCCGAAGAGGAGGGCGGAGATGGGGACGCCCTGCGGATCGTCGAAGCGCGGGGAGAGGCCCGGACACTGCCGTGCGGGCGCGGTGAGCCGCGAGTTCGGATGGGCGGCGGGGCTTCCCTGCCCCGGCGTCCAGGGGTTCCCCCGCCAGTCGAGCAGCCCTTCGGGCGGCGGATCGTCGTGTCCCTCCCACCAGGGCCGGCGGCCGGGTCCGAGGGCGACGTTCGTGTAGATCGTGTTCCGTCCGACCGTGTCCATCATGTTCGGGTTGGTCTTGCGGCTGGTGCCCGGGGCGACGGCGAAGAAGCCCGCCTCGGGATTGACGGCGTAGAGGCGGCCGTCCTTCCCGAAGTGCATCCAGGCGATGTCGTCGCCGACGGTCCAGACCTTCCAGCCCTTCTGGGAGGCGGGGGGCACGAGCATGGCGAGATTCGTTTTCCCGCAGGCGCTGGGAAAGGCGGCGGCCATGTACGTGACGCGGCCTTCGGGGTCCTCGAGGCCGAGGATGAGCATGTGTTCGGCGAGCCAGCCCTCGTCCCGGGCGATCGTGCTGGCGATGCGGAGGGCGAAGCATTTTTTCGGGAGCAGCGCGTTGCCGCCGTACCCCGAGCCGATGCTCCAGATGAGCCGGCGTTCCGGGAAATGGCAGACGAAACGCCGGGCCGGGTCGAGGTCGCCGAGCGAGTGCAGGCCGCGGACGAAGTCGGCCGAGCCGCCGAGCGCGTCGAGGGCGACGCGGCCCATGCGGGTCATGAGGCGCAGGCTGGCGGCGACGTAGGCGCTGTCCGTGAGTTCCACCCCCAGGCGCGCGTACGGCGAGCCCGCGGGGCCCATCAGATAGGGCACCACGTACATCGTGCGGCCCTTCATCGCGCCGGCGTAGAGCGGCGTGAGGCGGGCGACGGCGTCGTCGGGGGACATCCAGTTGTTGGTGGGTCCGGCGTCGTCCTTCCGTTCGCTGCAGATGAACGTGAGGTTTTCGGAGCGGGCCACGTCGCTGGGATGGCTGCGGTGCAGGTAGCAGCCGGGATGCGTGACGGGGTCGAGCTCAAGGAGGGTGCCGTCCTTCAGCATGAGCCGGATCAGGGCCTGGTATTCCTCCTCCGAGCCGTCGCACCAGTGGATGCGGTCGGGCTGCGCGAGCTTGGCGCAGTCCTCCACCCAGGCGGACAGCGCGGCGTTGGGGAGGGGCGGGGTCACGATTTGGTTATAGCAGGCAGGGCCGCGGCGGAGGGCATATAAACCGGTGGAGCGGCGTCAGGCCTTGCGCTGCGCGTCGAGCGCGCGGATCCAGGGGCCCACGTAGTGCCCGCTGTCGTGGAAGGTGCGGCCGCTGAACATGTGGCGGTCGACGACGGAAGGGGCGTCGACGTAGATGCCGCCGCAGACTTCGAGGTCGAAGCGGCACTTCGCGACGGTGGCCATGCGGAGGCCCTTCACGATCCCGGCCCGGGCGGGGATCTCGACGCCGTGGCAGACGCTGGCCATGGGCCTGCCCTGCTCCCAGAACCAGCGCGTGAGCCGGAGCAGGTCCTCGTTCTCGCGGAGGTACTCGGGGGCGCGGCCGCCGCTGAAGAAGATGCCGGCATAGTCCTCGGGACGGACGTCCTTGAAGGCGACTTCGGCGTCGATGCTGTACCCTTCCCACTCCTTGGTGATCGTCCAGCCGGGCTTCACCTCGTGGAGGACCATCTGGTACTTCCGCGGCTCGGGGGCGGCGACCACGGGCCGGTAGCCGGCCTCGATAAGCCGGTAGTACGGGTAGAGCGTGTCGACGGTCTCGGTGGCGTCGCCGACGACGATGAGGACCTTGGGCTCGTTCATGGCCCTGATGATAGGCCGCCCCCCGCTCCGGGGCAAGCCGAGGGGGGCCGCTCAGGCGGCGCGGGCGGAAATGAACATCGTGCAGAAGTGGCGTTCGTCCGCCTTCCAGCGGCCGAGTCCGAAGCGCAGGAAGAGCAGCGTGCGGATGAGCAGCCGTTTCACGAAGCGCTCCTTCGCGGGCGGCGCGGCGGGTCCGGCGGCGGCGGGCGACGCCTCCGCCTGGGGCTGTCCGCGAAGGCGCCCCAGCCAGGCGAGCAGGCCCCGCTGCCACTCCACGTTGCGCCGCCGGATCCGGACGTCGACGAAGCCCGCCTCCTGAAGCAGCGTCCGGAGCAGGGTCTCGTTGAAATGCCAGAGATGCTCCGGGGCCCCGAAGCCCCCCACCCGCTCCGGCGGGACTTCCGCGGCGTTGCCCGTTTCGAGGATCAGCGCCCCGCCGGGCAGGAGGCGGCCGCGGCAGTCCTTGAAGAACGCTTTGGGATCCGGCAGATGACTGAGGACGTTGAAGGACAGCAGCGCCCCGAACTTCCCCTCCGGCGGCTCCCGGCGCACGTCGAGCTTCAGCGCCTCCACCGCATAGCGGCGGTAGCCTTCGGCCAGTTCCGTGGCTTGGACGCGCCAGCCCTCGTCCCGGAGCTGCTCGAGCAGGTAGCCCGCCCCGCAGCCGATCTCGAGCGCGCTCCGCTCGGGGACGGCCTCGAGCGCGCGCCGGACCAGCGACAGACGCGCACGCGCCTCCCGCCGCTTTTCATAGGCTCCGCGGATCTCCGCCCCGTGATGGAACGTCGCCCCATGCTCGGCCTGGTACAGGCGTTCCAGTTCTTCGGGGCCGGGCGCGGGGTGGAGGAAGACCAGTCCGCAGGCGGGACAGCGGAAATAGCGGTGCCCGGCCTCCTCGTGATGCGGTCCCGCATCGGCGGCGCCGCAGAGCGGGCAGGCCGGATTCATCCGCGGACCGCCCGGGCGACGACGGTGATCTCGGCCGGCGTGAGCTCCGGGAAGATCGGCAGCGCAAGGATCCGCTTCGCGAGGGACTCCGACACGGGGAACTCCCCGGGACGGTGCCCGAAGCCCTTGTAGCAGGGCTGGTACGGCAGCGGCGTGGCGTAATAGACCCCGAAGCCGATCTTCGCCGCCTTCAGGCGCTCGATCACGGCGTCGCGCTGTTCGTGCAGGATCGAGTAGGCGTGGAAGACGGAACGGCAGCCCTTCCGGACGACGGGCGTCACCGCGCCGCTGCCCGCGAGGGCCTTGTCGTAGAGGGCGGCCGCCTTGATGCGGCGCGTGTTGCCCGAATCGAGCCGCGGCAGCTTCAGCCGCAGGAACGCCGCCTGCAGGTTGTCGAGGCGGTTGTTGTGGCCGATGATTTCATGGACGTAGCGCTGCCGCTGGCCCAGGTTGCGCAGCACGCGCAGGCGGTCCGCCAGCGCGTCGTCGTTCGTCGTGATCGCGCCGCCGTCGCCGAGCGCGCTGAGATTCTTGGTGGGATAGAAGCTGAAACAAGCGAGGTCGCCCAGCGATCCGGCGCGGCGGCCCTGCCACTCCGCCCCGTGCGCCTGCGCGGCATCCTCGATCACCTTCAGATTGCGGCGCTTCGCGATCTCGAGGATCGGCCCCATGTCCGCGGGATGCCCGAAGAGGTGCACGGGGAGGATCGCCTTCGTGCGCGGCGTGATCGCCGCCTCGATCTTCTCCGGGTCCAGGTTGAACGTGTCGGGGGAGACGTCGACGAATTTCGGAGTGCCGCCCGCGACGGTGACGCCGAACGCGGTCGCGATGAACGTGAAGGCGGGGACGATGACCTCGTCCCCCGGCCGGAGGCCGATCGCCTCGCACGCCAGCCGCAGGGCGTCCGTGCCGTTGGACACGGACACGCAGTGCTTGGCGCCGCAGTGCCGGGCGAATTCCTTCTCGAAGAAATCCACCTCCGCGCCCAGCACGAACTGGGAGCTCGCGACCAGAGCGTCGAGCTTCTTGCGGAAGGCCCCGGCGAGGGACTGGTGCTGCCGTCCCAGGTCGAGGAACGGGACTCCGTCGGTCTTCTTATTCCCCAAGGTAGGCGTCCTTGATGCGCTGGTCGTTGAGCAGGGTCTCGGCGCGGTCCGACATCACGACCGAGCCGGTTTCGAGCACGTACCCGCGGTGGGCGAGCTTGAGGGCCATGCGGGCGTTCTGCTCCACGAGGAGCACCGTGGTTCCCTGCTTGTTGAGGTCGCGGACGACGTCGAAGATCTTGATGCAGATGAGCGGCGCCAGCCCCAGGGAGGGCTCGTCGAGCAGCAGCAGCTTCGGCCGGCACATGAGCGCGCGGGCCACCGCCAGCATCTGCTGCTCCCCGCCCGAGAGCGTGCCCGCGGCCTGGGCCTGCCGCTCCCGGAGGATGGGGAACATCGCGAAGGACTTCTCGAGGTCGTCCCGGATCCCCGCGGGGTCGCTCCGCGTGAATGCGCCCATCTCGAGGTTTTCGAGCACGCTCAGGCGCGGGAAGACCTTGCGGCCTTCGGGCGAATGGCTGAGGCCGCGGCGGACGACGAGGTCGGGGCGCAATCCCTGGATCTCCTGTCCGTTGAAGAGGATGCGGCCCGAGCGGATCTTGTTGACGCCGGAGATGCACATGAGCGTCGTCGTCTTGCCGGCGCCGTTCGCGCCGATCATGGTGACGATCTCGCCTTCGTTGACTTCGAGCGAGACGCCCTTGAGGACCTCGATGGGCCCGTAGCCGGCGCGGAGGGTGTCGAGCTGGAGGAGCGGCGCCATCAGGAGACCTCCTCCTTGCCGAGGTAGGCCTCGATGACCTTCGGGTCGCGGCGGATCTCCTCGGGTGTGCCCTCCGCGATCTTGGTGCCGTACTGCAGCACCGCGATGCGGTCGCTGATGCCCATGACGACCTTCATGTGGTGCTCGATGAGCAGCACCGTGATGCCGCGGTCGCGGATGCGCCGGATCAGGTGCATGAGGTCGTGGCTCTCCGCGGGGTTCATCCCGGCGGCGGGCTCGTCGAGCAGCAGCAGCCTGGGCTCCGTGGCGAGCGCGCGGGCGATCTCCAGGCGGCGCTGGTCGCCGTAGGGGAGGTTGCGGGCAAGTGTGCCGGCCCTGTCGCGGATGCCGACGAAGTCGAGCAGCTCCAGCGCCTTCGTCCGCGCGGCCTCCTCGTCGGCTTTCGCGCGCGGGGTGTTCAGCGCGACGGCCCAGACGGGCGTGGTCCGGCGGGCGTCCATGCCCATGATCACGTTCTCGACGACGAGCATGTCCGGGAAGAGGCGGATGTTCTGGAACGTGCGGGCGACGCCGTTGCGGGTGATGTAATCCGTGGTGCGGCGCGCGCGGCTCCAGACGACGGTGCTGCCGCCCGCGCCGAGCGCGAGGCCGGCGAAGAGCGAGAGCCAGACGAGGAAGCGTTCGCGGGCCTGGGCGCCGCGCACGGCGGCCAGTTCCGGAGTTTCGCCTGCGTGGATGCGCTTCTGAAGCGTGCGGATCTCCTCGGCGGCGAGCTGGGGGGACGCCGCAAAGCCCAGGCTCTGGGCCGAGGCGCGGGTGACCAGGCGCCAGCGGAGTTTGCCCGAGGCGACGGCGAGGTCGAGGATGCGCTTGCGGGCAGCGTCGGCGCTGTCCTGCACGTCGAGCACCTGCCGGCGGCCGTCGTCCAGGATGAGCCACTTCCCCGCGGCGCTCTGCACCTCCGCCTGCGCGGCCCAGGCCAGGGCGCTCTTGTGATCCTCGGCCTCAAAGCGCTGGGCGAATTTCCCCAGGATGCGTTCGCCCTTCATGAGCAGAAAGGCCCCCGCCTTTTCCACAAGCGCGGCTTCCGGGAGCTCGCGCAGGTCCTGGGCCGCCTGCCGCGCCGCGGCTTCGCCGTCGTGGCTGGAGATCAGGGTCCCGGCCGGGAGCCGGACCAGCCAGCGGCCATCGCCGCTCGCCACGGTGCGGGGGCTGCCCGCGAGATTCACCAGGTTCTGGAGGACTTCAAGCCGGCGCGTGGCGGCCTCCTCGTCGTCGAGGGTTTCGAGGACCGCCTTGTTGCCGCGGCTGCGGATCTCGAATTTGCCGGCGCGGGGTTTCACCTCGAGCTCCGTGAGGCGGTTGCGTTCCTTCTCCGAGAGGATGCCCGCGTTCAGGTAGGTCCAGAAATCCCCCGCCGCCTTGGCGGTCGGAAAGGGTTCGGAAGGGTCGCTGAAGTTGAGCAGGACGACGGCGCGCCAGAGGCCGTCGAGGTTGCTGCTCGCGAGCGCCAGCAGGAGGCCGGTCAGCAACCCGATGAGTCCGAACGTGAATCCGACGACGGGGCGGAAGGGACGGCGCAGGCTTTGGCCGTCGAAAAGCACCTCGCCCTCGGTGGGTTCGTAAACGCCGGTGATGGCGTTGAACACGGTGGTCTTTCCCGCGCCGTTGGGGCCGATCACGGAATAGACCTGGCCCTTCTCGACCGAGAAGCCCACCTGGTTCACGGCGGTGAGGCCGCCGAAGCGCATCGTGACGTTCTTCAGCTCGAGCATCGCCATGGTTAAGGGGTTCCTCCCCCGCCCGCCGGCGCCGGGTCTTCGCGATGCGCGCGTCGCGACGGCAGGATGCCGGAGGGACGGAAGCGCATCATGAGGATCAGGGCCAGCCCGAAGACGATGAGCTTGAAGTTGCTGAAGCGGAGGGTCGAGCCGCTCTTCTGCACGGCCTCGTCGAGCAGCGGGGTGAGGACGTTGTCGTAGCCCATCAGGACAAAGGTCCCGATCAGCGCGCCGGGGATGTTTCCCATGCCGCCGATGATGAGGAAGCAGAGCACGGTGATCGAGCGGCCGAAGTCGTAGGCGTCGGGCGCCGTCTGGTCGAGCGATGCGGCGTAGATCGAGCCCGCCAGCCCGGCGAGGGCGGCGCCGAGCGCGAACGCCGAGAGCTTCACGTTCGCCGCGTTCAGGCCCATGCAGCTGGCGGCGAGTTCGTCCTCCCGGATGGCCATCCAGCTGCGGCCGAGGCGGGAGTTCTCGAGGTTTCTCAGGAGCCAGACCACGAGTCCGAGCACGACGAGGGCCAGATAGTAGTAGCCGCGGTAGCTGCCCGACCAGTCCGGCGTGAATCCCGGCAGCTGCGGATCCGGGATGGGGTTGAGCGCCTTGGAGCCGTTGGTGATGGATTCGAGATTCTTGATGGCGAATTTGATCACCTCGCCGAAGCCGAGCGTGACGATCGCCAGATAGTCCCCGCGCAGGCGAAGGGTCGGTGCGGCGAGCAGCATGCCCGCCAGGCCGGCGCCGAGGAGGGATGCCAGCATCGCGGGCCAGAAGCCCCAGCGGAACGGGAACTGGTCGACGGTCAGGATGCCCGTGATGTACGCGCCGATTCCGAAGAACGCGGCGATGCCGAGCTGGAGCAGGCCCGTGTAGCCGACGACGACGTTCAGCCCGAGCGCGAGGATGCAGAAGATCAGGATGTCCTTCACCTGGGCGCCCAGCCAGGGCGTGATGAAGGGCAGGAAGGGCAGCAGCGCGAGCAGAACGAACGTCCCGGGCAGGGCGTAGCGCTTCAGAGCGGGGTTCATACCTTCTCCCTCGTGCGCGCGCCGAGCAGGCCGGAGGGGCGGAACACGAGCAGCACGATGAGGATGCCGAAGACGAGGGCGCTGGTCCACTGCTCGCCCACGTACTGGCTGCCGAGGGAGCGGACGAGGCCGATGATGATGCCGCCGAGCATCGCGCCGGGGAGATTGCCGATGCCGCCGAGCACCGCGGCGGTGAACGCGTACAGGCCGTTCTGGTAGCCCATCTGGAAGGAGACCGTGTTGATCGTCAGGCCGTAGATGACGCTCGCGGCGCCCGCGAGCAGGCCGCCGATCACGAACGTCGCCGAGATGACGAAGTCCACGTCGATGCCCATGAGCCGCGCGGCGACCGGATTCTGCGCCGTGGCCCGCATCGCCTTGCCGAGCTTGGTCTTCCGGACGAAGAGTGTCAGCCCGGCCATGAGCGGGACGGTGACGAGCAGCACGGCGAGGTCCTTGGCGGTGAAGCGGAGCGAGTCCCCGGGGAGCAGGTTGCGGTTGGGGATGATGTCGGGGAAATTCCTGTCGGCCACGCCCATCCAGACCTGGCCGATGCCCATGAACACGAACGAGACGCCGATCGCGCTGACGAGCGGCGTAAGCTTCGGGGCGCTGCGGATGGGCTTGTAGACGACGCGGTCCTGCAGCAGGTTGATCCCGGCGCAGAAGATCATGGTGCAGATGAAGACCAGCAAAACACCGAAGGTCGCGCCGACGGGGCCCGCCTTCTCGAGCTGGAGGAAGCTTACGAGCATGAGGGCGAGGAAGGAGCCGAGCATGAAGAGGTCGCCGTGGGCGAAGTTGATGAGCTCGATGATCCCGTAGACCATCGTGTAGCCGAGGGCGATGAGGGCGAAGAGGGTCCCGGTCGTGAGCCCGTTGAGGAGCTGCTGAAGGAAGATCAGCATGAGGCTGAGGGGCGGATGCTAATCCTCTCCCAGGACCGTCAGGAACTCGAATTTCCCGCCGCGCACGGTGTTCCCGCTCATCGAGCGCAGCGTGGTGTCGCCGTTCTTGTCGAAGGACCACTTCCCCAGCGCGCTGTCGAAGTTCTTGATCGAGATCCCGGCGGCGCGGACGGCGTCGCGGTCCTTCTTGCCCGCGCGGCGGACGGCCTCGACGGCAACTTTACCGCACTCGTAGCCGTAGACCGCGTAGCCTTCGGGGTTCTTCCCGTACTTGGCCTTGTAGGCCTCGACGAACTTCGCGCCCTTGCCCGTGAGTTTGTCCGGGGGCAGGCCGCCGAACGTGATGAGCGCGCGGTCCTGGAGGTTTTCCGCGCCGGCCGATTCGATGAAGGCCTCCTCGTAGCAGCCGTCCGGGCACATGAACTTGGCGTTGAGCCCGACGGCGAGCATGTCCTTCACGAGCTGGCCCGCCTTGGACTGCGTCGTGCCGCCGAAGTAGATGAGGTCGGGCGCGGAGGCTTTGATCTTCGTCATGAGCGGCTTGAATTCCTGCGCCCGGGCGTCGATGCCCTCGTGGCCGAGGACTTTGAGGCCGATCTCCTCGGCGCGCGCCTTGAAGAGGTCGGCGATGCCCTTCCCGTAGACTTCGCGGTCGTCGAGGATGAAGACCTTGTTCAGGTTGAGTTTCTTCGCCCAGTCGGCGGAGACGACGCCCTGGATGTCGTCCGCGGGCACGACGCGGACGTAGTTGATCTTGCCGCTCGGGCGGTATTTCTCGGGCTCGCCGGCGTCCCCCTTGCCGGGTTTCGTGAGGCCGGGCCAGGTGTTCGCGGGGCTGACCATGAGGATGCCCGCCTGGTTGAGCTTGGGCATGGAGATCTTGGCGGCGCCGGAGTTGTAGGTTCCGATGTAGACCATGACGTCGGGATCCTTCACCGCCTGGTCGGCGTTCGCCGCTTCCTTCTCGGCGGTCCACTGTCCCGCCGCGGCGGTGGCGTCGTCGAGGTCCTCGTACTTGATCGTGAAGGCCCCGACCTTGTACGAAACCTCCTCGAAGGCCATGAGCATGCCGTTGACGATGGTGTCGGTCTGGCCGCGGGCGCTGCCGGTGCGCGGGAAGCTGGAGACGATCTTGATGACGCTCGGATCCCCTTGCGCGGGAGCGGGATGCGCTTTCGCAGGTGCCGCGAGGAGGGTGATGCCCAGGAGCGCGGCGGCGAGTCGGTTCATCATTTCTGCGTCCTCTGCAACAGCGGTCCCTAGGGGGGGAAGTCTAGGGCCAGTCCCCTCGGAGAGTCAATCAAAACCTCCGGACGTGATACGCCGGAGCGGCCTGTATGGGACACCGGCCGGAAGGCGAATCTAACGGGCGGGAAATGAAAGAAGTTCCACGAAATGAAAGCGGCCGCCGCGGGCGACGTAAAGGGCGGGTGGGTGGGGGCGGATCTTGCTCGCTGCTGCGAGCAGGTCTTCGGGGGACGTGGAGCGCGCGCGGGCGATGAGGTCCAGCGCGGCCTTTCCCGTCAGATAGCCCCCGTACACATGCGGGCCGGGGTCCTTGCCGGCGTAGGCGCGATAGCGGGGGATGAAGTCGGCGGGGGGCGGGAAGATGGGCGTGACAAGCAGCATGCCGTCCTCGGGCTGGCCCGGCGCATCCACGCAGGAAACCTCCGGGTGGGCGTCGAAGACGAGGAAGCGGCCCTTGTAGCCCGAGGCCTTGAGGAATTTGAAGGTTTTCGCGGCGGAGCTGAACGGGGCGCTTTCGCCGGCGTGGAGGATCAGGGGCTCTCCGGAGCCTTGCACTTTCCAAACGGTGTGGATGGCGCTTTTCAGGAGCAGGGAGCGCGTGTCGTCGGGCTCCGTCAGCAGCTCGGTGACTTTCAAGCCCTCCCGTTTCGCCCAGGCGAAAACAGCTTCCGCCATCTGTTCCCGACCTGCCAGGAGATGGATGCAGGCTCTTGGGTATTCGGTTTGAAACGGGGTGATTCCCTTTGCGTGAGTGAAGTAGAATTCGGAGGCGTCGTCCGGAGCAACCACCATCAGGGAACTTCGCACGCGGACTTTACCCGCCCTGCTGCCGGATTCTTCAAGGGCAAGTTGGAAACCGCTGCACACGGCATCCGCAAAGGGGGCATTCGGAGGACGATATATCCGTATCTCGATCTCAGGCCGGTTCCGCAGGTAGTTCCACAGCAGCGCCCCCGCGGCGCCGAAGCCGAGCAGGACGGCCAGCGCGAGCAGCGTCTTCACCGGAGGCATCATAGACAGGCTCCGGGACCTCTGCTAGATTAGCCCCCTCATGGCCATCGAACGGAAGACCGTCGAGCACGTCGCGAAGCTCGCGCGCCTCCAGCTCTCGCCGGAGGAGCTCGACCGCTACCAGAAGCAGCTCGGCGCCATCCTGGACTACGTGGCCCAGCTGCAGAAGGTCGATGTGACGGGGCTCGAGCCCCTGGCGCAGGCGGTCGACACGTTCAACGTCATGCGCGAGGACGTGCCGAAGCCCTCCCTGCCCCCTGCGGCCGCGCTGCAGAACGCCCCGGAGAAAGCGGGCGACTTCTTCGTCGTCCCGAAGGTCGTGGAATGAGCGACGCTCTTTCGATCCGCCAGGACGTCGCCTCGAAGAAGACCTCGGCCCTCGAGGTCGCGCAGCGCTACCTCGCCCGCACCGAGGCCATCGATCCGAAGGTGCGCGCGTTCCTCTCCATCACGAAGGACGCGGCGCTCGCGCAGGCGCGGGCGTTGGACGAGAAACTTGCGAAGGGCGGCAAGCCCGGCCTGCTCGCGGGCGTGCCCGTCGCGCTGAAGGACAACCTCTGCACCACGGACGCGCCGACGACCTGCGCGTCGAAAATCCTTGAGACGTACCGGCCGCCCTACGACGCGACGGTGGTGCGCCGGCTGCGCGAGGAGGACGCGATCCTCATCGGCAAGACGAACCTCGACGAGTTCGCGATGGGCTCGTCGACGGAAAACTCCGCCTACTTCACGACGCGCAATCCCTGGAACCTGTCCTGCGTGCCCGGCGGTTCGAGCGGCGGATCGGCGGCGGCGGTGGCCGCGGGTCTGGCGCCGCTCGCGCTCGGCAGCGACACGGGCGGCTCCATCCGGCAGCCCGCGGCGCTGACGGGGACGGTGGGCTTCAAGCCGACCTATGGATTGATCTCCCGCTACGGCCTCATCGCGTTCGGATCGAGTCTGGACCAGATCGGCCCCTTCGGGCGCACGGTGCGCGACGCCGCCCTGCTCACGCAGGTGATCGCGGGCCGCGACGCGATGGATTCGACGAGTCTCGACCGTCCCGTCCCGGCCTTGGTGGAGTCTCTCGAAGGACGTTCCGCGAAGGGTCTCCGGATCGGCGTGCCCAAGGAGTATTTCGGCACGGGGCTGGATCCCGAGGTGCGCGCCTCCGTCGAGGCGGCGATCGGCAAGCTCGTGTCGCAGGGCGCCATGCGGGTGGACGTGTCGCTGCCAATGACCGACTACGGCATCGCGGCCTACTACATCGTGGCGCCGTCCGAGGCGAGCTCGAACCTGGCGCGCTACGACGGGGTGCACTACGGGCATCGCGCCAAGGGCGGCGAGGATCTGGCGGGCATGATGTCGAAGTCGCGCCGCGAGGGCTTCGGTCCCGAGGTGACGCGGCGCATCATCCTGGGGACGTTCGCGCTCTCGGCGGGCTATGCGCAGGCCTACTACAACCACGCGCTGAAGGTGCGCCGGGCGATCAAGCGCGACTACGACCAGGCGTTCGCGTCCTGCGACGTGCTGGTGGGTCCGACGACGCCGACGCCCGCGTTCGCGGTGGGCGCGAAGGCGGACGATCCGCTGGCGATGTACCTCTGCGACGTCTACACGGTGGCGACGAACCTGGCCGGGCTGCCGGGGATCTCCATCCCCTGCGGCCTGAGCAAGTCGGGTCTTCCCATGGGGTTGCAGATCCAGGGCCGGGCGCTGGACGACCTCGGCGTGCTCCAGGTCGCGCGGCTTTTCGAGCGCGAGATCGGGCTTTCCCTCCCCTGGCCGTCGTTAACGTAGGTTCCGGGGCTCTCCCGGAACCGGCGCGATCGCAATAACCCATTGGGGTTCACCACAGGTGGTTCGACTCCTCTGGATTCCCCGGGGTGCCCAGAACGGCACCCCGGGGAATCTAGAGTCGCTCACCACAAGCCGGGGTGGCGAAACTGGCATACGCTGGGGTTTTAAAAACCCCTGGTCCGCAAGGGCCGTGAGGGTTCAAGTCCCTCCCCCGGCACTTCGACTCCTCGCCTTTCCGGCTTCGCCGGAAAGACTCGTCGCTCAGTGCAAGCATTGCAGCAACGGAAGATCCCTCTCGGCGGAAGGCGAGGAGTCGAAGTGTGGTGAGCCTGCCGAACCAGCGGAGCCCGACGCTTCCAAGACGCCGGGCGGAGTCGAAGCAGGATAAGATGGGGGTGTGAAAGGATCGCTCCTCCCTCTGCTGCTGGCGCTAGGTGCTTGTTCTCAATCTTCGGAATCACCTTCCGCACCATGCCAGCGACTTCAGGTCCGCGGTGAGAAACTTACGCACAGTACGGGTCCCCCTCCTCATTATGGATGGTCATTTTGTGGATCGATCTCCCTTAAGGATGCCCCCCAGTCCAAGGTCATCTCGGACCGGTCGATTCCTCGGCGGCTCATGGGAAAGGACGGTAAGAACAAGGTGGACTTCCTCACGAACCGCTCTCGCGTCCGGATCATCGACGGGGGTTTCTATTTCATGGGGATTATCGAGGAGTCGGCACACTTCGGTTTCGCCCTAGATACAAAGTGCGACCCCGATGTTTTCATTGAGTTCGAAGATCCCGTGGGAGGGAATTGGTCCGCCCGAGGGACGATGGAGATCCTGAAGGCCGGGCAGCCACGCCATCCCGACCTAGAGCAGGCGCTGAAAAAGTGAGCCTCCACTGGTCAATGGGGCACCCCCCTCTCGGGCCTCTCAATAATCGATGGCTTTAGAGCCCCTTGGGGCGCAAGGGCCGTGAGGGCCTGGTCACGCCGGAGCCAACGACGGTTCCGGCGGAGGCGGCTCAAGTCCCTCCTCCCATCCCCTCTTGGGCTGTCTTGAAGAATGTGGTTTCTGGAAAAACCACATCAGGTTCCGCCTGTCCCCTCCAAGTCAGATGCACGACCGCAAAGAGGGCGGGGCCGTTGACCAGCGAGAAAAGCACATCGTCACTGTCGGTGCATTTCCCCAACGCGCTCGCCCTGACGCCATAGAGGGGGTGGGCCGGTGAGAGTTCAAGGGCAAGCTCTGCCTCCAACCTTGCGGCGGAGGGGCCACTCACTGGCTCCCATGGGGATCGCCAAATCAGCTCCACTTCGGAGATCATATCGAGATGCCTGTTCAATAACCGATGTTTTACAAGCCCCCTTGACCGCAGGAGTCTGTTCCCGCCGCAGTCGACGACGGATCCGGCGGAGGGTCGCGCCCCCTCCGGATTGACACGGCCGGTCGCCGCCCGGTGTACTGTCCGTACTTGGTTGAGGAGCGGCTTATGCGTTGGAATCGGCGACTCTACTCCTGTGGATGGGCCGCGGCGGCCCTGCTGGCCTGCGCGCTGCCCCTGGCGGCGCAGAACGAAGCGGATCCGCCCGAGCCGCAGCCGCTCGTGCCGGGCGCGAAGGTCCTCAGACTCTGGCCCAAGGGCTCGCCCAAACTGAAAAACCTGCCCGGCTCGGACAAGCCCGAGGTCCTGCACCTGTCCAAGGGCGCCGAGCCGCGCGTGATGCACGTCGACAACATCCACAACCCCTCCCTCGAACTTCACCTGGCTCCGGCCGAGAAAGCAAACGGCCTGGGCGTGGTCGTCGTTGCGGGCGGGGGCAACAAGACGCTCTGGGTTGGGCCCGAAGGGGTCGACGTGGCCAAGTGGCTCAACGGCCTGGGCGTGCACGCGTTCGTCGAGCGGCACCGGCTCCAGCCCTACGACTCGACGGTCGATGCGCTCGCCGACACGCAGCGCTCGATCCGCTTGGTGCGCGCGCATGCGGCGGAGTGGGGCGTGGATCCGAAGCGGGTGGGCATCATGGGCTTCAGCGCCGGGGGCGAGCAGGCCGCGTGGGTGACGCTCAAGTTCGACGCCGGCGACCCCAAGGCCGAGGACCCCGTGGAGCGCGAGAGCTGCCGGCCGGATTTCTCGGTGCTGATCTACCCGGGCTGGAAGCGGATGGACCTCGACAGCGTGCCGAAGAACACGCCCCCGTCGTTCATCACCTGCGCCGGCATCGACGACGCGTTCCACGCGAAACAATCCGTGGAGTTCTACCTGGCGCTCTTCAACGCGAAGATCCCCGTCGAGATGCATCTCTACGGCCGCGGCGGCCATGGCGGCAGCATCGACCCACGCAAGGGCATCCCCTTCGGCAGCTGGCCCGCCCGCTTCGTCGAGTGGGCGAAGGACCTGAAGCTGATGGACGCGAAGCCGTGAAGCGGATCCTGACCGGCCGGCGCTCGTTCTTGAAGACTTCGGCCGCTCTGGCGGCCGCCGCCCCCCTGTCGGGCTGTTTGCTCGAGAAGCAGTCCCCCGCCGGCCCCCTCATCGCGTACGTCGGCACCTTCAGCTCGCCCCTCCGCGACATGCTGCCCACCCAGGTGGATCTCCCGCCCGGGAACGGCCGCGGCATCCATCTCTTCCAGGTCGATCGCGCCACCGGCGCGCTGACGCCGCAGGGCGTCGTCGAGAGGGGCACGAGCCCGAGCTGCCTCGCGCTCAATGCGGCCGGCACCCGCCTCTATTCCGCCAACGAGACCGACCGCGTCGGCGAGGACAAGCAGGGAACGGTCAGCGCCTTCGCCGTGACCCGGACGGACGGCGCCCTCCAGCTCCTCAACACCGTGCGCTCCGGCGGCGCCGGGCCCACCTATGTGAGCGTCCATCCGGGAGGACGCCATCTGCTCGTCGCCAACTACTTCGGCGGTTCCGTGGCGGTGCTCCCGATCCAAGCCGACGGCCGCCTGGGCGAGGCCACGGACATCAAGGTCGACGCCGGCAAGATCGGCCCTCCGCGGGCCCCGCACGCCCCGCCCGGCAGTTTCGCCTTCAGCGGCCACGACCGCACCCACGCCCACATGATCCAGGCGGACCCCTCGGGACGCCGCGTCCTGCACGTCGACCTGGGCCTGGACCAGATCTTCGTCTGGACCTTCGACGTCCAGCGCGGCGTGCTGACCCCGAACGACCCGCCCTCGGTGCCGCTGCCCCCCGGAGACGGGCCGCGGCACTTCCATTTCCATCCCAACGGCCGCTGGTTCTACTCCATCCAGGAGGAAGGCTCGACGCTCGTGCTCTTCGACTACGACGCCGCTTCCGGCCGGCTGAGCCCGCGGCAGACGATCTCCACGCTTCCAGCCGGTTTTGCGGGCAGCAACTTCTGCTCCGAGATCCTGGTGTCCGCGGACGGCCGCTTCGTTTACGCCGGCAACCGGCTGCACGACAGCATCGGCATCTTCTCGGTCGGCGGCGACGGCGTCCTGACGCACGTCGGCGAGGAATGGACGCGCGGCAACTATCCGCGCAGCTTCACGTTCGATCCCACGGGCCGCTTCCTCTACTGCTGCAACCAGCGCGGGGACAACGTCGCCGTCTTCCGGGTGGACCGCTCGAGCGGAGGGTTGAGCTTCAGCGGCCATTATGCGCCCGTCGGCAACCCCTCGCACATCGTCTTCCTCGATCTCGCCTGACGCTATACTGTCGCCCGATGGCGCCAAGCGCTCCGGCTTCCCTCGCGCTGTCGATCGACTGCGACGGCTGCACCCTGGAGAGGCTCCATCGCGTGCTCCGCTACTGGGCCACGGACGAGACGACCGAGTTCGGCCCCGGATTGCAGCTGCCCGTCGCCTCGTCGATGTTCGCGTATTCGAGGAATCCCGCGGCGCCGCCGCAGGCGTCCTACCTGGACGGAGATCGCGACGGATTGCTGGAGGCCTGGCGGCGCGGCTGGATCGACAGCCTCCACGGCCTCGGGGATTTCTCGGCGGCGCAGCCCTGCACCCGCGAGCTCGCCCGCCGGGCCTTCGACGCGCTCGCCGCCGACGGAGTGCGCCTCCGCGTCTGGACCAACCACGGGGGTCCCGAGAACGTCCAGAATCTCCTCAAGGACGGGGCCGTCGGGGATCAGCCCGGCTCCGCCTGTTATCTGGCCGACCTGGCCCATGACTACGGCATCCGCTACGTCTGGAACAGCGAGCTGACCCCGCTGGTGGGGCAGGGCCGCGATGCGGCGCCGGCCGAATATTACGCCCGGCACGCGGACCGGCCGCTCCTCGCGCGCTGGACGGCGCGGCTGGCCCACGGATGGGGCGGGCAGCTGGTCCGCAGCGCCGGGATCGTGCCGTATCCGGGCAACCGGCTGCTGGAGCGGCGGAGACTTCGCGACGGCCGGGAGGTCCGGACGTTCCTCCGCTACGGCCGCTGGCGCTTCGACACGATCTCGCGCCTTCCCCTCATCCTCTCCGAAGCGGTGCTCGACGAGCTGGCCGCCTCCGGGGCCGCGATGATCGTCTATCTGCACATCGGCCCCTCTCCGGACGAGACGCCCGAGAATCTGCGGCTCGGGATGAAGGCGCTGGACGCCGTCGCGCGCCGGGTCCGCGAGGGAAGGCTCCGGGTGGCCCGAACGGCGGACCTGCTCGATCAGGCCGCTGTTTGAAGCCGCGTCGTGCGGGCGATGCGCCGGGCCTCGCGGCGAATCCGAAGCCGGCGAGGAAGCCGGACACCCGCCGGAACTCCGCGTCGCCCCCGGTCCGGTGGGAGGCCGCGGTTCCGCCCCGGCGGACGGTGGCGGAGTTGCGGAGGGCGGCGCCTTGGCGTCAGCGCAGCTTCCAGAAGTGGAATCCGCCCAGCTCACGGGGCGGACCGCAGCGCTGCTCGAGCAGGTCGCGCCGCGCTGTCCGCCGCGTCTCCACGCCGAAGGCTTCGAGCTGGGCGTCGGTGAGCGTCCGAAAGAAGGCCACCCGGGGGACGAGGGTCCCCTTCTCCGCCGTCACGGCGACATCGAAGCGGCCCGGGTTTTCACGAAGCAGCCCGAGCACGTCCGCTTCGCTCACGCCCGTCCGGCGGCCCCCGGAATTCTCCGGGACCAGCTCCTGGCGGGGGGCGTCGTACCACTCGCAGTAGCGATCGCCGTAGAAGGGGGTGTAGAAGGGGATCGAATCCGTCAACAGGAGCACTCGGGCGTCGGGCGGCACCGCGTCCCGCAGCGCCAGGCCCAGCCGGTGATAGAATTCGTAGGCCCCCTCGGTGCTCAGTCTCCGGTGCAGCATCCAGCCGCTCTGGAGCAGGCAGAGGCCCAGCAGGGCCGGCACGAGCGGGAGGGCGGGGGCGGGACGCCGCGCCTGGAGCCAGGATCCGATCCGCGCGAGGCCCGACGCGGCGGCCAGCGCGAAGAAGACGACGAGCGGATAGCTGAAGTATTCGTGACCGGCGGCCAGACTGCGAAAGACGAACTCGTCCAGTCCGAGCAGGGCGAGCCCCAGGATCACGCGGTCGTCGCGCGTCAGGCCCCGCCGGAAGAGGGTGGCGAGCCAGGCCGCGGCAAGCCCGAGCGCCGGCACCGTCATCAGCAGCGCCAGTTCGCGGCACTCCCCGGACAGATAGCCCAGCAGCGAGCGGTCCTGAAGGGCGCTGCGGGAGACGGCCGCGGTGAAAAGCTTGCGGATCGGGTCGAGGTCGGGCGGCGACGCGGCCCACAGCTGGAGGAGGTACAGCCCGAAGACCGCCCCGTTCCAGGGGATCAGGGCGAGCACCGTGCCCGTCCGGCCCTGGCCGCTGCGGACATGGGCGGCGGCCAGCGCCAGCGCGATGTAGTAGCCGGACCAGGAGCAATAGCAGGCGAAGAGGATCGAGAGCAGCAGCCCTGCGAGATCGGGCCTCCGTCCGCCGTCCCGCCAGCGCAGATAACAGAGGACGGCGGAGAGCGTCCCGACGAGCCCCATCACCTGCAGCCCCGTCACGATCGAGTAGTACGCAAAGCTTGGCAGGAAGGCGAAGATCAGCGTCGCCGCGCGGTCGCAGGGGGCCGGCACGAGGCGCCGGGCGACGGCGTGGAACAGCAGCACCGCCGAAAGGGAGAACAGGATGAACGTGATCCTGAAGCTCGCTTCACTGACGCCGAAGAGCGCGAAGGAGCCGGCGAGGACGAGCACGGGGAGCGGCGGGTGATTCGCATAGTAGTAGCGCCGGTGATCCGGATAGGGATCGAGGCTGGGGCCCGAAACGTCGAGTTTGAGCCCGAAGGTCTTCGAGAGGCCGAACTTGAGATGGTTGCGGGCGTGTTTGCCCAGCTCCGCGCCCACGGATTCGTGCTGCCGGAGGAACGGCCGGGTCAGGTGCACGCTTTGCACGAGCGCGAGCGCGAGCAGGAGGGCCGTGAGGAAGGCGGCCTCGCTTTTCCGGCTGCTCAAGGCTGCGCCCCTCGCGCCCCCGGGGAGAGCCAGGCGAAGTAGGAACAATAGATTTCCAGCGTGCGCCGGAGCGGGGGGAGGCCGTCCACGTCCCGAGTGTAGCGCGCCCTTCTTCGCCTTTTGCTCGCGATTTGCTGAATCCGGACGCGCGGCATGACGATACAACCCGTGACATGCGCACGTCGAAACGCAGCCCGCTCCGGATCACGCCCTCCCTGCGGCGGAAGATCGACGACCTCGCGCTCTGGCTGGGCGAAGGCCGCCCCCGGGCGGTCGCCGAGGCCCGCCGCGCCTTCGTCGGACTTCTGACGGAAGCCGCGCGGCAGCCGCTGCTGACGCTGTTGGGCGAGCCCGGCGACCCTATCCCTTGAGCGGCAGCTGGTAGGTGAAGCGGAACTCCATGCCCTCGAGACGGGCCTCCGGGAGGATGCTCACCTGCGCCATCTTCAGCACCCGGCCCTCGGCGTCCTTCACCTCGACGGGCTGGACCTGCACCGCCGTCTCCGGCGACTTCTTCGCCAGGGGTCCGAGGAATTCGAGCAGCTCCGTTCTGAGGAACCCGGCGCCCGCCTCCCCCGCCGGCATCTCGTCCATCAGGAACGCGCACAGCTGCGCGAGGCGCCCCGCCATCATCTGATACCCGAAGGTCCCCGCGACGGTGAGCCTGCCGGGCGCGCTGCGGTGGGTGTTCACCGCCAGCGGGATCATGAGCGAGTCCGCGTTCATGCGCCCGCAGAGCGGCGTGAATCCGCCGCGGGCCAGCTCCTGGACCAGCGTGTCGGGCACCTCGACCTCGGTCGTGAGCGGGACGGACTGGTTCGCGGCCTTGAAGTGCGGCCGGGTGGGCAGGCCCTGGAAGCCGCCCGAGCGCGGGCCGGTCAGGTCGATCGCATGGCCGATCGCGGCGATGCTCCGGGCGGCGGAGGCCGCCACGATCCACACCCCTCTGCCCCAGAGCCAGGTTTCGGGTTTCGAAGGGTCGGTCTTCTCCGCGAAGCCCCCCTTGTCCGCCGTGTACGGCATCCGCTGCAGCCAGCGGTTGACCGTGAGCGAGGTCCAGCGCGCCGTCTCGGACTTCTGGAATTTCTGCCAGGCCGCGTGCGCGCCGTCCATCAGGCGCTGCGGAATGTCCCCGAGTTTCGACAGCAGATTCAGCTGCTTGAGGCCGAAGAACGCCGCTGAAGCGCCGGCGAGCAGCGGCGCCTGGGCGACCTTCGCCATGTCGCCGAGTTCCGTGAGCGCGGCCAGGTCCGACCCCAGATGCGAGTAGTCGTAGTCGGCGATCACGAGCCCCAGGGGCGGCGTGCGCAGCTCGCGCATCTCCGGTTCGAAGACCGCCTCGCGGAAGCGCGCCGCCGCCTCCTTCGCCGTCGCGCTGAGCACGTCGATGCGGATCCCCTTCGCATGCTCCTGCAGCAGGCGGAGGCCGCGCAGCGCCGATTCGACGCGCTGGAACGCGGGGTCGTGCAGGACGGCGTCCGAAGCCTGGACCAGCGAGGCTTCGCCGGAGAGTTCGATGCGGCCGCCGCCCGCCTCCACGGAGGGTCGCAGGGCGCCGAGGATCGCGTCGAGGCCGCCTTCGGCGGGGATGCGGACCGGATCCTTCGAGAAGAGGCCGAGGTCCGCGAGGACGACGAAGCGCCAGCCGAGGGGTTTCATCAGGATCTCCTATCGCAGGGGAAGCGGGATTTGAAACGAAAGCGCCGAGAGGCCCCGCAGGACGCCCGCCGAGGGCCTCACGGCGACTTCCAGCGCCGGGGGATTGCCGGAAGCGGCGACGGCCGTGGTCGTGAAGAGCGGGGCGCCGCCCTCCGACAGGCCCAGCAGGTCGAGCGCGGCCTGGACCGTGCGGGCGATCTCCTCCGGGCTGCGGGACGGATCGAGGTAGGCCAGAAGCGGCTCGAGGCCCGCCGACACCTGGGCGGCGAACAGGGTCTGGCGGAAGGACGCGCCGGGGCCGCGGTGGGCCGAGAGGGAGCCCGCGGCGAAGACGCGGTCCGAGTTCCGCCGGCAGGCGAGCGGCAGCAGTCCCGCGTCCGAAAGCGTCTGGACCGCGGCGTCGTTCAGTTCCGCCTGCAGCGGCAGGGATCCGGCGAGCGGGAGCGGCTCGAGCGCGGCGGCGGCGTCGCGGCCCGCGAAGTCGACGCCCCATCCGTGGCGGACGAAGCTGGCGGCGACGAGCGCCGCGACCGCCAGCGAAGCGCCGCCGAGGGACGGATTTCCGGCCCCTTCCTCGAAGGCGAGGCCGCGGACGGGATCGCCTTCGGCGCCGTAGGGATTGCGGAGGACGAAGCGGTTGCTCGCGAGCGCGAGCCAGCGGGAGGCTTCACCCTCGCGAAGCGAATTCCAGGCGGCCTGCGAAACGTCCCCGAGCCGGGAGGCGGCCTCGCGGATGGCGGCCTCGACGGCTCCGCCCGCGATGAGCGGG
This sequence comes from uncultured Planctomycetales bacterium, assembly GCA_964619955.1. GTDB lineage: Bacteria > Planctomycetota > MHYJ01 > MHYJ01 > JACPRB01 > JACQFK01. The sequence continues at coordinate 46,922 of CAZUJF010000002.1, forward strand.
GTCGAGCGTCCGGCGCAGGCGGCCGCCAGCGTCGCGAGGTCCGCTTCGCCGCCGTCGAAGTCCGCGTCGACGACGAGACAGACCGTCTTCCCCTGGCTGCGGAGGTCCGCGGCGAGCGGCAGGGCCAGGTCGCGCGTCGAGCGGACGAGGTCGGCGCGATCCGTCGCGACGACGTGCAGCCGGCAGCCTTTTCGGAAATCCAGGGTCCGCACCAGCCAGCGCAATCCCAGCCACGCGGCCTCGAGGGCGCGGAAGCGCGGATGACGGAGCGTCGCGAGCAGCAGCGGGGCGACGGCTTCGTCCGCTTTCGCCGCCGCGGCGCGGAGGGCGGCGGGCAGGGGTCCGGAGGAAGCCGTCCCGAGCACGGCGGCGATCAGGCGTTCCGCGGCCTTCTCGGCGAGGACGGGCGTGGGATCCTGCGGGGCCCCGTCGTCCACGAGATCGAAGACGCCCCCCCGGGGAACGGGGGCGGCGGGCGCGGCCGGGGCGGGCTTCGGGGCGGCGGGGGCGCCGTGCAGCGCCTCGTCCAGGGCGCGGACCAGGCCGGGATAACCGTTCAGCGACGCGAGCGCGCCGCGGAGGGATTCCGCGGAACCGTTTCCGGCGGCGAGATCGAGGGCCTGCTGTTTGATCTGCAGCAGGGCGGCCAGGGCCGGGAGCCGGGCGGCGAGGCGTTCAGGGCGGAAGTCCCTGAACTCGGCGAATTCGAGGCGGGCCCGGCCGCCGGCGAGGTCCAGATCGATCGCGGGCGCCGCCTCCCGGAGAAAAGCGTCGAGGGAATCCTTGTCGAGCTCGCGGGCGCCCGTCGCGGGGGGCCTTCCGGGCCGGAGATCCGAGAGCAGGATGAGATGCAGGGACGGCTCCGTCGCTTCCATGTCGCAACTCCGTGTCGAACCGACCACAGTGCAGCGTGTGGGAAGGGGGGAGTCAAGCAAAAGGACCGGCGTGTCGCAAAGGCGCGGATGCCTGTTTGACACTTCTCGGGGGGACGGGTTAAGATTGTCCGCTCATTCTATGGGTTTGCCCCTACGTCCCGATGACGCTTCCCGTACGCCCCTTCTCGGGCGTCCCGGCGACCCCCTGAGATTCGAGCTGGATCTCCAGGAGGGGGTCGCGCTGGAGTCCTGCGAAGACCCCTTCGTGGCGCTGGGCGATTCCGGGCGGCTGGCGCGCGTGGTGCTCGGACGCCTCGTGTCGGGCGAAGGCACCCTCCTCAAGCCCCTGGCCGTGAAGCTCCAGCGCAGCTATTACCGTCCGCTGGCCGGCGGGGCGGGCAAGGATCCGCTGACGAATCCGATGATCGAGGAGCGCTGGCGCCGGGAGCGCGAGGCGCTGGCGAAATGCGCGGGCGGCTCGCTGGTGCCGCTGATCGACCTGGGACCGGCGGGTTTCTCGAGCCGTCCGGTGACGTTCTGCAAGAAGACCCGGGCCTACTTTCATCCCCCCTGCCCGCGCTGCGGGGCGCTGCTGGAGGACTGCCGCGACGACGGGCTGCTGCACGAGCACGGCCTGCCCGAATATTCGCGGAGCGCGACGCGGTATCTCTACTGCAAGGCCTGCGCTTCCTTCGAGGAGGCGGGCCTGGGCCTGCGGATCTTCTACACGACCGCGCCCGCCGGCGAGGATGCGCCCAAGGGCGACGCGAACGTGCGGCGCCGCGGCGAGCTCTACCGGGACCTGGGCGCGCTCGTGAACGCCTCGCGGACGGACGAGGAGCGCGCGGCGCTGAGCCGCAGCTTCCCCTGCGCCGGGTGCCCCCACCGCGAGACGTGTTTTCCCCTGCCCGGCGAGGCGCCGGCGGGCAAGGCGGTCCCCGCCGAGGGCCTGCTCTTCCCCGTCTCCTACTACGACTTCCACCTCCTGGCGTTCGAGGTGATGGAGCTCCATCTCGACGAGTTCGGGGATCTCCTGGGCGGCGCCTCCTGGGCGGCGCTCCGGGACCGGGTGCGGCAGGCGGGCAGCGCGGGCCGCGAACGGACCCTGCAGGCCGTGGACGCGCATTACACCGGCCCCGTCCAGTGGCTCTACCAGGACGACACGATCGAGCGCTTCGCCCTCGAGGTGCTGCATCTCAAGCTGGCGCTCTTCTCGCAGCTGTGCCGCGGGGTGCGCGAGTACCACGAGAAGGTCCGGGAGCCGCATCTGCACCTGTCGCCCTCGCAGGTGATGGTGGACGTGCTGCCGGGGGCGACGAATCTTCCCGCCCGCTGGAGCTTCCAGGTCCGGCTGATCGGCGCCTCGGGGCCGCACCGTTTCGAGCCCCAGGGGCTGCGCGCGGGGCTGCCGGTCCCCGCGCCGGATGCGGACAAGATCTTCCTCTCGCCGTTCGTGCGCGGCGCGGAGTTCGGGCGCGAGGAGTCGCTGCGCGTCTCGATCCGGTCCCTGCAGCCCGAGGGGGACCAGCTCAAGGTCGAAGGCGTCGCCTCCTCGGAGCGCGCGCGCCTGGAGACCTGGCAGCCCGGGGACGTGATCCGCGTGGTTCCCACCGGCGGCGCGCTCGAAGGGACGACGCTCTGGGGGACCCTGGAGTGGCGCGAGGACCAGGGCGTGAAGTTCAGCGCCCTCGTGCCCGCGGGCGCCGTGCCGGATCCCGCGCGGAAGCCGGCGGATTTCGACGCGGGGGTGGCCTGCTTCCCCCGCTTCGGGGTGGCCTGCGACCTCTATTCGCTCGGACTGCTCCTCTTCCGGTCGCTGCTCGTGAACGACCAGACGACGCTCATCGAGGCCGACGCGGCGCTGCAGCGCGTGCTGCGCCGGGTGTCGGTCTGGAGCGAAGGCAAGCGGTCGCCCGCCGCCGCGCGCGTGGCGTCGGAGCTGCTGGCGCAGATCGGGCAGGAACCGGACGTGTTCCAGCCCGGGGCGCTGCTCCACTCGGAGGACGACCGCAACGAGGCCGCGAAGGCGCTGCCGCCGAGACTGTGGTCGGACCTGCTCCTTTTCGGATTCAAGCTCACGACCTCCATCCCGGGGTTCAGCTTCGCGACGGGGCACGCCGACAGCGTCCCGGACCATCCGGAGGGGCTGATGGACGCCGTGCGGGCCGAGCTTTCGCAGCTCGAGGCGCGGGTGCGGATCGAGCTCTTCGCCCGCGCCGAGCGGGACCGGGAGATCGGCGAGGTCTGCGACGAGCTGCTGGCCGAGCTTTCGGGCCCGCCCAAGGCGGGTGCTCCGTGAGCGCCTTCAAGCTGGTGGTCACGATGTCCGCGAGCGGGGACGCCGTCCTGTCCGAGCACCCGGGGGACAAGGGGCTGCTGACCGTCGGCCGTTCGGCGGGCAACGACATCGTGCTGCCGGATCCGGAGAAGCGGGTCTCGAGCCGGCACGCGCGGGTGGAGCGCGTCGGCCACGCCTGGAACCTGCAGGACCTGGGCAGCACGAACGGGACCTTCCTGAACGACCGGAAGCTGGAGCCCAACGTCCCCGCGGCGCTGCAGAACGGGGACCGGATCGGGGTGGGGCTGTACCAGCTGCGGGTTTCGTTCGAACAGGCGCCGCTCGAGGACCAGACCCTGGTGGTCGTGGATCCCGCGCGGCTCCTCTCCCAGCTCGTGGACGAGCTGCCGGTGCTGTATGCGCGGCTGGCCGCGGAGAACCCCGAGGCGCGGAAGGAATCGCTGCGCCGGACGATCCGCTCGGCGGCCTCCTCGGCCGGGCCGGAACAGGCGCGCTCGATCGTCAACCAGCTGCGCTCCCGCTTCCTCTCGAAGGGCGCCGCCGAACCCGGCGGAACGACGATGATCCGCCGCAGGGACCAGGAGGTCCAGCAGCGGGAGGCCTCCCACCAGGCGGGGGCCAAGGCGATGGCGGAGCTCGCCCAGAAATTCGCGGGCGACGGGGGTCTGCAGACCGCCGCGCAGGTGGAGACCTTCGCCGGCATGCTGGGGAGCCTGGTGGAGCTCACGATGGAATGGCTCTCCAAGAGCCTCAAGGGCCGGCGCGAATTCGAGGTGCAGTTCAGCGCGGACCTCTCGATGATCTTCTCCAAGGAGAAGAATCCGCTGAAGGGCGGCGGCGGCCCGCAGGAGCTGGCGAAGTACCTGCTCGACTGGCGGAACACCAAGGATCCGAAGACCGTGCGGAAGGCGCTGGACGACGCGTTCAAGGACCTGACGATGCACCAGCTGGGGCTGCTGGCCGGGGTGCAGGAGTCGCTGTCCGCCGTGCTGGCCCGGATCGATCCCAAGGTGGTCGAGCGGGAGGCGAAGGAGAAGGGCGGCGGCGGGATGTTCGCCAGCGCGGAGAAGCGCGCGTGGAAGCATTACGCGGACGTCTTCGTGGAGATTTTTTCCGAGAACAGCAAGCTGTTCAACGAGCTGATCTATCCGAACGTGCGGAAGGGCTATCTGACGCTGCATTCGGAGGAGGGCCAGCCGGGGATCGTCGAAAAGCTGCCCTCGACCAAGGGCGGCGGCCCCGTCACCCTGTAGGCCGGAGTGCAAGGAGGAGGAACCGTGATGAAGGCGACGCGAGTCTGGGTGCTGCTGCTGCCGCTGCTGGCGGCCTGCGGCGGCCCGGTGGGGCTGTACGTCCGCGGCGTCAAGCCGCTGAACGAGAACGACCGCAAGGAGTCGACCCCGGTCGACATCCGCATCTACCAGCTCAAGGACGAGGCGCGCTTCACGAACGCCACGGTCGAGGACCTCTGGACCAAGGCGCGCGAGGTCCTGGGCGAGGATTACATCGCGCTGAAGCAGGTCACGGTCTTCCCGGGATCCGCGGAGGACAAGGAGGTCCGGCACGAGCTGGGCGAGCTGCCGGAGTCGGTGCGCTTCATCGGCACGCTGGCGCTCTTCCCCAAGGACGACGGAAAGGGGCCGCGCAAGCTGGCCCTCCCCCGCAAGGAGGCGAACGGGCGGGTGCTCCGCTTCACGGGCAGCCACATCGAACTCGAACCTTAGGAGCCGCGCGTGGATTTTGCGCAGAAAGTCCTGTGGTCGGAGGGGATGTTCCTCACCCCCCACCACTTCCAGCAGTCGGAGCGTCATCTGGAGCACCTGCTCCAGCGGCGTTTCGCGGCGGTCCGGCCCCTGGGCTGGGGCGTCTGCCGTCTCCAGATCAATCCGGAGGCGCTGGCGAACGGCGAGCTGATGCTGTCGCGGGTGCAGGCGCTGCTCCCCGACGGGCTCTCGGTGGACGCGCCCGACTACGACGCGCTCCCCCCGGCGCGCGCCATCGAGGCCTGCTTCGACGCCAAGAAGACCGTGCTCGGCGTCTACCTCGCCTCCCCGCTGGTGCGGCCCGGCCAGGCGGCCTCGGGCCCCGACGGGGCGGCCGGCGGCCGCCCCGTGCGCTACCGGCGCCGCCAGGTCACGGTGGCGGACGACGCGGGCGGCGGCGAGCGCGAGATCGAGGTGGCGGCGAAGAGCCTGCGCATCCTCTTCGAGGGCGAGCCGCGCGACGATTACAGCTCCCTCAAGATCGCCGAGCTGGGGCGCAGCGCCTCGGGGAAATACGTCCTGTCCGAGACCTTCGTGCCCCCCTGCCTCTTCCTCTCGGCGTCCGCGCCGCTGGCGGCGACGCTGCGCCGGGTGCTGGAGATCATCTCCGCGAAAAGCTCGGAGCTGTCGGCGCAGCGGCGCCAGCGCGCCACGGGGCTGGTGGAATTCACGATGTCCGAGGCGGCCAACTTCTGGTTCCTCCACACGGTGAACGCCTTCATCCCGGTGCTGATGCACTACCACCAGAACCCGGACGTGCACCCCGAGGGGCCCTTCCTCGCGCTCGCGCGCCTGGCGGGCGAGCTCTTCACGTTCGCCGGGGACGGCCATCCGAAGGACCTGCCGTCCTACGACCACGATTCGCCCGGGGCCTCGTTCACGGGGATCGAGAAGCGCATCAGCGACCTGATGATCACGGTCATCCCGACGCGCTGCACGCCCGTCCCGCTCGAGCGGGTCCGCGACGCGCTGTTCACCGCGCGTCTGCGGGACGACCGGCTCGTCGAGGGCGGCGGGCTCTATCTCGCCGTCATGTCGGAGGTGCCGGAGGACAAGATCATCCGCGAGGTGCCGATGAAGGCGAAGGTGAGCGCCTCGGACCGCGTGGACCAGCTCATCGCGGCGGCCCTGAGGGGCCTGCCCCTGAAGCACCTGCCCACGCCGCCCGCGGAGATCCCGGTGCAGCCGGGCCGGCAGTATTTCCAGGTGGAGAAGACCGGCGAGCACTGGGAGGCGGTGCGCAAGTCCCGCTCGATCTCGTTCTACATCCCCCCGGAGTTCAAGGGGCTCAAGCTCGAATTGATGGCGGTGAAGGAATAAGACATGGCGGAAACGACGACCCCGGCGGCGCCCGCGCTGGCCGACCTGTGCTCGGAGCTGCTGGCGTTCACGCTGCAGCTCCGGAAGTCCCCGGATCCGGGCGACGCGGACGTGCTGCGCCAGAAGATCGACGAGCTGTTCCGCGCGCTGGAGGTGAAGGCGCGGCAGGCGGACATCCCCGCGGAGGACGTGCTGCAGGCGAAGTACGCGATCGCCGCCTTCGTGGACGAGATCGTGCTGAGCTCGTCCTGGCCGGCGAAGGAATCCTGGGGCGACCGGCCCCTGCAGCTGGCCTATTTCAACGACTTCGCGGCGGGCGAGGAGTTCTACAACCGCATCGACGCGCTGCGCGGGGCGAAGAAGAACGCGGTGCTCGAGGTCTATTACCTGTGCCTGACGCTGGGGTTCCGCGGGAAGTACGTGGATCTCCAGGGCATGGAGAAGAAGAAGGTCCTGATGGACACGCTGCTGCGGGAGGTGCGTCCGCCGCAGCCCGCCGGGGCCGGGGGGCTCTCCCCCGCCTGGCAGGCGTCGGACACGGTCGCGGGCCTGACCCGAGGCCTGCCCGCGTGGTTCGTGGCGGTCGCCTGCACGTTCGGCGTGGTGGTGCTCTTCGTCCTCCTCTCCAGCCTGCTGGGCTGGACGGTCGACGGCGTTTTGCAACAGCTCAAATAAGGGAGCCGGTCTGATGAAGGGGTTGCTCGGGGCGGTGTTCAAGAGCGGCGGGACGGGCCTGCTCCTGCTGGCGATCGTGCTGCTGATGATCTGGTTCGGCGGCGACGCGCTCAACGTCGAGCGCAAGACCCGGATCCTCGCGGTCCTGGGCGTGCTCGGGGTCGCGATGGCGCTCGTGCTCGTCCAGAAGGTGCTCACGGTCCGCAGCGCGATGCTGATCGAGCAGAAGCTGCGCTCGCAGGCGCAGGAGCAGGTGCAGAGCGCGAGGCCCGACGAGCGCGCGGTCGTCCAGGCCGTGCAGAACCAGCTCAACGAGGCGATCCAGGCGCTGAAGACGTCGCGGCTCGGCAAGGGCGCGCTCTACAAGCTGCCCTGGTACATGATCATCGGCCCGCCCGGCTCGGGCAAATCCACGGCGCTGCAGGAGTCCGGCCTGAACTTCCCCTACGTGAGCGAGGGGCGCAAGGGCGTGCGCGGCGTCGGCGGCACGCGCAACTGCGACTGGTGGTTCACCGACGAGGGCATCCTGCTCGACACCGCCGGCCGCTACACGACGGAACTCGACGACAAGGAGGAGTGGATCGGCTTCCTGGACCTCCTGAAGAAGGCGCGGAAGCGGAAGCCGGTCAACGGCGCGATGGTGGCCGTCTCCGTGACGGACCTGCTGGCCGCCAGCGACGAGGAGCTGGAGGCGCACGCCAAGAACATCCGGGGCCGCATCGACGAGCTCACCAACCATCTCGAGATCGTCTTCCCCGTGTACCTGCTCTTCACCAAATGCGACCTGCTCCAGGGCTTCGTGGAGTTCTTCGAGGAGTATTCGAAGGCGGAGCGCGCGCAGGTCTGGGGCTGCACGATGCCCTACACGTCCACGCCCGCCAAACCCTACCGCGAGATCTTCGACGAGGAGACCGGCCGCCTGCTGAAGGCGCTGTCGGCCCAGCGGCTCGGGGCGCTCGTCAACGAGCGGCCCGCGACGAAGAAGCAGAACCTCTATCTGTTCCCCCTGCAGTTCCAGGCCGCGTTGAAGCGGCTGGGGGATTTCGTGGAGCTGCTCTTCCGGCCGAACCCCTTCCAGGAGACCTCGGTGTTCCGGGGCTTCTACTTCACCAGCGGCACCCAGGAAGGCGCGCCGATCGACCAGGTCATCCGCTCCATGAGCGCCGCCTTCGGGCTCAAGGAGGAGGCGGCGCCCGCCTCGACGGCGGCCGCGGACAAGAAGAGCTACTTCCTCAACCACCTCTTCACCAAGATCATCTTCCCCGACCAGACGCTGGCCCGGACCTCCGCGAAGGTGCAGCGGCGCCAGAAGCTCATCCACTACGGCACGCTCGGGCTGTCCGCCGTCGGCGGGGTCTTCCTCACCCTGGCGCTCTTCGTCTCGTTCTTCGGGAACCGGGGCCTCGTCAAGGAGGCCGGCGCGGCGGCCGTGAAGGTCCGCGAAACCTCGGCGGGGGCCGCCCAGAATCCCGAGCCCGCGCTGCAGGCGCTCGACGGGCTCCGCCGCCAGGCGGAGCTGCTCGACGGCTTCGACCGCGGCTCGCCCCCGCTCTCGCGCCGCTGGGGCCTTTATCGCGGCGACGACGTGAATCCCGCGATCCGGGCCGTCTACTTCGATTCGCTCCGGAAGCTGCTCATCGCGCCCTGCGCGGCGAAGATCCACCAGGAGCTCGAGATCCTCTACCGGAAGGAGGGCAAGACCGGGGAGGACTACGAGAAGCTCAGCGACCTGCACCGGGTCTACCAGATGCTCGGCGGGACGCTGCGCTCCGAGAAGCACCGCGAACTGCTCGAACACACGCTGCTCCAGGAGGGCCGCTGGACGGCCGGCATCGGGGGCCGGGTGCTCGCGGTCGCCGACACGCAGCTGCGCTTCCTGCTGACGCAGCTCGACCGGCCCGAGGAATGGAAGGTCACGGTCGACCGGGTGCTCGTGAACCGCATCAACGAGGGGCTGGCGCAGGCCCTCTGGGTCCTGGAGAGCTACCGCGATCTCGTCGATTCCGGCAAGGCGACCTTTCCCAAGGTCACCGGCGACACCTTCGTGAAGGGGGCGGGCCGCGAATTCCTGAAGTTCTCGCACGAATTCTCGTCGATCTTCACCCAGGGCGGCTGGAGCGACTACGTGAAGTCCGCGATCCACACGAAGGCGGAGTCCCTGGCGGCGCGGTACGCGGAGCTCAAGATCGAAAAGACGGCCGCGCAGCTCGAGGCGGAACTGCAGAAAAAGCACCAGGAGCGCTACGGCCGCGAGTGGGACGACTACCTCAAGGGGGTGCAGGTGCTCCCCTTCCAGCACCTCGAGGACGCCGCGCGGAAGCTGCGGATCCTCTCGGACGCGGACCAGTCGCCGCTCATCGAGCTGTTCCGCGGCGTCTGGGAGAGCCAGCGCCTGAAGACGGGCGACGTCGAACTTCCGCCCGTGGCCGACCTCAAGCCGTTGAAGGAGGCGCTCAAGGCGCTTTACGAGTTCCAGCAGTCGGTGGACGAGTTCGTGTCCACCACGCAGGCGAACAGCCGCGTGACCGGCTCGGTGAAGGAGGGCAAGCTCCAGGCCCAGCTGCTCGACCCCTTCAAGAAGGCCGGGCGCGGCCTCGACACCGCGGTGCGCTCGGCGCCGCCCAACCTGCAGGACCGGCTCCGCGGCATCCTCTACCAGCTGATCGACGCGACGCGCGCGGCGCTGGCGTCGGAGGCGCAGCGCGAGGCGGACGATCTGTGGGCCCGGAGCATCCACCAGATGTGGAAGGACCAGCTCCAGGGCAAGTACCCCTTCGACGAGGCGGCGGCCGCGGGCGCGCCGCTGCCGGCGGTGGCCGCGCTCTTCAATCCCAAATCGGGGCTGTTCTGGACGACGGTGGCCGACCTCAAGGCGCTCAACGCGCTGAATCTCGAGGGCAAGCCGCTGGTGTCCTTCTCCCCCGAGTTCCTGACGGCCGTCCGGCGCGCGGAGTCGTTCCGCACGGCGCTCTTCAAGCCGGGGGAGGACCGCGTCAAGACCTCCTTCATGGTGACGCTCAAGCAGCGCGAAGGCGTCACGCACCTGCGCTTCTCGGTGGGCCGCAAGGAGTTCAACCACAACGACGTGCCGAGCGGCCGCGGGCCGCTGGAGTGGGAGGGCGAGGCGGGCGCCAAGCTCTCCATCCGGGTGGGCGAGGTGGACCGCTGGTACGACCAGGAGTTCAAGGACGACTGGGGCCTGGTGCGCCTGATCGCCTCGGGCAAGCCCCAACTGCAGGGGGACAAGGTCTTCGCCTGCACCTGGGAGTACAAGATCGACCTCTTCGGCAAGACCCAGACCTTCGTGGGCGACGCGGTCGTGGAATCCGAGGACAAGGCGAACATCTTCGCCCCGGGCTTCTTCGGGAAATTCGTGATGCCCGAAAAGGCGGGCCGTTGATGCAGCTCCGCGCCGCCTGTTACGGGAAGGTCCCCATCCACGGCGATTTCATCCGCCACAACGTGGCGGGCCCGGAGGTCGACCTCCTGGACCAGTGGCTCCAGAACGGGATCGTCGCCTCGCACGCGCCGCTGGGGTCCGGCTGGGACGCCGCCTTCGACGCGACGCGGCTTCAGCGCTTCCTCTTCCAGCCCCCGCAGACCGGAAAGGTCGTCGCGGGGGTCCTGACGGCCTCCAAGGACCGGCCGGGCCGGCGCTTCTTCTTCATCGTCCACACCGTGATCGATCCCGCCTCGCTCGGCGCCGAGGCGACGCTGCTGCCGGCGGTGCTCTCCTCGTTCTTCGACGCCGCCGAGCAGGAGGCCCTCTCCGGATGGCAGGGCCGGGACCTCAAGGGCTTCCTCGGGCGCATCGACGCCCTGTCGCTGCCGAAGGGGCTGGACGAGGCGAAGAAGGCGATCGTGTCGTTCGTCGCCGGGCGTCCTGCGCAGGAGGTCTGGCAGGACATGTTCGGCGCGCCGGACGACCCGCGGAAATACCTGCTCGTCCACAACCTGGTCGAGACGTTCAAGGCCTCCCCGGTGCCCAAATACGCCCTGCGTTTTCCCAAGATGAGCGGGGCGCCCGAGGTCTCGTTCTGGCTGGAGCTGCTGCGGAAGCTGGGCCGGCGCAAGGGGCTGCCGACGCTGACGCTCTGGGGGCCGGACGCGGCGGGCGCCGCGCCCGGGCTCACGGTCCTCTTCGACGACCTGAAGGCGAATTATTTCCTGCCGCTCTGGTGGCCCGGGCGCAAGAGCAGCCTGCTCTTTCCGCTCGCGGAGGCCGCCGCCGCGGCGGATCCCCGGGTGCAGCAGGCGAAGGGGCGCTACGGCCCGCTGCTGGACGACGGGGCGCTGCGCCTCTCGGCCCTCCTCAGCGGATTGACCGCGTGAGCCGCCGCCGTGAAATCGGTTGCTTTGCCCCACGGGGATTTTTATCCTCAGCGGTTTCGGGCGGACGGGCCGCGGGCCGCCGCATCAAGGAGGGTGGATCGTGTCTGACCTGAGCGCGCTGGCCGCCCTGGGCCCGGCTCCGATCGCGGGCGAGAATCCGTCCGGCATCTCCGCCCGGTACGAGCCGGAGTTCGACAAACTTTCGACCGAGATCGCCAAGCTGGAGTCCGTCGAAGGAAAGTCCTCGATCCACTGGGACAAGGTGGTGGAGGCCTCCACCGCGCTGCTCGCGAAATCGAAGGACCTTCTGGTCTCCTCCTATCTGACGATGGGCCTGCTCCAGGAGGACGGCTACGCCGGCCTGTCCACGGGCATCGTCTTGTGCCGGGACTTCCTGAACGGTTTCTGGGAGAACCTCTTTCCGGAGAAGGCCCGTCTGCGGGCGCGCGCTCAGGCCCTGCAGTGGATGGGGGAGCGGCTGCCGCCCGTGCTCCAGGAGAAGGGCGACGCGTCGAAGTCGGACAAGGAGCCGCTCCAGGCGGCCGTCGCCGCGCTGAACGAGATCATCGCCCTCTGCGGGCAGAAGTTCGAGGAGGGCGGGCCGAGCCTGGGCGAACTGCTCAGCGCCGTCGAGTACAAGCTCGCCTCCGTGCCCGCGGACGCCCCGCCGCCCTCGAGCGAGCCCGCGCCGTCGGAGTCGGGCGGGTCTTCGGATTCCTCCTCGAGTTCGGCGGCTCCGGAAGCCCCTCCCCCTCCGAAGGAGATGGACTCCCCGGACGCGGCGCGCGAGGCGCTCGCGGAGATGAAGGAGCGGCGGATCAAGGCCGCGACGCTGCTGCGGGAGGCGAATCCCGCCGACCCGCTGCCCTACCGGCTGCTGCGGGCGGCGGTCTGGGAGGATCTCTTCGAGGCGCCCCCGTCGAAGGACGGGGTGAGCGAGGCCTCGGGGGGCGACGCCTCCTTCGCCCAGCAGATGGAGGAGAAGCTCGAAAAGGGCGACTACGCCCCGGTGATCGCGGAGTGCGAGGCGAAGCTGCCCCCGGACCGTCTCTGGCTGGACCTGAACTTCCTCGTCTTCCGCGCCATGGAGGGCCTGGGCCGGCCCTATGCGGCGGCCCGGCGGGCGCTGGGGGACGAAGTGGCGCGGCTCGCGCGCTCGCTGCCCGCGCTGCTGGAGCAGAAATTCGCGGACGGGACGCCGATGGCGTCCGAAGCGGCGCGGCTCTGGATCCAGCACGAGCTGGGCGCGCTGCCCGCGAAGGGCGGCGGGGCCGCGGGCGGGCTGGAGGCCGCGGTGGCCGAGGCCCGGAAGCTGGTGGCGCGGAAGAGCTTCCCCGAGGCGGCGGCGCTGCTGCAGAAGGAGTCGCGGGCCGGGGCGGAGCGCCGCGACCGCTTCCGGGGGCGGCTGTATCTGGCGAAGCTGTGCGCGGAGGCGGGACGCCCCGACCTGGCGCAGCCCCAGCTGGAGGGGCTCGACGAGGAGGCCCGCCGCTTCTCGCTGGAGGAGTGGGAGCCTTCGCTGGCGGCGGAGATCGCGCGGGAGCTCTGGAAGTGCCACAAGGCGTCCCCGACCCCGGAGAAGGCCGCGGAATTCCTGGCCCGGCTCTGCCGGCTGGACCTTTCCGCGGCGCTGGCGTTCGAAGCGACCAAAAAATGACCCCGGCGGGTATGATCTTAGGCCTGTAAGAGGAGGATTTGAGAATGGCAAAGGAAGGATCCGTCGCTCCGCGGGAGCGCGTCAACATCGTCTACAAGCCGGCCACGGGGGACGCCACCGAGGAGAAGGAGCTGCCCTTCAAGATGCTGGTGATGGGCGACTTCACGGGGCGCACGGACGACCGCGCGCTGGAGGACCGGAAGCCGGTCAACATCGACAAGGACAACTTCAACGACGTCATGCGCAGCATGAAGCTGAACGCGACCTTCAACGTCGCCAACACGCTCTCCGGCAAGGAGGGCGAGGAAATGCCGGTGAAGCTGAAGTTCGAGACCCTCAAGGACATGGAGCCGGAGGCGGTCGCCAAGCAGATCCCCGAGCTGCAGAAGCTGCTCGAGTTGCGCGACACGCTGACGGCCCTGAAGGGCCCCCTCGGCAACCTCCCGGAATTCCGGAAGAAGATCCAGTCGCTGGTGGCGGACCCCGCGGCGCGCGAGAAGCTCATGAAGGAGCTGGGTCTCGAGGAAAAGAAGTAGTCCGGTCCTTACCTTGAACGATAAAGGAGATTTTTGACATGGCGGACGCCCAGGAACAGGCCAAGCAGTCCTCCGCCGAGGCCGCGGCGGGGTCCATCCTCGACGACATCATGGTCCAGACCAAGCTCAAGCCCAGCGACGAGGGGTACGACGTCGCCAAGAAAGGCGTGCAGGCGTTCATCGCGGCCCTGGTCGCGCCCACGGGCGCGGGCCAGAAGGCCGACAAGAAGATGGTCGACTCCATGATCTCCGAGATCGACGCGAAGATCTCGAAGCAGCTCGACCAGGTGATGCATCAGCAGGCCTTCCAGAAGCTGGAATCCGCCTGGCGCGGCATCAAGCTGCTCGTGGACCGCACGGATTTCCGCGAGAGCAACAAGGTCAACCTGCTGAACTGCTCCAAGGACGACCTGCTGGCCGACTTCGAGGACTCCCCCGAGGTGGTCAAGAGCGGCCTCTACAAGACGGCCTACACCGGCGAGTTCGGGCAGTTCGGCGGCGAGCCCTACGGGGCGATCGTGGCCAACTACGACTTCGGGCCCGGCCCCCAGGACATCGCGCTGCTGCAGAAGCTCGCGAGCGTGGCGACGATGTCGCACGCGCCGTTCATCGCGAACGCGGGACCCAAGTTCTTCGGGCTCGACAACTACCTCAAGCTGCCCAACCTCAAGGACCTCAAGTCGATCTTCGAGGGGCCCCAGTACGCCAAGTGGCAGTCCTTCCGCGAGTCGGAGGATTCCCGCAGCGTCGCGCTCTGCGTGCCGCGCTTCCTCCTGCGCCTCCCGTACGGGCCGAACACGGTGCCCGTCAAGTCCTTCAATTACGAGGAGGACGTGAAGGCCACGCACAACGACTACCTCTGGGGATCGAGCTCCTTCGCGTTCGCCACGAAGCTGGCCGACAGCTTCGCGAAGTACCGCATGTGCGCGAACATCATCGGCCCGACGTCGGGCGGCGCGGTCGAGGACCTGCCGCTCCACCAGTTCGAGTCCATGGGCGAGATCGAGACGAAGGTCCCCACGGAGATCCTCGTCTCCGAACGGCGCGAGTTCGAGCTGGCCGAGGAGGGCTTCGTGGCCCTCTCGTTCCGCAAGGGCTCGGACAACGCCTGCTTCTTCTCCGCCAACTCCTGCCAGAAGCCCAAGAAGTTCGGCACGAGCAAGGAGGCGAAGGATGCGGAGCTCAACTACCGCCTGAGCACGCAGCTCCCCTACCTCTTCGTGATCAACCGCCTGGCGCACTACATCAAGGTGCTCCAGCGCGAGCAGATCGGCAGCTGGAAGGAGAAGGACGACCTCCAGCGCGAGCTGAACAAGTGGATCTCCCAGTACGTCGTGGACATGGACAACCCGAGCCCCTCGGTCCGGAGCCGCTGCCCCCTGCGGTCGGCGCAGATCACCGTCGAGGACGTCCCGGGCGAGGCGGGCTGGTACAAGGTCGACATGAAGGTGCGGCCCCACTTCAAGTACATGGGGGCCTTTTTCACGCTTTCGCTGGTGGGCAAACTCGATAAGAAGTAACGTTCGGACGGGATAGCCGTCCCATTCCCATGTGTCCCCGCGCGGCGGGGGCGCCGGATGGAAGAGGAACTCTTAATTAGGAGCGTCATGACATGGCCGGTGGATTGAAGGCGTACATCAAGATCGGGAAGCTCGCGGGCGAGTCGATGAAGAAGCCCCGCGCGGACAAGGGGTTCTCGGACCTGCTCTCCGTCACGCTGGGCGGCAGCTGCAACTGGGACTTCGCCCAGGAAGCCCAGCCCACGCGGCTCGTCGGCTTCTCGGGCGTCTCCGTCACGAAGTACGTGAACGGCTCGACCCCCATCCTGCTGATCGGCTGCCTCAAGGAGAAGCTGATCAAGGAGGTCGAGATCATCATCGAGGACGACAAGGGCGAGGACTTCATCTACATCCGCCTGAAGGAGGAGGTCCGCATCTGCAGCGACTCCATCTCCTTCAGCGGCTCCGAGATGCTCGAGAACATCACCTTCGCCGGCAAGGTCATGGAGATCGAGCACAAGGCGAAGAACAAGAAGGACGACATCAAGTGGGCCGACATCCAGCAGAAGGGCGCTGAGATCTAGTTTTTTCCCGAGCCGCCCGTCCCGGCCCCGTCGCGGGGCCGGGACGGCGGCCGGATCCCCCCTCATGTCCTCCGACCGCTCCCTGTTCGAACGCCTCGCCCGGCCGGCCGGTCCGGGGGGGCGGAGCGCCGTCCGGAGCGGCGCGGAGCTGGCCCGCTCGGTGCTCCGCAACCTCCAGCGCATCCTCAACTCGCGGCTGGGCGCCTCCATGGCCCAGCCGGATCTCGGCATGCCCGCCCCCTCCGACGTCGCGCAGGCGGCCCCGGACGCGGTGGTCCTCGTGATGAAGAACCTGCGCGCCTGTATCGAAAAATACGAGCCGCGGCTCGCGTCGGTGGACATCGCGCACGTGGAGGCGGCCGACGACGTGCTCAGCCTGCGCTTCCAGATCACCGGCCGGCTGACCGGGCCCGACGGCACGACGCTGAGTTTCGACACCCTGGTCGGCCCGAGCGGCCGGATCCTGCTTCAGGGCTGAAAGACGTGTTCAACAAGTACTACCAGGACGAGCTGGCCTACCTGCGGGAGCTCGGGCAGGAGTTCGCCCGGGCCAATCCCGAGGGCGCCCATTTCATCGGCGAGCCCGCCAGCGACCCCGACGTGGAGCGCCTGCTCGAGGGGTTCGCGTTCCTCACGGCCCGCATCCGGCAGAAACTCGACGACGAGGTCCCCGAGCTCACGCACGCGCTCCTGGAGATGTTCTGGCCGCATTACCTCCGCCCCCTGCCCTCGCTGACCATCATGCAGTTCGAGGCGCTTCCGCAGGCGGCGAAGGAGACGCGGACGATCCCCCGGGGGACCGAGCTGCAGTCGGTGCCCGTGGACGGCACCCCCTGCCGCTTCCGCACCACGGCGGAGGCGGTGCTGCAGCCGCTGGCCGTGGAGGCCGTCGCCCTGCGCACCGAGCAGCCTCCGCGCCTGTCGGTCCGCTTCCGTCTTCCCGAGGGCGTCCCGCCCGCGAAGCTCGGGCCGGGCCCGATCCGGCTCCACCTCGCCGGGGACGCGACGGCCTCCCGGGCGCTGTATCTCTGCCTGACGCACCACCTGAAGAGGATCTCCGCGCAGGCCGCGGGCGGCCCGGCGGTCCCGCTCCCGGGGGCCTCCGTGAAACCCGCGGGCTTCGCCGACGGGGAGTACATCCTCCCCTATTCCGCGGCGTCCTTTTCAGGCTTCCGGCACCTGCAGGAATACTTCGCGTACCCCGCCAAGTTCATGTTCGTCGACGTGGCGGGCCTCGGGGGCCTTTCCGCCCTGGGCGCCGCGACCTCCTTCGAGCTTCATTTCGAGCTGTCCCGCCTGCCGGAGAAGATGCCCCCGGTCGGCACCGCGAACGTGCTGCTGCACTGCGCCCCCGCGGTCAACCTCTTCCCCCACGACGCCGATCCGGTGAGGCTCGACCACACCCGGACGGAGTACAAGGTCCGCCCCTCGGGCGGCGACACCACGCACTTCGAGATCTACTCGATCGAGAAGGTGTCCGGCGTGGCGCGGGGCACCGGGCGCTCCCGCGACTACCTGCCCTTCTACCGCTTCGCCCGCCCCAAGGGCTCCGAGGCCCTCTACTACCGGCACCGTCTCGAGCCCGCGGTGGCGTCCGACGGCACCGAGCTCTTCATCGAGCCGATGCCCGCGGAGGGCTCCGCCGAGGCGCCCGACATCGAGGTGCTCTCCCTCGACCTCACCTGCACGAACCGGCAGCTGCCCTCGAAGCTCCGCGTGGGCGACGTCAACGTCCCGACCAGCGCCTCGCCGACCTTCGTGCGCTTCAAGAACCTCACCCGGCCGACCGTGTCCGTCGCGCCGCCGCTCACGGGGGACGCGCTGCTGCGGCTCCTGTCCCACCTCGCGCTGAACTACCTCACGCTGACGGACATCGAGGCCTTCCGCACGATGCTCTCGCTCTACAACTTCCGCGCGCGGGTGGACCGCCAGGCGGAGAACGCGCAGAAGCTGCTGCTCGAGGGGATCCGCAAGCTGTCCTCCGAGCCCACCACGCGCCTCGTGCGCGGGCACCCCGTGCGCGGCGTCTCGGTGGAGATCGAGGTGGACGAGGACCAGCTCGGCGGCGAGGGCGAGGCGTGGCTCTTCGGCTCGGTGCTCGACGAATTCTTCTCGCAGTACGTGTCGCTCAACGCCTTCAGCCGCCTCACGATGAAGGGGCTCAAATACGGGGAGGTCTGCTCGTGGCCGGCGAGGACCGGGGACCGGATCCTGCTGTAAGCGCGAGGCTCCTCAGGGAGGGCTTCCGCTTCAGCTTCTTCCAGGCGGTGCGCCTGCTTCAGGTCTCGCGCCCTGACGCGGCCCTCGTGGGCCGGCAGGGCCCGGTGGACCGGGAGATCCTCCGCTTCCGCCCGGAGCTCGGGCTGGGCTTCCCCGCGTCCGACGTCGCCGGCATCCGGGAGGCGCCCTCGCCGTCGGAGCTGCCCCGCTACGAGATCGCCACGACGTTCATGGGCCTCTACGGGCCGTCCTCCCCGCTGCCCTCGTATTTCACCGAGGAGCTGATCCACGCCGAGCAGGACGACGAATGCCTCCAGCGGGAGTTCCTCGACATCTTCCACCACCGGGCGATCTCGCTGTTCTACCGGGCCTGGGAGAAATACCGCTACTCGGTGGGGTTCCGGAACGACGGCTCCGACCCCGAGTCGCGCCGCCTGCTGGCGCTGCTCGGCGGGGCGGCGCTGCCGGCGGACCACCACGTGCCCGCCGTCCGCCTGCTCGGCTTCGCCGGGCTCCTGACGCAGGTGCCCCGCTCGGCCGCCAGCCTGCGCGGCCTGCTCGCCGGATATTTCGAGGGCGTGCCCGTCCGGGTGGAGCCCTTCGCCGGACGCTGGGTGGAGATCCCGGAGGACCAGCGCTGCCGGCTCGGGGTCTCCGGCACCACGCTCGGGCTCGACACGAGCCTCGGCGACCGCGTCTACGACCTCGCCGCGACGTTCCGCGTGGAACTGGGCCCGCTGGGCCGCGAGGACTTCATGGCATTCCTCCCCTCCGGCGATAGAATGCCGGAGCTTCGGGAGCTGGTGGACCTGGTCAACGGGGACGGCCTCGACTACGAGATCGAGCTGATCCTGCGGGACGCGGAGGTCCCGGCGCTCCAGTTGTGCGGACCGACGGCCCGCCTGGGCTGGTGCTCCTGGCTGGGGCGGCGGGACGGCATGGACGCGCGTTTCAAGATCTTGGTGAAAGGATGGCAGCATGGCCGACGTGAACCTCAAGGCGCTGGTCGCACGGCTTGACCGCTTCTGCACGCGGTCGCTGGAGGCCGCCGCGGGCCTCTGCATCTCGCGGACCCATTACGAGGTCACGCCGGAACACCTGCTGCTCGCGTTCTCCGAGGACGTCACGGCGGACGTCCAGCAGATCTACAAGCACTTCGGCGTGGACGCGGGCAGGGTCCAGAAGGGCCTCTCGCAGGTCCTGGACACGCTCAAGACGGGCAACGCGGGGCGCCCCGTGTTCTCGCCCCTGCTCGTGGAATGGATCCAGCAGGGCTGGCTCTGCGCCTCGCTCGATTTCGGCCTCGCGGAGATCCGCTCGGGCGTGATGCTCCAGGCGCTGCTCGCCAACGCGAGCCGCCTGGGGGCGGACGAGGTCGTGACGCTCCTGGAGGGGATCAACCGCCTCGACCTCAAGGCGAAGTACTCGACGATCATCGCGAACTCCTCGGAGCAGTCGCGCCGCATGGGCGCGGGGGAGGCCACGAGCGGCGCCGGGGCTGCGTCCGCGGCGCCCACGGGAGAGGGCGCGCTCGCCAAGTTCGCGAACAACTTCACGCAGCAGGCGCGCGACGGGAAGATCGACCCGGTCTTCGGGCGCGACCGCGAGATCCGCCAGATGATCGACATCCTGGCGCGGCGCCGGAAGAACAATCCCATCTGCGTCGGCGAGCCGGGGGTCGGCAAGACCGCCGTCGTGGAAGGCCTGGCCCTGAAGGTGGTCGAGGGGGACGTGCCGGACGCGCTCAAGAACGTCGAGGTGCTCGGCCTCGACATCGGCCTGCTGCAGGCCGGCGCGAGCGTGAAGGGCGAGTTCGAGAACCGCCTCAAGGGGGTGATCGAGGAGGTCAAGGCCTCCCCGAAGCCGGTCATCCTCTTCATCGACGAGGCGCACACGCTGATCGGCGCCGGGGGCGCCGCGGGCGGCGGCGACGCCGCGAACCTGCTCAAGCCCGCGCTCGCGCGCGGCGAGCTGCGGACGATCGCCGCGACCACCTGGAGCGAGTACAAGAAGTACTTCGAGAAGGACGCCGCCCTCGCACGCCGCTTCCAGCTGGTCAAGCTCGACGAGCCGGACGAGGCGACGACGGTGACCATGCTCCGCGGTCTGCGCGACCGCTACGAAAAGGCCCACGGGGTCGTGATCCGCGACGAGGCGCTCACCGCGGCCGCCCAGCTGGGCAGCCGCTACATCGCGGGCCGCCAGCATCCGGACAAGGGCGTGGACCTCATGGACACGAGCGCGGCGCGCGTGAAGATCGCGCTGACGACGAAGCCTCCCGAAATCCAGGATCTGGACCGCCGGGTGCAGGAGCTCGAGCGCGAGCAGGCGGCCCTGACGCGGGACCGCCAGGGCGGCAACAAGGGCCTCGACGAGCGCCTGGCCGAGGCGGCGAAGGAAGTGACGGCGGCGAAGGCGAGGATCGCCGAGCTGACCGCGCGCTGGCAGAAGGAGAAGGCCGCGGTCGAGAAGGTCCTCGCCGTCCGAAAGAAGATCGACGGGCCCGAGGGGAAGAAGGACGCCGCGAAGCTGGCGCCCGAGCTCGAATCGGCCCTCCTGGCGCTCAAGGAGATCCAGGGCCGCGATCCCATGATGTTCGCCGAGGTGACGCCCGAGGTGGTGGCCCGCGTGGTCGCCGACTGGACGGGCATCCCCATCGGGAAGATGGTGCAGGACCAGGCCCAGGCGCTGCTCACGTTCGAGCAGAACCTGCGGCAGCGCATCAAGGGGCAGGATCACGTCTCCTCGATGGTCGGCACGGGCATCCGCGCCGCGAAGGCGGGCCTCAAGAACCCGCGCACGCCCATGGGCGTCTTCCTCTTCGTCGGCCCCTCGGGCGTCGGCAAGACCGAGACGGCCCTCGGCGTGGCGGACCTGCTCTTCGGCGGCGAGCGCTTCCTCACGGTCATCAACATGTCGGAGTTCCAGGAGAAGCACACGGTTTCCCGGCTCATCGGCTCGCCCCCGGGCTACGTCGGTTACGGCGAGGGCGGCGTGCTCACCGAGGCGGTGCGGCAGAAGCCGTATTCCGTCGTGCTCCTGGACGAATGCGAGAAGGCCGACCCGGAGGTCCTCAACCTCTTCTACCAGGTCTTCGACAAGGGCATGCTGTCGGACGGCGAGGGCCGCGAGGTCGACTTCAAGGACACCGTCCTCTTCCTCACGAGCAACCTGGCGACGGACCTCATCATGCAGAGCGTCGCGGACGGCTCGCGGCCGCCGATGGAGGATCTCATCGCGCTGATCCGTCCGGCGCTCTCGAAGCACTTCAAGCCCGCGCTGCTGGCGCGCATGACGATCATCCCCTTCTACCCCATCGGGCAGGACGCGCTGAAGGAGATCACCCGGCTCAAGCTCGGGCAGCTCGAGAAGCGGCTCAAGCAGAACCACAAGATGGCGATGGACGTGGACCCGAAGGTCGTCGACGCGATCGCCGAGCGCTGCACCGAGGTGGAGACCGGCGCGCGCAACGTGGACCACATCATCTCGGGCACGCTGCTGCCGAAGATCTCGAACGAGATCCTCCAGCAGATGGCCACGGGGACGATGCCGGACCGGATCTCGGTGACGCTGGACGCCAAGGGCGATTTCGGGTTCGCCTTCTCGAAGAAGTAGGGGCCGCGGCGGAAAGCCCTACTTGACGAGCCCGTGCAGGGTCTTCGCCAGGCCGAACTTCTCCCACTTGCTGTTCACCGAGTTCTTGAATTTCTCGAAGCGGCCCAGACCCCGGAATTTCCAGACGTTCGTCGAGAGGCCGTTGAGCTTCAACCTCGAGCCGCGGATGAGCTTGCCCGCGTGATTCTGGACGTACTCCAGGTCCGGGCGGATCTGCTCGATCTTCGTCATCCAGCCGGGCAGGCCGATGTCCGCGATCATGAAGGACAGCAGGTCGCTGGTGTTCGACTCCGTGAGCAGGTAGGCGCCGAGGATGGGCGAGTCCTTGAAGACGTCGACGTTGAGCTTGTCCGCGTTCTTCAGGGCGTCGTTGCCGTCGAGCATCTCGTGGATGTCGCGCGCCCAGAGGTAGAGCGACTGGCAGAGGTTCGCGATCGTCTTGGCTGCCCCGGCGACCGGGCCCGAGATGGCCCCGCCGTCCACGAAGAACATGCCCGCCGTGGTGGCGGCGTGCGCGGCGTTGATCGAGCCCTTCACCAGGTTCTCGTTCCGCGCGCGGTCGAGCATCTCGCGGATCGCCCCGCAGGCGGCGAGCGGATCGCCCGACCGCACCACCGCGGACTTGTTCTTCACCTGGTGCTCCTGCCAGGCGCGGCGCGCGGCCTGGCCGAAATAGCGGACCGCCTGGGCGCCGCTCTCGATGGAGCCCAGGCAGGGGACGGCGCTGATGAAACACTGCACTTCCTTCAGGATCTGGCTGAAGGCGGGCCCGAGGAGCGGCGCGTACTGGGTCCAGTCGCCGTTGAAGAGGTCCTTCAGCAGGCTTTCCGCCTGGGCCTTGGCGAGGGGGCCGCCGATCTTGCCGAGCGATTTCTCGACGTCCTTGACCGCGTCGATGAGGTTGCCCGACTGCTTGACGTGATCCAGAGTGCTGATGCTCAGGGAGCAGCCGCCGAAGGTCTCCTGCAGCAGCTCCCGCCGCGCCCTGGCCAGCTCGGCCATGGCCTTGAATTCGCCCATGCTGAGTCCGGGCATGATCGGCACCCTTTCATTCGTCCCGGCGGCGCGTGGTTCGATGGACTTGATTCCGCAACTTGCCCGCAGCGGCGGGCGGCTGCGGAATCATAGGTGACTCACCACGGGCCGGGACCCGGAGAGCGTACTTCATGGGCCGTGCCCCGGCAAGCCTCGTCGCGTTTATCCGGTCACGCCGGCCCGCCGATGACCGTCGTATTCAAGTGTTCCGCGGAGGGCGGGACCATTCGTTTGACAGCGTCCCCCTGCGGGGTAGGATGCTCGCAACACGGAGGTTGAACCATGGCTGAGGTGACCCGGACCTTCCATTTCCACAGCGACGCGGTCCCCGACGAGACGTTCATGGTCTCGGGCATGAAGGGGGTCGAGGAGCTCAACCGGCCCTACGAGTTCCAGATCGAGCTGGTCTCGAAGAAGGCGGACGTCGATCTCGAGAAGGTCCTGAAGAACAAGGCCCATCTCGCCGTGCGGCAGACCATCCCCCTGAGCGGGGGAAAGCAGGGCACCCGCCTCTACAAGATCCACGGGATCGTGTCCTCCATCGAGGTGCTGGAACAGGCCCGCGAATTCGTCCATTACCGCGTCCAGCTGCAGCCGCGCCTCTGGAAACTCTCGCTCACCACGCAGAGCCGCGTCTTCCAGGACATGAAGATCGGGGACCTGATCAAGGAGGTCCTCACGAAGGCGGAAGGCGCGGGGCTCTCGACCCAGGATTTCGACCTCAAGCTCAACGCCGACTACGTGAAACGCGAGTTCGTCGTCCAGTACAACGAATCGGACCTGGACTTCCTCCACCGCTGGTGCGAGCACGAGGGCGTCTATTACTACTTCGAGCAGACGGAGAACGGCGAGAAGCTCGTGTTCGGCGACGCCACGGCGGGCTACGCGAAGCTGCCGGGCGACCCGAAGATCCCCTACCGGCCCGTGCCGGAGGGGCGCAGCAAGGCCTCGGGGGCGATGAACGAGGAGACCCTCCAGGAGCAGTCCGTCTTCGCCTTCCGCTGCCGCTGGACGAAGACGCCGCAGAAGGTGATCCTGAAGGACTACAACTACCGCACCCCCTCCGTCGACGTGAAGGCCGAGGCCGCCGTCGAGAACCCGGCCGGCGACGGCAAGGTCTTCATGTACGGGGAGCATTTCAAGACGCCCGCGGAGGGAGGCGCCATCGCCAAGGTCCGCGCGGAGGCCTTCCAGTGCCGCGACAAGGTCTTCGAGGGCACGGGCGACCACCGCTCCTTCCGTCCGGGCACCGTCTTCACGCTCTCCGAGCATTTCCGCGCCGACTTCAACGCCGCCTACTGCATCACCCGGGTCTCGCACAAACTCGTGCAGGGCACCACGGCGTCGCTGGGCGGCGGCGGCCAGGCGACCTACGAGAACGAGTTCGCCTGCTTCCCCTCGGCCGACGTCTTCCGCCCCGAGCGCACGACCCCGTGGCCCTCGATCTACGGATTCATGAACGCCAGGGTCGATGCGGGCGGCAGCGGCGAGTACGCGGAGATCGACGACCAGGGACGCTACAAGATCAAGCTGCCCTTCGACCTCTCCGACAAGAAGGACGGCAAGGCCTCCCGCTACCTGCGCATGGCGCAGCCCTATGCGGGGGCGAACATGGGCATGCACTTCCCCCTCCACAAGGGCACCGAGGTCCTGCTCGGCTTCGTGGACGGCGACGTGGACCGCCCCATCATCGCGTCGGCCATCCCCAACGCCGAGACCGGCGGGCCCGTCGCCTCCGGGAACCAGACCCAGTGCGCCATCGCCACCGGCGGCGGCAGCCGGATGGTGGTCGAGGACACCGACGGCAGCCAGCGCATCCACCTCTCCACCCCCACGCAGACCACGTTCCTCCAGATCGGCGCGAAGACCGACGGCGGCGGCGGCAGCACCGGCGCCGCGGGCTGCTCGGGCGCGGCCGCGCCGGGCTCCGAGGACGGCGTCAGCATGGGCACCGAGGCCGACATCACGTTCCAGAGCGCGCGGGACTACGTGCACAGCACCGGCCGCGACGTCAGCATCCAGACGGCCGGCAACTCGCACACGATCACCAAGGGCGACAGCTCGTCGGAGACGCACGGCAACACCAAGACCTGGACGAAGGGCAACACGGACTCCGAAACCATCGGCAACAGCACCTCCAAGGTCACGGGCAATTCGGAAAGCGACGTCACCGGGAATTCGAAGAGCACCGTCGTGGGCAACTCCACGAGCAAGGTCGTCGGCGACACGGATTCGACCTTCGTGGGCAAATCGATCTCGAAGTCGATGGCCATCACGGAAGAGCTCTTCATGGGAAACAAGAATTCCCAGAGCCTTGCGGTCACGACGGAGCTCTTCGTCGGCGCCAAGATGTCCTCCACGATGGCGGCGGTCATGGAGGCCAACAAGGGCCCCAAGGTCACGATCTGCGACGTGACGAACCTCAAGACGGCCGCCCAGAAGCTCGAGGAGGTCACCGGCCCCAATGAAATCAAGGGCGGCACGATCACGATCGACGCCACCACCGCGATGACGCTGGAGGGCGGGACGTCCATCACGATCAAGTGCGGCCCCAGCGAGATCAAGATCGGCCCCTCGGGGATCGAGATCAAGGGCCCGCAGATCAAGTTCGACGCCTCGGGCATGCTCGAGGCGAAATCCGGCGGCGTCGTGAAGATCCAGGGCTCCGCGCTCGACGTGAACGGCCAGGCGCTTCACAAATAGCGTCCGATGGAGATCGTCAACGCCACGCCCTGGCCCTTCGCGGTGCTTCCCGGAAAAGTGCGCTCGCAGGGGTGGACCGCCTCGCTGGTGGCGAAGGCGTCGTTCGCGCTGAAGCCCGGCGCCCCGGCGGAGCCGCTCCCCACCCCCCTGCCCCTGATGGGGGACGTGCACCGCGACGACGACCTGCAGAGCGAATGCCTTCACGACGCCGATCTGGCGCTCTTCAAGCCGCGCGCGGACCTGCTGCTGTCCGCGGTCTGCCATGCGCCGGGCGGGAAGCCGACGAGCGTCGTCCGCGTCGCGTTCGGCGTGGGGCGCTACACGAAGGCCCTCGCGATCATCGGCCCCCGCGCCTGGAAGAAGGGCTTCCTCAGCTCCTCCGCGTCCGACCCGGAGAACTTCCTCACGATGCCCGTGTCGTACGCCAACGCCTTCGGCGGCGCGGGCTACGCGAAAAACCCCGCCGGCCGGGGCTACGAGAACGGCATCCTGCCGGTGGTGGAGGCGCTCGAGGGGCGCGTCACGGGTCCGGGAGACCGTCCGGAGCCCGCCGGCTTCGGTCCGCTCAACCGTTTCTGGCCCCAGCGCTCGTCGAAGATGGGGTCGTACCGCGGCTCCTGGCTCAAGGAGCGCTGGCCCTGGTTCCCCGACGATTTCGACTGGAGCTACTTCAACGCCGCCCCCGCGGATCAGCAGCTGCCGGGATATCTGCGGGGCGACGAGGAGCTCTCCTTCGAGAACCTGCACGCGAAGCTTCCCGTGTACAAGGCGTCGCTGCCGGGCCTGCGGATCCGCGCGTTCCTCTCGGAGAAGCTGAAGGACGGCAGGCGCTTCCGGGAAGTGCCGATGAACCTGGATACGCTGCACGTGGATCTCGAAAAGGAGCAGCTGTCCCTGGTGTGGAGGGGGG
Source organism: uncultured Planctomycetales bacterium (assembly GCA_964619955.1). Taxonomy (GTDB): domain Bacteria; phylum Planctomycetota; class MHYJ01; order MHYJ01; family JACPRB01; genus JACQFK01. Next base: position 72,945 of record CAZUJF010000002.1, read on the forward strand.
TGGCGCCCGCGGGCTCGATGGAGCTCGAGGAGCTGGAGCACGCGCTGTGCGTGAGCGAGGGGCTCAAGGATCCCGTCGCACCCGCTGAGAAGTACAAGGACCTGCTTCCCAAGCCGGTGGTGGCGGCGCCGCCGGCCCCGCCCCCGCCGCCCAGGCAGCCGAGCGCGATGCAGATCGAGCTGGCCGGGGCGAAGGAGCAGGCGAAGAAGCTGGAGGCGGCGAATCTGGATCAGGTCCGGGCGCAGGCGAAGCAGGCGGGCTTCGATCTCGATGCGGCGCTGGCGAAGCCGTCCGGCGTTCCGGAACTCCGGGAAGCCCTGGCGCAATCGCGCGCCGCGCTCACGGCGATGGGGGTGAAGATCCCCGCCTTCCTCGACGAGCAGATCGCCCTCCTCGCACCCGGGGGGAAGGCCGAGGCGGCCCTGCTCAAAGCGGTGGCGATGAACGCGCCGAAAGCCCCCAAGCCCCCGTTGACGGGGGCGCTGCTGAAACAGCAGGCGGCGGCCCCCGGCGGACTCAAGACCCGGGACTTCACGGGGGCGGACCTGAGCGGCTTCGATCTTTCCGGCATGGATCTCTCGGGGGCCGTGTTCAAGGACGCGAAACTGACGAAGGCGTATCTGCGCGTGACGCAGCTCGCCGGGGCGCAGCTGGGGGGCGCGGATCTGACGGGGGCCTTTCTGAACGGGGCCCAGCTCAAGGGGGCCGATTTCAGCGGCGCCGTGCTCACGGGGGCCGATCTGACGGGCGCGGACCTTTCGAACGCCGACTTCGGCGGCTGCAGCGCGGCGAACGCCGTCTTTGCGGCGGCCAAGGGGGCCGGCGCGCTCTTCCCTGGGGCGCTGCTGGAGGGCGCCTCGTTCGAGAAGGCGCAGCTGCCCGGGGTCGATTTCGCGAGGGCCCGGCTCAAGGGCGCGAAGATGGCGGGGGCCGTCCTGCCCAAGGCCGTGCTGACGGGCGCGGTGCTGGAAGGGGCGGATTTGAAGGAGGCGGACCTCTCGGGGGCCGCGGGCACGGGGGCGGATCTCCGCAAGGCTCTGCTCGTGAAGGTCGTCGCGCCCGGATCCATCTGGGAGAAGGCGACGCTCGACGGCGCGGACCTGAGCGGGGCGAAACTGGCGAAGGCCATGTTCGGAGGCGCCTCGATGAAGCAGGTGAAGCTCTCCGCCGCGGAGCTGCAGGGGGCGATGTTCCCGAAAGCCTCGCTGCAGCTGGCCCAGGCCCTCCGCATCAACGCCTTCGAGGCCAGCTTCGAGAAGGCCGACCTCTCGGGCGCGGATTTCTCCGGCGCGAATCTGTACGGGTCCGAGTTCTGGGAGGCGGTGCTCCAGGGCACGCGGCTCCAGGGGGCCAACGTGAAGGCGACCAAGCTCGCGTAAGCCATGGAAACAGCCGACGAGATCCTGGCCCGGGCGAGGACGGGGGTTCCCGTCGACGGCGCCCTCCTGTCCGCGCTCGATCTCAAGGGCGCCGATCTCCGCGGCGCGCGGATCGGCAACGGCTCGTTCGCGGGACGGGATCTGTCGGGCGCCGACCTCAGCGGCGCGATCCTTCTGGCCGTCGATCTGAGCGGGACGCGGTTCGCGGGCGCCAAGCTGCGGGACGCGGTCCTCACCCAGCTGACGATGCACGGGACGGATTTCAGCGACGCCGATCTGGCGGGGGCGGCGCTGGGGGGTTCGGACCTGCGTCGCGCGCGGTTTCTCCGGGCGGACCTGAGCGGGGCGGATCTCTCCGCCGCGCAGCTCGACGCCGCGGATTTCACGGGCGCGCAGCTCGTCTCGGCGAAGCTCGTGCAGGCGGGCCTCGAGGGGGCGGTGTTCCGGAAGGCGAAGCTGGAGAAGGCGGCGCTGGCCTTCGCCCGGCTCCGGAAGGCGGACTTCGAGGGGGCATCGTTCGCTTCGACGATCTTCATGGGCGCCGACCTGAAGGGCGCCCGGCTGCCGCGCCAGGGGCTGGGCGGGACGCGCTCGCTGTTCGCGGATGCGGATCTCGAGGAGGCCGACCTGTCGGGCTGCGATCTGTCGGGCCTCGACGGCTCGCGGGTGAACCTGAAGGGGGGCTCGCTCGAGGGGGCGAATCTCACGGGGGCGAAATTCAAGGGCGCCTCGCTCGCGGGCGTGTCCCTCTCGGGGGCGCGCCTGGACGCGGCGAACTTCACGGGCGCCGACCTGTCGAACGCGCGCTTGTCGAAGGCCTCGGCGAAGGCGGCGGTCTTCAGCGGGGCGAAACTCGAGGGGGCCGACTTCAGCGGCGCCGACCTCGAAGGCGCGAATCTGGATGCCGCGTCGATCAAGGGGATCCATCTCGACGGGGCCGTGTTGCGCGGCTGCATCCTCTCACGAACCTCCCTGCGCGGCGCCCTGTTCGCGGGGCGGGATCTGAAGAAGGCCGAATTCGCGGAGGCGGATCTCGAGGGGGCGGACTTCAGCGGCGCCGACCTGTCCTTCGCGGAGTTCACGAAGGCCCGGATGAAGGGGGCGAAGCTCGCGGACGCGAATCTCTTCCAGGCGGTGCTGATGGAGGCCGACCTCGAGGGCATCGATTTCCGCGGGACGAAGCTCAAGGCGGTCACGCTGTCGGGGGCGCTCCTGAAGGACGCCGCCTTCAGGGGCGTGTTCGCCGAGGACTCCAGCTTCGCGGGCATCGATCTCACGAAGACGCAGCTCGCGGGGGCCTCGTTCCTGCGCTGTCTGTTCACGGGGGCGTCGCTGCCCAAGGCGGATCTGCGCGGGGCGGACTTCTCCGAGTGCATGTTTGCGAAGGCGGATCTGCGCGGCGCGAATCTCGAGGGCGCCGTCCTGCTGAAGACGAACTTCCCGGAGGCGAACCTCGCCGGGGCGAATCTCTCGAACGCGCGGGCCGACTACGTCCGCTTCATGAAGGCGGATCTGACGGACGCGCGGCTGGGCAAGGCGCGGATGCGCCGCAGCTGTTTTCTCGAGACGAAGCTCCTGCGGGCGAATCTGGACGGGGCCGATCTGCGCGAGTCGGTGCTCCAGAAGATGAAGGCCTCCGGCGCGCGCTTCGCGAAGACGAATCTGTCGTACTCCGATCTCGCCTGGGCGGAGGTGGGCGGGGCCGACTTCACGGGGGCGGATCTGACGGGGGCGAATCTGCACGCGGTGCGCGAGGGCGAGGCGACCTGGGAGGGGGCGGAGCTGCGCAAGGTGCGCAAGACGGACCTGGCGAAACTCGAGGCCGAGACCTTCACTCCTTTGAAATGACGGAGAACGGACATGATGCAGCAGGACACGGCGCTTTATCTGGGGCCCGCGACGGTGAGCCGCACGCTCGGCAAACGCGCGCTGGTCCGGCGTCCCGAATCGCCGCTGGAGCAGTGGGCCGATCTGGCCCTGGCGTTCCCGTACCAGCCGGCGCCCGGCGACGTCGTGTTGGTCGCGGCGCAGGAGGAGCGGACCTACGTGATCGGGGTCCTGAACGGACGCGGTCCCACGCTGCTGCCCTTCCCCGGGGACGTGACGCTGTCCGCCCCGGACGGCCGCATCCGGCTCCAGTCCGGGCAGGCGGTCACCCTCGAGGCGCCCGTGATCGAGCTCAGTGCCGACAAGGTGGAGCTGGAAAGCCGCAGTTTCACGCAGCGGCTCGAGAGCGCGTATCTGTGGGTGAAGGACCTGGTCCAGCTCCGCGCGGGGCGTTCGCGCACGGTTGTTGACGGCGCGCTGCACCAGACGGCGGAGCGGACGCTGATCCGTTCGGAGCGCGAGACGAAGATCGACGGCGAGCAGATCCAGCTGGGCTAGGAGGAGATATGTTTCCCGCATCGACCTTCGGCGGCGGCCAGTGCATGGGCATGCCGGACGTCTGCAAGACGCCCGCGCCCCCGGCGCCGTTCGTGCCCGTGCCCTATCCGAACATCGCGATGCTCGCGCAGGCGAATCCGGGTTCGTGTTCGACCAAGGTGCTGATCAACTGCCAGCCGGCGTTCCACAAGGGCTCGGAGATCCTGATGTCGAACGGGGACCAGCCGGGCGCGATGGGCGGCATGATCTCCGGCATGATCATGGGGGGCGCGAAGCCCAAGCTCGCCTCGAACAAGGTGAAGGTCGAGGGCCAGGGCCAGGTCTACCTCACGTGCATGTACGGCCAGAACGGCAGCAACGCGAACGTGCCCGCGGGCACGCAGATCGCCCCGAGCCAGGTCAAGGTCATCGTGGCGCCGTAGGGAGGCTCAGCGCCCGGGTCGTCGCGCCGTGACCGGGATGCAGCTCCCCGCCCCCGCGGCCACGATGCGTGCGGCGCTACCCCTCCCCGCGGTGCCTGCGGACGTTGAGGGCCTTCCAGGTCAGGCCGGGATGGGACTTCAGGCGTTCCGCCAGAGAGGGATCCCTCGTCAGCAGGGAGGGCTTGAGATCGCCGTCGTCCAGGAGGGCGTCGAGGAACTTTCGCTCGCCGGCCTTCAGCGGCAGGAGCCGCTTCAGCTCGGCGCGGCATTCCGACACGAGACGCGACGCCCATCGCTTCGGCGGGCCCGCCGCCTCCCTTTCCCCGGACCGGAGGAGCGGGAGCAGCTGGTCCTGCAACTCCCGGGCTTCGAAATCGACGTCCGACACCCTCACCGTCCGCCAGTCCTTCCGGTTCATCGCCCCATAGGCGACGAAGGCGATCCGCAGCCGCCGGGCGTCCAGCGTCACCCGCGTCAGGAGCCGGTGGGCGTCGAAGAGATCCCGCGCCGCATGCCGCGACAGCAGCGCCGCCAATTTGCCTCCGGCCAGCTCGTGGACGTCGAGGACCGGGATCCCCTCCGCCCGGAAGCCCCCGAGCATCCGGGACTCCATCACGCGCGGCGGCCACAAGGGCTCCCGGAGCAAATAATTGAAATCGACATCGAGGTTTCCACCGCCCCCCAGCGCGCTCTCGTAGCGGAGCGACCACTTTCCACCCGCGTGCTCCGCGGCGTCCGGCGCTCTTCTAAGGGAGAGTCCGTGACGTCCGAAGACGGCCTTCAGGGCCTGTTCGACCTCCGGGCGTTCGGCCCGCATGAGCTCCGGATCCCGAGCGCCGATGTAGTTCAGGTCGACGTCCACCGACAATCTCGGGATCTCCATGAAAAAGAGATTGAGGGCGGTGCCGCCCTTGAGGACCCAGCGGTCCCGGAGGTACGGATGCCGCCGCAATCCCCCCAGCAGGTCCAGCAGCCTCAGGACTTTTTCGAGGAGGCCCGCGTTGAACCCGGTCTCCCGGGCCCGGTCGAGCAGCTGCTCGCGCGAGGGGATCATGTGGGCTCCTTCCAGGACTGTACGAAGAGACGCTCCGGCACGACCAGATTCCACCCGGACACCAGGCGGCCCTTTTCCGCGCCGGAACGCGGCAACGAGGTGCGGCCGCGGGGGCGACGGCTCCGGAGCCGCTCCAGGGGAGCGTCCCCGACCATGAGCTGCCGGCGGTGCGACTCGAGAAAGAAGCCCACCTTGGCGATGGTCGTGGCATTTCCGAGCAGCAGCGCGTAGCGGATCACGGCGTCGAGGTCGAAATACTCGACCGCCTCCAGCGACGTCCAGACCTCCTCCCAGCCTCCGCACAGATCGGGGCGGTCCAGGACGTCGACCATCGTCCGTTCCAGTCCCGTCACCCGCAGCGCGACCCCCTGACGGTCGGCGCTTTCAACGCCGGCATTCCGGGCCGCTGGCGTCGCGAGCGCGCGGGGAGGCCGGACGCCGACGAAGCGCATTCCCCGGAACCCGAAGGGCCTCACCGCCCGGGACGTCAGGGAGGTCAGCGAGGTCCGATGGCTTTGCGCGCGGCCATGGAACGCCAGCGCGGTGTGGTAGGCGAGCACGGCGTCGGGGGCGAGCTTCGCGGCGATCAAGAAGGGGTCGACGTCCCCGGGGACGGAGGCGTAAAGCCCGCGGCGGATCCGAAGGAGGCGCCCCCGCTTCCGGTAGTAGTCCAGCTGCACGTCGCGGGTCCTCGACTCCCCCAAGGCGCGCACGAATTCCGCCTTGGTGAAAAGAGCATGGGAGGACAGGAATTCGGAGACCTTCATGGGTTATAGATATGATGCAAAATACCTAAACAACATAGGTATTATAGCAGCAGATATATCTCTGTAGTTGTAATGTTGTATCAAACTACCTGTCAAGGATATGTATTATGACGCGTATAGATAACATATCTGAGGTATGAGGGCGAAGCTTCAGTGGCTCGGTTCGGCCGGCCAGTAGACCTCCTCGGCCTTGACGAAGGACTCGAGATACTCGCGCTCCTCGATCAGCGCCCGGGTCGTCGCGCCGGCCAGGTGGCTGGCGTGGGCCCGGATGGCCTCGCGCTTGCGCCGGATCTCGTCCGGCCCGAGTGCCAGACGAATCGGCGGCGGCCAGGGAACGCCCCTCGGAACCGCCTCCCCTTTCACCACATGCCGCTCCAGCAGGGCCGCCGGCGTGTCCCCCCCGGGCCACGGCCATTCGGGGCCGCCGTGGATGAGGTAGGTGTCGAGCGGGCCCCGGTACCCGGCGAGCGCGACCGCGTCGCGCACGAAGCGGAACGCGGCCTGGTGGTCGGGGTGCTGGTCGGCCTCGCTGGTCACGCAGATGCGCCCCGGACGGAAGCCGCGGATCAGCCCGACGACGTCCTCCAGCACCGCGGCCCGCGTGTAGGGCGCGGGGCGGCCGTGGACGGCGCTCCGGTGGTCGGGCTGCGCGGGGCCGTAGGTTTCGGTCCTGCCCGTGAACTTCTGGCGGACGGGATCGACGGCGCGAGAGACGGCGTCGAGGGCGGAATCGGGATAGCCGAGGAAGACGAGGTCGGCGGGGTCGCCGCCGAGGGCCTGGAGGGCGCTGCGGGACTGGAGCTGCCGGAAGCGGGCGAGCTCGACGAAGTCCTCGGGCTGGAGCTGCTCGACGGGTTTCTTGCGCACGAGGGAGGCGAGGCCGGGAAAGCCGTCGCCGTGGGTGAAGACGACGACCTTGACGCGCGCGCCGGCGGCGAGGGTGCGGCGGATGAGCCCGGCGCAGCCGAGGGCCTCGTCGTCCGGGTGCGGCGCGAAGACCAGGAGGTCGGCCGGCCGGCCCGCGGTCTCGGGGGGCGCCGCGCAGCCGGCGAGGAGACCGCCGAACAGCAGGACGGCGATGCGGCGGCGTTTCATGCGCGGATCATGATACGGAATCCCTTCCCTCAAGCCCACCGGTCACCGAAGTGCAACTCGCCCGCAGGACGCTCTATCGGTCTGATTCCTGAAAGGTTGCCCCAAGCCTTGCGTCCGGTTGAATATGAGGCACTTTGTGGTGGCGGGGGCGGTCCTCCTGTTCTTTGCCTTGGCGCTGTTTTTGGAGTCTCTTCGAGACGAGTCGGAGGTCCTGGAACTTTACGAAGCCGAGGGCTTGATCTATCACGCGGCTGGCGGCTTCCCTGGAGTGGAGATATCCCTGGCCTCTGAGATGGATGTACTCGATCCGCCGATGTGGTGCGCTTCGGAGATGGTGGACCTGGCCCGCTGTGTCGTGCGTGCGGACGCTGAGGTGACCGTTGACTCGGGGATGCTGGTCGTTCGCGCCTCGCGGATGGAGCAGTTCGGGGTGCGCGGGCTCCTCGCCCTCCTGCACGGGTGGCAACGCGCGATCGAAGGGCTAAACGCCGTCTTTAAGACAGTCCGCTTACGTTGACCCGATCCTGAAAAGCAGCCCGTCTGTCTTGTCGTGTCCCGGGACACGACAAAACAGACGGGCTGCTTTTTTTAGTTCGTCTCCATTGCCCCCCGCTGCGCTATATCTAAGGGGCAGATCACGAGGAGATGAGAGCCGGATGGGCAGCGCGATCCTGTACTGCTATCGCTGCAGCACGCAGCTGCGCGAGGCGCATTTCGAGCAGGGCAAGGCCTACAAGATCGACACCCGCGCCTGCTGTGCCGCCTGCGCCCCCGAGGCCGTCCGGGAACTGCCCCCGGACCGCGTCAAATCCCTGCTCGACCAGCTCCACGGCCGCGACGAGAAAGCCACCCGCTCGCGACCCTCGATCCGGACCCCCCGGCCCATGCCCGCCGTCCCGGCCCGCGGCCTCCCCCTGCCCTGGCTGATCGGCGGCTTCGCGGTCGTCCTCCTGGTCGTCGTCCTCCTCATGTCCGGCCGCTCCGCGCCCCCCGCCGCCGCCCCGGTCCCCGCCAAGACGGCCGGAGGGACCCCGGCAAAGACGACCCCCGAAACCCCTGTCCAAACCGCCCTCAAACAGGCCCTCGCGTTCGCCGCGAAGAACCCCGACGATTTCGCCGGACAGATCCGCGAGTTCGAGGCCGTGGTGCTCGCGGGCGGCGCCACCCCGTCCGGCGAGGAGGCGCGGCGCCAGCTCGCGCTCGCCCGGGCCGCACAAAAAGAGGCGGTCGAGCGCGGCATGCTCGTCCTCGAACGGGACCTCGAAGCGCTCCTCAAGGCCGAAGCCTACGGCCGCGCGGGCAAGCTCATCGACGACGCGAAGGCCCGCCGCAAGGACCCCCAGTGGATCTTCGCGGTGGAGAAGCGCGCCCGGGACCTCAAAGCCTCCGTCGAACTCGTCTACGCCCCCCTCCGCGAGAAGGCCCTCGACGCCAAGGGGCGCGGCGCGGCGGCCGACGTCGACGCCGTCCTCTCCCGCCTCGGCGCCTGGGGCCTCCCGTCGTACCCGGAGAAGCTGAAACAGGAGCTTGACGGGGTGGTCACGCAGCTGCTGATCGACGACTTCGACGCGATGTCGCCCGGCTGGAAGTACGTCGGCGGCGAGGAGTTCCCCGGCGCGAAGGGCTCGCTGACGGTGGACGGACAGGTGAAACACGGCGGCCGCGCCTCGTTCCGGCTTCACGGCGACTTCATCGGCGGCGGCGCGTACGTCGGCGTCTGGCTGGACATCCTCGGCCGTCTGGGCGGCCGGGACGTGAAGGAGCTCCGGCTCTGGATGAAGTCGTCCACGCGCGGCTCGTTCGGCATCCGGCTGGCGGACGGATCGGGCCAGGTCCACCAGCGCCACGTGAACCTGCCGGGCGGGCCGTCCGGGGAATGGCAGGAGGTCGTGCTCCGGATCCAGGACCTCGTCGGCGGCGAGCGCTGGGGCGGCGCGAACGACGGCAAGTGGCACGCTCCGCTCAAGGGCCTCGGCATCAACGCCGGCCGCAGCGTGGAGCCGGGTCAGAAGGACCTCAAGCCCGCGGAGGTCTGGTTCGACGACCTCGTCGGCGTCCTCGCCGAACCCGAGCGGCGCTGAGGTCGATCCCGGCGGGGCCCGGCCCTATCTCAGGTACGCGCCGCAGGATCGGCGGACGACGAGCGGGGCGTGGAGGAGGATGAGGCGGCCGGGCAGCTCCGGGTTCTCCTTGCGTTCCAGAAGCGTCCGCACCGCGATCGTGCCGAGGTCGGCGAGCGGCTGGCGGACGGTCGTCAGCGGGACGCGCAGCAGCTTCGAATAGCGGACGTCGTCGAAACCCGCCACCCGCACGGTTTCGGGCACCCGGAAGTTCAGCGTGTCGAGGCAGTGCATCAACTGCGCCGCGGTGACGTCGTTGGCGGCGAGGATCGCCCGGGCCCGCTGCGTCCCGACCATGCCGCGGACGAAGGCCGCGTCCTCGGGGTCTCCCCAGTGGACCCATTCCGCGCGGGGGGAAATGTTCCGTTCGAGCAGGGCCTCCTGGTAGCCGGCGATGCGCAGCGCGACCGTGGCGGCCGAGAGGGGGCGCGCCACGAAATCGACCCGCTTGAGGCCGGACGAGAGCAGATGCCGCGTCAGGAGGAACGCCGCCCGGCGGTGGTCGATGCTGACCAGGTCGTGCCGGCTGCGCTCCGGGTAGGGGACGATGTCGCGGTCGAGCAGCACCACGGGGATCCCGGCGCGCCCGAGCTTCTCCAGGATGCGGCGGTTGACGGCGTCCTTCTTGGGCGCGAGTTCGAGCGGCGCGAAGAAGACCCCCGCGGCCTTCCGTTCGACGTAGCGGTCGCAGAGCTCCTCGGCCTGGCGGCCCTGGCCGTCGCCGCCCTCGGAGGAGTCCCCGAGCAGCGCGGTGTGCCCCCGCTGCTGCAGCTCCCGGGCGATCCGGCGCGCGATGGGCTCGAAGATCTCGATTTCGCCCAGCCCGGGGATGAGCAGTCCGAAGAGGCCGCCCCCGGGGCCCTTCGCGCGCCTCACGAACGTGCCCGCGCCGGCCCGCCGCTCCACCAGCCCCATGCGCTCCAGCTCCCGGATCGCCCGCGCCACGGTGGGACGGGAGGCGGAGAAGCGCGCGCCCAGCTCCGCCTCGGTGGGGATGCGGCCGCCCTCGGCCAGGCGTCCCGAGCGGAGCTCCCCGTGGGCCCAGTCGAAGATGTCCCGGTATTTCGTCCGTCGTTCGCTCATGGTCAAATGTTATTACATTTACCTAGGTGCAGCAACGGAAATTCATCTGATAAGCATACAATGTGTTGAAATGTAATGACTGTAGGTGTGTAATGTAACCATGCTTAGGATCGGGGCCGCCTGGCTCCTGCTGGGGCTGCTGGCGGGCTGCGACGCGCGTCCGGCGAGGCGCCTGGTCGGGGTGTCCGTCCTCACGCTCCAGAACCCCTTCTTCAAGGAGATCGCGGACACGTTCGCGGCCGAAGCGGCCCGCAGGGGCTATGAAGCCGTCGTGGTCAGCGGCGACTTCGACGTCTCGAAGCAGGACCGTCAGGTGAAGGACTTCATCGTGAAGGGGGTGGAGGCGATCGTGCTCTGCCCCTGCGACTCCAAGGCCATCGCGCCGGCCATCCGGGAGGCGAATGCCGCGGGCGTCCCGGTCTTCACCGTGGACATCGGCTGCCTGATTCCCGAGGCGAGGGTGGTCGCCCATGTGGCCACCGACAACCTCTCCGGGGGGCGCCAGGCGGGCGAGGCCATGATCGAGGCCCTCGGGCCGTCCGGCGGGAAGATCGCCGTGCTCGATCACAAGCCCATCGAATCCTGCCAGCTCCGCGTGAAGGGATTCAAGGAGGTGATCCTCGCCCACAACGCGACGCCCGGCCGGCCGCGGATCGAGATCGTCGCCGAGCTGCCCGGCGGGGGCGCCAAGGACGCGGGCTTCAAGGCGGCCGAGGACCTCCTCCAGGCCCATCCCGACCTGGCGGGACTCTTCGCGATCAACGACCCCTCCGCCCTCGGCGCCCGCGCGGCCCTCGAGAAGGCGGGGCGCGCCGACCGCGTCCGCATCGTCGGCTTCGACGGCCAGCCCGAGGGCAAGAGGGCCATCCGTGACGGGAAGATGTACGCCGACCCGGTCCAGTTCCCGGATCAGATCGGCCGCCGCGCCGCGCAGGTCCTCGCCGCCTACTTCGACGGCGACGCCGTCCCCGCCGAGATCCTGATTTCCACCGGCCTCTACCGGAGGGCGGACGCCCTGAAGGATCCCGCGCTCGAGGAGGCCCCGAAATGAGCGATCCCGTGCTGCTGGAGATGCTGGGGATCTGCAAGAGCTTCCCCGGCGTCCGCGCCCTCGACGGGGTGGATCTCGATCTGCGCGCCGGCGAAGTCCTCGCCCTCCTCGGCGAGAACGGCGCGGGGAAAAGCACGCTGATCCGGATCCTGTCGGGCGCCTGCCGTCCCGACGGCGGCCGCATCCGGATGCACGGGAGGGAGCTCGGGATCCGCTCGCCGCTGGACGCGCGGCGCGCGGGCATCTCCGTCATCCACCAGGAATTCGCCCAGGTGCCTTCGCTCAGCGCGGCCGAGAACGTCTTCCTCGGCCGCGAGTCCGGCCCCTGGCTCCGCCGCGCCGAGGAAGAGCGCCGGGCCGCGGAGCTTTTCGGGAGGCTGGGGGTGCCGGTGCCGCCGGCCGCGCTCTGCCGCGACCTCAGCGTCGCCCAGCAGCAGATCGTCGAGATCGCCAAGGCCCTCGCCGCCGACGCCCGCGTCCTCGTGATGGACGAACCCACGGCCGCGCTCACGCCCCGCGAAGCCGCCTCGCTCTTCGCCGTGATCCGCGAGCTCCGGGGCCGGGGCTGGGGGATCATCTACATCAGCCACCGGCTCGACGAGATCGACGAGATCGCCGACCGCATCCGGATCCTGCGCGACGGCCGCCCCGCGGGGCCCGTCCTGGCGGGACGCGTCGAGCGCGCGCGCTTGATCGAGGGCATGGTCGGGCGGCGTCTCGACGGGGAGTTCCCGCGCCGGGCGACGGTCCCCGGGCGGGCCCGGCTCGAGGTGGTGGGCCTCCGCGGCGGAAAGGTCCGGGACGTCTCGTTCACGATCCGGGCCGGAGAGATCCTCGGCCTGACCGGGCTCGTCGGAGCGGGCCGCACGGAGACGGCCCGCCTGCTCTTCGGCGCGGATCGCGCGCAGGGCGGCACGGTCAGGCTCGACGGACGCCTGCTGGAGATCGCGTCACCGCGCGACGCCATCCGCGCGGGCCTCGCGCTGCTCACGGAGGACCGCAAGGGCCAGGGCCTGGTGCTCTCCCATTCCGTGACCGACAACTTCGCCCTGCCGAACCTCGGGTCCTGGTCGCGCCTGGGGGTCGTCGATTTCCGGAAGGCCCGCCGCGCGCTACAGGGGCATGCCGGCGCCCTCCGCCTCAAGGCGGCGGATGTCGACGGGCCCGCCGGAGCGCTGTCCGGCGGCAGCCAGCAGAAGCTGGTCCTGGCGAAGTGGCTGGAGCGCGACGGCGAGGTCGTGATCTTCGACGAGCCCACGCGGGGCATCGACGTGGGCGCCAAGGTCGAGATCTACCGGCTCATGAACGATCTGGCCGCGCGGGGCAAGGCCGTCCTCATGATCAGCTCCGAGCTGCCGGAGGTGCTGGGGATGTCGGACCGCATCCTCGTCATGCACGACGGGCGCGTGACGGGGGAGATCCGGGACGTCGCGTCGGCGACGCAGGGCCAGATCCTGACGCTGGCGGTGGGGTAGACGATGATGCGGTCGCGCTTCGTCTCGGACTACGGCATGGTCTTCGTGCTCCTGCTGCTGGGCGCCTGGTTCAGCTGGGCGACGCTGGCGGAGGAGCCCGTGACGGGGCCCGCAGGGGCCGATGCGCTGGCCCGGGACCTCGAGGGGCCCCGCGTGCTGGTCGTCGCGGGCCCCGGGGACGGGGAGGCCGCCTTCGCCGCCGCGCTGAAGGAGCGCCTGGAGCGGCGCGGCATCGCGGCCGAGATCGCGGCCGGGCATCCCCACGAGATCCGGGAGCGGCTGAGGGCGCAGGCGCCCGAACAACTCGCGCTCAGCGCGCGGGCGGCGAAGTGGGGGCTCTTCGCGCGTCCGGAGTTCGCGTCGATCCCCCGCCGGTCCCCGCAGGGGCGGCTCCGGTCCAGCTTCCTCAAGGGCGAGAACCTGCTCAACATCGCGAACCAGATCTCGGTGGTCGCGCTGATCGCCGTCGGCCTGACCTTCGTCATCATCTCGGGCGGCATCGACCTCTCGGTGGGCAGCCTGATCGCCCTGTCGGCGGTGGTGACGACGTGGCTGATCCGCGGGGCGGCCGGGGCGGAGCAGGCGGGCGCCGGGGGGATGCTGCTCTGCTCGCTCGCGGGGGTCGCGGCCTGCGGCGCCGCGGGCCTCGTCTCGGGCGCGTTCATCACCGGCTTCGGGCTGCCGCCGTTCGTGGTGACGCTCGCGATGATGCTCGTCGTCGGCGGCGCGGCGTCGATCCTCGCGGAGGGGCAGTCGATCTACCAGGTCCCGGAGGGCTTCGTCCGCCTGGGCCGCGGGGCGGACCTCGCCGGCATCCCCAACGCGGTGCTGCTCATGGGGGCGCTCTACGTCGCGGCGCATGCCGCGCTGAGCCGGACGATCGCCGGACGCTATCTCTACGCCGTCGGCGGCAACGCCGAGGCGGCGCGGCTTTCGGGGGTCCCCGTCCGGCGCGTGCTCCTCGCCGCCTACGCGGCGTCCGGGGCCCTCGCGGGCCTGGGCGGCGTGGTGATGGCCTCCCAGCTCAAGAGCGGCGCGCCCACCTACGGGCAGATGTACGAGCTTTACGGCATCGCCGCGGTCGTGGTCGGCGGCACGAGCCTCAGCGGCGGGGAGGGGAAGATCTTCGGCACGCTCATCGGCGCCTTCCTCATCGCCGTCATCCAGAACGGCATGAACCTCACGGGCGTGGAGAGTTACACGCAGAAGGTGGTCCTGGGCTCGGTCATCCTCGCGGCCGTGCTGCTCGACCGCCTGAAAAGGCGACGCTGGTTCGTATCCAGGGAGAAGACCGCATGATCAGCCTGATCGCGATGCTCGTCCTCGGCGGCGACGATCTGCTCGCCGACTTCGAGGGCCGGGACTACGGCGCGTGGAAGACCACGGGCACGGCGTTCGGATCGGCCCCGGCGCCGGGGACGCTGCCCCGCCAGATGCACGTCGAGGGCTTCCTGGGAAAGGGCCTCGTCAACAGCTTCCTCGGGGGCGACGGGGCCACCGGGACGCTGACGTCGCCGCCCTTCACGATCACGCGGCCGTGGATCGGATTCCTCATCGGCGGCGGCTCCCATGCGGGCGAGACCTGCATCAACCTGCTCGTGGGAGACGCGGTGGTGCGCACGTCCACCGGACGCGACGAGGAGCGGCTGGAGGGGGACGGCTGGGACGTCGCGGAGTTCAAGGGGAAGACGGCCCGGATCGAGATCGTGGACCGGCACACGGGCGGCTGGGGGCACATCAACGTCGACCAGATCGTGCAGTCGGACCGGAGCCTCAGCTCCGGCCCCCAGGGCCGGGATCTCGTGATCGAGGGACGCTACCTGCACCTGCCGGTGCGGACGAAGGCGCCGAAGCGGCGCATGAAGCTGCTCCTCGAGGGGCGGGTCCTGCGCGAGTTCGAGATCGAGCTCGCGGAGGGCGCCCCCGACTTCTGGGCCTTCATCGACGTCGCGGCCTGGAAGGGGAAGACGCTCCGGCTCGAGGTCCGGGCGCCCGGGGAGGCCCTGGCGGCCGTGAGCCAGGGCGACGAGATCCGGGGGGACGTCCCCGTCCACCAGGAGGCCCGGCGACCGGTCTATCACTTCACGTCGCGGCGCGGCTGGCTGAACGATCCCAACGGGATGGTCTTTCACAAGGGCGAGTGGCACCTCTACTACCAGCACAATCCCTACGGCTGGGACTGGGGCAACATGCACTGGGGCCATGCGGTCAGCCGGGACCTCGTCCGCTGGGAGGAACTGCCCCTGGCGCTCCATCCGGCGCGCTTCGGGGATTGGGCGTTCTCCGGCAGCGCGGTGGTGGACGCCGCGAACACGTCGGGCTTCAAGCGGGGCGCCGAGGACGTGCTGGTCGCCGCGTACACGAGCACGGGCCGGGGCGAGTGCATCGTGAGCAGCGACGACCGCGGCCGCACCTGGCGGGAGTACGAGGGCAACCCGGTCCTGAAACATGCGGGCCGCGATCCGAGGCTGCTCTGGCACGCCCCGACGAAGCGCTGGATCATGGCCGTCTACGACGAGGACGGGAAGAAGCAGCGCATCGCCTTCCACAGTTCGCCGGATCTGAAGACGTGGACTTTCGAGAGCCGGATCGACGGCTACTACGAGTGCCCCGACTTCTTCGAGCTGCCGGTGGACGGGGACGCCTCGAAGTCCCGCTGGGTCCTGTACGGCGCCGACGGGAAATACGCGCTGGGATCCTTCGACGGCAAGGTCTTCACGCCGGAGGGCGCGAAGCGGGCCGTCTGGCACGGCAACTTCTACGCCGCCCAGACCTTCAGCGACGTTCCGGACGGCCGGCGGATCCAGATCGGCTGGGGCCAGGGCGTGACGTTCCCCGGCATGCCGTTCAACCAGCAGATGACGGTCCCGGTCGAGCTGACGCTGCGGACGACGGAGGACGGCCCGCGGATGTTCGCGTGGCCGGTGAAGGAGCTCGCCTCGCTCCATGGGGAGACGCGGGCCTGGCGCGGGCTGGAGGTGAACCCCGGCGGGAATCCGCTCGCCGGCGTCGAGGCCGAATGCGTCGATCTGCGCGCGTCGTTTCCGGCGCCCGCGGCCGGGCAGGTGCGGCTGGGCGTGCGCGGGGTGCCGGTGATCTATGACGCCGTCAAAGGCGAGCTTTCGTGCCGGGGGAAGACGGCGCCGCTCCAGCCCGTGGCGGGGCGGCTCACGCTGCGGGTGCTTTCCGACCGGGGCTCGCTCGAGATCTTCGGCAACGAGGGGCGGGTGGCGCTTTCGGTGGGCGTGATCCTGCCCCCGGACGACCGGACGCTTTCGTTCTCCGTGACGGAGGGGGCGTTGCGGCCGGTGTCGCTGGAACTCAACGAGCTGAAGGCGAGATGAGGCTCTTGGGGCCGGACCCCGCTCGAGCGGCGCCAGGCAGCGGCGCAGGCACTTGAATTCGGAGAAGTTTTTTGCGCCACTCCTTAGCCGGGCGGGTTCCGAAAACGTAGGATGGTCCCGTCATGAATCCGATGACCGAGAGCGAGGTCCACGAGTTCCGGCAGGACGCCAACTGGGTCATGCGCACCCGGAACGAGGAGGTCGAGAAGGAATTCCACCTCCGCGACTTTCCCCACTTCGCCTGGCATCCGTGGCGCGGGGAGCTGGTCTTCTCCAAGGGCGGTCTCCCCGGGGTCGTCGCTCAGATCCAGGTCGCGGGGAGCCTGGCGGCCCGGGGCAAGACCTGGACCTGGTCCTGGGCGAACCCGGCCCTCCCCGCCTGTCTCCAGCAGGTGGCCCTGCGCGCCCGCCAGTTCGGCGAGGAGCGGGGCGTGCCCACCCTGATCCAGCCCCGCTGGGCGGCGACGGAGGCGGACGCCTGGCAGATGGCGGCCGTCGCGTGCAAGCTGTCCGAAGGCCGGGGCGCGTTCAAGTGTCCCGGCCCGGACGCGACCACGTTCCTGGTCTTCACGGCGCTGCGGGCCGTCTCGGACCGCAAGCGCGTCTTCGGGGCCCGGACCTGCGCCCACGTCGTCGGGGGCGACCGGCCCGTGCTCCTGGTTTCCCGGGAGCTCGACGGGGAGGTCCTCGCCGTCTGCGGCGGGGAGGACGACTCGGCCGAGGCGATGCACGCTCTCACGCTCGACCAGCTGCTGGGACTGGACCCGAGCCTGCTCGCGCTGGCCGACCTGCCGGACGGCTGGGTGGCGCTCCGCGATTCGCAAGAGCACGACTGGGCCCGCTCGCAAGCCGAGTAGGCCCCCCTACTCCTTCGACACGGTCACGCTTTTCAGCAGGTAGGCCGTGTGCTGCGTGGAGTCCGAGTCCAGGCCGAAATGGAAGCCCCACTTCCCCGTGAACTGCGCGTCCTTCAGCGGATAGCTCAGCGTCGTCCACTCGGCGCCCTCGGGGATCGTGTACCAGCCCAGGCCGCCCTTCCAGCCGGACGTCGCCTCGTACTTGAAGTTGAAACCCGCCGCCTTCGGGCCCTTCCGCCGGAACACCAGCGTCACTTTCAGCGGGACCGTCGTGAAGGATAGGAAGTTCGGGTCCACCGTGAAGCTCTGGCCCCCGAGCGTGCTCTGGTCGCGGCCGCCGTCGACGATCTTCGCCTCGCCGATCGGATGCAGGCCCTTCGCGCCGTGCTCCGCGTCCCAGCTCACCGACGCCGCACCCGTGTAGTCCCCGCCCCAGGGAAAGGGTTTCGCCGCCGCCGCCCGCGATTCGGCGAGCTTCGAGGCCGGCACCCCGAGGATCAGGACCGGAGCGTTCGTCAGCTCGACGCTGTCGACCTCGGTGACGGCGCCCGTGCGGGGCTGCACGACCTTGACCTTCGCGCCGAGCGAAAGCGTGGAAGTGGTTTCGTGCGCGGCCCAGGCGGCGAGCACGGGTCCTTCGGCGCCCTCGAAGGCGAAGGCGTAGTGGCTCCCGTCCTGCACAAGCCACCCCGCGGGTTTCGGCGCGTGGCCCAGGATCATGATGAGCTGGGTCATCGCGGTGAACGAGAGGCGCTTGGGCGCGTTGCCGTTGTTGCCGGCGATGAGGCCGAAGGGGCCGGAGTCGCCGTCGATGCCCTCGAACCAGTGGACGCGCTTGACGCCCTGGGCGAGGCTGAGGACGAAGGCTTTGACGAGCTGGTCGGCCTGGCGCTCCTGGGTGACGCCCTTCTCCACGGGCTGGCCGACCTCGGTGATGATGACGGGGACCTCCTTCTGCGCGGGGCTCTTGGCCGCGAGGAGTTTGCGGATCGTGGGGACGATGCTCATGTATTGGGGTTCCCATCCGCGCTCGACGTGGTCCATGACCTCGTAGGGGTGGACGGTGACGTAGTCGAAGTGGCCGGCGGCGCCCGCGTCGAGGGCCTGGGCGAGGAAGTTGAGGTTGACGCTCTGGGCGGCGAGGCCGATCTGGAGCTTGGGGTCGAACGCCTTCGCGGTCTTGTACGCGGCGACGACGATTTTGGCGTAGTCGGCGGGCGACTTGCTTTCGCTGAAGTTGGGCGGCTCGTTCCAGACCTCCCAATAGCGGACGCGGCCCTTGGTTTTCTGGAGCAGGTCGAGGATCCAGGCGTTCCAGCCCGGCAGGTCGTCGACGGGGAACGAGAATTTCTTTCCCTTCGGGCTCCAGGCGAGGATCCCGCACATGCGGTAGTTGTTCTTCTCCGAGATCGCGAGGACGCGGTCGGGTTCGGCCTGGTAGAAGCCGCGGATCCAGCGGATGCCGGTTTCGGCGATCGTGGGGGCCCAGGAGCCGATGCCCCAGGAGGCGGAGTGGGAGGGGGCGACGCCCCAGGGGCTCTCGTCGAGGAGCGGGTCCTGCGCGAGGCACGCGAGCAGCAGCGCGAGTTGATTCATGCGCCTCTATAGCGCAAGGGGGCCGGAACGTGAACGGGATCCTCCGCCGCTCCTCCATCGGGGATGGGCTTCGGAGGGCGGGGAATCCCTTCCGGCGTCATGCACCGCGTCCCCCGCGCTTATCAGGGGAGACAAGGAGATCGCCATGACGACCTGGCTCGGGCTGCTCGCGGCGCTGCAGGCGGGGGCCGTCCCCGCGGGGGACGCGGAGGTCGTCCGCCGCATGCCGGGACTGCTGGCCTTCTGGACCTTCGGCGAGGAGGCGGGCGTCCCGCGCCGCTCCGCCGGCACGAAGCACGAACACGCGCTGGAGGAGGTCGGGGGCCCCATTTCCCGCGTCGCGGGCGGCCCCTACTCCGGATTCTCGGCGGAACTCGACGGCCGCCGCTACTTCCGCATCCCCTACGCCCGGACGGCGGACCTGAACATCGCCGGTCCCGACGCCAAGCTCAGCCTCTTCGCGGTCGTGCGGATCGTCGACCTGCAGAAGTCGCGCACGATTGCGGGAATGTGGAGCGAGGGCAAGGGGGCCCACGACGACAGCGGGACGCGACAGTACGCCCTGCTCATGAACATGCCCATGTACGGGGGGAACCGCCAGCTCGTCCCCCATGTCTCCAGCGAGGGCGGCGTCAGCCGCCGCGCCGACGGGAGCGCGTTCCCCTGGTGCGTCGACTACGCCGCCACCCGCCGCGAGGTTCCCGAGGAACGCTGGTGCACCCTGGGCTTCACGTACGACGGCGCCTGGGTCCGCGCGTACATCGACGGGACCCTCGACGCCCGTCCCCCGGATCCCGCGCGGGACAAGCGGACCGACCCGTATTTCACGAAGGGCGGTCCGGACGGGACGAACCGCGGCATGAACCCCTACTACCACGGCCGGGGGCTCTTCCGCTACGACCCCGTGCTTCATGCGGCCTCGAAACCCGGCGGCGGCTCCGACTTTACGGTCGGCGCGCGCTACGCCGTCGGCAGCATGCTGGGGGAGGCCACGCGCGGGCGCTTCGGCGGCCTGGCGGTTTTCGACCGCGCGATCAGCGACGCCGAGATGAAGGCGCTGCACGATGCCGCCGGGATCGACCGCCTGAACGCCCGCTGATCCCGGAAGGTATAATCCCGCGACCTTGAGCAACGAGCGTACGGCCTGGCGTGTCCTCATCAGCCTGCCCTTCCTCCTGCTCGGGGCGCTGGGCGCTGGGGAGTCCCTGCTCGTCGTCGACTACGCCCAGGCCGCCCAGCGCGAGGAGTGGCTGCGCCATCCGGTGCTGGGCGATCCCTCCTGCGACAGCTTCGAGCGCCTCGGCGGCCCGGTGGTCAGCGGCCGCCCGGGACTGGAATGGCCGGTCAACGGCTCGCTGGCGGTCGATCCCAAGGACGGCGCCTGGTATCTCTTCGCCGGGTTCTACCCGAAGGACTACGCCCTGCGGCCGCCCCCCCACCACATGCAGTGCGAGGTGCATCGCTCGCGCGACCAGGGCAAAACCTGGGAACGCCTGGGCCCGCCCTGGCCGGAGGCGGAATTCCGTCTCGACGGCGTGAAGGGCCCGATCACGCATGCGCCCGACATGGCCGCCTGCTTCGCCGACGGGCGCTGGCACCTCATCTACGATATGTGCAGCGCCGACAACACCTGGGCGAGCGTCAATGCGCCGCCGCCCCCCGGCAGCGGCCCCGACAGCGGCGTCGGCTATGCCTCGGCCCCGTCGCCGGCCGGACCGTGGACGCGGTCGAGCAGGCCGCTGCGGCTCAACAGCCAGGTCTTTCGCGCCCCGCTGCTGGGGAAATTCCACCGCGTCTACGCCAGCACCCTGCTGCGCCGCAAGAACGACTGGCTGCTGCTCAGCGCGATGGACAGCATGCCGGCGCACGCCTGGGCCCTGGTCGGCGCCACCGCCCAGCGGCCGGAGGGGCCCTACGGCCCGGCGGTGCCGCTGCTGCACACCGAGGACGCCCGCTACATGCCGGCGATCGTGGAGTTCTTCCCGTCCTTCGCCCATGACGGCAAGGCCTACGCGCCGGCGACCGGCCTGGCCTCCAACCGCAATCATCAGGTGATCTTCGCCGCCGATCTCGAACAGGCGCAGCGGCCCGAAGCCTGGCGCATCGAGCAGGAGGGGGCGATCTGGCACAGCGCCGACACTTCCAGCGAGGCGCGCGGCCTCTGGGGCCAAACGCTCGGCTGCACCGTGGACAAGGGCGAGCTGCTCGCCCTCTTTCCGACCCGCGACCGCGAGGGCCTGGGCCATCTCGGCGTCGCCCGGCGGCCCTGGGCCCAGCCCTTCCGCGACGGCCTGGTGTTGTCCGGCCACGAAACCCCGGCGCCCGCCCCGCTGCGCTGGAGCTATGAGGCCTTCCGCCTCGACGCCACGCTGGTGCCGCGCGGCCAGGTCGCGCTGCTCTGGGCGTGGAGTCCGGCGGTCGGCTACAAGGGCATGGGCGACTGGCAGCCGCACGAGCAGAGTCTGCGCCGCTGCCAGATGCTCGAGCTGGAGGACGGCGCCTGGCGGGTGGTGGTCGTGGATGCGCAGGGCGTCCGCAAGGTGATCGCGCAGGGTCCGCGTCAGGCCGGCGCGGCGGCGCTGAGCCTCGAGCGCAGCGCCAAGGGTGGAATGGCGATCACGCTGGACGGCAAGCCGCTGTGGCAGGGCGAACTGCCGGCCGGCGGCGGAGCCCTCGGCCTGCTCGCCGGACCCTGGTCGCACCTTGCGGTCGGGAAACTGGAGGTCAGCGGCGAGCGCCGTCCGGCGAGCGCCTGGTATGTCGCCGCGGACGCCTTCTCCGGCGCCGGCGGCAATCCCAACGAGTGGCAGATGACGCCGCACGCGGCTTTCCGCTTCGGCCAGGCCCTGGTCCATCGCGGCGAGGGGGGGCGCGCGAAGTGGAGCGTCCGCGCCTCGGCCCTGACGCTGTGGGCGCCGCGCGGCCCCGACGGCGTCGCGTACAGCGTCGAGCTGGACGGCCGCAGTGTTGCTGTGGTGGAGTGCCGCGCCGACCAGGAGACGCCCTCCGCCCCGGTATGGAAGAGCGGGCCGCTGCCCTACGGCCCGCACACCGTGGTGCTGCGGGCCAGGCGCGGGCCGCTGGTGGTGGATGCGCTGGAGGCGGTGCTGCGGTGAGGGGTGGAGCTTGGGGCGACCAAGCGTCGGACGCGGTTTGTGCCGCCCCAAGGTAAACTGATCTTGGTCATGGCCCGACTCGGAACGCTCTCCAGGGAATCCGGTGCGGTGATTGCCGCCGGCCGGAGCTTGGAAGCCGCAGGCTGGCATGCGGCGGCTTTGGATCTCGAGCGAAAGAAGGATTTGAGAAGCTCGGGTTACCCGGGCTGCCTGGTCCAATCCATCTTCCTCTCCAGGGGGAGGAACTTCGTGGCTTTCTCGCTGCGGCCTGCACCTCGGTCAGACCGCTCGATCTTGCGAAGCGGGAAGGCCGGGGAGATAGGGGCGATCGTCGAACGGACGATCCGGCACCTCGGATACGGTTTCCTCGCAGACCTCCCTCGGCGCAATTCTTCGACGTTCTTTCGGAAGGGCTCGCAGCTCAGGAATCTTGATGCGGATTGGCGTCGGGTCATCGAGGCCTGCCAAGAAAGATCCAAAGACAAGAACGTACGCGTCCGCTCCTCGCCGCCGGTCTTGAAGCGAGCGCTTCGAAGCGAACGAGCGACGGCCCGTGACATCTGGCGGGCAATCCAGCTCCTCAAGAGACCCGGCGGCGGATGGCGTCCCGACTACATCTGCTTTCGAAAGAACCGGCAATTCCCGGCGCTGCGACTCCGTTGGCGGGCAACCTTCGATCTGCTCTTTGAGGCTCCTTACGGCGTCACCCTAGGCGCGTGGTTCCTGTCCGAAGGCCGGATCACCTCCCACGGCTGGAAGCGCATCCGGACGACCGGTTTTTTCGAGGCGCTTGAACAAGGGTTCAAGAGCCGGGGCTTTGTGCGCGAGTCGGGTCCGGACCGCCATCGGGCCACGATCCATGCCGGATACCGCTATCGGGGTCTT
Source organism: uncultured Planctomycetales bacterium (assembly GCA_964619955.1). Lineage (GTDB taxonomy): Bacteria > Planctomycetota > MHYJ01 > MHYJ01 > JACPRB01 > JACQFK01. The sequence continues at coordinate 95,577 of CAZUJF010000002.1, forward strand.
AAGCTCGGAACGCTGTATGCAAGCGCCCGTCGGCTGAACGGCTGGCAGCCTCCTGTCGTCCGCTGATGTCGCAGTAGGCGTCGCGTTCCCGGCGAATCCGGCCGTTGCCGTCCTCGAAGGGAGGGATTGTAAAGAGTCGATTGACAGCTTGGAACGGCCTGATATTATTGTATTATCCAATGAAAGCACTCCTGATGGCCTTCGACAGCTTCCTCCTGAAGCGTGGATTGGAATTTCAGGGGACGATTATCGGGGGTGCCGCATTGCTCGTGATGGGAGTGATCGACCGGGCGACTGAGGACGTGGATTGCCTCGAGCCGACGCTGAGTCCGGACATCAAGGCGGCGGCAACGGCGTTTCGATCCGCCTATCAGGGACCCGGAGCCCCGCTCAAGGAAGAGTGGCTCAACAACGGGCCTGCAAGCCTGATTCAGGATCTGCCCGCTGGTTGGGAAGCGCGAAGGGTGCCCCTCTTTGAAGGCCGCGCCCTGAAGCTCCAGACTCTGGGACGGATGGATCTTTTGCGGTCGAAAGTCTTCGCCTTCTGCGACCGGCAGCTGGACTTCCAAGATTGCCTCGCTCTGAAGCCGTCCGCCGGGGAGTTGCGGGCGCTTCAGCCCTGGCTGAAGGAACGGGACTTGAACGAACAGTGGCCGGAGCATGTGCGGAGGTCGCTGCAGGCCCTCGCCCGGGACTTGGGATATGACCTCGACCTTGAACGATAGGCTGGGGGCGATCGGCTTTCGGATTGCAGGCGCTTCGGGTCCTGCGTCCGACGAGGAGGTCGACCTCGAGCGGACGCTGCTGGAGGCGACCCGGGAAGTTCCCCGGGATGCGCGGCTTGCCTCGCTGCTCTTCAGCTGGGTCCAGGTGCACGGGGAGTTCGTCATCGTGGAAAAGCTCCACAAACTCGCCCGGCAGCAGGAGCGGGCGGAGCCGGGATCCACCACCTGGCTCGTCGCGCTGGCGGCCTTTGCGCGGGAGCAGGGGGACCATCGCTGGAAAAAGCTGCTCAAGCGGCCTGAGTCGCCCGTCTATCTGTTCCCCAAGGAGGTGACGGACAGCGCCGTTCAAATGAATGGGTCGGTGGACTGGCTGGCGAAGGTCAATTTCATCGTCCCCGCGCCATCGCTGAGAATCCGCGAGGAGGACGTGTTGACCCCTCTGGAGCTGATCCAGCGGAATCGCCAGTATCGAAACCGATGCCTGTACGGACCGTCCTGGCGGGCGGATATCGCGAGTGCGATGGAGCGGGGACTGCAGCGTCCGTCCGCGATCGCCCGGGCCGTCGGGTGTTCCTACGAACCCGCCTACCGCGTCAGCCGGCAGCTGAGGCTGCTGCAAACCACCCAAGAGGGACCCTTCAAGGCTTCCCGGGCGCACGCGCGCCCTGCCATTGGATCTGGAGGACGAGGGCGGCGTCGTCCGCCGCCTCGTTCAGGCCCAGGCTGACCAGCAGCCCGGCCTCCACGAGCCGCCGGTCGGGGAACACGATCCCGTAGCGGAGCCCCAGGCCCAGTTCCAGGGGGCCCGAGAGCGAGCGGCGCGTGCCCGCGGCCGTGGTTTCCAGCCGATGCTCCCGCGCGCCGCGGAATTCGAGCAGGAAGTGGAGGTCTTCGTCCACCGCGCCGGGGTTGCCGCGGCGCTTCATGAGACGCGTGCCCAGGGCGAAGGCATACGAGAACGCGTCGACCGTGAAGGTCCGGTCGGAGTTCGGCACGGGATCGTCGACCCCCGGGGTCAATTCATAGAGGGCCGAGGCGTACGTAAAGAAGGGGCCGCCCCAGTCCCTGGCCAGCGTCAGGTCGAAGGCGGTGCCGATCTCCCCCGTCCCGAAGCCCTTGTCCGGGTCGCCCGTCGGGATCAGGAACTGCGGCCCGAACGTCAGCGTCAGCGGCGCCCGGGCCTCGTCGAGGAAGCGGTAGCGCACGCCGAGCATCGAGTCCGTCAGGCCCCGCTCATCGCCGACGGGGGTGCCGTCCACGCTGCCGGTGGAAAACGCCCAGCCCGAATGGAGGTCGATCTCGAGATCGTCCGTGAGGCCCCACTCCAGGCGCAGCGTGTTCTCAAAGACCCAGATCTGCTGGGAAACCCCCTGGAGCTCGAACGTGTCCTTCGAGGCGTGGGTCGTCCAGAGGACCTGGAGCAGGCCCGCGGCCTGCGTGTACGGGCGGCCCGTGAGGAAGGCGAATCCGGGCTCTTCGGGCTCCGCGCGCTCCTGCGCCCAGGCGGGCGCGGCGGCGCAGAGCAGGAGGAGGATCGTCGTTTGCAGGCTCATGGAACCGGTTCCAGTGTAGCATGGCCCCTCGACGGGGGAAGTCGGAGCGGCCCGTTCGCAGCGGTTTGGACCGGAAACCATTCCGCCGACCGATTGCATTTTGGGTTGCACGAGGCTCCTCGCGCATCGAAAATATCGATTCTTCAGGACCGAACCTGGCTGATGAACGTCCAGGGACGTCCGAGGGTGTTTCTTTCCTCCACTGGGAGACCGCAGACCCATGCTTCGATACCGCCTACCCCTGCTCCTCCTGGCCGCCGTCGTCGTACCTGCCTGCAACGAGGGAGGCGACACCCTCGTGATGTCGACGACGGTCCGCACGGCCCGGCCCGAAATCACGGGAAGCACCCCGGGATCGCCCTCGTCGAGCCTGTCGCCGACGCTCCAGGGGACGGCTGAGCCGGGGGCCGAGGTGAGCCTCTACACCAATGCGGCGGGGGCCGGGGTTCCGGCGGCCACCGGTGTCGCCGGTCCAGGAGGCGCCTTCTCCATCGGAGTCTCCGCTTCCCCCGATGCCGTCACGACTTTCGTCGCTGTGGCGGTCGGGGGGAACGGGGTGGCGTCCGAGCCGTCGACGGGATTCGCCTACCGGCATGACGGAACCCCGCCCGCCACTCCGGTTCTCCTGGGGACCACGCCTGCCAGCCCGGCGTACGAGTCCCGGCCCCTGGTGCGGGGCACCGCCGAACCGGGCGCCACGGTGCAGCTCCATTCCCAGGCGGGCGGGGCCGGCCCGGTCATCGCCACGACCACGTCGGCAGCGGACGGGACGTTCTCCCTGGCCCCGATGCGTCCCGTCAAGGTCGATGCGACGGTCTCCTTCTCCGTGGTGGCGGTGGACGCGGCGGGCAACTCCTCCGCTCCGTCCCTTGCAATCCCCTACTACTCCGTCCTGAAGTACCCGGATTTCGCTCTTCCCTCTCCCATCGCGGCTCCGGGAGCTTACGCGATCGCCCTCGCCCGGCTGGATGCGGATGCGGACCTGGATATCGTGGTCTCCGCCGTCGGATCCGATGTGCGCCCCTTTTCAGGGGACGGCGCGGGGGGATTCCTCTCCATGACGCCTCTCAGCGCCGGATTCACCACGCAGCATGTCGGGGTCGCGGATATCAATCAGGACGGCCGTCCCGACATCGTCTCGGTCTCGGGAGGTCTCGATGCGATCCAGACCTTCCTCTCGGTGGGAAACGGATCCTTCGGTGCGGCGCAGTCCACGCCGACCGGGGACTTTCCGGTCTTCCTCGACATCGGAGACGTCAACGTCGACGGCTTCCCCGATGTGGTCGTCGCGTGCCAGCTGGACGACGCCGTTTCGGTGCATCTGGGCCAGGGGGACGGGACCTTCCTTTCTGCCGGCGTCGTTTCCACGGGATCCCTTCCGAGTTCGGTCGCCCTCGGGGACCTGGACGGCGATGGACGGCCCGACCTGGTGTCGGCGGATTTCGGAAGCGATCAGGTGACCGTCGCGCTGGGCAACGGGGACGGGACCTTCGCCCTTGCCCCCCCGGTCTCGACGGGCAGCTCGCCGGGCAGCGTCCTGCTGCTCGACGTGGACGAGGACGGCCGGCGGGACCTCGTGGTGGTCAATCGCGCGGACAGCACGGTCCAGATCAACCGGGGCAACGGCGACGGGACGTTCGGGGCGCCTGATGGGTACTTCGTGTTCGCCTACGGAATCCTCTTCATCACCACGGGGGACGTGAACGGCGACGGGCGTCTTGATCTGGCGATGGCGGACTCGGGAGGGGGCGGCGTATCCCTCCTCCTGGGGCGGGGTGACGGGACATTTGTCCCAGGGTCTGGACTTTCCGTTCCCGCCGGCCTGACGTCCGTGGCGCTGGGTGATCTCGACGGCGACGGCGTGACGGACCTGGTGACGACGCATTCGGGGTCCGACGAGCTCAACGTGAGCCTGGGGCAATAAGGGGAAGCCCAGGATCGATCGCAGCCTGTCAGCGTCCCTTCGGCAGCCGCAGCTTCGCGCGCATCAGTTCCGCGAGCGCGAGGAACTCCGCGTCGTCCTGGCGGTTCGAGCGCGTCACGCCCACGAAGAGGCCCTTGCGCAACACCGAGACATGCTTCGCGCCCGGGGCCGCCGCGAGGCGCTCCGCCAGCGCGCGCGCGCCCGCCTCGTCCGCGGCCTGCAGGAACGCGACCAGCGTCTCGCCGGGATCCACGAACGCCGCCCAGGCGCCCGCGGTCCCCGTGAGGTCCGCGCCCAGCTTCGAGTCCAGCAGATTCTTCACCGCCTGGCTTCTCAGGTCTCGGCTGCTCCTGCGCCCAGGCGGGCGCGGTGGCGGCGCAAAGCAGGAGCAGGATCGCCGTCGGAGTGCTCATGAGGACGCTCCCCATGCGGGGATTGTACCCTTCGAGAAACGTCGGGCGTTAGCGCTTGGAGCCCTGTCCCTGTTCCGTCGACCCAAGGAATGGCGGAGAGATGATCCGGTCATTTCGCGGCCACTTCGAGGTGGCGCCACACCCAGGCGCGCAAGCCCTGGCTCTGGAAGGAGCCGTGATACCACGTCCTGCGCCCGTCCTTCTCGACGAACGAGCCGAAGACGCGGGACGGATCCGAGGGACTCAGCATAAGCTCATACTCGCGATGCATGGCTCCCGCGAGGACGACGTGCCACACCCGATCGTACCCCGGATGATTGGGGTGGTACGCGACGACGTCCGAGCACGCGCGCACGAAGGACATGACGGCTTCGGCGTCCGTCAGCGTCCGCGTTACGGCGGAACCTCTCAGCGCCGTGATCTCGATCCGGCTGAAGTCGGCGGGGTTGAACTTCGACATTTCGGCGAGGGCGTCCCTTTGGTGCAGAGCCCTTGGAAGCATGAATCCGGCCGCGAAACCCGTCAGGAGCAGGGCCAGGAAACCGATGAAGAACGGCGCCCGTCCCGATTCCCGGAATCCGCACGTCCGAAGGTGCCAGACGGCCCCCAGAAGGAAGCCCGGCAAAGAGGCCAAGGCGCCGACCAGCCCGGGCCACTCCGGGAGAAATCCGTAGGCCAATCCGATTCCGGCCCCGATGAGCTGGAACGCGCCGATCCCCACGAGGATTCGCCAGACCATTTTCAGGTCCCGGGTCGACACGAAGCTCATGTCAGTCAAGTCTGTCGATTCTGGTCACCGTCAATAGCCACGGCATTATCGCCCGGTTCAGAATCAGCGCGCCTTCGGCAGCCGCAGCTTCGCGCGCATCAGTTCCGCGAGCGCGAGGAACTCCGCGTCGTCCTGGCGGTTCGAGCGCGTCACGCCCACGAAGAGGCCCTTGCGCAACACCGAGACATGCTTCGCGCCCGGGGCCGCCGCGAGGCGCTCCGCCAGCGCGCGCGCGCCCGCCTCGTCCGCGGCCTGCAGGAACGCGACCAGCGTCTCGCCGGGATCCACGAACGCCGCCCAGGCGCCCGCGGTCCCCGTGAGGTCCGCACCCAGCTTCGAGTCCAGCAGCTTCTTCACCGCCGCCGTCCCCTTCAGCTCCTGGGGATTCGGGACGAACCCCTGGTCCTTCCGGCTCTGCAGCGACGACCCGGCGGGCAGCAGACTGGCTTCGATCTCGAAGTCGGCGGGCTTGGGCGCGCCGAGCCGCAGCTTCTTGCGCAGGATCCCCTCGAGGACCTCCAGCAGCGGCCAGGAGGCCTCGTCCCCTCCGCCGATCCAGCAGGCCACCGTGTCCTTGATCATCAGCAGATCGCCCGCCTTCACGGCGAGCGCCGCCACCTTGCTGTCGAAGACCTTGTAGTCGCGGCTCTCGAAAATCTCGTAGCGCAGCGGCCCGCCCGGCCCGCGCAGCTCGCCGAGATAGGACAGGCGGTCCGTCTTCGCGGGACCCAGGCTCCAGCCCGCGGGCAGCTCCGACTCCTGCAGCCGCGCGTTGATCAGCGTCGCGGGACGCAGCCGGTTGCGGTCCCAGCCGAAGAGTTCCCGCATGCGGTTCTCGAGCGCGTCGAGCGACTCGTCGTCGGGCCCTTCGATCCCGAAGACCCACTCGTCCCCCGACCACGCCGGCCCGCTCTTGCGGAGCTGCTCCTCCAGCTTGGAGCGCGGCGTGCTGTCCGAAACCTCCAGCAGCACGATCAGCCCGGCGGGCTTCAGCCGCAGCAGGCTGGCCCGCTGCACCTCCGAGGCGAGGATGCCCTGCGCGGCGATCTCCTGCAGCACCTTCGCGGGCTGCGTCTCCTCGCGGTCGATCGTGAAGCCGGCGGGCAGCTCGACGGGACCCGGACGCAGATCCTCGAAGCGCTTGGTGGGCAGGCCCATCGCGTTGCGGAACTTGTGCACGGTCTTGACGAAGGCGCCGAAGTCGTCGCCGCGGAGCGCGACCCCCGCGACGCTGCGGCCGGCGCGGAGGACCTCGACCTTGCGGCGGTCCTGCAGATCCAGCTTCGCGCCGGCAAACGCCTCGGCGGCCTGCGGCGTCTCGGCGAGCCACGCGCGGACCTCGATCTGTCCCGATCCCTCCACGGGCTCGAACGAGGCTTGATAGTGCTCCTTGAGGCCCGGTTTGGACGGCGCCGCGGCCGCCGTCTCCTGGAACTGCCACCCCGAGGGCAGGTCGGAGCGGTCGAGCTTGAGGTTCTCGAGCGGGACGTCGGGCGTCACGAGCGGGAGGCCGAGTTTCTTCTGCACGCGGGCGACGAGATCGTGGAAGACTTCGCGCGCCTCGGCCCGGGGCGTCCAGGCCAGGACGAGGACCTGTCCGTTCCGATGCGACCACTTGTTGGCGAGATTTTTGAGGCCGGCGAACTGGGTCTCCAGCCGCTCGGCGATCGGTGTCTCGAGGGCGACCATCGCCGCGTTCCAGCGGAACCAGGCGCTGAGGTAGCCCTGCCGGATCTCGTTCGGCGAGACGTTCTGGAGGCCGAGCTCGTCGAGGATCTTGCAGAGCTGCTCGATCTCGACTTTTTCCCGGGCCGGGAAGGGGTTGCGCGGGAGCGTCTTGTCGGGTTGCGCGAAGACGTAGCGCGCGGGACGCTCCTCGGGGCCGAAATGCAGCGCGGTGAAATCGACCGGCGCCGCCGCGACGGGCGGTTGCGGCGTCACCGACGCGACGTGCGCCGAGGAGGTCTTCCGGAAGTAGACCAGGCTCAGGAGGGCCGCGAGCGCGAGTCCGACGAGGCCCGCCACGATCAGCGGCTTCTTCGGTCGCACGACCGGCCGCGGGGTCATGATCGTGGGCGCGTAGGCGTCCTGCGGCGCGACCGTGGTGGCCTTCGTGACCGCGTCCTTCACGTCGCCCGCCTTCTGGTAGCGGCGGTCGGGAGATTTCTCGAGGGCCTTGATGACGACCTCGTCGAGGCGCACGTCGATGCGGACCTTGGTGGAGGGCATCTCGAAGCGGCCGATGGGCAGCTCGCCGGTGAGCATCTCGTAGAGGACGACCCCGATCGCGTAGATGTCCGCCCGATGGTCGACGGACTTGGGGTTTTCGACCTGCTCGGGGGCCATGTAGTGCGGCGTCCCCATGACCATGTTGGTCACGGTGAGGTTCAGCGGGGCGTCGGCGCCGACGAGTTTGGCGAGGCCGAAGTCGGCGATCTTCACCCGGCCCTTCTTGTCGAGCAGGATGTTCTCCGGCTTGATGTCCCGGTGCACGATGCCCTCGCTGTGCGCGTATTCGAGGGCGTCGCAGAGCTGCGGGACGATCTTCAGCGCCTGCTCGGAGCTGAGGGTCTTCTCCCGGAGCACGCTGCGGAGGTTGGTCCCGTCGACGTACTCCATGGCGAAGAAGAAGAGGCCGTTTTCGGCGCCGAAGTCGTAGACGGCGACGATGTTGGGGTGGTTGAGCGAGCCGAGGGCCTTCGCCTCGCGGATGAAGCGGCTCTGGAAGTCGGGATCCTGGGCCATCTTCTGGGGGAGGATCTTGAGGGCGATGAGGCGGTCGAGCGCGGGCTGCCGGGCCTTGAAGACGACGCCCATGCCCCCCTTCCCCAGCAGCTCCATGATCTCCAGGCCGTGGAAGATCTGGCCGGGCTTCAGGGGCAGTTCGTCGGAGGCGGGGGCGGCCGGGTCGCTGGTCTTCTGGGCGAAGCCCGCGAGGCACTTGGGGCAGAGGTCGCCGCTGTAGAGCTCGCCGCAGGTGGAGCACTTCTTCATGGTGTTCATATCTCCTCCCTGCATGAACAGCCTCCTGAAGAAGGGGTTACAAACTTATCAACGGGAAAGCGCGGCCATCAGCTCGCCGAGCTCCTCGTCGATGGCGGACTTGGCGTCCACCGTGCGGGCGACCTCGGCTTTCAGGAGGTCCTTATAGCGTTTCCGGGCGCGATGGACGATGACTTTGAGGTTGGACTCCGTCAGGCCGAGCTTCTGCGCCAGGTCCTTGACCCCGGCGGGCTGGCCCGCGGTGATGTACTCCTTGAGGGCGTCGAAGCGCTCGCCCATCTCCTCTTTCAGCGCGGTCGTGGCCCGTTCGAGCAAGCCGACCGCCCACTGCCGCCGGAAGATCCGCCCGGGATCCTGATCCGTGTCCCGGGAGAGCAGGTCCTCCGCCCCCTCGAAGTCGAGGCTGCCGATCTTGCGGCCGCCCCCCCGCTTGAGCGCCTTGCGGCGGTCGTATTCGTTGGAGAGGAAGTGCTCGAGGCAGGCGAGCAGGAAGGTGCGGAACTTGCCCTTGGTCCGGGTCACCCGCGCGAGGGCGTCGCGTTCGATGAGGTCCCCGAAGAAGCCCTGGGTGAGGTCCTTGGCGTCCTCGACCTCGTGGCCCTTGCGCCGGATGAAGAAGTAGCAGGGCTTCCAGTAGCGGTCGATCAACGCGCCCAGCTCCTTGCGGTCCCGGGCGAGCAGCACCAGGGTCCAGGAGGTCTGGCCGAAGTCCCGTCGTCCGCCGCCGATCGTGGTTTCTTTGCCCATGGTCTCCTTGACGTCCGACCGGGACAAGATGTCCCACTTCGCCCGCGCAGGTTCAGGGATTCTACTGGCCCAGCTCTTGCTTGACAATTGGCAGCCGGCTGCTACCTTCTATGCCCATACTCGGGGAGACTCTAGGCAGATGAAACATTATCTACGTTTGGCCGGGCTTGTCGCCCTGCTCCTGGCGGTCCTGACGACGCCGTTGCTGGCCCAGGACGTGGGCAACCAGGACCATCCCGGCCCCTGGCTGCCCCCCGCGGCCTCCGACTACTCGCCCCGCATCGACTTCCTCTACACCGTCATCTTCTGGCTCACCACGGGGATGTTCCTCCTGACGGAAGGCCTGTTGGTGGTCTTCTGCATCATCTACCGCCGCCGGCCGGGCCACAAGCCGGTGCCCACGCACGGCAGCAACGTGGCGGAGCTGACCTGGACGCTCATCCCCGCCCTCATGCTGGTCGGCATCGCCGTCTGGCAGATCCCCGCCTGGAACCACATCAAGCGGCCGGACTGGGACGCGATGGCCAAGGATCCCAAGACCACCGTCATCGACATCCTGGGCGAGCAGTACAAGTGGAACGTGCGCTACCCGGGCAGCAAGCAGAAGTACGCGGGCGAGTTTGACAATACCAACCTTTCGAACGTGCACCTGCCCTTCGGCAACACCGCGCTCTTCAACCTGCGCTCCAAGGACGTCATCCACTCGGTGTTCATCCCGGCGATGCGGGTGAAGCAGGACACCGTCCCGGGCCTTCGCCAGCGCCTCTGGTTCAAGCCCAACCGGATCTTCCTGGTCGACATCAAGGACCGCAGCGTGGACCAGAAGAAGTCCGACGGCACGATGCAGAAGATCCAGAAGGTCGAGTGGGTGACGGATCCGAAGGCCTTCGAGGCCGGCGGGGCCTGGTTCGACAAGAAGATCGCCGTCGGCGGGGGCGTGGACTACGCCCAGACCGAGGGCATCTACGACGTCTTCAAGCCGGGCGGCCAGGCCAAGAAGGTGCGGGTGCTGCACCAGGGCAAGATCCTGGAGAAGCAGGACTGGGAGGGCTGCCAGTACGCGCTGGGCATCTTCGAGATCGCCTGCGCGGAGCTCTGCGGCATGGGCCACTACACGATGCGGGCCATCCTGGTGGTGGAGCCTCCGGCCTCCTACGAGCACTGGATCAAGACCGAGACCTCCGACGCGGGCGAGCTCGCGCCGGCCTGGAAGTTCTGGCGGGACTAGGGGTGAGCCGGCCGAACCCCGGGGCCCTCCCCGACATGGACACTTAGGACGATAACGATATGAGCGACGCGCACGCCGCCGAACACGGCCACGAGCCCAAGGGCTTCTTCCGGGAGTACCTGTGGTCGACCAACCACAAGACCATCGGGAAGCAGTTCCTCATCACGAGCCTCGTGTTCCTCCTGGTCGCCGGAAGCATGGCCCTCTCGCTGCGCTGGCAGCTGGCCTACCCCGGCAAGCCCGTCCCCGTCATCGGCAAGTGGCTCTTCGCCACCGCCCAGGAGCGGGCCGACGCCGAGAAGCTCGTGGCGGCCGGCAAGACCGCGGACCCCAAGGTCACCGGCCTCGGCGTCTTGAAGCCCGAGATGTTCAACGCGATGACCTCGATGCACGGGCTGGTGATGATCTTCTTCGTGGTGATCCCCATCCTCGTCGGGGCCTTCGGCAACTTCCTCATCCCGCTGCACGTCGGCACCTACGACATGGCCTTCCCCATCCTGAACGCCGCCTCGTACTGGATCTTCTGGCTGGCCTGCGTCATCGCGCTCGCCGGTCTGGCCATCAGCGGGACTCCGGCGGCGGCGGGCTGGACGATGTATCCGCCGCTCTCGGCGGTGCCCTGGAGCTCCCCCGGCAACTCGACGGGGGTCACGTTCGTCCTGTCGGCGGCCGTCCTGGTCGGCTTCTCCTCGATCATGGGCGCCGCGAACTATCTGACGACGATCCTCAAGATGCGGGCCCCGGGCCTGACGATGTGGCGCCTGCCCCTGACGACCTGGGGCCAGTTCATCACCGCGATCCTGCAGCTGCTCGCCACGCCGGTGCTCGCCGGCGCGCTGATCATGCTGCTGAGCGACCGCCTCATGGGCACGAGCTTCTTCATGCCCGGCAACCTCGACGTCTCCGGCAAGGCGGTGGAGCATTCGGGCGGCAGCGTGCTGCTCTACCAGCACATCTTCTGGTTCTACGCGCATCCCGCCGTGTACATCCTCGTGCTGCCCGCGATGGGCTTCGCGAGCGACATCCTCGCGGTGGGCGCGCGCAAGCCGATCTTCGGCTACAAGGCGATGGTGATCTCCATGTCGGGCATCGCGGGCCTGGGCTTCATCGTCTGGGCGCACCACATGTTCATGTCCGGCATGAAGCCCGACCTGGGCACCGCGTTCATGATCTCGACGATGATGATCGCGCTCCCCTCCGCCATCAAGGTCTTCAACTGGCTGGGCACGCTCTGGAGGGGCTCGATCCGCTTCGACACCCCGACGCTCTGCGCCATCTCGTTCATCGCGATGTTCATCATCGGCGGCCTCTCCGGCATCTTCATGGCGGCCACGCCGGTGGACATCTTCATCCACGACACGTACTTCATCGTGGCGCACTTCCACTACGTCGTGTTCGGCGGCTCGCTCTTCGCCGTCTTCGGCGGCATCGTGTTCTGGTTCCCCAAGATGTACGGGCGCATGATGCACGAGGGCCTGGGCAAGCTGCACTGGTTCCTGACCTTCGTGTTCTTCAACGCGACGTTCTTCCCGATGCACATCATCGGCGCCGCGGGCCACATGCGCCGCATCGCGAGCCCGCTGGAGTACGAGTGGCTCAAGCCCTACCAGGGCTGGAACCGCATGATCACGATCAGCGCGATCTGCCTGGGCTTCACGCAGCTCATCTTCATCTTCAATTTCTTCTGGAGCATGTGGAAGGGGAGGAAGGCGGAGGCGAACCCCTGGCTGTCGAACACGCTGGAATGGACGCTGCCCTCGCCCGCGCCGGAGCACAATTATCCGACGCCTCCGCAGGTGCACCGCGGGCCCTACGAGTACGGCTACGGCGCCGACAAGGACTGGGCCGCCCAGACGGACGCCGAGGGCGGCGCGCCCGCGGGCGGACATCATTAGGATCGTTTGATGAACGGTGAGGGGAACCCGGGTCTCCGGCGCCTGGCCACGGCCACGGCGGCGGCGGCGCTGGCGCTCATCCTCGCCGGCGGCTTCGTCACCACGACCGCCACGGGCGACACGATCCCCACCTGGCCCAAGACCTGGGGCCAGATGCAGGCGGGCTGGCCCGTCGAGGCGACGCACCGCTGGCTCGCCGCGCTCGTGTCCGTGCTCGTGATCGCGGTCGCCGCGTGGGTGCAGAAGAGCGAGGCCCGCTCGTTCGTCCGCCGCTTCGCCTGGGCGGCGGTGGCCGCGATCCTGGTCCAGGCCCTCCTGGGCGGGCTGCGCATCTTCGTCCCCAAGGCCGCCGTCGCGATCGTGCACGCCGTCTTCGGACAGCTGGTCTTCTGCGCGGTCGTGGCGATCGCGCTCTTCGTCTCCGCGACCTGGACCCGGACGGCGTCCGACGCGCAGGCGCAGGCGGCGCGCAAGCTGGGCGTCGTGACCACGGTGTTCGCCTTCCTGCAGCTGGTGGCGGGCGCGGTGACGCGCCACACGGGCGCGGGCCTCGTGATCCATCTCGTGGGGGCCGGTTTGGTCCTGCTCCACGTCTCGCTGTTCTGTTCGCGCCTGCTCATGACGCCCCTGCGCGGCGTCGCGAAGCTGCTCGGCGCGCTGCTGGGGCTGCAGATCCTCCTGGGGATCGGCACCTGGGTGCTCACGGCGGGGGGCTTCGTCCGCAGCCATGAAGCGCCGCTCTTCCAGACGCTGACCGTCAGCGCGCACGTCGCGGTCGGCGCGGCGCTGCTCGCCAACACGCTCTGCCTGACGCTGCTCTGCCGCCGTGGATTGCCCGCGGGGCCGGAGCCGGCGCTGGAGGCGGCCCGCGCATGAGTCATTCCGCGCAGGCCGTCCCGGCCCCCGAACTCGCGCGCGTCTCGCGCCTGTCCGACTACTGGGCCCTGAGCAAGCCCGGCATCACCGTGATGGTGGGGCTGACGGCGGCCGTGGGGTACTACGTCGCGTCGCGCGGGAGTTTCGACGCGCTGCTGCTCGGGCATCTCTTCCTGGGCACGATCCTGAGTTCGGCGGGCGCGTCGGCGTTCAACATGCTCATGGAGCGCGAGCTCGACGCGAAGATGGAGCGGACGAAGCAGCGTCCGCTCGCGGCGGGGCGCCTGGGCGCGGCGGAGGCGGCGGCGTTCGCGGGGCTGTGCTCCTCGGCCGGCGTCGCCTATCTGGCCTGGCAGGTCAACCCGATGACGGCGGTGATTTCCGCGGTCACCATCTTCACGTACCTCGGGCTGTACACGCCGCTGAAGACGCGCAGCTCGGTCTGCACGCTGGTGGGGGCGATCCCGGGGGCCCTGCCTCCGGTGATGGGCTGGACGGCCGCGCGGGACTCCTTCGAGGCCCCGGCGGCGATCCTCTTCCTGATCCTGTTCTTCTGGCAGCTGCCGCATTTTCTGGCGCTCGCGTGGATGTACCGCGAGGACTACGCCCGGGGCGGCTTCCCGATGCTGCCGGTGGAGGAGCCCACGGGGGCGAGCACCGGCCGCCAGGTGGTGCTGCAGACGCTGGCCCTCCTGGTCGTGAGCCTGCTGCCCGCGTTCTTCGGGATGGCGGGACCCGCGTATCTCGCGGCGGCGCTGCTCCTGGGCGCGGGTTTCCTCGGCTTCGGGGTGGCGTTTTCGGTGCTGCGGACGCGGGAACGCGCCTCGCGGCTGTTCTTTTCCTCGATCATTTATCTGCCGCTGATGCTGGCGGCGCTGGCTTTGCTCTAGAAGGGACGAAGATGAGTCACGACGCGGCGGTCCACGCGCCCTCCGGCACGGGAGAGACACCGGAAGCGGTGTTCGAGCGCGCACGGATGGGGATGTGGTTCTTCCTCGCCTCGGAAATCATGATGTTCGGCGCCTTCATCGCCGTCTACGTCGTGCTGCGCATGTCGATGCCCCTGGAGGTGGTGAAGTACTCCAAGGAGCAGCTGAGCGTGGCGATCGCCTGCTTCAACACGGCGGTGCTGATCCTCAGCTCGTACACCATGGTCCGCGCGGTGAACGCGGCCTCCAAGGGCGACAAGGGCCATTGCGAGGACATGATGGTGGCGACGGCCGCCCTCGGGACGCTCTTCCTCTGCGTGAAGGGCTTCGAATACGCCGGCAAGTTCGGCCACGACATCTTTCCCGACCACAACGTCTTCTTCGGCTGCTACTTCCTGATGACGGGCTTCCACGGCATCCACGTGCTGGTCGGCATCATCCTGATCCTCTGGGGCGCCTTCTACGTCAAACACACGACCCCCCAGCGCTACGCGTACATCGAGAACCTGGGGCTGTACTGGCACCTTGTGGACGTGATCTGGATCTTCCTGTTCCCCATCGTGTATCTCCTCTAATAAGAGAGACGAACCATGTCTGCAGACGCTCACGCGACCAAGACCTACACGAAGATCCTTGGGGCCCTGGCGGTCCTGACGGCCGTCACGGTGGGGCTTTCCAGGGTGGATTTTCACAGCAAGGCGGCCAACATCACGGTCGGCCTGATCGTGGCGGTGATCAAGGCGAGCCTCGTGATCATGATTTTCATGCATCTCCGCCATGAAAAGAAGTCCTGGCTCTGGATGGTGCTCTTCCCCTTGATCCTCGTCATGATCATGATCTTCGCCAGTTTCCCCGACACGGGGCTGAACGGGCCGGACAACAAGGGCGATCTGCTCTCTCCCGCGCTCAAGGTCATTCCGCACGCCGGCCGCGCGGCGGGCGGGCATTAGGCCGGAAGCCCCGGGTTGATGAGCGTCGAAGTCCGCGACCTGGTGCACCGCTACGGCGGGCGCACGGCCCTCGACGGCGTCTCCTTCGAGATCCGCTCCGGCGAGATCTTCAGCCTCGTCGGCCCCAACGGCAGCGGAAAATCCACGCTCTTCCGGATTCTTTCGACGGCGTTGACGCCCACGTCGGGGTCGGCCCGCGTGGCCGGGGTGGACGTGAAGGATCCCGCCGCGCGACGCAAGATCGGGGTCGTGTTCCAGGCGCCGAGCCTCGACAAGAAACTCACCGCCGCCGAAAACCTGCTGCACCACGGGCACCTCTACGGGATGCGCGGGACGGCGCTGCAGCAGCGCATCGGCGAGGAGCTGGCCCGCTTCGACCTCACGGATCGCGGCGGGGACTTCGTCGAGAAGCTGTCGGGCGGCCTGCAGCGGCGCGTGGAGCTGGCGAAGGCGCTGCTGCCGGGGCCGGAGGTCCTCCTGCTGGACGAGCCCTCGACGGGGCTGGATCCCGGGGCGCGGCGCGACCTGTGGGCGGCGCTGCGCGGCCTGAAGGGCGTGACGGTGCTGCTCACGACGCATCTGCTGGACGAGGCGGAGCGCTCCGACCGGCTGGCGATCCTGCACCACGGGAAGGTGGTCGCGTCGGGGGAGCCGCTGAAGCTGCGCGGGGAGATCGGCGGCGAGTCGCTGACGTTCCGCTCGGGAGATCCGGAGGCGCTGGTCTCGTCGGTGCGGGAGCGCTTCGGGGCGACGCTCGAGAAGGTGGGCGACGAGCTGCGGCTCTCGCGCGAGCGGGCCCATGAGTTCGCGGCGTCGGTGGCGGGCGCGTTCCCCGCGCTCGTGGAATCGGTCACCGTCGCGCGGCCTTCGCTCGAGGACGTGTTCCTCGCGCGGACGCGGGAGCGGTGGACCTGATGCTGGCCGCGTATACGCTTTGGTGGCGGGAGCTGGTCCGCTTTTTCCGGCAGCGCAGCCGCGTGATCGGGGTGCTGGCGACGCCGCTGCTCTTCTGGCTGCTGATCGGGTCCGGCTTCGGCTACCTGGGGTATCTCTTCCCCGGGACGCTGGCGCAGATCGTGCTGTTCGCGTCGATCTTCTCGACGATCTCGCTGATCCAGGACCGCAAGGACGGCTTCCTGCAGGGCGTGCTGATCGCGCCGGTGTCCAACAGCGCGATCGTGCTCGGCAAGGTGGCGGGGGGCGCCTCCATCGCGATGATCCAGGGGGTCCTCTTCATGGGGCTGGGCCCGCTGGCCGGGATCCACGCGCCGCTGTCGGGCTGGCTGGCCGCGCTCGGGATCCTCTCGGTGATCGGCTTCGGGCTGACGTCGATGGGCGTGCTGCTGGCGTGGCGCTTCGATTCCGTCCAGGGCTTCCACGGCGTGATGAACCTGCTGCTGATGCCGATGTGGCTGCTGTCGGGGGCGGTCTTCCCCCCCGACAAGGCGCACGCCTGGATCCGCTGGGCGATGGCGGTGAATCCGCTGACGTACGGGGTGGCGGGGCTGCGCCGGGCGCTCACGGGCGAGGGGATGGACTGGGGCCTCTCGCTGGGCGTGACCGCGGGGTTCGCCGTGCTGATGTTCGCGCTCGCGTCGGCCTTTGCCCGGCGTCGCTGATCCGCTACGATAGGCGCATGACTCCGCGGCTGTGGGCGCTGCTCATCCAGTCCGGCAAGTGATGAGAGGGCGCGATGGGCTCCCGTGAGGGGCTCGCGTTCAAGATCACCATCGGCCTCATGCTGGGCCTGGTGCTGCTCATCATCGGCACGATCGTCTTCTACATGGTCCGCATGATGCGCCGCGAGGAGCGGCAGTTGAAGGAGCGGGACGCCCGCCTGCGGCAGGGGGCCGCCGCGGACGCGCCGAAGCCCTGAGATGGCGAAGATCCTGGTGGTCGACGACGATCCGAAGGTGCGGAGCTTCGTGGTGCGGGCGCTGCGCGGCGCGGGGCACGAGGTGACGCCCGCCGGGGACGCCGAGTCGGCGCTGGTGCTGCTCCTGGGCGCGCGGCCGGACCTCTTCCTGCTGGACATCAACCTGCCGGGCATGCACGGGCTGGAGCTGGCGCGGAAGCTGCGGAAGCAGAAGGCGACCGAGGCGGTGCCGGTGGTGATGCTCTCGGTGCGGACGGATCCCCGGGACAAGGTGGCGGCGTACGCGTCGGGGGCGATGACCTACGTCGAGAAGCCGGTGAAGAAGACGGATCTGCTGGACGCCGTCCATGCCGCGCTGGAGTGGGCCGCACATCGCCGCTCCCCCCGCCGCGGCCGGCGCTGAACCCGAGGCAACAAAACAGACGGGCTGCTTTGTTGCCTGCGCAAAGCAACAAAGCAGCCCGTCTGTTTTGTTGTGGAGCGGATCCCACCCGCCATTTTTCCTGTCGACACTTCGGGCCCTCGCCCCACTTCTCCGTGGACGTAACGCCATGTTACGTGGCGTAACGTGAGGCTATGGGACCTAAAACGGCACATGTGTAAGGCGGCGAAGGGTAAGGGGTTGCGCGTGCCCCGTCTGGCATACGGCTTGCTCCATCCGCCTTTGTGTTGCGGTCGCCACTTGCGAGGTCGCTCATGATGAGCCTCTTCTTCATCACGCTGCCCCTGCTCCCCTACGGCGTCCTGCTGGCGGTGGCGCCTCCCGGGCACCCGCTGAGTCCGCCGCCCGCCCCCGCCCCGCCGCTCGAGCCGCATCCGCTGCCGCCAGGGGACGAGGCGGGCTCCCCCTTCTCCGCGCGCCAGGTGGCGGAAAGCTCGAAGGGCTGGGAGTGGAAGCGCCTGGAAACGCCCGGCTGGAAACTGCTCATGGCGGAACATTTCGTCCTGCGCGGCGACGTGGGCGTCGAGGAGCTGCGCCGCGTGGGGGCCTATCTGGAGGCCTTTCATGGCGCGGCCCGGGACTGCCTCGGCGGGGATCCGACGGGCCTCATGTTCTCGGTCCGCATCTACAAGGAGCGTGCGGACTTCCTCCGCTACGCCGCGGCCCTCGGCGCGCCGAACGCCGAGTCGCTCTACGATCCGCGGCAGGGGGAGCTGGTCCTCTGCCTCGAGGAGCGGCCGGGAACGCACTGGCTGCAGCGGACCCTCGCCCACGAATTCGTGCATGCCTACATGGACCGCGTCTGGAAACGGACCGGCCCCCTCTGGTTCGCGGAAGGGGCGGCCGAGTACTTCTCCAACTTCACGCTGAAAGACGGCCGGGTGGAGCCGGGGGCCCCGGACCGCCGCGCCCTCCTGCTGCTCGAGATCGATCCGCCGGCGCCGCTGAAGGACTTCGTCCGCTTCGGCCGCGACGAGATGTACGGGATCACGTACGCCCACCGTTATGCGCAGGCCTGGTCGCTCGTGCATTACCTGTTCAGCCTGCCGGGCGGGGTGCAGGACCTCCTCATGCGGGGCGGGCCTCCCGAAAACCTGGAAACGCTCGAGGAGGGCTGGCGTCGGCATTTGGGGGAACTGCAGAAGGCCCGTTGATCCTTCGAAGTCTTGTGGACATCGTCCCGCGAGGAGGGCGCGGGACGCCACAGGCTCCCGCCCGAAATGAAAACGGGCGCCGCAGTGCGCGGCGCCCGTTTCGTGGCTTCGTCTGCAGTCGCGGCCTACATCATGCCGGGCATCATCCCGCCCATGCCGCCGCCCATTCCCCCCATCCCGCCGGGCATCATGCCGGGCATTCCGGGCATGCCGGGGTTGGGGCCGTCGCCGGGGCCGGAAGGCATGCCTTCCGACTTCTTGGGCTCGGGCTTGTCGGTGATGATGGCCTCGGTGGTCATGAAGATCGTCGCCACGCTGGCCGCGTTGACCAGCGCCAGGCGGATCACCTTGCGCGGATCGAGGATGCCGCCCTTGATCAGGTCCTTGTACTCGCAGGCCTGGGCGTCGAAGCCGAAGGCGTAGTCCTTGGACGCCTCGACCTTCTCGCAGACCACGCTGCCGCGCTCGCCGGCGTTTTCGACGATCGTGCGGATGGGCTGCTCGAGGGCCTTGCGCAGGATCGACGCGCCGAGCTTCTCGTCGCCCGAGAGCTTGAGGGCGTCGACGGCGCGGCGCGAACGCAGCAGGGCGACGCCGCCGCCGGGAAGGATGCCCTCCTCGATCGCCGCGCGGGCGGCGTGCAGGGCGTCCTCGATGCGGGCGCGCTTCTGCTTCATCTCCACCTCGGTCGCGGCGCCCACGTTGATCTGCGCCACGCCGCCGGAAAGCTTGGAGAGCCGGCTCTGGAGCTTCTCGCGGTCGTAATCGGATCCGGCGCCCGGAAGGGCCGCCTTCAGCAGCTTGATGCGCTCGAGGATGGCCTTGTCGTCGCCCGTGCCCTCGAGGATCGTGGTGTTCTCCTTGCTGATGATGACCCGGCGGCAGCTGCCGAGGTCGGCCAGCGTGACGTCGTCCAGCTTCATGGCCAGGTCCTCGAGGATCGCCTTGGCGCCGGTGAAGACGGCCAGGTCCTCCAGGAGCTCCTTGCGCGAGTCGCCGTAGCCGGGCGCCTTCACGGCGCAGGAGACGAACACGCCCTGCATGCGGTTGACCACGAGCAGCGCGAGCACCTCGGGCTCCAGCTCCTCCGCGATGATCAGCAGCGGGCGCTTCGTCGGCGCGACCAGCTCCAGGATCGGGACCAGCTGCTGCGCGCTGGAGATCTTCTTCTCGTGGACGAGGATGTAGGGCTTGTCGAGCTCGCACTGCTGGTGCTCGGGCTTGTTCACGAAGTAGGGCGACATGAAACCCTGGTCGAACTGCAGGCCCTCGATGTTCTCGATCTTCGTGTCGATGCCGCGGGCCTCCTCGACGGTGACCGCGCCGTCGCGGCCGACCTTGGCGATGGCCTGCGCGATGAGGCCGCCGATCTCGGGATCGTTGCCGGCGGCGACCGTCGCGACGTGTTTGAGGTCGTCGCTGTTCTCGCGGACGGGCTTGGCCTGCTTCTCGAGGTCCTTCAGGACGGCGTCGACCGCCTTCTGGAGGCCGCGCTGGAGCTCGATCGGGTTCGCGCCCGCCTCGATGTGGTGCAGCGACTCGGCGAAGATGGCCTCGGCGAGGACCGTCGCGGTCGTGGTGCCGTCGCCGGCGGTGTCGTTCGTCTTGATGGCGACTTCCTTGACCATCTGGACGGCCGCGTTCTGGAGGCCGTCCGGAAGCTCGACCTCGCGCGCCACGGTCACGCCGTCGCGGGTGACGAGGGGCGGGCCGTACTTGCGTTCGATGGCCACGTTGTGGCCCCCGGGTCCGAGCGTGACCTTGACCACGGCGGCCAGCTGCTTGACGCCTTCGAGCAGCGACGCGCGCGCGCCGCGGCTGAACTGCAGAATCTTCTCGCCCATCAGCGTTTCTCCTTCATGACCTTCTGAATGGCGCCCTGGATCTCCTTGGACAGGGGGATCGGGCGCTTTTTCTCGTCTTCGAATTTGAGTTCGCGGGCGCCGCCGTAGCCCGCGACGTCCACCTGCGCGGTGTAGGCCAGGTTTTGCGGCTTCTCGCCCTTGGTCTGCAGGACGGCGTCCACCGTGAGCTGCTTCACGCGCGTCTGTTCGTCCGTGCGGATGCGGAGGGTCGCGGAGGACTTGTCCCAGTCCAGGTCGTTGACGTTGCCCTGGCCCTTGAGGATCTTGGCCAGCGTCTCCCCGCTGAACTTGAGTTCCGCGAGCCCGGGCTCGACGAGTTTCGCGTCGGCGGTGTGTCCGGCGATGGCGGCGAGGATGTCGTCGGGATTCTGGATGCCCTTGCCCGCGCCGGCCATGCCCGCTTCCGCGTCGCTGACCCAGTCGTCCACCAGGTTGTGGTAGACCCAGGCGGAGTCCCCGGCGCGGACGATCTTCTTGTGGTCGCCTCCCGAGGCGGTGTACTGGACGTAGAGGACCTGGGGGGCGACCCAGACGGCGCTCCCTTTGTAGTCGATGGGCGCGCTTCCGGGCTTCTGGGCACGGGAGGTGAACGTCGTCTCGTAACTGGCCTGGGCGCGGGTGTTGCGGATCGCGTGCTCGAGGAGCGAGGCCGCGTTCGCGGGGTTGAGGGGTGCCACGGGCTTCGCGGGCGCATCGCCCTGGCACGCCGTCAGGACCGCAAGGATCAAAATCAGCAAGTACATGGTTTCAAACGTCTTAGGGGGCCAAGTATCCTAGCGATACTGCCCTCGGGAATCAATCCCGTCTCACCCGCGGACACACAATCAGACGGTCTGGGGAAACACGTTTCCAGACCGTCTGGAATCGTGCCGGGTCAGGAGCCTCGGGAGTATTTGGCCAGGGACAACTTGAGGTTCTCCTTGGCCCTGAAGAGCACCGACTTGACCGCCTCCAGCGTCAGCCCCAGCGTCTCGGCGATCTCCTCGTAGCTCAGCTCCTGGTAGCGCGCGAGCAGCACCGCCATCCGCTGGTTCTCCGGCAGCGCGTCCAGCGCCGCCTTCACCGCCTCCTGCAACTCCGCCTGCTTCAGCCGCGCGTCCGGATCCACATGCGCGGGCTCCTCCAGCAGGTCGTTGACCGGCGCCGCCAGGTGCGGCTGGCTCTTCCGCGCCCGGATCTCGTTGAGGCAGTGGTTCGCCGCGATCCGGTACAGCCACGTCGAGAACTTCGCCTTCGGCTCGTACTTCATCCGCGCCTTGTAGACCTTGACGAACACGTCCTGCGCGAGGTCCTCCGCCTTCGTCGCGTCGCCGAGATAGCGGTAGACCAGGTTCAGCACCCCGCGGGTGTGGCGCCGGATCAGCTCCTCGAAGGCGCGCTCGTCGCCCTTCTGGAAGCGCAGCATCAGCGCGACGTCGGGGTCGCCCAGCTCGGAGTCCATCTCGCCCTTTTTCCCCGGATTGGACCCTGTCCCGCCCTATTTCTTCCGGAGGATCCGCTTGTTCTCGATCCGCTGCGTCACCCCGAGCTCGTCGAGGTGCTCCAGCAGCGGGATCACGTACTTGCGCGAGGTCCCCACCAGGTCGCGGAAGGCCGCCGCCTCGATGGGCCCCTTCTCCCCGATCGCGCGCGTGATCAACTCCACCGCCTCCTTCACCGCGTCGGCGTGCAGCAGCACGTCGTCCTTCAGCCGGACGATCGAGCCGCCGTCCACGAGCATGCCGAGGACCTTGTCGATCCGCTCCTTGGTGAATTTCGGGTGGTTCTGGTGGAGCTCTTCGATGCGCGGCGTGTTGAAGCGCTTCTCCTTCACCGCCCGCTCCAGCTGCGCCGCGCAGTCCGCGTCGTCCTTGGAGAGCTTCACCTTGAACGTCGCGCGGCGGACCCGGCCCAGCTCCACGCTCAGCGTGCCGCGCTCCGCGAGCGTCTTCAGCGCGCGCTCGAACACGGCCGGCTCCAGCTTGGACTCGGTTTTCAGCGAGAGCACGTCCATGGCCGCGCGAAGGGGCTGTTTGATGTGGAAGTTCTCCACCGCCACCGCGAGCTGGTCCATCACGCCCTCGAACGCCGTCTGGTGCATGAAGCGGTTGGGGTCGAAGCGCTGCAGCTTCGTCTCGAGCAGCTTGAGCCCCTGCTCGCAGGCGGGCAGCGGCAGCTTCGCGAGGACCGCCAGCTCCGCGAGGTTCAGCGTCTTGCGCCCCGCGTCCTTGAGCGCGAATTCGAGCGACGACGAGGCGCTCGTCAGCGTCTGCTCCTTCTCGACCAGCTTGAGCGTGATCTCGTCCTTCAGGCGCTTGATCTTCTGGTCGCCCGCGTCGAGGATGCGCCCGCCGCCGATCGTGTACATCGGCGTCTGCAGCCTGGCGATGTACGGGTCCCCCGGCGCGACGACGATCGGTTCGTCCAGCCGGAACTGCACGTACCCCTCTTCTCCGGGATTGAGCTCCTTTCGGTCGAGCAGCACGATGTGGCCGTCGCATTCCGCGGTGCCCGCGTGCAGCTTGATCGGCGCCAGGTTCTTCAGCGTGCGCGGCTTGTCCGGCACGTAGCGGAACTTGGCCTCCACGTAGAGCGAGGATTTGAAATAGCCCGGGGTCGCCGCGACCATGCCGCGCCGCACCTCCTCGTGCGGGATGTCGGTGATCGCGATCGCGCTGGAATGCCCCGCGCGGATCTCGCTGACCTCCGCCTTGTAGGCCTGCAGGCTGCGGATGCGGCCGCTCTGCCCCAGCGGGATGACCTCGAGCGTGTCTCCGGGGCGCGCGACGCCGCTCACGGGGACGCCCGTGATCACGGTGCCGAAGCCTTTCGCGCTGAAGACCCGCTGGATCGGCAGCCGGAACACGCCCGCCGTCTCGTGCGGCGGCGTCTCCGCCACCATGCGGTTGAGGAGATCCACCAGCGCGTCCATGCCCTGCCCCGTGTGGGCGCTGACGGCGACGACCGGGGCCTTCTCGAGGAAGGTCCCGGCCGTGAGCCCGCGGACCTCGTCCGCCACCAGGGCCTGCATGTCGGCGTCGGACTTGTCCGCCTTCGTGAGCACGATGAGGCCGCGCTTGAGGCCGAGCAGGGACATGATCGAGACGTGCTCGCGCGTCTGCACGTTGATCGACTCGTCGGAGGCCACGATGAGCATGACGATGTCGATCGAGGTCGCGCCGGCGACCATGTTCTTGATGAAGCGCTCGTGGCCGGGCACGTCGATGATGCCGACGCGCTGTCCGTTCTTCAGCGTGAAGGGGGCGAAGCCGAGATCGATCGTCATCTCCCGCTCCTTCTCCTCGGGGAGGCGGTCGGGGTCGATGCCGGTCAGGCGCTTGACCAGCGTGGACTTGCCGTGGTCGATGTGACCGGCGGTGCCGATGATGACGTTGTAGATGTCCTTCGACTGGAGCGCGTTGGCCATGAATCACGGATTCTAGCAGACGGGTCCCGCTTTCCCGTGATTCCTCGATCCTCTTTCCCTATTCTGCCTCCATGGCCGACATCCGGGACTCCATCCTCGACTGCGTGGGGCGGACGCCGCTCGTGCGCATCCGGCGGATGTTCCGGAAGCCCGGGGTCGAGATCCTCGCGAAGCTCGAGGGGTTGAACCCCTGCGGGTCCGTGAAGGAGCGCGTCGCCCTTGCCATGATCGAGGGGGCCGAGCGGGACGGCCTGCTCAAACCCGGCATGACCCTCGTGGAGTCCTCGAGCGGCAACACGGGCGCCGGGCTCGCGATGGCCGCCGCGGTGAAGGGGTACCCCTGCCTCATCACGATGGCGAAGAAGGCCTCGCGCGAGCGCCGGCAGTGCATCCGCGCCTTCGGGGCGGAGCTGGTCCTCGTGGACGGCGGCAGCGACGAGGCCTGGGACCGCGCCGACGCCATCGCGGCGGGCGATCCGAAGAAATACTTCCGCATCCACCAGTACCGCATGCCCTACAACAGCGAGGTCCATTTCAGGACCACGGGCCCCGAGATCTGGGAGCAGTGCGGCGGCAGGATCGACGTGCTCGTCGCGACGCTCGGCACCACGGGCACGATCGTGGGCTGCTCGAAGTTCCTCCGCTCGAAGCAACCGCGGATCCGCATCGTCTCGGTCGAGCCCACGCCGCAGAACGAGCAGCAGGGCATCCGGAACCTCTCGGTCCAGCGCGTTCCGGAGATCTGGGATCCCGCCTCGGTGGACGAGCGCATGGTTTCGGCGGACGAGCCCTCCTTCCGCCTCGCGCGCGAGCTCGCCGCGAAAGAGGGCCTCTTCTGCGGGATCAGCTCGGGCAGCGCGATGTGGGCGGCGATCGAGCAGGCGAAGCGCCTGGAGCGGGGCGTCGTCGTCGTCATCCTGCCCGACAGCGGCGCGAAGTACTTCAGCACGAAGCTCTTCGATTTCGACGAGGACCCGCCTTGATTCCTCCCGGGGGGCGGCCTATAGTGGTTCGACAGGATTGATCCGCCGGGTTCAAGATCCCCCGGCGGTCGAGGTGAGGTTTGCCGCCGCAACTGCTTGAATCGATCTTGGCTCATCACTAAGCAGGAGGACCAAAGTAGATCCGAACCGGTCCGACTGCTTACCCCGAGCGAGCGCAGCGAGTCGAGGGGTTACAACCCTTCGACTCGCCTACGGCTCGCTCAGGGTAAGTAGTGGCGCAAATACTTGGATTCCGAGAAACTTAAGCGCCACTACTTAGTTGGAGTCCGATGAAACACGCCGCCGCGGTCCTCCTGCTCGCGTTCTCCGCCTGTTCGAAGGAGGCGCCGCTCACGCCGGACATGGCGATGAGCAAGCAGATGATCTGGGATTCGATCAAGGCCTACCACGACGCGGGCGACAAGGGCGACATCTCCCTCATCAAGCCGCTGCTCGCGCCCGAGGTCTCCCTCGTGCTCAATCACGAGGAGGTGGCGCGCGGCTTCGACGCCGTGGTCCGCGCCCTCACCGACCGCATGAAGACCTACGAGGGCCAGGCGCGCAGCACGATCACCGGCAAGGAGGTGATCAGCGTCACGGGGGACAGCGCGCTGGTGACGTACGTCGCGAACGTGGGCACCCAGCGCGGGCTCATCACCGCGGTCTGCCGCCGGAACAAGGACGGCCAGTGGAAGATCGCCCACCTGCACGACACCTGGTCCATGCCCGCCCCGGCGAAGAAGTAGGATTGTCGGACGTATGAGCGATCCCGCCGAGCGTCCCGCGGGCGCGCTGCCCCTGGCGGGGGCGGCCTACGCGTTCCTCTGCAGCCTTCATCTCGTCCTCGCCCTGTCCGTGTCCGGCACCGCGCCGGCAGACCCGCTGCTGCCCCTCTGGATGCGGCTGTCGCTGCTGGCGGCCGAGTTCGGGCTGCTGGGGCTGGGCGTCGCGCTGCTCGCGCCGGGCTTCGCGCTGCTGGGCGCGCTTCATCGGGGGGCCCCCCTGCCGCTGAAGCTGCTGACGGGGATGTTCCGCTCGACGCTCGCGGCCGGGCTGCTGGCCGCGCTCGGCGCGAGCTGGGCGGTGTTCGCGCTCGGGGGGCAGTTCCTCGACGGCGCCGGGCTGCTGTACGGGGCGGCGAATGCCGGCGCGATCGCGCGGCACGCCGCCTCCCTGCATCCCGGGCTGCTCTTCGGCCTTCCCGTGCTGGCGCTGGCGCTCGGCGCGCTGGCCTGCGAGGTCTTTCCCCGGGTCTGGGCCTCCGGGCCGCTCTTGTTCCGGCGCGCCGGGCTCGCGCTCTCCGGCGTCCTGCTCTGCGCCGGACTCTTCTTCGGCGCGGGCGGCGCCTGGATCAGCCGCGGTTACGCGGAAAAGCGCCTGGACGACGCGCAGGGCATCACCTACTCCGGGAGCGAGCTGTATGCCCTGGGGTGGCAGCGAAGGGCGGGCCCGCTGTCCCATCTCGCCGCCCGGGCCCTTCGCGGGGAGGATTTGCTGGACCGGGAGCCCGTCGCGGACCTGCCGGAGCGGCGGCGGCCCCAGATCCCCCTGGAACAGTGGGCGGCTTCGGCCGACGCGTCGCGGGCCCGCCCCTGGAATGTCGTGCTCGTGCTCGTGGATTCGCTGCGCCCGGACCAGCTGCGCGCCTGGGGCGACGTCCGCGAAGTCATGCCGGCGCTCAACGGCCTGGGGACCGACGCGCGGATCTTCCTCGACTGCACGACGCCCGCGAGCCACACCGACTATGCGGTGCCGAGCCTCTTCGCCTCGCACTCCCCCCTGCGCTCGAAGGACGTGTACCGCTATCCCCGGCATCCCGCCTATCCCCGCGTGCTCCTGCACGACCTCTTCAAGGCGCGCGGCTACCGCACGGCGCTCTTCTCCTCGCAGAACGAGGATTGGGGGCAGATGCGGGAGTATCTGCAGACGCCGGGGCTGGACCTGCTGGAGGACGCGCGCTCGCTCGGGGACGCGGGTGAAAGAGCCGGCGTCGCCTGGACGATCGACGATGCGGTCACGATGGATGCCGCCCTGCGCTGGATCCCGTCCAAGCCGGCGCCCTTCTTCGCGGCGCTGAATCTGCAGAACCCGCACCTGCCGTACCGCGTGCCGGAGGCGTTCCCGCGCCGCTTCGGCGCCGGGACCCCGGCGATCGCGATCACGGCGGCCGGTTTTCCGCGGGAGCAGGCGGACGCGGCGCGCGCGCTCTACGCCGACAGCCTCGCGTACGCCGATTCGCAGATCGCGCGCCTCATCGCGCATCTGAAGTCCTCCGGCTGCTGGGACGAGACGATCCTTGTCGTCAGCGCGGACCACGGCGAGGCCTTCTTCGAGCACGGTCTGGCCGCGCACGCGAACGGCGTCTTCGAGGAGGTCGTCAAGGTCCCGCTCTTCATCCGCGCGCCGGGCCTGGTCCCGGGTCTCGAATCGCGGCCGGCGGAGCTGCTGGACGTGGCCCCGACCCTGCTCGGGCTCCTGGGGCTGCCGCCGCATCCGTCGCATCAGGGCCGGGACCTGCTGGGGCTCGATCCGGTGGCCGAGCCCCGTTCGCGTCACCTGATTTCCGACACCCCGTGGAAGACGCATCTGGGCATCCTGCGGGGGCGGCACAAGCTGATCTTCGACGGGGATGCGGGCCGTTTCGCCCTCTACGATCTCGCGGAGGACCCGGGCGAATCCCGCGACGTGTCCGGGGCGCAGCCGGAGCTTGCGCGCGAGCTCAGGTCCCGCCTCGCCGCCTGGCGCCGCGCCCAGCTCGACTACTATTCCAATCCCCTGCGGCAGGCGTCCGAGTATCCCCCGCTCCTCGAGGATCGATGAATCTTTGACGGCGGCGGGGGGCGGCGCATAATGGGGCCGTTCCGGAGGTGCGAACGTGCAGGAAGGCGTCAGCGGCGAGCTGCCCGTCAAGACGGGCCTCTTGAAGGTCACGATCTTTCCCGGCGAGGGCCGCAACTCCATCTCGGCGGTGCGCTTCGGCGGGACCGTCAAGGCGGAGCCGGAGGGCGTCCTCGGCCGCCTGGAAAGCGCGCTCGCGGAATGCACGATCAACGACGCCCCCGCGCGGATCGAGGATTTCTTCTCGCAGAACCCCCAGGCGCTGCCCGGCATCGAGCCCGAGGACATCCTGACGGTGCTGACGTTCGCGTTCATGAAGGTCCGCCGCAGCGCGTCGACGGCGCCCGACCCCTCCGCCTGGAAGACCCCGCCGAAGCCCAAGGTTTGATGTCCGCGCCCCCGCCCGTCATCCGGCGCGCGCGTCTCGAGGACGTTCCGCGGCTCGTCCCGCTCTGGCGCGAGATGTGGGACCATCATGTGCCGTTTGACAGCCGCTTCCAGGCCACGGCGGCGGCGAACCTGGTGATGGAGGCCTGGATCGAGGGGCACATCCTCGCCGAGCGCTCGGCGGTCTTCGTGGCGGAGGCGGCGGACGGCGGGCTCGAGGGCTACGCGCTGGGAATGATCCTGGAGAATCCGCCGGTGGTCCCCTGGCCGTTTTACGGGCACGTCTCGGAACTGGCGGTGCGGCGGCGCCGCCAGGGCATCGGGACCCGGCTGCTCGAGGCGCTGCAGGGCTGGTTCCGCGAGAAGGGCCTGCCCTACGCTGAGGTGAACGTGTCCGCGCGCAACGAGATGGGCCGCGCCTTCTGGCGCAAGCGCGGCTACGGGGAATTCATCGAAAGACTCCGCCGGGAGCTCTGAGGGCGGACTATAATCCCCTGACAAGCATGATCGGCGAAGACCGGAGCGCGCGCGTCGAAAAGATCGCCCTGGGCCGCATCCGCAACCGGGGCATCCCGGTGCGGGCGAACGCGGTCGAGGGGGAGATCCGGAAGCTCGCGGCCTCCATCCGGAAGTACGGGCTGCTCCAGCCCATCGTCGTGCGGCCCGCCGGCAAGGACTTCGAGGTCGTCTGCGGCCAGCGCCGCTTCCAGGCGGTTCGGCAGCTGGGCTTCGGCGAGATCGTCGCCGTCGTCCGCACGCTGGACGACCGCCAGGCCTTCGAGGTCGCGGTCGCCGAGAACGCCCGCCGCGAGCCCTTTTCAGCGGCGGACCGGGCGGAGCTGCTCCGGCGCCTCCTGGCGATGTTTCCCGGGCGGCCGGACGGCGAACTGGAGGAATGGCTGGGGGCGGCGGCCGTCTCCGCTGAAGAAGCGCCGCCTTCCCCTCCGGCGGGCCTGGACGACTGGCTGATGTCGCTCCCAGAGACGGAGGGGAAATCAAGCAACGTCTCGGTCGTGATGGCGGGCGGCCCGGGGCAGTCCGGCGCGGCCGATCCGGGGCCGGCGGCGGCGCCCGCCCCCGCGGTGGCCGTGTCGTCAGGTCTCGCCGGGGACACCCGCGTCCTCGTGCGTCCCGACGCCGACGCCGGCGAGGGCATGGTCTACAAGCGCAACCTGCTCTGGCGGGTGAAGACGCTGATCAACAAGCTGACCAAGTCCGGCAAGCTCGACGCTCCGCTGATGGAGCACATCGTGTCCGAGCTCGTCCATCGCATCGACACGGAGGCGCTGCCGGACTTCCTGGACCTCAGCTACCGGGGCCGCACCAAGCGCTATGTGACGCGGCACTGCCTCAATGTGGCCAAGCTGGCGATGTTCCTCGCGCGCTCGCTCGGCATGGGCCCCGAGGAGGTGCGCGACGTCGCCATCTGCGGCCTGCTGCACGACGTGGGCATGATGAAGGTGAAACACGACGTCTTCACCAAACACGCCGCGCTCGACAAGGACGAATGGGAGCAGGTGAAGGGGCATCCCATCGAGGGCGCGCTGCTGTTGACGAAGGAGGTCGTGCTCCGCGACGTGGTGGCGCGCGTGGCGCTCGAGCACCACGAGAAGCCCGACGGGACGGGGTATCCGCAGGGCAAGAAGAAGAACGAGATCCATCTCTACGCGCGGATCATCAACGTGGTGGACACCTACGGCGCGATGGTCTCGCCGCGGGCGCACCGCCTGCCGATGCTCCCCTCGCAGGCGATGCGGATCGTGATGGACGACGGCGCCAAGGGCATGCTCGACTGGGAGCTGGTGCAGTCCTTCGTGAAGGCGATGTCGATGTACCCGCTGGGCAGCTATCTGCGGCTCGAGGGCGGGGAGATCGCGCGGGTCGTGCGCGCCCAGCCGGACCTGCCGGACAAGCCGGTGATCGCCGTGGTGGCCGACGCCCAGCGCAACATCCTCCGGACTCCCGTCGAGATCGACCTCGCGATGACGGAGCCGATGCCCAAGTTCGAGCCGATCGCCTCGCCGATCTGAGGCGTCAGGCCGGGCGCTCCGGGGACGCTTCCAGCCCCCTGGCTTCGGGAGCTTCCACCTTCACCCGCCCGGGGAGGATCAGGTAGGCGCAGGGCACCGCGAAGAGCGTGAAGAACGTCGACACGAGCATGCCGCCGATGACGACGAGCGCCATCGGGACGCGGGTCTCCGAGCCCGGCCCCAGCGCGAGCGCCGGGGGGATCGCGGCGGCGATCGTCGAGATGGACGTCATCAGGATCGGCCGCAGGCGCACCGGACAGGCCTCCAGCAGCGCCGTGCGCACGTCCTTGCCCTCCGCGCGCACGTGATTCGTGAATTCCACGAGCAGGATCGAGTTCTTCTTCACCAGGCCCATCAGCAGCACGACGCCGATCATGCTGTACATGTTGAGCGAGGCGTCCCCCCATCGCAGCGCCAGGATGGCCCCCGTGATGCTGAACGGCATCGCCAGCAGCACGATGAGCGGATGGACGAAGCTGTTGAACTGGGAAGCGAGGATCATGTACGCGATGAGCAGGCCCATGATCATCGCGTCGCGGAACGAGGCGCCGAGGTCCTTGAAGAGGGCGGACGAGCCCGTGAAACGCAGGCCGTAGCCGGCGGGGAGCAGCTCGGCCGACAGGCTTTCGATCAGGTCGTTCGCGTCCTTTTGGGATCTGCCCGGGACCAGGTTCGCCGAGACGGTCACCGCGCGCGTGCGGTTGTAGCGCGTGATCGTCTGCACGACGGGCTCCTCCACCACCGAGACGATCTCGGAGAGGCGCACCCGTTTTCCGTCACGGTTGCGGACGAAGAGCCGCTTCACGTCCTCGGGCCGCGAACGGTGATCCGACAGGAGCCGCACCCGGACGTCGTAGCGATGCCCCCCCTCCTTGAACTTGGCCGCGCGCACGCCGCCGACGGTGGCGTTGATCGTCTCCCCGATCGAACGGATATTGACGCCGAGATCCGCGGCGCGGCGCCGGTCGGGGATGATCTTCACCTCGGGCATGCCCACGAGATAGTCGCTCTTGACGTCGAGCATGAGGCCGGAGGCGCGACAGCGTTCGACGAAGCGCTCCGCGAGGGCTCCCAGCGTGTCCCATTCCGCCCCGGTGATGGCGAACTGGATCGGAAACTGGGAGCCGCGCGGCATGAGCCCCTGCAGCTGCAGCCCGGCGGGACGCACCGCGACCATGCCCGGGACGGCCCCCATGTTCTTCCGGATCTCCCCCTCGAAGTCCGCCTGCGTGATCTGTCCGGGGCGCTCCGCGCGGGGTTTCAGCGTCACGAAGATGAAGCCGCTGTCCACCTCGCCGCCGTCGAAGCCCCCCGTGGCGCTGAAGTAGCGCAGGACGGCGCCGTGCCCCGCCAGCCAGCGTTCGCATTCCAGGATGCGCCCGTCCGTGTAGTCGAGCGAGGAGCCCACGGGCGTCTGGACGCGGATGATGACCATCGACTGGTCCTGGGGGGGCACGATCTCGTAGCGGAGGTCCTTTGCCAGGTACAGCGACCCGACGAAGACGCCGAGCGAGAGGACGAGCACCGTCCATTTCCAGCGCAGGCAGGGGGCGAGCATCGAGCGGTAGATCCCGGCGAGGCGGTCGTTGAGGCGGTCCAGAAAGCCGCCCTTGCGGCCTTCCCCGAGCATCTGGGCGCAGCGGACGGGCGTGAGCGTCAGGGCCTCGAGCAGCGAGAGGGCCACGGCCACGGAGAGCGTCACGCCGAACTGATAGAGGAACTTCCCGATGATGCCCTTGAGGAAGGCGATGGGCAGGAAGATGGCGATGATCGACAGCGTGGCCGCGAGCGCGGCCATCGTGATCTCCTTCGTGCCCGAGGCGGCGGCCTCGACGCGGGGCTTCCCCATCTGCCTGTGCCGCACGATGTTCTCGAGCACCATGATCGCGTCGTCGACGACGATGCCCACCGCGAGCGACAGCCCCAGCAGCGTGAAGATGTTGAGCGTGAAGCCCAGGAAGTAGATCGCGATGAAGCTGCCCACGATCGAGGTCGGGATCGCCAGGAGGATGTTGAAGGTCGAGGACCAGGAGCCGAGGAAGAGCCAGCAGACGACCGAGGTCAGCGCCACCGACAGCACGAGCGTGAACTGGATCTCGTGGATGGACTCCTCGACGAAGACCGTGCGGTCCGAGTTGATCTCCAGGTTCATGCCCGGCGGCAGGGAGGCCTGGAGCTCCGCGACGCGGAGGCGGACGCCCTTGGCGACCTCGACCGCGTTGGCGCCGTACTGCTTCTTGATGCCCATCCCCACGGAGGGCACGCCCATCGCGCGGGCGCTGCGCCGGCGGTCCGCGAGCCCGTCCTCGATGACCGCCACCTGTTCCAGGAACACGGGCGCGCCGTTCCGGTAGGCGACGACGATCTTGCGGAACTGCTCCACGGAAAGCGCCTCGCCGATCGAGCGCACGTTCATCTCCCGGGTCGCGCTTTCGATGCGGCCCGCGGGGACCTCGACGTGCTCCCGGCGCAGCGCCTCGAGGATGTCCTCGACCGCGAGCTCGCGCGCCTCCAGCTCCTCGGGCTTGAGCCAGACCCGCAGCGAGCGCTCCAGGTAGCCGCCCATGTAGATGTCGCCGACGCCCGGCACGGTCTGCAGGCGGTCGCGCAGGACGTTGCGCGCGAAATGGCTCAGCTCCTGCTGCGCGACCCAGCCCGACAGCGCCACCCACAGGAGCATCTGGTCGTCGGCGTTCGACTTGGCCACGATCGGCGGATCGATGTCGCGCGGGAGCTGGTTCGCCGCCTGGGCGAGCTTCGCCTGCACCTCCTGGACGGCGACGTCGATCTCCCGGTTCAGGTCGAAGCTGATGACCACCGAGCCGCGGCCCTGGCGGGCGGTCGAGGAGATGTCCTGGATGCCCTCGACGCTCATGACGACGTCCTCGATGACGTCGAGCACGTCGGTCTCGATGATCTCCGGCGAGGCGCCCTCGAGGGTGACGCTGACGCTGACGATGGGGTGGTCGACGTCGGGGTTCTGGCTGATGCCCGTGCGCGACCAGCAGATCGCCCCGAAGACGACGAGGAACGCCATCAGCATCCACGCGAGGACGGGGTTCTTGATGGAGGTTTCCGCCAGGCTCACGGCTTCGCCTCCGCGATGTCGACCGCCATGCCGTCCCGCAGGGCGGGCGCGCCGTCGACGGCGATGCGGGCCCCGGGGGCCAGGCCCTCGGTGAGCTCCACCCCTCCGGGCACGCGGAGCCCGAGTTTGACGCTGCGGAGCGCGGCCTTCCCGTCCGGGAGGATCTCGCAGACGATGAAGCCGCGTTCGCCCGGCACGACGGCGCGCTCGGGGACGACGACGTTGCGCTGTTTCCCCGTGACCACGCGCACCTGGGCGTAGAGCCCGGCGCGGAACGCCACGTCCGTCCCGGCCACCTCCGCCTTGCACTCCACGGAGCGCGTGAAGGAGTCCGCCTTCTGGCCGAGGTGGAACAGCTTCGCGGCGAACACCCGCCCCGGGGCGCTGAGCAGCGTGAAGGAGGCCTCCTGGCCCGGCTGCAGGCGCGACGCCTCGAGCTCCGTCACCGTGAAGCGCAGGTGCAGCGTGGAGACGTTGAGCATGGTGGCGAGCACGGTCTCCGGCTTGACGTACTCCCCTTTCGAGACGAGCTTGCGGTTGATGATCCCCTGGATCGGGGCCCGCACCCGCGCGTCCCGGTGGGCCTTCTTCGCGAGCTCCAGCTCGACCCGCGTGCGCTCCTGCTCGGCCTTCGCGCGGTCCCAGTCGGCCTTCCAGGACGCCATCTGCTCCCCGGTGACCCACTCCTTCTTCTGCTTCAGGCCCTCCTCCTGGAGGGCGAGGCGGTTGCGGTAGATGGTCTCGCTGAGCGCGGCCGTGGCGCGGGTCCGCTCGACGTCCGCCTGCGCCCGCTCCTCCCAGAGCTTGTGCCGCTCGAGCTCGATCTCGGCGAGGACGCTGGATCCGGAGACCCGGTCGCCCTCCTTGAAGCCGACGGAGTCGAGCACGCCGGCGACGCGGGCGGGGATGGAGATCTCCTCGGCGGCGTCGAGCGTCCCGGGCGCCTCGACCACGTACTCGATCTCCCGCGCCTCCGCCGCCACGACGGTGACGCGCGGCTTGCGCAGGTGCGCGCCGGAGGGCCGCGGCTGTTCGGTGGGCCGGCAGCCGGCGGCGAGCAGGACGGCCAGGGCGGCGGGGATCATTCTCATGGGGCGCCTTCCGGGGGAATCCGGCCGGCCTGCAGGTCGAGCCGCACCCGGGCGAGCCGGGCCTGGAAGCGGGTGCGGTCCCGTTCCAGCCGGGTCCGCTGCAGCTGCGTGAACGTCGTGAGCACCTCGACGTTGGTGGCGATGCCGCGGCGGTATTCCGCCTGGATGATCTCGTAGTTCTCGGCGGCGCTCGCAAAGCCCGCGTCCAGCGCGAGCAGCTCCGCCGTGAAGGCGCGGGCGTCGGACCAGAGCCGGCTCACCTCGAGTTCGATTTCGCGCCGGAGCCGGCGTTCGCGGAGTTCCGCGGAGCGGACTTCCGAACGCGCCTCGCGGATCTTCGCCTGCGTCACGCCGCCCTCGAAGAGCGGCATCTCGAAGGAGAGCACGACGTCCCAGTCGACGTCCTGGGAGATGCCCTCCCGGTGGGTGTAGTAGTTGGCGTCCAGGTTGACGGTCGGCAGCACGCCGGCGCGGGCGGCGCCGACGCCCTCCCCCGCCGCGAGGGTCTCGGCCCGGCGCTGCCGCAGGTCGGGGCGCGATTCGAGCGCGCGGCGGACGTGCTCGGCCAGCGGCTCCAGCGGGCCGGGTTCGGGGAGCGTGTCCTTGAGCGCGCGCGTCCCGGGGAGGCCCGTGAGGAAGCGGAGCGCCTCCCAGGCCACGGCAAGAAGACCCTGGAGCCGCTCGCGGTCGGCCCGCGTCCGGGCGGCCTCGGCCTCCTGCGTGAGCACCTCCGAGCGGCGGGAGATGCCCGCCCGCTGGCGCTGGACGAGCTCCTGGAGCCGCTCCTCGGCGAGGCGGACGGCGTCCTCCAGGGTGGCCAGCTCGCGTTCGAGCGCCAGCACGGAGTAGAACGCCACGGCGACGTCGGCGCAGAGCAGCAGCCGCGCCTGCCGGAGGGCCTCCTCCTGCGCCCCGGCGAGGGCGCTCTGCCGGCGGATCTCATAGACGGATTCGAGGCCCTTGAAGAGCGTCTGGTGCAGGGTGAACTGGTACTGGGTCCGCTCCTCCAGCGTGAAGCTGGACTGGACGGAGCTGCCCGAGCTCACGCCCCGGTCGTCCTGGCGGGTGTAGCTTCCCCTGAAGGCGGCGTAGGGGAGCGCCGCGCCAAAGGCCTGTTTGACGCGGAGGCGGATGCGGGCGAGCTCCTCCCCCTCGAGCGCGAGCGCCTCGCTGCGGAAGAGCGCCATCTGGAAGCAGTCGCCGAGGCCGGGATCCGGGCGGGCGGCGAGCTGCTCGAAGCGCCCGGCGGCGGCCTCGCGGGGCCGCTCCTCGGGTCCGCGTTCGAAAATCAGCCGGTCGTAATCGCGGCGGTCGCCCTCCTCGAGGCCGCGGCAGGCCGCGGGCGCCGCCAGGGCCAGGATCGCGGCGAAGGGTCTAAGCTTCACGGCACTTCCCCAGAATGGCGCCCGCGGTTTCGAGGGCCTGCGCGAGCCGGCCGACGTCGCGCGCCGAAAGATCGCGCATCAGCCGGCGGAAGCGCTCCCGCCGGAGGAGGGCGAATTTCTTCAGCATCGTGCGCCCCCGCCCCGTCAGCGAGAGGATCGTCTGGCGGCGGTCCCCGGGAAGGGACCCGCGTTTCAGGTGCCCGCTCCGCACCAGCCGGTCGGACAGCTCGGTCGCCGTCGAGTTGCCGACGCCGAGCATCGCGGCGACCCGGGTGAGCGGCGCGGAGCCCTGCTGCTCGAGGGTCCACACGAGGCGCATCTGCGCCAGCGTCACGGACCCCGAGGTCGGCTGCCGCGTGCGGATCGTGAAAAAGCGGCGCAGCAGCGCCTGCAACAGGAGGTCGAGATCCTCGGCTTTTTTCATTGCTTCGGGTACCGAATAGTACGGTAACCGAAGCAATCCAGTTGCAGGCCGCCGCTATTTCGCCTTCTTCTTCGCGGCGGGCTTTTTCGGGGCGGCGCCGTGGCCGTGGCCGTGCCCCTTGCCGTGCTCGTCCGGGGGCCGGTGCAGCTCGTCGGTGATGAGGTGGTCGAGCTGCCGCTTGAGCAGCGGGGGCGGGAGCGGGCCGGTCTTGAGGATGGACGTGTGGAAGAAGGTCTCGGTGAAACGCGACTCCATCTTGTCCTTCGCCCAGCGGCGGATCTCGCGGAGGCGGTCGCGCCCCCAGTAGTGCAGCAGCGGGACGCCCGGCTGGGAGACGAAGCGCCGCGCCTCGGCCTCGGCGCAGACGCGGTCCATGCCCATGTGGTCGATCAGGGACTCGACGGTCTGCTGCCAGCCCAGCTTCCCGGCGGCGATCTTGACGTCGAGCATGACGCGCACGCAGGCCAGGACGTGGGACTGGAGCATCATGAAGCGGGAGGGCGGGTTGTCGTCGAAGCCCATCTCCTTGATGCGCTCCTCGCAGTAATGGCCCCAGCCGCCCGCGGTGGCCTCGTCCTGGTGGATCACGCGGAGCGGGAAGGCGCTGCGCGAGGCCCACGAGCTCATGAGGCAGCGGCCCGGATATCCCTCGCGGACCACGAGGCTGGCGACCGCGCCGTAGTTGTGCTCCTTGAGCTTGTCGCTGTCGCAGTCGCCGGGCGTCACGTAGAGGTAGCTGTCGTGCTTGTTCTCGTAGGGCGCGGGGGCGCAATGGCTGGCGAAGGGGTAGAAATGCCGGAGATAGGAGGGCGTCTCGATGACGTAGGTCTGCTCCCCCTCCGGGAACTGGGCGAACTTGGAGCGGTTCACGAACTGCCGCGCCTTCTGAAGGCTCTCGCGGGCGTGGCGCAGGGCGCCGTCGATCGTGTCCGTGTGCTGCTGCTTGATGAGGTCCCGGATGTCCTCGAGCGGGACCTTGCGCTTGATGCCGCGGCCGATCTCCTTCTGCTTCTCCTGGAGCTTCTGGATCTCGTCCTCGGCGAGCGAGGCGAGGTGGCCGGGCGACACGTCGACGCCGCGCACGTGCAGGAGCTTCTTGTAGACGTCCTCGCCCGTCGCGGAATCCTCCTTGCAGTCGGGCAGGACGTCGACGATCAGCCAGTCGCTGTATTTCTCGAGCGTGTTCTGGGTGGCGTCGATGACGCGGTTGAGGTCGCGCTGGATCGCGGCCGACATGTGCTCGCGGCCGATGTCCTTGAGCAGGTTGAAGAAGGCCGGCAGCCGCGTGATGGTCTCGAGCTCGATCTCGACGAAGAGCTTCGAGGGCCGCTTGAGCTTCTCCCTCGAGTTGTCGATGTACTTGGGCATCTTGTCCATGCGCTTCATGATGGACTTCATGCGCTGCTGGAGGGGCGCGTAGTTGCGGGAGAGGATCTGGAAGATCGCCTGGCCGAGGATCTTGGGGGCCTCGGGCTGCTTCTCCCAGGGGCGGAGGACCTCGCGGTCGAAGATCCAGTTCTTGAGCGTGTGCGCGATGAAGTCCCGCTGCACCGCCTCCGCGGGGGCGAGCTTCTTCGGGTCGGTCTTCTCGACCTCGGAGAGGGTGCGCTGGAGGAACCTGAGGTCGTCCTCCTCCTGGCCGATGGAGCCGTCGCACATCTTCTCGTCGAACTCCTCGTGGAGCCCGAGCTGCGAGCCCAGCAGCGGGTGGCGTTTGAGCCAGTCGCGGAAGAAGTCCTTCTCGAGTTTTTCGAAGCGCTTGCTTGTGTCCATCAGACCGTCAATACCTTCCTGAATTCGCGGACCAGCGCCGGCGTCACCTCAAGCGCGTCCCCCACGATCCCGTAGGTGGCCGCCTTGAAGATGGGGGCGTCCGGATCCTTGTTCACCGCCACAATCACTTTCGAGGTTCGCATCCCCGCGAGGTGCTGGATGGCGCCGGAGATCCCCAGCGCGATGTAGAGGTTGGGGGACACCGTCTTCCCCGTCTGCCCGATCTGCTCGGAGTGCGGCCGCCAGCCGTTGTCCACCACCGCCCGCGAGGCGCC
Organism: uncultured Planctomycetales bacterium; assembly: GCA_964619955.1. GTDB lineage: Bacteria > Planctomycetota > MHYJ01 > MHYJ01 > JACPRB01 > JACQFK01. The sequence continues at coordinate 133,606 of CAZUJF010000002.1, forward strand.
CACGGCGCCCCCGAGCAGCTGCGCGAGCTCGTCGCGGAGGCGGAACTGGTCGGGCGCCTGGAGGCCGCGGCCCCCGGCGACGACGACCGACGCCTCGGTGAGCTCCACCTTCCCCTGCGCCGAGGCCTCGATCCCGGTCGCGGCCGAGCGGAAATCCGCCTCTGCGAATTCGACGGGAAGCTCCTCGACCGCGGGGGCCGTCCCGCCTCCCGTTTCGAGCGCGAAGACGTTGGGGCGCAGCGTCAGGATCGCGGGCCCCTTCCGGAACCCCACGGTGGCGATCGCGCGGCCCCCGTAGACCGGCCGGCGCGCCAGCACCCGGCCGCCCTCGACCGAGAAGGCGGTGCAGTCCCCCGCCGCGCTCGTGCCCAGGAGGGCCGCGACGGCCCCGGCCAGGTCCCGGCCCAGCGCGGTCGCCCCCAGGAGGATCGCCCCGGAGCCCAGCTTCGCGTGGGCCGCCGCGAGCGCCTTCGCATACGCCTCGGGCGCGTAGAATTTCAGCCGCGGATGCTCCGTCACGAAGACCCGCGACGCGCCATGTTTCCCCAGGAGATCCGCGAGCGCGCGGACCTCCGCTCCCACCAGGGCCACGCCGACCTTCCCGCCGAGGGCGCGCGCCTGCCGCGACGCCTCGGAGAGCGCCTCCAGGCTCGCCTTCTTGATCGATCCGTCGCGGACTTCCGCGAACACGAGCATGTTCATATCGATTCCGGTCCCGCGGGCGGGATCAGAGCACCTTCGCCTCTTCCTTGAGCAGGCGGACCAGCTCCGCCGCCGCCTCCGGCCCCTTCCCCACGATGCGCCCGGCCGGGCGCTCCGGGGGAGGCTCCAGCTTCAGCAGCTCGAGCGTCGCCTCGGCCGCCGGGGCCGCCAGCAGCTCCAGCGGCTTGGACTTCGACGCCATGATGCCCTTCATCGAAGGAAAGCGCTTGTCGTGGATCCCGTTGACGCCCTTCTGCACCGACACGACGCAGGGCAGCGGGAGATCGAAGAGCTCCTCCCCCGCCTCGACCTGCCGCCGCAGCTTCACGCGGCCGCCGCCGATCTCCAGCGAGGTCGCGAGGTTCACCCGCGGCAGCCCCAGGATCGAGGCCACCATCGAGGGCACCTGGAACGCGTCGTCGTCGATCGCCTGTTTTCCGAAGAGGATGACGTCGAAGGGGCGGCCCTTCAGCACCGACGCCAGGATCTGCGCGGTGGCGGCGGGGTCGAAATTCACCCCGCCCTTCACCAGCACCGCCTTGTCCATGCCCATCGCCAGCGCCTTGCGCAGCGCGGCGTCGCTGCCGTCGGGGTCGACCGAGAACCCCGTGACCTCCCCGGCGCCCGCCTTCTCCTTCAGGCGCAGGGCCAGCTCGAGGGCGATTTCGTCGTAGGGGCTGATCCCCCACTCCACCCCCTGCGGGTCGATCGAACGCCCGTCGGGCGCGATCTTTATCTTGGAGGTGGTTTCGGGGACCCGCTTGAGGCAAACGGCGAGATTCATCGGGCGCGCGCTATTATAGGACTGCAATCCGACCCATCAAGGGAAATCCCGGGACGCCGGATGTGGACGGCCTATGAGACAGTCTCTCGCGGTCCTGGCGCTGCTGGCGCTGCCCCTCCAGGACGAGTTCGAGCGGCGTCTGCGCAGCGAAACGACGCGCGTGTTCTTCGATGAACGCCTGATCTACGAGGGGTCGTGGAAGACCGTCCGCGTGGACCAGGAGCTCGTGGGCGGGCGCAAGGCGCGGCAGATCTTCGGCGATGCGCCGCCCTGGAGGCAGATCGTCGTCGTCGCCGACGGCGAGGAGAAGCTCCGCGTCCCGCTCAAGTCGCTGGCGAAACCCGTGGCCTGGCCCCCGCTCCGCCTGGAGGAGATCAAGCCGGTGCTCAAGCGGCTGACGGAGACGCAGGGCGAGCGGAAGACGCTCGTCGTGCTCCTGTCCACGGAAACGGGCCCCGACGCGGAGCTCTACCGCGGGCCGGTGCAGGAGACCCGGGTGGAGCGGACCGTGCAGTCGTTCACCGTCTTCCTGGCCGACGAGGTGCTCTACCGGGTGACGCGGGGCCCGAAGCCCTCGGCGAAAGTCGAGGACATCCTCACGGCGGTGAACGCGCACCGGCTGCGCGCGGGCGCCGGGATCCCGAAACTCGTGCCCGCGCTCTCCCGGGGCTGCGATCTGCACGCGCTGTATCTTTCGAAGAACGAGACCCAGGGGTTGAGCGGGCACCTGGAGGACCCCAAGGCGACAGGCTTCACGGAAGAGGGGGCCCGCGCGGGCAAACGCTCGGTGATCTGCCCCTTCGCGCCGCACGAGACGCCGCTGGAGGCGGTCGAGGGGCTGATGGCGACGCTCTATCACCGCTGCGCGCTGCTGCATCCCGGCCTGACGGAGACCGGGGCGGGCTGGGCGTTCCGCCGGGACGGCCTGGGCTTCCTCGTCGTGGACGTGGGCTCCACCGAGGGCCGCGTGGATCCCGGGGTCTGGCCGATCGTTTACCCCGTGAACGGTCAGAAGGACGTGCCGCTGGACTTCGCCCTGGGGGCCCGCGAGACGCCCAACCCCATCCCCGGCGAGGGCCGGGAGGCCGGATATCCGGTCACGATCCAGATCCCGGAGCGCCCGGGCCGGGCCTTCGACGGGGAGGCGAAACTGTTCACCGGGCAAACGGAGGTGGAGACCTGGCTCTCCACCCCGGACCGGCCCGCGCGGACCGACTGGCCCCAGCCGGGCATCCTCTGCCTGATCCCCCGCCAGAAACTCAAGCCCGGCACCCTGTACACGGTCCGCTTCAAGGACCGTCCCGGCGGCTTCGACAAGGAGTGGAGCTTCACCACGCGCCGCTGAGCGGAGTGATTTTCCGCGCCCCTGCGTTAGGAAGGGGCAGACATGGACGAGCGGGAGCTGATCGCGCGCTGCATTCGCGGCGAAGGCCGGGCCTGGGAGCGCCTGGTGGAGGACTACGGGTCCGCCATCTACGACGCCGCGCGCTTCACGCTGCGCCGGGTCCTCGGATCCGCGAAGGACGAGGATGCGGAGAACGTCTTCCAGGGGGTGCTGCTCGCCCTCTGCGACAAGGACGCCCACCGCCTCAAGCTCTTCCAGGGGCGCTCGAGTTTCCGCACCTGGCTGACGAGCGTGAGCTCCCGTTTCGCGCTCAACTACATCCGCGGCGAAAAGCGCAAGGGGTCGCTGAAGTATGCGGCGCTCGACGAGGGCGCCGGGGAAGTGCCGGACCGGGACCTCGAGCCGGAGGACGCCGAGGCGCGCGAGCGGCTGCACCGGGCGCTCGACCGCATCCCCGCGCGCGAAAAACTGATCCTCAAGCTGTTCTACTTCGACGGCCTGTCCTACAAGTCGATCGCGGCGCTGCTGCGCATGCCCGTCAACTCCATCTCCCCGCTGCTGATCCGGGCGAAGGAGTCGCTCAAGCGGGAGGTCGCTTCGCGCTGAGGCTGTACGGAAGGCGCCGCAGCCGGTGTCTGAATCGATGGATATGAACTGCCCCGGACCGGAACAGGTGGCCGCCCAGGCGGACGGCCGGCTCGACGCGGCGGCGGAGGCGCTCCTGCTGGAGCACTGCGCGGACTGCGACGAGTGCCGGCGCACGCTCGCGCTGCTGCTGACGCGCGGCGAGGATCCGCTGCCGATCCCCGACGGGGTGGAGCAGCGCGCCATGAGCGTCCTGCGGCGGACGCTCGACCGCGTGCGCCCGCGGACCTGGCGCTGGTCGCGACGGGAGTCCGGCTTCCGCGCGGGTCCCGTGATCGCGGCGGCGGCGGGCCTGCTGGTGGCGGTCGCGGGGTTATTCATCCTCAGCTCCCGCGCGCCGGAACCGCGGCGGCAAGTCAGACCGCCGGTCGCGCAGGCGCCTCCGGCGGCCGAGGCGCCGGAGCCTCCGGCGGCGGTGCGGGCTCCGGTCGTCACGGAAGCCCCCGTGGTCGCATCGAAGAATCCCGAACCGTTCCAGGTTCCGGCGCCCGCGCCGCGGGACGTCCGGGAACCCGGACCCGCCGCTCCGCCGCCCCGGGAGGAGCCGAAGGTCGCGGAGACCCGCGTTGAAGAGGCGCCCCGCGAAGGCCCGATCACGCTCGCGACGCGCGCGCTGGGCGAGATCCAGGTCACCGACGCCGGCGCCGGCCTGACCGTCCGCCGCAGGGGCTCGTCCACGAAGGACCGCCTGGCGGGCGCGGCGCGGCTGGGGGAGGGCGACGTGGTGGCGGCGGAGAAGGGCGGCAGCTTCCATGCGGACGGCCGCCACCCGGTGGTGCTCGGGGAGAACACGTCGATCTCGCTGGCCTGGTCCGCCTCCGACCAGGCGCCGTTCCTGCAGATCCGCGCGGGCGAGGTGGTGGTGGATTCCACGAGCCCGACGCGCTGGGTGCTCAGCGACGGCCGCGCGGGCGTGGTGGTGAAGCCGGTGCGCGGCCGTTTCGCGGCCTCGGCGAACCCGTCGCTGCTGGCGATCGCGGCGGTCTCCGAGGCGATCTATGCGGAGCCCGACGGCGGCCGCGTCCGCCAGCTGCGCCCCGGCCAGGAGCTGGCGATCCAGAAGGGGCTGGCCGAACTCCGCGAGGACGCCGGCGCGGCGCGGCGCCGCGGATCGCTCGCCGACGCCGGACGGCCGCGGCAGCGGACGATCCTGTGGACGGGGTTCGACGCCTCCGACGCGAAGCGCGAGCAGTTCGTCGTCCAGGAGGGGACGCTGCATCGCGGGGAGGCCCTGCTGGCCCGGCCGCTCCCGGACCGCACGGTCCAGGCGGCGCTGGGCCCGAACCCCCGCTTCGCGTGGCGCGAGTCGCTCACCCTGCGCTTCCGCTACATGAGCAACGCCCAAAGCGTGTCGTTGACGCTGCGTTCGGACGAGCGGCGCTACGCGCTCACGAAGACGCTGGCGATCGAGCGCCGCGCCGCGAACGTGTGGCAGCAGGCGGAAATCCCCCTGGGGCTCTCGCACTGGGGCTTCCGCCGGGACGACGGGCAGAACCAGCTCACCGTGGGCTCCGAGGACCGCTTCGATTCGCTGCGCGCCGCGGCGCGGCAGCAGGACGTCTTCGGCGACCAGAAGGCCTATCTGCTGATCGACGACGTCCAGCTGGTGGAGCGGGACTGAGTCATTAAAGACAGCACATACTGTCTTTAAGCGCCCCCGGCATACAGCCTCATCGCCGCGAGCACGGCGGCCACGAGGATCCCGATCCCCAGGCAGACGAGGTTGAAGTATTTCTCCACGAAGACCTTCACGCGCGGCCCCATGAAAAAGCAGAGGGCCCCCAGCAGGAAGAAACGCCAGCCGCGGCCGATCGTCGACGCGAGCAGGAGCGTCGGCAGCCCGACGCGGTCGTGAAAGACGCCCGACGCGATCGTGATGACCTTGTAGGGGAAGGGCAGGAAGGAGTAGACGAGGATGAAGGCGAAGGCGTTGCGGCCGAATTCCTCCCGGGCGCGGGCGAAGCCCGCCTCCATGTGCCAGGTGCGGATGATCCAGGAGCCCAGGGAATCGTAGAGCATCCAGCCGATGAGATAGCCGATGATCGAGCCGAGCACGGAGGCGGCGGTGTCGACGAACGCGTACCAGAACGACCGCCTCGGCTTCTCCAGGGAGAGCGCGACCTGCAGGAACAGCGGGGGGATGGGGAAGATGAAGCTGTCGAGGAACGAGAAGAGGGCGAGGATCCAGGCCCCCGCGGGATGGTGGGCCCACGAGAGGATCCAGTGGTAGAAGCGGCGGAGGGGGTTTCGCGGGCGCGGGGCCGGTTCCGGCGCGGGGGGGCTATCGGCCATACTTGAGGCGTTCGGCGAGGATTTCCGGGAGGCCCGCGCCGACGATCTTGCGCGCGGCCTTCTCGACGTCGTAGCGCACGCGGGTGATCCGCACGGTGCCCTCGTCGGAATCGTAGACGGCGCAGACGGCGTCCGGGTTCTCGTCGCGCGGCTGGCCGATCGAGCCGACGTTGACCATGATCTTCGAGTTCTCGTCGAGCTTGACCTCGGTGTCCATGTTGAAGGAGACGTTCTTGCGCTTGAAGAAGTTCACGGGCACGTGCGAGTGGCCCATGAAGGACAGCGGCGTGCTCTGCTGCTCGAAGGAGAGGTGGGCGTCGTAGCTCGTCTGGATGTATTCGAAGAGTTCGGGCGAGTAGAGCGTGGAGTGCACGACGCTGAACGTGTCGCAGTACTCGACGAGCTTGAGGGAGCGGATGAACGCCTTGTGCTCCTCGGGGAGCGTGCGCCGGGTCCAGAGGGCGCTCTCGCGGGCGTAGGCGTTGAAGAAGTCGATGTTGAGCTTGTCGACGGCGGCGAAATCGTGGTTGCCGGCGGTGACGACGGCTTTCAGGCGGTGCCGGACGATGTCGATGCACTCGACGGGGTTGGCTCCGTAGCCCACGAGGTCGCCCACGGAGACCCATTTCTTGACGCCCTGTTTTTCCATCTCCTCGAGGACGGCTTCGAGCGCCTCGAGGTTGGCGTGGATGTCCCCCAGGATTCCGTATTTCATGGGTTAGCGGATCTCACGCCTCTGGAAGAGCGAACAGGACACCAGAAACACCGCCGCCACGTACAGGCCGGCGTACGCGAGGGACCATCCCAGGTAGCGGACGGAAATCATCGTACCGTCGCTGAAATAGGTCTGCAAGTTAAAGTACCCGAGGTTGGGGAAGAGGTAGGTCGCGAGGCGGCCCAGGACGGAAACGGCCTTCACATTCAGGTTTTCGACGCTGGCGAGCATGTAGCTTGAGACGTTTCCGAGGACGAAGACGGCGGTGATGGCGCCGACGGAGACCACAAGGGGGAAAAACGCCGCGAAGCTGACGGCCAGCGCGCCCAGCAGCGCGCACTGGAGGAACGCGAGCAGCGCCCCCTGCAGCACGACGCCGCCCTGGTCCGCGATGAAGTGGGTCCAGGTGGCGTTCCAGATCACGCGGGCGGCGGATTCCCCCCGGGCCATGCCGAGGGCGACGTCGCGGTCGCGGATCGGAAGGTCGGGGAGCGTCATGAGCCAGAGCGTGAGGAAGAGCACGCCGGAGAGGACGATGAATCCGGGGACGAGGGCGGCCATGAGGCCCGCATATTTCCCCAGGAGGAAGTCCTCGCGCCGGAGAGGTTTGGAGAGCAGCGTGACGGCGGTGCGGTCCTCGAGTTCGCGGGTGACGACGAGGCCGCTGCTGAGCGTGAGGACGAGAAAGCCCCAGAAGGTGAGCGTCGCCATGCCCATCTCGCGGACCATCGGGGTTTCCTGGTAGAACGAAAACAGCGTGAGCAGGCGCGAGAAGTAGAGGGCCACGGCGAAACTGATCAGCAGGATGTAGTAGATGGGCCGGCGGGCCGTCTCGCCGTACGTGGCGCGGGCCACGGTGGCGATGCATAATATATGGGTGCGGATGCTTTCCTGAAGGCTGTTCATCTCCGGCGGTAATTATAGCCTCAATTCCCCCGGGGGGTGGTATAATGCTCCAAGGCCGGGACGGAAGGCGTCCCGGGTTTTTTCAGTAGCAGAGAGAGAGAGGGGGGTTCATGTCACAGCTTCGTCGTCTCGGCATGGGGCTCGGTGCGCTCATCGGTGGCGAGACGGAGGGCGGCGTCGCCACGGCCGCCTCCCACGAGCCCGCGCAGACGCTCGACACCAGCGCCATCCGGCCGAATCCTTACCAGCCCCGCCAGGACTTCGACGAGAAGGAGATCGACTCCCTCTGCGAGTCCATCAAGAAGCAGGGGCTGCTCCAGCCCATCGTCGTCCGCTCCGCGGGCGCGGGCTTCTACGAACTCGTCGCCGGCGAGCGCCGCTGGCGCGCCTCCCGCAAGGCGGGCCTGCTCCGCATCCCCGCCGTCATCCGGGAAGTCGACGACAAGAAGATGCTGGAGCTGGCCCTCGTCGAGAACCTCCAGCGCCGCGATCTCAATCCGATGGAAAAAGCGCGGGCCTTCCGCTCGCTCATGCAGCTGAACTCTTGGACCCAGGAGCAGCTCGCCGACGCGCTCGGCATGGCGCGCCCCACCGCCGCCAACTTCCTCCGCCTGATCGAGGCGCCCTTGGAGGTGCAGGACGCCGTCTCGCGCGGCATCCTCTCCATGGGCCACGCCCGGGCGCTCCTGGCGGTGCCCCAGCGCGCCACGCTGCTGCAGCTGCTGAAGAAGACGCTGGAGGAGGACCTCTCCGTCCGCGCGCTCGAGCAGCTGGTGACGCAGCGTCCGGCCTCCGCTCCCGCGTCCTCCAAGGCGCCCGCGCGGCGCGAGCCCTACCTGGTGGAGCTGGAGCAGAAGCTGATGGACAAGGTGGGGGTCAAGGTGGAGATCCAGCCCCAGGCCATCGTCATCCCCTATCGCAGCAACGAGCAGCTCACGCTGATCCTGAAGCGGCTCGGCGCGCTCTAGGGTTCCGGATCATTCCAAGAACCGCCCGGTGGGACCTCCCGCCGGGCGGTTTTTTTGTTCCACGTGGAACAAGTCCAACAACAAAACAGCCCGTCTACTTTGTTGTGTTCCGGAACACAACAAAGTAGACGGGCTGTTTTGTTGGAGGGATGTTCCACGTGGAACATGGGCCGCGGCGGCTACTTCTTGGGCGCCGCCTGCGGGAGCTGGCGGATGCGGACGGCCGTGTCCCGGAAGATCTTGGGATGGGCCGAGTTCCGGTCGGGCTCCGGCGCCTTGCCGCCCTTCCAGGGGTTCGCCAGGAAGTAGTCGAAGGGGAAGATCTCGTGGCTGTATTTGCCCAGCGCCCGCATGAATCCGGGCGCGTGGATGTTCAGCCAGCCGACCTTCGTGTGGATGAAGATGTCCATGTCGTCCCCGCCCTGCGGGAAGGATTTCATCACGAGCGCCAGATGCTCGCTGCCGTCGTGGATCCGCAGGACCGCGGAGAAGAGGCCGAAATCCTCCTGCGTGAAAATCTCGCTCGGACGGATCGTGGGATTGCCCGAGGACTCGCTCCCCGGCTCGATCACCCACAGTTTCCCGGCCAGCACGTCTTCCGGTGCGATCTCGTTCAGCTTCATGGTCCAGCTTCCTCTAACCTGACGTTTTCGCCGAGGGACATTCCCCCGACAAAGCGCATTCCCCGCAGCGAGGCCGGCGGGCGATGCAAACCTTTCGCCCGTGCCAGATCAGACGGTGCGAATAGTTGATCCATTCCTTCGCGGGCAGCAGCTCCATCAGGTCCCGCTCGATTCTCTTAGGATCCTCCTGCTCCGTCAACCCCAAGAGCCGGGTGATTCGCAGGACGTGCGTGTCGACCACGACGCCCGCCGCCTGCTGGAACCAGGTCCCCAGCACCACATTCGCCGTCTTCCGGGCGACCCCCGGAAGCTCCAGAAGTTCGTCCATGGAGGAGGGAACCTCGCCCCCGTGTTTCTCCACCAGGAGCCTCGCGGCGCCGCGGATCGACTTCGCCTTGTTCCGGAAGAAGCCCGTGGAGCGGACCGCCTGCTCCAGCTCCGCGGGATCCGCCTCCGCGAAGTCGCGCGCACTCCGGTACTTCCTGAAGAGCGGGCCCGTGACCAGATTCACGCGGAGGTCGGTGCATTGGGCGGACAGGATCGTCGCCACCAGCAGTTCCAGGGCGCTCGAGTGGTTCAGGGCGCACTCGGCTTCGGGATAAAGCCGCGCCAGATCCGCCGTCACCCGGAGGGCCCGGGCCTTAAGCGCGGCGGCCGAGGGTTTCGAGGACCTGGTCGAGGTCCTGGGTGTTGAGGACATCTTTGGGCTCCAATCCGGCGCGGCGGGCGCAGCCGATGCCGTAGTCAAGGTTCTCCAGATCGTCGGTGGAATGGGCGTCCGGGTTGATGGAGAGCAGGACCCCCCGTTCCTTGGCGCGCCGGCAATGCGCCACGTCGAGGTCCAGGCGGTTGGGAAAGGCGTTCAGCTCGATGATCTTGCGGTGCTTCCGGGCGGCCTCGATCACCCGGTCCAGGTCCACCGGATAGGCCTCGCGACTCAGAAGCAGGCGGCCGGTGGGGTGGCCCAGCATGTCCAGGTGTTCATGGGCAAGGGCGGTGCATATCCGGGCGGTCATCTCGTCTTCAGACATGTCGTAGCGGGAGTGGACGGATCCGATGACGAAATCCAGGCGCCCCAACGTTTCCGGATCGAGGTCCAGGGATCCATCCGGCAGGATGTCGCACTCCAGGCCCTTGAGGATGCGGAAGTCCTTCCAGCGCCGGTTGAGGCGGTCGATCTCTTGTGCCTGCTGTTCGAGCCGCTCCTCGTCCAGGCCGCGGGCGTAGGAGGCCGCCGCGGAATGATCGGAGAGTCCCAGGTAGCTCAGGCCCATGGACCGGGCCTTCTCGGCCATCGCCTCGATGTCATGGATCCCGTCGCTCCAGGAACTGTGCGCGTGAAACGTCCCCTTAAGTAATTGGCGCTCAACCAAATAAAGCTGCCTGTCTGGTTTTGGTGCAAGGGGCCCCTCCCGGAGCTCGGGGGGGAGGTAGGGCAGGTCCAGGGCGCGATAGAGGGCGGGCTCATCCGGAGTTTCAATAATACTAGAACCGCGGCTGAGGCTGTATTCGCTGAGTTTGAGCCCCTTGGCCTGGGCGATCTGGCGCAGGCTGACGTTATGCTCCTTGCTCCCGGTGAAGTAGTTCAGCGCACAGGGGAACTGCTCGTCCAGGACGACCCGGAGATCCACCTGCAGACCGTTCTCAAGCCGAACACTCGTCTTCGTATCGCCGCGTCCGATCACGTCCTGCACGCCCGCGGCGCGGACGAAGTGCTCCATGACGGCGGGGGCGTTCGTGGAACTGACGAGCAGATCCACGTCGTGCACGAGCTCCTTCCAGCGGCGCAGGCTTCCCGCGATGCTCGAACGGATCACGTGCGGCGATTTCTGCAGATGCGCCAGCAGCCGGCGTGCGCAGGGAAGCGCCTCGCTGAGCAGGTGCCGGCCCCGGTTCTTCTCCAGAAATCCAAGCCCGGCCAGCAGTTTCGCCTGCGTCTTCTCGCCGAAGCCTTTCACGCCGAGCAGGCGCTTCTCCTCGCAGGCCTTTCTCAACGCCTGCAGACTCTCGATGCCCAGCTCCTTCCAGAGGAGCCGGGTCTTTTTCGGGCCGAGCGAGGGGACGGACAGAAGCTCGACGACGCCCGGAGGAACCGCGGCGCGCAGCTTCTCGAGATACTCGAGGCGCCCCGTCGTGACGAGTTCGGTGATCTTGTCCCGCAGCGCCTCGCCGATGCCGGGGACGGAGTCGAGCCGCTTCTGTTTCACGAGTAAACAGACGTCCTCGGCGGAGGACTCCAGCGTGCGCGCGGCGTTCCGGTAGGCCCGCACCTTGAAGGGGTTCTCGTCCTGCAGCTCAAGGAGGAGGGCGATCGACTCGAGGATTTCGGCGACGCGCGGATTGTCCATGCGGCGCGACGCCTACTTTCGGCATTCCTCGTGGCAGACGTTGCACTTCGCCTTGAGGCGGGCGAGCAGGTTGAGGCGGACCTCCTTGGTGTCCCAGGTCGCCGCTTCGAAGTCTGACTTCAACTTCAGCTCGAAGATGTCGAAGTGGCCGTCGAGAAGCTCGGCCTCCTCGTCGTCCTTCCGGTACCTGACCTCGCGGGCCTTTCCGTTGTGCTCGCGGATCCTGGCGAGGCGCTTCTTGAGGTCGGCCTCGGGTTTTCCCGCCTCGATGTCGGCGGCGAGCCCCTTCATCTCCGCGGAGGAGGCCTCCATCTGCTCGACGAACTTCTTCGTCAGCTCCGGCGTCTTGCCGCGCTCCTTCTTGTCCTGGAGCCCGAGCGCCGCCAGCAGCAGCAGGATCCCGCCCGCCATCTTCATGGCGGCCGATCCTAACACGGGCCCCGCGGGGAGTAAAGCCGTGCGCCCGTGCCCGCGCGGAGGCGGCTACTTCTTCCTTTTCTTGTCCTCGTCTTCCTTCGACTCGGGGGATTTCGAATCGGGCTTCTTCTCCGCGGACTCGGGCTTGCGCTCCGGCCTGCGTTCCGGAGGCGGCGCGGGCTTCTCGATGGGCCGCTCGGGCTTCCGTTCCTCGGTGCGCGGCTTTTCCCTGGGCTCCTCGGCGGGCTTGCGCTCGGGTTTGCGCTCCGGGGCCGGCGCGGGCTTTTCAACGGGGCGCTCGGGTTTCCGTTCCTCGAGACGGGGCTTCTCGCGGGGTTCCTCCGCGGGCTTGCGCTCGGGAGCGGGTTTCTCGAGCGGCTTCTCGGGTTTGCGCTCCTCGGCGGGCTTGCGCTCGGGGACCGGCGCGGGTTTTTCAACGGGGCGCTCGGGTTTCCGTTCCTCGAGGCGGGGCTTCTCGCGAGGTTCCTCCGCGGGCTTGCGCTCCGGGGCGGGTCTCTCGAGCGGCTTCTCGGGTTTGCGCTCCTCGGCGGGCTTCCGCTCGGGAGCCGGCGCGGGCTTCTCGCCGGGCCGTTCGGGTTTTCTCTCCTCGATGCGGGGTTTTTCCCTGGGCGCTTCCGCAGGCTTCTCGGCAGGCCGTGCCGGCGGGCGCGGGGGCGTCACGGGCCGCGGGTCGGGTTTCGGCGGGTGGATGCGGTCCACCTCGACGCGCTTCTCCTTCAGGTGGATGATCTTCGCGCGGCTTTCCTCGACGGCGCGCTTGTGGCGCTCGTCTTCGAGCGCGCGGCGGGTCTTCTCCTCCTCCTCGCGCTCGTGCTGGACCGTGATGCGGACCTTGAGGCTCTCCTGTTCGCGGCGGTGACGCTCGTCCCAGTCGCGGACGTGGGGCGCCTCCCAGGGCCGCTCCTTCTTCACGACGACCGCGCCGCTGACGTTGATGTTGCCCCGGCCGGCGTGCGAGTAGTCCTTCACGACGACGGCGCGGAAGGGATGCGGTTCCGCGCGTCTCCGGCAGTCCTCGTACTTCTGGAAGTAGACCACGGGCGGGTGGCCGTAGTAGCGCACCCCGATCTGGAGATGGATCAGGGCGTGGCATTCGTCGTTGCTCAGGTAGACGGGCTCGCGCCTCCAGTAGTAGCCGTAGGCCCGGCCGTAGGGTCCGGGGCAGTCGTAGCCCGCCGGGATCTCCTGGCAGTAGAAGTCGAAGGGATCGACGCTGAAGGCCAGCGCCACGTTGAAGAGGCTCCGGCCGCAGCGCGTGTACTCCGTGCAGACCCAGCGCAGGGGCACCCGCGCGCGCCGCGCGATGAACGAGAGCACCAGGAGGTCGTCCTCGTCGTAGCCGGTCCGGTCGAGGTAGTAGATCTCCTCGGCCGAGCAGCCGTAGTACTCGGTGTAGACGACGTGCCGCACGTGCGTCCAGCCGTAGGTCCCCGTCGACGTCGTGACCGTGACGGTCGCGGGAGGAGGCGGCGGCACGTATGCGGGCTGCGGCGCCGGCGCGGGCGGCGGGGGCGTGTAGACGTGGCGCTCCTCGACGACCACCGTGTGGCGCTGATGGCACGCGGGCACCAGGACGGCGAGCGCGGCCAGGATGAGCAGCTTCTTCATGGAATCCTCCGGAGAGCAGTACGACCCGGCGGCGGGAAAGTTCCGCCTTCCGTCGCGGGGTCGGACGACGATCTATTCAGACAGTAAATACAGTGCATAATGAGCCAGCTACTGCTGGACCATGTCCTTGAAATGGGGCAGGTCGAAGGTGAGGGAGCGCCGGGCCCCGCAGTGGCCGCAGAGCAGGTCGAGGCGGTCGTAGGGGGCGCCCGACGGGCCCTGGCAGAGCGCCTGCAGCCGGAGCTGGTACTTCTCCTGTCCGCAGCCGCACTTCAGCCGCAGGATCACGTTGTGTTCGCGGGCCACGTCGCTGAAGTGCCGCGTGACGGGCTTCTCCCGCGTGCCGACGTAGCGGTCGAGCATCGCCCCCAGGTGGCGGATCATCGCCGTCTCGAGGACGGGCAGATCGAAGCCGTGGCCTTCGGAGGTCAGCGCGTCGAAGCCCCGCAGGGCGTTGACGAGCATGTAGTGGACCATGTACCCCACGGGATAGGGCGGCATCTCGTTGAGTCCCGGGACGAGCCTCGCGGCGAGCAGTTCCACGGCGGCGGGGTCGGGCTTCCGCCGCGAACGCTCGGCGTAGGCCGAGAGCAGCCCCCGGGCGGCGCGGAGCAGGCGCTCGTCGAGCGCGTCAAGCACCTGGATGCCGTCGTATTCGTGCACGCTGAAATGCTCGCCGGTCGCCCCGACGTAGCGCGCGCGGAGATTGAGGATCGAGCACGCGGCCCCGAGCACGCTGCCGGGGGAGCCGAGCTTCTTCGAGATCTCCGCGGCGGACTGGTCGATCGCGGAGGCGTGATGCTCGATGAGCTTCAGCGCCTGCGCCGAGAGCTCGGTCTTTTCGGGGGGCTGGCTCACCGCGGCGACCTCTCCTCGATCAGCTGCTTGACGGACGGGCGCAGGAACCGCAGCGGCTCCACCCCGACCTCCGGCTTCTCGAACGAACCCTTGAGCACCACCGGCACCAGGGCGCCCTTGACCACGTTGGCGAGCAGGTCGAGGGGGACCCCGATCAGCGGTAGTATACTGCTCCAGTCGTCCTTGCCAAGCCTCGGGACGAAGACCACCTCCATCCAGTCGCCCGTCAGGCTGCACGCCCCGTCCCCGAAGAGGCTCACCGGATACCCGAGGAAATGCATCTGGTCGATGCGGATCCGGTCCTGCTCGACGGTGAATTCGAGGATCCCGGTGTCGATGCGTTTCTTGGACACGGGCGTCAGCGTGAGCGCGTGCAGGATGCCGGAGAAGGCGGGCAGCTCCCAGAGATCCCCCTCGGTGATCTCGCAGCGGCCGGCCGCCACGGGGCGCGACCCGGTCTTCGTCGGATCCACGGTCAGCGCGAGCACGCCGTTGAAGCGGCCCTTCATCGGCCGGCTGAGGAACGAGGCGCCCGCCGTCAGCAGCGCCATGTCCGCGTCCTTGACGCCCATCGTGAGCTGGCGCAGCGTGAAGGGCTGGCCGCGCACGAGCTCGGCGTGCGACGTGAGACGGCCGCCGTAGAATTCCCCCTCGAAGGGCTCCAGGAACGTGATGCCTTCCCGCCGCGACAGCGACGCGCGCACGTTTTCGATCCGCCACGTCGACTCCTTGCCCGAGGCCGCGGCGAACGTGACGAGGACGGTGCCGTCGTGGATGTGCACCCCGTTCCGCGGCCAGCTTTCGTCGGGACGCCGGTAGTCGCGCCAGGGGTCCGGCTTCGCCGGCTCCGCCTCAGGGGCCGCCGCCTCTCCGGGCGCCGCGTCGAAGACCCATTCCAGGTTCCAGACGCCGCCGGCCTCGCGGCGGATGTGGATCTCCGGACGGAAGAGGTCCACGCGCATCACCTGGAGGCCGGGATCCCGCAGCGGATCGCCGTTCAGCGTGAGGCGCAGCTTCGCCGCCTTGAAGAAGAGCCGGTGCTCGCCGCCGCGCGAGGTCCACGCCTCGGCGTCCAGCAGCGTGACGTCGCCCTGATGGTCCGCCTCCACCCCGCCCAGCCGCTCGATCGACGCGCTGCAGAGACCGTTGAAGAGGCGCTGCGCGCTGCGGAGGACGAGACGGTCGTAGGCGATGTCGCGCAGCGCCCAGTAGACGACGGCCAGCACGAGCAGGACGGAGAGCAGCAGCAGCCAGCGCGCGCGATAGGGGGCGCGCCGCGCCTCCGAGAAGACGGCCGCCTCGAAGGTTTCTTTCGGCTGCGCCACCCCCCGATTATAGCCGAACGGGTCCGCGCCCCTCCGGGAAGGGCTATAATGGGCGCCCTCATATGGGCGCGATGCCGAAGACGCTCGGGAAGTACCAGATCCTCGGCCCGATCGGGCAGGGGGGCATGGGCGAGGTCTTCAAGGCCTGGCAGCCCGACCTGCACCGGCACGTCGCGATCAAGACGCTGCTCGCGGGGGAGCAGGCCACCGAGGAGTTCCTCCAGCGCTTCCAGCGCGAGGCCCGCACGGTGGCGAAGCTCTCGCATCCGAACATCGTCCCCATCTACGACTCCGGCGTGGAGGGGCGGCTCCACTACTTCGTGATGGAACTCGTGGAGGGCCGCTCGCTCCGCGAGATCCTCCAGGAGCGGCCCCTGGGCCCCGAGAAGGCGCTGCGCATCGCGTACACCGTCGCCCGCGCGCTCCAGCACGCGCACGAGCAGCAGATCATGCACCGCGACGTGAAACCCGCGAACCTCATCATCGACGTCCAGGGCCGCGTGCGCATCCTCGACTTCGGCCTCGCCAAATCCCTCGGGGAGGGGAAGGGCGTCACCGTCTCGAACGTGATGGCGGGCACGCCGTACTACATGTCCCCCGAGCAGGCCTTCGGCGCCCCTGAGGAGGTCGACCATCGCACCGACCTCTATTCGCTCGGCGCCGTGCTCTACGAGATGCTCACCGGGCGGCCCCCGTTCGACGGCGGCACCGTGCTGGCGATCCTGCGCAAGCTCGACGACGCCGACCCCGTCCCGCCCGGGATCTCGCCCGCCGTGGATGCGCTCGTCGTGAAGGCGCTCGCCAAGGACCGCGAGCGGCGCTTCCAGAGCGGGACGGAGATGGCCGAGGCGATCAAGGGCTGCCTGCAGGGCGTGCCCGCGGTGGACGGCCCGCTGCCGCCGCCCACGCAGCGCGCGGAAGCCGCCCCCGTCGCGCCGATCCTGCTGGAGCTGCCTCGCTGGGCGCCCTGGGCGGCCGCGGCGGCCGTGATCGCCGTCATCGGGATCACGGGGGTTGCGGGATGGCGACTGGGCGGGATGCGGTCCGAAGAGCCGCCCGCCCTCGTGTCCGTGCCGTCCCGCCGCGATCCCGGCGCCGAGCTGCGCGCGCTCCTGGCGCGGAAAAACGACCTGACGAAAGAGGACCTCGCGCCGTTCCGGGAGGATCCGCAGCTGCGCCGCCTGATCGCGGACCACGCGCTCAAGCAGGGGCGCTACTCGCGGGCCCTCGAGGATCTGCGCGGCTACGAGCGGGCGATCTACGAACTGGCGAGCGCGCGCGCCCTGCAGCGCTTCGCCTCGCCCGGGCTCTTCAAGGTCTCCCTGCCCCAGCCGCAGGAGATGCGCGGACCCGAGCATTTCCTGATGGCGGCGCTCGCGAGGCATCTCGAGGGAAAGCAGGACGCCGCGCGGCAGAAGCTGAGGGCGGCGGAGACCAACGACGCGCCGCCCGCCCAGGTGCTGCTGGTGCGCGCGCACATCGATCTCTGGGACATCCTCCAGGATCCGGAGGGCGAGTCGCAGCGCCCGCTGCTGCAGAACCTGCGCCGCGACCTGGAGGCGTCGCAGGAGCTGTACCTGCTCCCGCTCCGCGCCCTGGCCTGCCAGCTGTCGGGGGATGAGTCGGCGGCGCGCGAGGCGGCGAACCAGCTGCTGCGCAGCGCGCCCAGCGCGGCGGAGACCTTCCTCACCAGCGCGCTGCTCTTCCTGCGCGCGGGCCGCTTCGAGCTGGCGGCCGACGAGCTGGAGGACGCGGCCCGCATGGATCCCAGCGGCTACGACGCGTCGATGCTCCGCGCCTACGTGCGCTGGATCGAGGTCCTGCACGACCCCGCGACCGAGCGGCTCGACCCGGACCCCGACAGCGACAAGCCCGGCCTCGCCGAGATGCAGGAGGCGCTCGACGAGCGGCTCCGCACGGATCACCTGCCCGCCGCGCTGCTGCTGCGGGCCGTCCACCATGCCCTGGGCTCGCGCTGGGAGGCGGCCGAGGAGGATCTGCGCCGCCTCGAACGCCGGACGCTGCTCGACCGCATCCAGGCGGGCCACGAACGCCTCCAGGCCTTCGTCACGGCGGGGCAGTCCCGGAGCCGGCTGCTCGACGCGACCGCCGCGCTGCAGATGCATCTGGGGATGAACGAGGCGGCGCTCGCGACCGCCGAGCTCATCGACGGCGCCGAACTCGCCGGGGACGAACGCCGGGACCTCCTTCGCGAAAACCATCTCCGCATCGCCCGCCTGGCCTCGGCGCGGGAATCGAAGGCGCTTGCGCACCTCGAGGAGGCGCTCAAGCTCGGCAAGGCGGCGCAGGAGCTGCGCGACGACGACGAACTCGCCCCGTTGCGGAAGAAGGGGTCCTTCGAGGAGCTGCTGAGACGCTATGAAAACTGAGGAGTTCGAGGAGAAGGTCGCGCCGCACCGGGAGGCGCTCGGGCGCTTCGCCGCGATGATGGTCGGGCGCGAGGCCGAGGACATCGTCCAGGAGACGGTCACGACCGCGTTCAAGGACGTCGAGCGCTTCGAGGGCCGCTCCAAGTTCTCGACCTGGCTCTACGGCATCGCGCTGAACCTCTGCCGGAAGCACCTGCGGGACAAGAGCCGCCACGCCGCGTCGGCGTCGCAGGAGCTGATGGAAGGGCAGCCCTCGCGGCAGCGCGGGGTGCTCTCGAGCGTGATCCGGCACGAGATGGCGGAGCAGCTCGGCACGGCGGTGGGGCGCCTGCCCACTTCGATGCGCGAGGCGTTCGTGCTCCGCTACGTGCAGGAGCTGGACTATCCCGAGCTCGCGTTGATCCTGGGCGTCTCCGAGGGCACGGCCCGGGTGCGCGCCTTCCGCGCCCGCGCGCTGCTGCGCGAGGAGCTGGGCACGGTCGTGGACACCGTCTGGATCCAGGATGCGGATCCGGCCTAAACCAGTCCGCGGATGGGCTCGTTTTCGGTGGCCACGCGCAGCAGGTCGGGGGAAAGGCCGCTCATGAGGCGCACCTGGGCGGGGTCGGCCAGCGTGTGCAGGATCGTGGAGACGAGCTGGGACGGGGTCACCGCCTGGCCCGCCGGCTCGGAGGCGTCGGCGCTCGATTCGCCGATCACGCGGCCCATCTGCAGGCCGCCGCCCGCCAGCAGCAGCGGCGCGAGCTTGCCCCAGTGGTCGCGGCCGCCCCTGGCGTTGAGCTTGGGCGTGCGCCCGATCTCCCCGCAGGCCACCAGCAGGATGCGCTCGCTCAGGCCCCGCGCCTGCACGTCGTCGAGGAAGGCGGAGACGGCGTGGTCGAAAGGCGCCCCCACGTAGCGCAGGCCCTCCTCCACCGTGGCGTTGTTGCCGTCGGCGTGGAAGTCCCAGACGAAGTTCGTCGTCACGGTGACGAAGCCGCAGCCGCCCTCGCAGAGGCGCCGCGCCATGAGCAGGAGCTTTCCGAGCGACTTGACGTGGTCGAGGTAGTTCTTGTGGTTCGCCCATTTCGTGCTGATCGCGTCGTGCCGGATCAGCCCGCCGGTGTCGTAGCGCTCCACCGTCCGCGGATCCTCCTTCGAAAGGTCGAAGGCGTCGGCCACGCTGCCGAGGAGGACGGAGTAGGCCTGCTGCCGGAAGCGGTCGGCGCCCTCGAGGCCGCCGGAGGCGTCGACCGAGCGCTGCAGCGAATCGAGCTGCTCGAGCAGCTCGCGGCGGTGGTCGAGCCGGTCGCGGGGGATCGCGAGGGTCATGTCCTTCTGGGCGTGCCCGCCCGCGCCGGGGACGAAGGGGGCGTAGACCGACCCGAGCAGCCCGCTGGACTCGAAGCGGCCGAACTCCTGGGTGGTCGTGCGGGTGCTTGCGTCCACCGCGTTGGGATAGAGCGCCACGTTCGTCGGCATGCCGCTGCCGGGATGATTCGCGCCGGCGATGCGGGCGTAAAGGCTCCCGAGGTTGGCCTTGAGCGTCTCCTCGCACACGAGGGGCTTGAGGTCGTGGTTGGCGTTGCCCGTGACGAAGGAGCGGACGACGCTCAGTTGTTTGGCGCGCGCGGCGAGCTTCTGAAACGTGCTTCCGAACGTCACGCCGGGGATCGAGGTCCTCACCTCGCCGGTGACGCTGCGCACGCCCGAGGGGGCGCTCATCTTCGGGTCGAAGGTCTCGGTTTGGGGCGGGCCCCCGTGCATGAACAGGAAGATGACCGACTTGTCGCGGAGGGGGCCGCCGGCCTGGGCGGCGGCGTGGCGGGCGGCGAGCAGGCCGGGCAGGGACAGCCCCCCGAGGGAGAGGCTGCCCGCGCGCAGAAAGCTTCGCCGGCTCTGGGGTCCGTCCGTAAACGACAACACGCGCGACCCTCCCCGTGACGACTCCGTCTAATGCTACAGCGTGGAAGGAGGGATCGGGGGCGGTCTCTGGAAAGCCCTACGAGCCCGGCTGCAGATGCTTCGCGAGGAAATCGCGGATGAGCTCCCGGCTTCGGGAGTCTTCGGGGAGGACGTCGCGTCCATGTCCCGCGTCCGGCAGGAGGACCACCTCGTCCTTGCGGCCCAGAGCCCGGGACGTTCGCGCAAAGTGCCGGGCCTGCTCGGCGTCGATCCTGCGGTCCTTCTCGCCGTGGAAGAGCAGCAGCGGGGGATCGTCGGGTCCGAGGTGGGTGAGGGGCGACGCGCGCCGGGCCAGATCGGGATTCTGAGCGGGACTCTCTCCGAGAAAGCGCAGCAGCGCGGCGTCGTTATCGCTGTTCGGGAACGCGCCCCGGCTTTCCATGAGCAGGTCGTAGACGCCCGAGATGCCGACCGCCGCCTGCACGCGACTGGAGACCTCGGGATGGGCCTCGTCCTTCTCGAACGCGTCGTCGGAGAGTGCGAGCAGCAGGGCCAGGTGCGCTCCGGAGGAGTAGCCGGTGACACCGATGCGCGCGGGGTCCACGCCATACTCCGCGGCGTGAACGCGGAGCCAGCGGACGGCCCGTTTGCAATCCTGGAGGGCGGCGGGGAAGCGGGCGACGCCCGAGGGGCGGAAGTTGAGGCTGAGCGTCACGTAGCCCAGGCGCGCGTACTCGGCCATCATCCTATGATGGGAGGCCTTGTCCCCCTGCATCCAGGCGCCGGGATGCAGCATGACCAGGGCCGGGCGCAAGGGGCCGGGAGTCGCCGGATGAACAATGTCCAGCTTCTGGTATCCGTCGGGGCCGTACGCGACGTCGCGTCTCAGCGTCAGCGAATCCGGAAGCCCGGCCAGCGGCGAGCGGTCGATCCGGTAGGCCGCTCCCGCGGCGATCGCGAAGAGCGCCGAGACCCAGCCGACGATGCGGAGCAGGGATCTCCGTTCCGAAGAGCCGGGGGGCCTTGGGCTATTCATGCGCTGAGACATGAGACGCCGGCGCCGGCCGGATGCGCAATTGCAGGAACGGAGCGCGCGGCCCGCGTGTTAGTCCATGAGACCATTGATGAGGAGCGCTCGATGATTCTGTTTCTCCCTCTGGCGGCCTCCCTGCTCGCATTGGCGGCGCAGGACACGCCCGCCATCCCCGACAAGCCGATCGCCGAGAAGAAGGAGCTGCTCTTCTCGGAGGACTTCGAGGGGGCCGAGCCCGCGAAGGTCTGGCACCGGGTGGTGCCGACGTTCGTCGTCGAGAAGGGGACGCTCAAGGGCACGCAGACCCGGGACCAGAACATCGCCGCGGCGGACGGCAAGCCCGCCGTCACCGCCCACGCCGCCGTGCACGGGCTGGAGATCCCCACGAAGGACAGCATTGTCGAGGTGCGCATCCGCTTCGAGGGCGCCTCGATGATCGACGTGGAGTTCGACGACCGGAAGTACAGCGGCGCCCATTACGGCCATCTCTGCCGGGCGCAGGTCCGGCTCGACCGCGTCACGCTCATCGACGAGCGCGACGGCGGCATGCGGAACGACATCCGCGAGATGAGGAAGGACCCCGCCCGGAAGGCCGAGGTCGCGAAGCTGCTGAAGGGCCGCAGTGCGACGTTTCCCGTCAAGCTCGAGGCTGGGACCTGGTACACGCTGGTGGTGGAGACGGTCGGCGACGAGATGCGCGTGAGCCTCGACGGCAAGGCGGCCGGCTATCTCAAGTCCTCGGGCATCGCGCACGAGACCAAGTCCAAGATCGAACTGGGCGTGGCGGGCAAGGACGGCTTCTTCGACGACCTCAAGGTCTGGAACGCGGCGCCGGCGAAACCCTGAGCCGGGTCAGGCGCTTCCGCCCTGGAGTCCGTTCCAAAGCTCGATGTATTTGTCGCGGACGTAGGGGGCCAGTTCCTGGGACAGGCCCAGGGGCAGCTGGAGCGCCTTGATCAGTTCGACGACGTCCGCGAAATCCTTCAGCCGTGCGACGCCGCCGGTCATCCCGGAGGCCAGCTTGAAGTCGAGCAGCGAGCTTAGGCGAAGGTAATGGATCCCGTCCATGACGATCGAACAGGTTGCGGGATCCGGGAAGGCGAACGGCTTCGGTTTGCCGTCGCCGGGAAACTGGCCGGACACGAGGAATTCGATGCGAACGCCCGTGCTGACGTCGCGGAGGTTCCGACTGCCGGGGAAGGGTTCGACGTACCCGAGTCCCGAAAGCTTTTCATGGAGCGTCCCGAGCCCGAGGGGGCTGAGGAGGATGTCCACGTCCGTCGTCGTGCGGTTGTAGCCATGAGCGACCAGGGCCATGCCTCCGGCCACGGCGTAGGGAATGCCCAGCGCTTCGAGCTTGCCGGTGATGCTTCGGAGGGTGTTGAAGACGGCTCCTTCATGCATCAGGAACTTCTCCGCTTCCCGCAGGGCGGCGGAACCGCCGCTGCGAAACACATCCTCATACGACATGACCTGATTATACGGGTTTCGGGCGTTGCGGCCGGAGGAGAACTTCTTGCCGGCGAAAGCCTAAGTCCCCGCCAGGTGGGCGGCGATGCGGCTGCGGAGTTCGGGCGTGAGGAAGAGGCGGCCGTCGACGGGCACGGCGGCGAGGTGGTCGGCGGCCTCGCTGATCGTGACGATCGGGACGACGCGGATGCCTAGCTCCTGCCGGATCTCCTCGATGGCGCTGAGCGAGCCCTTGCCCTTCTCCTGGCGGTCGACGGCGACCACCGCACCCGCGATCTCCGCGCCGCTGGGCCGGAGCTTGGCGAGCGATTCGCGCAGCGCGGTGCCCGCGGTGAGGACGTCGTCGACGATGACGACCCGGACGCCGGGGCCGAGCGGGGCGCCGACGAAGAGGCCGCCGTCGCCGTGGTCCTTCACTTCCTTGCGGTCGTAGGTCCAGCCGACGGGGCGTCCGACGAGGCGCTCGTATTCGGCGGCGGCGGCGAGGGCGAGGGGGATGCCCTTGTAGGCGGGGCCGAAGACGACGGCGATCTGGTCGCCGAAGGCGCGGCGCACCGCGTCCGCATAGGCGGCGCCGAGGCGGGCGAGGTCGCCGCCCTGGCTGAAGCAGCCGGTGTTGATGAAGTAGGGGCTCTTGCGGCCGCTCTTGAGGGTGAAGTCCCCGAACTTGAGGGCTTCGCGGCGGACGAGGAGCTCGACGAAGGCGCGTTGGGCGTCACTCAGCATGGGCTGAAGGGTAGGACATCGGCCGGGATCGATCAAGCTTTGGGAGGGGGCTGCGCGGCCGCTTGTTTTCGCGGAAGCCTTGTCCTATCGTGGGTCCCATGAGAACGACCGCTCTGGCCCTGATTCTGCTCGGCGCCTCGGCCCCGGCCGCGCTTCCCGAACTCAAGGTCAGCGAGAACCGCCGCTTCCTGGTGCGCGAGGACGGCAGCCCGTTCTTCTGGCTGGGCGACACCGCCTGGGAGCTCTTCCACCGCCTCAACCGCGAGGAGGCCGCGATCTATCTCAAACAGCGGGCCGAACTCGGGTTCACGGTGATCCAGGCCGTCGCCCTCGCGGAGTTCGACGGGCTCAAGGCGCCGAACCCCTACGGGCACATCCCGCTGCTGGATCAGGACCCGACGAGGCCGGACGTGAAGGAGGGGGCGGACAACGACTACTGGGACCACGTCGACGCCGTCATCGACCAGGCGAATGCGTGCGGGCTGTACGTCGGCCTGCTCCCCACCTGGGGGGACAAGTGGAACAAGAAATGGGGCCAGGGGCCCGAGATCTTCACCCCCGAGAACGCCGCCGTCTACGGCGACTGGATCGGGCGTCGCTATCGGAGCAAGGGCGTCGTCTGGATCCTGGGCGGGGACCGCCCCGTCGAGAACGAACGCCACCGCGACATCGTCCGCGCCATGGCGGCGGCGATCCGCAAGGCCGCTCCGGGGAAGCTCCTCACCTTCCATCCGATGGGAGGCCAGGGTTCCGCCGAGGCGTGGCACGGGGAGGACTGGCTCGATTTCAACATGCGCCAGAACGGCCACGGGGCCGACGCCGCCTCGTACCTGCGGATCCGTCCCGACTACGAACGCAAACCGGTCAAACCCGTGCTCGACGGCGAGCCGGTCTACGAGGATCATCCGCTGGCGTTCAAGCCCAAGGAGCAGGGGCATTCGACGGCCGCGCACGTCCGTCGCGCGCTCTACTGGGACCTCTTCGCCGGGGCCTTCGGCCACACCTACGGCCATCATTCCGTCTGGTCTTTTCACCAGGAGGGGCGCGCGCCCGTCAATTTCCCGCTGATGAACTGGCGGCAGGCCATCGAGCAGCCCGGGGCGCGGCAGATGCGGCATGCCCGGGCGCTGATCGAGTCCCGCCCCTTCCTGACCCGCATCCCCGACGACTCCGTGCTCGTCCCCGGGAGCCCCGAATCCGCGGTTCCCGGCACCGGCTGGCTGCGCTTCTCCGCGACCCGCGGTTCCGACGGGGCCTACGCCTTCGTCTACGTTCCGGTGGGGCGCGCGTTCAAGGTCCGCCTGGACCGCCTCAGCGGACCGGTGAAGGCGTGGTGGTTCGATCCGCGGACGGGCGTCGCCGCGGCGATCGGCGAGTTCCCGAACAGCGGCGAACGCGAATTCCTGTCCCCCACGCCCGGCGAGACGCTGGACTGGATCCTCGTGCTCGACGACGCCGGCCGCGCGTTTCCCCCTCCCGGCGCCCGGTGAAGGAGGCCCTGCGTTTGGCCGCTCAGCGTTTCCGCGCGCGCGCCGCGGAGGGCAGCGCATAGACGCAGGCGCGGCCGCCGGAGGCCAGATGGTCCGTGCGCTCGAGTTTGCGGCCCAGCACCGCCTCGAAAAGCTGCTGCTCGAAGCGGCAGACCTGGGGAAACTCCCTCGCGATCGCGGCGATGGGGCAGTGGTGCTCGGCGAGGCCTCCCGCCATCGAACGGGCCATGTAGCCCTCCTCGGCGCGGATGCGCGCCAGCTCCTGCCAGCGCTCCTCCAGGCTGCATCCGCGCAGGCGCTTCCGGTAGCCGTCCGCCAGCTCCCTCGTCCGGCGCGCGAGCAGGCGGTCCACCTTCCGCTCGCCGTCGAGCTGTTGGATCTGCCGCAGCAGCCCCAGCGCGAGCGGCCCGTAGGCCTGGGGGAACAGCGCGTCCGCCTTCTCCGTCAGCGCGAAAAGATGCGTGGGCCGGCCCACCTTCCGCTTTTCCACGCGGATCGCGACCAGCCCCTCGCGCTGCAGCAGCGCCAGCTGCTGGCGCACCGCCGTGAGGTTCACGCCCCGCAGGCGGGCGAGCTCCGGGGCGTTCGCCGGGCCGTGGACCTTGAGCAGGTCGAGGATGGCGGGACGGTCCGCCTCGGTGTATGCCCGCATCACCGAAGTCTACCCCGGAACGGGGCCGGACTCAACCGACAACGCTTGAATCGGCCTGCTTTGTACAGTATAAACTGCCTTAACATTAGAAGGAGATGGTGATGGCGATCGAACTTCCCGCGCTGCCCTACGACATGGCCGCCCTCCAGCCGCATCTCTCGAAGGAGACGCTGGAATACCACTACGGCAAGCACCACAAGACCTACGTGGACAAGCTCAACGCCGCGATCCCGGGGACGAAGTACGAGAAGATGTCCCTCGACGAGATCGTGCTCGCCTCGACGGCCGAGCCCAAGGTCTTCAACAACGCGGCCCAGATCTGGAACCACACGTTCTACTGGAACGGCTTCAAGCCCGCCGGCGGCGGCGAGCCCAAGGGCGCGATGGCCGACGCGATCAACGCGGCCTTCGGCAGCTACGCCGACTTCAACAAGAAGTTCAGCGAGGCGGCGACGCTCCTCTTCGGCTCCGGCTGGGCCTGGCTCGTGAAGAAGGCCGACGGAAAGCTCGACATCGTCACGACCAAGGACGCGGGCTGCCCCCTCACCGACAAGCACAAGCCCCTTCTCACCTGCGACGTGTGGGAGCACGCCTACTACGTCGACTACCGCAACGCGCGCCCCAAGTACATCGAGTCCTTCTGGAAGCTCGTGAACTGGGACTTCGTGGAGAAGAACCTCAAGGGTTAGGCCTTCCGCAAGCCACACCACGCCGGCGGGGCGCACCGCGCGCCCCGCCGGCGTTTTCATTTCATGAGCCGCAGCCCCGGGAGGGACGGCGCGCCCGCCGCCGGGGGCAGCCCGCCGGAGAAGGGCAGCGCCGCCGCCGCCGAAGCCGCCTGCACCGCGGCGAACGCGAAGGCGGGGACGAGCAGATACATCGCGGCCACGCCCAGGAAGAGGTCCGTCGTCCCGCGCTCCGGGGGCGTCAGCGCCTCCAGCGCGCCGCGCCTCGCGTTGAAGACCGACAGCGCCGCCCAGCCGACCGGCCAGAGCTTCACCGAGACCAGGAGCTTGCCCCAGTTGACCAGCGCGCTCCAGCGTCCGGGCAGCAGCGCCCAGAGGCCCGCCACCGGAAAGAACCCGATCGTCAGCAGCAGCGCGAGGCCGTAGAGATGCGGGCCGTAGGCCAGCGCGAGGAAGTAGGCCTGCTTCGCGGCGAAGCGGTTGGCATAGCCCTGCCGGAGTTCGGCCAGCACCGAGACGCCGGCGTCGAGGCCCGAACCGATCCAGTCCCAGACATGCGGCCCCCCGCCCCCGACGGACTGGGATCTGTCGAAGTAGCGGTAGGTCCCGAGCGAGGCGAGCACGAGCGCGGATTCGCTCGTCGGGCTGCCGGGCTCGTCGATCGCCCGCGTGACGACGAGGTCCGCGTAGCGCTCGAAGAAGGCCGCGTCCCCGCCCTCGCGGCTCCGGGCGAGTTCGAACACGCTCTGGTGCCTCGGGTCCCCCTGCAGATGCGCCTCGACGCGCCCCCAGAGGCGGCCGCGCCATTCCTCGCAGCGATCGCTGTAGCGCAGCGCGCCGGGACGCAGCAGATTCTCGGTCTGCGGAGGCTCCTGCGCCAGCGCCGGGGTGGCGCAGGACTCCAGGAAGAGCTCCAGGTCGGCGGCGAGCGCGACATCGAAGATCCTCCCGTGCGCCGCCATCGCGGCGAGACGCTCCCAGCCGTAGGGATCCTCCAGGAAGCGCTCGTTGAGCGCCCTGGCCGCCCGCTTCTGCAGGAGGTCCGCGGCGCGCGAGGTCCAGACCGCCAGGCGCGGGGCGCGGATCGTGTCGACGGCCGTCGTGGAAAGCAGCCCCCACATCAGCACGAGGGACAGGAGATGTAGCGCCAGTTCCTTCGGGGTCCCGCCGCGGTCCGCCATCCGGTGCACCAGCCACGCCGTGCCCCCGAGGGCGACGATGAGCGGCAGCCCGACGCCGCCGAAGATCGCGTGGAGCATCCCGGCGAGCGAGAACCCCGCGAACTCGTGGATCGTGTCGACGGCGTTCATGAGCGCGCGGCCTCTCTCAGGGCTTCGCGGAGACTGCCTTTCTCGCGGATGAGCTGCTCGAGCCGGAGGTTGTCCTTCGGATCGGTCGTCGCGATCCAATAGCCAAGAGCATCCGGAATAAGGCGGGCCACGCCGCGCGTCTCCGTGGACTGCAGCAGGATTTCGCTGAAACGGCCCTTGACCGTCCGGATCGCGGCGAGCTCCGCCTTCTCCTCGGGACTGAGGTCGAGCAGGCGCTCCATCGCGAGCACCGTTTCGCTGGTCTGCTGCAGGAACAGGCGGTTGGGGGCGTTCGCGCGGATCGCCTCGCCGGTGCGGCCCTCGAAGTCCCCCACTTGCTGGGTCACCATGAGCGCTGCCGCGTTGAGCTTGCGGTACGTTCGGAGGACGTCCTCCAGGAAGGACGCGGTCGTCGCGCTCCGGAGCAGGGTCCAGGCCTCGTCGACGATCAAATACTTCTGCAGATCCACGCGGGCCCGGGAATAGTCCGTGATGCGGTGCAGCAGCGCCATGAGCAGCACGCTCGCCACGTCCTTGCGCTTGGCCACCTCGCCGAGTTCGTAGACGGTGAGCAGGCCGGGGGCCTCCTCCTCGCTGGGGCGGTCGAAGAAGCCCGCGTACGGCCCGTCGTGGGCGAACATCTCCAGGCAGACGGAGAGGTCCCGCGCCTCCCGCTCCTCGTCCGCGCGCAGCGCGGCCAGGATGTCGCGGATGAAGACCTCGCGGTCCCCCGCCCCCGCGAACGCCTTCACCACCGCGCGCGCCACGAGACAGCGCTCCTTCACCGTCGGTTCGCGCTGCCCCTGCGAGGCCATCTCGCAGACGATGTCCGTCAGGAAGAGCTTCTTGTCCTCGTCGAGCCCGCGGCCGCAGGGATTGATGCTGCGTGGATGCAGGGGATCGAAGGCGATGTAGGAGCCGCCGAGCGTCTCGCAGAGTTTGCGGTAGCTGTTGCCGCGATCTAGCACGAAGACGCGCGCGCCGCGGCGGGCCGCCGAGAGGATGATCGTGTTCGCAAGCACCGATTTGCCGGCGCCGGACACGCCCGCGATGATCCCGTGGGGGGCGACGGGGGAGTCGAAGAAGGAGAACGTGACCGGCTCGCCGCGTCGGTTGAGCAGCAGCAGGTCCGGGGTCTTCGTCCCCTTCATCGCCCCGTAAAAGGGCAGCAGATGGGCGAGGTTGAGACCCAGCATCCGCCGCCCGCGCCTCAAGACCCGGTCGTTGAGCGGGTCGTACGCCATCGGCAGGGTCTGCAGGAACAGCGAAGGGGCCAGCGCGCGCTCCTCCACCATCTCGAGGCCCACGCGGGAGCAGGCGTTGACGACGCCGTCGACGGGCCCGGGGACGAGGGCGTGCAGGCGCGCCGAGTAGACGCGCGCGCCGTCGACGAAGATGTCCGAGGCCACCTGGTCCACCTCGCGCTTCATGGTGCTCACGTCGACCTTGTCGTCCCCGCCGGAAAGCTGGCAGAACGCGAGGCGCTTCTTGGCGGCGAGGAATTTGCGGACCTGCGCCGCGGGGCAGACCTCCAGGTTGAACACGAACACGCCTTCGAGCAGGCAGTCGAGCGGCAGCATGCCCGCCCAGGTCTCGCGGGGGACCTCGCGGGCCGAGAGGACCCTGAAGCGCCGCGTTCCGAGCCTGACGCCGTCGTCGCCGGCTTCGAGTTCGCTGAAGGCGAGCCGCTCGGAGAGGGGGCTGTCGCCGTCGTCCGCCGGGGGAGGCGCGGGGCGTCCGGGATTGAGCAGGCCGTGGATCCAACCCAGGGTCTCCTTGAGACCGAGGCGCCGCCGTCCGATGCCGGTCTGGTCGAGCAGGCTTTCCAGGGCCCGGGCCCGCTCGAGCAGCGAGGCCTTCTCGGCGGCGTACGCGAAGCGGAACTTGTCCTCGATCGTGCGGGCCCCGTGGAGGGCGAAGCGGAGCCCCTCGCCGATCGTGGGCGCGTGCCAGGCGGGAAAGGTCCGCAGCGTGAGGTGCAGCCGCAGGCTGCGGGCGGCGACGACGCCGCCTTCGTGCGGGATCTCCGCGGTCCGCGTGGCGCTCACGCGCGACTCCGCGAGATCGCGCAGCAGTCCGGGCTCGGTAGTGGCCTGAAGCCAGGGGTCCAGGTCGACGGTCCGGGAGCTCGACAGCAGAAACTGCGCCGCCGCGCCTTCCGGAAACGTCGCGAGCAGCGCTTCGACCCGCTTCGCCAGGCGCCCCAGGGCCTCGTCCGCCTGGCATTCGCATTCCGGCGGCGTGAGGCTCCACGCGAGGGCGAGCGACCCGTCCCGATGGACGAACACATCCCCTTCGGGGTCGTGGGAGTGATAGGGGAGGAAATCGGAGATCACGCGGCCCTCCTCAACGATGAGGCACGGACGTCCGGGACCAGTCGAAGCCGTCCAGCGGATGAAGGGAGGACGCGGGAGCGCGGCCGTCCGCCGGGGGTTCCGGAGCCTTGAGCCGCTCCGTGTACCATTCGGCCTCGCGGAGCTTGAAGAAGACCCAGTGCTCGCCGACGAGCAGATCCTCCCGCGTGTGGGAGGAGACGTACGCGGCGAAGACCTCGGGCGGCGCGAGCACCGGCAGTTTCTTCTGCGGACGCAGCGGCGGTTCGGCATCCAGCACGCGCAGCTCGACCGGCCCTCCGTGCGCCTCCGCGACCGGCCGGCCCGGAGGAAGGCTCACGGTGCACAAGCCGCAGCCCGCGATCAGAGGCAGCAGCGGCGGAAGCAGTCGTCGCATCATCGGTCGAGTCCCTCGAAGGGCGGGGTGACGGGGGCCTGGGCGGGATAACCCTCGAGCGTCGCGCCCGCGATGAACGCGACCGTGACGCTCCGGCTGTTGGGGACGTAGACGGCGGGCACGATCTCCTGGGCGCGCTCCGACACCACCTCGCCGAGCTTGCCGAATGCCGACGACAGCGCACGATAGCCCGCGAAGGCATAAGGATCCCCGGTGACCGCGGTCTGGGAGCCGCCAAGCGGCGTGGCCTGCACGGTCGTCTCCCGCGCAGCCGAGGCCTCGGCGCCGCCGGACAGCGCCCCCGCCAGCGTGGACAAGGCGAGCACTTCCTCCGCGCGCCACACGTACACGCCGCGCAGGCCCTGGATGCCGTCCTCGTCCACCACCCAGCCGTTCACCCGCGACTCCACGGCCTTGCCGCCCGGCGCGACCGTGCTTAGGGTTTCCAGCTGGATCGTGGCGCGACGGGAGTTGACCTCGCCCTGCGCCTTGCCCACGAGGAAGGCCCCGGAGAGCGGGATGCGGGTGCGCTGGGGTCCGACGAGGGCGGCATCGAGCCGCAGCAGCACCGGCAAGGCTTCGCCGCTCAC
The DNA here is from genome assembly GCA_964619955.1 of uncultured Planctomycetales bacterium. Classification (GTDB taxonomy): domain Bacteria; phylum Planctomycetota; class MHYJ01; order MHYJ01; family JACPRB01; genus JACQFK01. The sequence goes on from CAZUJF010000002.1 coordinate 164,124, forward strand.
CGGGGCGTAGACCCCCGTGAGCAGCGTGGCCTCGCCGAAACTGCCGGCCGGCAGCTGCAGCGTCTTCCCGCTCTTCTTTTCGAATTCGAAGGTCCGGAAGCGGGGCGCCGCGGGCGGCGTCGGAGTCTCGGCCCTGGCTGCGGCGGGCTGCAATTCGCGGGCGAGACGCTCCAGAGCATTGGAGTGCTGCCGTCCGTTGTCGTCGATGCGTTTGTGCGTCTCCTCGATCCGGCTGCGGAGCTGCTGCAGCTCGCGCTCCGCCCCCTCCACCCGCTCGCCGTAGACGCCGAGCATGTTGCGCACCTCCTGCGCGGTCGGGATCCCCAGATCGAAGGGGGAGGCCGCCCTGGCGGGCGCCGGAGGATCCGAGGCGCCGGCGCGCGACGCCAGGAGTATGGCCAACAGCAGGAGTCCCAGGCCCCCGGAGGCGATCCACAGCTGTCGGCGCTGCATCATGGCGTCTTCCCGAAAACGAGGTAGAGCAGCGTGCTCCCGCCGGGCTTGAGCAGGTTTTCCCGGCAGCCGGAGAGGACGAGATCCCTTCCGACGAAGCGCGCGGGGTCGAGATGCTGGGGGATGCCGGAACGGTTCTCGACGCGGATCACGAAGCCCCGGAAGCGGTCGAGTTCGTAGACCAGCAGCGCCGTGGCCGCGAGATCCGCGGAGCTCCAGAGGACCGCGTCGCTCCGGAGGACGCGGCCTTCGTCCGGACGCCGTCCGAGCCGCATCGTCCGGATGAGTTCCACCGCCTCCGGTCCGCGAAGCTGCTTCCGGGGCGCCGCCAGGATGCGGACATGGCCGTCGTACGCGCCCTCGGCGGGACGGATCGACAGACGGTAGAGGACCCCGGAACCGCCCAGCACGTGCAGATCGCCTTCGGCCTTGCGCAGGAGCTTGAGGAAGAGGTTCTCCCGGCGGCGCTCCACCGAAAGATCGGCTTCCGCCCAGCCCGCGACCAGCGCCTCGAGGGATTCCTCGGGAAAAGTGACCACCGCGGCCGGATGGCGCGCGTCGGCGTCGACCGGGACGCGGATCTCCACCGGACGGTCGGAGGCGGCCACGTCGCGGGCCTGCTGGAGGGCGAGGAGCAGCAGCATCGTGTTCATGAACGCAGCTCCACCTCGTGAATGGCCGTGCGGAGGGCGTCGAGCGACGGCAACCCCTCGATCACCCGGGACGAAGAGCGCCCCGCGCGGGGCGCGATGAGGAACGTCGGCGTGCGGCGGATCGCCGGAAGGTCCGCCGCGGCCTTGTAGACGAGTTTCAAGCGCGCCCCGAACTCGCGCTCCAGCGAGGGGGCCATGTCGTTGCGGAAGTCGTCGCAGTATCGGCAGTCCGGCTGCGTGTAGACGACGACGCGCACGGGCTCATCGGCGCCGGGGCCGGGATCCAGCCCGGGGAGCCCCTGAACCAGGAGGACAAGGAGGGCGCCCCAGGGAGCGAGCGCGAAGAAGCGGGGCAGGTTGCGGCGGTCGAAGCCGACGGCAAGGGCCGCGAGCAGGAGCGACACCGCCGCGGCGCTGAAGCAGAGTCCGCAGAGCCGCCCGCCGAAGACGAGCGAGGCGGCGAGGGTCGCATGGACTCCGAGCGCGGCCAGCAGTCCGCCGGTGACGGTGCGGGAGGGGCCCCGGAGCATCGCGAGGACGAAGAGGGGAAGGTAGAACGCGGCGCCCGCGAGTCCCCAGGGCAGGCTGTTCACGCGGCAGCCCCCGCAGGCCGGAAAGAGATCGTGATAGGCGGCCGCGCCGGCGATGCCGGTCTGGATCCCCAGGACGATCACCAGGGCGTGCCAGGTGCGGCTCACAGCTGCACCTTGAAGAGGGAGGTGAGGAGTTTGGGGAAGAGCGCGAGGCCCACCGAGGCGATCACGCAGATCGCGGCCATGTCCCACTCCCCGCGTTTGACGCCCTTCCCGATGACGCCGTGGAGAAAACAGTAGGCGGCGCAGATGGGAAAGACCCAGCGCACCACGACGTGAAGGATGGAGGTGAAGACGCTTCCCGATTCCTGTTCGAAGCCGGCGTTCCCGCCGCCCTGCTGCGCCTCCGCCACCCCCGCCATCAGCAGGAGGGCGGCCGCACCGACGATGACCAGTCGCATCCCGATCTCCTTTCGCTCGTTGTCCGCAGGAGGAGTGGGGGGAAGGGGTCCAAAGTCGACACGGATTCGGCCGAGTCGATTTTCCCCGGCGCGGCGCACTCCTTTGACGGAGGCGCGGATGAACCATCGCAGGCCCTGCCCGCGGACGCTGGACCGCCCGATCATGATCTTCGGGCTGGAGCCGGAGGACCTCGTCCTCGTCGGCCTGATCGCGGGCATTCTGCTCTTCACGGTGGACGCGGTCCCGGCCGTGCTGGTGGGGGCCGTCCTGTGGGCGGGCCTCTCCCGGGCGAAGGCGGGGAAGCCGCCGGGCTACGTGTACGAATGCCTCTATCGCGCGGGGCTGCTGCGCTGGGCGCCCGGCTGGCTCCGGGCCCCGCATCTGCTGAGGCGGGGCTTGCGCGTGCTCGACGTCTTTCCGGGAGGCTGCGATGGAGCGGTCCGCGAGTACTGGAGCGAACGTCCCCGCCTGGGTTCGTGAGCAGGTGCTTCGTCACGAGCGCGCCTGGCCGTTGTGGACGCTGGGAGCGGCGGCGGCCGCCGCGGCGCTGGTCCTGCTACTGATCGGAGGCTGTCTGTGGAGCGCCTCAACGGCCGTCTGCTACGCCCGGCCTTGATCGCGGGCGCGATGCTCGGGGCGAACCTGCTGCTGGCCGCCGGACTGGCCGCGGCGGCGCTGCGCCCGAGACCCGTCGTCGTGGTCCCTTCGGCGCGCGCCTCGGAGGAACTGCTGCCGGGGCACGTGCCGGAAGCGGCCGCCCGGGAGTTCGCGCTCCGATACGTCATCCACTTCGACAATTTCATGCCCGGGACGCTCGAGGAAAGCGAGGCGGTGCTGCGGCGGATGGTGGCCGCCCGTTCGTGGGCCCGGGCGTCGAAGACGCTCGAGCGGCGACGGCAGCTCGTGCGGGAGGGGCGCATGTCCTCGCAGGTGGTCCCGGTCTCGTCGAAGGTCGAGGGTCTGAAGGTCACGATCGACGCTCAGCGGCGGGTCTTCATCTCGGACCGCCTCTCGCGGGAGTCCAAGGTCCGCTACCGGCTGGTCCTGGAAAAGCAGCCGCCGACGGAGCTCAACCCGTTCGGCCTGGCCGTGATCTCCCAGGAAATCGAGGAAACGGAGGGGCAGTGAACGTCAAAGCGCTGGCTCTTCTGGCCGTCTGCCTGCTCTCAAGCCCGCGGCCGGAGCGGGTCTGCCGGCATGGGAGGCAGGGGAATGCCGTGCCGGTGTCGCTGGCGCGGGCCGAACGGGCGCGGGAGGACCTGGCGCGCGAGCTGAGCCGGGCCTGGAATCTGGAGGGACGCCTGTCGGCGGGTTCGCCCTGGGATTCCGGGCTGCCCGCCTGTGCGCGACGGGAGGTCCGCCGCGTGAGCGCCCGGATGCCCGCCTCCCTCGTGGGGAAGACGCTGGGCTTCGGTCCGGAGGGCCGGATGCCCGCGGCCGAGATCCGGGTGGCGACGCGCGTGCGGACCCTGGCCTCGGCGGACGGCGACGCGCTGGCGGATCCGGCGTTCGCGGCGCGCTTCGGCGTGCGTTGCTGGCCCGTGCGGGTGCGGGTCGTTTCGGAGGTGGAGCTTGAGCTTCTGGAAAATCCTTAGCTGCCTGCCGCTCTGCCTTCTGCAGGACCGGCTGCCGTACGAGGGCTCGAAGAACGGCGCGATGCTCGTCGGCCAGCTGGATCCGCTCTGCCTGCTCAAGACCTGGCGCATCAAGGGGGCGATGGCGTGTCCCGTGGAGTGCGTCTGGGTGGAAAACGCCTATCCCTGCGGACTCCTCGAGGTCGTGCGCCAGACGGGCCGCAGCCATCTCGCGGAATTCCCGAACTTCGAGATGGCCACGACTTCCGGCCACAACTTCGACCAGATGCAGTTCGCCGACGCGCGCGTCTTCACGTACGTGCCGCAGATCACCCGGGATCTGGAGATCCCCATCGCCGTGCCCGGCGGTACGACGTACGCGCTCAATTACGTCACCGAATTCGACCAGCCCGGGTGGAGGGCGGGGCTGCTGGAGCTGTTCCAGGCCCCGAAGTCGGAATGCGCGGGCAACTGGGGCTGCTACACGCCGCGGACGGGCTTCGTCGACCAGCCGAGCGAGCCGATCGCGGCGCATCTGCAGGCCCTCCGCGCCGGCCGCGTGGCCGCGCAGCCGCTGGGCCGCGTGGTGACGTATCCGTATTCCCACGAGCCGCGGACCGGCCACTTCATGCAGATGGTCTCGCCGGTGCAGCGCAGCTGCGTGTCGATCGGGTACCCCGATTTGCGCGCCTTGGAGAGCGGCGGTCTCTCCCAATACGGAGCCTACCTGTTTGTTCAATGGGGCATCTTCGAAGTCTGCAACCGTTGCCTCCCCGTGCGGCTCATGCCTCCGCGGGCGCCGGTGCCCTGATGCGCTGGTGGGACGACGGCGTCCGGGTCCGCGTGCTCCTGCTGGCGTTGAATCTCGCCGCGCTGGCGTGGGTGTCGGAGTCCTTCACGCGCGCGGCCTGGGGCGCCGCGGCCGTCTTCCTGCTGCTGCTGATCCGGCGCTCGCTGCAACTCCGGAGGCAGCTTCGGCCCCAGGTGCTGGAGCGGGTCCCGCAACGGGCGGACGGGCTCCTGATCGGGCGCGGCGCGGAATGGACGGTGGAGGCGCTGCAGGACTTCATCGAATCCGGGGCCGAGCCGCCGCTGAAGGAGGAGGAACTGCTGCTGCCGCTGCCGCTGCTGGGGCAGCATCTGCTGGTGATGGGGAGCACGGGGACGGGGAAGTCCCGGCTGCTGGAACTGCTGGCGCTGCAGGCGGTCGCGAGGGGGGAGGCGGTGGTGGTGCTGGATCCGAAGGGCGACGCCAGGCTCGAGGAGCGGCTCCGGGCCGCGGCAGGTCCGCGCTTCCGGCTGGTCTCGCTTCCGCATCCGGAGCGCGGGGTGGCGTACAACCCGCTCGGCTGCCGCCGGGACGCGCGCGACGCGGCGGACCGGGTGGCGGCGCTGCTGCCGGGATCGGGGGACGCGCTGCCGTTCCGGAATTTCGCCTGGGAGATCGTGCACACGGCCACGAAAGCCATCGAGCGGAAGGAGGCGGTCACGTTCCGCTCCTTGAAGCGGGCGGCGATCGACCGGCCGGTGAAGCCGCTCTCGGAGCGGCCCCGGGACCATTACTTGAAGACGGCCAGCGCCCTGATCCCCGCCTTGTCCAAACTGTCCGTGGACGTCCTGTGTCCCCGCGAGGGCGGCCTGTCCTGGCGCGAACTGGACCGGGAGCGTCAGGTGGCGCTGCTTTCGCTGGGAAGCCTGCAGGGGCACGAGAGCGCCTCGGCGGTCGCGAAGGCGGCGCTGCTGGATCTGCAGTCGTACATCGGCGCGCGCTACGCGGAGGGCGGAGGCGGGGGTCCGATGTGGCTTTTCGTGGACGAACTGGGCGACGTGGCCACGGAGGCGTTCATTCACCTCCTAAACAAGAGCAGAGGCGCGGGCCTGCGCATCGTGGCGTGCGCGCAGACGGCGGCCGACGTGGAAGCGGCGCTCGGGGGCCGCGCGCAGGCCCTGCAGGTGCTGGGCAACGTCAACACGATCGTGCAGTTCCGCGCGCCGAGCGGGCCCGACGCCGAGGTCTTTTCTCAGTTTGCCGGCGAGCGTCTCGTGCGGATGCGGTCGGAGTCGGCGAGCTTCGAGCCCGCCCTCTTCGGAAGCGGATTCCGCAGCGTCGACGATTTCCGCGCGCGTTTCGGAGAGAGCACGAGCCTGAGCCCCCGGCCCCTGGTGCCTTCCTGGGCCGTCGTCCGGCTGCCCGTCTTTCACTATTTCGCGCGCTGGGAGGGGCGGGTCTTCCGGGGAAGGGTGCCGCTGCTCGCATGATCTGGATCGCGCTGGCGGGAGTCTCGATCGCGGCCGGATGGGTGTTCGGACGCGGGGATGCGGAGGCGAACCTGGCGGCGGCGCGTCTTTCGGCGCCGCTCTGGAGCCTCGTGCTGCTGCTGGGCCTGACGGCGGGAGGCTACGGGCGCGACCGGGTGCGGCTGCGGCGCACGTATGCCTCGCCCACGAGGGGCTGGCTCTCCAAAGTCCTTCTGTTCGCGGGGCTGCTGTCCGGGCTGACGTTCGTCGGCGCGCCGGTGGACTGGTCGCCGGAGGTCCTGCCCTGGCTGGCGGCGCTGGCGGCGTCGGGACTGGCGGGCTGGATGGGCAACCTGCCGGAGAAGCTCTGAGGGGGCGTTGACAGCGCGGCGAGGGGTTTCGTTTGATAAGCCGGTGCGTTTGCTCATTCTGAGCCATCCCGTCGACACCCCGAGCACGAAGTATCGCGTGCTGCAGTTCCTGCCGCTCTTCAAGCGGGACGGCATCGATGCCGAGCGCGTCGACCTTCCCTCCGGCCTCTGGGCGCGCTACAAGCTGTTCCGGCGCGCGGCGGATTTCGACGTGGTCATGCACCAGAAGCGGCTGCTGCCCGCATGGCAGTTCCGGGCGCTGCGGCGTTCCGCGAAGGCGCTGCTCTACGACTTCGACGACCCGATGCCCTACAGCCGGGAGGGGGACCGGGTGGAGCTCTCGGCGACGCGCGTGAAACGCTTCCGGTCCATCCTCGCGCTGGCGGATGCGGTGGCGGTGAACCATGCGGGGACGGAGGCGCTCGCGCGGGAGTACGGCGCGCGGGACGTGCACGTCATTCCGACCTCGGTGGATCTCTCGCGCTGGCGGATGAAGGAGTCCTGGGATTCGAAGCAGCTGACGCTGGGCTGGGTGGGGACGCCGGCCAACCTGCCGAATCTTCGAGAACTCGCCCCGGCCTTGCAGGGGAGGCGGCTGAAGCTCGTGACGGACGAGCCCTTCGAGCTTCCGGGGGTCGACGTGGAGTTCGTGAAGTGGGATTTCGTCACGGAACCGGAGCAGGTGCGCAGCTTCGACGTTGCGCTGGCGCCGCTCGCGGACGACGCCTGGAGCCGCGGCAAGATGCCCTTCAAGATCCTCTACTACTTCGCCGCGGGGGTGCCCGTGATCGCGTCGCGCCGGGGGGCCGTCGAGACGGTGATCCAAGACGGTGGGAACGGCCTGCTCGCGGGGGACTGGGCGGCGCACATCGCGCGGCTCGAGGATCCGGCGCTGAGGGAGCGGATCGGACGCGCGGGCCGGGCGACAGTGGAGGCCCAGTTCACGATCGAGTCCGCCTACGCAAACCTCAAGCGGCTGCTGGAGCGGCTGGCGGACCGGAAAGCCTGAATCGGCGGATCCCGGTTTTCGGGGTGGGGGAGGCGAAGCGGATATCCCCGATCGGCCCGGCCCGGGTTAGACTTCAGCAGCAGGGAGGATCGGATGAACGCACTGAGTCTGCTGCTGCTCCAGACGCTCTGGGACGCGTCCGCCGGCGAGGCGGAATTCCCGCGTCTCTCGGATCCGGAACCAGCCCAGGAGGTCCACAAGGGCGTCTTTCCCTGGTTCGGCGTGGGGGCCCGGATGGTCTGGACCAGCTTCGACGAGAAGCTGCGGATCGGGGATGCCCCGGGCTTCGGCCTGGACGCGACGCTCACGCTGGACTACGGCAGCAAGGCCTTCCTGGGCTTCCGGGCGGGCTACCTGGGCTGGAACACGGAGACGGACGACGACGTGCCCGGGAAGGATTCCGTCCAGGTGCGGCAGTACCGGTTCGGGGTCTTCGGCGAGTTCTCGGTCCGTTTTCTTGAAATCGGGATCGGGGCCAACGTCGGCGCCTACCGCTTCCGGCGCGAGAAGGACAACGACACGGCGGCGTACTTCGAATTCGAGGGGCGTTTCGGGGTGCGTCCGCATCCCCAATTCTGGGCCGGGGTGGTGGGGATGCAGACCATGACGGGGACGGATTTCAACCGCAGTTCGCATCACTTCGTGATCAACTACTCGATCGGTCCGGCGGTGGAATTCCGATTCTGACCTGGACGCGCAAACGCGGGGAGGCGGCCGTCATTTCACGGTGATCGTCAGCGGCGCGCTCCAGTGCCCGGCCCGCCCCGTGGCGTCGCGCCAGCGCGCCCTGATGCGGTGCTCGCCGGCCTCCTTGAAGACCTCGGCGGGGATCTCGACGGCCGGTCCGGCGTCGACGTCCTTCCGCCAGCGTTCGTCGAGCTCGTAGCAGCCGCGCCGCCCCACCCGGCCGACCCGCCACTCCAGCGCCGCGGCCTTGTGGCCGGCCGCCGACGTGAACGCCGACGCCGTGAAGCGGTACGCGTCCGGCTTCGGCCGTGTCAGCGTCGGGGTCGCCGGGATCTGCCCGTCCTTCGCCTCGTGGGCAAGGTAACCCCATCCGTAGCCGCGCGGGTCGCCGTCGTTGGGGGCGTAGTTCTTCTCGGGCCGGGAGTTGGTGCAGAAGTCGACGAGGTACTTCTTGAATCCGGCGAAGTCGGCGCTGGCGAGCTTCCGGGTGAACGCCCCGCCGAAGTACCCGCCCTGCGCGGGGTTCACGAAGTAGGCGTTCTTCGGGTTGATCCGCGGGTGCAGATTCCACTTCGCCTCGTCCAGCTTGGACCAGTCCGCGGGCTGCTTCGCCGGGGTGATCGCGGCGCCCAGGTCGGCGACGAGCTGCCCGATCTGCCCGCCCCGTTCGCCCGCATCGGCCGCGAAGAGGTCGAGGATCTCCCGGGCCCGGTTGCGGAACTCCAGCGCGATCGCCGGGTGGTTGAGGCAGCCGATCGCGTCGATGTGGCCCGGCTGGTGGTGGCGGGGGACGAACATCATGTCGTTGTCCCACGGGATCGGGGCCCAGCGCCCGTCGGGCCGGCGGTAGTAGCCGTGGTTCCCGTCGGGCCGCAGGTCGACGTTGCCGACGAGGCGGTTCATGGCATGGAACCCGTAGTACGCGGGGAGGTCGAGGTTCTTCCGCCACCATTCCTCTTTCGGGTTCGATCGCATCCCGTTCAGGAAGGTCTCCCATTCCTTCTGCGGCTCCGCCATGTCTTTCGGCGCGTGTTTCACGCCGCTCTGCGTGCTCACGACGAGGCCGTCCGGCAGGATCCGGTCCGCCAGGAGCTCCGGTTCCATCTCGCCGATCGCGACGTAAAGCCCCCAGAGGTCGCCCTGGTAGGGGTCCTTCGGCGCCTCCTCCGCGCCGCTGACGACGCGCCACTGGATCCAGGTCGCGGGCGGGCTGGGCACGGCGGCGAGCCGGTAGGCGCGCATCGAGAGGACCTCGTCCAGTCCGGAGATGCCGCGATGGACCGGCAGGTAGGGCGTCGATCCGCCCGGGTTGAGGTTCAGCCCGTCGAGGGGGGCGGGGAACGGGAGGCCGTCGTGGTCGAGGAAGGGGACGTCGTGCCCCTTGTTGAACTTCAGCCCCCACTTGTTCTTCCCCGCGATGTGGGCGCTGCCCTGGCCGCGGTTGCTGAAGAGGATGTGGTCGTACACGACGCCGCGATAGACGAGCGTGCCGGCCTGCTTCTGCTTGTGCGCGGCGGGGTCCCACTGGCTTTTCTCGACGTCCTCCGCGCGGGCGAGCAGGTGCATCGCCTGGAGCGTGCCCTGGAATTCGGGCGAGAACATCAGGGGCGGGGTCTTGCCGGGCTCGCGCGAGCCGGTCCAGGGGGCGGGGCCGTTGTCGCACCACCACGCGAAGTTGGGGCAGGTGTCGTCGGCCGCCGGGGCGGACGCGGCCTTGCCGTCGGCGTCGGTCGCCGCGATGCGGTAGCGCAGCAGCCAGCGGTGTTTCTGGAACGCGGCCGGCACGCGCACGCTGAAAAGCCGGTCGCCGGCTTTCGCGTCGCCGTCCCGGCCGTCGTCGCGCATCGGCAGGTCGGTCCAGTCCTTCTCGTAGGCCGGGTCGGATCGGCGGAGGTACTTGCCGGGGGCGACGGGCTGGAGCTTGAGGACCGGCTTGCCCAGGCCCGCCGCGAGGGAGGCGGTCACGAGCACGGGCGCACCCGCCTTGGGCTGCGCCGGCTCGTGCCGGACCTGCGTGATGAGTTCGGGTGCGGGAGGGGCGGCACCGGCTGCAAGCAGGATGCCGAGGCACGCGAGAGGCAGGGATTGTAGTCGCATCGGGCAAGAGGCGTATAAGACGGTTCCATGGTATCAGGAGGAGGCAGGGGAGGGAACCCATCCGCCGGGCGAAACCCCCTGTGGCCGCAGGTAATTCACGAGGGTCATCCGGCATGCGAAGCGCGGGCGCTACCGGGATTCGGCGTGTTCGTGGACGACGGCTCCGAGCACGTCGTGGAGGCGGAAGGCGATCGACGCGCGCGAGGCGGTCACCGAGAGGAAGCCGCCCTTCACGCGGTGAAACCGGTGGATCTCCTTGTGCTCGCCCGGAGACCCCCCCGCGTGTTTGTCGCTTGCAGGGCCGCAACTGAACTCGCGGACGGAAGTCGCCGGGTCCACCGAGTGATACTGCCAGTGGCGGTCGCCGCAGACGATGAAGAAGTTCTTCGGGAGCTGCGCGGCGAACCAGCGCCGCAGCTCGTCCCCCTCGTGCTTGAACGCGACGTTCGCGTGATTGTCGCCCTTGCCTCCGCGGTCGGGGCCGACGATCGGGGTCGGCGAGACCAGCACCTTCCAGTCGGCATCGCTTTCAAGCAGCGATTTCCGGAGCCACGCCTTCTGTTCGCTTCCCCAGATCGTCTTGTCGGGGCCGTCCGGGGCGTTGTTGGGGGAGCGGAAGTCGCGGCCCTCGACGAGCCAGACCTGCAAAGCCTTTCCCCAGCGGACCGTCCGGTAGGTGCGCTCCCCCATCGGGACCTGCTCCAGAAACAGCCGCCGGCCGTCCTCGAAGCCGAACTTCACGCGGGGGTCGACCTTTTTCGTCGGCCAGACGTCGTCCCAGATCGTGTCGTGGTCGTCCTTTTCCCAGAATCCCGGGACGCTCCGGTGGAAGGCGACGTGCCGCGGGAGGCTGTACATCCGCTGCCAGTGATGGCGGGCGATCTCCATCGTCGCGGCGAGCGGCGGATCGTTGTCGTAGTAGACCGTGTCGCCGGTCGGGATGAGAAACTGCGGGTCCATCTTCCGCATGGCTTCGTAGAGATGAAAGCCGTCGGGGTCGTCCAGGTCCTTGTACGCCTGCCCCGTGATGACCGTGAAGGTGACTTCGGCGGCGGCGTCCGGACGGGGCGCGGTGCGGAACCGCCCCTGCAGGGGCGCATGCCCCTCGGTCTCGGCGGCATAGAACACTTCGCTCCCGGGATCGAGGCCTGAAAGGACGATTTGCGCGGTGAAGTCGCGCGCGGCATCGACGTGGCTCCACTCCGTGGCTCTCGCGTCCGAGAGATCCCTTTGTTGCCCGTAGCGCAGCCGCACCCTTCCGGGCGCGCCGGGACAGGCGCCGTCGGCGTCGCGCGCGGACCTGGCGGTGATGCGCATCCAGACGACGGCCGAGGATTCCGTGACCTCACCGACCTTGACGCCCGTGGCCTGACGGGTCTCCGCCTGGGCGAGCAGGACGCAGAGGAGGGAGATCATGGTTCCTATAACCCTCCGGAAGGGCCGGAGTCTCTCTCGGAATGGGAGTCGACCCGATTCGCATCTTGAGCCCCCCGAGGGCCGCGTCACCGAGGCCGGGTCCTGCCATGCCCGGCAAGAGGCCCGATCCTCCGGCCTGAGCCCGCGACCTCGGCACGACGCTCGTGGTCCGGTGGAGGCACTTCATGTTCAGCGGGTCCTTCTCCTTCACGTCGATGTCGAAGACGTGCGGCAGCGTCCGGGCGGTCTCGACGCGGGTCTTCGTCTCGCCGCCCTCCATCCACGCGTGGTTCATGCGGAGCGCGGCGCCGGGCGTCGATCCGAAGGCGTCCCGCGACGCCTCCTGGAGGCGGTCGTCGACCGCACCCCGGAGGTCGTGGCGGCGAGCGACCTGCTCCGGGTGGCGTCCGGCACGCCCGCCCGTATAATGCCCTGGAAGAATCCAACGGGGAGGCTCCGGCATGTTCCTGCTCCTGACCTGTCTCGCGGCGTCTCAGACCCTGGGCGTGGGGGGGAAGCCTCCCGCGGGCGCCGAAACTCTGTTCGACGGCACCCGGGAGATGCTCGACGCGAAGTGGACCTACTGGGAAGGGCCGCGCTACAAGTCGTCGCTCCCCGTGAAGTGGAAGATCGTCGACGACCCGGTGGACGGCGGGACCGTCCTGATGAGCCACGACCCCAACGTCCCGCTCGGACTCTACGGCGCGGCCGACCTGGTGACGAAGAAGGAATACCGCGACTTTCGGCTGCACGTCGAGTTCCTCGTCGTCAAGCCGGGCGGCAACAGCGGCGTCTACCTCCAGAACCGTTACGAGATCCAGATCCTCGACGGCGACCGCACCAAGCACGGGATGGGGGCGGTCATCAACGAGACCGAGTCGCCCTACGACGCCTACGCCGGCGCGGGAAAGTGGAACGCCTACGACATCAATTTCCGGGCCGCCCGCTTCGCCGGGGGGAAACGCGTCGAGAAGGCCCTCGTCTCCATGCACTTCAACGGGAAGCCCGTCCACAAGAACGTCGCGATCAGCAAGGTCTGGGGCGGGAAGAACTCCGGGCTCGACGGCGGCAACGACGGAGGGGCGGGGATCACCGACGTCCCGGGCGGCCTGAAGCTCCAGAACGAGGGGCACGAGATCCTCTACCGGAACATCTGGATCCGCGAGCTGGATCTCAAGGAGCCGACCACCGAGTTCAGCGAGTAGCCTGGGCGCGGCTTGAACGTGAGCCACTCGTCGGGCTCAAGGCGTTCAAACCGGTTCAATGTTTCCACGAGAGGGAGGGTGGCGCCGGAGCCCCCCCCAGGCATCCTCCTTCGCTCCTTTTCGGGGCTGGAGCTTCGGAGGACAGGGGGCGCTGGGCCCGATGGGCTGCACTCCGGCGAAGATGTTCGACGAAGGGGCGGTCAAGCAGGCGAGTTTGGGTTATCCGGCCTGCGCGGAGTGGGGATAGGGTGCTTAACGCCTGAGCAGCAGGGAACTGAAGAGGTGCGCCATGGCGCCCAGCAGGTCCTTCGCCAGATCCTTGAGTGCACCTTTCGGAGTCCGCATGACGATGAGCTCGAACCCAAGAACCGGGGCAATCAGCACCCCCAAGGAGAGCAGGATCCAGATCGTTCCCATGCCGTTGGGACGTTGCCGGCAGGCCTTTGTTACCTTCCAAGGTTCCGGGTGCGATGGTTCTCCCGCGCGCCCAATCAGCGCTTGCGCGGCGCGGGCGCCTTCTTCGGGGCGCGCACGAACTCGTGGAACTGCCCGATCATGTAGTCGAGCATCGGCTCCGTCAGGCCCGGATAAACGCCCACAAAGAACGTGTTCGTCATCACCAGGTCGCTGTTCTTGAGCTCGCCCGCCACCCGCTTCGGGATCTTTCCGTACGCCGGCTGGCGCAGCAGGTTGCCCGCGAAGATCATCCGCGTCTCGATCTTCTTCGATTCGAGATGATGGACGAGGTCCTGCCGCGTGAACGGGGCCTCCGGCTTCACCGTGATCGGGAACGCGAACCACGAGACGTCCGCGCGCGCATCCCAGCGCGGCAGGATCAGGTCGCCGAGATCCTTCAGCCCCGCGAAGAGCCGCTTGAAGTTGCGCTTGCGCTGCTCGATGAAGCCCGGGAGCCTGTCCAGCTGCGCCAGGCCGATCGCGGCCTGCAGGTCCGTCGGCTTCAGGTTGTAGCCGATGTTCGAGTAGATGTACTTGTGGTCGTAGCCGTGCGGCAGCCCGCCGAGCTGCCAGTCGAAGCGCTGGTTGCAGGTGTTCGTCTGGCCGGGCGGGCACCAGCAGTCGCGGCCCCAGTCCCGGATCGAGAGCGCCGTCCGTCCGTGCAGCGCCGTGTTCGTCACCACCGCGCCGCCTTCCCCCATCGTGAGGTGGTGCGCGGGATAGAAGCTCAGCGTGCCGAAATCGCCGAAGGTCCCCACGGGCTTTCCGTCCCAGGTGCTCCCGAGCGCGTCGCAGGTGTCCTCCATCAGCCAGAGGTCGTGCTTCTTGCAGAGCGCGAGCACCCGGTCGAGGTCGAAGACGTTGCCCAGCGTGTGCGGCAGCACGAGCCCGCGCGTGCGCGGCCCGACGGCGGCCTCGATCTCCGCGGCGTCCGCGTTGTAGGTCCCGATCTCGCAGTCGACGAAGACCGGCGTCAGCCCGTTCTGCACGATCGGGTTGAGCGTCGTGGGGAACGTCACCGCCGGCGTGATCACCTCGTCGCCGGGACGCAGCGGCTCGCCGATCATGTCGCAGCACATGGAGGTGAGCGCGACCAGATTGGCGGAGGAACCGGAGTTCACCAGCATCGCGTCGCGGACGCCGAGGAACTTCTTGAGGCCGGCCTCGAACCTGTCCCCCCAGGGGCCCAGCGTGAGCCAGCACTCGAGGGAGGCCTCGACGAGGTTGGCCATCTCCTCGGCCCCGACCACGCGGCCGGCGTAGGGGACCTTGTCCAGACCCGGCCGCCAGGCCGCCGCCTTCTGGGCGAGCGCGTACGCGCGGACCTGCTGGAGGATCGCGTCCTTAGGGCTGTCCATGGGAGCGGTATGCTATCTCAAGGGATTCGTCGACGGACAACAATTTCGTGCGGAGCTCGCGGCGGGCCAGGTCCGTGCGCAAGCCGGCGGAGAGCGGCCGCGGCGCCCGGGGCGGCGCGTCCTTCAAGAGGCAGGGCGTGAAGCGGGCGGGATCCAGGCCGAACCGCTTCGCCGTCTTGAGCGCGAATTCGTGGCGGCTGAGCCGCTCGGTCCCCGCCACATGGAGCAGCCCCGTGCGGCCGGCCAGGACGGCTTCCGCCGCCGCCTCCGCCAGCATCGGCCCCCAGGTCGGCGTGCCGATCTGATCCGTCCAGCAGGGCACGGAACCTTCACCCTTGAGCAACCGCGTGAAGAAACTGCGGTCGTCGCCCGAGAAGACGATGGAGGTCCGGATCACGAGGCTCTTCGGGTGGATGGTGAGCACGACGCGCTCCATCTCCATCTTCGTGCGGCCGTAGACGCTCAGCGGGTTGGGCTCGTCGGCTTCCCCGTACGGCCCTCCGCGGCCGTCGAAGACGTGGTCCGTGGAGAAGATGACGAACGGGCGTCCTTTCGCGGCCTCGGCGGCGTTCCGGGCGCCGGCGATATTGACGGCGTAGGCCTCGGCGGGATGGTCCTCGCAATAGTCCGCGCTCGCGAGTCCGGCGGCGCAGACGACGGCGTCCGGATTGAAGTCCTTCACCGCGCGGTCGAGCGAGGCGCGCTCGCGCAGATCGATGTCCGGACGGCCCCGCCCGCGCACCTCATGATCCGGGAAGGCGGGAAGCAGCAGCCGGCCGATCTGTCCGCGGTCGCCGAGGATGAGGATGCGGGCCATCTAGCCGCGCGGGAAATGCTTCCGGTACCAGGCGATGGTTTCGGCGAGGCCGCGCTTGAGATCGTACTTCGCCTTCCACCCGAGCATCGTGCGCGCCTTCTCCGAGGAAAGCCATTGCTGGGCGATCTCGTTGGAGGCCTGGTTCTGCACGACGGGTCTCAACTTCGACCTCATGAGGCTGAGCGTGAGCTTGACGAGGTCGAGCACGGAGGTCGGCGTCTCGGTCCCGAAGTTGAAGGCCCCGGTGAGCTCCGAGTCCCCCAGCGCGAGGTAGGCCGAGACGGCGTCCTGCACGTAGAGGTAGTCGCGGAGGGGCGAGCCGTCGGAGCGGATGACGGGCGCCTCGCCGAGCAGCACGGAGCGGATGGTGCCGGGGATGATGCGGTTCCAGTTGAGGTCCCCGCCGCCGTAGAGATTTCCGCAGCGGACGATGGCGACGGGCAGCTTGTAGGTCTTGAGGTAGCACTGCGCGAGCAGGTCGGCGCAGGACTTCGAGGCGTCGTACGGATGCGAGCCGCGCAGGGGCATGTCCTCGGTGTAGGGCAGCGTGTCGAGGTCGCCGTACGCCTTGTCGCTCGTGGCGAACACGACGCGTTTGAGCGGTTTGTGGTGGCGGCAGGCTTCCAGGAGATTCCAGGAGCCCTTGATGTTGGCCTCGAACGTCGAGAGCGGGTTCCGGTTGCCGATGATGACGATCGGCTGCGCGGCGAGGTGGTGCACGACCTCGATCTCGTACTCGTTGACGGCGCGGACGCAGTCGTCGAGGCTCTCCAGGCAGCCCCGCACGATGGAGACCTTGCGGTCGAGGCCGAGGGTGTAGAAGTTCGCGTGGGGGACGCCGTCCCGGACGAGCGCGGTGACGCGGTGGCCGCGTTCGACGAGGGCCTTCACGAGCCAGCCGCCGAGGATGCCGGTGGCGCCGGTGACGAGGACGTTCATTCCCACACCACCCAGGGGCGCAGGCCCTCGCTCCACATCTTGTTGAGGCGCTCGACGTCCTTGAACGTGTCCATGCACATCCAGAAGTCCTTGTGCTCGTAGACGCCGAGCTGGCTGCGCGACGCGAGGGTGCGCAGGGGCTCCTCCTCGAGCACGGCGTCGTCGGTGAGGTAGTCGAAGACCTTCTTGTTGAAGACGAAGAAGCCGCCGTTGATGAGGCCGTCGAGGCGGGGCTTCTCCTTGAACGAGCGCGCCAGGCCGCCCTCCTGCTCGATGACGCCGAAGGGGCTCGTCGGATGGATGGCGGTCAGGGTGCCGATCTTCTTCTTGGCGCGGTGGAAGGCGAGCAGCTTGTCGAGGTCGACGTTGGAGAGTCCGTCGCCGTACGTGACGCAGAACTCGTCGCCCTTGATGTACTTGCGGATCCCGGCGAGGCGGCCGCCGGTCGGGGTCGCCAGGCCGGTGTCCGCGAACGTGATCTGCCAGTCCTCGGGGGGGCGGCTCCAGTGGACCTCCTGCCGGTGGTCCCTGAGGTGCAGGGTGACGTCGTTGGACATCCAGGGGTAGCTGAGGAAGAACTCCTTGATGAGATGCCCCTTGTAGCCGAGGCAGAGGATGAACTCGCGGAAGCCGTAGTGCGAGTACAGCTTCATGATGTGCCAGAGGATGGGCATGTCGCCGATGGGGACGAGGGGCTTGGGCTTGAACTCGGTCTCCTCGCGGAGGCGCGTGCCCATGCCGCCGCAGAGGAGGACGACGGGGATCGAGGCGTTGCGGGAGGATTTCGTCATCTGTGGTCCCCGCACTATAGGGGCGGCTTCAAAGGGGCGTCAAGCGAATCAGGCGCCTTTGTCGGCGGCGGTCGCGGCATCCTCGTCGCGCCCGGCGTGGCGCATGGCGAGGAAGCAGCTCAGGCTGGCGAAGAGCAGCGAGCCGGAAAAGATGAGGAAGGTCTTCTGCTTGCTGCCGAGGGCGTCGGAGACGGCGCCGAAGGCGGGGTTCGCGCCGGTGTCGCCGAGCAGATGGAGGATGAAGACCGCCAGGGCGAACGCGGCCGCGCGCTGGGAGGCGGGGGTGGCGTTCGCGATCTGCGTGTTCACCGCGGGCATGCAGAGGAAGTAGAAGAAGGCCCCGAGTCCGAGGGCGGGGAGGGCGACATAGCTGGAGGAGGCGGTGAAGCCGGCGATGAGGCAGGGAAGGCCGAGTCCGAACGCGACGGCGGCGAGCAGCGAATAGGCCCCCCGGATGCCCCTGCGGGAGAGGCGGTCGCCGAGCACGCCGGAGACCACGTTGCCCAGGCCGCCCGCGACGAGCGCGATGACGCCGAGCGTCGTCGTGGCCGCCTCCTTCGTCATCCCCCGGTCCTTCTCGAAGAAGGGCACGCCGAAATGCAGCAGCGGCTGGAGGAACATGACCGCGAACGCCTGCGCGACGATGATGAACACGAGCGTCCGGTTCCTGAGGAGCTCGAGGTAGGGTTTGAAGCCCTCGACCTTGGGGTGGTGGGGATTCTCCGCGCCGCTGCGGCCGGGGTCGGAAAGCATCCAGATCATGATCCCGATGACGAAGCCCGGGGCGCCCGCGAGCAGGAAGGCGTTCTGCCAGCCGAAGAATTTCGCCAGTAGGCCGCCGACGACGTAGCCCGCGGCGCCGCCCAGGGGCAGGGCCAGGAAGAACACCGAAAGCACCTTCCCCCGGACCTCCTTGGAGAAGTAGTCGCTCAGCAGCGTGGGCCCGATGACGAGGCAGCCCGCCTCTCCGACGCCGATGAAGAAGCGCGTCGTGTAAAGCGTCCACTTGTCGGGGGCGAAGCCGGAGCCGATGGTCGCGACGGACCAGACGAAGACGCAAAGCGCGAAGACGCGCGGGCGCGAATAGCGGCCGATGAGGAAGCTGACCACCGGGGCGAAGACCATGTAGCCGATGGTGAAGGCGCTGCCCACCCAGCCGAACTCCTGGAGGCTGAGCTTGTGGTGGGCGATGAGCTCGACGCCGAGCGCGCTGACGATCTGGCGGTCGAAGTAGCTCAGGAAATTCGCGGTGAAGATGACCGCGAGGGCGTAGCCGAGCGAGCGCTTTGTCATGGGCGGAGAATCCAGGGGCGCCTGTACCTAGCCGTTCGAAATCCGGCGGATCTTCTTTTCGACCGCCGAGTCGAGCTTCCCGAACTCGATCCCGTAGGCGATCGGGCCCTTGCAGTGGAAGCGGACGATGTGCCCCGGGATCTCGACGCCTTCCCCGGGCTTCTGCATGGGGCGCAGCCCCACGCTGAAGGACGCGACCGGCAGCGTGCCGAGCGGAAGCGTCACGTCGCTGATGCGCGCGCCGCAGAGGGAGATGTCCCGGATCGTGGCCATGCCCTGGTCGTAGACCTTCCCGTCCTGGTGATAGATGGCGATCTCGGCGCCGAGGGAGACCTCCTTGCGGGGATGGCGGCGGCGGTGCTGGTACTTGAGGCGGCCGAAATCGTAGCCCAGGTCCTTCGCGATCTTGAAGACCTTCCTGACGGTCTCCTTTTTGAAGACGGGGCCCTTCCGCTGATTGAGGATCTTGTTGACGCTGGAGACGTCGAGCCCGACGCGGCGGGCGATCTCCACCTGGGTAATCATGGTGTCTCCTCCGGTTCCTCCGCTCCCCCGGACGGGGGATCCCTCTGAATGTACGGCTGCGCGGCAGGATAGGCTCAGTCGCCGTTCCAAGTCAAGCGGATTTCCCCCGGGAGGACCTGATCGATTTTGGTTGCGCCGCAGGAGGCTTTCGATTGTAATCACCCCCGTTCCAAGGAGAAAAGCAGACCATGTACGAGGACAAGCAGCTCACGTGTGCCGATTGCGGCACGGCATTCACGTTCACCGCGGGTGAACAGGAGAAGTACGCCCAGCTCGGTTTCCAGAATGAACCCCGGCGTTGCGGCCCGTGCCGCTCCGCCCGCAAGGCCTCCGGCGGCGGGGGCGGCGGAGGCAGGGGTTTCGGCGGCGGTGGTGGCGGCGGCGGCGGCCCGCGCGAGTTCTTCGAGGCGACCTGCGGGTCGTGCGGAAAACCCGCCCGCGTGCCCTTCAAGCCGCGCGGCGACCGTCCGGTCTATTGCAGTGATTGTTTCGGGCAGCAGAGGAGATAGGAGGAGACTGCGATGGCAAAGAAGGCGAACAGCGCGTTCATGGCGCCGCTCCAGCCCAGCGAGGCGCTGGCGAAGGTGGTCGGGTCGAAGCCCCTTCCCCGGAGCGAAGTGGCGAAGAAGCTGTGGGTCTACATCAAGAAGAACGGCCTCCAGGACAAGGTCAACAAGCGGAACATCAACGCCGACGAGGCCCTGAAGGTGGTCTTCGGGGGCAAGAAGACGGTGTCGATGTTCGAGATGACCGCCCTGGTCAGCAAGCACCTGAAGAAGTAATCAGGATCCGCGCGACCAACCCGGGGAGGGGCCCGCAAGGGCTCCTCCCCGTTTCATTTCCCGCGATTCCCTTTGACCCGCCCCGGGCACACGGGTAGCATTTCACTCATGAACATGATGCTGGCGCTGCTGCCGCTTCTGGCGGCCCCCGGGCTTTCCCAGGACGAAGTCTGGAAATCGCTGAAACTCGGCGACCGGGTCCAGGTGGTCTTCCGCAGCGGCAACATGATCACCGGCCAGCTCACGGCCAAGCCCGGGGACCCCCGGGTCAAGGTCGCCGCGGTGGACTACGCCGTCGCCCCCGAGCTGACCCTGGACGTCACGCTCGAATACCCCGGCCTCAACGGCACCCTCACGGTCCCCCGCAAGGAGATCAAGGAGGTCCGCAAGCTCCAGAATCTGGATGCCCAGACGATGAAGCGCATGCAGGACGAGCTCCAGAAGGTCCAGGAGGCCGCCCGGGTCGACGAAGAGGAGCGGAAGCGCATCGAAAAGGAACGCGACGCCCGGAAGCCGAAGGCCGGCGATCCGGCGGACCCCGCGGTGCCCGCGACCCCGGACGGCAAGGAGCCCGCGCCGGATGCGGACCGTCTGAAGAAGGGCCTCGAACTGCTGGCCCGTTTCCCCCCGCCGGAGTGGGGGCCGCACAGAGTCCAGGAACTCGCCGCCAAGGCCCTGCGCAAGCAGCCGATCACGCTGACCGAGAAGGAGTTCGCCGACAACATCGGCGCCTGGCAGGAGGCCCTCGCGTACCAGCAGGCCCAGAAGAAAGCGGAAAAGGCGCCCGAGAAGAAGTAGCCCCCCTCCGGGGAGGCGGCCCCCTGCCGCCCGGCGCCCCGTCCATGAACTACAAGGGCATCACCCTCGACCCCTTCCAGGAGCAGGCCGTCCGCGTGGTCGACGCCGGCGAGTCGCTCATCGTCGCCGCGCCCACCGGGGCGGGCAAGACGCTCGTCGCCGAGTACGCCATCGAGAAATGCCTGCGCGAGGGCGTGCGGGCCCTCTACACCGCCCCCATCAAGGCGCTCTCCAACCAGAAGTTCCGCGACTTCTCCGCGATCTACGGCGACCGCGTCGGCATCAAGACGGGCGACGTCACGCTGAACCCCGACGCCCAGATCATCCTCATGACCACGGAGATCTTCCGCAATACCATCTTCGAGTCCCCCGAGGCCTTCCACGACGTGCGCTACGTCATCTTCGACGAGATCCACTATCTCGACGACATCGAGCGCGGGACGGTCTGGGAGGAGTCCATCATCTTCGCTCCCGAACACATCCGCATCCTCGCCCTCTCCGCCACCGTGCCCAACCTCGAGCCGATGGCCGCGTGGATCCGCGCGATCCGCCCCGCCGTCCCGCTCCACGTGATCATCGAACGGAACCGTCCCGTGCCCCTGAGGCACCAACTCTTCGTGCCCGGCCTGGGCCTGAAACAGCTCGCCGATCTGAAGCGGCACGAGACCGGCGACCTGAGGAGCTTCTACCAGCGGATCGACCCCAACCTGAATCCGAACCGCTGGCGCGCCTGGCTGATCGACCATCTGGCGGAGGCGAAACGCCTGCCGGCCCTCTGGTTCACGTTCAACCGCCGCGATTGCGAGGGCTTCTCCTCGCTCGTCAACCGGCCGCTGCTCGACCGCGACGAGCGCGAACGCATGCTGACCCTCTACGACGGCCTGATCCGGCGCTTCGACCTGCCTCAGGACGCCACCACCTCCCACCTCCGGGGCCTGCTCGGCAAGGGCGTGGCCTACCACCACGCCGGCCTGCTCCCGACGCTCAAGGAGGTGGTGGAGCGCCTCTTCTCGACGGGGCTCGTCCGGCTGCTCTTCGCCACGGAGACCTTCGCCGTCGGCGTCAACATGCCCGCGCGGACCGTCGTCTTCAACTCGATCTTCAAGTACGACGGGAAGCGGATGGGGCCGATCAAGACGCGGGAGCACCACCAGATGTCCGGCCGCGCGGGCCGGCGGGGCATCGACGAGGTCGGCCACGTCTACAGCGTCGCGGAATGGCCGCACCTCCGCGCCGCCGAGATCGAACGCGTCATCGAGGGGGCCATCGAGCCCATCCGTTCCCAGTTCAACCTCTCGTACGCGACCCTGCTGACGCTCTGGGAGCACCTGGGGGACAAGATCTACACGGCCGCGGAGAAGTCGTTCGCGAACTTCGACGCCCAGGGCAAGGGCGACCGGCAGCTGCAGATGAAGGTCTCCCAGATCCGCAAGCGCCTCGCCGTGCTCAAGGCGATGGGCTATCTCCGGGACGGCAAACTCACGCCCAAGGGGCAGTTCGCCCGGCAGATCCAGGGCTACGAACTGCAGATCTCGGAGCTGCTCTTCGGCGGGCTGCTCAAGCAGCTCGGCGAGGAGGAACTGACCGTCCTCTTCCATTCCGTGGTCTACGAGGCGAAGAAGGCGGACTGGGCGCGCAAGTTCGACAACGGCCGCTTCAAGTGGGTGAAGAAGGAGGCCTGGAAGGCGGTGGACGAGATCGGCAAGGCCGAGGAGCGGGCCGGGCTCGAGGACCGGACCAAGGCCCTTGAGTTCAAGCTGGCGGGCGCCATGGCCGCGTGGGCCCGGGGCTGCGAGTGGCGCGATCTCGAGGCCCACACGAGCGCGTCCGACGGCGACCTCGTGCGCTTCTTCCGGCTCTCGCTGCAGCTGCTGCGCAACACCATGCACGCGATCCCGAAGGGCGACCTGCTGCGCGAAAAGCTGCGGGGCGCCGTCCGCAGGATCAACCGCGACGTGATCGACGCGGAGCGCCAGCTCCGCATGGCCGGCCAGGATGAGGAGCCCGGGCCGGAGGCCGCGGTGCCGCCGCCTTCGGGGCCCGCCCCCGAGCCGGGGCCCGAGGAGTCGGATCCTTCGATGGACGCCGCGTCTTAGAAGCGGAGCTCCAGCGACGCGCCGCCCCAGACCCCGGAGCCGCCGATCTCGGTGTCGCCCGAAACGACGTCCTCCCGGTACTTGAACCGCATCAGGCGGTACTCCCCGATGACGCTGAACGCCCAGTGGCGGGAGAGGAACCAGGTGAACTCCAGGCCGCCTCCGAAGCCCCAGGCGTCGTCGAAGTCCCCGAAGGAAGCGTCCCGCGCCTCGATCTGGCCCCAAAGGGCGCCCGCGTACGCGGTGATCTCGTGAGGCATGGCCGGGGGATACGGAGGCTTGAGGCGTTCGCGGATGCCGACGTAGAGGCCCGCCACGCGCGCGTCGAGGCCGCTGCCGGAACCGGCCTCGGCCGACAGGAAGATCAGCGCGCGCTCCCGGATGGACACGCCGACGTCCAGCGCCGCCGAGCCGAGGATCTCGCCGCTGGTCGACACCTGGCTGCCGTTGCCGCGCAGCGCCTCGAAGTCGAAGCTGCGGGACGCCCAGGCGCCGCCCCGGACGCGGACGAAGCCCTCGGTCTTCGCTTCGGGCGCCTCCGGCTCCTGCAGATTCTGCGGAAGATCTCCCGCGGACGCGAGAAGGATCGCGAGAAAGACGCTCATGCTTCCTCCATCAGGGTTTCTGTTGTAACGACCGGCGGCACCGTTCGGCAAGCGGCTTTGCGGATTTTCTCGGAGGACGCACTCCATTCCTTGTGTGGTGCGGCGGCAGGTGTATACTTTTTCAGGCGGGGCTGGGATGGGCGGAGAATCCGGACGGGAGGGTCGTCGATGAGTGAACCGGAACCTGGAGCGCTCAGGGGGGACGGTTCATCGGCGCTGCTCGGCTCCCGGCTGCTCGTCGAGATTCCGAAACAAGGCGGCGCCCCGGCATCCACGGACGCCGCCCCGGCGGTCCCGGTCACGGAAGCCCTCGCGGAAATCGGCCGGCCCTCGCTCGACGTCGTCCTCCACGCCTTCTCGCACATCGCCCTGATCCGCCGCGAGGAGGACGTCAGCCTCGTCGAACATTTCCTGGATCTGCTGGCCGGACAGTGCGACCGCCGCGCGGCGCAGACGCTGATCGACCAGCTGGCGAAACTGAACGCCGCCCTCCAGCGCGGGCATCCCGCGCAGCTCGTCCATCGCTGCGAGGCCGCGAAGGTCCGCATCCACCGCATTCTGCTGGGGCTCGGCGAGAAGGCCGGCGTGGACGACCTCCTGCAGATGCTCGGGGACGGCCGCAAACGCGTGCGCGACGGCGTCGTGGAGACGGTCGCGCGCTCCGGCGACCGCCGCGCCCTCGTGCCGCTGGTCCGCCTCTGCCTCCTCGAGGAGTCGGTTTCCGGGGCGGGGCTCCGCGCCGCCCGTGAGGCGCTCGTCGAGGTCGCCCGGCGGGCGCAGGCGGCGTCCGACGACAAGCTCTTCCGGGATCTCGCGGCGCCCGAGCAGGCGGCCCTGGCGCGGGCGCTCGGCGGGCTCCGTTAGGGCCGCCGGCCCGCCCGGATTTTTCAGAGGCTTCCACCGCGTCGCCCTCCCGCGGGTAATAGAAGGGGTCGGTACAGAAGGGAAAAGACTCATGAAGCAGGCTTTGGTGATTTTGTCGGCGCTCGTGGCGCTCGCCGGTCGGGCGCGCGCACAGGAAGAGGCTCTGCCCACGGTTTCCGCGGCCGACGCCGCCGCGGTGCAGAAGATCAACCAGCTGGGCGGCGGCGCGATGCCGGTCGCCGCGAACACGCAGGCGCTCAGCGTCAACTTCAGCCTGGGAGTCTCGAAGATCGACGACGCCGCGCTGGATTCGGTCAAGGGCGTGGCGGAGCAGGTCGTGTGGCTGAACCTCGGCGGCACGGCGGTCACGGACGCGGGCCTCAAGGCCCTCGCCGGGCTCAAGAACCTGCGCCGGCTGCATCTGGAGCGCACGGCGGTCGGCGACGCCGGGCTCGAACATGTCAAGGGGCTCGGCGAACTCCAGTACCTCAACCTCTACGGGACCAAGGTCACCGACGCGGCGGCCGCCGCGCTCGGCGGGCTGAAGAAGCTCAAGAGCCTGTATCTCTGGCAGACGGGCGTCACCGAGGCGGGCGCCGCCGCCCTCGCGAAGGCCCTGCCCGGCTGCTACATCAACCGCGGGGTCGATGCGCCCGCCAAGATCGTCGAGATCGCCAAACCCGAGGGTCCCAAGGCCGTCAACGCCAAGTGCCCCGTCACCGGGAAGGACGTGGACGCCTCCATCACCTTCAGCCACGAGAACCAGCTCATCGCCTTCTGCTGCAAGGATTGCTGCGGCAAGTTCGCGAAGGAGCCGGCGAAGTTCATCGAGAAGGTCGAGAACTTCAAGAAGGCGGAGAAGAAGGACGGCAAGAAGGCGGTCAACACGAAGTGCCCGCTCTCCGACAAGGCGGTCGACGCCGCGTTCACGTTCACCTACAAGGACCAGGTGATCGCGTTCTGCTGCAAGGACTGCTGCGGCAAGTTCGCGAAGGAGCCCGAGAAGTTCGTCGCCAAGGTCGAGGGCTTCAAGAAGTAGTCCGAAGGAAACCGGAGAACCCCTCCCGGGGACGCCCGGGAGGGGTTTTTTTATCGCAACTGTTCGAGCACGTCGCCGCCCGTGAAGAGCAGCGTGTCGCCGTCGACGAGGCGGATGCGCGCGGGATCCCGGCGCCGCAGCTCCTCCGCCTTCGCGCCCTCCCGGTACTTCGCGATCATCCCCCCGCGTCCCGGGGCCAGCGAGACGAGGCCCCAGCGCGCCGCCCGGATCCGGGCCCGCAGCGTGAGGATGAAGTTGAGCACCGGCGAAGGCGGCGGTCCGAAGCGGTCCCGGGTCTCCTTCACCGCCGCGTCGAGCGCTTCCTCGCTCCGCGTCCCGGTGAGGCGGCGGTAGGCCTCGACGCGGGTCCGCAGGTCCGGGATGTACTCCTCGGGGATGTAGGTCTCCAGCCCGAGATCCACGGAGGTCTCCAGCGGCTCGGACACGGGCTGCTTCTTCGCGGTCTTGACCGCTTTCTCGAGCAGGCGGCAGTAGAGGTCGTAGCCCACCGCGGAGATGTGGCCGTGCTGCTCGCGTCCGAGCAGGTTGCCGACGCCGCGGATTTCCAGGTCGCGCATCGCGATCTTGAAGCCGGCCCCGAGCTCGCTGAACTCCTCGATGGCCTTGAGGCGCTTCTTCGCCTGCGGCACGATGGGGCGTCCCTCGGGCAGCAGCAGCAGGCAGTGCGCCTGGACCTTGTAGCGGCCCACGCGGCCGCGCAGCTGGTGCAGGTCGGCCAGCCCGAACATGTCCGCCTGGTCGATGATGATCGTGTTGGCGTTGGGCATGTCGATGCCGCTTTCGATGATCGTCGTGCAGACGAGCACGTCGACCTCCCGGTTCAGGAAGCGCAGCATCGCGGATTCCAGCTCCTCCTCGTTCATCTGGCCGTGGCCCACCGCGAAACGCGCCTCCGGGACGAGCATCTCGAGGCGCCGGGCCAGGCGCGTGATCGAATGGACGCGGTTGTGCACGAAGTAGACCTGGCCGCCGCGCGCCATCTCCGCGAGGATCGCCTCCCGGATCCGCCGCTCGTTCGCGGGGAGGATCTCCGTCTGGATGGCGAGGCGGTCCTGCGGCGGCGTCGAAAGCATGGAGATGTCCCGGATGCCGAGCAGGGCCATGTGCAGGGTCCGCGGGATCGGCGTCGCCGACAGCGTCAGCACGTCCACCGTGGCGCGGACCTTCTTGAGGAACTCCTTGTGCTCGACGCCGAAACGCTGCTCCTCGTCGATGATCACGAGGCCGAGGTTCTTGAACTTCACGTCGGGCTGGACGAGCCGGTGCGTGCCGATGACGATGTCGACCGAGCCCTCCGCCAGCGCCTTCAGGATCTGCTTCTGCTCGCGTTTGGATTTGAAGCGGGAGAGCGACTCGATCCGCATCGGGTAGTCCGCCATGCGCTCGTGGAAGCTCTGGTCGTGCTGCTGGGCGAGCACGGTCGTCGGGACCAGCACCGCCACCTGCCGGTTCGCCACCGCGCAGCGGAAGGCGGCGCGCATCGCGAGCTCCGTCTTGCCGTAGCCCACGTCGCCGCAGATCAGGCGGTCCATCGGTTTTGACGAATGCATGTCGTCGGAGATCTCGCCGGCGACGTGGAGCTGGTCCTCCGTCTCCTCCCAGGGGAAGGCGGCCTCGAACTCCCGCTGCCATTCCCCGTCCGGCGGGAAGGGGGCGCCCAGCTCCATCGCGCGCAGCGCCTGGATCTGGAGCATGTCGCGCGCGAGCTGCTCGACGGCCTTCTGCGCGCGGAGCTTGGCCGCGCCCCAGGCCTCCCCGCCCAGCGTCGAGAGCGGCGGCGGG
The DNA here is from genome assembly GCA_964619955.1 of uncultured Planctomycetales bacterium. GTDB lineage: Bacteria > Planctomycetota > MHYJ01 > MHYJ01 > JACPRB01 > JACQFK01. The sequence goes on from CAZUJF010000002.1 coordinate 190,988, forward strand.
TTCTCCGCGCCGCCCACGTACTTCTGCACGAGGTCGAGGCTCGTGACCGGGACGAAGAGCCGCGCGCCGCCCGCGTACTCCAGGACCATGAACTCCTGATTCTTCTGCCGCTCGATGCCCGTGAAGCGGCCGATGCCGTGGGTGACGTGGACGACGACGTCCCCGCGCTCGATCTCCAGCATCGTGTCGATGGGGCGCGTGTCCGCCCGGCGCGCGGAGCGGCGCAGCCGGTAGCGGTTGAAGAGCTGGTGGTGCGGGATGTGGGCCTCGCCGCGGTCCTCGAAGAGGAAACCGTGGTTGAGGCGCCCGCGCCGGATTTCCACGGGGGCCTTGAGCAGCTCGCGGAGGCGGCGCTCCTCGCCCTCGTTGGCGCAGTAGATGACGGTGAGCGGCCGGCGCACGGCCTCGAGTTCGCGCTCCACGTTGGCGAGGATGCCGGTGAAGCGCTGCAGGGACAGCACCCGGAGGTTTTCCGCGCCCTCCTCGGGGAGCGCGGAGAGTTCCAGGACCGGATGCCGGGCGAGGAGCGACCAGGCCCGCGTCCAGCCCTCCTGCTTGAGATCCATCTCGGACGGCTCCCGCAGGGCGACGCAGGCCTTGTCCGGGAGGTAGTCCATCAGGGTTCCCGTGCGCGGGGCCGATTCCGGGATGAGGCTGAACTCCGCCCGTTCGAGCGGGCCGAGGGATGACTGGCTCGCGACGTCGAAGGAGCGCAGCGATTCGATCTGGTTGCCGAGCAGCTCGACGCGGACGGGCAGGTCGAGCGTGCGGGGGAAGAGGTCGAGGATGCCGCCGCGCACGGCGAACTCGCCGGGGCGTTCCACGGACGCGCTGCGCTCGAAGCCCGCCTCGACGAGACGCCGGGAGATGTCGGCGAGGTCGAGCAGGCCGCCGGGGACGAGCACGAGGCGCCCGCCTTCCAGGGCGGCGGGCGACGGGAGTTCGCCCAGCGCGCGGGCGAGGTCGGCGACGAGCAGGGGGATCCGGCCGCGGCGGAAGCGGTCGGCCTCCTTGAGGGTTTCGAAGAGGACGGGGTCCGCGTGGAAGCAGCGCAGGTCCTCCATCGCCTCCTCGGCGGCGAGCGGGTTGGGGAGGAGGAGCAGCGCGGGCCGCGGGACGGCCTCGGCGAGGATCAGGGCGTAGGACGACCCCCACACGCCGCCGGCCCGGACGGGTCGTCCGAGGGCCAGCGCCGCGTTGATCCGCTGCAAGGCGGGCGGGAGGGTCCCAGGCATCGGGGGCGGGGCCGGAGGGAGCTCCGTCCGCGGCCCCGGGCCCGAGGCCTAGGGCTGCTCCGCCGCCGCCTCCGCGCCGAGCAGGCCGAGCTCCTGCAGGGCGCGCTTCGCGGCGCGCTGCTCGGCCTCCTTCTTGTTCGTCCCCAGCGCCGGACCGTGGCTCGCGCCCTCGAGCTCGACCGTCACCTCGAACATCTTCTTGTGGTCGGGCCCGTACTCCTTCGTCACCTTGTAGAGCGGCACGGCGCTGGATTTGCGCTGCGCGTAATCCTGCAGCAGCGACTTGTAGTTCTTCTCGTGTTCGTCCTTGAGGATCTCGTCGACCCTCACGCGCAGGTTCTTCAGGATGAAGTCCCGCGCCGCGTCCATGCCCGCGTCGAGGTAGAGGGCGGCGATGAGCGCCTCGAAGGCGTTGCAGAGGATGGAGCGGGGCAGCAGGCGCTTCTCGGTGAGGCCGCGGCCGAGGACGATGACGCGGTCGAGCTCCAGCTCCCGGGCCTGCTGGGAGAGCGTCTTCGCCGAGACGATGATGGACTTCATGGTGGAGAGCTCGCCCTCCGCGTAGCCCGGGAAGTTGTGATAGAGGTGCTCGCTGATCACCTGGCCGAGGATGGCGTCCCCCAGGAACTCGAGGCGTTCGTTGCAGGGGAGGTCCTTGTCCTTCGCGGAGGAATGGGTGAGCGCCTGCAGGGCGAGCTTCGAATCCTTGAAGCGGTACCCGAGGCGGGCCTGGAGGTGGTCGAGGATCTCCGTCTCCGTGGGCCGGGTGGCGTCCATGAACTCCCCCGTCGGGAAAGACCTTGCAGGAAAGCTCGGGGGAGGGATTTGCCGGTGATTCCAAGGATAGGGCCTATCCGCAGGATCAGGGGCAAAGGGTCCGCCCGAACGACAGGCTGTGTCTTACACCAGCGGAAGCTGAAATGCAACGGGTTAGGGGCAGGCCGCGCTCCAGACGGACCAGACGGCCTGCTCGACGGCGGCGCTGCGACCGCTGAGTTCGAGTTCGTATTCCGCCGCCTGCGCCGTGACGCGGCCCCGGACGATGACCACCGAGAGATCCGGACCGTGACTCAGGCGCTCGAGGCAGGCGCCCGCGTGGCTCCGGTCGCTGAACTTCACTTCCAGCCGCATCGTGCTCATGGTCGCAGCTCCCTTCGGGGTGTGATGAAGCAAAGCCCATGCCAAAGTGAACCGTCGGGGCACCCACTGGGGGACCGGCTTCCGAGGGGGTGGAAACGGGGAGCCAACCCTACGGAAATGTAGGATCAGCGGCGGGCGATGGCGTCGATTTCGACGCGGGACCCGCGGGGGAGGGCGCTGACCTGGACGGTGGAGCGGGCCGGGGGGTCCTGGGGGAAAAAGCGGGCGTAGACCTCGTTCATCCGGGGGAACTCGGCGAGGTCGACGAGGAAGACGGTGGTGCGCACGATGTTCGCGAGGCCGAGTCCGGCGGCTTCGAGCACCGCCTGGAGGTTGGAGAGCACCTGGGTGGTCTGGGCGACGATGTCGCCGTCGACCAGCCGGCCGGAGACGGGGTCCAGCGGAATCTGGCCCGAGAGAAAGACGAGGTCCCCGGTGTCGACGGCCTGCGAGTAGGGGCCGATGGCTTTGGGGGCCTTGTCGCTGCTCACGAGGCGTTTGGGCACGGGGCCGATGATAACGTTGCAAGCCCCCTCCGGCAACGTAGAATGGCCCGCTCATGGCGGACCGCCGCTTCGACGTCGTGGTGATGGGTGCCGGGATCATCGGCACCTCGATCGCCTGGCATCTGGCCCGCGAGGGCGGGGGTTCCGTGGCGGTGGTCGAGAAGGAGGCGTCGGCGGGCCTGGGCTCGACGGCGAAGGCGGCGGGCGGCATCCGGGCGCAGTTTTCCAGCGCGGTCAACATCGAGCTCTCGAAGCTGTCGCTGGAACGCTTCGAGCGGTTCTCGGCCGAGATGGGCGTCGAAGCCCCGTTCACGCAGGCGGGGTATCTCTGGATGGCGTCGTCGCCGGAGCATCTGAGGATGTTCGAGGCGAACGCCGCGCTGCAGCGCCGGCTCGGGTTGTCCGTGGAGCTGCTGGACCGCTCCGGGGTGGAGCGGCGCGCGCCGTACGTACGGAGCGACGACCTGCTCGGGGGGGTCTTTCACGGGCGGGACGGGTATGCGTCGCCGGCGGACTTCGTCGCGGGCTACGAGAAGAAGGCCCGCGAGTGCGGGGTGACGTTCTATTATGGTGAGGAGGTCCTGGGCCGGACGGGGCGCGAGCTGCGCCTGGGCTCGGGGACGATCTCGGGGGAGCACGTGGTGATCGCCGCGGGGGCCTGGTCGGGGCGGCTGGGGGAGCGCCTGGGCTTCGAGATCCCGGTGACGCCGGTGCGCCGGCAGTGTTTCGTCACGGAGCCGCTCGCGGGCTTTCCGCATCCGGTGCCGATGACGATCGACTTCGGGACCGGGGTCTACCTGCACAGCGAATCGGGGGGCTTCCTGATCGGCAAGGCGGACCGCGACGAGGCGCCGGGCTTCAACGAGACGGTGGACTGGGGCTTTCTCGAGCGCGTGGCGGGACTCGCGACGTCGCGGGTGCCGGCGCTCGAGAGCGCCCGGGTGAAGACCGCGTGGGCGGGGCTGTACGAGGTGACGCCCGACAACCATCCGATCATCGGCCCGGCCGGGGAGCCCGGCTGGTGGACGGCCTGCGGGTACAGCGGGCACGGGGTGATGCACGCCCCCGCGACCGGGCAGATCCTCGCGGCGCTGATCGCCGGGAGGAAGCCGCCGCTGGACGTGTCGTGCCTGCGGCTGTCGAGGTTCCGGGAAGGAAAGGCCATCGTCGAGACCAACGTGATATGAACATCGTCTTTTTCGGGACGTCGGGGTTCGCGGTGCCGGCGCTGGACCGGCTGCTGGCGTCCCGCCACAAGGTGCTGGCGGTGGTGACGCAGCCGGACCGTCCGGCGGGCCGCGGCCAGGAGCTGCAGTCGAGCCCGGTGAAGGAGGTCGCCGTCGCGAAGGCGATGTACCTCTTCCAGCCGGAGAACTGCAACGAGTACGAGTTCCTGCGGGAGCTGCGCGCGCTGTCGCCGGACGTGATCGTGGTCGTGGCGTACGGGCAGAAGCTCGGCAACGAGATCCTGCAGATGCCCCGCTACTACTGCCTGAACATCCATCCCTCGCTGCTGCCCAAGTACCGCGGCCCCGAGCCCGTGGCGCGCGCGCTGCTCAACGGCGAGACGCACACGGGCGTGTGCATCGTGAAGGTGGTGGAGAAGATGGACGCGGGCCCGATCCTCGGGATCACCCGCGTTCCCGTGCCGCCGGAGGTCACGACGCCGGAGCTGGAGGACCAGCTGTCGGTGATCGGGGCGGACCTGCTGATGGAGGTGCTCGACCGCGTCGAGCCCCGCCAGGCCGTCGAGATCCCGCAGGAGGAGCGCGAGGCGACCTACGCGAAGAAATTCGAGAAGAACGACGGCCGCATCGACTGGAAGAAGACGGCGGGCAAGGTGCACCACTTCGTGCGGGCGTTGATCCCGTATCCCTGCGCCTTCTCCTCGTTCAACGGCAAGACGCGGGTGATCTTCTGGAAGGTGAAGCCGAACCGCTATCCGCAGCGCCCGGCCCCGGACCATCGTCCGGGGAACATCGTCGCGGTGGACAAGGACTTCTTCACGGTCGCGACCGCCGACGGCGAGGTGGCGGTCACGGAACTGCAGCCCGAGAGCAAGCGTCGCATGAGCGCGGCGGAGTTCATCAACGGGTACCAGCCGAAGCCCGGCATGTTCTTCTCATGACGGAGGAAGCCCCATGAAGCGCCTGATCGCCTGCTGCCTGGCCCTGGCGGGATGTGTGTCCGGCTCGGTGCTGCCCGCGCGGATCCAGCCGTGGGTTGCGACGGAGGGCATGAACGGGCCCGAAAGCGCGTACGTGGATCTCGAGACGGGCCTGCTGTTCGTGTCGCAGGTGGGCGGAGGGCCGGTGGACAAGGACGGCAACGGCCGGATCTCGAAGCTGTCGCTGGACGGCCGGGTGCTCCAGGCGGACTGGGTGAAGGGGCTCAACGCCCCCAAGGGCCTGCGCAGTTTCGGCGGCACGCTCTGGGCGGCGGACATCGACGAGCTCGTCGGGATCGAGATCGCCACGGGGAAGGTCTGCTGCCGGGTGAAGGTCGAGGGCGCGAAATTCCTGAACGACGTCGCGGTGGCCGACGACGGGGCGGTCTACGTCTCGGACATGCTGCTGTCGCGGATCTACCGGGTGAAGGACGGCAAGGCGGGGGTCTTCGCCGAGGGGGAGGAGCTCGAATATCCCAACGGGCTGCTGGCGGAGGGGACGTCGCTGGTGGTGGCCGGCTGGGGGAAGCCGTCGGAGGATTTCTCCACGAAGGTCCCGGGCCGGCTGTTCCGGCTCGATCTCGCCACGAAGGCGAAGACGTTGATCACGAAGGAGCCGACCGGAAACCTGGACGGGGTGGAGAGCGACGGCCGCGGCGGCTATGTGGTGAGCGACTGGATCGCCGGCAAGGTGCTGCACGTCGCGAAGGACGGCGCCGTGAAGGGGCTGCTGACGGCGTCCAAGGGCACGGCCGACCACGCGTATCTGCCCGCGCAGCGGACGCTGATCCTTCCCCACATGCTCGACAACAAGACGGCGGCCTACGACCTTTCGTCCCAGCTTCCCTGATCCTCCCTCTTGACACCGTCCTAATGCCGATGTTTAATACAGCAGTTTAATACGGCTGTATTATACGAGGGTATCATGCGGCGGAAAGCGCTGAAGAGCGGGGAAACGCGGCGGCGGCTGCTGGAGGCCGGAGCCGAGGTGTTTTCGGCGAAGGGGTTCCGCGAGGCCTCGATCCGGGAGATCGTGACCCGCGCGGGGGCCGCCAACCTGTCCGCGGTGAACTATCATTTCGGCGGCAAGGTGCAGCTCTATGCCGAAGTCCTGGAAGGCCTCATGAAGGAGGCGCACGCCAGGCACCCCACCCGCCGCGGGCTGCCGCCGGACGCCCCCCCCGCCGAACGCCTGCTCGCCTTCGTAAGGGCCTTCCTGCACCGCATCTTCGATCCGGGGCTCCAGTCGCGCCGGGAACGCCTCATGGCCCTCGAAATGGTGGACCCCACGCCGGCGCTCGACCGCGTCGTCGAGGCCGTCATCCGCCCCCTCTACGGCGAACTCTGCCTCCTGGTGCGCGAGCTGCTGCCCCGCAAGGCGGGCTACCGCGAGGTGGAGCGCGCGGCGAAAAGCATCGTGGGACAGATCCTCTTCTACAAACACAGCGCCCCCGTGCTCGAGCGCCTGGACGGCCCCCGGACGATGGACGCCGGCGCGATCGAGGGACTGGCCCGGCACATCGCCGCGTTCTCCCTCGGGGGCCTCAAGGCCCTGCGCCCCGACCGCCGGAGGGGCCCGTGAATTTCGTCGCGCTCAAGATGCTCCTGGGGGACCGGGGCAAGTACTTCGGCATCCTCCTGGGCCTCACGTTCGCCTCCTTCCTCATCACCCAGCAGATGTCCATCTTCTGCGGGCTCATGACCCGCACCTACGGCTTCATCACCGACTCCGGCCTGGCGGACGTCTGGGTCATGGACTCGAAGGTCCAGTTCGTCGACGACATCAAACCCCTCCAGGACACCCAGCTCCTCCGCGTGCGCGGCATCGAAGGGGTCGACTGGGCCGTGCCGGTCTACAAGGGCCTGCTCAAGGCGAGGCTCGAGACCGGCGCCTTCCAGACCTGCAACGTCATCGGGCTCGACGACGCCACCCTCATCGGCGGCCCCGCGACCATGATCGACGGGAAGCTCGAGGATCTCCGCCGCGCCGACGGCATCATCGTCGACTCCGTGGGCGCGGCGACCCGGCTGGCCCGGAAGGGCCCCGACGGGAAGCCGGCGCCGCTCAAGCCGGGGGACGTCCTGGAGCTCAACGACCATCGCGCCGTCGTGGTCGGCATCTGCCGCGTCTCCCGCACGTTCCAGTCCCAGCCCGTCGTGTATACCACGTTCTCCCGGGCCACGCGCTTCGCGCCCCGGGAGCGCAAGCTGCTGTCCTTCATCCAGGTCAAGGCGAAACCGGGCGTCGATCCGAAAGCCCTCTGCGCCCGCATCCGCGGCCAGACCGGGCTCGCCGCCCACACCAAGGCCGACTTCGAGGACGTCACGATCTGGTACTTCATGAAGTACACGGGCATCCCCGTGAATTTCGGCATCGCCGTGCTGCTGGGCTTCTTCGTCGGAACCGCGATCGCCGGGCAGACCTTCTACAATTTCACGCTGGAGAACCTCCGCCACTTCGCGGCGCTGAAGGCGATGGGCGCCACCCACCTCACGCTCCTGCGCATGGTGCTGCTCCAGGCCGTCCTGGTGGGCGGCATCGGCTACGGCCTCGGGATCGGCGCCGCCGCCGGATTCGGACGCTGGGTCGGGAACAACACGGAGCTCGCGTTCCGCATGCCCTGGCAGGTCCTCGTCGCCACCGGCTCCGCCGTCTTCGTCATCTGCTCGCTCGCCGCCTTCCTCAGCCTGTGGAAGGTCGTGAGGCTGGAGCCGGGGATCGTCTTCAAGGGATGAGCGACGCGGCCGCCGTCCTGCTCCGGGGCGTCACCAAGTCCTACGGGACCGGCGACGCGCGCGTGCACGCCCTCCGCGGCGTCGACCTGGAGGTGCGCGCGGGCGAACTCATGATGCTCGTGGGGCCCTCCGGCTGCGGCAAGACCACCCTCATCTCCGTCGCCGCCGGCATCCTCGACGCCGACGCCGGCACCTGCACCGTCTTCGGACAGGATCTGCAGGGGCTTTCGGCCCGCGCCCTGGTCCTCTTCCGGGGAAGAACGCTCGGCTTCGTGTTCCAGTCCTTCAACCTGATCCCGACCCTCAGCGCCGCCGAAAACGTCGCGGTGCCGCTGCTGCTGCAGGGCGTCTCCCGCCGCGAGGCGCTGCGCCGGGCGGAGGCGATGCTGCTGCGCGTGGGCCTGGGCGCCCGGGGACACTCGCTCCCCTCCGAGCTGTCCGGGGGGCAGCAGCAGCGCGTGGCCATCGCCCGCTCCGTGGTCCATGAACCCCGGCTCGTGGTCTGCGACGAGCCCACGAGCGCCCTGGACCATGAAACCGGCCTCCAGGTGATGGGGCTGCTCCGCGAGCTGGCCGTCGGCGGCGACCGCTCGCTGCTCATCGTCACGCACGACTCCCGCATCTTCAAGTTCGCCGACCGGGTGGCGCACATGGACGACGGCCGCATCGAGCAGGTCGTCCCGGCGGCTTCAGGAACCCATGAGGTGAGGTCATGATCGGCAAAATCGTCATCCCGATCCTGGCGCTGGCGGGCGCCGCGTACGCGATCGCCGCCGTGTCGCAGGGCAGCCAGCCGGCGCCCGTGGCGCGGCCGGCCGCGGACCCCGCGCGCCCGCCGTTTCCCGCCTATCTCGCGGGTTCGGGGCTCATCGAGTCCCAGAGCCAGAACATCGCGATCGGTTCGCCGCTCGCGCGCGTCGCGGCGGAGGTGCTCGTGAAGGTCGGCGACGAGGTCGCGGCCGGGGCCCCGCTCTTCCGCCTGGAGGGGCGGGATCTGCAGGCGGAACTGGAGTCGCGGCGCGCGGCCGCGGCGTCGGCCCGCGCGAAACTGGAACGGCTGCGCGCCGCGCCGCGCGCGGAGGAGATCCCCCCCGCGGCGGCCCGCGTGGTCCTCGCGGAGGCCGGCGTGGCGGACCTGCGGCTCCAGGTCAGGCTCTGGGAGGGCGTCGCCGACCGGCGCGCGGTCACGGAAGAGGACCTCCAGCGCCGCCGCTTCGCGCTGCAGCAGCAGGAAGCGAGGCTCGTGGAGGCCCGGGCGGCCCTGGACCTGCTCAAGGCGGGCGCCTGGAAACCCGATGTGCAGGTCGCGGAGGCCGAACTCGCCTCCGCGGAGGCGCTCGCGCGCGCCGTGGAGACGGAGATCGAACGGCTGGTCGTGCGGGCCCCCGTCAAGGGCGTCGCGCTCCAGGTCAACCTCCGGGCGGGCGAGTTCGCCCCCGCGGGGCCGCTGGCGACGCCGCTGATCCTCTTCGGCACGCTGGACCGCCTGCACCTGCGCGTGGACATCGACGAGAACGACGCCTGGCGCTTCCGGAAGGACGCCAAGGCGGTGGCCTACGTGCGCGGCAACCGCGAGTTCCAGACCGCGCTGCGCTTCGAACGCGTCGAGCCGTACGTGCTGCCCAAGAAATCGCTGACCGGCGACAGCTCGGAACGCGTCGATACGCGCGTGCTCCAGGCCGTCTACAGCTTCGAGCGCGCGGTCCTGCCCGTCTACGTCGGCCAGCAGATGGACGTCTTCATCGAAGTCGTCCGCGCGGGAGGCGGCTCATGAGGCGGCGCGCCGCCGTCCTCCTCCTCGCCCTGGCCGCCGGCTGCGCCGTGGGGCCGGACTACGAGGCCCCCGTCCCCGCGACGCCCGCGGCCTGGACGGCGGGGTCGCCGGAGCGTGCGGACCTCGCCCGCTGGTGGGAGCTGTTCCAGGATCCCGTCCTCAGCCGCCTGGTGGGGGAGGCCCTGGAGGCGAACCCGGATCTGAAGATCGCGGCGGCCCGGGTGAAGCGGGCGCTGGCCCTGGCAGGCGTGGACCTGGCCGCGCTGCTCCCCACGGTGGACGCGGGCGGCTCGTACACGCGGTCCCGGCGCAGCGGGAACGCCATGGAGTTTCCCGCCGACCTGTACCGGAGCCGCTACGAAGGCGGCTTCACGGCCCGCTGGGAGATCGACCTTTTCGGCGGATCGCGGAGGGCGCTCGAAGCGGCCTCGGCGGACGTCGAGGCGGCGGCCGCCGATCTGGACGCCGTCCGGGTCTCGCTGCTCGGCGAGGTCGGCTTCGTCTACGTGTCGCTGCGGGGGCAGCAGCGGGTGCTCGACGTGCTGCGCGGCATGGTGCGGATCGCGAAGGACACGGCGGGCCTGACCCGGTCCCGGATGGACGCGGGCGTGGCCACGTCCCTGGACCTCCACCGGGCCGAGGCGCAGGCCGCGACCGCCGAGGCGCAGCTTCCGATGGTGGAGGCCGACCTGCGCCGCTCGATGCACCGGCTCGGAACGCTGCTGGGCCGCGATCCGGAATCCCTGCGCGCGGAACTGGAGAAGCCCGCCGCGATCCCCTCGGCGCCGGCCCGGGTGGTCGTGGGTGTGCCGTCGGAGCTCCTGCGGCGGCGCCCCGACCTTCGCGCGTCCGAGCGGCGCCTCGCGGCGGCGACGGCGCGGGTGGGCGAGGCGGTCGGGGAGTATTACCCGAAGCTCTCGCTGACCGGCGCCTTCGGGCTCGAAAGCCTGGGGTCCGCGGACTTCTTCAAGGCCGGCAGCCGCGCCTGGTCCCTCGGCCCCGCCCTGCGCTGGCCGCTCTTCGCGGGCGGCCGGATCCGGGCGCAGGTGCGCTCGGCCGAGGCGGGGGTGGAGGAGGCCGCCGCGGGTTTCGAGCGCGCGGTGCTGCTCGCGCTTGAAGAGGTGGAGAATGCGCTCGTGTCCTATCTCCGGGAGGGGGAGCGGCGCCGCCTGCTGGAGGCCTCCGTGGAGGCGAGCCGCCGCGCGGCCGGGCTTGCGGACGACCTGCACCGCCAGGGCCTGGCCAGTTTTCTCGAGGTGCTCGAGGCGCAGAAGGCGCAGTTCGTCGCCGAGCGCGAACTCGCCGTGAGCGAGGCGGCGGTGACGACGAACCTCGTGGTCCTCTACAAGGTGCTGGGCGGCGGCTGGAATCCGCCCGCGCCTCCGGAGTCCCGATGACGTATCGGGGCGTGCTGCTCCGGGCGTTGAAGCTGCGCTGTCCGCGCTGCGGCGAGGGGCGGCTCTTCCGGGGCCTGCTGGCCATGAACGACGGGTGCGCCGTCTGCGGCCTCTCCTTCCATCCGGAACCCGGCTACTTCGTCGGCGCGATGTACATCAACTACGCCGCCACCGCCGTTCTCGGGTTGTCCGCGGGCCTCCTGCTGGTCGATCGCGTCCCGATGACCCCCCTGACGGCCGGCCTCGCCGCCTTTGGCCTTGTCTTCCCCGTCTTCTTTTTCAGATACTCGCGTAGTTTGTGGTTCGGGTTGCAGCGCCACCTCGAATCGCGCACCCAGGATTGAGCCGAGAGGGACCCCGGATGCTGAAGCCCCATTGGATCCTGCCTGCCGAGCCTTTCGGATCCCTCAAGGACTACGCCGAGGAGAGCGGGGCCAACGCCGTGCGCAAGGCCCGGAAGGCGGCCCCGGAGGCCGTGCTCTCGGAGGTCGAGAAGTCCGGGCTGCGCGGCCGCGGCGGAGCGGGCTTCGTCACCGGCACCAAATGGCGCACGCTCTTCAATCACCCCTGCGCCACCCGTTTCGTGGTCTGCAACGCCGCGGAGAGCGAACCCGGGACCTTCAAGGACCGCATGCTCCTGCGCCGGAACCCCTACGCGGTCCTGGAGGGGATGCTGATCGCGGCCCATGTGATCGGCTGCCGGGAGCTCTATCTCGCGACCCGGCAGTCCTACAAGAAGGAGCTGGCCCGGGTCCAGGCCGCCATCCGGGAGTTCGAGGAGGCGGGCCTGCTCGAGGGGCTGACGATCCACGTCGTCGCGGGCCCCGAGGAGTACCTCTTCGGGGAGGAGAAGGCGCTGCTCAACGTGATCGAGGGCGGCGCGCCGCTGCCGCGCGAGGCGCACGTCCCTCCCTACGAACGCGGGCTCCGGGCGACGCCGGAGTCGGCGAACCCGGCGCTGGTGGGCAACTCGGAGACCTTTGCGCGCGTCGCCGGCATCGTGCGTCACGGGGCCGACTCGTTCCGGAAGCTGGGCACGGGCGACACGCCCGGCAACCTGCTCTTCACGCTCTCGGGCGATCTGGAGAAGCCGGGCGTGTACGAGGCGGAGGCGGGGATCACGCTGCGGGAGCTCTTCTACCGGACCGGCGGCGGGCCGCGCGGGCCCCGCTCGTTCAAGGCCGCCCTCTGCGGGCTCTCGGCGGCGATCATCGGCCCCGAGAAGTTCGAGACGCGGGTGGACTTCGGTTCGATGAAGATGATGGGCGCCGGGCTGGGGTCCGCGGGCTTCGTCGTGCTCGACGACCACGCCTCGATCCCCCGGGTCGCGCAGGCGGCCGCGCGTTTCCTCTACGTCGAGTCCTGCAACCAGTGCACGGCCTGCAAACACGGGCTGCGGACGGCCTCGGGGGCCCTCGACGAGGTCTTCGACCCGAAATCCGCGGACGTCTTCGAGCGGGCGCTCTTCGGGGCGCGCTCGGCGCCCCAGGGCAACCGCTGCCATCTGCCGGTCGGCGCGGCCCTGGTGATCCCCAGCCTGCTCCTGAGGTTCAAGGCGGAGTTCGACGCGCAGCTCGCGCACCCCAGATCGGCGCCGCCGAAATGGAGGATGCCCGTCTTCGCGGACTTCGACGAATCGTCGGGGCAGTTCGTCTACGACACGAAGCAGGCGAACAAGAACCCCGACTGGACCTACCGCGATCCGCAGCGCGCGACGTCGCGTTTCGTCAGCGGGTCGCCGCAGCCGGAAGGCGAGGTGGGCGTGCGCCTGGAGCCCGACCTCTGGGACACGATGCGCTCCCTGGCGGAGGCGAAGAAGATCTCCCTCGACGGGCAGGTCAACGAGGCGTTGAGGGACTGGCTCAAGCGGGTGAAGCGCTGATCCGGAGGGGCGGGCTCGTCCTGTTGTTGCTGGCGGGCTGCGCGGGTCCGGGTCCTTCCGCGGCGCAGGCCCCGCTCAACGTGGTCTTCATCCTCGCGGACGATCTGGGCTGGGCGGAGCTGGGGTCTTATGGACAGCGGAAGATCCGCACGCCCCATCTCGACCGTCTCGCGGCGCAGGGGATGCGCTTCACGCGGCATTATTCCGGCGCGCCCGTGTGTGCGCCGTCCCGGAACGCCTTGATGAGCGGACTCCATCTCGGCCACACCGCGATCCGGGGCAACAAGAAGGCGGAGGGGTTCCCCGAGGGGCAGCATCCGATCCCCGACGAGACGCTGACGATCGCCGAGGTCTTCCAGAAGGCGGGCTACGCCACCGGGGCGTTCGGAAAGTGGGGGCTGGGTCCCGTCGGCTCCACGGGCGACCCCAACCGCCAGGGCTTCGACGAGTTCTTCGGGTACAACTGCCAGAGCGTCGCGCACAGCTTCTATCCGCCGCATCTGTGGCGGAACTCCACGAAGGTGCCGCTGAATGCGAGGCCGGTCCCGGGTCACGCGAAGCAGCCGGAGGGGGAGGTCCGCGTCGAGGACTGGACGGGCGAGCGCCACGCCTCCGCGCCCATCCTGGAGGAAGCGCTCGGCTTTCTGGATCGCCACGCCGGAGGCCCCTTCTTCCTCTATCTTCCGCTGACCGAGCCGCACGTGGCGCTGCAGCCCGATCCGGCGGGGCTGGCGGACTACCCGAAGGACTGGGATGAGCGCCCGTACCGCGGGGAGAACGGCTACACGCCGCATCCGAGGCCCCGGGCGGCGTACGCGGCGACGATCAGCGCGCTGGACCGCCATGTCGGCCGCGTGCTGGACTTGCTCGACCGGCGGGGGCTGGCGGAGCGCACGCTGCTGATCTTCACGAGCGACAACGGGACGACGCATCGCGCGGCGGGGAATCCCGCGTTCGGCGTGGGCGGGGTCGACGCGGACTTCTTCAACTCGACCGCCGGTCTGCGCGGCTTCAAAGGCAGCGTGTACGAAGGCGGCCTGCGGGTGCCGCTGATCGTGCGCTGGCCGGGGCGGGTGGCGCCGGGATCCACGAGCGCGTTCCCGTCGTACTTCCCCGATTTCTTCCCCACGCTCTGCGAGGCCGCCGGGCTGCCGGTCCCGCGCGGCCTGGACGGCGTCAACCTTCTGCCGCTGTTCACGGGGAGCGGGGCGCCGGCGCGTCCGCCCATGGTGTGGACCTTCCCCGAGTACGGCGGGCAGTTCGCGGTGAATTTCGGGGACCTGAAGGTCGTGCGGCAGGGCGTGAAGACGAAGAAGCCGGGGCGCTGGGAGGTCTACGATCTCGCGCGCGACCCGGGGGAGACGACGGACCTCGCGGCGGAGCGTCCCGAGCTGGTGGGCAAAGCGCTGGAGGTCTTGAAGGCCCAGACGCTGCCCAACCCGGTCTTCCCGATGCCCGAGCCGGATTCGAAGTAGAGGCGTCCGCCGTTCAACGCGGTTCAAAGCATGAGAAGGGAAGGGCGAGAGGCCCACCCTTGGCTATGGCACCGGCGTCAACGAGAAGTCCTTGATCGTCACCCCGCGGCTTCCGTCCCGGACCGTGACATGGAGCACGTTCCTCCCGGCCGCGAGCGGGAGCACGACCGGCGGGGTCGGCTTCCACAGGCCGACCGTGTAGGGCACCGCGATCTCGACGGGTTTTGAGCCCTCGTTCGCCTGGACCAGGAAGCCCTGCCCCTCCTGCACCGTCACCACCCGCGCGGTCAGCGCGTATCTGCCCTCGCGGGGCGCCTCGAACGCGAAGTCGGCCTTGAAGCCGCCGCTGCAGTGCACTTGCAGACCGCCGAGGAAGCTCTTCATGGCCGCGCCGCGCGGGGGCTTGCCGGTGAAGCCCGCCGCGCTGATGAGGATCGCCCCGCCTGGACCGGTGGCGGCCGTGCGGTCGTCCTCCGCCACGGTCGTCCGTTCCGCCAGCCTGGCCTGCTCGGCCTCCTTGCGTTCCGTCGACTCGTTCGCCTCGGCGAGATCCTCCCCGACCGGACCCAGCGCGACGGCCTTGGAGGCGATCGACCGGGCCTGGTCATGCGCCAAGCGGCTCCAGAAGCCGCCCTCGACGCGCCTGCGGTCGTTGTAGGCCTCCTCGCCGAGGGCCATGCCGGTCCACCGGGCCCGCAGAACCTTCAGGTGCTCCTGCGGCACGGACCGGGCCTGCGTCTCCAGAAGGAAGTCCGATCCGCTCCGGGGGGTCCCCTCCTTGTCCCACCAGCTGAACGGGAAGCCCGCGCCCAGGTTGACCAGCCACCCCTTGGGAGTCCAGCGGCCCACGGCCGCATGCTTGTGCTGGGTGACGCCCCAGGTCGGGATGCCGAAGCTTTTCAGGATGAACCTTCCGAAGAAGGCGCGCCGGCCGCAGACCCCGCCGTCCTTGAGGATGTTCTGGTAGGCGTGCAACGACGGGAGGTCGTCCTTCACGTTCTGGGAGCCGTACTGGACGTCGGTCCGAACGATGCCGGAGTAGCGCCAGCCGTAGTCCGGGTTGGAGACGTGGTCGGGCCGGTAGTTGCGGAGCATCTGGCGGCCCCACGAGAGGATCTCCTCCGGGGCGTCGCCGTCGACGATCATCCGGTACTCCCAGGTGGAGAAGTCCTTGAAGGCGGGATCGAGTTCGCCGTCGAGCCAGGCCTTCTCGTAGTGCAGGTACCGCTTCACCGGATCCACGACGTCCGTCGCGCCGGCCTTTTCCACGGCATGGCTCTGCGGGACCGGAACCGCGTGCTCGAGTGCGACGGCCAGCGCCAGGCGATGGAAGTGACCCTCCCCGGCCCTCGAACTGGTCTTCCGGATCGCGGAGTAGATTTCCGTGGCGCGGCCGTACTGTCCGGCCTCGGCCCCGCCCGCGACGAGCATCTCCTTCATCAGGGGCCCGTCGGCCAGCAGGCCCTTCACGAGGGCCGCCTGAGGTTCGCCCTTGGCGGCGAACTCCGAGAGTCCCTTGGGCCCGGCCTGGACCAGCAGGGCGGCCTTGACCAGCGCCGCATCCCGGGCTTCCGAGGCCAGGAAGGCATCCGCTTCCGTGAGGAGGGCTTTGGCGGCCGCCAGCTCCTGGTTCCGCGCCTGGTCCAGAGCCGCCTGGGCCTTCTGGACCGCCTCGTTGAGGCGGCGCTCATCCTGGCGGACGGCGTCGTACGCGGCCTGGCGTTCCTTGAGTGCCTTGAGGCCGTCCTCCTTGTTGGCCTTCCACTTGGCCAGGTCTTTCCTGGCCGTTTCGCGATCGGCCTCGGTGGTCGCCTTCTTCAGGGCGGTCTCCGCCTGCGCGATGCCCTTCTCGGCGCCCCCGATCCATTTGCCCTTCGCGTGTTCCACCAGCGCCTTTGCCGTCTGGATCCCGCCCAGGGCCTGCTGGGCCGCGACCGCTTCCGCCGTGGACTTCTTGAGCATTTCCCGGGCCGTCTGGAGGGCGGCCTTCTTCGGCTCGTCGATCTTCGGGAGGGCCGCGGCGATCTCCGCCTTCAGCGACGCGAGCAGTTCGGCGTGGCCGGTCGGGGACGGAGCCGCATCCTGGGGGGCTGCCTGGAGGGGTCCGACGGCCGTCGCCGCCAGGAGCCCGATGACGCCAAACGCGTGGGTTCGTCTCATGCGAGGGCTCCTTTTGATGAGGCTCATCCGGGTCAATGCCCGTCATGATACCGCGGGACAAGGATACGAATTAGCGACAATAAACTGCGAAAAGACATCCCCCCAGGGCTTCCGTGGCGGGCCGGGCCCGGCGCCAGGGGTGCCGCGACCGGAGGAAGGGAAGGGGAAGCGCGGGAGCCCCGCCTTCCCGCGGGGACTCGGACGCGCGGGCAGGCTCGGCGGGATTCCGTGATCTCCGCCGAAGCGGTCCGGCATAATGTCCGGGTGGACCGGGACGACCGATGATCCCCCTGCTTCTCGCGCTGCTCGTCGCCCAGGATCCGGCGTCCGGGCTGGCCGTGCATGTGGGGGCGGGCGACGGCCTCCGCGAGATCGAGCTCGCGCGGCCGGGCGGCCTCCTCGTGCACGGATTGGCGCTCGACGACGCGGCCCGGGAACGCGCCCGGACCGGGATCCGCGCCGCGGGGCTCCACCCTCTGGCGAGCGTCGAGACCTGGACGGAGCCCCGGCTGCCCTACGCCGACAACCTGGTCAACCTGCTCGTCGCGGACGTCGACGGGCTCGGCCGGCGCGCGCCGGCGGAGGCCGAGATCCTGCGCGTGCTCTGCCCCGGCGGCGAGGCCCGCCTGAAAATCAGCGGGGCCTGGACGAGGACTTTCAAGAAGCGGCCCGCCGAGCTCGGCGAATGGACCCATTTCGATCACGGCGCGGACGGCAACGGCGTCTCCCGCGACCGGCGCGTCCGGCCGCCGACGTCCCTGCAATGGACGTCGGGCGTCCAGGAGATCAAGCTCGGCGGAAACCCGGCGGGCTTCGTGAACCTCAGCGGGGTCCGCGTCGCCGACGGCCGCACGGTCTTCGACTACCAGTCCGGCCGGCAGGCGCTGCTCGCGGCGCGCGACGCCTGGAACGGCGTGCCTCTCTGGACGATTCCGCGCGACAAGGCCGACGCCCACCGCCGCTGGCAGGTCGTGGCGAGCCAAAACCGCATCTTCACCTTCCTCGACGGGAAGCCGGTCGCGCTCGACGCGGCGACCGGCAAGACCGCGATCGTCTTCGACAAAGTTCAGGCTCCCCGCCTTCCCGAGGAGGGGACCCAGCTGCGCGTGGGAACCCGGACGCTGCTCGTGAATCTCGAAGACGGCCTCCACGCCCTGGACCCGGGAAGCGGAGCCCTTCTCTGGTCTTACGCCGAGGCCGGACAGCAGATGGTGTTCCCCTGCCTTGCGGAGGAGGCCGGGCTGGCCTTCGCCGCCTCGGTCAAGCCCGGCCAGACCCTGCGTTCCCGCTGGCCGTCGGCGATCGTCGATGCCGTCGTCTGCCTGGAGGTCCGGACGGGAAAACCCGTCTGGAGGAACGTGGACGTGGCGGGCAAGCCGGTCGGGCAGCTCATCCATGCCGAGGGACAACTCGCCCTCTTCGCCGGGAGCGCGATCGGGGGCCGGCAGCGGGAGGGCGGCTGGGTGGGCGCGATCGGAGCGGCCGACGGCAAGCTCGCGGGCGAGGGGAGCTTCAAGAGCGCGTACAACGACTCGATGTACAACGCCGTCGTGCGGGACGGGGCCGTCTGGTACGCCGGCCACACGAGCCTGTACCGCTTCGAGCCCGGGCCCGGGCGCATCACGCGGATGGCGAACCTGTCCTACAACCAGCGATGCAACCGGTTCACGGCGACGTCCGACTTGTGGCTCCTGGGCTACATCACGTATCTCGACGCGACGCTGAACGGCACGCTGCAGACCCCGGCCCGCGCGGGCTGCGCGCTGGGAACGACGCCCGCGAACGGGATGATCTACCTGACGCCCAGCGCCTGCACCTGCTTCACCCAGCTCCGCGGCTACCAGGCGCTGTCGCCGGAGCCGCTGGGACCGCCGGTGGACGCCCTCGAGCGCGGCGGGACGGCCGACGCCTCGCGGGCCGCGCAGGCCCCGTCCGGACCGATTCCCGACGACTGGACGCGGGGCTTGCCGAGGCAGGAGACGGAGGCGGTGGAGGCCGGCGGCCTCCGGATCGCCGCCGTCGTCCACGAGCACCGCGTGGAGGCGCGCCGCGCCGGCGCGGTCGCGTGGAGCGTGACGGCGGACGGCCGGATCAGCCACGCCCCCCTCGTCCACGACGGCCGCGCGTATTTCGGCAGCCATGACGGCTGGGTCTACGCCGTGTCGCTGTCGGACGGCGCGCGCCTCTGGCGCCGCCGCGTGGCGCCCTATGCGCGAAAGATCGTCGCTTATGGCCAGCTCGAATCGTCGTGGCCGGTCTACGGCCTGGCGCTTCACGAGGGGCGCCTCGTGGCATCGGCCGGCACCCATCCGGAACTGGGCGGCGGGGTCTTCGTCGCCGGGCTTGACCCGCAGACGGGGGAGGCCGCCTGGAAGAGGACGCTCTTCAAGCCGCCGGCCGCGATCACGACCGTGAACGGCAAATCGAGCGGCCCGATCGTGCCCCAGAGCTTCCTCAACGAAGCGCCGCTGAGCGAAGGCGGTCGTCTGCGGATCGGCGCTTTCAGCTTTGATCCCGCCGAGAGCGACGCCGACCTCCGCGTCCGCCTCGGCACGCCGCCGCCGAAGAAGCCCTGATCTTCGCCGGCTGAGCGGGCGCGTGATAGGCTCGCGCCATGTCTTCGTCCCTGGATCGCTTCTTGGCGGAGCCCGACGTCAAAGAACGGTTCGAAAGAGCGATCGCCGCGCCTGCGGGCCTCGTGATGCGGACGGCCTGCGAATTCGACCTGCAAGCGCTCCCTCCGATCCGGGCGATCATCCGGCTTCGCAAATGGGTCCTGGGGGGATCTTCCGATGAAGGGCCGCGAAGGCCGATCGGTTTGGTCGCCGAGACGCGGGGACTCGGATGGGGGACCCTTGTCGAAGATCCCGGCCGCCTGCTGATCTGCGGAGCCGTCTGCCGGCCCTGGCAGGGCGACGTCGTCTTCACCGCGATTCCGGCCGGCACGTTTGCCGGCCACCACGAGCCGGATCAGGTCAAGATCGTTTGGTCGCTTGAGGCCGTGGAAACGGAGCGGAACCGCACGCACTTCGTGCACGAAGTGCGCGCCCAGGCGTCCGATGGGCAGGCCCGTCGCAAATTCATGCGGTACTGGCGTTGGGCCCGCTTCGGCATCGTCGCGATCCGGATGCTCCTGCTTCCGGCCATACAGCGGAAAGCGGAACACGATGGGTCCGCAGGCGCCCGGCAGGCATGAGACGAACGCCGTTGAGGCGACCGCCCCCGCGGGAGGAGCCTACTGGGGATTGAGACGGAAGGCGGCCTGCCAGGTGCCGTGGTCCCAGGTCGCCCCGGAGATCTCGCCGTAATCGGCGGCGATGCTGAGGCGGTAGCGGTCGAGTCCGAGCAGCACCCGGGGATCGTCGCGCCGGTAGCCTTCCAAGGTCAGGGTCCGGCCGACGGGCTCGTAGACCCCCCAGACGTACTCGACCCCTTTGCCGCCGATTTTCCCCTCGTACTCCGGCCGTGTCGCGGGGGCCTGGATCAGGGTCCAGTCCAGCCGCCCCTCCACCGCCCCGTTCGGAAGCAACTGGGCGCGGAACTGGGCTCCGTACACGAAGCCGGGGGCGGAGGTCCAGGTGCCGGCCCAGGATTTGGCCAGCGCGGCGCGCGCGGCTTCGGGAATGGCGGGCGGAGCCCCGTGCATCGGCCGGCCCTCGGAGATCACGTGGGGTTCGAGGTAGAAGCGGAAGCCGGGCTGGACGACCCGGGCCTTCCAGCGAATCTCGCGCGCGACCCCGGCCTCGAGGAAGAGGATCTGTTCCGCCTCGGGAACGAGGATCTCGACCTGGCCGAGCACCGCGAGGCGGACGTTGGCGAGCAGCAGCCGCGGGGTGGTGTTCTTGAGGGTCGCCGAAAGCGTGACCTCGGTCCCCGCCTGGGCGTCGCGGGGGGTGGAAGCGAGCCCCGAGACCTCAATGGGCTTGGGAGGGTCTTGGGCGGGCGAGGGGCACGCGAGGCAGGTCAGGAACAGCCACGGGAGCAGGCGCATCGGAAAGTCCTCCGGAACCGCCCGAAGTATAAGAGGAACGGTCACGGCTTTGAAGAGCCTAAGGCGTACAAACCGGATCAATGCTACCGCGAGGAGGAGAGGGGAAGTTCGAGCCCCCCCCAGGCCTCCTCCTTCGCTCATCTCTTGGGGTGGAGCTTCGGAGGACAAGAGGGCGCGGGGCCCGATGGGGCGAATCTAACGGAGCTGTTCGACGAAGGTGGGGCCAGGCGAGCTTGGATTATCCGGCGTGGAAGGACGAGTTTGGTGAGGGAGTCCCCTTGCCCTCCCGGGGGCGGCGTACTGTTCTGATGATGATCGCGTGCGTGCTGGGCTGCCTGCTGGCGGGTCCGCTCCAGGCGGGCCCGGACCCCGCCCCCACCGTCGTGCAGTCCGCCCGCCCCACCCCCGCGGAGGCGTTCGCGGCCGACGAACTGGCCGGCTTCCTGCGCCGCGTCACCGGGAAGGAATCCCCGCGGGCCGCGGAGCCCGATTTCAAGGGGGGACCCGCGATCTACGTCGGGCAGACGGACTTCGCCGCGCGCCGGGGCGTGGACGTCGCCCGGCTGGATCCCGAGGAGTGGGTGATCCGCAGCGTCGACGGCGCCCTCCTGGTCTCCGGCGGGCGGCCCCGCGGGACCCTCTACGCCGTCTATGAATTCGTCGAGGCCGTCCTCGGCGTCCGCTTCCTCGCGGCCCACGCGGAGCACGTCCCCTCGAATCCCCGGTGGATCCTCCCCGCAAACCAGGACCTCCGGGGGCGGCCCGCCTTTTCCCGCCGCGAGGTCTTCATGGTCGCGGGCGGGGCCGGGTCCCCCGAGTTCCTGCGCTTCCAGGTACGCCGCAAACTCAACGGCTTCAACAACGCCACCTCCTCGGACCCGAAACTCGGCGGCGGACTCCTGTTCGGCAGCCCCTACTCCACCCACACCCATTCGCACTACACGAAGGATTTCCCCGCCGGCCATCCGGAATACTTCGCGCTCCTCGGGGACGGCAGCCGCCGCGGCCCGGGGCCCGACGGCCAGGTCTGCATGTCCCACCCGGAGGTCCGCCGGCTCTTCGCGGACCGGCTGCGGGGCTACATCCGGAAGGACCGGGAGCGCGCGGCCCCGGGGGAGGGTCCCCCGACCCTCTACTCCCTCGCCCCGAACGACAACATGAACGTCTGCCTCTGCCCCGGCTGCCGTGAACTCGAGAAGAAGTACGGGGCCTACACGGGCGTCCTCATGGACTTCACCAACGCCGTCGCCGCGGAGATCGCCCGGGACTTCCCCGAGGTCCGCATCATCACCGCCGCCTACACCTTCGCCATGGCCGTCCCGCGGGGCCTCCGGCCGCGGGACAACGTCGTCGTCTACATCGCCCAGCTCGGCAGCGAATTCAACTCGCCTCCCCTGCGCGACACGCTGCGCGGCATGGATCATCCCCTCAATGCCGACGCGCGCCGGCTGTTGGAGGCGTGGGCGGGGGTCAGCCCCGCCCTCGGCGTCCACGACTACTGGACTCCCTGGAACCAGCCCTTCCAGTGGCCCCACGCCAACGTCCGCGGCCTCGCGCGGACCCTGAAGTACTACCACGACCGCGGCGTGCGCCACGTCTTCGTCGAGGACGAGCTCTTCGGCAGCCGCATCCACAACTTCGTGGACCTGCAGCTCTACCTGGCCTCGCGCTTCCTCCAGGATCCGCAGCTCGACGCGGAGGCCGTCATCGCCGAGTTCACGGATCTCTACTACGGCCCGGCCGCGGCGCCGATGCGGAAGCTGCTCGACCTCCTCGAGCGGCGTCCCGAGGAGGAGCCCGGGCGGCTCCCCTCGGTGCCTCCGGCCGCCCGAACGTACTTCGATCCGGCTTTTTTCACGGAGGCGGACGCCCGGCTGCGCGAGGCGGAGCAGGCGGTCGCCGGCGACCCGCGGCGGCTCGCCGACGTGCTCCAGGAGCGGCTGGCGTTCGATGAAACCCTGCTCCACCTCTGGGAGCCGCTGCGGGCCGCGCGCCCGCTGCCCTTCCGGCGGGAGGCGGTCCTCGACCGCCTGCGGCTCCAGTACGAGGCGGCCCGGAAGAAGTACGGCGGCTGGGGCGAGGAGCGGCGGAAGGAGGACGACGTCCGCCTGGACTACCTGCGGAATCTGCCGCCCGTGCCGGCCGAGTTCGCGAAGAAGAAGATCATCGACCTCTGCGGTCCGCTCTTGGAGCTGAGCCGGGGGGGCGGAGGCTTCGCCAAGTCCGTCCCCGACAAGGACGCGGCCACCGGGCGGGCCTGGACGCTCGACGCCTCGGCCCCGGGCGGGCACGAGCGTCCCCCCGCCCTGGGCCTCTACGATGAGAAGCTCAAGAAGGCCGCGGAGCAGGTCATCCCCGAGGATCGACGGCCGCGGGACGAGAAATACCACTTCCACTTTGCCGGCCGGATGAAGGGCTCCGCCAACCTTTATTTCTGGGCGCATTCCAGCTGGAGGCTCGGCCAGCCTCTGGGGGCGACGTACAACGCCGCGCTGCCGGAGCAGAAGGCCTACGACGTCTACGCGTCCGCCAAGCTCGAGGGCCCCGCCTACGTGCCGGGATCGACCCGGCAGAACGCGTTCTCGGTCGACCGCCTGATCCTGGTGGAGGTCGTCGACTAAGCCCGGCCCGAAGGACGCGGGGTCGGAAGGGAAAGGCCCTTCGCGAGGGGGGCGTGAGGCGTTCAACCAGGTTCCATGCAGACAGGAGGAGGGGAGGGGAAGGCTGAGAGACGTATCCACCCGCCAGCTATTTTCCCGCCGGCGGCAGGCCGATGAGGAGCTGGCTGAGGATCTTCAGGCCGCCCTCCGCGCCGAGGTCGACGTGCACCTCGAGCTCGTCGATGTCCTCCACCCGCGGCCCGTGCGCCGCCAGGTCGCCCGTCTCCACGGAAGCGCCCGTGATCCGCAGCAGGCGGCCGCCGTCGCGGATCTCGAAGGCCGCCTGGTCGAGGTTCTTCAGCTTGAGCCGGGGCGTGTTGGTGCCCGGGTCGACGAGCTTGTACGCGGCGGGCGTCTTGAAGACCGCCGCGTTCGCCTGCATCTGAAGGATCAGGCCCACGCTCTGGCGGCTGACCGGCTGCAGGGAGGACGCCGTCGCGCCCGGATTGAGGAACTCGATCCGCGCCTGCGTGTACTGCGGCCGCCGGTGTTTGCCGCCGAAGGGCGTGTAGAGCGGGTCGCCGATCAGGACCATCATCCAGCTGACCGCCTGCGTGGCGTTCCCATACGCCTCGGCGAGCGTCCAGCCCTGGTAGAGCCGCGGGAAGAAGATCTCCGCGTTCGGGAAGGCCTGCAGGAACGGCTCCCCCACGGGTCCCGTGCAGGCCGTCACGCCGTGCGCGAGAAAGCCCGTGCACCAGGGGCCGCCTTTCTCCGGCACGCGGCGCAGATCCACGGCCTCGCCGCTGGCCGTGTGCACCGCGATCGCACCCGGCCGGAACTTCGGCGTGAACGAATTCTGGTAGTTCGTCAGCGCGTACCAGCCCCAGTAGATCAGCGCGTCCGGACAGGCGTTCTCCGCGAAGAGCGCGCCCGTCTCCTCGCGCACGGTCTTGAAGCCCGCGTTGTGCGTGTCGATCCAGGCGCGCCGCGCCCAGAACTCTCCGCTGCTGTAGCCGAGCTTGCGCTTGCCGAAGGTCTTGCCCTTGGAATCGAAGTAACCGGTCCCGCTCGGACCCTCCAATTCGGCCTGCAACGCCAGATCGACCAGGCCCTTCGCCAGTTCCGGCGTGGGCGCGTCGAGCCGCGCGGTCAGGTAGATCGTCCCGCCCTTCACGTGTTCCTTGCGGAACTGCCGGAACTTGCGGGACTTGGCCAGGAAGGGATTCTGCGTCTGATAGCAGTAGAGCTGCCGCCGCTTCAGATCGCCCGGCGGGAGCCCGTAGGCATCCTCGCGATACAACCAGGCCAGCTCCGAATCGAAAGACGCCCGCGTCGTGAGGATCATCCCCGCGCTGCCGCGGTTCCCCTCGGGCAGCTTCAGCGTCAGCTCGGCGAGCTCCTCCTTCGAGAGCGCGGGGCCGTTCACGACGTAGGGGACGTCGTACGTCGTCACGAGGCAGAGAATCTTGTCCTTCAGCCCGCGCTCCTCGAGGTGCTTCTTGATCGGAACGACGGCTTTGGCTTCGAAGTCTTCAAACGAGATCCCGGCCGGATGCCGGTAGCCGGGGAAGGACAGCTCGACGCCGTTCTCGGCGGGGATCTTCCGCTGCTTCCGGTAGTGCGCGGCGACCTCGAGCGATTCCTTGGAGTCCTTGTTGGCGATGACGAGGACCTCGTCGGGCCGCAGGCCGCTCTCGTCCAGATCCTGCGCCAGGAGGAGCAGCAGCGCGAGCATCTACCCCAGCGCCTTCCGCAGCGAGGCGACGTAGCGCTCGACGTCCTTCGGCTTGCCGCCCTGGCCGATGATCTTGAGCAGGGCGCTGCCGACGATGACCCCGTCGGCGGATTCCGCGGCGCGCGCGGCGTCGGCGGGCGTCGAGATTCCGAAGCCCACGCAGAGCGGATGCTTCGTGAGGCGGCGCACGCGGCGCACGAACGCGGGCACGTCGGCCTTCATCTTCGATCCCGTGACGCCCTTCAGCGACACGAGATAGATCCAGGTCCGCGTGAGGCGGTCGATCTTGCGGATGCGCTCGTCCGTGCAGGTCGGCGAGATCAGGAACACGATGGGGACGCCGGAGCTTTTCGACGGACCGGCGACGGGAGCCGCCTCCTCGGGCGGGATGTCCGGCAGGATCACGCCGTGCAGGCGCGCCTTCGCGGCCCGCTTGAAAAAGCGCTCCGGGCCGTACTGCAGCACGGGGTTGTAGTAGGTCATGAAGAGCAGCGGCGTCGCGCGGAAGCGGTCGGCCATCGCGAACGCGTCGTCCGTGGTCACGCCCCCCAGCAGCGCCTGGTGCGAGGTGGCCTGGATGACGGGGCCGTCCGCCAGCGGATCGCTGAACGGGATGCCGAGCTCGATCTGGTCCGCCCCGCCCGCCGCGCAGGCCTGGAGCAGGTCCGGACAGAGCTTCTTCGTCGGGTAACCCGCGGTGACGAAGGGGATGAGCAGCTTGTGCGTGTTGGTCATGGTCCTAGCGCCCCGCCTTCTGTTCTTCTTCCTGGACGATGCCGATGTCCTTGTCGCCGCGGCCGGAGATGTTCACGACGAGGATCTGGCGTTTCTTCATCTTGCGGGCGAGTTTCTCCGCGAAGGCGACCGCGTGCGAGGATTCCAGCGCGGGCAGGATGCCCTGCTCGCGGCTGAGCTGGTAGAAGGCCTTGAGGGCTTCCTGGTCGGTGGCGGAGACGTAGCTCACGCGGCCCGCGTCCTTGAGCATCGAATGCTCCGGGCCGACGCCCGGGTAGTCGAGACCCGCGGAGATCGAGTGCGTGGGGATGATCTGGCCGTCCTTGTCCTGGAGCAGGTAGCTCAGCGCGCCGTGCAGGACGCCGGGGCGGCCGCCGCTGATCGTCGCCGAATGCACGCCCGTGCTCACGCCGTGACCGCCCGCCTCGACGCCGTAGAGTTTCACCTTCGGTTCGCGGATGAAGTCGTGGAAGATGCCGATGGCGTTCGAGCCGCCGCCGACGCAGGCGACGACGGCGTCCGGCAGCCGCGGCTTGAGCTGGGCGCGGACCTCCTTGCCGATGACGGACTGGAAGTCGCGCACCATCATGGGGTAGGGATGCGGGCCGACCACGGAGCCGATGATGTAGTGGGTGCTGTCGACGTTCGTGACCCAGTCGCGGATCGCCTCGTTGCAGGCGTCCTTGAGCGTGCGGGTGCCGCTCGTGACGGGGACGACCGTCGCCCCGAGCAGCTTCATGCGGTAGACGTTGAGCGCCTGGCGGCGGGTGTCCTCCTCGCCCATGTAGACGATGCACTCGAGGCCGAAGAGGGCGCAGACGGTCGCGGTGGCGACGCCGTGCTGGCCCGCGCCGGTCTCGGCGATGATGCGTTTCTTGCCGAGGCGGCGCGCGAGGATGATCTGGCCGAGGCAGTTGTTGAGCTTGTGCGAGCCCGTGTGGTTGAGGTCCTCGCGCTTGAGCCAGATCTCGGGGCCGCCGATGCGCCTCGACCAGCGCTCGGCGTGGAAGAGCGGCGTGGGGCGGCCCGCGAAGGTCTCGTTGTAGCCGTGGAACTTCTTCCAGAAGGCGCGGTCCTTGCGCGCCGCGGCGTAGGCGCGTTCGAGCTCGTCGAGCGCGCACATGAGCGTGTCCGGCACGAACTTGCCCCCGTAGGGGCCGAACTTCCCGCCGGAGTCAGGGTAGTTCCATTTCACGGTTCATTCTTCCTAACGGGTTCGGAGCGGGCCGCCTGGATGAACGCGCGGATGAGGGCGCGGTCCTTGATGCCGGGCGAGGTCTCGACGCCGCTGGAGACGTCGACGCCCCAGGGCCGGATCTTCCGCGCGAGCGGCCCGACGCGGTCGGGGGTGAGGCGTCCGGCCAGCAGGATCTTGCCGTGCTTCGTGGCGCGCCGGGCCCACGCGGGGTCGACGTCGCCGGCCTTCGCGGCGTCTTTGGGCAGATCGAGCAGGAAGGCCAGGGCGTCATGGGATTTGAGAAGCTTGAAGGTGATGTCGTTGAACGTGTCGAAGGCCTTGATGTAAGGGATGCCCAGGGCGCGGCCGTAGGCGGGGGTCTCGGCGCCGTGCAGCTGGGCGATGCGGATCCCCGTCTCCTGGAGCAGCGCGCGGACCTCGTCGAGGGGCTGGTCCCTGAAGACGCCGACCGCCTCCACGCCGCGCGGGAGCCTCGAGACGATGTCGCGGGCGGCCGCGGGATCCACCTTGCGCGGGCTGCGGGCGAAGATGAGGCCGACGTAGTCCGCGCCCTCCTCGGCGGCGGCCCGCGCGTCCTGGACGCGGGTGATCCCGCAGATCTTCACTTTCAGCATGGGGGTAGGGGATTGTAGGGAAGGGCGGAGAGAGGAGGCAAGGAGGAATAGGAAGCCTACGGGTGCGGAAGCCCCTTGCCCCGGAGCCAGTCGCGCAGGGCCGCAACGCTGGAGCGGAAGGCGAGCTTCTCCCAGGGGATCTCCGAGGGCAGGACGCTCTTCGCATCGCTGCAGTCGTCGGCCGCCTTGAGGGTTCCGCCGGTGACGCGGGCCTGGTAGGCCACGATGATGACGGAGCCGCCGTAGAAGCTGTCCGGATAGGAATAGGTCCCCAGGTGCCCCTCGAGCGCGACGTCGAGGCCGGTCTCCTCCTTCGTTTCGCGCAGCGCCGCCTCCTCGGTGGTTTCGTCGATCTCCATGAAGCCGCAGGGGAAGCTCCAGAAGCCCTTGCGCGGCTCGATGCCGCGTTCGATGAGGATGAGGCGGCCGTCCTGCTCCACCACCGTCCCGCAGGCGACCTTCGGGTCGAGATAGTGCACGAAGGCGCATTGCGTGCAGACGTGGCGCGGCCGGCTGTCTTTGGGGGGGACGGCCCGCGTCATGGGGGCGCCGCAGCGGCAGCAGAACTTGGGGTCGATGATCGGTGCCATCTCAGGCCTGCGTCGCCGCGGCGAAGTCCTCGAGTTTGCGGCGGGCGGCGCCGGAGTCCAGGGCGGCGGCGGCGCGCGCGGCGCCGTCGGCGGGATCCTTCGCCACCCCGGCGGCGATGAGCGCGAAGGCCGTGTTGAGGACGACGATGTCGCGACGGGGACCCTTGGCGCCGCCGAGCAGCTCCCGCGCGATCGCGGCGTTGTCGGCGGGCGAGCCGCCGAGCAGGTCGGACACCCGCGCCCGGGGCAGCCCCGCATCCTCGGGCTTGATGACCCGCTCGATGAGGCGGCCCTCCGCCAGCTCGATCGCGCGGTTCTCGCCCGTGGTCGACAATTCGTCGAGGCCGTCGGCCCCGTGGAACGCGAAGACCCGGACGGAGCCCAGCGCCTGGAGGACCTCGACCATCGTGCGCACGAGCGCGGGGGCGTAGACGCCGAGCACCTGCGCGTTCGCGCCCGCGGGATTCGAGAGGGGGCCGAGCACATTGAAGATCGTCCGGAACCCCAGCTCCTTGCGGATCGGCCCCGCATGTTTCATCGCGGGATGGAAGTTCGGGGCGTGCAGGTACGTGAAACCGAGGGTGCGGAGCAGGGTCTCGGCCTTCTCGCGGGGCAGTTCCACGCGGCAGCCCAGGGCCTCGAGCAGGTCGGAGCTTCCGCATTTCGAGCTGGCGGCGCGGTTGCCGTGTTTGGCGACGCGGGCGCCGCACGCGGCGGCCGTGAGCGCGGTCAGCGTGGAGACGTTGAAGGTCCCCAGGCCGTCCCCTCCGGTCCCGCAGGTGTCCAGCACGACCCCCGGTCCCGGATCGATCTTCACGGAGCGCTGCCGCAGCGCGCGCGCGCAGCCCGTGATCTCCGCGGCGGTTTCGCCCTTGATCTTGAGCGCGGTGAGAAAGGCCGCCGTGAGCGCGGGGGGCGCCGCGCCGTCCATGATTTCGCCCAGCGCTTCCGCCGCCTCGCCGGTCGTCAGCGATTCCGAGGCGAGCAAAGCGGCGACCGCATCCTTGAGCACGCGCCGATCTTAACCGAAGGCTTGGACGGGGGAATCATTATCCGCCTTCGCCCGCCCGGGGCGGGCTTCGGCGGGATGAACCCCCTTCCCCCGCTGCGGCGCGGGAAGGGGGTTCATCTTTTTGCTTGAGCCCATGACGGGGCGCGGATATGTATTACCCGCCATGCCGGACCCCGTGGGACCCCTGGACGAATACGAGGCGGAGAAATTCCTCCAAAGCCCGAAGACCCGGCGGCTGCTCCGCAAGATCGACGTCGATCCGCTGCCGGGCGCCGGGGGTCTGGAGGACTTCGAGAAGCATCCGCTCTACAGGAGCGCCCTGCGCTTCGGGGCCTACACGCATCGCGTGGCGAAGCTCTACCGCTCCCGGCGCCGCAGGAAGGACCCGAAGGCCGTCGAGGAGCTGGTCTTGAACGCGTACATGAGCGGGGCGATGGTCGCGGCGGGCGTGGGACGGATCGACGACGCGGAGATCGGCTTCTCGATCGCCTACCTCAAACGGGCGCTTCGCTCGACGCATCTCGCGCTGCAGGCGCTGCACGAGATCCGCGAGGCGAAGCAGCTTCCCGACAAGGCCGTCACCCACGTGACGAGGCGGCTCGTGGCGCTGCGGGAGGACACGGTCTCCGAGGTGATGGCCCTGCGCGAGCTCTGGCGGGCGAAATTCGCGCATTGACAGCGCCGAGAAACCCGCGCCATAATCGCGGCGGCATGGCCGGGAAGCGGAAGCAAGCCTCCTCCGAAAGCCGCCCGCTGGTCGTCGTCGAATCCCCCGCCAAGGCCCGGACGATCCAGGCCTTCCTCGGCCCTGCCTATCTCGTCAAAGCCTGCCTGGGCCATGTCCGAGACCTGCCCGAACGCTCCCTCGGGATCGATCTCGAGCACGGCTTCGAAGGGGATTATCGGATCCTCCGCAGCCGGGGCCGGGTGCTGTCCGAACTGCGCCGTCTCAGCGCGGGAACGGAAAAGATCTACCTCGCCCCGGACCCCGACCGCGAAGGCGAGGCCATCGCCTGGCATCTCATCGAGGCGTTGAAGCTCCCGGCGGAGCGCGTGCGGCGCATCGCGTTCCACGAGATCACGGAACGCGCCGTGAGGGAGGCGCTGGAGCATCCCGCGGAGCTCTCCGTTCCGCGGGTGCAGGCGCAGCAGGCGCGGCGCTTCCTCGACCGCATCGTCGGGTACAAGCTGTCGCCGCTGCTCTGGAACAAGGTCGGCCGCGGACTGTCGGCCGGGCGCGTGCAGTCGGTGGCCGTGCGGCTCGTCGTGGAGCGGGAGCGCGAGGTCGCGGCGTTCAAGTCCGAGGAATACTGGATGCTCACCGCGCGGCTGGGGCACGGCGGGAGGACGTTCGACGCGAGTCCGGAGGGGCGTCTGAGCGAAGCCGCGGCAAACGCGCGTCTGGAGGAGTTGCGGAACCAGCCTTTTGAAGTCGTGAAGGCAAGCGTGAAAGAGCGGCTGGAGCCCCCGCCCCCGCCCTTCACCACGAGCCTGCTTCAGCAGCAGGCTTCGCTGCAGCTGGGCTATCCGGCGAAGCGGACGATGGCGCTGGCGCAGGAGCTCTACGAGGGGATCCGGCTGGGCCCCGGGGGGGCGGCGGGGCTCATCACGTACCTGCGGACGGATTCGTTCCGCGTGGCCGGCCAGGCCCTCGCGGAAGTGCGCGACCTCATCGGCCGCCGCTTCGGAGCGTCGGCGCTGCCGGAGAAGGCGGTCTTTCGCGCGAAGCGCACGGGCATGCAGGAGGCGCACGAGGCGATCCGTCCCACGTCGGTGCAGCGCACGCCGGAGGAACTGCGCCCCTATCTGAAGGAGGCGCAACACCGGCTTTATCGCCTGATCTGGACCCGCTTCGTGGCCTCGCAGATGAAGCCCGCGCGCTTCCGGGTCACGGACGTGGAGCTCAACGCGGGCGGGGTTCTCTTCAAGGCCCGGGGGGAGGAGCGGATCTTCGACGGATTTCGCGCCGTGCTCGGCGGGACGCCGGAGGCGCCGCCGCTGCCGGCCCTGGCGACGGGGGACCGGCCTGTCGTGCGCGAGCTCCGCTCGGCGCGTCACCTCACGGAGCCGCCGGACCGTTATGGCGAGGCGTCGCTGGTGAAGGCGCTCGAACGGCACGGCATCGGACGCCCGGGAACCTATGCGCCGACCCTGTCCACGATCCAGGAACGCGGCTACGTCCGCCTGGAGGGCCGCCGGCTGGTGCCGACGGAGCTCGGAACGCTCGTGAACGACAAGCTGGTCGGCCATTTCGAATCGGTCGTGAGCACGGGGTTCACGGCCCGGCTGGAGCGGGACCTCGACCGGATCGAGGCGGGGAAGGCGGTCTGGACCGAGGTGCTGGGGAACTTCCACGAGCTCTTCAGCCTGGACCTGGAGCAGGCCCGGAAGGGGATGGCGAGCGAGAAGGGGCGGGAGGAGACGGGGGCCGTCTGCGAAAAGTGCGGCCGCGTCATGCTCGTCCGCTGGAATGCCCAGGGACGCTTCCTCGGCTGCTCGGGTTATCCGGACTGCAAGGAGATCCGGCGCGCGGCGGAGCCGGGGGCCGGGACCTGCGAGCTCTGCCAGGCGCCGATGCGGGCGAAGTCCGGACGGCTCGGCCGTTTCCTGTCCTGCTCCCGGTATCCGGAGTGCCGGAACACCCGTCCGATCCCCAAGGGCGGAAAGAACGTGGACATCCCTCCGGGCTGGAAGGAAGATTGCGACAAATGCGGGAAGCCGTTGAAGATCCGCCACGGCCGGCGCGGCGGCTACATCGTCTGCAGCGCGTATCCGGCCTGCAAGAACACGCGCCGTTTCCCGCGCGCCTGGGTGAGGAGTGAGTAGGTCCCCGCGGGCCGTCTTCATCACGGGCACCGACACGGGCGTGGGCAAGACCCTCGTCGCCGCCGGTCTTGCGGCCGCCTACACCCGCCTCGGCTTCGACACCGGGGTCATGAAGCCCTTCGCCACGGGCGCGCGCCGGATCCGGGACCGGCTCGTGTCGGAGGACGTGACGCGCCTCCGCGGGGCCGTCTCCTCCCAGGATCCGCCCGATCTTGTGGCGCCGGTGCTGTTCGAAGAGCCGCTCGCCCCCTCGGAGGCGGCCCGGCGGGCGGGGGCGCCGATCGATCTTCCCCGCGTCAAGCGCTGCTTCCGGGACCTGCTCGGCCGCCACGAACGCCTGGTCGTGGAGGGCGTGGGGGGGCTCCTGGTGCCGATCCGCGACCGTTTTCCGCTGGCGCGTTTCGTGGCGGAGCTCGGGATTCCGCTCGTCATCGTCGCCCGGGCTTCCCTGGGCACGATCAACCACACGGCGCTGACGCTGCTGGCGGCGCGGGCGCACGGGCTCAAGGTTCTGGGACTGATTACCAACCGAACAGAGGGCGGCCGTCCTGGGCTTGCGGAGCGCACGAATCCCGTCGCCCTCCGTCGCGAGACCGGCCTGCCGCTGCTCGCGGAGCTGCCGCGCTTTCCCGGGAAGGGGCATTTCGACCGGCTCGCACGCGCCCTCGAGGCCCGTCTGAGAAATTCCCCTCAATAATCGGCGCGCTCCGGCCGATCTACCCTAGGTATGAACATCGCCACGCTGGTCCTGCCGCTGTTCGTTTTCGGCGGCGCCGATGATGAAGCGCTGCCCCGGGGGCTCTCGCTCAGCGAGGAGCGCCGGTCCCCGGCGAAGCGGCAGGAGGACAACCTCCCGCAGCGGCCCGAGGAGCTGCCCGACCGCTCCGAGCAGGGCGTCATGGAGTATTACTACCGCAACGCCGAGCTCGACCTGGGGATGCTGTACACGGACTTCGACGGCGACCTGAAGCTCGAAAGCGATCTGGGTTTCTACGTGCGGACCGGCGTGCGCTTCGCCCACGGCCTTTCGCTGCATCTCTCCTACCGTCATTTCGATTTCTCGAGCTCGGAGAATCCGGGCAAGACCGACGAGGATCTCCTGATCCGGGCGCTGCTCGTGGGCGGCACGTACCGGCATGAGCTGACGCGGGAGTTCTCCCTGCTGGCCTCGCTGGACGGCGGATTTCAGCGCTGGGAGACGAACCTTCACGAGTTCAGCGACGACACGGGTTTCGTGTTCTCGGCGGAGTTCGCGGCCACGGCGCGGCTCTGGACGGTGCTGCGGATGAAGCTCGGCCTGGTCGTCGACCTGGCGAACACGGATTTCCACCAGGATTCCCGCACCTGGAACGCGAGCCTATCCGGGCTGCTCGGCTTCGAGCTCGGACTCTGAGTCCGCGCGTCCGCGGTCCGGAGCGCCCTCGACCGCGAGCGTGAACTCGCCCCGCGGCTCCTCCGTCCGGTAGCGCTCCGCCGCCTGGGAAAGGCTCAGCCGTCGCACCTCCTCGTGCAGCTTGGTGAGCTCGCGGCAGAGCGTCATCCGCCGGTCGCCGAAGACCGCGGCCATGTCCTGGAGCGTGTCCGCGACGCGGTGCGGGGATTCGTAGAAGAGCAGCGTGCAGTCGAGGTCCGCGAGCGCCTGGAGCGCCTTGCGGCGCTTGCCCCCCTTGCGCGGGAGGAAGCCGGCGAAGTAGAAGCGGTCCACGTCGAAGCCGCAGACGGCGGCGGCGGCCGCGACGGCGGACGGCCCGGGCACGGGGATCACCCGGATGCCCGCCTCGAGCGCCGCGTCGACGAGCTTCGCCCCCGGGTCGCTGACGCCCGGCGTGCCCGCCTCGCTCACGAGGGCGACGGAGCGGCCGTCCTTGAGCTTCGTCAGGATCTCTTCGAGCCGGCGCGGGGGGCTGTGCTGGAAGTAGGCGATGACGGGCTTGCGGATCTCGTGGTGGCTGAGCAGTTTCAGGGTGGTGCGGGTGTCCTCGCTGACAACGACGTCGGCTTCCCGTAGAATGCGCAGCGCCCGCGCGGAGAGGTCCTCGAGATTGCCGATCGGAGTGGCGAGCACGTACAGCATGGATGGGATTCTACTGGTCGACAAGCCCGCCGGAAAGACCTCCCACGACGTGGTGGACGCGGAACGGCGCCGCCTCGGGACGATGAAGATCGGCCACGCGGGCACGCTGGATCCGCTGGCGACCGGATTGCTCGTGCTGGGCGTGGGGCGCGCGCTGCGCCTGCTCGAGTTCCTCCAGGGCCACGACAAGGACTACCTCTTCGGCGCCCGGCTGGGGATCCTGACGGACACCGACGATTCGAGCGGCCAACCCGCCGGCGAGACGGCCGTCCCCTCGCGCGAGGCGCTCGAGGCCTCGATGAACGCCCTGAAGGGGGAGATCGTCCAGCGGCCGCCGGACTACTCGGCGGTCAAGGTCGCGGGGCGCCGGCTGTACCAGTACGCGCGATCCGGCCGCGAAGTCGAGGCGCCCGAACGCCGCGTGCGGGTCGACGTCTTCGAGCTGCTGTCCTACGAGGCGCCGCTCGCCCGCTTCCGGGTGCGCGGCTCGAAGGGCCTGTACGTGCGCTCGC
The DNA here is from genome assembly GCA_964619955.1 of uncultured Planctomycetales bacterium. GTDB lineage: Bacteria > Planctomycetota > MHYJ01 > MHYJ01 > JACPRB01 > JACQFK01. The sequence continues at coordinate 225,350 of CAZUJF010000002.1, forward strand.
TCGCGCGGGATCTCGGGGGTCACGTCACGGAGCTGCGGCGGACGGCGAGCGGTCCGTTCCGGGTGGAGGACGCGGGTCCGGAGCTGCTGCCGATGGAAGCGGCGGTGGCGCATCTGCCGGAGCTGCGGGTGTCGGAGGAGGACGCGGTCCGTTTCGGCCACGGGATCACGCTGCCCGGGGACTTTGCGGGTCCGGACGTGCGCGTCTATTGCGGAACGCGCTTCATCGGCGTGGGGCGCCGCACGGACGCGGGGCTGCATCCGCGGAAGGTGATGACGGAGGAGGGGCCTACTCCTTGACGGGCTGGACCCCGACGCCGCGCTCCTTCAGGAAGGCGAGGGCGCGTTCGAGGTTCTTGGGGAGGCCGCCGAGCTCCACGGTGAGCCAGGCGCCCTTGTCGGTGATCCGTCCGCGGACCATGTTGTAGGTCACGCCGAAATCCTGGGACAGGTTGGTCATGATGGGCTCCCCGACGATTTTCGCCGGGAAGGTCATCTTGTAGCGGCCGACGGACTTCGCGCTTTTGGATCCCATCTCTGAGTCGGTTCTACCCCGGCCTCCCGAGCGGCGTCAAGGTGATTGTTGAACTCAGCGGTAGATGCGGACGCCGAGACCGTGGTGGTGATGGCCGCCGTAGTATCCCCACCCCCAGCCCCATCCCCACCCCCAGTACCAGGGGTCGTACGGGGGGTAGTAGCGCACCCGCTCCACGATCTGCACCTCGGGCTCCTTGCGCTCGAGGGCGATCATCTTCTGCACGACGGAATCGGGCGTGCCCGCCTTCTTGAGGGCGACGAGATCGTCCGCCTTGAGCGCCAGCGCGCCGCGCTTCTCCACGAGTTCGATCAGGACGGGCTCGGACACGCCCGCGGCGGCGAGGCGCTCCATTTCATCCCGGGCCACGGGACTTCCCAGGTAGCCCGAATCGTGGAGCTGGTGCCGGGCGCAGGCGGGCAGGGTCAGCGCGACGGCAAAGAGGAGGAGGTACTTCATGACTCGAGTATAGCCCCGGCCGAAAACGCAAGTCAATGCGGCTTCCGGAACGGGCTTGTCGCGCGCCCCCCCCTTTGGCACGATAGCCCGCCTCATGGGCGAGCTGATCCGGACCGAGCGGCTGGTGCGCCGCCATGTCATGGGCGAGACGCTGGTCACGGCCCTCGACGGGGTGGATCTCGTCTTCGAGGAGGGCGTGCGCTGCGCCGTCGTGGGGCGCTCGGGGAGCGGGAAGTCCACGCTGCTGGCGCTGCTCGGCGGCCTGGACCGGCCGACCTCGGGGGAGATCCGCGTCCGCGGAAGCAGCCTCTCGGAGGCGGACGACGATGCGCTGGCGCTCTATCGGCGGCGCGACGTCGGCTTCGTGTTCCAGTCCTTCAACCTCGTGCCCACGCTCACGGCGCTGCTGAACGTCGAGCTGCCGCTCACGCTCGCGGGCGTGCCGCGGCCGGAGCGCCGGCGGCGCGCGGCGGAGCTGCTCGACCGGGTGGGGCTGACGGGAAGGAAGGACCATCGTCCCGGGCAGCTTTCCGGCGGCGAGCAGCAGCGGGTGGCGGTCGCCCGCGCGCTGGCCCACGATCCTCCGCTGCTGCTGGCGGACGAGCCCACGGGCAACCTCGACTCGAAGACCTCCGCGGAGATCCTGGCGCTGCTCGGCGGGCTCGGCGGCAAAACCGTGATCATCGTGACGCACGACGCGCGGCTGGCGGGGACGTTCGCGTCGCGGACGATCGAGATGCAGGACGGAAAGGTGGTGGCGGATGAACGCCGCTGACCTCTTCGCGACCGCCTGGCAGAACCTGCTGCGGCGGAAGGTCCGCACGCTGCTGACGGTCGCGGGCGTGCTCATCGGCGTGGCCGCCCTCGTGCTGATGGTGTCGCTCGGGCTGGGGCTGCAGCGCCAGGTCGTGCAGTTGTTCGAGACGGAGGAGTCCCTGCGGACGCTCACCGTGCGCCGGGTCCGCAGCGACGGCGGCAAGAAGGGCGGCGCGGGACCGCTGCCGTTCCAGTTCGACGCCGACATGGTGCCCATCGGGGACGAGGATCTCGAGCAGATCCGGGCCGTGCCCGGGGTGCGGCTGGCGTTTCCCGAACTCAACATGTTCCTGCGCGTCGCCGTGGACGGACGCCCCGGAGGGACCTTCTATCCCGTGGACGGGGTCCCCCGCGAGGAGGAGGCCCTCTACGCGAAATACCTCGTCTCGGGGAAGTTCTGGTCCGACCCCTCGAAGAAGGAATGCCTGCTGCCCACGGCGTTCCTGGAACTCCGCCTCAACGGGATGAAGCCGGAGGAGGCGCTGGGGAAGAAGGTGACGTTCCAGGCCCTGCTCAAGCAGGAGGGGGCGGAGGGGGAGGAGGACGCGTACACGGTCGCGGGGGTGATCGACACGGAGGGCTTCGGCTTCCAGGGCCGGCAGATCTTCCTGCCGCTGGAGCGCGCCCTCGACCTGCACGGCCGCAAGGGCGGCAACCCCTTCATGGGGGTGTCGAAGGGCCGCTATCTCGCCGCGGAGGTCAAGGTGCTGGATCCGAGGAAGTCCTCGGAGGTCGCGGCGCGGCTGCGCTCCGCGGGCTTCAGCGTGATGAGCCCGGCGGACATCGTGAAGCAGATCAACCTGGTCTTCCTGATCCTCGAGGGCTTCATGGCCTGCGTCGGGGTGATCGGCCTGGTGGTCTCGCTCTTCGGCATCGCGAACACGATGGCGATGGCGGTCCTGGAGCGCACCCGCGAGATCGGGATCATGAAGGCGCTCGGGGCCCGGAACCGCGACCTGGGCCGGCTCTTCCTCGCGGAGGCGGGTCTGCTGGGCCTGACCGGCGGTCTCGCGGGGCTGGCGCTGGGCGCGGCGGCGGGATGGATCCTGAACCTGGCCGCGCACGGCGTGACGGAGCTTCCGGCCAAGGTCAGCCTGTTCTATATTCCAGGCTGGCTGGCGGCGGGTTCGGTGCTCTTCGCGACGCTCGTGAGCATGGCCGCGGGCGGCCTGCCGGCCCGGCGCGCCGCGCGCCTGGAACCCGTCGCGGCCCTGAGGTACGAATGAACGCGCTGCTGCTGTCGCTGGTCTGCCTCCAGGCCCCCCAGGGGCTGGAGCTCGAGCGCCGCGTGACGCGCGTCTCGCTCGATCTGCTGGGCCGCCGCCAGGAACTCCGCCGCACGGAGCGCCTGCTCCTCCGCGACGACGCGCTCCTGATCCAGGACCTCACGTTCGGGGAGCGCTGGATCCTCCGTCCCCCGGAGAAGAAGATCCAGCACGTCGATCTGCTGCTCGGGCAGTGGTCGGAACTTTCGTACGAACGTCTCGATCAGATCCGCCGCGCGGCCTTCGAGGGGATCCGTGCCGCCCGCGAGCGGGTCCCGGGCACGGCCGACCAGGCCGACCTCGATGCGCTGCTGGAGGGCTTCGACCGGTTCAGGACGGAGCCCGTCGTCGAGTCGCGGGACTCGGAAGGGCGCCGGGAGATCCTCCTCAACGGCGACCGCCTCCGCGCCTCCTTCACGCTGGAGGCGGGCGTGAAGGCGCCGGGCTGGTTCGCCGCGCTCGCCTCCACGGGCGCGTTTCCGGCGGGGGTCGCCGCGGCGCTGCGCGAGCTCCCCGGCCTGCCGTCCAAGGGCACGCTGCGCTACGTGTTCCTCCTGGACCGCGTGGTGGAGCAGTTCGAAGTCGTGCGGCATACGGCGCGTGCCGTCACCGACGCGGAGCTGGCCGTGCCCGCCGGGCTGCAGAAGGTCCTGATGCCGGGCGTCGAGCGTCCGGAGGAACGCCGGCCGCAGCGCCCGGGCGCGGTGCCGAAGGATTTCAAGGAGGAAGATCCGAAGAAGGGGTCGCCATGACGCCGCGCCAGCGCGAGGTCCTGCTCTTCGTCGAGGATTACGCCCGCCGCCAGGGCTGCTCTCCGACGCTGCAGGAGGTCGCCGACCAGCTGCAGGTCAGCAAGGTGACGGCGCTGAACCACCTGAAGCAGCTCGAAAAGGGGCGGCACATCAAGCGGGGCTATTACCGGCGCCGCGGGATCGAGATCCTGACCTCGTCCAAGCGCCTGCCGGTGACGGGCCGCATCGCGGCCGGGCGGCCGATCGAGGCGATCGCGCATCCGGCGGAGCTGGATCTCACGTCCGTCCTGCGCTCGGGCCGGGACTACTTCGTGCTCGAGGTGCGGGGCGACTCGATGATCGAGGACCACATCCGGGACGGCGACTTCGTCATCGTCGAGCGCGCCTCCACGGCGCGCGAGGGCGAGACGGTCGTCGCCCTGCTGGAAGGCGGGGAGGCGACGCTCAAGCGCTTCCACCGGGACAACGGGCGCATCCGCCTGCAGCCGGCGAACAGCTCGATGGCGCCGATCCTGGTGGACAAGGTCGAGATCCAGGGCATCGTGGTCGGGGTCTACCGCAAGCTGTGAGCGGGCCGAACGCCGCCTTCCTCAAGAGACACGCCCGGGCCGGGCGGATCCTCCTCATGGGCGGGAGCTCGGCGATCGACCGCGGCATCCGCCGCGCGCAGGTGCTGCTCGATGGGGAGCAGCGCCCGAGTCTCTGGTCGCACGCCGGGGTCTGCGAGGGTGGGCGCGTGGACGGCTTCGGCTGGCTGATCGAGAGCGATTTCGAGGTGGGCCGGGGCAACCTGCGCAGCGGGGTCCAGGAAAGCCGGCTGGAGAAATATTCGGACGCGAAGGTCTGGCCGAATCTGGCGGTGCTGGATCTCGGGCTCAGCCCGGCGCAGACGCGGCGGGTGCTGTCCGCGGGGCTGGAGCTGCTGTCCAAAGGCACGCGGTATGCGCTGGCCGGCCTGCTGAGGACCGGGGTGGCGCTTCTGAAAAAGCGGCTCGACGAGGATGCGCCGCGGGACTCGACGTTCTGCTCCTCGTTCGTGCGCGCGGTCTTTCTCGAGGCGGGGGTGGATCTCGTTCCGGGGGTCGCGGTGCGGCACACCACGCCGGAGCACCTGTCCCGGACGCCGCTGCCGCTGCGACGCTGGGAGCTGCTGGGCGACCCGCGCCGGCCCTAACCCAGCCTGGCTTTCCGCCGGGCACTCACGGTTCGCAGCTTCCTGGGGCGAGGGGGGCTGACGTGGAGTGTGAGCATCTCCCGCCGTCCGGTTGCTGAAGGCCGCATCCGGAGCGCCTGGTAGGCGGCCAGGAACTCCGCCGGCGTGCCCCCCTGATGCTCGATGATGGCGAGCCGGAGGTCCTTCTCGGTCGTCCAGGTCATTCCGGTTTTCCGGTTCCCGGCCTGCTCCCATTTGATGACGGCGGGATGGGTGACGCCGAAGCGCAGGGCGAACGCCTGGAGCGTGAGCTTGAAGGCGTGGCGGATGAAGCGGACTTCAAGCCCGGTGAGTGGGGATTTCCGGAGAACGAGTTTCGCGAGCAGGGCGTGCTGAAGGTCCTTGTAATCGACATCGGGTGTCCAGTCACCCCAGATTCTGATCATCGGAACTTTGAGGAGCGTCACCGGAAAACCAAAACCCCATAGAACAAACCGAGACCTGACTGCCCGCGCCATAATTTTCATGATAGGCAACTCCATGCCTCAAATACTCAGATCAATGCCGGTGATGAGGCTGATCAATTCCCCGAACTCATCCCTTTCAACGGCCACCACCACGCGCAGGTTCCGGGTGTCCAGAGTTCTTCCACAGATGGCGTAGCTCCATGCTGAATATTCAGCCTTATAGCTGTCTTTGGCCGGTTCCCGCCAGCCTGTCGCGATCACCTCCTCGACATCCCGGATCGAGATCGCTCGTTCTTTGAGCCGGTCGAAGCCGTGCCGGGAATCCCGGGTGCGCCTTGCCTCGATGCATGCGCGGGCAAGGCCCAGCACGTCGGCATGCTTCGCGGCCCGCCTGGATCTCATCGTATCCTCTGGAGTGGCAAAATGTAACTAAAGAACATTTGATGGCGGGTCAGCGCGGCGGTGCGGCGCTGGCGCAGCGGAAGCCCAGGGTGGGCAGGCGGCGGTTCACGGGAAGCTCGCGGCGCGCCCAGGTCGTGCACTGCTCGATCGGCTCCGTCCAGCTGCCCCCGCGGACGATCCGGGAGCCCTCTCCGGCGGTGCCCGGCGTCGAGGTCCACTCCGCGAGCCCGCCCGCCATGTCCCGACAGCCCGCGGGGCTGAGATCCCGGGGATTGCCGCCGCGGACGCCCCCGCAGGCGGCGCGGGCCGGATCCGGGTCGTCGCCCCAGGGGAAGAGCGTGCCGCCGGCGGCGGCCTCCCACTCCTCCTCGCTGGGCAGGCGTTTGCCCTGCCTGAGGCAGTAGGCGGCGGCGTCGAGGAAGGTCCATCCCGCGGCGCGCGCGGGCGCCTCGTCGCGGTCGATCCAGAATTCGTCGAGCGCGACGCTGCGGCGGCCGAAGCGGGGGTCGCCGATCGTGAAGCGGCCCGCCGGGATGCGGCTCATGCCGGGGACTTCCGGGCCGGGATCCGGCCGCGCCCAGAGGGCGCCGGCGAGCGCGAGCACGGCCAGGGACGCGGGGATGGCGCGGAGGCGGCGGGGGGCGGCCCCTCCGTGCTTCAAAGCGGCGGCGAGCTCGCGCGCCGACGGCCGGGCGGCGGGATCGCGCGAGAGGCAGCGGGCGATCCAGTGGTTCAGCGCAGGGTCGAAGCCGGCGAGCGCGGGGACGGGATCGTTGAGCGTGCGGCCGGAGAGCTCGACGAAGCTGTCCCCCTCGAAGGGAAGCCGCCCGCCCAGCAATTCGAAGAAGATGACCCCGAGCGACCAGAGGTCGGCGGCGGGCCCGGCTTCATGGGCGCGCCCCTGCAGCAGTTCGGGGGCCATGTAGGCGGGGGTCCCGACGAGTTCGCCGTTCTCGGTCATCCTCAGATCCCCCTCCGCGCGGCCCACCCCGAAGTCGGTGAGCACCGGATGGCCGGCGCAGATCAGGAGGTTGGAGGGCTTCAGGTCGCGGTGGATGATGCCGCGCGCGTGGGCGAAGGCGAGCGCCTCGGCGACCTCGCGGATGATCCGGCAGGCTTCCGCGGGGGGGAGCGGGCCGCGCAGCGGCGCCCCTTCCAGCAGGCTCATGACGTAGTACGGCCGGCCGGCGTGCTCCCCCGCGCCGAGGACGGGCACGATCCCCGGATGCTCGAGGCGGGCGGCGAGCCGCGATTCCCGGAGGAAGCGTTCGCGCGAAACGGGGCTGAGGTCGTCATGCCGGGGCGTCTTGAGCGCCACCAGGCGGTCGAGTTCGCGGTCGCGGGCCCGGTAGACGATGCCGCAGGATCCGCGCGCGAGTTCCGCCACGAGTTCGTAGCGGCCGAAGTCGGTGTCGAGCATGCGGTCTCCCGAAAGCGATGAAGGGGGCCAGGACGGCACCGGGAGGGGTCAGCCCGGGTTCCCTGGGTTGCACCGTTGTCGGGCAACCCAGGGAATCAGGCGTGTCGGATCCTAGTCCTGGAGGCGGACCAGCAGCCACGCCGTGACGACCGGCAGCAGCTTGATGGCGCACTCCAGGACCACCCACAGAAAACGCTTCCACGCTTTCCTGACCATGGCTCCTCCTCGTGGACGACGAGGCACCGTCGTCCAGGAGACGGTGCCGGCTTGTTCAGCCCGCACACCGCTCCCCAAGGAGTGGTGCCGCCCTGGCAGCGGGCAGGTTTCCCGAAGGAAGCCTGCGCAGAACAAACTTGAGAAAGAGCCGGAGCCTCAGAAGGTCTTTGAAAGCCGGGCGAGCGACGCGCTCAGCCCCCGGAGGGACAGCCGGCGCTCCAGACGCAGCATCACGCGGGCCGTCTCCTCAGGGATCGGGCCGGCGGCGGCCCCGCCGACCGCCTCCACCACGCTGCGGCGGACCGAGACCCGGTCCCTTCCGCAGTACAGCCGGCCGTTGTTCAGCGTCCACATGGTCCGCATCCTCCGCCGGGGAAGTGGGCCCTGGGGACTTTTCCTCCAATCATGATTTTTCGTGTCGAGAAATCCCCTCGGCCCCCCACTCCTCCGCGGAACGGAGGTCCGGATGAAGACGGCGACCCTGGGACTGCTGCTGGGCCTGACGGGCGGAGCCCCGCCGGAGCATGAAGCCTGGCTGTTCTTCTCGCCGGACTCGCCGGGGGCGGCGGGACTGCTGCAGGACTTGCGCGGTCTTCCCGTGCATCCGGTCCTGGTCAGCGAGCGCTTCTTCGGACGGACGGTCCCGCGTCCGGAGTTCCTGGCGACGCTCCGGGCGATCGGGGAGACCCGCGTCATCGACGAGGAAGGCCTGGCCCTGGCGAAGCGGCTGGACGTGCGCGAACTGCCGGCCCTCGCGCTGCGCCATGGGGGAGTCTGGCATCTCGGTTCCGGGAACGGCCTCCGGGTGAAGGAGCTGCTCGCATGTGGGCATTGATCGTTCTGCTGGGGCAAAACGCGGGGTTCTTCGAGCGGCCCGACCTGGAGTTCTGGGGGGGACGGAGGAAGCCCGCGCCGGCCGCCGCGGAGCTCTGGCCGGACTCCGGGGCGCCCGCCCCGGTCCGGCGGCTCCTGGAGCAGCCCAGCCCGGAACATGCGAAGGCCTATCTGGCGTGGCAGGAGGAGCGCTTCCGCCGCCTGCGCGCCGCGGTGCAGGCCGTGCGCGAAGCCTCGACTCCCCCGCCGCCCGCCGTCCCGCCCGGGGAGCTGCTGTACTTCTCGCGCCCGGGCTGCCGCTGGTGCGAGCTTCAGGACCGCGAGCTCGAGGGGCTGGCCGTGACCCGGGTTCCGGAAGGCTCCCCGCTGTGGGAGGCCTACGGCGTGACGGCGACCCCGTCGCTGGCCCGCGGGTCCCGCGTCATGCGCGGCTTCACGTCCCGGGCCGCGATCGAGGAGGAGCTGCTCCGTGATCGCTGAAGGACTGCTCGCCTGGGCGCTGGCCCAGGATCTCTTCGAGCGCGACGCCGCGCTGCGCCGCCGGCTTGCGCCCGCGGTGGAGCTGGGCGAGGTCACGGGGATCAAGGCGGGCTTCGACCTGGGCCTGGGGATCGATTTCGCGTGCGGCAATTTCGATCTCAAGAAGACCTACAAGGAGCTGTTTTCGAAGAACGTCCGGGAGGAATACCTCGACGGACTCAAGACCTCGCTTCAGGCGGAACTCGCCAGTTCGCCGCTCGTGCTCGCCTGTTACGCGTCGCCCACCGTCTGCGACGCGATCAAACACTACCGCGTCTCGGCGGGCGCGATGCTCGGCATGGAGATGGAGGGCTGCCGTTCGCTGGAGCAGTCGGTGGGCGGGGTCGAGCGCGAAACGAAGGCGCGGGCGATCCAGGAGTGCATGGACGAGCAGTCCCGCATGGGCGCCACGCTCGACCAGGCGCAGGAGGCCTGCAAGAACGCGAGCACGTTCCGCGGGATCGACGGGCGGAAGACCGCGCAGATCGACGTGAAGCGCGACGTCGGCCTCGAGGGAAACCTGGTCGGCGATCTGCGCATCGGCGCGGGGACGCTGTCCGCGAGCGAAAGCGGCAGCGCCGTCGCGGAACGCTACGAGGAGCGGCGGAACGCGCGGCTGGAGCTCTGGCGGGAGGCCCTTGCGGATCCCGCCCGGGCCGGCGCCGCAGGACCGGTCTCCCGGGCGGAAGTGGAGCGGCTGGCGGCGATGGAGCCCGCGCGCCGCGACGCCGCGCTGCGCTCGATCGCGGCGGCCCAGGCGCTGGCGGACCTCGTGCAGGAGGTGCACGCGGCGGAGCGGCGCCTGGAGGCGGCGGAGCTGAATGCGGCGCCGGAGGTCCGCGTCGAGCTGGAGCGCCGGCGGGACCAGCTCCGGCACGAGATCGCGCGGATCGTGGAGCGCTTCGAGGCGGAGCGCCGGATCGCGTCCGCGGTGGCGGAGGCGCAGGGGGCGGCGTCCGAGGACCTCAGCCGCCGGGCCCGGGAGCGGCTGGCCCCGCGCCGGGCGGGCGAGATCCGCAGGGAAGAGGATGAACGCACCCGGCCGTGGGGGTGCGAGGTGAAGCGAGAGGAAAGGAGAGCGCCATGATGGATTCGAGACTGCCGTTCGACGAGGGCCGGGCCTTCCACTTCATGATGGGGCGGCCCGACGACGACTGCGAGATCTGCCGGCTGCACGGCCTGACGGGTCATGGGACGGACCAGGACGGACCCTCCCTGATCGTCACGGAGATCCGGGATCTTTCCGAACTGCTGGCGTGCCCCTGTCCCCTGTGCAACCAGATGATCCGCAATTCCCCTCCCGGTGCCGGGCGCCGGCGCCCCAGCGGGGAAACCCCGTGAGGAAGCGGCTCCTCTTCGCGACGCTGAGCGCGGCGCTCGGGGTCTCCTGCACCTCCGAACCCTCCCCGGAGGCCGGGAGTCCCCGGGCGTCCGCCTGGCGGCTCGTGGAGTCGGAGGGGCTGCTCGTGCTCGAACCCTTCGATCCCTCGTCCCGGCTGAGGATCGAGATCCGCTTTTCCCGGGAGGACGCCTCGGTGGGCGAGCTCGTGGAGGCGGAGCTGCGGATCCCCGGCGGGGAGGGGGTGCAGCGCATCGAGGTGATCCCGGACGGGCCCGGCGTGACGCTGCTGGGGCCCTCGACGCTGCGGCTCGAAGGGTCGCAGCCGGGAAAGATCCGCTTCACGCGCACGAGCCCGGGGCGCGGCGGGATCTCGGTCGTGGTGCGGTAGGGGATCATGGCGGATTCTGCAAGACCGCTCTGGGAGGAGGAGGGCGGGATTCGGCTGGTCCGCCTGCCGACCGCCGATGATGATTTTGCCGTCCTGCTGGAGGAGACCTGGAGCCGGCATGTCCTTGTCAGGCACCCCTACCTCCAGGATCATTACGGAAAGGTCGTCCAGACCCTGTCCCGACCGGATGACATCCATGAGTGCCGGACGAACCCGCAGCGCCTGGTTTATCGAAAGTGGTACAATGGGCAGGGTGCGATACCAGGCCATTGTGGAGCGAACCCGACGCTGCTGGTGTTTGTAAACCGCGGCAACCGGACCCTCGCAAGCGCCTATTTCGTGGACTTTGACGGGAACAAGCTCGGTAAGCGACTATGGCCGAAGAAAAGCTGAAGCCCTTCGCCGATTACGACCGGGTGAACGACACGCTGTTTCTTCGTTTTGATGAAGCGGCGCAGGCGCAGACCATCCAATTCAGCGACTGGCTCATGCTTCGCGTCGGCACGGACAGCGGCAGGATTCTGGCCGTGGAGATCGGCGATTTCGAGAACCTCAAACACAAGATGGCCCGCTACGTCGAGCGGCATCGCCGAAAGGTCAAGAAAGCCGCGCAGCATCTGGGAAAGTGCGACGCCTCCTACGATCGCGAATCAGACAGCCTCTGGATTCATCTGCGACCGCTGGAAGGAGACCCAGGTGAATCCGCCGTCATGGAGAAGCTCACCGAGGGCCTGATCGCTTACAGAGGCAAGGGGACCGGGAGGATCCTTGCATTCCGTTTCCCCCGGTACTCACATCGTTGGTACGCTCTCCTCAAGCACCTCGTCGAGATTTTCACCGAGGAGATCATGAAGGAGTCTCCCCGGAAGGGATCCGACAAGCAGCGCAGGGCCGTGGGCGAATTCGTGTCGCAGCTCGATCCGGCCCAGCTCCAGGACCTGGCCGGGATCGGCGCCTGATCCGGAGCCCGGGCCCGCGGCCGCTCAGGCGAGCGCGCGGCGGATGTCCGTGACTTCCTTGAGCAGCGCCGGCAGATCCGACAGCTTGAGCATGTTGGGGCTGTCGCTCGGGCCGCGGTCGGGATCCTCGTGGACCTCGATGAAGAGCCCGTCGGCGCCGGCGGCGGCCCCGCAGCGGGCGATGACGGGGATCATGTCCCGCATGCCCCCCGTGGCGTGGCCCAGCCCGCCGGGCTGCTGGACGGCGTGGCCGGCGTCCATGATGACGGGATGCCCGAAGCTCTTCATGATCGGGATCGCGCGCATGTCGACCACGAGGTTCTGGTAGCCGAACGTGGTGCCGCGCTCGGTGAGCCAGATGTTCCGGTTCCCGGTGGAGAGGGCCTTCTCGAGGATGTTCTTCATGGACCAGGGATCCATGAACTGGCCCTTTTTGATGTTCACGATGCGGCCCGTCTTCGCGGCCGTGAGGACGAGGTCCGTCTGGCGGCAGAGGAAGGCGGGGATCTGCAGGACGTCGACGACCTTCGCCGCGGCCGTCGCGTCCTCGGGGGAATGGACGTCCGTGAGCACGCGCAGCTTGAGCTTGCGCTTGACCGTCGCGAGGATGCGCAGCCCCTCCTTCCGGCCGGGGCCGCGGTAGCTCTTCCCGGAGGTGCGGTTGGCCTTGTCGTAGGAGCTCTTGTAGATGCAGTCCACGCCCGCTTCGGCGCAGATCTCCGCGACGGCCTTCGCGTGCCGCAGGGCGTGCGCCTCGCCTTCGATGACGCAGGGTCCGCCGATGTAGAGGAGCGGCTTCATGTGCCCTCGATGAGGTCGTTGATCTCGCGGAAGGTGTGCCCCATCTTGTCCCGCTTGGTGCGGAGGTAGCGGACGTTGTGCTCGTTGGGCGGGATCTCGATGGGGAGCTGCTCGGAGATCTCGAGGCCGTAGCCCGTGATGGAGTGCACCTTCTTCGGATTGTTCGTCAGCAGCCGCATCTTGCGCACGCCGAGGTCGAAAAGGATCTGCGCCCCCGTGCCGTACTCGCGGAGGTCGGCGGGCAGCCCGAGCTTGAGGTTGGCCTCGACCGTGTCGGCGCCGCCGTCCTGGAGCTGGTAGGCCCTGAGCTTGTTGATGAGGCCGATGCCGCGGCCCTCCTGCCGGATGTAGAGGAAGACGCCGCGGCCCGCCTTGGCGATCATCGCGAGGGCGGCCTCCATCTGCTCCCCGCACTCGCAGCGCAGGGAATGGAAGATGTCCCCCGTGAGGCACTCGGAATGGACCCGCACCAAAACGGGCTCGTCCTGGATCACGGACGCGCCGTTCTCCTGCCGGCCCACCCCGCCCGCGCAGAGGGCGATGTGCAGGTATTCGTCGACGCGCGACTGGTAGAGATGGACCCGGAAGGTCCCGAAGCGGGTGGGGAGGTCGACCTCGACCATTTTCTCGATGAGGCGCTCCTTGCGGCGGCGGTACTCGATGAGCTGCGCGATGGTCGCGATCTTCAGGCCGTGTTTCTTTCCGAACTCCATCAGATCGGGGAGCCGCGCCATCGAGCCGTCCTCGCGGAGGATCTCGATGATGACGGCCGAGGGGTCCAGCCCGGCGAGGCGGACGAGATCCACCGAGCCCTCCGTGTGGCCGGCGCGGACCAAGACGCCGCCGTCGCGCGCGCGGAGCGGGTGGACGTGGCCGGGGCGGGCGAGGTCCGAGGGGCGGCAGCTCTCGTTGATGGCGGTGAGGATGCTGCGGGCGCGGTCGTGGGCGGAGGTCCCGGTGCTGATGCCCGCGGCGGCGTCGATGGTCACCGTGAAATTCGTGCCGTGGCGGGAGGTGTTCTCGAGCGCCTGGAGGTTCAGGCCGAGGGCGTCGCAGCGCTTCTCGGAGAGGGCGAGGCAGAGCTCGCCGCAGGCGTTGCGGACCATGAAGTTGACCGCCTCGGGGGTCACCTTCTCGGCGGCCATGACGAGGTCGCCCTCGTTCTCGCGGTTCTCGTCGTCGACGAGGATGACCATACGGCCGGCCTTGAGGTCGTCGAGGATGGCGGGAATCTCGGAGAAGCCTTCCATAGGGAGGGCCATCCTAGCTCGAGTCGCCGAAGCGGGTCAACGACGGTTCCGTCGTCCGAGGAGCAGGCCCGCCGCCGCCAGCACGATCCAGAGGACGGAGCCGGCCGGGAATCCGGCCGAGCCGCAGGCGCAATTGCCGTCCGAGGTCCCCTCCTCGTGGTCGTTGTAACGGGGGAGGGAGATCGCCTCCGCGGAGGCCTCGTTCGACTGCGGTCCCTGGCCGAAGGTGGCGTTCACGCCGTAGAGCAGGTAGTAGTAGACGCGGCCCGTGGTCACCGAGAGATCGACGTAGGAGGTCCCCGTCAGGCCCGTGGCGACCGTCGTGTCGTAGGGGCCGCCCGGCGTGTCGGAGCGCACCAGCGTGTAGCTGTCGGCATTGGCCACCGCGCCCCAGCTGAGCGTGACCTGAGCGGTCGCGCCCACGGCCGAGAGCGCGGGGGTTCCGGGGATGGCGACGGCGACCTCCGGGCTTTGGGCGGGTCCCGTCATGGTCCCCCCCTCGGTCACGCCCGCGTAATTCGCGTTGGGGGTGAGCAGGATGCGGTCGGCGAGGAAGCCGTCCTCGCGCATCCAGAGGTTGACCGTATGGATCCCCGTCGTGGCCACGGTGATCGTGGCCCGGACGTTGTCCATCGTGTTGTTGCGCCAGGTCCAGGCGTCGCCCCAGCCGCTGAGCCGGTCCGCGGTGGCGATCGCGGTGTTGTTCAGGCCCGTGTGGCAGGAGTCGTTGTTGCCGGTCGCCGGCGTCGTCAGGGCGCGCCCCCGCACCCAGACGTAGTGCGTGCCCGTCGTGTTGAAAAGGATGCGGAAATCCAGCCGCGGGCTTCCGGCGACGTAGCCGGTGTCGACCCCGGCGCCGCTGTTCGGGTTGGAGGTCATCGCGCCCGTTCCGACGAAACCTCCGGGGGCGAGGGTGAGGTCCCACGTGTGCCCGCCCTGCGGGATGTTGCCGCCGGCGTTCTCCGCCTCGACGACGACCAGCCCGTCGGCGGCCGCCTGCTGGAAGACGTTGCCGGCGGCCTGGGGTGCCGCGGCTGCGGCCGGCGCCCCGATCAGACACAGGATTCCGGCCAGTCCGAGACCGGCGGTCTTGAAGCCCGAAGAAATGCCCATCACCCGTACCTCCCCTGCCGACATCACCCGCCCCGGATGTCCGGCACTTTAGGGGGACCCGGCCGGCCGCGCATCGCAGTTTTACGTATATTTATTCAACTTTTGCGTCAGGGTCGGGGATACTGGAGTTCATGGGCCGGAGAACGAAAGGGGGGATGCCCCATGTGGCGCTGCTCATCGAGACGTCCCGCTCCTACGCCCGCGGCATCCTGCGCGGCGTGCGGCAGTACATCGCGGAAGCGGGCCCCTGGTCGGTCTTCCTCGAGGCGCGGGATCTGAAGACGCGCCTCGCGCCCTGGCTGGCGCGCTGGCACGGGGACGGGATCCTGACCCGCACCTTCAGCCGCTCCATGGCCCGGGCCGTGCTGCGGACGAAGGCGCCGGCGGTCGAACTGCGGGCCACGAAACTCGGGACGGGCCTGCCCTTCGTGGGGGTCGACAACCGCGCGATCGGACGCATGACGGCGGAGCACCTGCTCGAGCGCGGGTTCCGGCATTTCGGCTGCGTCGAGATCGGGGTGGAGAGCTATTTCGAGGAGCGCCGCGACGATTTCGTGCGCCGCGTGGGGGAGGCCGGCTGCGAGTGCGCGCTCTACACGGCGTTCGGACGGCGCGAGACGCCCGTCGCGTGGGAACGCCAGCAGCAGGACCTGGCGCGCTGGGTGAAGGGGCTACCCCGGCCGCTCGGCCTGATGGCCTGCACGGACCAGCTGGGCTTCTGGCTGATCGACGCCTGCCGGCGGGCGGAGATCCGCGTGCCGGAGGAGGCGGCCGTGGTGGGGGTGGAGGACGACGAGACGCTCTGCACGATGTCGCAGCCGCCGTTGTCCAGCGTCCGTTTCAATTCGGAGCGCACGGGCTACGAGGCGGCCGCGCTGCTCGCCCGGCTGATCGACGGGAAGGCGCCGCCGCGGGGTCCGACCCTGATCGAGCCGCTGGGCATCGTGACGCGGCAGTCCTCGGACGTGATCGCGATCCGGGACGCCCCCGTGGCGGAGGCATTGCGCCTGATCCGGCAGCGGGCCTGCGAGGGCATCGGGGTGGAGGACGTGGTCCGGGCGGTGCCCCTCTCCCGCAGCGGCCTGGAGCGCCGGATGCAGCAGGCGATCGGGCGCTCCCCGAAGGAGGAGATCCTGCGCATCCGCTTCCTGAAGGTGAAGGAACTGCTCTCGACCACGGACCTGGCCCTCTCCCGCATCGCGACCGTGTCGGGCTTCAACCACTTCCAGTACCTCTGCGAGTCGTTCACGCGGCGCTTCGGGGAGACGCCGGGGACCTTCCGCAAACGCACGCGGCGGATCGTGGGCCATGAATCCTAACGCGGGGCGTGTTTGAGGACGAAGTCGACGATGGGGGCGGGGTCCTTGAGGCTGTGGGGATGGTGGCCGACGCCGGGTTTGGCGATGACGGTGATCTCGCCGCCGAGGGCCTTGTAGCGGGTTTCGAGGAGGCGGGTGTTCTCCTCGATGGGGACGACGTCGTCGGCGTCGCCGCAGACATGCAGCAGCGGGATCCGCGCTTTCGCGAGGGGTTCGAGGTTGTCGACGGGATTGAGGCGGTAGGCGAGGGCGCCCGCCTCGTCGAGGCCGTAGACCTTGAGGACGCGCTCCCAGTCCCCCTTGGAGCCCTTGCCTTTGCCGCGTCCGCCGGGCCAGCTCTTGAAATCGCAGACGGGGGCGTCGTTGTAGATGCAGGCGACCTTGTCCGGGTTGCGCGCGGCCCAGTTGAGCGCGAAGAGCCCGCCGCGGCTGAAGCCCTCGAGGACGGTTTTCGCGGCGAGCCCGCGCTCGGTCGTGAGGTGGGCGTGGAAGCGGTCCATGGCGTCGAGCGCCACGGGGGCCCCGTAGAGGTTCTGCACGTCGAGGTAGGCCACGTGGAAGCCCTTCGCGAGGAGGGCGAGGTCGGCCTGGGGTTCGTGTCCGAAGAACTCCGTGCGCCAGATCCAGGGTTTCGCCGGCGCGGCCTCCTTGGGGCGGACGAGCAGGGCGGCGCGGCCGTCCACGCGGAAGTCGAGGCGCTCGAAGCCGTTCCAGAGCGAGCTCTTGTCCTGGAGCAGGAGGCAGGCGAGCAGCGTCAGCATCCCCGTACGATATCCCCGCCGGGCCGGAACGGCCACGGTTTGTGTTTCGCAAGGGGTCGGCGGAGGCCGCCTGCATGAGCGGAGCAGGCCCGCGTCTCCCGCCCTGCCGGCCCCGGGCCTTATTGCAAAATGTGATGGAGTCGACGGAAATTATCCGTTTCCATAATAAGCGTCCTCCGTCTTAGAATGGCGGGGTGAAGGAAGCGGAAGTCCCGGACGTCGGCAGGGACTACGAGCGGTATCAAGGCTGGCCGGCCGGCGTGGCGGAGGAGCTGGCGCGCCACGGCTTGTCGCTGCTCCAGGGTCCGTCGCCTCGCTGCCTGATCCTGGGCACCGGGACGGGCATCAACGACACGCTGCCCCTCGCCCGTCTGGCGGGTCCGGAGGTCCGGATCGTGGCCGGCGACATCGACGCCTCCTGCCTCGCGCGGCTTCGCGATCATGCGGGCTCGGAGAGGCTTGCGAACATCGAGGTCCGGAGGCTGGACATCAACGAGGATCTGTCCTCCCTGGGGACCTTCGACCTGGTGACGCTGCTCTTCGTGATCCACCGGCTGCAGAGCTGGGAGGGCGTGGTGGACCGCCTGGTCCGTCTCGTCGCGCCCGGGGGCTCCTTCTTCATCAGCGAATTCGCGGGACCGAGCGGGCTCATCTATCTCTCCAACGAGGCGGGCGGGCGGCTCCAGGATCCCGTCTCGCGCCTGATCCGGCGCTATTTCGAGCTGCTCCCGGAGCGCTTCGCCCCGCCGCTGAAGAGCACGTTCACGGGTCCGGTGCGCGCGCGGCTGGGACGGAGCCTGGACGCGCTGGGGCAGCGGGATTTCATCTGGCGGCAGTCGATCACGCCGGGCGAGATGCTGCGAAGGATCGAGGACCGGGCCTACGCGCCGTACTTCAGCACGTTTCCGCCGCCGGGGCTGCTGGCGCGGCTGCGCGCGGAGTTCGCGGCGGAGAGCGGCGAGCGGGTGGAGCTGGAGGAGACGATCCGCATCTTCAGGTTCGGGCGGCCGCCGTTCGCCTCCCGCCTGACGCCTATCGCCTTTACTTCGGCTGGACGTTGATGCGCGAGGTGACGGCCGCGCCGCGGCAGCGGCTGCGGGCGAGGCGGAAGGCCTCCTGGGCGGCGGCGAGGTCGTCGACCCGGCCCTCGAGGGTGACGGCGCGGTCGACGCAGGTGACGCGCACGCCGTTGAAGCGCCCGCCGGCGTCCTGCTGGTAGCTCCAGAGGATGTCCCTGGCGATCTCCTGGTCCTCCCCGGCCAGCTGTCCCGCCGTGAGCGGCGCGCAGGCGGGGACGAGGAGCAGGGATGCGATCAGAAGGAAAGTCCGGGAGAGCGTCATCGGAAGAGAAGTATACCGCGTTCGGGCCCCCGCCCTCTGGCGGCGCAACTTCAAGTCGGACGGGTTTCTATTTTCGCCATTCGACAACCGGCGTTTGAGATTGCACGCGTCCGTCAAGGCCGAACTGCAGCTTCAATCCCTTGAATATCCATGGCGCGTCCCCATGGAGCATCCAATGCGCGGAGTCGATGAGTGCGGAGTTCTTCCTGAAATCCATGATCGACGTCAGGTAGTAATTGCAGCTGTCCACTTCGATACCGAGCTCCTTCTGTTGATTGTGAACGACATTTTGAAGCGCCTCAGCCACGACCTTTTCCTTCGTCATTCCGATGAAACTGGGCCAACTGCGAAGCTGAAAGGACCAAACCGTCAAGCTGATGCAGAAGATCCCAAATCCTCCAATGATGAGGAGTTCTGTGCGATGTCGCCGGGCAAATGAATAAGTCATTCTAGGTTCGAAGCTGGAGGGAAGGCAGGTTCTTGAGCGCCACGGCCTGGATGCGGTCGGCGAGGGGGAAATCCAGGTCCCCGGGGTGGAGGACGAAGAGGCGTTTCAGGCCGAGGTCGGCGATGACCGTGTGCATCGAGGACGTCGCGGCCGGCCGGTCGCTGTATTTCATCTCGAATCCGAACGGCCCGCCGGGGGCCTCGACCACGAGGTCTACCTCCGGTCCGCTGGCGATGCTCCACTGGAAGCAGCGGTCCTCGGGGATGCGGAGGATGCGGACGACCTGCTCGATGGCGAAGCCTTCCCAGGAGGCGCCGAGTCTGGGATGCGCCAGCAGATGGTCGAAGCTGGCCAGGCCCAGGAGCGAATGAAGCAGGCCGGAGTCGCGCAGGTACAGGCGGGGGGCCTTTCGCAGGCGTTTGGCGGTGTTCTTGAAGTAGGGGGGGAGGACGCGCAGGAGGAAGGCGCCCGCCATGACGTCGAGGTAGCGATGAACGGTCTTCTGATCGACGTCCAGCGTGCGCGCCGCCTCGGAGCTGTTCCAGTGCTGGCCGTGGAAATGCGCCAGCAGCGTCAGAAGCCGGCTGATCTGGAGCTGGGTCAGGCGGGTCTTCACCAGGGCCGGAAGGTCGCGTTCCCGGAGCGAGCGCAGGACGTTGTCGATCCACTCCCGCGCGGCCGCGTCGTCCGGGGCGAGGAACGCCCGGGGATAGCCGCCGCGCCACCAGAGGCGGTTCACACGTGGAGCGCCGACCTCGGATAGGTCGAAGCCCCCCATGTCCAGAAAGCGCACCCGGCCTGCCAGCGACTCGGAGACGCCCTGCACCAAGGCGGGAGAGACGCTGCCGAGGACGACGAAACGGGCGGGGTGTCCGGGACGGTCGGCGAGGGGGCGCAGCAGGGTGAAGAGTTCGGGCCTTCGCTGGATCTCGTCGATCACCACGATGCCCCGGAGTGCCCCCAGAACGCCGGTCGGATTGTCTCCCAAACGGGCGAGATCGGCGGCGCTTTCAAGATCGAAGAAGGCGCTCGGGGGGACGCCGAGGGAGCGGGCCAGGGTGGTTTTCCCGCATTGACGGGGGCCCAGGAGGGCCAGCACGGGCCAGCGAGTCAGGGCATCCCGGATCTCAGCCTCCAAGCCGGGGCGAGCGGTGGTCATGTGTGCAATTTAGGACTTAAAGTCCTAAATTGCAAGCCACTTTCGCTGGAGCATCAAAGAGCCCTTGGAATCGGCCTCCGTTGCCCTTGAAGCCCGAAAACTATCGAAGGTCCCCCCGCCCCTTCGCTTCACGAATTAGGAGCGGCCCTCGTACTATTTCTGGTACTGTTTCCCACGTCACTTTTTTGCGGAGATGCGCATGGATCCGCTGGCCGCCGCCTTTCCCGCCGACGCGTCCAAGAGCGACGTCGAGTCGGTCCAGAAGCTCAAAACCGCCTACGACTCCCTCAAGAAGGAGATGCACCGCGTCATCGTGGGGCAGGAGCGCGTCGTCGACGAACTGCTCACCTGCATCTTCTCCCGCGGCCACGCCCTCCTCGTCGGCGTGCCCGGCCTGGCGAAGACCCTCATGATCCGCACCCTCGCCCAGACCCTTTCGCTCTCGTTCAGCCGCATCCAGTTCACCCCGGACCTCATGCCGAGCGACATCACCGGCACCGAGGTCATCGACGTCGACAAGTCCTCCGGCGAGCGCGGCCTCCGCTTCATCAAGGGCCCCGTCTTCGCCAACGTCATCCTCGCGGACGAGATCAACCGCACCCCGCCCAAAACCCAGGCCGCCCTGCTCGAGGCGATGCAGGAGCTCCAGGTCACCGTCGGCGGCAAACGCCACGGCCTGCAGTCCCCCTTCTTCGTCCTCGCCACCCAGAACCCGATCGAGCAAGAGGGCACCTACCCCCTGCCCGAGGCCCAGCTCGACCGCTTCATGTACATGATCAAGGTGGGCTATCCGACCGAGTCGGAGGAGCTCGAGATCATGAAGCAGACCACGTCCGCCTTCGAGCTCAAGCTGCAGACCGTGCTCTCGGGCGAGGAGATCCTGCGGCTGCAGGACATGGTCCGCCGCGTCCCCGTGGCCGACCACGTGATCCGCTACGCCATGTCCCTCTCGCGCGCCACGCGCGTCTCCGAGGGCGGCGTGCCCGACTTCGTGAAGGAATGGGTCCACTGGGGCTCGGGCCCCCGCGCGAGCCAGTACCTCATCATCGGCGCCAAGGCCCACGCGATCCTCCAGGGCCGCTTCTACGTGACCGTGCAGGACGTGCGCGCCATCGCGCACCCGGTGCTGCGCCACCGCATCGTCACGAACTTCAGCGCCGAGGCGGAGGGCATCACGAGCGACAAGGTCATCGACAAGCTGCTCGAGGTCATCCCCGCCAAGGAGACGGGACTCGAGAAGGACGCCGCGCTTCCCAAGGTGATGGGATCGTAAGGGGGCGCCTGCGGGACGTCCCCGGGCGGGGACGACCCCCGCGGGCACGACCACCATGGCGGACGCCACGCAGCGATTCCTGGACCCGCAGGTCCTCAACAAGATCACGCGCCTGGACCTCCGGGCGCGCCACATCGTCGAGGGCTTCATGGGGGGCATGCATAAATCCCCCTATCATGGTTTCTCGGTGGAGTTCGCCGAGCACCGCGAATACGTCCCCGGCGACGACATCCGGCACCTCGACTGGAAGGTCTTCGGCCGCACGGACCGCCTCTACATCAAGGAGTACGAACTCGAGACCAACCTGCGCTCGCACATCCTGCTCGACACGTCCGAGTCGATGGATTACGGCAGCGGAAAAACCTCGAAGCTGGAACTCGCCTGCCACATCGCCGCGTCCATGGCCTACCTCATCCTGCGGCAGCAGGACTCGGCGGGCATGGTCTGCTTCGACAAGGAGGTCAAGAGCTTCATCCCCGCGTCGAGCTCGATGGGCCACCTGCACCCGCTCCTGGGCACGCTGGGCATGGCGGCCGCGAAGAACAAGACCGACCTCGGCGCCGTGCTCAACTCGCTGGCCGAGCGCCTGCACCGCCGCGGCCTCATCATCCTGATCTCCGACCTCTTCGACCGGCCGGAGGTCCTGCTCAAAAGCCTCCAGCACTTCACGCACCGCCGCCACGACGTCATCGTCTTCCACGTGCTCGACGAGGCGGAGCTCACGTTCCCCTTCGACCGCATGACGCTCTTCGAGGGCCTCGAGGACTATCCGAAGCTGCTCGTCGACCCGCGTTCGCTGCGCCAGGCCTACCTCGAGGAGATCAACGGCTTCTGCGAGGAGATCCGCCGCGGCTGCGTGAAGCAGATGGTCGACTACGTCCGCATCTCCACGGACCAGGACCTCGAAGTCCAGCTGACGAAATACCTCGCCGGCCGGCTCTCCATCCGGGGGAAGCTCACGTAAGCCATGGGATTCTTCAACCCCGCCCTGCTCTGGTTCGCGGTCGGCGGCGCCATCCCCGTCGTCATCCACCTGCTGCACCGGCAGAAGTTCAAGCGCATGCGCTGGGCGGCCATGGAGTTCCTGCTCCGCGCGGTCCGCAAGACCCAGAAGCGCCTCAAGCTCGAGAACCTGCTCCTGCTGCTGGTCCGCATCCTCATCATGATCCTGCTCTCGCTCGCGGTGGCCCGGCCCTTCTTCCGGGAGACCCCGCTCGAGGCCCTCGGCGAGAGCGACGTGCACCATTTCTTCGTCCTCGACACCTCGTACAGCATGGCGTACAAGCGCGCCCAGCACACCTCGCTCGACGTCGGCCGCCTGGCGGCGCTGAAGGTCCTCGAGGAGATCCGCGTGAGCGACCTGGACCGCTTCACGCTGCTGCCGATGAACGCGTATCCCGAGCCCGTGCTCAAGGGCCGCAACCGGAAGGAGCAGGTCGTCACCGGGCTGCAGGAGCTGAAGCCCTCGCACTACCCCTCGGGCGTGCACGCGACGATGCAGGCCCTCCGGGCCCTGCTCGACGACCCCGAGGTCAAGAACCGCGACCGGCGCGTCTACCTCTTCACCGACCTGCAGCGCAACGGCTGGGAGCTCCGGGACGAGACGGAGGCCCGGAAGTTCGCCGACCTGCTCAAACAGATGTCGCGCCGCGAGAACACCCGCTTCTACCTCTTCGACGCGGGCACGCCCGACGCCCTCAACCACGCCGTGGTGGACCTGCAGGCGGCCGACCGCGTGATCACGACGAAACGCACCGCGCGCTTCGGCGCCCTCGTGCACAACTACTCCGCGCTGCCGCGGCCCGCCGTGAACGTGTATTTCCACGTCGACGACAACCAGGTCGCCACCAAGAGCCTCGCGCTGCCGCCCGGCGCCTCGGTGCCCGTCACGTTCGAGCACGACTTCCCGATCCCCGGGCCGCATCTCGTCCGGGTCTCGCTGGACCCCGACTACCTCGACATCGACGACCACCGCCGGCTGTCCATCGACGTCCGCGGCGCGCTGCGCGGGCTCGTGATCGACGGCGAGCCCAAGGACACGCCGCGCGAGAGCGAGACCTACGCCTTCGCGCTGGCGCTGGACCCCGCCCGCCAGGGCCTCTACTTCTCGGTGGACGTGAAGACCCCCGAGCTCTTCAACGCCGAGGGGCTCGACGCGTACGACTTCGTCGTGCTCGCCAACGTGCAGAGCCTCACCTCCGACCGCGTCGAGAAGGTGGAGCAGTTCGTGAAGCGCGGCGGCGGCCTCTTCCTCACGCTCGGGCCCCGCACCGACAAGGTCACGTTCAACGAGTATTTCTGGAAGGGCGGCCGGGGCCTCTCGCCCGCGGAGCTGGACGAGGTGGCGGGCGAGGCGCCGGGGGCCGGCATCGAACGCGGCGTGGAGCGCCGCATGGCCCGCTTCCAGGCGCGGCACCCCGTGTTCCGGTCCTTCCAGAAACGGGCGATGGCCGCGCTCTACGACCTGGTCTTCTACAAATACTACAAGCTGAAGGGCTTCGATCCGGAGCGCGTGCTCGCGGCGCTCGACGACAACTTCGGCTCGCCGCTGCTGCTGGAGAAGCCCTTCGAGGAGGGCAAGGTCGTGCTGCTCGCCTCCACCCTCGATCACGAGTGGAACGCGGGCATCCAGGCGCATCCGCCCTTCCTGCCGCTCATGTGGGACCTCTGCCGGCACCTGTCCTCCCGCCCCCTGAACCGGCGGAACCTCTTCGTGGGCGACCTGATCCAGCTCGACCTGCCCGTGGAGCAGTATCAGCCGCCGTTCCTGCTGGAGACCCCCGGGGAGGGGACCCTGACGCTGCCCGCCACCGCGCCGGAGCGGGAGCAGAAATTCTTCAAGCTCTTCCATCCGGCCCAGACGCGGATCGAGGATCCGAAGGTGCTGCGCAACGACGGCCTCCGGCTGGCCGGCGCGTACCGGCTGCTGAAGAACGCCGCGAAGGAGGACGAGAAGCTCGTCACCTGGTTCGCGGTGAACCTCGACCCGAAGGACCCCGTCCCGGAGGAGATCCACGCGGGCGAGGGCAACCTCGACCGCATCTCCCGCGAGGAGATCCAGCGGCGTTTTCCCGACTTCAAGGTCGAGTTCCGCGGCGAGAAGCGGGAGGGGCGCCAGGAGATCGACGTGACGCCGCCCCCCGCGAGCGGGCTCGGACGCCATCTGCTCTACCTCGTCGCGGGCTTCCTCCTGCTGGAATCGGCCATGGCCTGCCTCTTCGGCCGGGGGAAACATTGATCCCGAACCTCCTCGTCCAGGAAGCCGTGCGCGAGACGGACCTCATGGCCCGGCTGCTGGGGATCGACCGCGTCCGGCTCGGGGACGGGGAGTGGTCCGTCACCTGGCAGCACCTGCCGCCCGCCTGGGTGATCTTCCTCGTGCTCATCCCCGCGATCGTCGCGGCCGCCGGCTTCCTCTACCGCAAGGAGCGGCAGGACGTCGGGACGGGGTCGAAGATCGTCCTCACCGCGCTGCGTTCGCTCGCCCTGCTCCTGGTCTCCGTGCTCCTCATGGGGCCCGTGCTGACCGTGGAGACCATCAAGACGCGGAAGGCCTTCATCCTCGTGCTGATCGACGAGTCCCGCTCGATGCAGAAGGCCGATCCGCTGCGCACGCCCGCGGAGCGCGAGGCGGTCGCGAAGGTCACCGGGGTGGCGGACGAGGCCGGCCTGCGCCAGCTGACCCGGGCGGACATCGTGCGGAAGGTCCTCGAGAACCCGCAGCTGAAGATCCTCGACGAGCTGGAGAAGAAGCTCAACCTGGCGTACTTCACGTTCGCCAGCACCGCCAGCCCCAAGGAGTCCCGGGAGAAGCTCTTCGCGGACTACCGGAAGGACGCCTGCATCGGGACGGAGACCGCGATCGGGGACGCCATCAAGGCGGCGCTGAACTCCCTCCGGGGCCAGTACGTCGCGGGGGTCGTGGTCTTCTCCGACGGCCGCAACAACGCGGGCATCGCCACGCGCGAGATCGCCGCCCAGCTCAAGCAGCGCTACCTGCCCGTCTACACGGTGGCGCCCGGCCTGCCCCACACGCCGCGGGACATCTCCCTGCTGGAGCTCGAGGCGCGGGACGCCGTCCTCGCGAACGACCAGCTGACCCTGGGCTTCAAGGTCTCGAGCTTCGGCTACGACAACGAGGCGGTGAGCGTGGGTCTTTGGGCCAGCCTGATCAAGGAGGGGGAGAAGGAGCCCGGGCAGGAGCCCAAGGAGCTCGACCGCCTCATCGAGGAAAGCCAGAAGGAGGGCGAGCAGACGGTGCTGCTCTCCGGCAACAACCTGAAGCAGTCCTCCAATCTGATCTGGCATCCCAAGCGGCCCGGCGACTATCTGCTCATCCTGCGGGCCGACCCGCGCGTCGAGGAGAACACCGCGCACAACAACTACCTGACCCACCGCGTGCGGGTCGCGGACGACAAGATCAAGGTGCTCTACGTCGAGCATCCGCCGCGCTACGAATACCGCTTCCTCAAGAACGCGCTCATCCGCGATCCGAAGATCCTGGTGCACTGCCTCCTCACGTCGGCGGACCCGGACTTCCCCCAGGAGCACACGAAGTCCGAGGAGCCCCTCTTCCGCCAGCCGCTCCAGGAGTTCCCCCGGGACATCAAGAGCCTCCTGGAGTACGACGTGATCATCTTCGGCGACGTGGATCCGGCCCGCCTGGGGCCCGACGCGGCGAAGAACATGGAGGCCTTCGTCACCGAATTCGGCGGCGGCATCATGTTCATCTCCGGGTCGATGAGCAATCCGCGCACGCTCGCCAACACGGCGATGGCCTCGCTGCTCCCGGTGGTGCCCGACGAGAACCGCGACCTCTACGAGCACGAGAAGGTCTACGCGCGCATGCTGGGCTACCAGCTGACGCCCGACGGGCGCACGTCCCCGATCACGAACTTCAAGGAGTTCAAGGGCGACAAGGAGCGCAATCTCGAGCACTGGGAGGACCGGGCGCCCCCGCGCGACGGGCTGGTGGGCGTCCGCTGGTTCGTGAAGGTCAAGAAGCTCAAGGCGGGCGCCTCGCCCCTGGTCGAGCTCACCGGCGTCGAGGGGGAGGCCTCGCGCCCCCCGCTCTTCGTCACCCAGCACGCCGGCCGCGGCCGCGTGTTCTGGAGCGCCACCGACGAGACCTGGCTCTGGCGCTACCTGAGCGGCGACTATCCCTGGTTCTACCCCTTCTGGCAGCAGGCGATGTACTGGACCCGCGAGGGCAAGCTCTTCGGCGCGCGGCGCTTCCGGGTGAACGTGGACAAGGAGCGCTACACCCGGGGCGAGCCCGTCCAGGTCTACGCCAACGCGTACGACGAGCGCTTCGAGCCGCGGACCGAGCCGACGCTCGAGGTCTTCGTCGATCCGCCCGCCGGCCGCGCGGGCCTCGACCGCCTCAAGGTGACGCTCAACAAGGACAGGACCCGCGACGGCTACTACGAGGGCCAGTACCGCCCCGACGACACCGGCCTCTACCGGATCTGGGCCGGGGAGGAGGACGAGGCCACCCGCGCCACCGCGAAGTTCACCGTCTTCATCCCCGACCGCGAGGACGACGAGCCCATCCTGGACATCGCCACGCTGAAGGAGCTGGCGCAGGAATCCTCCGGCGGGCGCTTCTTCGCGATCGACGAGGTGGGCCGGCTCAACGACGCCATCCACAAGAGCGAGAACCAGCTCCGCGAGACCCGCGAGGACGATCTCTGGGACTCGCCCCTTGCGTACCTCCTCTTCACGATCCTGCTGACCGCGGAATGGCTTTTGAGGAAGTACCTGCGGCTTCTGTAACCCCATGAACGCCTCCGTCCGGGTCCGTCCTGCCGCCGCGCTGGTCCTGGCCGCCCTCCTGGCCGGGGCGCCGGCGGCGCAGGACGAGGCGTTCATCCAGGGAAACACCGCCCACCTCCGCGTCCATCCCGACCTGGGCGACCTCGTCCAGCGCGTCCCGCAGCTCGTCGCGCAGGAGCGCTGGGCCGAGGCGCTGGGGCTCTACGAGTCCGCCCTCGAAAAATATCCCGACAGCGTCGTGCCCCTCGACGCGGGACGGACGCGGGCGCAGGGCCTGCTGGCCTACGTCCGCGAGCAGATCGACGCCTGGCCGGAGGCGGGGAAGGCGTTCGTGCGCCGGCGCTCGGATCCCCTGGCCGACTACGAATTCCAGGCCGCGAAGCGGGCGCGCGACGTCGTCGCGCTCGAGGCGCTCATCGAGCGGTTTCCGTGGAGCTCCTCGGTGGACGAGGCCCTCCTGCTGATCGGGACCCTGCGGCTCGACGCGGGGGACGAGGCCGGCGCGCTGGAGGCGCTGGAGCGCCTGCTCGCCCGGCCGGCCTCCGCGGCGCTCGAACTCGGCGCGGCGCGCGCGGCGCTCGCCTACGCCCGTCTCGGCCGGCGGGACGCCCTCCAGGCGCTGTCGGCCCGGGCCGCCCGGGAGTTTCCCGAGGCCCGCGTCCGCCTTTCCTCCGGGGAGCGCCCCCTGCAGGGCCTGATCGCGGAGCTGCTGCAGGCCCCGCCGCCCCGCACGGCCGGCGACGCCGTCCTTCACATCCCCTCCTGGCCGCTGCCCGGCGGGGCGCCCTCCGGGAGCGTGCTGGCGGAGCCGGGCGTGGAGCTGTCCCGCCTGGCCTGGACGGATCTCGTGGGCCTGCCCCGGCTCGAGGCGGACGAGAACGATTTCATCGTCCGGCGCACGCTGGGCATGATGCCCTCGCCGGAATTCCGGCCGCTCTTCCCCGCGGTCGCCGACGGCGTGGTCTACGTCCACAACGGCCTGTCCCTCACCGCGTACTCCCTGTTCGCGCGCCAGCCCGAGCGGCTCTGGCAGTACCGCGTCCCGCCCCCCTCGGGCGAGGTGATGTTCGACAACCGGGTGATCTACGCGCCGGTGGCGCAGGACGGCCGCGTCTACGCCAACCTGATCACGGCGACCGGCGGGGCGGAGGACCAGCTGGGCTATGTGCGGGTGAAATACCCGTTCCCCAAGCGCGCGCTGCACGCCTTCGACGCGCACACGGGCCGCCTGCTCTGGACCGTCGGCGGGAAGCTCCGGATGAACCGCGTGGAGGAGGGGGGGAGTTTCGCCACGGGGCCGACGCCCGACGGGGCCCGCCTCTACGTCGGCGCGGTCTTCCAGAAATTCCCCACGGATCCCTTCGAGCACTACGTGCTGTGTCTCGAGTCCGCGACGGGGCGCCTGCTCTGGTCGACGTTCATCGCCTCGGGCGGGACGGAAATCAACCTCTTCGGGAACTCCACGCGGGAGTCCCTGGGAACGCCGGTGGCGATGAGCGAGGACGCCGTCTTCTACGGGACGAATCACGGCGCGTATGCGGCCCTGGAGAAGAAGACGGGGCGGATCCGCTGGATCATCCGCTACAAGCAGCCGGAGGTGAGGCCGACGCGCAGCGTCTACGTCCGCAAGAACCTCCTGGAGTGGGTGAATTCGCCGGCCGTCGTGGCGGAGGGGGTGGCGGCGCTGACGCCGACGGACTCGGCCTTCCTGACCGCGGTGGATGCGCGGGACGGGCGGATCCTCTGGGAGCGCCCGCGGGGGAGCGCGCTCCGGACCCTGTACGGGGCGAAGGGGTCCACGCTCGTCCTCGGCGGAGAACGTCTGGAGCTGCTCGACCTGAAGACCGGCGCCGCTCTCGTCCCGCCCGCCGGCGCGGAGCTCGGCGGCAGCGGGCGCGGGGTGCTGGCCGAGGACGGGATCTACGTCCCCTGCCGGGACCGCCTCGTCAAGGTCGCCTGGGACGGGACCTGGGACGCGGCGTCCTCGCGGCGCTGGCCGGGCACGCGGGCCGAGGGCGGCAATCTGCTGGTGGTGGACGGCGCGCTGCTGCTCGCCTCGCAGGATTCGATCCAGGTCTATTTCGACCGGCGGGACCAGGAGCGGACGATCCGGGCGGCGCTGGAGAAACATCCGGACGATCCCGCGCTGCTGTACCGCGCGGCGCTGCGCCACCTGCAGTCGGGCCAGACGGAGGAGGCCTCGCGGCTGCTGCTGCGCGCGGTGGAGCGCACGTCGAAGGGGACGCGCCCCGACGAGGAGCGGCTGAACCGGGCGGCGCGCCGGCGGCTCTACGCGGTGTCGCTGTCCGAAGGGCGGGCGGAGCTGGAGGCGGGCCGCGCGGCGGAGGCCCTCCGGCGCATCGAGGAGGCGCGGCGTTTTGCGCCGGATGCCGCGGCGGCCATCGAAGCGTCGCTGGAGCTGGCCCGCGCGCGGCTGGCGGCGAAGGACGACCGGGGGGCGGTGTCGGAGTACCAGCGGCTGATCCTCGAATCGGGCGGGGAAACCCTGGAAGGCGCGCCGGTCTTCGACGTCGCGCGGCACGCGATCGGGGCGGTGCTGAGCGCGACGGGCCGCGCCCCCTACGAGCCGTTCGAAGCGCAGGCCGCGCAACTCCTGGCCGGGGCGCGCCGGCCGGCGCTCTTCGAGCGGCTGATGGACGTCTTCCGGCTCTACCCGAATTCGAAGGCCGCCGAGGAGGCGCTGGCGGAGGCCGCGGCGGTGCAGCGGCGCCTGGACCGTCCGGAGGAGGAGATCGCGGCGCTCCGGCTCTATCTCCGGGAGTTTCCCGACGCGGCGGGCTCGGCCGAGGCGCACGCCGCCCTCGTGAGGGTCCTGGAGAAGAAGGGTCACGTGTCGAGCGCCGGCACGCTGCTGCGGCGCATGCTCCGGCAGTTCCCGGACGCGCCGCTGGCCGGCGGCACGGTGCGGGACTTCGCGACGCAGCGGCTGAAGGGCGAGGCCTACCGGAGGCCGTCCGGCGAGGCGCCGCTCCCGGTCCTCAACCCGCCCCTGAAACACCGCTTCTCGTACACGGACGCGGAATATCCCGAGGGGGTTCCGCTGCAGCCCGGAGGGGCGCCGCCGGAGGGGGTCGCCGGGGTCCTGCTCATGCATTACGCGATGCCCGGCAGGGGGGCGGTGAAGGCCCTGGGTCCGGAGGGGCAGATCCTGTGGCAGGTGACGCTGCGCGCGCCGCTGCGGTATTCCACGTTTCTCGAGGAGGGTCTGATCCTCGCCGACGAGAACGCGGTGCTGCGGGTCGATCCGCGGACGGGGCGCGTGGAATGGACCTGGGAGTCCCGGAGCCGCATGCGCGGCTTCGGCCTGTCGGGTCCGCATCTGCTGTTCTTCAGCGGGACGCCGGGGGCGGAGGTCGACCAGCGGGTGAGCGCCCTGGACGCCCTGCGGGGCGCGGAGGTCTGGACCCAGCCCTTCGAGGGCATCCCCTCGTCGCGGGTGTATTCGGCGGGCGAGGCCGCGGTCTTCATCACGGTCACCCCCAACCGCGTGCGCTCGTTCGACGTCGAGACCGGACGCCCGCTTGCGGACGCGGCGCCGTTTTCGCTGGGCCTGACGGCCCAGGTGATCCATGCCTCCGAGGACGTCCTCATCCTGCAGTCCGAGGGCCGCTTCCTCGAGGCGTTCGACCTGCCCAAGGGCGGGCTGCGCTGGCGCGCCCCGCTGGAGCGCGTCTCCAGCCGGGCCGTGGAGGTCGGCGGCGAGGCCCTGGTCCTGCTGGGGGTCCGACGCCCCGGCGGCGGGCTGGAGGAGACGCTGTTCCTGCAGTCTTACAGCCTGAAGACCGGCAAGATCCTCCGCCGCCGGGACGCGCCGGATCTGGGGGATCCGCGCCATCTGCTCGTCGAGGGGGATCAGGCCTATGTGGTGTCGCTGGAGGCGGACGGCTCCGGCACCGCCCGCGGGCTGTCGCTGGCGGATTTTTCGGTCCGCTGGACGTCCCCGGTGGCCCCGAAGACGGCGACGATCCTGCCTCCGTTTCTCGCCCGCGGGCTCCTGGGGGTGGGAATGTTTGAACAGGGGCCGGACAAGACCTTTTCTTATGGAGCCTCCCTCCTTGATAAAGCCGGGAAGGCCGTACAGAATATACGGAGCGAGTACCGCTTCGAGCGGCCCCCGGGGACGGGGGTCGCGGGTGACCGCCTGGTGTTCAGCGCGGACGCGAAGGTGGACGTATACCGGTGAGAAGCGCAGGGCTGGTGCTGGCGGCGGGCCTGGGCCTCTGGGCCCCGGCCGCGACGGCCGCGCCTCAGGACGGCCCCCCCCAGGATCGCCTGCAGGTCGCCCGCGTCGAGTTCGACGCGCGCACGCGGCTCGCCGTCGACCGGGGCCTCGCGTGGCTCGTCTCCCGCCAGAACGCCAACGGTTCGTGGACCAACAAGGTCGGCTACAAGCTCTACGAGGATTATTTCGGCGAGGAGAACGAATCGGTCGACGTCACCGCCATCGCGTGCATGGCGCTGGTCTCCGGCGGCAACGTGCCGGGGCGCGGGAAGTACGGCCGGAGCGTCGCCCTCGGGGTCCGCTGGCTGCTCTCGAAGGTCCGCGAGGAGGACGGCTACGTCACCCACGCGGGCTCGCGCATGTACAGCCACGCGTTCGCGACGCTCTTCCTGGCGGAGATCTACGGGATGACGCGCGATCCGGAGATCAAGCCGCGCCTGAAACGCGCGGTGGACCTCATCGTCAACTCCCAGAACCGCGAGGGCGGCTGGCGCTACCAGCCCATCCCCGTCGACGCGGATCTTTCCGTGACGGTGTCCACGGTGCAGGCCCTGCGGGCCGCCCGGAACGGGGGGATCGCGGTCCCCGTCGAGACGATCAACCGCGCCATGCGCTACGTGACGCGCTGCGCCACCCGGCGGGGCTTCAGCTACCAGGCCGTGGACGGGATGAACGACACGCGGGTTTCGTTCGCGCTGACGGCGGCGGGCTGCGTGGCCCTGTTCAGCGCGGGGATCTACGACAGCCGGGAGCTGCGGGACGCGCTCCAGAACGTGGGCCTCTGGCAGCGGGGCCTGGTCCCGGGGAAGCTGCACTACTATTACGGCCACTACTACGCCTCCCAGATGATGTACCTCGCCGGCGGGGAACGCTGGGCGAAGTATTACCCCGAGGTGCGCGACGAGATCCTGGGGATGCAGGACCGCCGCGAGGGGTATTGGCGGGACGACGTGGGGGTGACCTACGCCACCGCGATGGCCTGCGTCATCCTGCAGATGCCCTGCGAATATCTGCCGATTTTTCAGAAGTAGCGGAGAAGCATGCACGAAAGCCTTCAGGAACGCGCAACCGCATGACGATCAATAACTTGTCCCGCGGAACATGGGGTCCCGGGAGTCGTCTAATTTGATGGGTATGAGCGGCGTACTGCAGTCTTTGGAAGAGCTCTGGGCCCGGGGGCAGCTCCGGGACCTGGAGATCGATTTGGACCGCTTCATCTGCGAGAACCTGGGCGAGCTCCGGCGCATCCTCGAGGAGGGGCGCGGGGCGGGCCAGGAGGTCGCGCGGCGCCGCTACGTCCGGGGCGAGATTTCGGACCGCCAGTTCGTGGACTATTGCGTGCGCTCGGTGATCCGGAAGCGGGGCACCTGCAACGCGCGGCGGGACATCCAGGAGCAGGTCGGCGAGATCGAGAAGGAAGTCTGGTACGAGGGCGAACGCGAGCGCCATCCCGTGCAGGAGGAGCGGCGCGAGGAGATCGCCCGGACCTGGGCCTCGCAGCACGCCTCCCAATGGCGCGAATGGAGGCTCTTCCAGCTGCTCTACGTCTGGGAGAAGAAGGCCGACCAGTACGTGGGCCTGCTGCATCCCCGGGCGCAGGTCCGCCCGGGTCCGTAGCGTTTCTGCTATTCTTTCTCCATGCCCCCCGTCGTCGTCACCCAGGGCCTGAGCAAGCGTTTCGGCAGGATCCACGCCGTCGACGGCCTCGACCTCGAGGTCGAGGAGGGGGACCTCTACGGGTTCCTCGGACCGAACGGCTCCGGCAAGACCACCACGATGCGGATGATCCTCGGCCTGATCCGGCCGAGCGCGGGCTGCGTCCTTCTTTTCGGCAAGGAACTGCGCGGGAACTTCATCGAGGCGATGTCCCGCATCGGCGCCCTCGTGGAGCTCCCCGCCTACTATCCCTACCTCTCCGCGGTGGAGAACCTGGAGATCCTCCGCCTGGCGAGCGCGGGCGTGCCGGCGTCGGCCATCGGCGAGTCGCTCGAAGCCGTGGGGCTGGGCTCCCGGAGGGACGACCGCGTGGGGACCTATTCCCAGGGCATGCGCCAGCGCCTGGGGATCGCGATGGCGCTGCTGGCGAAGCCCCGGCTGGTCTTCCTGGACGAGCCGACCAACGGACTGGACCCCCACGGCGTGACGCACATCCGCGGGGTCATCCGGGACCTCAACCGCA
Source organism: uncultured Planctomycetales bacterium (assembly GCA_964619955.1). GTDB lineage: Bacteria > Planctomycetota > MHYJ01 > MHYJ01 > JACPRB01 > JACQFK01. The sequence goes on from CAZUJF010000002.1 coordinate 258,538, forward strand.
AGGAGGGGGTCACGTTCATCATCTCGAGCCATTTGCTTCATGAAGTGGAGCTCACCTGCACGAAAGTCGGGATGATCAAGCAGGGCCGCATGATCCTGCAGGAGCGGCTGGACCGCGTGCTGGAGTCCACGGTGAAGGGGCTGCGCGTGGCCTGCGGCGACCCCGCGAAGGCGCGCGCGCTGCTCGCCGGGCTCGCGGGCGTCGAGGCGGGCGCCGTGGACGAGAGCGGCCGGCTCTTCGTGAAGTGCGCCTCCGACCGCTTCGCGCAGGTGAACGCGGCCCTGGTCGGCGGCGGGCTGCCCGTGGCGGAATTGTCGCCGGTCCGGCAGTCGCTCGAGGAGATCTTTCTCTCCCAATGATCCGCCGCATTCTGCGTCTGAGCGCGGCCGAGTTTCTGAAACTCAGCGCGCATCCCTTCCTCTACCTGGCGCTGGGGGTGACGCTGGCGGGGACGCTGCTGGCGGAGGTCCTCCAGCCGCTTTTCCTCGGGCAGAAGGAGACCCTCTGGCGCTCCTTCCATGCCGCGCAGCTCTTCGCCTACGGGTTCCAGATGGGCCTGAAGCTGGCGACGTTCGTGCTGCTGGTCTTCTCGTCGATGATGTTCGCCGGGGAGTTCGACCGAGGCACGATCAAGAACCTCCTGACCCGGCCCGTCACGCGGGCGGACCTCTTCATCGCGAAGGCGCTCACGACGCTGCTGCTCGGCCTCTTCCTCTACGGTTTCGTGTTCCTCTCGGCCGCGCTCGGGGCGCTGGGCCGCGGCGAGCTCGGACCGGTCTGGGATGAAGGCCAGTACGTGATCATGCGGAGCGGTCCCGAGATCCTCCAGCACGTCCGCAAGGCCGTGCTCGCGGGACTCCTGCCCTTCCTGGCGGCGGGTTTTCTCGGCATCCTCGTGTCGACGCTCGTCGAGTCGTCGGGCTTCGCCGTGGCGGTGACGCTCATCCTCTACGTTTTCGGGGACGTGGTCACCGGCATGCTGGGGGAGCGCCACCAGCAGAAGGTCTTCCTCTACTACGCGCCGTACGTGCTGGAGAAGCTCCGGCTTTTCGCGGAAGGGAGCAGCACCCGCTGGAATCCGCAGATCGACGCGGGGAGGCTGGACGTCGCGGTCCCCCTCGCCTGGATCGCGGCCTTCCTTCCCGGGGCCTACGGGGTCTTCCGGTCCCGCAACATCACGGCCTGACAGGGTTTGCCGGGGTTGTAGCTTGCAGCTGGAAGCCGGGAGTAAGGCCGCGACTCGGGCAATCCCTGGCAGAGGAGCCTTGCGCAGAGGAGCCTTGCGCTTGCGGGGCTCTCCGGGCTGGTCTATAATCCATCCCCAATTCCCATGAAGCTCTCCCCGGTGCTCAACCCCAGGCTCGTCAAGTGCGGCCTTGCCGCGAAGGGCAAGGAGGAGGCTCTTGAGGAGATGCTCCAGCTCATGGCGGCGGAGACGCCCGGGGTGACGCTGCCGGAGCTGCGCGCCGCGCTCGCGGAGCGCGAGAAGCTGGGGCCCTTCTCCATGGCCAAGGGAAGCGCCTTCCCCCACGCCCGCACCGAGAAGGTCCAGGACTTCCGCATCGCGGTGGGGACCTGCCCGCAGGGGCTGGACTTCAAGGCGCCGGACGGGCAGCCGATCCGCATCGTGATCCTCTTCGTCATCCCCAAGAAGCATTCGAATCTCTACCTGCACACGCTCGCGCAGTTCCTCAACCTCTTCTCCGCCGAGGAGCACCTGCACAAGGTCGTCTCGGCGCAGGCGGGGGCCGAGCTGATCGCCGCGGTGGACGCGATCCAGTCCAAGCCGGCGGGGTCGCCGCTCGGCAGCTCCGTGGCGAGTCTGACGCCGAAAACGCCGCTCTCGAAGGCGCTGGAGCAGCTGGCCGCCTCGCGCGGCGAGGCGCTGCCGGTCGTGGACGGGGAGGGCCAGCTGGTCGGCGAAGTGAGCGCCGCGTCGCTGCTGCAGCTGGGGGTGCGGGAGCATCTGCTCGGCCTGGCGAACCCCGCGACGCTGCAGGGGTCGGCCGGCTCCCTGGAGCAGGTGCTGCGCCGCCACGGGGACGCCCCGCTCGACAGCCTCGGCGTGATCCAGACCGGCGCGTACAAGACGGTGCAGGAGGAGGATCCGCTCCTGGACATGGCGGTCAAGCTCTGCCATGCGGGCGTCCGCGGGGCCTACGTCCTGCGCGGGAAGCGCCTCGTCGGGACGGTGACGACCGGCGAAGTCCTCAAACGGATCACGGGAGGTCGCTGATGGGTTCGCCGGCCGAAGCCCCCGCGGTGAAGCTCTACAACGTCGGGGCGGAGCATTTCAAGAAGAAGGAGTTCGAGCAGGCCGTCGAGTGCTTCAAGAAGTCCGCCGAGGCGGACAAGGACTTCTACCGCGCCTGGGCGTATCTCGGCATGGCCTACGCCCAGATGGGCCAGCTCGACCCCGCGATCGAGGCCTACCGGAAGTGCATCGACATCGCGCCCCAGTATCACAAGGCCTTCAACAACGTGGGCGAGCTCTACCGCCGCAAGGGGCTGCTCGACTACGCCGCCATGGTCTTCAAGATGGCCACCGAGATCGAGCCCTCGATCTCGCATTACTTCTACAACCTGGGCATCACGTACTTCGAGATCGGCATGTACGCCCAGGCCGAGGAGGCCTTCGCCCAGGCCGTGAAGCTGGATCCCAACGACTACGAATACTGCACGGAACTCGCCCAGGTCCAGTTCACCCAGAAGAACTACGAGGCGGCCCTCCAGAGCCTGAAGGGCTTCCACGACGCCCACCCCGAGCACCCCCGCGCGGGGGAGACCGGGGCCCGCGTCGCCATGCTCAAGCGCCGTCTCGAGCAGCTCAAGGCCGCCGCTCCGGCCTCCGACCCCTCGAAATCCGAGGTGCGCCGCGCGATGATCGAGGAGGAGGGGGACGAGAGCGCCAAGACCAAGATCGCGGACCTCCCTCCGGGGCTCGGGGACAAGCCTCCGACGTCGTGAAGCCGCTCCGGATCGGCTGCGTGCCGTACCTCAACGCCAAACCCCTCATCGAGGGGCTCGGGGGGGTGCGTTTCCTGCCGCCCGCCGACCTCGTCGGCCTCCTCGTCTCCGGCCGCCTCGACGTCGCCCTGCTTCCCTCCGTGGAGGTCCTGCTCCGGAAACTCGACTTCGTGCCGGGCCTGGCGATCGCGTCGCCCGGGCGCGTGGCCAGCGTGCTGCTCCGGCACCGCGTTCCCGTCCGGGAGATCCGCCGGGTCGCGCTCGACCGAAACTCGCGCACCTCGAACATGCTCGCGCGCATCCTCCTTGAGGAGAAATACGGGCTGAAGCCGGTCTACGTCCGGCGCGATCCGACGCGGCGCCTGTCCTGGAGGGGCGTTGACGCCGTCCTGACCATCGGGGATACTTCGTTCCGCCGCGAATCCGCCCCGGCGCTGGATCTCGGGGAGGAGTGGCGGGACTTCACCGGGAAACCCTTCGTGTTCGCGCTCTGGGCTTTGCGGCCGGGACGGGCCCGGGTCCGGGAGATCGCGCGGGCGCTCGGGGAGGCCCGGAAGCGCGGGGGCGCCCGCATCGCGGCCATCGCCCGGCGCGAGGCGGCGGGGCTGGGCCTGAGCCCGGCTTTTGCGCGGCGCTACCTGACGGAGTGCATCACGTTCGACCTGGGCCCCGCCGAGCGGGCGGGCCTGAAGAGGTTTGCGGCTTATGTCCACCAGCGTTCGTGAGATCGTCGACAAGGCGGCGGCCGGCGGGCGCCTGACGGACGCCGAGGCGCTGACCCTTTTCGAGGAGGGCGGACTCCCGGAACTGGGCGAGGGCGCGTCCGCCGTGCGCCGGCGGCTGCATCCCGAGCCGCTCTGCACGTACATCGTCGACCGGAACATCAACTACACCAACACCTGCATCACCTACTGCAAGTTCTGCGCGTTCTACCGCCCGCCCGGGCACCCCGAGGAGTACACGATCTCCAAGGAGGCGATGGCGCGGAAGATCCGCGAGCTCAAGTCGCTCGGGGGCGTGCAGGTCCTGCTGCAGGGCGGGCACCATCCCTACCTGAAGCTCGACTGGTACGAGGACATGCTCCGCTTCATGAAGTCCTTCGACATCCACGTGCACGGCTACTCGCCGTCGGAGATCCGGCATTTCGCGACCTTGAACAAGCTGTCCGTGCGCGAGGTGCTGGAGCGGCTGCGGGCGGCGGGGCTGGATTCGATCCCGGGCGGCGGCGGCGAGATCCTGGTGGACCGCGTGCGCGGGATCATCAGCCCGCTCAAGATCAGCAGCGCGGAGTGGCTGGAGGTCATGGAGGAGGCGCACGCGATCGGGATGAAGACCACGGCCACGATGATGTACGGGCACGTGGAGACGCTCGCCGAGCGCGTGGAGCATCTGCGGGTGCTGCGCGAGCAGCAGGACCGCGCGCTCGCCCGCAAGAACGGCGGGGGCTACACGGCGTTCATCTGCTGGAGCCTGCAGCCGGACAACACGGAGATGGCGGGCACCCCGAAGACCGGCGGCTTCGAATACCTCAAGACGCTGGCGATCGCGCGCATGTATCTCGACAACATCCCGAACCTCCAGTCCTCCTGGGTCACGCAGGGGGAGAAGATCGGGCAGCTGGCGCTGCTCTACGGCGCCAACGACATGGGCTCGACGATGATCGAGGAGAACGTCGTCTCCCAGGCGGGGGCGAATTTCCGGATGAACGAGGCGGCCATCCGCCGCGTCATCGAGGACCTCGGCTGGCGGCCGCGCCGCCGGAACATGTATTACGAACTCTTAGAGTCGGCGTAGCGCCAGGCCCAGGATCAGCAGGGCCGCCAGGCCCGGCAGGAGCAGCGAGGGGGCGGCGGGCAGGCTCCCGCAGGCGCAGTTCCCGTCATTGAGGCCTTCCTCATGGTCGTTGTAGCGCGGGGGCGGGGGCGGCGCGACGAGGGGCGTCCCGGTGGCGGTGGCGGTCGTGTTCCCGACGATGTTCGCCGCGGCCACGGTGTAGGTGTACGAGGTCCCCGGGGTTCCCGTGCCGTCGCTGATCGTGGTTCCCGTCTGGGTGCCCAGGGAGAAGGTGGTCCCGCCGGCCGTCGGGACGCGCGTGATCGTGTAGCTGGTCGCGCCGCTGGCGGCCGTCCAGCTGAGGTCGACCTGGTTGATGGCGTCCGTCGCCGTCACGGTGAAGGCGCCGGGGAGCTGGCCGGCGTGGAGCGTGGTGACCTCGCCCGCGGAGAGCACGCTGTTGTAGATGCGGAAATCGTCGATGCGCCCCTTGTGATACCCGCCGGCGTTGCCGTGGCCGATGCGCACGCCCGTGAGGGCGGCGGTGGGGCCGCCCGACGTCGCCACGGAGTTGGCCAGCGTGCCGTCCAGGTATATCCCCTGGAACGTCCCGCCCGTGCCGGCGGAGACGAGGACCACGTGGGTCCACTTGTCGAGTTTGCCCGCGTAGCTCGCGGAGACCCGGCCGCTGCCCGTGTTGGCGGTGCCGTAGTCCCAGTAGATGTTGCCGTCGCTCCAGGGGGCGTGGGCCTGGCAGCGGTTGGGCACGTCCTGGTTGCCCACGGTGAACGCGACGGAGTTCTGGGCGGGGGAGGTGGCGTAGCTCCAGAAGGCGATCGTGATGGGCCCGCCGCTGGGCCATGAGAAGGTCCCGTTGTCGACGTAGGCGCTGGTGCCGTTGAAGTCGATGCAGTTGATGTTTCCGGCGATGCCCGGCGGGCCGGCGCCCTGGATCTGATTCGAGGCCGTCGCGTTCGTCCAGGCGGCGCTGTGGCCGTTGCCCGAGGAGTCGGCGGCGGGACTGGCGGTCTCGTCGAAGCGCCAGTAGGCGACGAGCCCAGGGACGCTCACCGCCTGGGCGACGGCGAAGTGCAGCGCCCCGCCGGCCATGAGCAGGAACGCCGCGGATAGAGTTTGTCTGCGATTCACCACCACGCCTCCTCTTACCCGGTCCTGGGCCCACCCCGGGCCCGCTTCCCGTTATCTCTGGAGAGGCCGTCGGGTAGGCTAATGTGAATTAGCAGGTGAGAAATAAAAAAGGCGCCGGGCCCCTTCGGACCCGGCGCCCGGGGTTTCTTCGGGTTCAGCGGTCGCGGCGTTCGCCCTCCCGGCGCTCCCCCTCGCGACGCTCCCCTTCGGGGGCGGGGCGGGGCGGACGGGGTTCCTCGCGGCGGCGCTCCTCGCCCTCGCCGGGAGGACGGGGCGGACGCGGACGTTCGGCGCCGTCCCCGCGCGGCCGGCGGTGGCACTCGCACGCGCAGGCGCCTTCGGGGCGCGGGGGAGGCGGGGGATTCGCCCCCGGGGGGGGCGGCTGGGGCGGGCGCGGCGGACGCGCATCGCCGCCGCCGCGAGCCGGATGTTCGGGACAGACGTGCTCGCAATGACGCTCGGGGCGCGGGGCCCCGTCGGGACGCCGCTCGCCTTCCGGCCGCCGGTCGCCGCGGGGTCCTTCCGCGGGGGGCGCGCCTTCGGGACGCCGCTCGCGGCGATCGCCTTCCTGGGGCGGACGCGGCGCATCGCCGGGGGGACGCTCGTGGGGTCGTCCGCAGGCGCAGCGTTCCTCGTTGGGCCTCGGGGGCGGCGGACGCCGCTCGGGTTCGCGATCCTGGCTCCAGGCCGTGCCCGCCGCCAGCACCCAGGCGGCCGCCATGGTGGTCATCGTTCTCATCGCCCATCCTCCATGTGAATTCCAAGGGGCATAACGGAGGGGAGCGGGGGATATTGTGGAAAATGGAGCTCAAAAAAAGCAGCCAGGCTGTTTTGTCGTGTCCCGGGATACGACAAAACAGCCGGGCTGCTTTTTTCAGGCCAGGAGCGCTTCGTAGGCGGCTTTGACCTGGGCCGCCTGGCGGC
>CAZUJF010000002.1:265450-327936 GCA_964619955.1 uncultured Planctomycetales bacterium
TTTTTTCAGGCCAGGAGCGCTTCGTAGGCGGCTTTGACCTGGGCCGCCTGGCGGCGGATGTCGTAGAGCGCGAGGGCCTTCTCCCGGCCCGCGCGGCCCATCGCCCGGCAGCGCGCCCGGTCCGCCGCGAGCTCCTCGATCGCCTTCGCCAGGTTCTCCGGCGTGTCGTCGACGACGAGCCCGGTCTTCCCGTGGTCCACGATCTCCGGGATCATGCCCCGCCGCGCGCCGATCACCGCCTTGCCCAGGCACATCGCCTCCCGGATCGCCCGGCAGGTGCCGTCGGAGCCCGGGACCAGGAAGAGCAGCGCGTCGAAGCCGCCGACCGTCTCGAGGTATTTGTCCCCGAGATACCCCGTGAACGTCACGTTCGTCAGCCCGAGCCGCTTCGCGGGCTCCACGGCCACCTCGTTCATGTGCGTGCCCCGGCCGATGACGACGACCCGGAGGTCGGGGACCTTGCAGAGCTTGACGCCCTCCAGCAGGACGTCGAAGCGCCGGTGCCGCTGCATGCGCGCGACCACCCCCACCACGAAGCCCTCGTGCGGCGTGTCGGTCGCGGGGAAGCGCTCGAGCCGCATCGCGGGATCGAGTTTCCAGCCGCGCAGGCCGAACGCGGCGACGTCGGCGTCGAGCGCCGCCTGCGAACAGGTGAGGTAGCCGTCGGTGTAGCGGCGCATCAGATATTTCGTGGCGAGATTGACGGGCGTGGGGACGGCCTTGTGGTTCGTGCGCACGATCCTCGCCCGCCCCGAACGCCGGGCCCCCATGCCGCCGACGATCTGGTCGTGGGAGAAATGCACGTGGAGCAGGTCGTAGTCGCGGCAGGCGGCGGCGACCTTCTTCACGTCGCAGAGGTTCTGGAAGGGGGACAGCGAGCGCTTGAGGCAGAAGTCCTGCAGCGGCTCCAACCCGCGTGCGCGGGCGCGCTCCGGCAGGCTGCCCTTCGCCTCGGGAGGCGCCGCCATGCAGGCCAGGTCGGCCTGGACCCCGAGGCCGCGCAGCTCCTGGCAGAGGTCGAGCACGGGCTCGGACGGCCCCGTCCACTTCCAGTCCCCGAAGAGATGCAGGACGCGCATGGAGCGGGATTATATCCGGGCCGCGAGCTATTATGAGCCGGAGATGACGCCCCTGCTCCTCGTCCTCTGCCTCTCACTTCAGGAGCCGCCGGATCTGCGCACCCGGAAGACGGGCGCGGACTGGCCCAACTTCCTCGGGCCGACGCAGGACTCGAAGTCCCCCGAAAAGGGCCTGCTCAGCCCCTGGCCCGCCGCCGGCCTCCGCGTCGTCTGGCAGCGCGAGCTCGGCAGCGGCTATGCCACGTGCGCGATCCAGCTCGGCCGCCTCTTCCAGTTCGACCGCCATGGAAACCGGGCCCGGCTCGTCTGCCTCAAGAGCGAGACGGGCGAGGAGCTCTGGCGCTTCGAATATGCGACGGACTACCAGGACATGTACGGCTACAACAACGGCCCGCGCTGCCAGGCGGTGGCCGACGGCGACCGCGTCTACCTCTTCGGCGCCGAGGGCATGCTGCACTGCCTGAAGACGGCCGACGGCGCCCTCGTCTGGAAGCGGGACACGAGCGCCGAGTTCGGCGTGCAGCAGAACTTCTTCGGCGTGGGCAGCACGCCGCTGGTGGAGGGGGACCTGCTCCTCGTCCAGGTGGGCGGGAGCCCCGCGAACAGCCCCGGCATCCAGACGGGCGAGGCGACCTCGAACGGGAGCGCGCTCGTCGCGTTCGACAAACGGACGGGGGCGCTCAAGTACAAGCTCGGCGACGACCTGGCGAGTTATGCGAGCCCGATGACGGCGACGATCGCGGGCCGGCGCTGGGGCTTCCTGTTCTCGCGCAGCGGCCTGATCGGTTTCGAACCGGCGACGGGGAAGCCGGACTTCGCGTATCCCTGGCGCGCGCGCATCCTCGAGAGCGTGAACGCCAGCAATCCGCTGGTCGTGGGGGACCGCGTCCTGATCTCGGAGTGTTACTCGATCGGGGCCTCGCTGCTGAAGGTGAAGCCGGGCGCCGCCGAGGTGATCTGGTCCGACGGCCGCAAGCGCGACCAGTCTCTCGCGACGCACTGGATGACCCCGGTCCACGTGGACGGGTTCGTCTACGCTTCGAGCGGGCGTCACACGCAGAACGCCGACCTGCGCTGCATCGAACTGGAGACGGGGAAGCTGCGCTGGAGCGTCCCGGGGCTCACCCGCGCATCGCTGCTCCATGCGGACGGGCACTTCGTCTGTCTGGGCGAGGACGGGGTCCTGCGCCTGATCAAGGTGAACCCGGAGAAGTACGAGGAGCTCTCGAAGCTGTTCCTGAAGGGCGCGGACGACAAAGCGCTGCTGGACTATCCCGCCTGGGCGGCGCCGATCCTCTCCCACGGCCTGCTCTACGTGCGCGGCAAGGACCGCCTCGTCTGCCTGGAAGCCATCCCCGCGAAGTGATTTCGCTTAACCCGGCCTCCGCGGCCGGCGTCTAACGAGCGGAAGGCTTGTGGGAGGATGTTCGATGAAATCACTTCTGTCCGCGATGCTGGTCGGCCTGGCGGCCTGTTCCGGGCAGGGCGCCGCGCCCGCGGGGGCCGGCCTCGACGCCTATGTCTTCAGCAAGGCCTCGGTGGACGGCAACCTCGGCATCTATTTCCTGAAGCTCAAGGGGGCCTCGCAGGACGATGGGGGCTGCCTGACGCTGGAAGAGGCGTTGAAGTCCGGGGCGCTCAAGGTCACGGAGAAAAGCGAGGGCGCGGAGGTGAACGAGCTCAGCGTCGAGAACTCCGGGGAGCGGCCGGTCTATCTGCAGGCCGGGGACACCGTCAAGGGAGGCCAGCAGGACCGCACGATCGCCGTCGACGTGATGCTCCCGCCCCGTTCCGGGAAGCGTTCCGTCGACGCCTTCTGCGTGGAGCCGGGTCGCTGGAATTCGAGGGATCAGTCGGCCGGGCTGGCCTTTTCCCCGTCGACGGCGGCGGTGGCCTCCAAAGAGCAGAAGCTCGCCATCCGTCTCGACAAGAATCAGGAGAAGGTCTGGGCGGCGGGGGAGAAGGTGAACAAGGGGTTGGTGCGATCCGGCGGGGCCTCGCTTGCCGGCGCCACCTTCACCCTGGATGAACCCAAGAACTCCTACGTCCTGGCGGCCGAGGATCCGGCGGTCGCCGCGAAACTGAAGGCCGGCCTCGGGTTGCTGGAGAAGGCGGCGGCGGAGCATCCGGACGCCGTCGGCGCGGCCTTCTGCGTGAACGGCAGGATCCAGAGCATCGAGGTCTACGGCACGGCCGGCCTGTTCCGAAAGCTCTGGCCGAAGCTCCTGAAGAGCGCCGTGCTGGAGGCGCTTTCCTCCTCGAAGGAAGCCGGGACGGGCGCCCTGCCGGGCGAGGCCGATCTTCGAAAGCTGCTGTCGGGAATGTCCGGCAAGCCCGGCAAGGCGGAGCCCCGGGCGGACGGCCATGTGGTGCGCGTCTACGAGCAGGAGCATGCGGCCCTCTTCGACACGGAGGCGGACGGCAAGCTGCTGCACCGCCAGCTGATCACGAAGTAGGGGCGGGCTACTTCACGATCGGCAGCAGGATATGGGAGGGATGCTCCGCGTCGTGGAGCACGGTGTTCACGGCGCTCGCCCAGCGGCGGTTGTCGTTGAGGGGCTCCCCGGTGTTGGGGTTCAGGTCGAAGCGCGGGAAGTTGCTGCTGGAGATGTCCACGCGGATGCGGTGGCCCTTCTTGAAGACGTTCGAGGTGGGGTAGAGCCGGATCGTGACCGGGTACACCTTCCCGGGCTCCATGAGGTGCTCCTCCAGGAGCGAGTCGCGGAAGCGGCAGCGCAGGATGCCGTCCGTGAGGTTCATGTCGAAGCCGCCGGGATGCACGTCCACCAGCTTCGCCGTGAAGTCCGTGTCCGGCGCGCTGCTGGAGATCCAGAGCTTCACGTCGATCTCGCCGGTGACCTCCACGTTCTCCGCGAGCGGGGGCGTCTGGAAGACGAGGACGTCGTTGCGCGCCGAGAGCGGCAGCGGTTCGGGGGCGTTCCAGACATGCGGGCCGCCGCGCTGGTCCCAGGCGCCCTGCAGCATGATGCCGTCGTTCGAGGAGATGCAGCCCCCGATCGTGGGCACCGGGTTCCTGGGGTCGTAGATGAAGGACGTCGCGCCGCTCGAAGTCGTCGTCCCGAGGGTCCCGCCCTTGCCGAGGTGATAGGGCATAAGCTTCGCCCGGGCGAGCGGCCACTCCTGTTCGTCGCGCCAGACGCCGCCGTGTTGATCCATCCCGTCGGCGCCTTTGACGCAGTCGCCGCCGCCCATGACGAAGATCCGGACCGGGGACGGCTGGACCGGTTTGATGTCGGCGCCCTTGAGCCAGCGCTCGTACCAGGCGAGGCGCCAGGCCAGGGGATCGGCGATGGCCGCGTCCTTGCCGAAGCCGACCTGGCCGTGGGAGGAGGCGCCCTGGCGGCCGTGGATCCAGGGGCCCATGATGAGCTGAACGGGACCCTTGATGGTTTTCGAAAGCGCGCGGTAGTTGGCCGTCGTGTTGCCCGCCCACGAATCGTACCAGCCGCCGACGAGGAGGACCGGGATGTCCTTGTAGCGCTCCGGGTGGTCGATGATGTTGTTCGCCTCCCAATATGCGTCGTTGCGGCCGTGAGACATCGCCTCGATGAGCCAGTCCTCGTAGTCGGGCGCGAGCTGGAGCGGCGTGGTGCCTTTGCGCAACGGGAGCCTGAGCAGATACGACTTGCGGTGGTCGGCCATGTCCTTGAGGCGTTCGCGGACGGCCGGATCCTTCGCGGCCTGGCTGCCGCTGACGGACTGCAGCAGCACCCAGTTCCAGAAGCGCAGTTCGAAGGCGCCGGCGTTGCGCATGCTCTGCACGCCCATGTTGGAGACGGCGTCGACGGGGATGGCGGTGGCGAGGCCGGGGGCCTTCGCGAGCGCCATGGCATGCTGGGTGCCGCCGACGTACGAGGTGCCGATCATGCCGAACCTGCCGTTGGACCAGGGCTGGGCGACGAGCCATGCGGCGGCCTCCGCGCCGTCCGCGCTGTCGTCGCGGATGAAGCGCCACGTTCCCGTGGATCCATAGCGGCCGCGGGTGTCCTGGGCGACGTAGGCGTAGCCGTGCCGGGTGAAATACGTCGCGTTCCCGAGCTCGCCGGTCTTGTTGTAGGGCGTGCGGACGAAGATCGCGGGGAAGGGCCCGCCGTCCTTCGAAGGGAGATAGACGTCGGTCGCGAGCGTGGTCCCGTCCTTGAGGGGCACGGCGACGTCCTTCGTGAGGACGTAGTCCGGCTCTTGAAGGAGGACGAGGAGGAGGGTCAGCGTCATTTGCCGGGGACCAGCATTTGGGCCTGCTTGGCGTAGTACCCGTCGGGGTATTTCTTCAGGAAGGCTTCGACGAGTTTGGCGAAGCGCGGATCCTTGCGAAGCTCCGCGGGCCGCGCGGCCAGCTTCTGGAATTCCTTGCCGGCAGCGTAGGCCGGGTCCTTTTTCAGCTCCGAGGCCTGCTCCTGGTAGCCCTTGGCGGTCTCGCCGCTGTAGTTGGAGCCCATGCCCGACGCCAGCTCGGCGGCCGCGACCACGTCGCCCTCCGTCTTGAGGCGCGCGAGCTCCGCATCGACGGACGCCTTCCAGGCCTCGATCGCCGCGAGGCTCGCCTTGGCGGCCTCGGCCGTCCGCGCGTCCTTCTCCGTGGAGAGCTTCTCCAGGGCCTTCACGCCGGACTCCACTTTTCCCGCGGCGATGGACTCCTCGAGGCGGGAGACCTTCAGCACCGGGGAGGGCGGCGAGAAGGAGGGGGCGGGTTTGCCGGACTCCTCCTGCAGCATCTGTTTGACCTTGTCGACGATGGCGTCCGCCCAGATCTGGTAGCCCTTCTCGTTGGGATGCAGGAAGTCCGGCATGATGTCCTTGGGCAGCGTCCCGTCGGGGGCGAGGAACTTTGCGTTGATGTCGAGGTAGGCGACCCGCCGCGTCTCCGTGAACGTGACGAACTTGGAGATGAGCTTGTTGACCTCCTCGTTCTTCGCGCGACCGCCGTCGGGTTTCTCGCTGCGGGGGAAGATCGCGAGCAGGAGCACCTTGGTGCGGGGGCTGCGCTCGTGGATGTCGGCGATGATCGTCTTGATGCCGAGCGCGACGTCGGGTGCGGGGTCGCCGTTGTTGGTGCCGATCATCAGCACGGCGAGTTTGGGCTGGATGCCCTCGAGTTCGCCGTTGCGCAGGCGCCAGATCACGTGCTCGGTCCGATCGCCGCTGATGCCGAAGTTGGCGGCTTTCAGAGGGGCGAAATACTTGTCCCAGACCGCCTTGCCGCCGCCGCGCCAGCCGTCGGTGATGGAGTCGCCCAGGAAGAGCAGGTCCACGCCGCCCGCCTTGGCGACCTTGAGGAACTCGTCGTGGCGGTTGCGGTCCTTTTCCGCGGGGATCGTCGTGCGCGGGCCGTTCTGGAGCGCGGAGAGCCCGAAGAGGAGGAGGAGCCCAAACCGGTTCATCATCCCTACCCTTATACCGGATTCCCGGTGTCCGGCCACCGGATGCCGTAGACTCAGGGGATCGTGATCGTCCTCCCGGCGGGCAGTTTGTCGGGTTGGAGTCCGATCACATCGACATTCTCCCGATAGATCACATCCCAGTACCGGGCCGCCCCGTAGTAGGCGACCGACAAGGCGGGGAGGGTGTCGCTCGATGTGAGGAGGTGGGTCTTGCCGGCGGACTTCCAACCTTTGGGGGTGGACGTAAATCCCGCGTCCATTTCCTGGGCCAGCTGCTCTGCGGCCGCAAGCCGCCGGAAATTCATGAGGGTCGGAGAATTCCGGAAGGCACGGTCGGCGGCTTCATGGTTCGAAAGGGTGGCCTTCTGGAGTGCCCGGACGATTTCCGGTTTGTTCCCGTCCTCGAGTCCGCTGTTGTTGATGGAGGCGCACATGCCGAGGCCGCGCATCGTTTCGATGATCGTCGCCGGGGAAGGATCCTTCTTCAGGAGGGGGAGGTAGTTGTCGAGGATCACCTTCTCGCAGTCGGCTTCGATCTTGTCCAGCGCGTCCGAGTCCAGCCCCGCCCCGGGGGCGAGACCTTTGATGGCTCCCTCGATGGCGCCCCTGGCCTCCTTGAGGCCCTTCTGCACCGCCTTGGACGCCTTCTTGCGCGCCACCAGCACGTCGAGACGTCGGGCGGGCCGTTTCCGGCTGGACCGGTAGTGTTCGAGCTGGCGTCGGAGCTCCGCGATGATCTGTGACGACGAGAGCCTGTGTTTCTTGTCGACCAGCGGATCAAAGCCGCCGATGACGTTCACGTTGACGGGAATGCGTTCCCAATAGCGAAGGTGCTCGAGCCGGAGCAGGATCATGCGGTCGATGGCCTCCATTTGGGCCCTGACACGGTCCAGTTCCAGATTGCTCGCCGGAAGACCCATGATGACCCCCATGGTGATGGCCGAACCATGACCCTACCGCGGCAGGGGCCGCATTTCAATTCTTTGGGAACCAATTCTTCATTCGGGTGACGAATCTGCCGTGAACGGTCCTCGACCGGCGTTCCATTGGCATGATGATCGTTCTGCTCCTGGCGCTCCAGGCTGCCCCGGCCGAGGTCCAGCGCATCCCGTTCCCCGATTCGCGCATCACCGTCAGCGGGCTGGCGTGGTTCAGCGAGGACACGCCCGTGCTCCGGCGGCTCCCCGCAAGGCTCAAGGACACGTTCCGCGCGCCGGTCTGGGGACTCGCGCAGCATCCCTCGGGCGGGCGGCTGCGCTTCCGCAGCGATTCGCTCCAGGTGGGCATCCTGGCGGAGTCCCCCGACGGGTCGGTGATGCACCACATCACGAGCATCGGCCAGAGCGGGTTCGATCTCTACGTCGACGGCGAATACTTCAACAGCGCGTGGCCGGACAAGGACCGCAAGATCGCCAAGACCTGGACCGTCGCCGCCGAGCGCAAGCTGCGGGACTTCACGATCTACCTGCCGCTCTACAAGGGCGTCGCCGTGAAGGAGCTCACGCTGGACGCGGGCGCGAAGATCGAGGGGCCCGCCGCCTTCGCGATCCCCAAGCCGGTCGTCCACTACGGATCGAGCATCACGCAGGGCGGCTGCGCGAGCAATCCCGGCGCGAGCTGCCAGGCCTTCGTGTCGCGCTGGCTGAACGTCGACTTCGTGAACCTCGGGTTCAGCGGCAACGGCATGGGGGAGCCCGCGCTGGCGGAGGCGATCGCGGAGATCGACGCGTCCGCGTACGTGCTCGATTTCTGGGGCAATCCCAGCCCCGAGGTCTATGAGGCGGCGCTGCCGCCCTTCGTGGACATCCTCCGCAAGAAGCATCCCGCGACGCCGATCCTGGTGCTCAGCCCGTTCTATTTCCCGGGGGAGTCGCTGGGCGGCGGCCTGTCCCTAGCGCAGCAGAAGAAGCGCGCGACGGCGCGCGCGTTCGTGGAGGAACGGCGCAAGGCCGGGGACGCGGCGATCAGCTTCGTGGACGGCCTCGAGATGCTCTCGCGCGAGCAGGCCGCGGGCCTCGTCGACGGCGTGCACGCCAACACGCTCGGCTTCTGGTTCAACGCCAAGGGGCTGGAGCCCCACCTGCGCCGCGCGCTCAAGCTGTGAGCGGGGCTCGCCCTATTTCCGCGCGGGCGGAAGCTCCAGCGGCGGATAGGTCGCCGACTTCGCCTTCGCGATCCAGGCCGCGTCGCCATACACGCCGGCCTTGCTGTAATCGAAGGGCTTGAAGCCGAGCTTGAGGGCGGGCGACTCGGGCTTCAGGCGGAAGTCGCGCTTCCCGGCGTCCTCGAAGAGCGGATCGAGGATGACGGAGTCCAGCTCGCGGCCGGTCTTCTGCCAGTCCTCGAGCGGCTTGCCGGCGAAGCCGATTTTCGCGCCGGCGTCGTTCCAGTAGAGGTTGCGGCGCGCCTCGACCTTCACCTTGTCCCAGGGCCCCGCCAGCGCGGGCCCCGTGCTCCAGATCACGAGGTTTTGCTCGAACGTGAACGAGAGGTGCGGCTCCACCCGCGTCGCTTGGATCTGATGCTGCCGGCTGAACGCCAGGATGTTGTTGCGGATGATGTTCTCCCGCCCGTAGTGCTGGTGGAAGCTGCCCGTCTTCGTGTCGTAGACCAGGTTGTTCTCGAAGAGGATCCCCGTGCTGCCCTCGTCCGTATACATCCCCCAGCCGCCGTACGAGTACGCGTGGATGTCGTGGAAGACGTTGTCCGAAACGACCGTGCCCTCCGAGGGCCCGAGCGTGTAGATGCCGCCCATGTCGCTCAGCAGGCCTTTCCCGAGTTGATGCACGTGGTTGAAGCGGATCTTGTTCCGCTTGCAGGCGCTCTCGCCGTAGCCCCAGCGCCATCCCGCGGAAATCCCCGTGTAAAAGAGGTCCGCGATTTCGTTGTGCGTGATCTCGTTGTCCGGGCTGGCGCCGATCCAGACGCCGACGGCGCAGGGGAAGATGTACCCGCCGTGCCGGAGGATGTTGTTGTCGACGACGTTGCGCGCGGTGAGTTCGGCCTCGTTCTTTCCCGCGCCCGTCTCGCCGATGCGGACGCCGCCGGCGCCGAAGTCGAAGAGATGGCAGCGCCGGACGACGTTGTCCGTGCAGCCCTTGCGCAGCCAGAGGGCGTAGGTGCCGACGTGGCCGATCTCGCAGTCCTCGATCGTCACGCGGCGGGCGAAGTCGGCCATGAAGACCGCGTCGATGGGCGCCGCGGCCTGGGCGGGCTCGAAGCCCTTCGGCGGCGTGACCCATTGCGCGTGGTGGAAGCTCAGGCCCTTGAACGAGAGGTGCTCGACGTAGGTTTTCGCCGCCGCATCGCCCTGCAGGACGACGAACTTCTCCGTGACGGGCGCGACCACGTCGGCCTTGCTCATGTCCTCCCCGGGCAGCGGGAGGTAGGACAGGACCCCGTCGCGGGCGAGAAACCATTCGCCGGGGGCGTCGAGCGCGGCGCGGAAGTTCTCGAAGACGAGGGTGGACTCCTTCTTCCACGGGTTCCAGGGCTTCATGCCCTCGCCGTCGGTCGCGAGGGAGTGCTCCGCCGGATTGAGGGAATCGATGAAGCGGCGGGTGTTGTCCCAGTTGTGGTAGACGACGAGGTTGACGTCCTTGAGGGCCTCCGGCGGGAGCGGGGCGAGGGGGGCGAAGTCCTCGGGCCGCAGCCAGAGCGTCTGGCGGGCCTCCTTGGCGCGCTTGGCCTTGGGGTCGCCCGCGAGCTTCTCCTCGGCGATCTTGAGGGGCTGGAACCAGAATTTGTTCGGCGTGCGGGCGCGCACGGCGCGGCGGCCGTTGACGAAGAGCTGCTCGAAATACCAGGTGCCGGCCGCGACCTCGGCGACGCGGGTGGTCCAGACGCCGTCCGCCCCGGCGGTCCAGCCGCCGAGGGCGCGGCCGCCGCTGAAGAGGGGGCGCGCGCCCGGGACGGCCTCGTAGGAGACGGGCGCCTGGGCCGTGCCGCCGTCCTCGGGTTTCAGGAGCAGGGGGGCGTTGAGCGGATAACGTCCGTCGGCGACGAGGATGCGCACGGGCTTGTCGGAGCGTTTGCCGCCAAGCAGTTTGCGCAGCGCGTCGCGCGCGCCGGCGAGCGAGGCGACGGGGCCGTCGCTCTTGGCGGCGTTGGGTTGCGCGAGCGTTCCCGACCAGGCGTCGTTGCCGGCGGGGGAGACGTGCAGATCCAGCGTGTCGGCGGCGGGGGCGGCGGCGACGAGCAGCAGGGCGGCGAAGGCGGCGTGAACGGAGTTTCTCATAGAGGAATAAGTAGACCAGCTGATTCCGGGAGGGACAAGCCAAATTGGGCCGCGAGCACCGGGAACTACCTGCCGAGGGCGCCCGCGTCCCGCGCGCCCGCCGGCTTCCGGCCGGTGAAATCGCGCAGCTGCGGCCCGTCGAATTCCCAGGCGTACAGCTCCTCGATCGTCGTATCCGCATCGGCCAGGGTCCCCTGCGCGATGCGGAGGAAGTCCAGCGCGCCGTCGAAGAATCGCCCCTCAGGGGCGCCGCCCACGTGGACGTCGCCGTCGTTGGCGAGGGACACCGTGCCGTCGATGCCCGCGGCGCTCGCGTCCTTCCGGCCGTCCACGTACAGAGTCAGGGTCCTCGCCTGCCGGTCGGCCTCGACGATCGCGTGATGCCAGCGGCCGTCGTTGACCTTGTTCCGGCTTTCCACGAGCGCCGACGCCCCCGCGCCCCTGACGCTGAAGACCAGCCGCCCCGCGGCATCGAGGGTCAGGCCGTAACCCGCCCCCTTCATCTTCTCCATCAGGACGCCGCCCGCGTGTCCGGGAGCCGTTTTGAAGTGAACCTCGATCAGGAGGTTCGACGTGTGGATCTGGGGGTTCTTCAACGCCTCGCCTTCGACGCTGCAAGGCTCCGGCTTCGCGCCCTCGTGCCGGCTCTTTTTCAAATCGCTGAAAGAGAAGGGCCTCATGAGGTCGGCATGCGCGAGCGTGGCGTACATCTTCCGGCCGGCGCTGAAGTTCAGCGCGCCCGGAATCCAGTCCTCCAGATCGCCCGGGGCATAGTCTCCGGCAGCCCCGTTGACGACCTTGAGCGGGTACATCGGCCGCTCCCGGTAGCTGTCCCGGGAAACGTGGTAGTCGGTCATGGTCCAGTGTTCGTCGGGGATGACGGTCGGATCGCCGCCGACGGGATAGAAGTTCCACTCGCCGACGACGCCGGACAGGGACCAGGGCACGAAGACCTTGACGCCCTTGCCGATCGCGGGGGAGCCCGCCGACGGCCTGAAGTCCCCCTTCGAGGGGTCCCTCAGCAGCGGCGCCTGGCTGACCTCCCCCAGGTCCGGCAGCAGGCTCCGGTGTTTCTCCAGGGCTCCCTTGAACGCGTCGAAGTCCGGGAGCCAGCGCCCGGAAGGTTCGAGCACGCCCAGTTCCTTGAAGTCATGGAAGAAGTTGCGCCCGTAGGCGTTGGTCTCCAGCGCGAAACGGGACTTCTGCGGGCCGGCGTCCTTGGCGTTGCCGTCGGCGGCCGTCCGGGCCGGATCGGCGTGGCGGAAGACGTGTTTGCCGATGCCTTCCCAGACGTTGGCGAGGTACTTGTTGCGGCCCGCCGACGGCTCCTGCCGCCGGGAGCCCGTGTTGAAGTTGAAGATCGTGTTCTGAAAGAACGTGTTCTGGTAGCTGATGATCTCCTGGAAGGCGGCGCAGTTCACGACGGGACTGGCGACGTCCCTGGCTTTGCCCCAGGCGATGTTGTTGAAGTGGTAGTTCTTGAAGGCGCCGTCGAGGTAGTAGGCGTGGCCGAATCCCGCATCGGTGCCGCTGTAGCGTTCCCAGTTCCGGTATCCCAGGGCGTTGTAGGAGAGGTTGCCGAACACGTAGGCGGGGCCGCCCTGCCACGTCTCGATGCCGCCGTAGTCGTTGCAATTGAGCATCGACTCCCACACCTTGTTGTGGTGGATCAGGATGCGGGTGAAGGGCACCTCGCCCCACATGCCGCTGACCTTGGCGCCGACCACGTCGATGCCCTGGGCGTAGGAGCGCTCGATCACGTTGCCCGCGATTTCGACCGTGCGCGCGCAGGTCACCTGGATGCCCGTTCCCGTGTTGAAGCGCGAGGGGCGCGTCCCGGTCTCCAGCGAGTGATTGCGGAGGATGCGCACGTCGCCCAGGCGTCCGCGCAGTTTCGCGTAGCCCCATCCCGAGCCGTCCGAGACGGAGAGGATGCCGTTGTCGGTGTGGCGGAAGTCGTTGTCCTCGATCCGGACGTCGTCGACGCGCTGCCCCTCGAGCAGCGCCTTGATGCGGATCGGGAAGCAGACGTGTTCGAAGAGGCAGTTCGCGATGCGGATGTCCCGGCCGGAGCCCCAGACCCGCACGCAGCCCGGATGCGCGTCGGATCTCAGGCCCCAGGGCTTGGTGCTGAAGTCCCAGGTCGACGCCGTGATGTCCCAGGGGGCCGTCGTGAAGCGGAAGCTCAGACCGCTGATGTGCAGGTGTTCGACTTTGTCGCCGCCGACCAGATTCGCCCGCTTGCCGGCCTCGATGCGCGCGGTGTTGGGATCGGCGTCGCCCGGCAGGCGCAGATGGAGCCTCCCGCCCCTGCCCTTCCGCTCGAACCAGTATTCGCCGTCGGGGTCGTCGAGATAGTGCGGCTTGTCTTCGAGGTAGTACCGCATGTTCCGCATGATGACGCCGCCGGCGCCGCCGCCGGTCCAGCCCGCGAAGCCCAGGCCGTTCTGCTTCAGGTCGACGGTTTCCACGGGCGTGGGATAGGGCCCGCTCATGACCCAGCCGTACTCGGGCCAGATCAGGGCGCCCTTGAAGTACTCCTCCGGCTTGTCCTTGATGTGTTTCGTGTCGATGCCGAGATGGATCTCCTGGCCGCCCGCGTTCTTCGTCGTGTTGCCGAAGACCTTGCGCGGATTGTCCCACACCCACCATTCGCTCTTCACGTCGTCGGGGTTGGAGCGCTTCCAGTTCGGCGTGCGGGCCAGGGGAATGCGGAAGGCGTCGCCCTCCTTGCGGATCAGCCAGACGCTGCGCGGGGCGAAGTCGAGGTCCGCCACCCAGACCTTCCCGGGCTCGGGGATGTCCTTGTGATCCGTGCCCGGCTTCCAGCCGCCGACGCGCTCCGAGCCGCTGAGCACCGCTTCGCCGCTTCCCCAGGAGGGATCCCGGGTGAGGCGGATCGGCTGTCCGGGTTTCCCGGATTCGGCGACCTCGAGGCTTCCGCGGTAGTGCACGCCGCCCTTGAAGACGTACGTGTGGATGCCCTTGCACGCCCTGGCGTTGCCGGCGGCTTCGGGATCCCAGGGATGGTGTTTCCACGGCGTCGCCTTGGAGCTTCCGTCCCGGGCGTCGTCTCCGGCGTCGAAGTCGATGTAGCGCACGGACCCGCCCTTCTCGAAGACATAGGGCCGGGGCTTCCACTTCAGGTCGCCGTGGTCCAGCACCTCGGCGTGCGGCTGCCGCCAGCTCCACTCGTCCTGCGCGCGGGCGGCAAGCGGGAAACTGCAGCCGACGGCGACGATCAGGGCCCGGGTGATGTCCTTCATGACGCGTTCCTCTCCGATAGCCGGCGGCCGTTCCGGATCCGGGCTGACGTTCTCATCTCGTCTTCTCCTCTTTCTTCCTCGCCGGAGCCGGACGGAGCCGGATGATTTCCAGATTGTCGAGATAGATCTTTCCCGGCTGGCCCGGCGCGATCCAGAGATTGGGGACCGCCTCCCCGGGCTTGAAGCGGAGCGTCCGGCCGGATTCCGTCCGCACGAGGTCGTTCAGCGGAACGACCAGGTGGGTCCACCGCTCCCGCGCCGCGTTCCAGATCGTGGCATTGACCGTGGCCTGCAGCGTCCGGCTCCACATGTGGAGGTCCAGCGTGCGCACCGAATCCTCCGCCCAGTAGTCGAAGCTGAGGACGAGGTCCTCGGCGTAGGGGAAGAGGCCCTGGCCGGCGGCGCTGATCTTGACGAGCGGACCGGCGACGCAAAAGCGGTCCCCGTCCCGCCCGGGTCCGCGCTCCAGCGATCCCGTGTCGAACGCCTTCGGCAGCCGGCCGTCCTCGAAGCCGAACCTGAGGACGGGTTCCGCGATCCTCCCGGGCAGCGGCCGGGCGGCGAGTTCGACTCCGGCGCCCGCGAGCGCGAAGTGCCCGCCGGGGACGTCGATCGCCGTGCCGGAGCGCGAGAGCCGCACCCGGCCCTCGGCGACGTCCAGCCGCGTCGCGTCGGGCTCGACCGCGAGGCGGAAGCTCGTCCCGACGATCCGCGCGTCGCCGTGCGGAGTCGCGATCAGCATCGCCCGCTCGGGGGCCTGTCGGGCCGCCTCGATCATCACGGAACCCCGGGCCAGGTCGACCCATTTCCCGACGCCCTGCGCTCCCGCACGATCGGCCAGCGCGGCGATCTGCGTCTTCTCGCCCAGCTCCATCCGGGTGCCGTCGGGGAATCTCACGACCGCGCGGCTCCCGGGTCCCGACGTGCTCAAGCCCTGGCCCGCGAAGAGCGTCCGGGCCTGCCTGCCGCGTCCGCCGTCCACCTGCACGTCGCCGTCGCAGCGTTCCAGGACCGCCACGGCGGCGAGGACTTGCGTGGGCCGGGGGGGCGGGGGAACGAGGGGGGCCGGCGGCGGAGGCCGGGGGAGCGGGAGGGCCGGGCCGGGCGCCGGCAGGTCCGGCGCGCGCTCGATGTCTTTCGGAGGCTCGAAGCGGGGAGGCGGAAGGGTTTGGGGAGCGGGTTCCGGGGCCTGCAGGAGGGGCGGCCGCGGTTCCGGCGCGGACGGTTCCTCCTGGAGGAGCGCGGGAGCGCGTGCGATCGGCGTCTCGTGCGGCGGCGGCTTGAGGATCAGGAGCAGCGCGGCGACGGTGACCGCGGCCGCGGCGGCCAGCGGCGCGCGCATCGGGCTGGTGCGACGGACGGGCGAGCGGCGCGGTCGGGGCCGGATCGAGGGGGTCCTGGGGGCGGCGTCGAACGCGTCGCGGATCCCCGCTCCGAGGGTGCAGAGCCGGTCGAATTCGTTCCGGCAGCGTTCGCACGCCTCAAGATGAGCCGCGAGGCGCAGGGTCTCCGTCTCGGGGAGCTCCCCGCCGTAGAACGCGGTCCAGGTCCCGGGATCGGGGCAGCGCATGCAGGATAGAGCGGGCGCGGGGTGGTTTCGTACACGCAAAGAGGAAGCCGTGGGAGGGCGTTCATCCGAGGGCGGCGAGGAGCTGGCCCGCCAGCCCCGCCCCGAAGGACGCGAGCACGCGATAGCCGCTGCGCTGGAGCTCCTCTCCCGCGGAGTTGCTCTGGGTCACGAGTCCCAGCTGCCCGTCCGGGCGCAGATGCGGGCGGAGGCCCGCCAGCGTCCGGCGGGCCGCGTTCCGGAAGGAGGCGTCGATCCACCCCGCGTTTGCCGCCAGCACGAAGGCCGCGGCGATGCCCGCGGAGCCCGACGACTCCAAGCCCGTCGCCGGCTCCCCGGCGTAGCAGGCCCAGAGTCCCGAGGAGTCCCGCCGGGGCAGAAGGAGTCCCGGGAGGCGCCGGACCTCGTCGAGAAGATCGGCCGGACGGAGGGCCTCCGGGAGTTCCAGGAGCGTCCGCACGAGTCCCAGGGCGTACCACGCGATCCCGCGGCTCCAGTTCCTCATGTAATGACGATTCCCGCCCGGATCGCGGATCCAGCGCAGGAAGATGTCGTCGCCCACCGCGAGCCGCCGCTTCCGGAAGACCAGCTGCCGGACCGCCTCCTCCTGGAGCGCGGGTTCGTTCCGGACGCGTCCGACGACGGCCAGCGGGTAAGCCACGGTGTAGGATCCCTCGCAGGAGGTCGTCGAACCGTCCTGGATGCATCCTTCGACGTCGCGCCGCTCGCGCCAGAGCTTGAGGCAGCGGTCGATCCAGGCATGGCCGGGATCGATCCTGGCCAGGACGGCGGCCGGGAGCGTGCCCTCGATGCCGCCGGTGGGGCGCCCCGTCCGTCGCTGCTCGGGGGTGTCGCCCAGGAAGCGGTCCAGGTGGCGTCGGAGGTCGGCGCTCTCGGGGGCCTGTCCCCGGGAGGCGCCCAGGTCCCAGAGGGCGTCGAGCACGCAGCCGATCATCCATCCCGAGGGCTGAAAGGCCTCGGCCGAGCCGAGGTGCCGCCGCAGCGCGGCCCAGGGATCCTCGGCGCCCGCCGACAGCAGGTGCGGGGGGATTCCGGGGGAGTCCGGGCTCTCCGAGAAGATGACGAGCGGCTCGGCTCCCGTGGTCCGGAGGATCAGCCCCTCCCGGGCCGCCGCCGCGACCTGGGAGGCGTCGAGCGGCAGTTCGAAGCTTTGCATCGCGAAGGCGGCGCGGATCGGCATCACCCCCAGGGGGGTTCCGGAGGACGTGCCGACGAGGACGGCGTTGGAGCGGCATCCGCGGGCGAGCACGAGGCGGAACGAAGCGGGGGCGGGAGGCGCGCCGGACGCTGCGATGCGGAGGTCCCGGTCGGGGCCGATGCCGACCGTGGGCCATCCGAAGGGACCCGGGGCGCGCGGATACTCCGGATCGACGCGGCCGGGATGCCGGGTCGCGGCGGAGTCCCCGACGAGGACGTCGCCGGCGCCGCCGCAGCCCGCCGCTCCGAGCAGGGAGAGGGAAAGGAAGGCGCGGCGGCCGAGAAGCCGCGTCGGCGCGCCTCCGCCGGGGAATCGATTGCGGGAGAGCATGCAGGAGGGAGACGGAGCCGGGACGATTCGTACAGGCATTCGGCTATCGAAGGAGGAATCGACGGACGGCGGCGATCGAGCGGCCGAGGAGCGGGCCGACGGAATTGATCGAGATCCCCAGTTCGAGGGAGATCTCGCGGTACTTCCTCCCTTCGTAGAAGAACAGCCGGAGCAGTTTCTGATCGCGGGCGGGCAGCCGGGCGAGCGCGTCGCGGAGCCCTTCGGGCGCGGGGGGGTCCTCGGGCGGCGGCAGCGCGGCGATGTCCCGGGTCGAAAGGCGTCCGCCGCGTTCGTGCCGGGCGAACCGCCGGCAGACGCTGCGCACGACGCAGGCCAGCCAGGTGGAGAGCGAGGATTCGCCGCGGAACTGGCGCAGCACCCGCGCCTCGTCCTTCATGAGCAGCGAGAAGACCTCCTGGCAGGCGTCGTCGACGTCGGAGGGCGCCGCACGGGCCAGGTAGCGGAGCAGCTGCCGGCGGGCCTCGGCCTGGATGAAGGAGGCGTGCCGCGCGACGAACGACTCCCACGCGCCGGCCTCCGAGGCGGCGCAGCGCGAGATCAGCGCCGCGTCCTCAGCTCCCTGGGGCGTCCTGTTCCGGATCACTCATCTCTCTATACGCCCCGGGGGCCCGCCCGATGCCTGCGCCGGGCGACGCGCCTTCCCGGGCGCAGCGGGGGAAGGCGAGGAGTCGAGAGGCCATCCCGCCGTAGCCGGCCGAGGCGTGAAGCCCGCCTTCGCGCATCTGGAGGGGCTGGCGCTACGGCTGGGCATCCGCCTTCCGGCCGGCCTCCGGCCGGCGAAGGCGGATGGAGGTGGCGGTGAGATTTGAACTCACGAATAACGGTTTTGCAAGTCGATCCGAGGGTAGAAGACAGAGAAGTCCAGAAGAGTCGGAAATGGCCCTGGAGGGCTTTAAACGGCCTCCAGGGCCGTTTTATTGATTTGCCACTTCGGCCCTCCGGGACCCTCCAAAAGCCTCAAAATGCCATCCGGATCGTACAAGGATCGTACAAGCTTTTCAGCCGTTCGCCGCCAGTCCCCCTCGCGCTTCTCGGCACCGGGCGACTCCGGCCGCACAACCACGTGGGGGTTCAGGCGGCGGCGCGGTAGTCGAAGCGTCCCATGAACCGGGTGTGGATCAGCGTGTTTCCCCACCAGTCGTAGGCGACGGCGTCCACGACCCAGACCCGGCCGTCTTCCGCGACGATCCGGAACGGCTCGCGGACCTTGCCGTAGCCGAGCAGCGACCGGTGCGCCTCGCCGTTCCAGGCGCCCGGGACGTAGGGAGGCAGCGGCTCGCCGAACTGGTTGACGTCGCCCGGCCACACGCGACCGCATAGCGGGCGCCAGCCGTCTTGGACCTCGCCGCCCATCCCCCAGTCGCACGGGGTGTTCTGAAACATTGCGCGGCGGACGTACTGCCTGTCCTCGGCGCCGAAGTCGCGGTAGAAGCGGATGAATTCCATCGGATACCCCCTACCTCGGATCATAGCTCGCGTAGCTCACATGGAAGCCGCAGTGCAGGCTGCAGCGGACGAAGCGGAAGGAGCCCTCCACCTGAAGCTGGTCGGCACCCTGCATTGACCCGGCGCCGGGGTTGTCGCTCGACATGATCAACGCGCCGTCCCGGCACTTCGGACAGATGTCGAGCTGCGTCTCGCAGCGCGGGCAGCGGAAGTATTCCGACGAGCGCTTCCGGCCGGGCTCATCGCAGGCGCGGTCGGGGTTTTGGTTCCGCTCCATGCGTATGTGGAACGCGCGGCTGCACTGCTTGCACGGCGGCCCGATCAGGGCGTCGCAGTCACCGACCGGACATACCAGCGCGGGCAGCCCCTGCGTGGGCAGTTCCATCACGTCCCCGCCGGAGTACCACTGCGCGCGGTCCTTGGCGGCGCCGACGTGGAACCCGGTGACGAGCTTCTTGTTGTGGCGACGACAGGTAGGTGTGATCTGAGACATCCCCGACCCCTCTTCCATCTAGGACTTCAACTTCGGGATCGCTGACATACGGCCCCGCACCATAAAGTATTACGACTGCCGGGGCCGGAGGGATTCAGGTGGGACCGCCCATCCAACCCGGCGTTTTAGGACTGGATCAGGATTTCCGTCGGGTACTCTTGATAGACAGCCTAGACGACGCGCCCGGACAAGACCCCCTAATCCCGAAACCGTGAGACTCGGCTACGGATTGTTCTGAAGTATCGTCCGCCATCTTACGGGCGTGTGGACCGAGACCATAAAGGCAGCCCGAACCTTTGCCAGCGGCGCAGAAAGGAGAGTCGCGCCAAGCTGAATCGCTCCCGCCGCGAGGGCTGCATCAAGATTGACGAGCTTAGTGACGCAGTAGTAGTCGAAGGCAACATAGGAAGGCAACGTGATGATGGGAACATCCTGATTCGTGAGCTGGCAAATCAGGTCCTCGGCGGTCTCTTGCCCCTTGACACTCGTGTAGTTCACCGTGATGACGGTGTCGGGCGCGGTTGCGGGGTTCGACAGGACGAAGTGATGATGTCGGGGATAGTCTCTGGTGGCAACGTTGAAGTACGTCGTTCCGGCGACGATCACCTAGCCTTCACCGACAGAAGATCCGGCGCAACCCCATTCTCTCGATGGACTTCTTGCCGATCTCTTCAATCTCGTCGTCGGTCTTGCCTTGCGCAGCCAGAATCTCCTCGGCCGCGATTGGAATTCGGGAGCTCGGCGCGGGCTCCTGATACTCGGGCAGATCGTGACTTTCGCGGCGAAGCTGAGAAGTGGACTTCCCTCGGTTGTGCTGATAGACGCGGTCGATGATTCGAAGCTCAATCGGTGCGAGGTCGTCAGTCCCCGGATCGACGACCAGTTTGATTTCGTTTCCGATGCCCTTCTGGATGTGCTCCAGCCAATAGCCATCTGGCTGGTCCGGATCTCCCAGATTCGTCTTCATGAGATCCAGCGCCTGACTCACGATGGGGCCATGGTCCAGAGAGAAATAGACGTCCCCGAAGACGGGACGCCCGAGATCATTCAGGCTTTCACGCTCGACGTGATAGAGGAGCTTGACCAGCGCCAGCTTGTCGATGGCCTGATTGGGCCAACGGGAAACGAAATAGGCCGCCGTCTGTGTGGCTTTTCTTTCGTCGAAGAGGAATCTGAAGGGTCTGGTCATGTGCTGGGCCTCCTGCTCAATACTTCTTGAGCCTCTGGCCTGCAGAGTTATACGCAGTATAAGCCGAGGTAAACCAGGTTACCATTGATTCTTTATCGTACGGGATCATAAACCGTCTGTTGAAAGGCCGCAAACATCAATCCGAGTGCGACGTGATAGGTCAAGGGCGCTTCTAGACCGCCACCCGCTGATGCGGCAGAGACCCTGAATTGGCCCTCCTAACTTGCAGCCCTCGGAGCAAGGCCGACCACTGAGGAGCTTTCCGGAACAGGGAACACCTTTGCCTCCGCGAGTGCGGTCGAAACCGCGAGTTGGGCGGCGGCGCATCGCTTCCGAAGCAAGTCCAGGGCCTTCGCCGTCTCCGTAAGACTCCTGGCGATCCTTCTGCGCTTGAGTTCCTTCTGGGTCAGCACCGGCCGCACAGCTTCCTTGATGCGGAGCTTCTTCATCCGCACGTGGGTCAGCTTGGGATAGGTGTTCCCGGTCGCTTCGTGGATCCAGTAGGCCCGGCGCCGGTAACTCGATTCCGAGCGGTCGGATAGATCAAGCCGGATGCCGGTGGCCGAAGGGTTGCGCGAGACCTCACGCGCCACGACCGACAGCTCCTCTTCGGCCAGGCCCAGGGAGAACGCGGCGACCCAGCCCGACCGGAGGAAACGCCGGTACATGGCAGGCAGCTCGGAGGCTGCGCACTCCGCGGGGAATTCCGGCACTTCCCGGAAAGTCTCGGGGACGAGCCCCGAGGGGATAAGGATGGGACTTTCCTCCGCCTTGAATTTCACGGTGGTGGACGTCTTGAGGTGACGGATCGCGCGAAAGATCGCTCGAAAGGCTCGATTGAGAGCCTGGGCTCGGCGGTTGAAATCAAGAAAGCTACCTAGGAGGTCGCTCCGCTTGGCGATCTGAAACACCCAGTCCTCCTCAAACTTGCGGGGAAGACCGCGGATGACCCGAGGCCGGTAGATGTTCCTGGCTCTTTCGTCGGCAGACCTGAGGTCGAAAAGTTCACCCCACTCGATCGCTACGGGCCCATACTCGGGGCTGCACCTGCCGTAGAGCCTGAGGCATGAGCGCGGCACCATCGCGTTGTATTCCTGCTGGAGGGCGGAAAACGCGGAGGAAATAGTCCGGGTGCCGGCGTAGAGCTCCCTCAACCAAGCGAGGATATCCTGGAAGTAAAGCCGCGCCAGGGTCTCGGCCGTTCCTTCGAAATCTCGGGTCATGACCGCCTCCTCAAAAGCTAGCTTCAATCCCGTCGGACCTGTTTTGGAGAGTTCGTGGTACGTAGGGCGCTATCCCCGTTTCTCCCTCAGGGGAGACGTCATGTCCGCCACGAACTCCCGAAAACAGCTCCAAATGCCCTTCCTGGGGTCATAGCCTGAGCGGCAGGTTCGCCACGTAGGCCAACGTCCCCATCGCGAGTCCTCCGAACGCGGGGTAAAAAGCCCAGTAAGGAAGGGGAAGCGGGGAGAAACTCCAGACGAAGAAAACGAGGAGTGCCCCCTCCGCCAGGCGCTTAGCGAGGAATGAAACCGAGGGAGAAGCATAGGCCGTGCCGAAGTGCAACCGCTCCCGCAGAAGCGTCCCCGCCAGGAGTGAAGCGCCCAGGCCCGCGAGGAAGAAGGGAACAAGCCTACTCGCCACGCGAAGGCGCCGATCGACGAGAACCGCGGCTTGAGGGAAGGCGGCCGAGTCCCCGAGCAGCATCCCAGCCAGCCGAACCGGCAGGCACGCGTCGCGCGGCAGGGAGGGCATCACGCCTGGCTCCTGAAGGAATGAGTAAGCGCCCGCATAGCTTGCGTTCTCGAGCGCGGTGACGCGCTCCGAGAAGGATGGAAGGAGAAGGAAGGCTGCCCATGCAAGGACCCAGCCCATCAGCGTCAGGAAGGACAGGCGAAGAAGTGTCCCGATCATGAGCCCCCCGCTTCCGCCGGTACGGCGGCGGCTTCTTGCTGGATCGGGACTTCCTGACCCACTGGAGTACCTTCCTTGAGACGCGCCGACATCGTGGGGTCAGGATCGGAGAGAAGAGGAACGACCGCCTTGTAGGTCTGGCCCGCCCACGTGGCGAAGAAGTGGAAGCGAGGGAGTTCGTCGATGGCCCAGGTGGGGACGAGGTGGTCGTTGCGGACGCCCACCTGGCGGGAACTCCGGTAGGCGAAGTCGTCGATGTTCGATCGCCCGCTCGAGAAGAGCGCAGGCTCGTAGGACTCGCCGTCGGAGATGACCCGGAGCGGTCGCGAACCGCACTTGTCGCTGAAGTACTTGGCGTCTTCTGGGTTCGCGGCCCGGAGCGTGACGAAACTGCCGACGTTGGCGAGCGCGCGACGGGCGTCGGAGTGGCTGCGGAGCGCCACCTCAAGGTCGGCGATCGACTGACCGGCCAGGATCATGGAAAGACCAGCCCCCCGGGCCTTGTTCAGGATGTTCACGCTCTCAGCGGCAAGAGCATCGGCCACCTCATCGACCACGACCGTCATGCGGGCGAAGCGCGACGGGTCCTGGTAGGCGTACTTTCTCCCGATGAAGGACTGAAGATCGCTGAGCGCCATGCGCGCCACGCCGCTCGCCGTGTCCTCGCCGATGAGCGACCCGAGGAAGAAATAGACGATCAGGCGGTTCGAGTCGACCTCTTCCCAGCTGAGATCCTGGACCTTCCCGCTCGGGACCGTGCCCGGCGGGGGCTCGACGTCGCCAGGACAGAGGAGATACCCGATGCCTTTTGTGGTGAGCTTCCCCAGGATGGGCCGCAGGGCGCTTGAGATCTTTCCGAAGTAGTCGGGGTTCATGGAGGCCATCCCGATCAGCGCGTCGAGTTCCGGGATCGTCGTCCGCTCGGCCGCGCAGTAGGCCTGGTAATGAGCCCGGAGGCGATGAGCTTCCGCCGTGTCGGGAGCCCCGGGGCAGAAGCGAAGCACCAACTTCCGCACGAGCTGCCAAGCATCGTGGAAGCAATAGGTATTGAGCTTGGCGAGCGTGACCTCTTCCCCCAGGAGGTGGAGGGCGCTCGCGATGATGTTCGTGAAGGTCCAGGCGTAGTTCCGGAAGGCTTCGCTCTCGCCGCCCTTGGGGAGGACGAGGGCGACCCGGTCGGCGATTTCGCTCGGGCGGGTGTAGTGGAGCACCGGGTTGTAGCGTGCGCTCTGGTACGGGTAGGGGAGGGCGAGCGTGCGGAACGCCTTCTCCCGGCCGTGGCGCCGGGCGGAGTCGAAGGTCCGGTCGAGCAGGCGTTCGTCCCCCTTGGGATCGATGACGACGACGGCCTCGCCGCGCGCGATGGCTTGCTCGATCAGGAGTTCGAGGAAGCGGGTCTTCCCGCTCCCCGGGGCGCCGAGAACGAAGAGGTGCTGGTTGAGGAGAGTGTCGGGGATGAAGAGGTCGCGGATCTCCTCGGCCCCGACACCCTGCAGCATCACGTTGCCGGCCACCGCATCCTTCGTGCAGGGAGAAACTGAGACTCCGGAGAGGGTGAGGGTCTGAAGGCGTTCGACATGCGCCCCCTCCCAGGCGAAGCCCCGGGCGAGATACGTGTGGGCAGGCTTCTCGGGGATCTCCTCCACGGAGAGCACGAAGCGCTCGCTTCCGGTAAGCGTCCTCCAGAGCCGCCGATACCGCTGGAGGAGCGCGAAGGCCCCACCGGCTCCCACGAGGTTGACGGTCGCCAGGATGGGCGCGGCCGTTCCCCCGTAGGGGAGAGCCGCCGCGCCCCTGTCCGCAAGGATCGCCCCCAGGATGCATGAGGCGACCAGAAGATGAAGGAGGACTCGGACCTTTCTGCTGTAGGCGAGCATCCCTAGCTTGCCCTCCTCATGCCGATGGAGCGGTTCGCAGGCGCGGAGTGCTCCGAGGTCCCGGACCTGACAACCGTGAGCCCGGGGGACCAGAGGCCGAGCGTTGCCAGTTCCCTATCCGGGAGGAAACCTGCGGACTTGATCCTGATGAAGTGGAGCGTGTCTTCGGTCCGAGAGGTCGGGGTCGCCGAGACCAGCGCGTCTTCGTCAGGGGGACCGAGCGGTTCGACCTGGGGATGCTTGAGGAGCGCCTGAAGCAGGCGTGCCCCGAGCTTCCCGCTCCAGTGGAGGCCCGCGCCTTCCAGGATGTCCATGAAGGCCTGCGGGTACTTGAGCCAGAGGTACTCCGGGGAAACGAACATGTCCGCCTGGCTGTTGTTCCGGCTCACGTTTCCGGCCCGCACCCAGGTGCGGATGGTCTCGATGAGGCGGGCGGGGGCAAGCTCGGTCCGGATGCGGCCTTCGTCCTCTGAAAGCTGCTGCTGGGGCGAGGTCGGCTTATTGTCCGCCGCTCGAGGAGCTTTCACCGAGGTTGCGACCACCGGCGCGGGAGTCCGTTCGGGCGGCGCCTCAGGGGCCGAGGTCGGGTCTGCCGACTTGGGCGCGGGGTCTTGGTCGAGAGTGCCCTCCATCGACTCAGGCTCTTCCATCGGAGCGGGATCCACGATCGGCGAAGGGGTGGCTGCCATCGCGAACATCGGAGCAGGCGGCGTTGACGTGGCGATCGTTTCGCCCTTGGCGAGCATTCGATCCCAGTGCCGGACCACCTGGACCACGCGACCGGCGGGCCCCCGGCCCCAGTCTTCCACTCCTTCCTCGTACGATCGGGTGAAGGCTCGAAGAAGGATGCCCAGGCGCTGCCCGAGAAGATTGCGGGCGGCCGAAGGCAGGACCGCCGGAACGAGGGCCTCACCTTTCGGAACATGCCCGTTCAGGCCCCGCCCTATCTTCCAGCGCCAGCACTCGCGCCCGCTTCCGGCCCTTCCCAGGCGTTTGAGGAAGAGGCCCAGCGGCTCGGAGGCGGGATTCCAGGGGGATTCACCACCGGGTGCGAGGACGTCGAGGTCGAGGACTTTCCCGAGGTCATGGAGGAGCCCGAGCACGAACCCCGAGTAGGCCCAGACCGGCTGCTCCCGGTAGTTCACCGCGGGGTCCTCGGATGGGCGGAAGCTCGGACGGACGAGTTCGCCCACGGCACGGCGGGCGACCTCAAGCGAGTGGTCGAGGAGTCCAAAGGGGCCCGCGTCATGGTCGCGTTCGCTCGCCGGGAGATCCCAGACGTAAAGCGCGAATCGTGCGGCAAGGCGGTCGACGAGCGAGGGGCGCGCCTGCATGGGAAGGCCGATCAGGAGGTCCCGGGTCTCTTCCAGGATCTCGAGTCGTCGCCGCCGGGCGGAGAGGATTTTCCACCCCACGGCCTCAAGCGGGTCGGTCGCCGGAACGGGAGCAAGTGCCCCCGTCCGCCTTCGATCGGCGCCCATCACCCAATTCAGAATCGGTGCGAACACGGTTCTTCCTCCTTGGCTAGAAGGGCGCTCGCTCGGACGCGAGCGTGACCGGGAGACAGCCTTCGCATTCCATGAAGACCCCGAAATGGAGGAACGCGTAGGCCCCATATTTGCTACCCGCTTCCTTCTCCCAGATCGTGATGCGCCGCGAGCCGATCGGGAGGCAGGTCCGGTACTGGGGCTTGAGCATCTGGAGGTAGTGCCCGGTCCGGGGCTCGTACGAGTAGGTGCTCACAACGACTCGCCCCATGGGGCTCGAGGCCGCGCGCCCCGCGCGGAGCGCCTGGAGGTGTGCCCCCGTCACTTGGCTCAGATGCTCGACCGCCCCGGCACGGGGCCAGTAGCTGCCCCAGCATCCGGCACAGTTCTTCTGGTCCGCCAGGCGGTCGCACGACTTGAGGCGCGCCACGATGCTCTGAGGGGCGAGGAATGCCTCGAGCGCGGGGATTCGCCATCCCCAGCTGTCGAGTTCGGAGAGGTAGTTCACCTGGAAGGAGGAACCGCTCGGCACCGCGATGGGAATCTGCGAGTTGGAAAGCCCAAGATCCGGGATGAACGTGTAGACGCGGGCTTCCCCGAACTGGAGGGC
The DNA here is from genome assembly GCA_964619955.1 of uncultured Planctomycetales bacterium. GTDB lineage: Bacteria > Planctomycetota > MHYJ01 > MHYJ01 > JACPRB01 > JACQFK01. The sequence continues at coordinate 291,588 of CAZUJF010000002.1, forward strand.
GTCGCCCCCGCCCGGACTGGCCGTGGCGCTCGCCGATTTCCCGAAGAGCTTGACGGGTTCGAGTCCCTTGAGTACTCCCTCCAGTTCCGAGTAGTGGGTGCGATACTGCTGCCGGACGACTTCGATGATCCCGGTGGGGTACGCGTTCTCGACCAGGAGGCAGACGCGGATGCCGCCGGAGGGCGTCGGGCACGCGAGCGCGCCCAGGATCTTCCAGGAGGAGAGGATGCAGCTCACGTCCACCTGGGGGATCGTGCCCGTGATGGAAAGCGTGCCCTCGTAGGGCAATCGCGTCTGACTCCCAGCTTCCTGCGCGGCGAGAGGGTCGCTCGGACCGATCGCGATCGCGAGGACGGCAATGCTAAGGATTCTCATGGATCTCCACCTCCCCCTTCGGGGAAATGATCACGACGGCCGGCCCGCAGCGGACGCCGAGGGCCTCGGGCAGTTCTCGCGGCGCAAGACTCACGGGGCGCCCGAGGATTCTTGAGGCTTCGGTCAGCGCTTCGAGCTTCTCGACCTTCGTCGCGAACATGATCGCGCCGGGGTCGTCTTTGACCAGAGAAGGGAGGGCCGGCAGATTCTTCCCCTCTATCCGGGTGAACCAAAGCTTATTGCCGAGGAGCTCCGCGGGGATCTTTGCGTCGGGGCGGAAGCTTCGCTTCTGGCTCCCTCGACAGGCCGGGAGCCCGGCGTCGTACCCCTTCAGGGTTACCGCCCCCATCTCCCGCTTCATGGAGTTGGTGATCGAGCGGGACAGGCGATCTTTCAATTCTTCGTAGCTGCGCTTCATCCGCCCGAGGTCGATCGGGTGCGACTCCCCTTGGCCGCGGTGCCACGCCGAGCAGACCGGCGGCGGGCTTTCCCCCTCGCTCGTCCCGAAGGCTCCCTGCGCCTTGGAAAGCGCGAGGAGGAGGACGGCCACTCCGAGGCCGAGGAGCCCCCTCGGTATACTTTGTATACTTTGGCGGGGCTGAGGATTCTTATCGCGCTCGTCCATCGGCCTCCCCTTCCTTCGCCCGGTCCGCCTTCGCGGACTGTCCGAGCACGTAGATGCCCGTCGGATTGTCCCGTGTGGGTTCCTGCGTCGTGAGGAGCACGCGGTAGGAGAGCTTTCCCTCCTGGGAAAGCTTGTCCCCCACGTAGACGCGCTTCACCGCCGGGAACACCACCGCGAGCGCCCCCTCCTCCCGGCTCACGATGGCCTTGCCGGAATCGGGAATGAGGAACTGGCTCACCATGCCGGTTTCGTGGACGAGGCGGCTTCGCTTGTCGAGCACCGCCGAGAACTGCTGGAAGATCGAGGGGGCCACCCGTCCCTTGAGGAATCGCCCCGCTGCCTCCACCGTCGCTGGCGAGAAGTTCTCGAAATGGGTCGCGAAGTCGATCGCGAAGTCCCGCGCGAGAGTGTCGGGCACCTGGCCCGGATGCACCACGCGCGGCGCGTCAAGACCCGGGACCAGCACCACCGGCCTCGGCTCCCGCGCCTTCAAGAGCAGCGCGATCGCGAGGAGGATCGTCGAGAGCGACGTCACGACGAGCGCCGCGATCCCCGCATAGCCCAGGGCGCGGCGCAGAGGTTCGATTCCAAGCTTCACGGTACCTCCACGAGGGGCTTCACCGACCGCTCTTCCCACACGACCAGCGGCGCGGGGCCCGGATAGAGCAAAAGGATTCCGAGTTCCACGAGGCTCACGATTCCAAGTACGAGAGAGACGAGGAGCGACCGTCTGAGGTGGGCTCCGGCTCGGGCGAGGACGCCCAAGCCGCGGGGAAGGTCCCGACCACGTTCGGCATCGGAATCTTCCTCGAGCCAGCCGTGCCCGGGCGGCATGGCATTCGCCTGCGTCACGAGGGGCTGGAAGGTCTCAGGCGCGTTCTCCGTGGTCATCACTGCACGGTCCTCCCCGACCAGAAGTGCCTGGCCTCGGCGCTCTCGTCGTCAGCCTCGTCGGCCACCGGCGAGAACCGCATCCGCTTGGCCCCGAAGAAACCCGGCGCTGGGAGGAGCCCCCGCGGCCGGAGGTTCTCGGGGATGCACCCGACGAGCCCCATCTTGTAGGCCAGCGTGAAGGCGTAGCCTCGGGGCTTGCCCTCGCGGAAATACTTCACGAACGCGCCGAAGGCTGTGCCTCCGATGAGCCCGGCCGGTGCGTTCCAGACCGTCATGAGGACGAGACCGACGACCGCGATGAGAACGAGATCGAACGGTCCGAGGCCCAAAAACACCTCGAACGGCCTATCGAGGTTTCTGAAGCATCGACGATTCATGGTTCACCTTTCCAAGGGCTCGGAGGATGGCATCCCTGAGCTGCGCAATCGGTGGGAGTCCGGGGAACACGGTCCTTTCCAGACCCGAGATCACGATCGTGGGGGTCGGGAGGCTCGCGGGCGCCTGCTCACGGCCCACTTCGAGACGGCCGGAGAACTCCCGGAGCAGTTCCGGAAGGACCTGGTCCTCGAACTCGTCGCAGTAGCGACAACCCGACCGGGTGTAGACGAGGAGCCTGGCGGTTCCCGGTTTGGCAGCGTCTTTCGCCTCCGTATGCGGCCGGGGCAGGGATGCAACGGCCACATCTTGCCCATGAGGCTGGAGAAACCCGATCGCGAAGATCGCCGCGTGCGTGAAGATGGCGCCGACCGGGAGGAGGACGCTCCCTCGAGCGAGATTGTCCGCATCCGCCCAGAAGGAGAGCGCCGCGCCCAGGACCACTGACCCTCCGACCAGGAGGCAGGGGCTACAGAACACCCCGCGCTGATAGAGGAGAATGAGCAGGACCGCATGGGCCGCCGAGGCGAGGAGGAGTCCTGAGAAGAACAGCCTCGCCCTTCCGATGAAGATCCCCAGCGCAAGGAGAACTCCATAGAAGATCGCGCCGAGGGGCGCGAGGCTCACTCCCCCCAAGAGGTCCCTGGCACCCGCGCATGCGCCGCATGTGGCTGCGCCGATCCAGGCCCAAAGGGACCCGCCGAGCGCGATCGCGACGAGCCCGAGCATCACGCTGAAGAGGATCTTGTCTTTTCGGTTCTTGCCGTACATGCCCGCGCTCCTTAACTGAGACCCATGGTCTTGCCGAGGGCGAAGAAGGCGATGAGGACGAGGGCTCCGAAGCCGATCCCCACCGTCCCGCCCGTCCAGTCGCCCTTCGTCATGGCCCGCCCCCCCGAGGCGAGGAACCCACCGCCCACGATGAGGGCTGCGGCGGTCTTGAGGTAGGTCCACCCGGATTTGACCGAGCCGTCGATCGACTGGAGCACCTTCATCCCCTCGTTGTCCTGCGCCCAGGCGAGCCCCCCGCCCACGAGGCCGAGAGCCACGACCGCGAGGGCCTTCCCCAGGGGTCCATTCAGATTCTTCATGCGCGCCTCCTTCTACCTCCCATCGCGGGCGAGACCCCCTTCACGCGGCACGAAAAATGTTTTTTGAGGCAAGAAAGTTCAGATTTCGGCGAGGTCCTCAGTGCGGAGTTCGCCGGAGAGGGAGGGTGGGGGGGCGCGCTGCCATTCCACGCGTGCTCAAGCCGGACTTTTTCGACTTTCTTCAATTCCAAATCAGAATTCATGCCGCGTGAAGGGGGTCTCGCCCGCGATGGGGTGTGGAGGGACCCGATGGAAAGACATGAGCGAACTGGCGGGGGCGAGACCAAGAGGTGGGGGCTGTCCCACATCCTCGGAGCCCTGGCTTCAGTTCTTCTGGCAGGGGGAGCCCGCGGCCAAGAGCCTGAGGCATCGCCCCGGTCGGCCGCCCCTCCGAAGACAGTCGAACGGACGCGGGAGTGGAAGGAAGGCGTCGAGATCCGGTTGCGCGTGCCCCTGGCAAGCGAGACGCATGAGGTTATGTGCGCCGTCTCCTTCCCCGAAACGGCCATCCGCTCCGCCGTCACCGGCTGGGGCGAGAACACCCTGACGTCTGTTCAGAAGGGAAACGTCCTTTTCCTCAGGCTTTCGAAGCGCGCCGAAGGACAGCTCAACGTCATCGGAGAATCGGGGACCCACTATCTCCTCTACCTGGAGGCAGTCGACGCCAAGGTGCCCGGTGGCTACGACGCCTTCGTCAAGATCGTTCGCCCCTTACCTGCGGCCGAAGCGGAAGCCGCCCGGAAGATCGCGAAGGGCGAACGCCCCAAGCCCAAGGGCGCCCTCGACCTCATCCGCTCGATGCGGCTCGGCGATCGGCGAGAGGGAACGCGCGTCCTCCGGGCCAAGGAAGAACTCGTGTACGCTTCCACCGATATCGAGCTTCGGCTTCTCTTCGTACACGAGTCCTCCTCCTACCTCGGCCGGACCTATGAGGTCCGCAACCTCACCAACCGGAAGCTCGCCCTCGATGCCTCGCGCTTCAGGTCGGCCGGCGAGGACCTCGTTCTCTCCGGACTTCGCGAAAACGTGATCCCGCCGGGAGGAGTGTCCCGGCTCTATACCGTCTTTTGGAGGCCTTGAGCCATGCCCGGACCCAGATTCATTCGCTGTGGGAAGTGCCAGGTCGTGATGGGGCTGCGGTACTTCGTCAGCACCCATCGGCGTGCGAACGGGGTCGACTGCCCGAGCGTCCCCTGCTCCGTATGCACGAATCCGGTCGGTCGCGAGGGTCTGACCGCCTTCGGTGAGGCCGTCTGCTCCGACGGATGTGCACGGCATCACCCCATGGCGCAGGAGGCGTGGAATGCCGCCAGGATGGCCCTTATCAAGGCGGAGCGCGATGTGGCAGACCAACTGTCCGCCATGCAGCGGGCCCAGAAGTTGCCCCTGATCTACCAGCGTCTTCGTCGCGCGAGCTAGGGAGGATCGACCATGGAGAACTCGTCACCGGAATCGGCCAGAAGTCAGCGTTCGCGCCTTCTGCGTCTTCTCCTCCTCTCCGGGGGAGGGATCGGCGTCCTTTTCATCCTGGGCCGCAGCTGCGGGCCCACGGGAGACGACGCCGCGGCTGCGAAAGAGCCCCATCGGGACGCGCGCGTGTCCGGCCGCGATGGCGGCGGCGCCTCTCTCGGGTTCGACGATCTTACGATCGGGCAGGAGTACAAGACCTCGGTCGCGAGCCAGGGGCATCGCGTAAGCACGCTCGAACAGGACGTGAGCGGCCTGCGCAAGGATTTCGACCAACTGAAATCCGAGCTCGCGAAGTCGGCTGAGGCCCAGGGAGCCCAACTCTCGCGTCTCGAGGAGATCGCCCGCCTGGTCCAGGGCCTCGCATCGCCTCGGCTCGAAATCGCGTCCACTCAAGCCACCTCCAAGGCCGAGGCGACCGAGAAGGGCGTCCGCCTTCTCACGTTCGCGGGCTCCGAGGGGCCATCCGCACCCCGGCGGGCACTTCGGATTCCGACCGCCTCGGCCGGGGAAGCCACGGTGCTCAACGGCGTCTTCGCCCCGACCGGCGGGGAACCCTCGCCCATCCGCCTCCGTCTCGACGCGGCGATCCTCGGCCCCTCGAAGTCGCGCGTTCCGCTTCGGGATGCGATCCTCATCGGGAAGGCGGCGGGGGACGCGAACGCGACCCGGGTCACCGTCGAACTCGTCAGCTTCTCCTACGTGAAGCAGGGCGGACAGTCGATCGAGGTGCCGGTCCGGGGGTACGTCGTCGGCGAAGACGGGATGGAGGGGATTCCCGGGACTTACCTCTACCGCCTTGAGGACCAGGTCCCCCTCGCCATCGTCACCGACGGAGTGGCAGGATTCACGAGCGCGCTCGCCGAACGCGAGACGACTCGCTCGGTCACGCCCTACGGGGGATCGACGAGCGTCGTAACGGGCGATCCTCTCAAGTACGCGGGCCTCAAGGCCGGCGCCGGCACATCTTCGAAAGTCGGGGACATCCTGGCGGAGCGCATGCGCGAGCTCCGCCCGGCGGTCTGGACCCCCGCGGAGAAGCGCGTCAAGGTCGTCTTCCTCGAAGGCGTCACACTCGAAGGTTTCGATCCCCAGGAGGCCAAAGATGGCGAAGAGCATCCTTTCCGCGACCTTGATCTTCATCGGTAGCGCCCTGGCTGCGTGCCAGTCGGGGCCTGGTTCGGCGCCCGAACCGGCCTACCGCACGGGACCGAAGCTCCTTGCGACGAACGACCCCCTGGTCCCGAAGCGCGAGTTCCCGGCCTGGAACCCGCCCCGGCAGTTCGCGGTCTGGGCCCATCCGCGGACCGACACCGCGCAGGGAATCCTGCTCGGGGGGCAGTGGATCCTCGAGAACCTGACCGACGGCGGCTGGTACGTGGAGGATCTCGCGGAGCGCGATCCACTCCCCGACGCTGAAGCGACACCCGAAGATCTGGAATCAGCGCGCCGATCGGTCGGTGTCGGGAAACTTTCCGAATTCGTCATCCCCTATCGAGTGAAGGAATAGCGGATGGTCTTTCCGTGGTCAGTGCTCCAGAAGCGCGATCGTGCGTCGCTCGCCGCAGGGCTTCCCCACGATTCCTTCGATCCGGAAGGAAGCGTCTTCCTCGGCCGCGACGGCTCGCTCGGCCTCGCCTGGCAGGTGGGGATGATCGATGCCGAAACTCGGAGTCCTTCCGACCTTGAGGCCCTCTCCTCGCGGTTCGCGGAACTCTTCAAGCACGTCCCCTCGGGGGCGGCCGTCCAGTTCATCGTGCTCTCGGACCGGGAGATGACTTCCGAGCTTCGTCCATGGACCAGCGAGGTCGCGGAGGATGTCTCCCCGGGCGAGCGGGCGGCGGCGGAACTCGTGTCCTCCCATGCGCGGATCCTCTCTGGGATGTCGATCGAGGACGAGGGGCGTCCCTTTCATGCCAGGCGCCTCAAACTCTACCTGACGGTGAGGATCTTCCCGGGTCTTTCCCCGTCGCCCAAGACGACGATCGAGGCCTACGGCCGGGAGAAGGAGCGGCTGCTGGAGACCGGCTCGACGATCGAAGGCTTTTTCTCCCAGATGCAGGTACCGTGCTCGCGCCTGGACGGCGGGAAGCTGAAGGAGGTGCTCTACACCCTGCTCAATCCCCGGCGCCGCGCGAGCGTCCCGGTCCGGCCTTTCCGGGAGGATGAGCCCCTGCGCCACCAGGTGGTCCGAAGTGGGGCCTCCTTCAACGCGGAGAGCGGCCAGATCACGCTCGACGGCACGTCCGTCCGGGTCCTATCCATGGTCGAACTGCCCCTCGAAACGCTTCCGGGCCTCGTTTCGCGTTCGCGGGACGGCACCCCTTCGATCCTCGACGTCCTCCCCGACTGCCTTCTCCTCTACGACATCGAGATCCTGGACGACTACGAGGCGAAGCGCTCGCTCGAGAAGAAGTACGCCTTCGCGTGGAACCAGCTCCGCACGCGGAAGAAGGTGAACATCGCCGCGATCGAGGAAGATGCGAACGGGGCTCTCGGCGAGCTCCTGGCCGGTCGCCGGCTTCTCCGGGCCCGCCTCCACGTCGTGGTCTCCGGAGAAAAGCCGGAAGAGGCCGCGGTGCGGAGTTCGTCGGCCAAGCGGCTCCTCCAGGATCTGGGTCTCGACGTCGTGGAGGAAGACGCGCTCGCCCTTTCCCTCTTCCTCCAGTCGCTCCCCTTGTCGTACGACCCCGCCTACGATCGCGCGCTCAAGCGCTCGCGTTCCATCGTGTCGACCAACCTCGCGGATCTCCTGCCGATCTACGGACCCTACCGGGGAACGCCGACGCCGGAGATCCTGCTGCAGAACCGGCGCGGAGAGCCCATCTCGTTCTCGTTTTTCGATTCGCAGGTCGCCCCTCACGGGATCGTGACGGGGACTTCAGGCGCGGGGAAAAGCTTCTTCACGAACTACTTCGCCGCGTCTGTCCGGAAGAAGGGTTCGCCCGTCTTCATCCTCGACCGCGGCAACTCCTACCGGAAGCTCTCGGACGTCCTCGGGGGCCAGTACATCACCTTCGACCCCGACCGGCCGCTCCGGATCAACCCCATCGGGAGGGCGGAGGCCTTCGACAAGGAGCGGCTCCTCTTCGTGAAGGACATCCTCTCGGAGATGTGCGCTCAGGGGGAGGAACCCGTCCGGAAGGAGGAGCGGACCGTCCTTGAGAACGCAGTCCTGAAGGCCGTCGAGCGAAAGCGCACGGGCGAGGTGTTCGTGTCCGACGTCTACCAGGCGCTCCTTGAGGAAGCGAAAACCGGCCCCGGATCGCTCCGGCGCGACCTCGACCGCCTCACGCTGTCGCTGAAACCCTTCGTTGGGCAGGGCGCCTACGCCGGGTTCTTCGACGGACCGAGCGAGGTCGACTTCAGCCGGGGCTTCACGGTCTTTGAGTTGGGCGAGATCGCGCTCCGGAAGGAGATCGCCCCCGTCATCCTGATGGCGATCCTTTACAACGTGGCGGACTTCTGCGCGCGGCCTGAGAACCTGGGGCTCCGGAAGTACCTCGTCCTCGACGAGGCCTGGACGCTCCTCGAAAGCCCGGCGACCTCGCGCTTCATCGTGAACGCGCTCAAGACCTACCGGAAGCTCGGGACATCGGCCGTCATGGTGACCCAGCAGGTTGCCGACTTCGACGGACGCGCGGGGGCGGCCATCCTCGCGAATGCCCCCAACCGCGTGTTTCTGCGGCAGACGCCCGAGACCCTCCTCGCCATGGAGAAGCACCTCTCGCTCTCCCCCGAGAAGAAGAAGGCGATCGGAAGCCTTCGGACCGTGAAGGGGAAGTACAGCGAGATGTTCCTCTCGATGGGCGACGAATCGGCGGGTGTCGCGCGGCTCATCCCCGACCCCTACTTCTATCTCCTCGCCACAAGCGATGCGGCAGAGAACTCGAAGCTCTACGCGGAGGCGGAGCGGAAGCGGATTGCGGGCGAGGTTTCGCCCATGCTCGCCGCGATTCGGGAACTCGCAGGCGCCTCACACATCTCCGACCCCCGGAGGGCCGCCTAGATGGACTTCGACGGCGGCATAACTCCGATCGACACTCTCTACGAGTGGACGGGGCTCGTTCTTGCCGAGCGCTTCGCGGATACGCTTCTCTGGAGCCGGCTCTTCGTGGGCATCCTGATCGCCGCGGCGATCCTGCGGCTCTTCTACCTATCTCAGAAGAAGGAGTCCTACTTCGACCTCGTGGCGTACCCGGTGTACCTCGCCTTCATGCTCTTCCTCGTTTCTCCAGTGACCGTCACGGTGAGGCCGAAGAACACGGTCTACAACCGGCTGTGGGATCAGGTCGACACCACACAGATCGAGTGGGCCGGAAAGAAGAGCGGCCAAAGCACCGGCCAGGAGACGTTCCAAGTCCGTGTCCCCCGGATCATCGGGGTGTCGCACCGGTTGACGGACGGTCTCGTCCGCCAGTTCGTGGGCGGCCTCGAGAATGACGTGGGCTACACGCTATTTCGCTGGCAGGCGGTCGTCGCGAGCCTGAAGCAGGCCTCGATTCTCGATCCCCAGCTCTCCGAGCGCTTCCACACGTTCCTTCGCTACTGCTACTGGCCGGCCCAGGCGGCACGGGGGACCCCGGTGGGCGGAGAAGACGGGGGCTCCGATCGACCGCTCCCGCTTCGGGAGCCTACCGACTCCCTCTACCAGGGCCTTGAGATGCCGATGGCGCAGGATTGGATTCCCTGCGCCGCGATGAGGGGCTCCCTCGCCACCGGCCTTCGCCAGCACGTCATCTCGAATGACGTTCACTCCGAGGCCCTTCGGGCGGGCGTGGGCCTGGTCGGCGGAAAGAACCCGGACCTCGTCGAGAGTTATCTGACGCGGCTCATCTACAACGAGACCTTCGGCGGAGGATCCAGAGGCGAGATGGCCCTCCTGAAGAACGCCGTGCCGGACTACTCGAGCTGGGACCAGCAGTACATGGGCACCGCGAAGTACGGTTCGGTCGCGCAGGGGGTTTCCGGCCTCCTTGGGCTCGTCTCCTCGTTTTGGGAAGGATCGAGCCATGAGACCCTGGGGCCGACGCTCTACTATCGGCTGACGCTCTTCGCCCCCTACTTGTATGGACTTCTCCAGGCCGTGATCCTGATGGCGTTCCCCATCGCCGGGCTCTGGTCGCTTTGGCCGGGCTCCTGGACGGCGGTCCTCAACTTTCTCAAGCTTTGGACCTCGATCAAGATCTGGCCGATCTTCTGGACCTTCCTTTCCTCCTTCAACATCTATCGTCTGAACCTTCCTCCTGATGATCCGTTGGGAGCCGAAGGAACGGGCGGCTCGGCCGCGATGTTCGCCTCCGTCGCCGCCATGTACGTGCTTGTCCCGGTCCTCTCCTTCATGATCATGAATCTCGTCTCGCAGGCGGGGATGCTCACGATCTCGGCCTTCACGGGGTCCGGCACCGGAGCCGGACCCGCGGTCGGCACCCTCGTTACGGGCGTCTCGGCGGCGGGCAAGGCGGGCGCGCTCGCAGGCCAGTTGGCCCAGGGCTCGCGCAGATGATCAGATCATTGATCTTTTAGAACTCCCGGTCAAGAATACGCAGGCCCATGACAGCCCCCATTATGGGGCACCATGGGTACTCGCGGCGACCGGGAAGAGGCAGGGGTGGAAGAGGAGCGAGGCCGATATGGCACAGCTTCCCGGAAGGCGGTTCCTTCGCTCGAACAAGGAAGGCGAGGGGCCGGGGGTCTTAACGACGCTTCTCCGCGTCTACATCGAAGAGCGCGACCGGAACGCCCTGGACACCTTCTTCGAACTGCTCTACGAAGACCACTTCACCGATCTCGCGATCCAGGTCCACAGCTACGGCAAGGCGAGCGAGGTCACCGTCAAGGAAGTCATAGACGACTCGCTCGCCAAGTTGGTCGAAGACGTCGTCAAGGAGAAGTATCGCAAGGCCCCAGCGAGCGCGGCAGAGCACATCAAGTACCTTCTTCGGCGTCGCTTCATCGACCGACGCCGGTACTGGGATCGGGACCACGAGGATGTTGTCGACCACCGCGAGACGATCGTCGACCAGAGCGCCAAGAGCCCGGCCAAGCAAGCCCAGGTCCGTGAGAGCGAGGCCCTCCTTGACGCACGACTGGAAGGAGCCCTCGCCTCAATGACCGAAGAGGGCGCTCGAATGATCCGATTGCGCCTCGAAGGGCGACCGCATGAGGAGATCGCCCAGGAATTCGGGCTGTCCGAAGCGTCGGCCCGAAAGGCCTACTTCCGGGCCGTCAATCAGCTCATGGCCAACCTGGTCACTCATTCACCTTCTCTCGTTTTGCGTCTCAACGAACTGAGGGCAGCTTGGGCCTCCAAGTCTCAAGAGCAGGCCTGGCCGACTTTTGACGCCATACGCGACGCGCTGCCCCGCATCACCGAGCGCGTGCGAACCGCGATCGACCGACTCCATTTCCAGGGGGTGAGTCGAGAATCCCTCGCCGCCGAGTTCGGTGCAGAGACGCTCGAGCTCCTCCTTCGCCGCGGCTACGACCTCCTCGAGGCCCGCTTCAAGGTCTCCTTCCCGGAGGCCTTCGAGCGGGCGAAATCGTGAGCGAACTGTCTCCGGTCCCAGAAGAGCGCGCGCCCCGGAGTGGGGGTGAGGGCGGCCCTCCGTCCGAGACGCCTCCTGCCGCTTCGCCACTGCCTGCCACCACGACGGATTTCGGCCGATTCCCGGAAAAGGGCGAAACGGGCGAGATCACGACACTCCTCGCCGGCGATGCGCCGCCTGCGGTTTCCAGCGCCGATGCGAAAGCGCCTCTTCATGCCCCTCCGCCCGGACCGAGGGACGGGGATTCAGGCCTCCCGAGAAACGTCGATCCCCAGATCGAGATCGAGCGCCGGATCGGCGCGGGCGGCATGGGAGAGATCTTCCTTGGCCTTCAGAAGCACCTCGGGCGCAAGGTCGCCGTCAAGCGCATCCGGGACTGGGGAGCGGACGCTGCCACCAAGGATCGGTTCATCCACGAGGCGAAAGCCCAGTCCCGGCTCCAGCATCCCGGGATCGCCCAGGTCTACGACCTTCGCGAGGCCGATGGCGCCCTTTACCTCATCATGGAGTATGTCGAGGGGTGGACCCTCGAAGAGGCCCTCGCCAAGGACGGGAAGTTCACGCCCGACCGCATCGCATCGGTCGGCGTCCAGCTCATCGAGGCGCTCGAAGCAGCGGCCCACGAGGGATACATCCACCGGGATTTGAAACCCGGGAACGTGATGCTGACGGACGGCGGCAAGGTCAAGATCATCGACTTCGGCCTGGCCCTCCTCGTTCGGAACCTCCGGCAGACCCGCTTCACCGAGAAGGGCGAAGTCCTGGGCACTCCGGCCTACATGTCCCCCGAGCAGCTCAACCAGGAGGAGAAGCTCGACGTCCGGAGCGACATCTGGTCGCTCGGGGTCCTCCTCTACGCGCTCGCGACCGGCGAGCCGCCCTTCACCGGTCGGGACTTCGTCTGCACGGTGAAGAACGTGATGATGGCCGACCCCGTCCCTCTCCACGCGATCGAATCTGGATTTCCGCCGGGGCTCTGGCAGGCGATCGCCCGCGCCCTCCGGAAGGATCGGGCTGAGCGCTGGCAGGATTACGCATCCTTCCGGAATGCCCTTCTTAACTACAAGGAAATCGAGCCTGGGGTGTCGCTGGGCGCCCACCCGGCGGATGCGGAGGGCATGCCAAGCTCCCCAACCGCCCATCGCCGATCGGGGAGGCGGACGGCGGCCGTGCTCCTGGGCACGTTGCTCGCCCTGCTCGGCACCGCCGCGGCGGCCCGGTATTTCCCCTTCACCCCCAAGGACGCTCCCTTGAGTGCTGGGCCCGGCGCGTGGGGAAAACCCTCGCCTCGCCCTGCACCGCCCCCCAAGGTGGAGAGTGGGCCGGGACCCGCTAAGGACTTGGCGCCTGCTCCGAAAGAGTTTCCTTCCTTGCCCAGCGATAAGCCGGCCCCGGCTCCGCTTGCGAAGACTTCCGTCCGCGAGCTTGCTCCGGCCACGAAACCCCCGGCATCGCCCCTTCGCGAGAAGGTGGTTGGCTACGCTCTCTCCGAGGAGGAAGTCTTCTTCGTCGGGGAAGTCCTCGACCTCTTCTCGCAACAGCGGCCCGCCCTCCTCGCCAAGGACTACCGGCCGATCGAGAAGGCCCTCCTCGACTTTGAGCGGGACCGCCTCGGGCTTGCTCGTGACGCCCAGCCGTCCCCCGGGAAGGAGTACATGGCCGGCCAGATCCGGGCGGCTGCCCGTTTGGTCGACCTCGCCCAGGGGGCCCTCCTTGCGCGGCTCGAGGAGCTACGGCTATCTAAGGAGAAGGTGTCGATCGTCCTTTCGGACGGAACGGCGAAATCTGGACGCGTCGAGGCGATCGAGAAGGAATCGATCCTCCTCGCATCCGCGGAAGGCGATCGCGTGCGGGTCCCGTTCGCCGAGATCGCGGCCGAGGGTTTTCGCGGAGCGACCGCCCCGGGTCCCGCGCAACTCGCCCTCCTGGCTCTTTCCGGCGGCATCGACTCCTCCTTCCGCGAGATCGTGGATCTCGGGATTGTTCGCGACGACTTCCTCTTCTGGCTGCCCGTCGTCGTGAGGCTCGCGCGGCTCGAGGTGGAAGCGACCGCAAGGAGGGCGGTGCTCGTCGTACGCCAGGCTCCCGGGACGAAGAATGATTCCCCCGAGGCGGAAGTCCTGCCCGCGCGGGTCGCAGCTCTCGCAGCGATGCTCGCTGAAAGGAAGGAAGAGATCCTCAGGCTGTTCAGCCACACGAAAGGTGATTTTGAGTCCGCGGAGCGCGAGGCCTCGGCGCTGCGGTTCCTCGCGAAGCTTGAATACGCCCCCGTGCTTGCTCTTGCAAAGGGAACGGCGGCTTTCCCTGCCGCGGCTGGGGTGCTCCTCGGGCGATTTGAGGCCGAGCTTGGGGACGCCCACGACGAATTGCTCGCCCGGACCGGGTGGTTCGGGTTCAGCTGGGGCTTGTTCCCGGACGAGAAGTCGGTCAAAGAGCGAACGAAGTTCTGGGACCTCGATCCCGAAGGACAGGGGAGCATTCTCCAGGCCGACGGAGTCGAGCGGCGGCTGGTCATGGGCCGCGGATCGAAGCGTGCCCCGGAAGGGGTCATTCTCAGGGTCGCCTTCGAGGCGGCGAAGGTCGCCCCGGCCGCATCGCACTGGCGGTTCCTCGTCCGGAGCCGCGAAGGGTCGTCGAACTATCTCAGGTTCGACGACGCCACCTGCGCGCTCCATCGGACCCGACTGCAGCCGGGCGCCGCCGACCCTGAGGTCGCTAAGGCGACCCTCCCGCCCAAGTCAAAATCGGATGGTGAACGAGTCATCGCACTCCTGCCCCTTGAGGGCCATCTCCATGTGTTCGTCGACGGTGAGCATGTCCTTGGGGTCTCCCAAGCGGATGCTGCCATCCCGAGCCAGATCTCGATCGGAGTGACCCACGGGAAGGCGTGGCTCAAGTCGGTGAAAGCCAGAAAGTCCCCCGAAGAGAACGAAGAACGTCGCTAGCCAGAAGGAGATAGAGATGCGGGCTAACTGTTCGTCCGGACATTGGCGGCCCTGGGCATATCTCGCTCTTGCCCTCGTGGCCTCGTGCAGCGGAATTCCCGAGGGCGCCACACCCAGAGGGCCCGGGGGCGTGCTCGTGGAATCGGTCTTCCTGGAGGGAGACCATCGTGCCGAGCGCTGCCTGAGCGAACTCGCGAAGTCGCTCCGGGACCTCCCCGACGGGGTCCTCTTCTTCGACCGCGAGGACTCGAAGATCCGGGTGACGCCTCCGCGCGGTCCCTCCATCGAGAGCTACCATGTCCATCTCATTCACCGGGTGGGCGCCGATGTGCTCGACTATGTGGCGCGGCAGAACGACGCGGGACTGATCGACCTTGATCTATCCCGCTTCGACCAGCCGGAAGAACTGATCGTGGTCTCCTCCGCCTATCGGTTCTCCAAGCACGAGGAAGCCGCCTCAAAAGGCGGCGCCGGTCGTGATGAAGAGGCACTCACCCCGCCATATGCCATGGCGTTCCGACTCGTCCCCGCGGATCAGAGCGAGGTCGTGATGTCGCTCCAGCCGTTCCGGTACGTCGTCGAGACGAATCTGGGCAATCTCTCCCTCTTCGTCCAGTCCTTCAACCGGAGGGACATGCTCCTCACGTGGGTGGATCCCGGGAAGAAGCTGAGCGCGCTGATCAAGGAAGACCCGTACATCCACCTGAAGAAGGAGGATGCCTACATTCCGCCCCGCCTCGTGGTCGACGTCCTCCGTGGGAAGGGGGACCTGCCGTGGCAACGGGCGGGCACCTGGCATCTCCCCGGATCCGCCCTGCGCTCTGTGGGTGCGGGCGACTTGCCCTTCTCGTTTCGGACCCCGGGGAAGGAGTTGATCTCCTTCGGGTCGCCGGCGCGCGTGGATTTCACGCTGCCCGAGCAGCCTCCGGCCACGTCGGCAAGGATTGAAGCCAAGTACTCGGGAGTGCGGCCCAAGGACGCGCTCCG
This sequence comes from uncultured Planctomycetales bacterium, assembly GCA_964619955.1. Classification (GTDB taxonomy): domain Bacteria; phylum Planctomycetota; class MHYJ01; order MHYJ01; family JACPRB01; genus JACQFK01. The sequence continues at coordinate 306,895 of CAZUJF010000002.1, forward strand.
GCTCGTCTTCGCGGTTCAGTACCCCACCGGGCGCGGCAAGGAGACGGCCTTCCGGATCGAGAATCAGGACGTGACCGCCACGACGGGGAAGGGCTCCTTCGTCGCGAGTTTTGCCGACCAGGATCCTTCTCGCTTCCCGATCAATTCCGCCTTGGTCCACCGCTTCGTTCAGCCCTGGCGTCTCCACGGCGGTGCCTACACTCCGGAGAAGCCGCTGGGAACATCGGCGGTGTCGCTTGAGCCCAAGGGAGGCCCGGGAAAGATTCATGCCCGGGTGGTCGCCCCGCGATATGCGTCCCACTACGACTTTCTCTCGTTCATGGGTGAGGGACGCGGGAAGACCTCTGGCGACTCCTTCCTCAGGGGATTCTCGGGCGGTCCCGGCTCTCCGAATGCGACGCCTCCGCCGGTCGACCCACCGCCAGTCATTCCCCCGCCGATTACGCCGCCGCCGGGAGATGGCACCGTCCCCGGCGGGCAGAATCCAAACATGACGCCCGGGGGCGGCGGTGGAGGTGGCAACAACAACAATTGCGGCTGCGGCCCCGGTCCTGCGCCGGGAATGCCTTCGCCTGGCTGCCCGAGCAAGCACAAGTGCAAGGGTCAGTGCGGCCAGGCCTGTCCGGGAAACAGTCACTGCAAGGATGACAATGGAGGCAAGATCACGCTGGAGTTCCCTTGCCCTCCCAGCCCCAAGGGCTGCGGGCAGGACCGCGCCAGCGGCGAGTGCAAGTGCGGCGTGCATCCCTGGAACATGAACGCCGCCATGAGCGCCGTCATGCAACTCTTCCCGGGCGCCGCGGACTACTCGTGGTTCGGCTTGCACAACGGTTGGGCGCCCTGCGATGAAACCAGCCCGATTGGCCAGGTCCGCATTTCATATTGGGCCCAGGCGGGCTTTGGCATGACCCACGTCTGGTGCACTGTCTCCGCATCTTTTGGACCGTGCAAGAAAGCGCCGGAACCAGGTATCGGCAAGCCTGGTGGCGGGCCCGCTGGAGGTGGTCCGCCCTACACGGGTCCCGGCGTTGGTCCGGGGGTTGGGAGCGGGGGTGCGAGCACCGTTGCCATTGTCCCGATAGTCCCGAACGGACCTTCGATGGCGACGATCAGCGGGGTCACCACCTCGGTCACAAACACGCCAACGCATCCACTGGGGGCGAACGATCCGAACACAATCGTCCAGGTCGACATGATCTTGGATGCACTGGGAATCGCGGGGCCGCTCAATCTCGGATTCCTTCAGTATGACCCGGCGACGCTCGCGCTGGTTCTTGCGGGTCCTGCGCCAACCATCGCCGAGATCTATCAGGCGGCCAATCAGAACTCTGTGGCGAACAGCATGTCGAACGCGGATACGGAATTGAACCTGCCATTCTTCTTGGAAGGCCTCCTTGGGGGCGTCCCTGGGTTGCCCGGCGGGGGCGGGGGTGGGGCTGGGGGTGGCGGAGGGGTGCCTCCGATTCCCCCCGGCTGTGGGGCTCTCGGAATAGAATTCATCCTCGGGTTGACCCTGCTCCAGGCGCTCATCAGGAGGATCGCCCGATGACTTCCGCCTCCTTCAAACGGCAGCGGGGCCTCTTTGCGGCCTCATGCGTCGTCGCTCTTGTGACCGGCTGGCATCAAGCCGCATCTGCTCAGGTCCACCTCGACTCCACCAGGTCCGGGGAAACTTCCCTGGAAACGGTTCGGACGGCTTATACGTCCGGCCGCAACAAGGAAGCGGTTCTGCTGGCCGATCAGGCGATTTTCAGAATTGCGGGCGACGTGGATGGAGGGTTGACCCTGGCGGAACTCCATTTCTGGCGTGGCGCGTCTCTGCGGCGCCTCGATCGGCACGAGGAGGCGGTGATCGCCCTCGACACGTCCCACCGCCTGGGCCTTCGCGTCCCGGAGCTCTACCTCGAACGCGCGCTCAGTCGGCGATCGCTGAAACAAGACCAGGACGCCGAGCGTGATTACCAGGAGGCGGAGCGCTTGCTTCCTCCTGACGACGAGCGCCGGTTTCGCTTTGCGGAGCGGTGGAAAAGCGTGAACAAGGCGGAACCGGCCTTCCAACTCGCGGTAACACCCCAGCTAGGATACGATTCCAACATCTTCGGCCTTGAGAAGGACGCCCCGCTCATTAGCGGAACTGCGGAGGAGCAGAGCCTCTACTACGGCTTGGTTCTCGGGGTGAAATACTTCCTCCACCGCAGCGATACCCAGATCCTGGCCCTCGAGTACCGCAATCAACTGAGGGCCTACGCGGAGGATCAGGACCTGAACTATACCGACAACGTGATCTCGGCCGTTGGTCGGCAACCCTTCCTCGAATGGGCCGACCTCGAGGTGAGGGCAGCCTGGGGCGAGGCCTTCAGCGATGGGGAAGGACATTTACGGACGACTCGGACCGTGGCGCCAGCCTTTCTCCTCCACTTTTCACCAGCGATGCAGGCCAGGTTGTGGGGCGATTGGACGGATGCGGACTACTACACGACCGGCATTCCTCCGGTACAGGATCGTGACGGCGTCATCCTGCGCGCGGGCCTCGTCTTTGGTCTCGATCTCGGAGGCGGCTGGAGCTTCGCTCCCCACTTCGGATTCGCCGAGTACGATGCCGATGGAGACGATTACGATCACCGCGACTGGGTGGCGGGCTTGGCCCTGACGACGGCCGAGTACCTCGGCTGCGTCTTCTCGCCCTTGGTGTCGTACACGCGGGCGGAGTACGACCACCCCAACAGCGTGGTCGGATTTACCGAGAAGCGGAATGACCGGATCTGGCGCTTCGCTCTTACGGTGACGGTACGCGAACTGGAGAAGCTGATCGGCTATGCTCCGAGCATCACGATCGCATTCCTGGACCACTCGTCCAACCTGGACCCTTACGACTACAAGCGCTGGGAGCCAAGGATCGAGATGACGATGGTGGCGATTTCGTTCTGAGGAGAGCGGGACAAAGCACTCCTACTTAGAACGGGTCTTGAAGGACCAGGATCGCTCGACCGGAGTGTCGTTCGCCTTGCAGGTGATCCTCACAGTATGGGCGACACCTAGTTCCAATTGGGTCTCCGGGAGAGCCAGGACCGTAATCCAATCTCCCCTGAGGGAAACGCGGCTGTCTCCGCTAAGGTAGATGCGGGTTGGAATCGTCTTCCCGGAGCCTGTACTGAGCGCCACGTTTACATCAGAGGCCTGGCCTCGGGTGAAGATTCTCAGCATGATGGGAACGCCGGCCTTAGTCAGGAAGTCGAGTTCAGACTTGTCCCAGCCGTACTCCATTGCCCCTTTGCCATTCGAAAATGTTGATGGCGCGTCAGCCTCTGCGTCATACGGGTAGCGGACCAATGGGGCTTTTACCCCGCCGACCACGATCGTATCCTCGGTGTCCTTCCATCCCGGCCACTTCTCGACAACCGTTTCTCTTGAGTATCTCTCGGAAGGCGTGGGGATGTCTGTGCGGAAGGGTACATGTGGAATGGCGTACGCGGTCATTGGGTTGACCTTCTTCCCCCCCGCCCAATGGGCCAGCCAAAGCTGTCGCGCATCGGGGTTTAGCAGGTCTTGCCGAATCAAGGCGTAGGGACGAAGCGTGTCGGGAAACTCCTGGAGCTTGCAATAAAGGGGGCGAGCACATTGCTGTTTGGCCAGCTCGACTCCCTCCGAGTACATCGGTGACGACGTATCCGACTTTACCTCGCTCCGGTAATCGTCGGTCTCCCCCATGTACCAGCAGGCGAGGATGAGCTGGCGGGACTTCTCGAAGTCCCAGAGGATCGCGCGAAGGCCCATGGCGCGGCGCAGCTTGTTGAAGCGCTGGGTGGCCTGGATGTACTCCTCCGCACCACGGGCGATCTCGTATTTGGGAACGAGATCGTGGACAAGTTTCTTCGCGTTGGCCGATAGCTCATCCTTCATGAGTTGCGGAAGGAGTGAATCGAGGAGTTTTTTGGAGTCAAAGGCGATTCCCCGGAGCGCGGTGTCGATGGGGTTTGCGTCAGCGAGTTGCTCTCCGCCGCGGAGCTTGCCGACGAAGACGTCTACCTCGCGCATGCCCTTGATCCCGGCGACCTTCGCATCCTTGCTCCCAAAGCCGACGGCGCAGCTCGCCAGGAAGTGGGCCGCCTCCGGGTCGCCGAGGCCATCGTACTTCTTGGCGAGGTCCTCGAGATTCTTAACGAGCTGGGACGTGAGCTGGTCGACGCGCTTGCTCAACTTCTCGTCGTCGGCTTCAAGCCGAGGCGAAAGGGCGAGTGCAAGAAGGACGCCTGGAAGAAACTTGCTCATGAACGGCGCCCAGTTCTCGGGGCGCCCCACCATTCTAACGACAACCTGCCCAATGAGGAATGTCGGGTTGCATGGGTGACGGCGGACACTGAGGGAAATACTATTGGCTAGGAATATTTGAACGCGCGTGCTACCTAGGAGTGGTCGCGGGGCCTTCTGCGATCACGCAGTACGGGATGTTCCACACGTGAGACCGGGGGTGTGACAAGGCCCCGCGACTCTCCAATCACGCAGCGTCCTTCCTATGCCGCGCCAGCTCCGCAGCTACCTCATCGGCGGTCTTGGAGCCGTAGCTAACCCGGTAGCAGAGCTCGCAGGCACCGATGTCGCTCTTGGGCCAGGGGCTCACCCACGGCTCGCGCCTGCCGCAGAGGACGCAGTACCCTTCTGTGGCTCTCGCGCGGTGCTGCGCGCAGAGCGCATCCGCCTCGTCCTTCGACTGGCACGCAGGATCGACCGCAAGCGATGCCGGCACGATCCCGTAGTACGCGCACGCCGCGCAGATTGAAGTCCGCTCCATGAATCCCTCCAATAATTCGATGCGCCCGATTGCGCAGGGTATAGTTGCAAATCCTCATGGCGATATAGGTCACAGCTATTAGGGCCGTGCCGGGGGTGGCACAGTTCTTGGGTGAACATCGCAAGTTCATTCATTTATGCACTTGGTAGGCGCACCAGGTGTACAGTACTACGGAGAGTTGAAGGGGTAAGAGGCTCGACCTCCTCCTGGCAGGTTGCCTGCGAAGTTCCGGAATCCTACCGGCTACCGCGCAGCCGTACCGGATGTGCCCCTCCAAGCACGTGAGTTCCTTCTCCGTTAGGGGGTGGCAGCAGCGGTGGCAACGTTCAATCCGCGACGGTTCGCGCAACCCGACGTGCTGAAATCGATCCAGCCGCGACACCTCTTTTCGCTTCTCCAGACCCATTCCTCGTATTTGACGGGTCGAGGTCTCGTGTTCCCGGGCTCGGACGAGGACGAATTCGACTACGCCAAACTCGCGGAGATCCTCGTCGACCCCGATGAGGACATGCCCCGGGACTTGGTGGACTCCCTGTATACCGTCCACGAGATGGCAACGCCGGCCGGGATGGATGAACTCCTTGACGAGATCAGGCGGAACGGATTCCAACTGGACTCGTCGTCGGACCCGACGCCGGCGGACGTGGCAGTCCAAGTGTGGCTTAAAGACCGGGAACTCATCGAGCGGAAACACGCCGAGCAGTTCATCAAGAACCCGCGGACGTTCGACTACTTCAAGGGCAGCGGAAAAAGCCCAGAGAAGGCGCCCGTCCCCTCGTCGAAGGCGCTGGCCGACCTCGAGCACGATCTCGATGATTGGTTCGAAGAGAAGCGCCGCGGACGCGGCTGCCGCGTGTTCGTCTTCCCGAAAGAAGAGGAAGTGTGGTTCCTCGTGCGGCACGGGATGCCGATGAAGCGGGAAGGAAGCATCGATAAGGGAGAGCCATCCAGCGTCTATTACCGTCCCCAGAAACACGACATCGTGGTGTACGACGCCGCGCTCGATGAAATCCGGGTTAACGCCGGGACGAAGGGAGAGAAGAACCTCTACGTCGAACAGTTCGGGTTGCATGTCTTCGGGCGACCCGATTACTTTCCCGGGACGAAGAAGTACACCCTCGAGCCCCTCGTTCGCGATGGCGAGGCAGCGCTCATCTGCTCGGACATCGATGGGATCGAGTGGATCAAATTGAAAGAGATCGCCTACTTCTGGGGCGGGCCTGAGAAGGAGAAAGAGATCAGACAGGCGACCGACATCTTTGCCTCTCTGAAGCGTCGTGACCGCAAGATGCCTTCGGCTCCCCCCATCAAGGCGGGCTTCCAGGTAAAATTCAAGGACTCAAGGACCCCGCGGTCGATCTCGATTCGGCCGCCCAACATCGCCGAATACACGCGCGACAGCGACGCCACCATTATCGAGACGTGGCTCGCCAGGAGGGGGTTCATGGTCGGGACGGTCGTGGAGAGCGATGCCCAAACCTAGCAGATTCTGGCGTGCGCTAGAAATGGTGCCCGGAGCGGCCGCCGTTCCGACAGTCTGGAAGGAACAGCTAGGAGCCGAATACCACGGCGCCTCGAAGTTTCTTCGCCCGACGCTCCACCACGCCGAGGCCTACCCGTGCCCGAGTCCGGGCGGTGACGGCTGCCCTCGTCGCGTCGTCCGACACGCCGGAGCCGATATTGTGGCTGTGTGTGGGGACGATCCGAAGAGGTGCGAGTCGATCCGCCTTACGCCCCAGGAAGTGACCCTCCTGGAAATCGACCTGAACGGTTTGGCTAAGGAAATCGTCTCGGGGCTCGGCGTTTCATGGCAGACCTTTGCGATGACGCCAGCCCCTGGCGTTTATCGAATCGGTTCCTACACTCAATCTTTTAACCGGCATCTGCCCGTCTACCTGCTGCTTCGCCAGAGCGCCGAGGATGTACGGCAGTCGGCGCAGGACTTCGCGGTCGGTTCGGACGCCTCTTCGATAGTTTTGGTTCCGACGCAGGCATGGGCGGACAAGATCATGCCAGCACTCGCAAGGTCGGGAAGCGTCCTGATCGCGCTCGACGACATACTGGCGCTCACCGATGGTGGCCACTTCGAACGGCTGGGGAAGATCGACGAAGTGCTGGGAAAGCTCGGGCCCGACGTCGCTTCCGGTGGGGGCGGCGGCTACGTTTTCCGCCGGCAGGGCGAGAAATGGAACTTGTCCTTCGGTGGGGGCAAGGAGCCCTTCTTCCTAGATGACGTGGTGGGGCTATCTTACATTTCGGTCCTACTCGCTTCTCCCGGGAAGGAGTTCAGCGTGGTGGAACTCGCCAAAGCTTGCGGCTCAGGGGGGGGTGGTGCCGGGCTGGGATCGGCTGGGGAGATGCTCGATGCTCAAGCGATCGGCGAATACCGTGGCGAGAAGAAGGAGCTAGAAGGGGACCTTGAAGAAGCGCGTAAGAATGGTGACTTGGGCAGACAAAACGCCATCAGGGATGACATCGACGCCATCGATCAGCAACTCGCTCAAGGAGTGGGGCTCGGTGGCCGGCTACGGCGGGCCCACGACGATGCCGAGAAACTCCGCAAGCGGGTCTCCATGGGTATCGAGAGGGCGCTCGATAAGGTGAAGTCGCAGAATCATGATATGTGGCTTCACTTGGAAAACTCGCTCCAGCGCGGTTCGACCCTAGCCTACCGACCGGATCGCCCGATCCCGTGGGAGTCGTAGGTCCGGCCCATTTCCAGTCAGATGCCACCCAGGATGTGGCATCGCCACGCCGGTTGTAGCGCTTAAGGGGTGGAGAGGCAAGAAGACCGAAACCGGCGCGGGCGCCCGCCGGAAGGTCCGATTGCTCCCGCCGACATCCCGGCTCATGGGCGACGGTGATGGCGGCGTTCTACCAGTCGCCCGCAAGAAAGCCGAGGAAGGCCATGGAAGGCGAAGTCAAGGTCAAGCACTCCGAAGACACCCCCGCCGGGTCTAAGGGCCGGCAGTTCTGCTTCCGCTACGAGGGAAGGCCCTACCACGCCATCAAGGAGCGGGTGACCGTGCTTGAGATCAAGGAGATCGTGGGGCAGGAGGCCGACGTCGCGATCGCCGAAGTCGTCGATGGACGTCAGGTCGAGCGGGCCAACGACTACGTCGTCGAGCTCTCCAAGGACTGCTCGTTCAAGCGGGTCCCGGATTTCGTGCGGGGATAGGGGAAGGAGAAAGCCATGACACGAGTCGAACAGGAATTCGCCAAGCTCCTCCTCGAGTTCCCGAGGGCCATGCTGTCGCCGTCGCGGGACTGGGTGGAGGTGCCGGACTATGGGCTCCCGGTGCTCTACAATCAGGTGACCACGCGGCTCCGGATGCCACTCTCGTCCGCTTACCCGGACGTCCCCCCGGACAACTTCTACGTCTCTCCGGGGTTGCGCCTCGGGGACGGCCAGGGACTCACCAACTACTCCGAAGTCAGTCAGTTCGGAGAGGTCTGGGGGCAATTCAGCTGGCATCCGAAGAAGTGGCGGGCCGCCGCGGACATCGATCGGGGCGACAACATGATGACCTTCTTCAACTCCATTCGGAAACGTCTCGAGGAGGGCCGGTGATGACAACAGCTGAAATCAAGATGACGGGAACGCAGTACCGTTCGCTGCGCGGGATACTCTTCGACAAGGGAGACCGGGAAGGCGCAGCGTTTATCCTGGCGGGCGTCGCCAACGGCCCGGAGCGTTTCCTCCTGACGGCCCACGACCTCTGGGAAATCCCGTCGGCTCGTGGGGCCTGGCATATTCAGGCCGAGCCCAGCGCGCTGATCGAGGCGGTCAATCGGGCCGTGGAGAAAGGTGCGGTCCTGATCGAGGCGCACTCGCACCCGGGCTCGGACGTTCCCCACTTCTCGTCGGTCGACGAAGAGGGCCTCCGCAAGGTCGTGCCCTACATGCTCGGAAGTTTGACGCAGCCGATCTATGGAGCGACGGTGTGGGGCCGGACCGGCGCTGAGGCGCGTGTGTGGATGGGGTTCGCAGGCTCGCCGATTCCGGTCCGCAGCATTCGTGTTGTAGGCCCCGACGGCCGGACGATCCCCATGAAGGTAGACGGCGATCCATTCGACCCGGAGGGCTGCGGCCGGTGGGATAGGCTGGACCGCGCCATCGGGACAAAGGGGAGGTCGGCGATTGCCGAGCTAACCGTCGGGATCGTCGGTCTCGGGGGTCTGGGGTCTCACTTGGTCACAGCGCTTCTGGCCATTGGGGTCAGGAAGTTCGTGCTCGTGGACGGAGACGTCGTGAAGGAGGTGAACCTCGACAGGATCCCCTACGCCCTCCCCCGCGACGCCCGGAGGCGAATTCGGAAGGTCCTGCTCGCGAAGGATCACATTGAGTCTAGGCTGCCGGACGCGTTGGTCACCGCGGTCGCCACAGGCCTGGAGGGCCGGAGCGCGTTCGAGGCGTTGAAGGTCGTCGACGTGCTCTTCGGCGCCGTCGACGCCTACTTCCCCAGATTAATCATGACAACCTTGGCAGCGGCCTACCTGATCCCGTATTTCGACTGCGGAACCGGAGTGATTTCCAAAGAAGGGAAGATCTCGGACATGGGGGGACGGATCAGCGTCCTCTGGCCCGGGGAGCACTGTCTCGTCTGCGCCGGGCGCTTGAACATTCGGGAACTGAACTACGAACTCGCCGACGAAGACGGAAAGAGGTTCGCGCGCGAGCGCGGCTACGTGACCGGGGCTGACGTAGCGCAGCCGATGGTAGGGAACTTGAACGGAGTCGTTGCGCATCTGGCCACCATGGAATTAGTGGGAGTGGTCGGTGGCTTCCGGAAATCCGCGGACCAGCTCTACTACGATGCTCTTCGGGGCACGGTACAGGAGATCTCGTATGTGGAGACGAAGGACTGCCGGATCTGCAAAGGCCAACTAGGCCTCGCGGACGGTTCTGACGTCCAGTCCCGCTTCATCCGACCAGAGGAAAAGGCCGGCCACGGCAAGGGAAAGCGGTCTGTTTCATGACGGCTGACCCAGGGCGTGCCCGGCCCTGGTGTGACCTTGAGGGAAGTCCTCTTACTTTGAAAGTTTCTTTTAGGCGGTCCGGCGGGTTCTAGATTTCCTAGCCTTCTAACCCTCATCGAGTAGACTTGGTAAACGACGTGCGGCCGGGGATTGGGAGGAGGCGCACGTGCACACCCGCAGCTTGGCTTCATCGGGATTCTCCATGGGGAACAGAGGCTGAACTGGAACAACCTTGAGCACGCCATTCAATAGCCAATACTGGGCTCATGCTTTGACGCTGCGCGGCGCGACGGGCAGCATCGAGTCCCTCTCCCGCTCCATCGCCGGAGCCCGCGTCGATCTGAACCCCCACCAGGTCGACGCCGCCCTCTTCGCTATCCGCTCGCCGTTGGCCAAGGGGGTCATCCTGGCCGACGAGGTCGGCCTGGGCAAGACCGTCGAGGCCGGCATCGTCATCGCCCAGAAGTGGGCTGAGCGCCGTCGGAGAATGCTCATCATCGTTCCAGCCACCCTACGGAAGCAGTGGCAGCAGGAGATCCAGAGCAAGTTCTACGTGCCCACGAGGGTCCTCGACACCCGGACCTACAAGGAGCTTCAGGACGGAGGGCAGCTCGCTCCCCTCGAGGACACCGACCACATCCACATCTGCTCGTACTACTTCGCCTTCGCGCGTGCGCAGGAGGTCCAGCGTGTGCCCTGGGATCTTGTGGTCGTCGACGAGGCGCACCGACTTCGAAACGTCTACAAGAAGTCCAGCAAGCTGGGGCGGGGCATCGCCGATGCCATCCGCCAGGTCCCCAAGCTGTTGCTCACCGCCACCCCCCTTCAGAACTCTCTTCTGGAGCTGTATGGGCTCGCCAGCGTCATCGACGAACACATGTTCGGCGATGCGGCCACCTTCCGCGATCAGTTCGTGAACGCGGCGGACGACCAGAGCCGCAACGAGGATCTGAAGCGCCGCCTTCGCCCCATCTGCATCAGGACCCTCCGCAAGCAGGTGGTGGAGTACATCCCGTTCACCCGACGCCAGCCGATTACCCAGAACTTCCATCCCAGCGATGCCGAACAGACGCTCTACGAGGCCGTCTCGACCTATTTGCAGCGCGAAATCTTGATTGCTCTTCCCACCAGCCAGCGGACCCTCATCACCCTCGTCCTCCGCAAGCTTATGGCGTCGTCCACGTTCGCGATTGCGGCAACGCTGAACCGGATGGCGACCCGCCTTGAAAAACGTCGCGACGCCCTCGCCAAGCTGCTCGACGAGGAAGACCTGGAAGGCATCGATGCGCTGGAGGACGAAATTGAGGAGCAGGATCAGGATGCCGAATCGGAGGCCGCCGGCCCTCCTCCCGCCGTGAATCCGGACCTGGTGAAGCAGGAGATTCTGGAACTCAGGGGCTACGTCGAGCAGGCGAAAAAGATCACGTCCAATGCCAAAGGCGAGGCGTTGGTCGGCGCCCTCAAGATCGCTTTCGAGAAGGCGACGGCGCTTGGCGCCGCCAAGAAGGCCGTCATCTTCACCGAATCGCGTCGCACCCAGGAGTACCTGTTCGAGCTCCTCACGCGGAACGGATACGAGGGCCAACTGGTCCTCATGAACGCGTCTAACGGCGACCCCGGCTCGACGGCGATCTACGAGGCCTGGAGGATTCGGCATAAGGGCGAGGAGTCCGTGACCGGATCGCGCCCTGTGGACATCAAGGCGGCCATCGTGGAGCATTTCCGCGACCAGGGCACGATCCTGATCGCCACCGAAGCCGCCGCCGAGGGCGTGAACCTCCAGTTCTGCTCCCTGGTGGTGAACTACGATCTCCCCTGGAACCCCCAGCGCATCGAGCAACGGATCGGCCGCTGCCACCGGTATGGGCAGAAACACGACGTGGTGGTCGTCAACTTCCTGAATCAGCGCAATGAGGCAGACCAGCGCGTCCTCGAGATCCTGACGCAGAAGTTCAACCTCTTCGACGGTGTTTTCGGATCGAGCGACGAGGTCCTCGGCGCCCTAGAATCCGGGGTCGATATCGAGCGTCGCATCGCCCGCGTCTACCAAACCTGCCGGAATTCCGAGGAGATCAAGTCGGCCTTCGACGCCCTCCAGCGTGAGCTCGACGGCCAGATCCAGGCGCGGATGGCGGAGACCCGGAAGACCCTCCTCGAGAACTTCGACGAAGATGTCAGCGCGCGGCTCCGCGTGCACAAGGACAAGACGCTCGAGAGCCTCGGGGAGCGCGAGCGCTGGCTTCTGGAGCTCACGCGAACGGAGCTTGGCAAGGAGGCGCAGTTCGAGGTCGGGAAGCCTCGCTTCCGTTACGCCGGAGCCTGGTACCACTTCGACTGGCGGGAGACCGAGAAGAGCGGCGACATCTTCTACCGCCAGGATCAGGAGCTTGCGGCGCAGATCATCCAGAATGCCTTGGCGCGTGTGCTTCACCCCGCATCCGTCCATTTCGAGTACGGCACCTACGGGCAGGTGGTGAGCGTCCTGAAGCCCTTTCTGGGGTCGAAAGGATGGCTGGAACTCACAAAGCTCAACGTGCAGTCCCTGGACATCGAGGAGTTCCTCGTGTTCTCTGCCCGGAGCGATGATGGCCGGGTTCTCGACGAAGAGTCCTGCCGCAAGCTTCTGTCCCTACCGGCAAAGGTTCTTGAGGCTCAGCCCGGGGAGGCGCCGTCCTTAGATGACCTTCGCAAAACCGGAGTGGATGGCCAGGTGAAGAAAGTTGAGGAGCGGAACGGGAAGCTGTTCGATGAGGAGGTCTTCAAGCTGGATCGCTGGTCCGACGACGTTAAACAGGGCCTCGAACGGGAGATCAAGGATCTCGACCGACAGATCCGGGAAGCCCGTAGGACGTCGACCCAGGTGGAGAGCCTCAAGGAGAAGTTGGAGGCCCAGAAGTCGCTCAAGGCGCTCGAAGGGGAGCGCAATCGAAAGCGCCGGGAGCTCTTCGAATCCCAGGATCGGATCGATGCCCAACGCGACGGCCTGATTCAGAAGATCGAAGGGCAGCTTCAGCAGAAGCTCTCCCTTCAATCGATCTTCCGCATTCGCTGGAGCTTGATGTGAGTTCCCAATGCCTCTTGATCGCAATGTGGCGAAATGCGGGGGTGTCGGCTCCGGCCTCCGTGCAAGTCGGCCCGGCGACGCCGTCCCTGCACCAAGTCCCGGTTGCGAAGACCATACAAGTCGACGTACAAGTCGCCAAACAAGTCACCCCGCCAGAGTCGGATCGCCCGAACGAGGCGTTAAAGAAATCTGCGGTGGGCCCATGACTCTGCCTGTGGAGGAGCTCTCCGTCCCGACGCTGGCCGCCATCACGGAGGTCGTCACCGGCGGCAGCGGAACCAGCGGCGCCAAGCCCATCGGTGTTTATCGGACAGGGCCCATGCTTGAGCAGTTCCTGGGTGGGGCCGGGATCGAATTGAGGATTGGAGCCAGCTCCAGAGTTCCTGCTGTTCGTGATGCCTTGCGACAGAACAATCAGTCGCCGTCTGGGCGGCAGGCCATCCGGAAGCTGATCGAGCAGGTCGCCGACCCACGGGAGTATCCGGAAGCGCCTGAGCGGCTTGCTGCCGTTGTCGAACGCCTGAACTCCAATCTCCGCCTGGACGGCCTGGAGTTGCGAGAACTCGCTGGAAGATACAAGCTCGTTGCAGTCCAAGCTGGACCCGCTACCGATACTCTCAAGTCCACGGTAAAGTCGGCTGGATACGATTCGGTGGAGGTGGATCTGGCGCGGGCCCTGGAACAGGCCGATGCCGATCCGGAGGATGCTGTGACGGCAGCCTGCTCCGCCATCGAGAGCGCCTTCAAGTGCATCCTCGATGAGATGGGCGGAGGGTATCCAGCGAAGCAGGACATTGCCGGACTGGCGAAAGCCATCGAAGACGGTCTTCAATTGTCGCCTGGGCGCCAAGAACTCGAACCCGACATCAAGCAGATCCTTGGGGGATTGGCCAATGTGTCGAGGGGGATCGGGGCGTTGAGGACGCATTCCGGCGACGCTCACGGCCGAGGCAAGTCGGTGCGTCGTCTGGATGCCCGTATAGCTCGACTGGCGATCCACTCCGCGAGTACGATCTCGCTCTTTTACATCGAGACCTGGCAGAAGCAGAAGAAGGACGGGAAGCAGCCTTGAATCCGAAGACGAAGCTCGAGCTGACCTGGATCGGCAAGGAGAACCGGCCGAAGCTGGAACCTCGAATCCTCATCGAGGATCCGGCGAAGTCGCACCACGCACCGTTTCGAGTGGGCGACGCCGACCTCTTCGACAATCGCCTGATCTTCGGCGACAACCTACTCGCGCTGAAGGCTCTAGAGCAAGAATTCACGGGCAAGATCAAGTGCATCTACATCGACCCGCCCTATAACACCGGAGCTGCGTTCGAACAATATGACGATGGAGTAGAACATTCAACGTGGTTGAGCCTAATTCGAGATCGAGTCGAGATGCTGCGGAGGCTCTTGAGCCCTGATGGCAGCCTTTGGGTGAGCCTCGATGATTCAGAGTCCCACTATTTCAAAGTGATGGCTGATGAAGTGTTTGGGAGGGACTGTTTCATAGGTGATATCAGCTGGAAAAAGCGAGACGGCCCGCCAAATGACAGGAAGATTGGCGCTGTTCACGAGCATATTCTCGTCTGGGGCCGGACCAAACCTGGGAGCTCGAAAAAGACCCTCGCAGAGGAGTCATTCAATCTCATGCCGAGGACCGATAAGGCGAACTCCGAGTACAAGGTGTTCCCTGAACCCGATGGCCCTGACCCTAGAGGGCCGTTTAGAAAGATCGACCCAACTGCGCACGGGAAAGGCGGGCGGTATGTGGAAAGCCTCTTCTATCCAGTCAGGAATCCATATACCAAGGAAGAAGTCTGGCCGCGGAAAGGTACATGTTGGCGGCACAATCGCGAAGAAATGAAGCGGCTCCAGGAGGATCGGAGACTGTATTGGGGCGTCAAAGGTACCGCGACAACGCCCATGCGAAAGCTCTTCCTATCGGAAGCGAAGGCCGGGATGTGTACTCCGACTATCTGGGACGATGTCGGGCTCAATCAGCATGCAACTGGCGAGATGGAAAAGTTATTTGGAGAGAAGGCGTTCTTTGAAACGCCCAAGCCCGAGGGCCTGTTGCATCGCATCATTCACATTGCGTCCAACTTCGGGGAATGGGTGCTCGATTCATTTGCTGGATCAGGAACGACCGGTGCAGTCGCACATAAAATGGGGCGCCGTTGGATCATGGTGGAACTTGGGGAGCACTGCCATACCCACATAATCCCACGGCTCAAGAAGGTAGTAGACGGCAAGGATCCAGGCGGAATTACGGAGGAGGTTGAGTGGAAGGGGGGTGGAGGTTTCCGGTACTACAAGTTGGCCCCCTCGCTACTTGAAAGGGATCAGTTTGGGAACTGGGTCATTAGTAAGAAGTACCAGCCGACCATGCTGGCGGAGGCCCTCTGCAAGCTCGAAGGCTTCAAGTACGCGCCCAGCGATATGACATTCTGGCAGCACGGGCACTCCACCGAGAAGGACTTCATCTATGTCACGACGCAGACCCTGACGCGCGACCAGCTTCAGCGGCTCTCTGACGAAGTCGGCCCTGATCGAAGCCTCCTTGTACTTTGCAGCGCTTTCCGAGTGAAGAACTTGGAGGAGTTTCCGAATCTGACGATCAAGAAGATACCCAAGACGGTCCTCACGCGCTGCGAATGGGGACGAGACGACTACAGCCTCGAGATCAAGAATCTGCCGCTCAAGCCGGCGGAGCCCGAGCCGGTAAACCTGGCTCCGGGTGCGGCGAAGAAGGGTCGAACAAAAGGAGAGCGGCGAGGGCAAGGGATGCTGTTCGACATGCCCGAGCGGGAGGGCTCGAAATGAATCCTGCGGTGAACAGCATCGCCAATCGGCTCAGTCTGAGGCCGCCTCAGCGGACGTCCTTGGAGATCCTTGCTCGACTCTGCGAGATCCTGCCCCTGGAGAAAGGCGCTGACGTTACTCAGGCATTGTCCGTGGTCAAGTCGGAGTATCCGACCGTGACCGACTTCGAACGTGAATTTCCGTCGATGTGCTTCGCGCTGGCGACGGGCGTCGGAAAGACCCGCTTGATGGGCGCCTTCATCGCCTATCTCCATAAGGTCGAAGGAATCCGTCACTTCCTCGTCCTGGCGCCCAACCTGACCATCTACAACAAGCTCATCGCGGACTTCAGCCCCAACACGCCGAAGTACGTGTTCCAGGGAATTGCCGAGTTCGCCGTCGATCCGCCCGAAATCATCACGGGCGACAACTACGAGACCGGCCGTGGCGTCCGCAAGGCAGGACTCCTGTCGGGCTTTGAGTTCGAGCGTGAGGTCCACATCAACATCTTCAACATCTCAAAGATCAACGCGGAGGTCCGCGGAGACCGGATGCCCAAGTTCAAGCGCCTCCGCGAGTTGATCGGGGAAAGCTACTTCGACTATCTTTCAAAGCTTGACGACCTCGTCCTGCTCATGGACGAGTCGCATCGCTATCGAGCAACGGCGGGCCAGCGCGCGATCAACGACTTAAAGCCGATCCTCGGCCTGGAACTTACGGCCACTCCGCAGGTCGAGAAGGGCGGCGACACAGAGCCGTTCAAAAACGTCATCTACAGCTACCCCTTGTCGCAGGCCATGCAGGACGGATTTGTGAAGGAGCCGGCCGTCGCGACGCGGGCGAACTTCGACGCCCGAAATTACGACGAGAAGGGTCTCGAGCGGCTCAAGCTGGAGGACGGCATCCGGATGCACGAGGACACGAAGGTGCATCTGGAGGTCTACTCGCGGCAGAACGGCGTCCCCCTCGTCAAGCCGTTCATGCTGGTGATCGCCCGGGACACGGATCATGCCAACGAACTGGTCCGGACCATCGAAGAGCCGAAGTTCTTCGATGGCCGCTACAAGGGCAAGGTCATCACCGTCCACTCCAACCTCAAGGGGGAGGAGCGGGATGAGACGGTCGATCAGCTGATCCACGTCGAGCAGTCCGCCAATCCGACCGAGATCGTAGTTCACGTCAACATGCTCAAGGAAGGATGGGACGTCACCAACCTCTACACGATCGTTCCCTTGCGGGCCGCGAACTCAAGGACGCTGGTGGAGCAGTCGATCGGCCGTGGACTGCGTCTGCCCTACGGCAAACGCACCGGAGTTCCGGCCGTTGACCGCCTGACGATCGTCGCGCATGATCGCTTTCAGGAGATCGTCGACTACTCGAAATCGCCCGAATCCATCATCAAGGGCGGCTTGACCATCGTGCCCGTCCCACTGGAGCGGACGCGGGTGGTAGTGGCCGCTCCGGAGATCGAGCAGAGGATCGCCGGCACTGCGGCACCGGGTACGGCTGCCGTCCAACCGACCCTCTTTGAGTCAGAGAAGGAGAAGGAGGCAGCCAGGGTCACGCTGGACGTCATCCGCAGGGAGTTTGAGCGGCTGCCCCGGTCCTCGGATCTAACGAAGCCGGAGATCCAGCGGGAGATCGTGGAGCGGGTCAAAGTCCTGGTGACGGCCGCCCAGCCCGACTTGGAAGGAGTAGGCAAGAAGCTGAACGTGGAAGCCGTGGTGAAACAGGCCACCCACCTCCACATCCTCCTGTCGATCGACATCCCCAGGATCACGCTGCAGCCGGTGGGGGATGTGAAGAGGGGGTACCGCGACTTCAAGCTCGACCTCGCCAGCGTGAATCTCCAGCCCGTGGAGAGCGAGATCCTGATCCAGCATCTCCAAAGTCAGAGGCAGAGCCGGCTCACCAGCGGCACCGGGGTGGTGCCGGAGGAGCGGCTTGAAGATTACCTGGTGCGCGGCCTCGTGGACTTCGACGACATCTCCTACGACGACCATTCAGAGCTGCTCTACCGGCTGGCGGGCCAGGTCGTCGCGCATCTGCAAGGCTACCTGAAGGACGGCGACAAGGTCCTCAACGTTCTGCAGTACCATCAACGGTCGCTCGTCAGCCTGATCCACGCCCAGATGCAGGGGCATTACGAGGAGCGCGCCACGGCGTATGAGGCCCACGTGAGCAAGGGCTTCACGACCCTGCGGCCCAACACCTACACGGCGGGCGATGGGGAGGCGGAGCGAGATTTCCGGGCCCCGGTCGAGGACAAGCTCGAAATTCGTCGGATGCTGTTCACTGGGTTCGGCAAGTGCCTGTACCGTGTCCAGAAGTTCGACTCCGACACCGAGCGGCGCTTCGCGGTGATGCTGGAGCACGACCTGGACGTGCTGAAGTGGTTTAAGCCGGTTCAGGGGGACATCCCGATCCATCACTCAGGCGACCATTCGTACGAGCCTGATTTCGTAGTCGAAACCAAGGCAGCGAAGTACCTCTGCGAGCCCAAGAAGGCCTCGGAAATGGAGGCCAAAGACGTGCTGGCCAAGGCAAAGGCGGCCGCGACGTGGTGCCATCATGCAACCGAGCATGAGAAGAAGCACGGGGGGAAGCCTTGGACCTACGTGCTGATTCCTCACGACCAGGTCGCCGAGAACAAGACGCTCAAAGGACTCGCAGAAATGTTTCGCCGAGCCTGATCCCGCGCCGGGTAGCAGTGTGGGGAGAAGAGAATGGGTGTCCCGGAATGGCACGAGAAGCTGCTGTCGATCGCGCTTGAAGCGCGGAAGACCAATCCGGACTTCCGGTTCAATCTGCGAACTTCCGATTTCAAAGGGAAGGACCGGCTGGGCAAGGGGTACTGGTTTACGGGCACGGACGGCTACTTGTTCTTTGGCCCCTTCAAGCCCAATGATCAGAACAACAAGACCCGCACGATCGGCTTCGTCGTGTCTTTCGACGACGCGGGGAATCCTAAGGGCTGCTATCTCGAAGTAGTCTTCGGATCAATCACGGATCCAAAGCACCGCTCCCTTTACAAGGAGATCATGGACACGCTTGGATCGTTCCAGCCGGACGCCAAGGACAAGTTTTATCGCGAGTACTCGAACACGGATCCAGAAGTGTCCTTCCGGGACTTTCTAACAAAAGACCATCCTAAGATCTGCGATCAGATCCGGAAGGCCAAGCAAGAGGAGACCTTCTTCGTCACCGAGCAGGACTTTCAGAAGATGCTGGGGCGAGTTCAGGAGGTCAAGGCCGGCCAGACCGGCAGCGCGGGACAGGGCGAGTCCGCGCCGAGTGCCTCTCCCATTGCCGATGGAAAACTCTGTCTCCTGGGTACTTGGCGCTCAGTGAGTAAGGCGGACGCGCAACGAATCCGGAATTCCATCGCCACCAAAGGAGGGTGGGCAACGTGGTGGAGCTTCCCCATTCGAAAAGAGTTTCATCCGGAGCTTCAGAAGGGGGAATTCTTCCTATACGTGAACGGAGGAGGCGGAAGTTTCCCTTACCGATTGAAGGTACGTGAGTTCAGGACCTCGCATGGGAATGAGGGCCTCGTCAGCCCTTGGCCCGAAGTGACCGAAGCCAACTTGGTGGGCAAGGCCCGTGCAGGAGATGAGGATGCGCAGATCTGTAAGACCTGGCTCTTCGTCACCGGATGCGACACTCTGGACCCTGAGCTCAAGTTGGAAGTGTTCGAGCCTGCTCGCGGCGTGAAGCCCACGGCTCTGTTGAATCAGAGTGCTTTCGGGTATGCGTACTTGAAGGGCTCGTCCACAATGGAGCAATCTGCATTAGATGCGCCGCTGAACTTGATCCTGTATGGTCCCCCCGGAACGGGGAAGACGTTTCGATTAATCGAACTGCAGAAGCGGTATGTGGATACCCCTAGCAGCGTGGATCATGAAACATGGCTTCAGGAACTTCTCGCGCAGTACACATGGAGAACCGTAATCGCGGCCTCGATGGCGGATCTCGGTCGACCTGTGCGAGTACCGGATGTTCGAGATCATCGGTGGGTCCAGGCCAAGGCGAAGCAGCGGGGCCGATCTAACGTTCAAGCGACGATTTGGGCCTTTCTTCAGGGGCATACTCCCGAGTCTGTCGCTGCGGTTAGAGTCACCGTGCGTCGTCCACCGTTTATCTTTACCAAGACTGATGAGGGCGATTGGTCTCTGCTCCCGGGGTGGCAGAAAGAGGATGAAGAGTCTGCCGCCTTGGCCGCGCTTCTGAAGGCCGGACCCACAGCAGCCCGAGAGCCGATTCGCCGCTTCCGCATGGTGACCTTCCACCCTTCTTTCAGCTACGAGGAATTCGTGCGCGGAATCCGGCCCGTGACAGCCGATGAAGACGGCTCCACGCAATTCAAGCTCGTGGATGGCGTGTTCAAGCAGATCTGCGATGAGGCGAAGGCCAACCCTGGCAAGCGCTACGCGCTGTTCATCGATGAAATCAATCGGGCCAACATCGCAAAGGTATTTGGGGAACTTATCACCCTCATCGAGCCCGACAAGCGCGCCGTGTGGGTCTCGGGGCGTCTTGATCGAGGAGTGGTCGTGCAATTGCCCGGAGGTAACGGAGATGAGAAGACGGAGGAGCCGTTCGGAGTGCCGGCGAACCTCGACATCTACGGGACCATGAATACCGCTGACCGTTCCATCGCTTTGCTGGATATTGCGCTGAGGCGGCGCTTTCAGTTCAGCGAGGTCGAGCCCGAGTACAGCCTCCTGAAAGCGGTGGGCGGTGTCGACCTTGGAAAGCTCCTGCGTAGGATCAACGATCGACTCGAATACCTGTTGGGCCGCGATCATCGAATTGGCCATGCCTACTTCATGAAAGTTAAGGGGCTCGAGGATCTGCGGAGGGTGTTTCGCGATCAGGTCGTGCCACTTCTGCAGGAGTACTTCTTCGACGATCTGGGACGCGTCGCAAGGGTGCTTTCCATCGTGGGCGATGCGCCTGCGTTTGTCGTTAGCCAGCGGCTGGATCATGCCACGCTGTTTCCCGGCGACCGGGCCGAAAGCGTAGTGCAATCGGCGACCCGATACCAGATCACGGCAGAAGAATTGTGGACGGAGGAGAGTTTCCAGGGCATCTACGCGGATGCGAAACCCGACTCTGAGCCGACGGTCGGATGAGGCTGATGTCGTCGGTCGGGTCAAGAATCCTTAGCTTTCGGGAGCATCAGTCAATCCCGGTGGACGATGGTCTTTCGGGTGAGGGAATCACTTCCCTCGAAGCGGACCGCCTGGCCAAACTGGGCGAAGAGCGGCCCGGCTTCTTCGAGCGTGGGTATCGTCAGGTGCGGTTGGCTCAATACTGCGGCATCGTCAACCTCGGGGAGCGCATTCTTGAAGTCCTGCCTAACCCAACTTCGCCAGTTTGACCCCCCAGAAAAATAGTTTGGCGACCCAACCTCGAT
>CAZUJF010000003.1:0-279522 GCA_964619955.1 uncultured Planctomycetales bacterium
CATCCGGCTTCTAGCCGTTATGTGAAACCCTCGCCTTTAGGCGAGGGTTGTTCATCAAAGGGGTGGCTTACCGTTAGCCGTACTCCTCCTGGCGGAGGTGACAGGAGTCGAACCTGCCCGCCTTTTCAGGGGCGACTCGCTTCCAACGAGTGGGGCCTGCCCATGCCCAACACCTCCAGGATTGAAATCTGGCGGAGAGGGCGAGAGTCGAACTCGCAGGCCACCGTTTGATGGCCGTCCCGCTTCGAACGGGGTGGGCTTGCCGCATGCCCGACCTCTCCGGGGTACCGGCGGGTGGAATCGAACCACCGTCTTCCCCTTATGAAAGGGACGTCGCTGCCATTGGACGACGCCGGCGTGAAAGCTTTTGGAGTGGGTGAAAGGACGTGCACCTTCAAGCGCCTGCGTACAAGACAGGGGCTCTACGATTGAGCACCCAGCGAGTGGAGCCGCCAGCGAGAATCGGACTCGCGTCTCATCTTTACCAAAGATGTGCCTTGCCACTAGACGATGGCGGCGGGGCCGCTACCCTACGTCTCGGGATTTTGGGGTGACCGACCAGACTCGCACTGGCTAAGGTCCGGGTCACAGCCGGACGGCTCGTCTCTTTGCCTTCGGCCACCGCGTAAAGATTTGGTCCGCCTGGAAGGAATCGAACCTTCGTTCTTCGCTTATCGAGCGAACGGTCTGCCCTTGACCTACAGGCGGATGGAGGGGGAGACGGGTTCCGCCCCCGCGATCTCCTCGTTGGCAACGAGGCGTCTTGCTGCTCGACTACTCCCCCGAAGAGTGGCTGCCTCGGCAGGGCTCGCACCTGCATGGCCGGGGTCAAAGTCCGGCATCCTACGGTTAGATGACGAGGCAGGGGTGGGCGCGTGAGGAATCGAACCTCCTATCCCGATGGGCGAGAGCTTTACAGGCTCCGTGAATTCCCACATTCAAGCGCACCCAAGATTTGGTGGAACCGAAGGGAGTCGAACCCTCATCTCCTGCTTGCAAGGCAGGCACTCTCCCGTTGAGTTACGGTCCCGTGGTTGCGGGGACAGGATTCGCACCTGTTGTCTCCAGCTTATGAGACTGGCGAGGTCGCTCATGCCTCTCCCCCGCGTCGAAGTATTGGTGGACGGACCCGGTTACGCTCCGGGCTCTCCGGCTCTTCAAACCGGCGCTCTCACTAGTGGTGAGTTAGTCGAACCACTAGACCAGCTATCCGTCCCAGTTGGTTGCCGGAGTAGGAATCGAACCCACCTCTCCGCGTTCAGAGCGCGGCGTCCTACCGATAGACGACCCGGCAATGGCGATCCCTACGGGGGTTGAACCCGTTCTTCCACCGTGACAGGGTGGCGTGCGCACCGGCACACTCAGGGACCTTGAAGTCTGGCAGGCCGGTGGAGGATCGAACTCCAGACTGCTGTTTTGGAGACAGCCGTGATGCCCCTTCACTACCGACCTGGGGTACGGGCAGCGGGAGTCGCACCCGCGCGTCCAGTTTGGAAAACCGGCATGCTGCTGTAACATCTTGCCCGTGCGCGGACGGAGTACCTCTTCCCGAGGCACTCCGCCTCGTTTACTGTCCAGCCTGATTGTCAAACGACCCATCCGGGTCACTCTGTCACCCGTCCCCGGCGATAGCCGATGGCGGCGGATGAAGCCAAAAAAAAACCCGCACCCGGTTTCCCGGATGCGGGCTGCGGTTTTCAGTTAAAGGTCTACATCTTCCGCACTCCCACACCCGGGCTCGTCCTCTCCTGCGGTTCCTGCGAGAGATACCCCGTGGTATTCCCCTGCAGGCAGGGCAGGGCAAAGCCGATCGCGAGCGAGGATTTCGCTCGTGTCGCGCTTGTCCGGGGGTGGGCTTGCAGCATCATTTCAAACTCGTTTCCTTGTCAGCTTCCTGTACCCGTGACCTGTCTCCTATCCGCGGGAAAAAATATGACAAATTCTGAAATATGTGAAAAAGCGGACTTGCCGTCGGTTCCACCGTGCTTCGCGGGGTGCCTCTCGGATACCCGGGCGTGCGCACGGCAAGGGTGGAGTTGTGCCGGTTCCTTGCTCTTGGTGGAGGCGGGCCTGGAATATCCGGCTTTTGAATTTGTGGCCCGGCGGGGGAGGGGACGCTAGACTCCGCTTCCAGACGCCGAGAGGGGTGCCTTGGTCTTCAGCTCGTTCCTGTTCCTGACCGCCTTCCTTCCCGTTTTTCTCGCGATCTATCACGCGAGCCCGGCGCGCGCGAAGAATGCCGTCGCCCTCGCCGCGAGCGTGGCGTTCTACGCCTGGGGGGCGCCCACCCTCGTTTTCTACCTGGTCGCGGCCTGCTTCCTGGACTACCTGGCCGCCGCGTGGATCCTCCGCTCCTCCCGCCCGCGGCTCGTCCTGGGCTCGGCCCTCGTCCTCAACCTCTCCCTGCTCGCCTGGTTCAAGTACGCCAACTTCTTCGTCCCCGAACTCAACCGCCTCCTCGCCTGGGCCGGCGCGGCGCCGGTCCCCTGGACCTCCGTCGCCCTCCCCATCGGCATCTCCTTCTTCACCTTCCACCGCATCAGCTACCTCGTCGACGTGTACCGCCGGACCTGCGCCCCCGCGCGCTCCTTCCCGGACTACCTCCTCTACATCCTCCTCTTTCCCCAGCTCATCGCCGGCCCCATCGTGCGCTACAAGGACGTGGCCGCCGAAATCTCCGGCCGCGTCCATACGCTCCCGCTGTTCTTCGAGGGCATGGTCCGCTTCTCGACGGGCCTCGCGAAGAAGATCCTGGTGGCGAACATCCTGGGGGAGACCGCGGACCGCGTCTTCGCGCTGCCGCCGGCGTCCCTTTCCGTGGACCAGGCGTGGGTCGGCATCCTCTGTTATGCGTTCCAGATCTACTTCGATTTCTCGGGCTATTCGGACATGGCCTCCGGCCTGGCCCGCATGGTCGGCATCGGCTTCCCCGAGAACTTCAATCATCCTTACGCGGCGCGGAGCATCACCGAATTCTGGCGCCGCTGGCACATCTCCCTCTCCTCGTTCATGAAGGACTACCTCTACGTGCCGCTCGGCGGGAACCGCCACGGCGCGCGGCGGACCACGTTCAACCTCTGGCTGGTCTTTCTTGTCTCCGGACTCTGGCACGGCGCCGCCTGGAACTTCGTCGCCTGGGGCGCCTACCACGGGTGCTTCCTCGCCGTCGAGCGCGTCGTCGGCCAGGCCCGGCTGGCCCGGATCCCCCGGGTGCCCGCGCTCCTGCTGACGTTCCTGATCGTGCTTTTCGGATGGGTGCTCTTCCGCTCGCCCGACCTCGCCTCCGCCGTCGCCTACGCCGGCCGCCTGATCGGTCTCGGTGCGGGCGTTCCCGCCGAGGCGCCGCCGCCCTGGCTGCCTCTGCTCGGGAATCGCGCCGCGTTCACCCTGGTCCTCGCCGCGCTCCTGAGCTTCGCCCCGGCCTGGGACCTCCGTTCCCTCTGGCGCCTTTCCGGGCCCGGCGCGGACCGCCTGCGCTTCGTCGCCGCCCTCGCCGGCTGCCTGCTCTCGCTGGCGTATCTCGGCAGCAGCCGCAGCAATCCGTTCATCTACTTCAGGTTCTGAGATGCATTCGTCGCGCCGGAGTCTCGTGACCTACGCCGCCTGCTTCGCGGGCCTGCTCGCGGTCCCGCTGCTCTCGATGCCCTTCGTGGATCCCAGCGTTCCCGGGGCCAAGGAGAAAGCCGACTTTCCGGCGTTCAGCGTCCGGGGCTTCCTCGACGGCAGCTTCCAGGCGGGCGTCGAGCGCGCCTACGACCGCCGCTACGGCTTCCGGCGGCAGATCGTCCGCACCGCGAATCAGGTCGACTTCAGCGTCTTTCGCGAGATCCCCTGGAAGAGCGGCCACCGCATCGTGCTCGGCAGGGAGCACACGCTCTACCAGTCCGAATATCTCGAGGCGCTCATGGGGCGCGACAGCGTGCCGCCCGGTCGCCTCGAGCAGTTCGCCCGGGACCTGCGCCGGCTCCAGGACGCCCTGGAGGCCCGCGGGAAGGCCTTCCTTTTTCTGATCACCCCGAGCAAGGCCTCCATCGATCCTGAGTTCCTTCCGGAGCTCCCGGGCCCGCTGTGGCCGCGCAACTATGAAGCCCTGCTGCCGCTGCTGTCCACCCACGGGGTCCGCACCCTGGACGGCCATGCGATCGCGGTCGCGATGAAGACCCGGAAGGGCGGCACGCTTTTCCCCCGGGGCGGCACCCACTGGGGCCAGGAGCTCGCGCTGGAAACCGTCCGGCAGCTGCTCGCGCGGCTCGAGGAGCGGACGGGCCGCACGTACCCGCGTCTCCGGGCGGACGGCGCGGGTCCGCCGGCGCGGGCCAAGGGGCCGGAGGCCGACCTCGCCCAGCTCGCCAACCTCTGGACGCCCTGGCTGCTGACACGGCCGGCGGCGCCCTTGAAGATCGTCCGGGAGCTGCCGGAAGGCGGCGTCGTGCCGAAGCTCTATTTCGTGGGGACCAGCTTCCTGGACCTCCCGATGAAGATCCTCGAGGCGCAGCAGTCGATGGCCCCGGAATCCTTGCGGAACTGGTACGGGATCCGTCGCTTCGCGGATCCGGAGCGCGAACTCGCGGGCTGGGACGCCGTGATCCTGGAGACCAACGAGGCCGGGATCCCCTGGCTGGGCTTCGGGTTCATCGAAGCCGTGCTGGGCGGCACGCCGCCGCCGCGGCCGCAGTGAGGAGCAGGGTCGACGCGACGCTGAGGCCCCCGCGGATCGTTTTCGGAATCCCGCGCGGGATGGTATCCTCCGCGCATGATCGTTTCATACGCCCTGGCGCTGCTCCTCGTCGCCGCCGCGGCGCCGCAGGACGCCGGCGAAGCCCGCGAGTTCAAGGAGGCGGGCGGCCGGAAGCTGCTCTACCGGCTCTACAAACCCGCCGCGTACGACGCGAAGCAGAAGTACCCGCTCGTGCTCTTCCTGCACGGCGCGGGCGAGCGCGGCGACGACAACCAGGCCCAGGTCAAACACGGCGTCCGCTTCTTCCTCCAGAACCAGGCTAAGAACCCCTGCTTCATCGTCGCGCCCCAGTGTCCCGGAAAATTCCAGTGGGTCGACACGCCCTGGGGCAATCTCCAGCACACGATGCCGGCGCAGCCCACGGAGCCGATGCAGCTCACGATCGCCCTGCTCGGAGCCTTGGAGAAGGAGTTCCCGGCCGTGGACGCGAAACGGCTCTACGTGACGGGGCTTTCGATGGGCGGCTTCGGCACCTGGGATCTCATCACGCGCCTCCCGAAGCGCTTCGCGGCGGCCGTCCCGATCTGCGGCGGCGCGGACGACGGCAAGGCGGCGCTGATCGCGAAGGTTCCGGCCTGGGTCTTCCACGGCGGCGCGGACGACGTCGTCAAGACCGTCCGTTCGCGGAACATCGTGGCCGCGCTCAAGGCCGCGCGCGGCACCCCGAAGTACACGGAGTATCCCGGGATGGGCCACTTCTCCTGGGACCAGGCTTATGGCGAGCCGGAACTCATGCCCTGGCTCTTCGCCCAGAAGCTGCCTTGAGTCGCCCGTACCCCGCTTTTGATTCCGGGCGACTCACCCTCCGTAGCCGCCCTCAAAGTTCTCGGCGAAGGAGGGTCACCCTCCTGCGCCCCTTGAGGGGTGGGCTTCGGAGGGTTTCGCCCGCCGTAAGCAAGGGAGGCTTCTTACGGCGGGCTCACGGTTTCCCGAGCGCCTCCGCGAACTTGCGGCCCAGGTCGATGTAGCCCGCCGAATCGTAGTGCCAGGGATCCGAGTAGCCGTAGTCGTCCGTCGAGGTCACCAGCTTCGCGTGGCCGTCCGCCGTCACCCAGGCGGCTTGGGCCTCCCGGACGATCGGGCCGAACTTCCAGCTCATCGGCTTGGCCGGCTTCTTCGGCGCGTCTGAGGAGCTCGAAATCCTTCCGATGACGACCGGGACGTCGTCCGCGCGCAGGGCCGCGCGGATCAGGTCCATCAGACGCCGCAGGTTCTCCTGGTATTTCCTGGCGGTCTCCTCCGTGTGCTGTGCGTCGCTCTCGCCCTGCATCCAGACGATGCCCTTGGGGATGAGGCGGTCGGGTTCGCCGTCCCCGTCGATATCGCCCACGGAGCTCGCCGTCCGCAGCGCGGCGAGGAAGTGGTCCCACTGGTTGACGCCGTTGGTCTTCTTGTAGTCGGGGTCCCAGCAGCCGAAGCCCCCGGCCGCGTCGATCGCGATCGAGGTGCCCCCGCGCGAATATTTCAGGATCGCGATGTGGCGCCCCGGGCTCAGTTCCTTCATGGCGCGGCCGAACGTGAGTTCCACGCCGAAGCGGTCGGAAAAGCGGTTCTCCTTGCCGTCGGACTTGAACCCGGTCCCGTTGCCCGGCCGCAGCTCGGTCCAGAGACCGCGGCCGTCGACCTCGGCGCCGTCCGCGGCCATGTTCCCGTGGAAGAGCCGCACGCCTGGGACGGGGGCGTTGAGCTCCGGCGGCAGGTCCTTCACGTAGCCGAAGCCGTCCATGTTGGACTGGCCGCCGAGGTAGTAGAGGTCGTAGTCCTTCGCCGACGCGGCGGCGCCGAGCAGCAGGATCGCGAGCAGCGCACGAAGAGCCATGGGCACCTCCAAGTCTCAAGGATACCTTCGACCCGGGGCGTCTTCCACGCTTTGCGGGGTCACGCGAGGAGTTTCGGGAGGAGCCAGGTCATCGCGTGCGGCAGACTCAGGAGCCGGTAAGCGACCTTGCCGCCGGTGGTGGTGGACAGCGACAGTCGCGCATCGGCGGGCGGGTTTCCGTCGAGCCGGACGGCGGTTTCAAGCCCCTTCTCGAACATGAACTGATGCAGACTCTTCATCGCCCCCGCGGCTCCCGATTTAAGCTCTACGGGGACGATGCTGCCTGCCAAAGGGATCAGATAGTCGATCTCCCCCGGCCGGCCTCCCTCGCGCTGCCAGTAGTGCAGGGAAGGGCCGCCTCCCTCGGCCTCGCCCGTGAAGGAGCGCAGCTGCTGGCCGGCCAGCTGCTCGGCGAGTTGGCCCCGGAGCCGGGGCGAAAGGTCGCGTGAGGCCGGGAAGACGGGGCCTGCCGGCGTGTCCAGCAGCGCGTGCAGGAGTCCCACGTCGAGCAGCACGACTTTGTGAAACCCGGGTTTGGATTCGCCGGCCAGGGGCAGGCCGTTGGCGGCGGTGTGGGTGACGAGGGTGCAGAGTCGGGAGGCGGCGAGCAGATCGATCGCCTGTTTCGCCTGGTGGCGTTTCACTCCCTCACCGACCCGTGAGAAGACGAACTTTTCCCCCAGGGAAGTCGCGGCGGCCAGCAGGGTGGAATCCAGCACGCCGGGACCCAGTCGTCCCGCGTATCGGGCGAAGTCGGTCCTGTAGGTGGCCATGAGGTCTTTTTGCAGCGAACGACACCGTCGGGCATCCCCGCCGGCGACGTCCGCGGCGACGACGGCCGGCATGCCCCCGACCATCGAATAGCGATGGAACCAGGCGCCGGCCTGTTCGTGTGCCGCGGGGGACAGGACTGCTCCCGGGGTCCAGCCGGCGAGCGCGATTTTCAGTCGGTCCTGGCCGTGAGCCTCGAGGTACTCCGGAAAACTCATGGGTTCGATGTGGTGGAATCCGATTCTTCCGACGGGCATGCTGAACGCGTGTTCCGCCAGCGTGAATTCGAGCAAGGACCCGGCTGCGATGACGGCCAGTTCCGGGAGTTCCTCGGAAAACCAGCGGAGTTTGGCCAGGAGGGCGGGCGCCGCCTGGATTTCGTCCAGGAAAAGCAGCGTGCCCCCGGGTTGAAGGTCCCGGTTCAAGGCCAGCGACAGTTCATTGCAGATCTGCCGGGGATCGTTGGATTCAAAATGACGGGCCAGGCGCGGTTCACGTTCGAAATTGAGTTCCACCAGCGACAGGCCCCGCCGGGCGGCGAGATCGCGCACGAGCCAGGTTTTCCCGACCTGTCGCGCCCCTCTAAGGACCAGTGGCTGGCGTCGCGGAGCGTCAAGCCAGGTTTCCAAGCGAAGAGTGCTTGTTCGAATCACGCTAGTACTATACAAAACAACGCGTTGTTATGTAATCAATTTGTTCAAAGATCGCTATTTGAAGGGGCCCCTTTCGATTGATTCGCGAGTTTCGAAGCGACTTTCGGGTCAGAGCAGTTCGTCCGCGAGCGGTGTCACCCGGGCTTCGTCCTCTGTTCGAGCAGTTCCAGAAACTGCAGCGCCTCGGACCTCGAGGCGCCGCACATTTCCTGCGTGGGCCGCAAGTGCACACACACCGCGGGACGCTCGGGTTTGCCGAAAAGCCGGCAGCGCTCCAGTTCGTCGAGCTGGACGCAGCGCACGCCGGCGGGCTTGCCCTCCGGCATGCCGGGGATGGGCGTCGAGATCGACGGCGCGATGCAGCAGGCCCCGCAGGAGGGGCGGCAGTCGATCACTTCTTCACCGGAGCGGCCTGGCGCAGGAGGCCCTCGCGGAAGATGCGCTCCGCGCCGTCCGCACGGCCCTTGAGCTCGTGCGCGGTCGCGAGATAGCGGCGCGCGAGATCCTCCCGGCCTTCGCAGAAGAAGAACAGCGCGGCTTTGACGTAGGAGGCGCCCTCGTTCGCGGGCAGCGTCTTCCCGAGCGTCCAGCCCACGAGGATGTCCGCATGCAGTGTCGAGAACGGAATGTCCATGAGCCCCTCGGGCGTGTCGAGCTGAAGCCGGTCGTCATGGAGGTGGGCGAGTTTCCCGCCGTGGCGCTTCTTGTCCAGCTGCTGGATCGAAACCATCTGGCCCAGTCGCGACTGCAGGGATTTCTGGAAGGCCTCCCAGTAGGCCGCCGCCTCCGCCACGGCGGCGCGTTCGTCGGCGAAAACGTCGGCCAGGGGGCCCCAGGCTTCGTTCTTGGCGGCGCCCTCGAGTTCCGCCAGCGCCTCGGGGTAGGCGCGCGCGCGGACGAAGGCGGCCAGTTTCGGGACGAGTTCCGTCCGGACGGCCTTCCAGGCGGCCTCCGTGCGGCGCTCCTGCTCGTACGCCTCGTGATCGGCCGCGGCCGCCTTCAGCTGCACGAGGGCGCTCGTGCAGCTCTGCGCCACCTCCGGCCCGGCGCTCTTGCGGACTTCCTCGAAAAGCGCGGAGGCGCCGGCGTAGTCCCGTTTCGCCGCGAGCTGCTTCGCCCGGATCGCCGCGTTGTTGAAGGCCGTGCGGGAGGCGTTTTCCGCCAGCAGCCGCTTGAGTTCTTCGGCCTCCCGCGGATCGGCGGGCGCCTGCGGGGCCGGGGAGACCGTCCGGGTCCGTTCCAGGACGGCCGGCGGCGCCGGCTTGTCCCGCCGGGGTTCCTTCTCGCGGGCTTTCGCGGCGGGCGGCGGGGGCGCGGCCGTCGGGAGTTCCTCCGCCGGGGCGGGGGAGAAGAGCAGCGCGGCGAGCGCCACGCCCGCGAGCGCGGCGGCGCCGACGATCGCGATCTTGAGCGGCGTCATCAGGGGACGATGCTTTCCATCGGCAGATCGTAGACGGCGAAGGCCGAGGGCTCCACCGCAAAGCCCTTGCGCGCCTGCTCCTCCCAGTGGAGCCTCTCGTCCTCGACGACCTGACGGCCGTTGCTCTTCCACCAGGCCTCGAAGTGCGTGAGGTTGATCCCCTGGACGCCGGTCAGCCGGCGGCAAAAGTGCAGGCAGATGCGTTTCGTCTCGTGGTCGTTCGACTTTGCGCCCTCGACGATCGTGGGCAGGGCGGGCTTCCCGAGCTTGAGCAGCGAGGCGGCGGAGTCCTTGGGATAGGCGTCGAGCGTCTTGAGCAGCATCGGACCGGCGGCCTTGTCGCCGATCACGCCGAGCTGCCGGATGATCTCGATCTGCAGCTTCGGGTTCCGGTTCTTCGTCAGGAGATCCTTGAGCGCCTGGATGGCCCAGGCGCGGTACTGGCGGAACGCGGACGCGAAGAGCGCGCGGTCGGGATGCGTCGCCGGGGGCGCCTCGCTGAAGCCGTCGAAGATGAAGTCGAAGGCCGCGCGGCCGCCCTGGGCCCGCGCCAGGCCCAGCGCGACGCCGCGACGCACGGGGTCCGTCTCCTTGCGCCACCAGCCGAGCGACTTGAGGACCACGGCGGGGTCCATCCAGGCGAGGCCTTCTCCGAGCACGCGGAGCAGCGCGGGGCTCTGTTCGGTCTCGAGCAGTTTCAGCAGCGCGTCGGCGTGCAGCGGGGAGGGGGGGTGGATCAGGGCGCCCAGCGCCTCCGCGCGCCGCGCCTCGTCGGGGTCCGAGAGCCCCTCGGCCAGTTCCTGCAGGCCCGGGCCGAGCTCGCCGTCGAAGGATTTCCTCCCGGGTTCGCGCCCGGGCGGCGCGTCGAAGGCGAACTGCGGATCGAGCAGCGGGACGAGCGCGGGTTTCGCGGGCGCGGGGGCGCCGGCGCGGTCCGAGGTCGCGGCGCCGCGGCAGAGCCGGATGAACTGCATCATGAGCTGGATGTTCCTGCCCAAGGCGGGATGCTCGCCGCCGTAATGCGGTTCGAGCAGCTGGAGGACCTGGACGGCTCCCTGCGCGGTCTCGATGGCCTGCTGGATCTTGGGGTTGCGCAGCGGATGGGCCTCGTCGAGTTTCGCGGCCTCCTCGAAGATCCGCTTGGCTTCCTTGAAGCGCTCGTCCGAGCGGGCGATCGGGGTCCGGATCTCCTCGAAGAGCACGCCGGCCTCGGCCGCGGGGATGCGGCGGGGTCCGGCCGCCGTCAGAACGACGTAGTCCGCGCCCTCCCGGCTCACGGAGCCGCGCAGCCGTTCGCCCGAGCGGGTGATGAGGACCGCGTCCGCCTGGAGCAGCGCCGCGGCGAGCAGGGTGAGGAGCCCAAGGTGCATGTGTTATAACTATACGATCAGGAACCCCTTCGGGATCGGGTCAACGACATGAGCCAGGCGGAGGCGTTCCGGGAATTGGAAACGGCGTATGCCGATCTCGAGCGCGAGCTCGGCGAACTGCGTCCGCTCTGCCGGCAGTCCTCCCGCTGCTGCCGCTTCAAGGATTTCGACCATCAGCTCTG
The DNA here is from genome assembly GCA_964619955.1 of uncultured Planctomycetales bacterium. GTDB lineage: Bacteria > Planctomycetota > MHYJ01 > MHYJ01 > JACPRB01 > JACQFK01. The sequence continues at coordinate 10,954 of CAZUJF010000003.1, forward strand.
GACCACGGGGCTGGAGCTCGACTGGCTGCTGGCGGGGGAGGCGCTGCCGGAGACGATCCCGGACGGGGTCTGCCCCTACCTGAAGAACGGGCTGTGCGGGGCGCGGGGGCGCCGCATGCTGGGCTGCCGGGTCTTCTTCTGCGACCCGGGCTACAAGGACGCCATGAATCCCCTGTATGAGCGGTATCACGCGCGGATCAAGGAGATCCACCGGCGCTTCGGGCTTGCATACGAGTATCGGGAGCTGCTCGCCGCTCTTGCGGCCCGGAAACAGGAGCCTGCGTAAGCCATAATTGTTGGGGCCGTCCCCGGCGGCGTCAGGCGGAGCGGGGCTCTGCTGCGGGGAAGTCGATGGCACGCAAATTGCGCTATTTGCTCTGATGCAGGATCTGGATCCATCCGCGGTGGAGCGCCTCCGGTCCGTCGGAGGGCAGGCTCTGGTGGAGCAGATCGTGGGTCTGTTCCTGGGGAACACGCCCAAGCGTCTTCAAGTCATTCGCGAGGGCATCGAGAAGGAGGAGTGGTACAGCGCCGAGCGGGGCGCCCACTCGATGCGATCCGCGGCGGGCAATCTCGGCCTGGGGACGCTCCAGGAGCTCTCGGGGCACTTGGAGGAGGCCTGCGAGGCGCATCAAACCGAGGTCGCCCAGGCCTTGCTGGAGAACTTCGTGGCCGTCTGGGACCAGCTTCGACCCAGGGTCGAACAGCTCCTCCGGCCTCCCGCCTGAATCCGACCGGCTTCACATTTGTCCCGCCCTCCTCCGGTTTTGTGTCGGAGCCGGTTTCCCCCCTAGGGAACTGCATTTGGCATGCATTTTGCTTTGGTTAGACCCGTGCGCGAGCTGAAGCTGTGGTACCGGGACCGCCTGCCGGACCGGATTTCCGCCTTGGAAGCCACCCGCGGGAACCTGGAGCGAGGGGAGGCTGAGGCGCTGGATTCGCTCCGTCGCCTGGCGCACGCGCTCCGCGGCAGCGGCGCGACGTACGGCTTCCCCGAAATCTCGGAAGCGGCGAAGCGGGTGGAGGAGGCCTCGGAGGAGGAGACCCTGCCGTCCGTGTCGGATCTTCTGCGGACCCTGAAGGGAGCCGTGGCAAGCGGGGACGTGGACCGCCGCTCGATCCTGATCATCGAAGACGATGCGGATCTGGCGGCGTTCGCGCAGGCGGCCCTGGCGGCCCCGGGGCTTGACTTCCACATGGCCCGTTCCGCGGCCGAGGCGCGGGCCGTTCTGGACGAGAAGGAGGTGTCGCTCATCCTGCTCGATCTGGTCCTTCCCGACAGCGACGGTCGCAACCTGCTTCTGGAATTCCGGGAACGGCTGGCCACCTCGGTGATTCCGGTGGTGGTGACGACCGGCAAGACATCCGCGCAGGTGCGGGCGGAGTGCCTGGCGCTGGGCGCCGACGAATTCCTCGAGAAGCCCTTCAGCGCCGCCGCGCTGAAGGAGGCGGTGGAGGCCCGACTCGGCGCCGGCTCGGAGCTGACGCGGGAGTTCCGCCGCGATCCGCTCACGGGGCTGGCGAACCGTGCGGCCTTCCATGAAGCCTTCGAGCGCGCCCGCTACGTGGCCGCGGTGGCGGAGGAGCCGCTGGCGGTGGCGCTGATCGACCTCGACCGCTTCCGCCAGGTGAACGAACTCTGCGGCACCGAGACGGGCGACCAAGTCCTGCGCCAGACGGCCGCGCTGCTGGCCCGGTCCCTCCGCGGTTCGGACTTCATCGCCCGCTGGGGGGGCGAGGAGTTCGTGGTGTTCTTTCCGAAGACCTCGTCCGACGACGCCTCGGCGGCGCTGAGGAAGACCCTCCAGGACCTGCATGACGAGCCGATTTCCGCAGGGGCCGGCCGCTCGGTGAAACTCACGTTCTCCGCAGGGGTCGCGGACGTGCGGGACGGCATGGGGCTTCAGGACGCCCTTGCGGAGGCGGACCGCCTCCTCAGCGTCGCGAAGCACACGGGGCTGGACCGGGTGATCTCGATCGGGGACCGGGTGGAGGCGCCGCGGCGCCGCGTGCTGATCGTGGAGGACGACGAACTCATCCGGATGGTGGTGAAGCGCCTCCTGGAGCAGGAGGGGCTCGAGGTGGACGCGGCGGCGGACGGGGTGGAGGCGCTGGAGCGCGCGCTGGAGCGCCCGTACTCCCTGGTGGTGTCGGACATCCAGATGCCCCGCATGGACGGTCTGGAACTGCTCACGCGGCTCCGGCTGCTGCCGCCGACGGCGCAGACGCCGGTCGTGATGCTCACGGCGATGGGGAGCGAAGAGGACGTGGTCCGCGGCATCGAACGGGGCGCGGACGAATACATCGTGAAGCCGTTCGCCTCCGCCGAATTGAGGGCGCGGGTGAGGCGGCTGCTCAAGAAGGGGGTTTCATGAGCCTGTATCGGATCCTGATCGTGGACGACGACGAGGAAAACGTCCTCATCCATGCCGCGATGCTCAAACGTGCCGGCTACGACGTGCAGTGGGCGACGAACGGCTGGGAGGGCATCGCGAAGGCGCGTTCCCTGCGGCCCGACCTCGTGCTCCTGGACGTGGTGATGCCGGAGATGGACGGCTGGACCTTCATGAAATTCGTGCGGGCGCACCGGGATCTTGCGGCGCTGCCGGTGGTCTTCCTGAGCGGCCGGGGATCGACGGCGGACCTGCGCCGCGGCCGCGCGCTGGGGGCGGACGACTATCTGGTGAAGCCCGTGGAAGCCGCCGTGCTGGAATCGCGGGTGGCGATGGTGCTGGACCGGCGGGGAAGCGCCTCCGCGGTGCCGCGCCTGCTCGTGCAGGAATCCGTCTCGCCGAGGCGGAACTTCCACATGCAGGGCCGGCTGGATCAGCTCGGCCTGATGCCGCTCTTCGCGCTGCTGGGGGCGGGCCGGCGGACGGGCACGCTCGAGGTGCGGGAATCGCTCGGCGGAGCCCTCGCCCGCATCCTGCTGAGGGACGGCCGCCTGGTGGGCGCCCGCCTGGAAGGGGCCGGTGGCGCCGGCGGACTAGAGGCGATCGAGGCCCTGTCCAAATGGTGCGACGGCGACTTCTCGTTCAGCGCGGGCGAGGTGCCCGATCTCGAGGATCCCGCGATCCTGTTTCCGGCCGTCTGAGCCCCGCGTCGAATCGGGAAGGGCCCCGGGCCCCGTCCCCCCGGTTCCGCCTCGGGCGGGGTATACTGGCAAGGCATACGCAGCTTGATCCGCCGACTTCGAGGAATGCATGATCTCACTGGCCGTCCTCTGCCTGGCGGCCCTGGGTCAGGACGCCCAAGTTCACGCCGACCGGGCGGCGAAGAAGCAGGCCGCCGGGGACCACCGGGGCGCCATCGAGGACTACTCCGAGGCGCTCCGGCTGAGCCCCAGGTGGGCCGGAGGATACAACAACCGCGGGAATTCCCGGCGGAGCCTCGGCGACGTCGACGGGGCGCTGGGCGATTTTCAGAAGGCCGCCGAACTGGATCCCAAAGACGCCGTCGCCCGCGGCAACATCGGCGTCGTCCTCGTCGATAAGGGGGATCAGGCCGGGGGTCTTGAAGCGTACGGACAGGCGATCCGGCTCAACCCCCAATACGCCCTGGCCTACGCCAACCGGGCCCGCCTCCGGCGGGTGCGGAAGGAATTCGTCGAAGCCCGCGCGGACATCGAGAAGGCCATCGGTCTCGAGCCGCTCAGCGGTCAGCATCTTCTGGTGAGGGCGTTGATTCTCAACGACGAAGGGAAGACCGATGCCGCCCTGCTCGAGTTCGGGAAGGCCCTCCAACTCGATCCGAAACAGCCGGATGCCCATTTCGTCCGGGGCAACATCCTCGCCGACCGGGGGGACCATGCCGGCGCGATCCGCGACTACACCCGGGCGATCGCGCTCTCGCCCCGGCACGCCCAGGCGCACGCGAACCGGGCCGAGGAGAAGCATTTCCTGGAGGATTCGGCGGGCGCCATCGAGGACGCGTCGACGGCGATCGCCCTGAGTCCGAGCGCCTTCGCCTACCGCGTGCGCGCGGTCGCCCGCGTCGCGAAGGGCGACGTCGAAGCCGCCCTGGCCGATTTCGGCCGGGCGATCCAGATGGACCCCGGCTACTATTTGGCCTACTGCGAGCGGGCCAGCGCGAAGCAGTCCAAAGGCGACATCGACGGGGCGCTGGAGGATTATGGCCAGGCGATCCGCACGGATCCCAAGAATCCCTGGCCCTTGAATGCGAGGGGGCAGGCGAAGGCCTCCCGGAAGGATTACGACGGCGCCATCTCCGATTACACGCTGGCCCTGACCCTGGATGCGAAGTCCGTGGAGGCGCTGAACCACCGGTCCAACGCGAAGCGGGCCAAAGGCGACCTCGAGGGGGCCCTCGCCGACGCGACCGCCGCGATCGGGATCGAGCCGTCGAGATCCTGGAGCTACGTCGTGCGGGGGGTCGCCCGGGGCGTGAAGGAGGACTTCGAAGGCGCCCTGCAGGATTACTCCAAGGCGATCGAACTCGAGCCCGACTACGCGCAGGCCTATTGCAACCGGGCCGGGGTGAAATCGTCGCTGGAGGACTTCGAGGGGGCCGTCGCCGACTACCGAAAGGCGGGGGAGGTGAAGCCCTCGTACAAGGAGGCGGCGGCGAAGGGGATCCGGGGCGTCGAGGATCTGAAGGAGTACCGCCCCCGGCGCGAGGAGAAGAGGAAGTCGGCGTTTCTGAAGGCGGCCCCGTGGACCCTGGACTACGAGGAGGCCCTCGCCCGGTCCCGGGAGACGGGCAAGCTCGTTTTCGCCTACTTCACGGTTTCCTACTTCGGCTGAGGCCCCACCTGTGCGCTTGAGCGCGGCGCGCTCAGCACGCCCGAGTTCGCGGATTTCGCCCGGGACTATGTCCTCTTCTGCCACATCACCACGCACGTCCGGGGCGATCCCCACCCCAAGCTGCTTTCCGAGAAGGGCGGCAAGGGATGGCCCTACGTCGTCTTCCTCGACGGCGCGGGACTCGTCGTGGCCGAGGTGCCGTTCGTCGACCGGAGCGTCCGGGGATTCTCGGAAACCGGAAAGAAGTCCGCCCGCTACGCGACGCTGAAGGCGAAGGCCGGAGGCGGGGACGACGCCCTTCGGGGGGAACTGCTCCAGCTCGAGGTGGAGCTCAGGCTGGCGAAATCCGGACCGGCGCTGGCCAGCCTGGCGCGACTCGAAGGCCTGTCCCAGGAGCAGCGTTCCCGCATTCTCGACGCGATCACGAACCTGGAGGTCGCCGAGATCTGCGGCGGCTCCCGGAAGGACGACAAGGATCTCGAAGCCGCGGCCCGGAAGCTGATCGAGCTGAAGAAGGCGGGGCGGCTTCCGTCCGGCGAGAAGGAATGGTCCGATCTCTGGCTGATCCTCATGGAGTTCGCCGAGATCCAGGACCAGCCCGCGGCGGTCGGCGAAGGGCTGGCCGCGCTCGCTTCAAAGGTCGGCTCGGGGAAGGCGGTCGGTCTCTGGACGTTGCAGAAGGCGCGGAGGATGAGCCGCTCGGCGTACGCCCTCTACAAGGACAAGAAATACGCCGAGGCGGCCGCCGCGTACACGACGGTGGCCGAGGCCGTCCCCGGGGACCCCCTCGAGTCGGGCGCCGCCTTCTTCGTCGCGTGCTGTTCCGCCCTGGCCGGGCGGAAGGAGGAGGCGCTGTCCTGGCTGGAGCGGGCCGTCGCGAGCGGGTACCGCTCTTTCGAGAATCTGGAGAGCGACACGGACCTGGCGTCCTTGCGGTCGGAGGACCGCTACAAGAAGCTGGCCGCCGGTCTCAAGGAGGAGCTTGCCTTCGAGGAGAAGAATCCCCGCCAGGCGAAGCTGGGATTCAGGACGTCCCGGATCACGGAGGAGGCCCGGGGCTATCTGCCGCTGAAGGACGGGACGGGAGTCTCCGTGGCCGGGGTGACGCCCAAAGGCGCGGCCGACGAGGCAGGCCTGAAGAAACTGGATGTCATCGTGTCGCTCGACGGCGCCGACGCGACGCCGGAGGGCGTCGAGAAGGCCCTCGAGTCCGGCGCCGGCCGGTCCGTCAAGCTGGAGATCCTGAGAAAAGGCCGGACCTTGATGATCGAGCTGAACCCCGGCAACTGAGCGGAAGGCCCGCTCTCCGAAAGCGGGCGGACCTCCCGTTTGAATCCGAACGGGCCCCCGCCGCTGTATCGTAGGCGGCGGACCGCTCGGGCGTCGTTGAATTCCCCTCCGGTCCGGCTATAATGCCCGCACCCTTTTTTCGTCCCCGGGTCTGGTTCCGGGAGACGCGTGCATCTTGGATGGGGACCGGATGAGCGAGTCAGGCGCCTTCGGCACGAAGCAGGATTACTCGTTTGGCCAGGTCGCCATCCGGGAGAATCTCTGCACCTTCGACCAGGTGAAGGAGTGTCTCGACATCCAGGCCAAGCTCCGCACCCTGGGCATCGAGCCGAAGAAGCTCGGCGAGATCCTCGTCGACAAGGGATACCTGACCGAGGAGCAGGTCGCCAAGGTCGGGAAGGTCCAGTCCCAGGCCACGGCGTCCGCCTCCCAGAAGCTCGCCGTGCCCGGCTACGAGCTCCTCTCCAAGATCGGCCAGGGCGCGATGGGGATGGTGTACAAGGCGCGCCAGATCTCGATGGACCGCATCGTGGCCATCAAGGTCCTGGCGCCGCGCTACTCCAAGGATCCGAGCTTCGTGGAGCGCTTCAACCGGGAGGCGCGCGCCGTCGCGAAGCTGAACCACGAGAACATCATCAGCGGCATCGACGTCGGCGAGGTCAACGGGCACCACTATTTCGTGATGGAGTTCGTCGACGGCTCCCCGGTGACGGGGCTGATGAAGCGCGAAGGGCGCCTGGACGAGCGCCGCACGCTGCAGATCGGCCTGCAGGTCGCCAAGGCCCTCCAGCACGCGCACCGGAACGGCATCGTGCACCGCGACATCAAGCCCGAGAACGTGATGATCACGGCCGCGGGCGTCGCGAAGCTCTGCGACCTCGGCCTGGCGAAGCAGGCGAAGGGCGATTCGGGCGTGACGATGGACGGCACCAGCGTCGGCACGCCGAACTACATCTCGCCGGAGCAGGCGCGCGGCGAGGAGGGCATCGACATCCGCAGCGACCTCTACTCGCTCGGGGCCTCGCTCTACCACATGGCCACCGGCACGACGCCGTTCTCCGGCGCCAACCCGATGGTCGTCATGACCAAACACGTGACCGAACACGTGGAGCCCCCCCGGAAACGCTGCCCCTCGCTCTCCGAGGGCTTCAACAACCTCGTGCTGCGCATGATGCAGAAGCGGCGCGAGGACCGCCACCAGGACCCCGACCAGCTCATCGGCGACCTGCAGAGCCTGCTCGACGGCGGGCTCGTCGCCGCCCCCGGCGCCAAGGCCCCCGCGACGCGGGCCGGCGCGGCGCCGGCGCCGCTGCGGGCGCGCCCGAGCACCGTCAGCCACGCCCCGCTGGTGAAGCCCTCCTCGCCGCTGATCCCCGTCCTGGCGGTCGCCGGGCTGGCCGTGGCCGCGCTGGCCGGCTGGTTCATGATGTCGGGCGAGAAGGCGCCGCCGCCCTACGTGCCCCCGCCGCCCGTGGCCCAGAAGCCCGTGGCGCCGCCGCCGTCCGCGGATGCGGCGGACCGCGTCCGGCGCGAGGTCCAGGCCTTCCGCGAACTGATCGAGGTGAACCTCGTCAACGACGCGGTCCCCGACCGCTACACGAGCCCGCACACGCGCATCCTGAACCGCATCGAGCACTACCGGAAGAGCGCGGATTTCGTGGGCGAGAAGGCGTGGACGACGGAGCTGACCGCGTACATGGAGCGGGTCAACAGCCTCATCGTGCAGAAGTACTACGCCCCGATCCAGGCGCGGATCAAGGAGCACTACGACGCGGGACGCTATCCCCAGGCGCTCGAGGAGCTCTCGAAGGTCGGCGAGGCGTACAAGTATTTCCACCGGGGGGACCCCGCGGTGCTCACGGCCGTGGGGAAGGACGTCGCGGAGTGGCAGTCGAAGATCGCCTCGTCGCTCAAGGAGTCCTACCTGTCCGGCATGATCCAGGCGGACCAGGCCTTCCAGGATCCGAAGCGGCGGGACGAGGCCTACGGCCTGCTCGACGCCGCGGCGGAATCGGCGCCGGCGGACAGCCGCGGCGCGGTGGAGCTGAAGCGCGAGAAGTACCTGCGCGAGGACATCGGCGACGTGGTGAAGGCCGCGGGGCCCGAGTCCCAGAAGATGGCGGCGGCGCGGCTGGAGGCCCTGAAAGCCCTTCATGTCCGCAACCAGGGCGCGATGAAGATCCTCGGGGAGCTGGAGTCCGAGATGCAGAAGCAGCTCGCCCAGGCCGCGACCGCGGCGGTCTCGCAGGCGATGCTGCTCTACGCGACCTCCTACAAGCCGCGCTTCGAGGAGGCGCTGAAGACCCGGGACCTCGTCGCCGCCCGGAAGGCGCTCTACGACATGTATTTCACCACGGGGGCGCTGCAGACCACGCTGCTGCCGGTCTCGACGGACATGGGCCAGCTGCGCGCGTTCCTGGATCCGCAGCGGGCGGCCCCCGCGGACACGAAGAAGATCGGCGCCGCCGCGGAGCAGGGCGTCAAGTTCTGCGCCCTGCGACCGACGCAATACGAGGCGGCGCGCGAACTCTACACGGACCTGCGGATCGTCGCCCTGCTCGAGGAACTGCTCGACCAGGCGGGCGAAGGGGCGAAGGTCGTCAGCCGGGAGCCCGCCCGCTTCAAGTCGGGGTACTCGGCGGTCCTGGCCGCGGCGACGTCCGTGGAACCCGCGCCCCGGAAGGCGGCGGAGGGGATGGGTCTCGCGGTGAGCACGGGGGCGCTCAAGAGCGGGGTGGCGCTGGCGCCCGCCGGCAAGACGTCGCTGCCCGAGGACGACATCGTCGCGCTCGCCCGCAAGGCGCCCGGCGCCGCGGGGGACCCGCACTTCGCCCTGAAGGCCTTCTATCTGCACTACTTCGCCGACCGGAAGCCGGCGGCCAAGGACTGGCTCGACCAGCTGACGACGCCGGAGTCGCGCCTGGGCACGGAGCGCTACGCGGACCGCTTCAAGGGCACGAAGTCGGCCCGCGAGGAGGTCGACGCCGCCAACGCCTTCAAGGACGCCTGGGAGCTGCTCCAGAAGAAGAAGGACACGGCCGGCGGGACGAAGAAGTTCAAGGAGCTGGCGGAGAAGTACGCCGACACGGAGTTCATGCAGACGAAGGTAGCGCCTTCGAACCGGACGCGCCTGGAGATCGTCCATGACCTCTTCGGCGGAGGCGAGGGAAAGCCCAGGAGCGTGAAGCCCGGCTTGAGGGAGGTCTTCGGTCACGGCGACGTCAAGGACGCGGGCCGGGGCCGCTACGAGATCGTCTACACGTTCAAGGATGACCGGGAAGCCGGGATGTTCAACGTGGTGTCTGGCAATGTGGCTGTGAATCGGACGCCGCAGGGGCTCGGCCTGGGCGGCAACGGCCAGTGGTCCTGGATCGTGCCGATGAAGGGCGACATGGGGATCGAGGTGAATTTCCGGCCGGTGGGCGACGGCGCCTTCGGCCTGGTGGTCTGCGGCGACGGCGACCGTTCCGGGTACTTGGCGGTGGCCGATTTTCCCCTGCCGGGGCTGCCCGCGAACGACCTGATCCTGCGCCTGCCGGCGCAGGGGGCGGGGGTGCTGGCGGCGATCCTGACGCAGGGCGGGCCGGCGATCCAGCAGGTGAAGAACCAGCCGAACACGGCGGCGCTGATCCGGGAGGGCCAGCGCGTGCGCTACACGCTCGGCGGCAACCGGATGGACGCCTCGCATCCGCAATACGTCGACGGCCGCCTGGCGGTCGCGCTCCTCAACCACCAGCTGGTGATCGAGCGCGTCCGCGTCTTCGGCGAACCCGACCCCGCCTGGCTCGAGACCGAGCTCAAGAAGGCCGAGGGGAAGTAGAGGGTCCAAAAAAAGCAGCCTGTCTGTTTTGTCGTGTCCCGGGACACGACAAAACAGACAGGCTGCTTTTTTTGGGGGGTGAGTTGCGCCAAGGCGATGCGTAAGAAAGCTTAAGAGAACTGCGCTCGTTCTCATGGCCGCCGGGGGCCCCGGGAGCCCTAATGGAGCCATGAAACTGCTGCTGCTCCTGACCCTGCTACAGGACCCCGCCGAGCCCCGCCTCAAGCCCCTCGTGACGGCGACCGAGGCGCCCCCCGTCGTGCTCTTCGCCCCCGGCCTCGAGGTGCGCGAACTGCCCGTCTCGCTCAGCAACCTCAACAACCTCGAATACGCCGCCGACGGCCGCCTCTTCGCCGCCGGCTACGACGGCCGCCTGCACCTCCTCCGGGATTCCGACGGCGACGGCCTCGAGGACCAGATCTCCACGTTCCACGAGAAGACCGGCGACGACTATCCGCTCGGCATGGCGGTGCGGGGCGGGGATGTCTACGTCCTCCGCCGTAACGCCGTGATGCGGCATCGCGACACGAACGCCGACGGCGTGCCGGATCTGGAGGAGACGGCGGCGTCCGGCTGGCAGGATCCCGAGGGCGCCAAGATGGCCCACCTGACCCACCGCCGGGTCGACGACGCGCTGGGCCTGGCGCTCGCGCCGGACGGCACCACGTACGTCACGATGGGGGCCGCGAATTACAGCAACGGCTACCTGCTCACGAAGGAGGGGAAGTCGCGCCTCGAATTGGACCGGAAACGCGGCTGCCTCCTCGCGATCAGCCCGGACGGCAAGGACTGCAGGATCGTCGCCACCGGCGTGCGCTTCATCGTCTGCCTCCAGTTCAACCGCCACGGCGACCTCTTCGGGGCCGACCAGGAGGGCGCCACCTGGCTGCCGAACGGGAACCCCTTCGACGAACTGCTGCATCTGCAGGCCGGCCGCCACTACGGGTTCCCGCCCCGGCACCCGAAGCACCTCCCGGACGTGATCGACGAGCCGAGCCTCTTCGACTACGGCCCGCAGCACCAGTCGACCTGCGGCTTCCGCTTCAACGAGGCGCGGGCGGACCGCGCCGCCTTCGGGCCCGCCGAGTGGGAGGGCGACGCCTTCGTCACGGCGATGTCGCGCGGCAAACTCTACCGCACGCAGCTCGTGAAGACGGCCGCCGGCTACGTCGCGAAGAACCGCCTCTTCGGCAGTCTCGGCCTGCTGCCGATCGACGTGGCGATCTCCCCCAAGGGCGACCTCGTGCTCGCCTGCCACAGCGGCGCGCCGGACTGGGGCAGCGGACCCAAGGGAATGGGGAAGCTTTTCAAGATCTCCTGGAAGGACAAGGCCGCGCCCCAGCCCGTGCTGGCCTGGCCCTCGGGTCCGGGGGAGACGGTCGTCGCGTACGACCGCCCGCTCGACCCCGCCTCGGTGCGGGATCTCGCGCGGAAGGCCGGGATGGAGTCGGGGGCGTTCGTCACGGAGGGAGACCGCTTCGAACGTTTCCGGCCGGGCTACCAGGTGGTGAAGAACCAGATGAAGGCGCCGCGCTTCGAGCATCCGCTGCTGTCGGCGGCGCTGGGGGCGGACCGGCGCACGCTGCTGCTGCGGACGGCGCCCCGCGAGGCGGCCGTCGGCTACGCGCTCAGCCTGCCCGGCACGGTCGAGCTCGCGTACGATCTGAGCGGCGTGGAGGCGGAATGGACGGCGTCCGAAGGCGGCGAACGCTGGAAGGGCTGGCTGCCGCATGCCGACCTCGCCGTCGCCCGCGCGTTCACGCGCGGCAGCGCGGATCACGACCGGCTCTGGACGCTGCTCGAACGGTCCGGCCGCCTGCGCCTGGGCGGACAGCTCGATCTCTCGCAGATGCTGCAGCCCGCCGTGCAGCCCGGTTCGACGCTCGACTTCGAGTACCCCGCGGAGCAGGTGACGCTCGATCTCAAGTCGGGCACGCCGCTGCAGCCCGAAGGCGGCCTGGCCGCGCTCGGGGAGCGCGACGCGCGCCTTGCGCTGAAGCCCGGCGCGGCCTGGATCCCGCTGGCCTTCTCGATCGGGACGGGGCCCGGGACCCGCCTCGACGTCTCGTGGCACACGGCGGAGGACGCGCGTCCCCGGGCGCTGCCCCTGCGGCGGCTGCTGCTGCCCTGGGCCCGCAAGGCGGGGGCGCCGCCCGAGCCGCCGCGCCTGGCGGCCGAACTCGAAGGGGGCCGCTGGAGCGAGGGGAAACAGATCTTCTTCGGCGAGCGCACCGCGTGCGGCAAATGCCACAGCATCCGCGGGGAGGGCGGGAAGATCGGCCCCGATCTCTCCAACCTGCCGCACCGGGACTACGCCTCCGTGCTGCAGGATCTCCAACGCCCCAGCGCCGCGATCAACCCGGATCACCTGTCCTACACCGTGAAGCTCACGAGCGGGGACATCCTGGCCGGGGTGATCCTCCAGGCGGGCCCGGAGTCGTGTGTGTTCGGAACGACGGCGGGGGAGTCTGTGACGGTGGCCCGGGGCAGGGTCGAGCGGATGGAGCCCTCGAGCCTCTCTCTGATGCCGGAGAAACTGCTCGAGGGCCTGTCGCCGGCGCAGCTGCGGGACCTGATGACGTTCCTGCTGACGGCGCGTTAGGGTTTTCTGAACGCCCGGGCGGCGGCGCGGACGATGCCGGGCTCGCCGTGGTCCTGCGCCAGGTGCCAGAAGAAGATCCCGCGAAAGCCCTGCTCGCGCGCCCACGCGCCCTTGAGCGCCGCCGATTCCGCGTCCTCGAACGAGTAGAGGCCCGCCTCGCCGAGCAGCAGGGGAACGCCCACCTTGGGATCGAAGCCGCGCACCCAGCCTTCGGACAGCAGCGCCCCGATCCCCTTCAGATCCAGCGTTTCCGGTTTCAGCTTCGTCGCGGGTTTGAGCCCCCAGCGCGGAACCGCGAAGCCCCGGGCGTAGCAGGGGATGCCGACGACGAGCTTGGCGGCCGGCCAGGCCCGCGTCTTCCGCCAGTAGCTCATCGCCCCTTCGACGCAGGCGGCCGGTCCGCAGTCCGGATCGTCCGGGGCCGCCTTCAACGGGGCGTTGTGTCCGGCGTGGGAACTCCAGGGCCCGTGGAAGTCGTAGGCCATGACGTTGAGCAGATCCACCAGGGGAAGGAGCGCCTCCACGTCCCACCAGCGGCCGCCCCAGGAGCCGGCGGGGGCCGCCATCGTGATCACGGGCGTCAGGGACTTCGCCGCGAAGGCTTCCCGCAGCGCCTTCACCAGGAGGACCATCCCGGCCTTGTCGTCGTCGTTCTCCGTCGGTTCCCAATCGACGTCCACGCCGGCGTACCCGTTCGTGACGGCGGCGCCGGCGACGGCGTCCGCGTAGCGCTTGAGCGCGGCGGGTTTCGAGACGATGGCGCGGAAGACGGGGGCGCTGGCGGCGCCCCCCAGCGAAAGCAGGGCCCGCACCCCCGCGGCTTTGGCCCGCCGGACGAGGTCGGGATGCGGGATCTGCTTGTCGTCCTTCAGCGTGCCGTCCTCATCCGTCTGGAGAAACGCATGGGCGAGATGGGTGAGGCCTTCAAGCCGGACTTCGGCGGAGGACCAGGAGGGGGCATATCCGAGGACGACGCGCTCGGGCGTCTCCTGAAGGGCCAGGCAGAGCAGGATCGGGAGCAGCATCGGCGGTGCGGCCATTAGGCCGTCGGGGGGCGTGTCAGGGCAAAAGAAAACGGCGCCCTCCCCGTTCTGTTGAAGAAGGGAAGGGCGCCGTTCCGGTCGATCAAAGAAGATCTACCAGCGGTCCCGGCCTCCGCCGCCGCCACGGCCGCCGCGGCCTCCGCCGCCGCCGTACCCGCCGCCGCCGCCGCCGCTGCGCGGCTCACGGGGCTTGGCTTCGTTGACGGTGATGGCGCGACCCGCGATTTCCTGCAGGTTCATCGCGGAGATCGCCGCCTGGGCCTGTCCGTTGTCCGGCATCTCGACGAAGCCGAAGCCGCGGGACCGGCCGGTCATGCGATCCATGATGATCTGGACCGACGAAACCTCGCCGTGGGCCGCGAAGGCCTGGCGGATGTCGTCCTCGGTCGCCTGGTAGGAAAGATTGCCAACGTAGATGTTCGTCATCTACACCCTCGAAAAAAGAAAACCGTAAACTCCAACCGGAAAGGAGGGTTGTTGGATGAAGCAGACGTGAGTCGCAGCACCGTCAAACCGAACTTCCCGAACACTGGGGGGAAGTATAGGGGAAGCGCGTCGGAAAGACAATCCCTGATTGAGGGGTCAGGCCAGGAGGCGCCTCAGGAACTCCTCCGCCTTCCGGGCGTCGGCCCGGCCCTTCGTCAGCTTCATGACGCCGCCGACGAGGGACTTGAGCGCCGCCTCCTTGCCCGCCTTGAAGTCGGCCGCCGCCTTGGGGTTGGCGGCGATCGCGGCCTTCGCGGCCTCCTCGATCGCGCCTGAATCGGAGACCTTGGCGAGCCCCTTCGCCTGCACGATGGCGCCGGGCAGGCCGCCCGCCTCGACCATCTCGAGGAAGACCTCCTTGGCGCTTGCCCCCGTCAGGGTGTCGGACTCCACCAGCGCGATCAGCTCGACGAGCCCCTCGGGCGTCGCCTTGACCGCCGACATCTCGAGTTTCTTCTCGTTGAGGATCTTGTTGAGCTCGTTGGCCAGCCAGTTCGCGACCGGCTTGGGTTTGCCCGACTTCTTCGCCGCCGTTTCGAAGAACGCGCTCATCGCGGGGTCGCCGGAAAGGATCTTCGCGTCGTAGTCGGAGAGGGCGTAGTCCTTCTGCAGCCGCACCCGCTTCTGCGCGGGCAGCTCCGGGATCAGCGCGCGCACCTGCTCCACCCAGGCCGCCGGCACTTTCAGCGGCGGCAGGTCGGGCTCGGGGAAGTACCGGTAGTCGTGGGCGTCTTCCTTGGTCCGCATCAGGCGCGTCGCGCCGCGTTCGACGTCCCAGAGGCGGGTCTCCTGGACGATCTTGCCGCCCGCCTCGAGCGTCTTGAGGTGGCGCTGCTGCTCGTACTCCATCGCCTGCTTCGCGTGTTTGAAGGAGTTCAGGTTCTTGATCTCGGTCTTCGTGCCGAAGGGCTTCGTGCCCTTGGGGCGCAGCGAGAGGTTCACGTCGCAGCGCAGCTCGCCCTTCTCCATGTCGCACTCCGAGACGCCCGCGGCCTGCAGGATCGTCTTGAGCGCGATCATGTACTGGTAGACCTCGTCCGACGAGCGGAAGTCCGGCTCGGTCACGATCTCGCAGAGCGGCGTGCCCGTGCGGTTCAGGTCCACGAAGCTGCGCCCGCCGCCCTCCTCGTGGATGAGCTTGCCCGCGTCCTCCTCGAGATGCGCGCGCGTGATGCCGATGCGCTTGCCGCCCTCGATCTCCACCCAGCCGTTCTTCGAGAAGGGCAGGTCGTACTGGGAGATCTGGTAGTTCTTGGGCAGGTCGGGGTAGAAGTAGTTCTTCCGGTCGAATTTCGTGTATTCGGGGATCTCGCAGTTGAGCGCGAGCGCGGCGCGCAGGCCCAGCTCGAAGGCCGCCTTGTTGAGCACCGGCAGCGAGCCGGGATGGCCCAGGCAGACGGGACAGGTCTGGGTGTTCGGGGGGCCGCCGAAGCGCACTTCGCAGCCGCAGAAGAGCTTCGTGCGCGTCTTCAGCTGGACGTGGGTCTCGATGCCGGCGACGAGTTCGTATTCCATAGGTCCTATTTGAGGTCCCGGATTATAGCGTCCAGAAGCTCCTGAATCACGGGACTCATGACTTCGTCTCGCTCGTCCGCGATCAGGCCTTTCCAGGTGTCCAGGCGGCGGCGGGCCTCCTCCGGCGCCGCGCCGCGGACGAGGTCCCGCAAGGGCTCCTCGAGCGCCCGGCGGGCCTCGTCGGGACGGCCCAGCGCGCGAAGCGCCCGCGCGCGGGCGACCGGGCCCAGCTTGAGCCGGTCCAGGTTCTCGAGCTCGGCGCCCGCCTTCTCCCCCAGGCGGAGCGCCTCCGCGTAGTGCCGCTTCGCCTCCTCGCCGTCCAGCAGACGGGCCAGCGCGTACGGATTGCCCGCGTAGGTCGGGTAGAGTTCCAGGGCGCGCCGCTGCGCGGCGACGGCTTCGGATTTGCGGCCCTGTTCCCGGAGGATCTGGGCTTTGAGGTGGTGGAGGGGCGACGAGCGCGGCTGCAGGGCGATCGCCGCGTCGACGTCGGCGAGCGAGCGCCGCAGCAGGGCGAGGCTGCGGGGGATCTCCGCGTTAAGGGGGTTGTGCCCCCGGGCGGCCTCCAGCAGGCGGACCGCGTCGGCGGGCCGGCGGAGAGCCTCCGCGAATTCCTGGTCGGCGGCGAGCGCGGCGGGGACGGTCCACAACAGGAGGGGGAGCAGGACCGCGGCGAGCAGCAGCGTCGCGACGATGGCGGCCCGGCGCGGCAATTCCTTCGCGAGGCCGCCGCCGAGACAGGCGAGGACGGCGCCGAGGGCGGCGGCCGTGCCGGCCTCGTTGAAGTCGTAGTCGACGAGGAGGTGCGCCATGAACGCGGCGAGGCCCGCCGTGGCGCCGATCCGGGTCCAGGGACCGAACGGCTGTCCCCGGAGGAGGCGGTGGCCGAGCCACCAGACTCCGGCGAGCAGCGGGGCGATGAACTCGCCGCTCATCCCGCAGAAGTAGACTCCGAGGAGGCCCAGCCCCGCCAGCAGCAGCGGGGGCGGGAGCTTCGAGGGCTCCTCCGCCGTTTCGTGGGGACGCAGCCCCGCGCGCAGCCCGAGGCCCAGGAGCAGCAGCAGCGCGAGCAGCCCCGGGATCCCGAGTTCCGCGAGGATCTGCAGGTAGTCGTTGTGCGCCTTCCGCGATTCCTGCGGCACGTCGCTCTTGAGCTCGAAGTAGTGCTCCTGCCACTGGTCGAGGCCGACGCCCAGGAAGGGCGCCCGCGTGATCATGGCGCGGGTGGCGTCCCAGTAAACCGAACGCACGTGGAGCGAATGACTCTTCTGAAGCGCGGCGGGCATCGGCCCGGCGCAGAGGACGAGGGCGCCCAGGATGCCGATCCCAGCGACCCAGGCCCCGCGCTTCCACGCGAGGGCGGCGAACGCGAGGGCGCCGAAGCCGAGCGCGACGGCCCCGCCGAGCGATCCGGTGAGGGCGAGCACGACGAGTCCCAGCAGGAGCAGGACGGCGCGCACGGCGCGCCCGCGCGGGTCGTCCAGCAGCGATCCGGCGACGATGGGCAGCGTGAGGGCGAGGAAGCCGGCGAGCTGGTTGGGTCCTCCGAAGGTGCCGAAGACCTCGTTCGTGCGGATGCGGCGGGCGAGTTCCACGGAGGACGTGCGCGCCGCCTCGGCCTCGAGCAGCGGGAAGAGCACGAGGCGCTGGAGGAGGGCGCAGGCGAGGATTGCGGCGAGGGCCGGCAGCAGGAGTTCGAGCACCCCGCGGCGCTCGAAGGTCTGGGCGAGCAGGAAGACGAGCGCGCCGAGCGAGGCGTAGCCGAGCGCGGCTTCGAGGGCGGGCAGGCGGTACGAGGCGTTGAGCACGGAGCCCGCGCCGAGCAGGGCGAGGGCGAGCAGGGGGCCTTCGAACGTGGTGAAGCGGACGCGGCCTCCGCCGGCGAGGGCGCGGGACGCGGTCCAGCAGGCCAGCCCCGCGAAGGGCAGCAGGTTCAGGAAGAGGTTCACGCCGGTGCCGGCCGAGGGGGCGGGAACCCAGAGGCGCAGCAGCAGGCCCAGCGCCGCGATCGTGGCGGCGAGGCGGTCAGCCTGCACGGCGGCGTCCCGCGATTTCGAGGACCGCGATGAGCGCGAACGTGAGCAGGATCTGCCCCAGCACGAGGAGGGCCTCGGTCTTGCGGACGTGGTAGAGCAGGGCGGCGGAGAGGCCGGTGAAGAGGGTGAGGGCGTAGATCGTGAGCACGGCCTGGCGGCGCGTGAGGCCGAGCGCGACGAGGCGGTGCGCGAGATGGCTGGTGTCCCCCTGGAAGAGCGGCCGGCGCTGGATCAGGCGGATGAGCAGGACGCCGCCCGTGTCGTAGAGGGGCACCGCGAGGACGGCCAGCGGCACGAGGTACGTGTAGAGCGGATAGTGCGAATCGTAGAAGGTGAAGCGGACGGTGAGGCAGGCGAGCCAGAACCCGATGAAGAGACTGCCCGCGTCGCCGAGGAAGATCTCCGCCGGGGCGAAGTTGAAGACGAGGAAGGCGAGGCAGGCGCCGACGAGCGGGCCGAGGAGGAGGGCGACCGGCGCCTGCCCGGTCTGGATCGCGATGGCGAGGAAGGCGCCGCCGGCGAGGGCGGCGACGCCGGACGTGAGGCCGTCCATGTGGTCGAGCAGGTTGAACGCGTTGGTGACGCCCACGATCCAGAGCACGGTGACGAGGGCGCCGACGCCGGGGGCGGCGTCGAAGAGCTCCAGGCGCAGGCCGCTCCAGACCATGCCGGCGGCGACGAGGACCTGAACCAGGAGTTTTATTTTCGGCGTGAGCTTGAAGCGGTCGTCGACGAGGCCGAGCGTGAGCATGGCGAGGGAGCCCAGCGTGAGCGGGAGGGAGAAGGGGAGCGCCAGCGCGAGGACCGCCGCGGCGACGGCGATGCCGCCGCCGTAGGGGACGGGGTCCGTGTGGATCTTGCGGGGCCCGGGCCGGTCCAGGAAGCCGGCGCGCCGGGCGATCGCGCGGACGAGGGGGGTGAGCAGGAGGACGAGCCCGGCGGCCGCCGCTGCGTTCCAGAAGGGGTCCTTCACGCGGGGCGGATTGTAGCATGGGGGTCCGTCACGAATGCCCGTGACTTTCCGCCGCTCCCGGCCTATTCAGCGTCGGAAAGGACGATGCTTATGCCCGCTTTCCTGCTGGTCCTTGCGCTCGCCGCCGCCCAGAGCGATCCTGCGCCCGCGCCGCCCGAAAAGCCGGAGCTTCTCGGGGTGGGTGTGCAGCGGACGATGCAGCTGCTCGCCGGCAGCACGGCGGAGAAGCCGAACCGCGTGAAGATCCTCTTCTACGGCCAGTCCATCACCGCGGGCGACGGCTGGGCGAAGCTCGTCACGGAGGATCTGAGCCGCCGCTATCCCCACGCGCGCATCGAGGCCAGGAACCTCGCCATCAGCGGCTTCTCCAGCCAGCTGCTCGTCCGCACGACCGACCACGACGTTCTCCCGTTCTACCCCGACCTGATGATTTTCCACGTCTACGGCTCGCACAGCGACTACGACGCGCTCATCCGGAAGGTCCGCAGCCGCACGACGGCCGACGTGCTGATGCAGAGCGATCACGTCACCGAATGGCCGGAGCCGAAGGCGTCCGGGAACTTCTGGACCGAGCAGAAGGCCTGGGGCGACAAGATGAACTACTTCCTGCTCCCCGCCATCGCCGAGAAGTACGGCTGCGCGTTCCATCCCCAGCGCTGGGAGTGGGTCCGCTATCTCAAGGACCACGGCCTCGAGCCCAAGGCCCTCCTGAGCGACAACGTGCATCTGAACCCGCGCGGCCACCGGCTCATGGCGCAGCTCCTGTCGCGCTATCTCGTCCATCGCCCCGAACTGCCCGCCGACGCGTGGAAGGACCGCGTCCGCAGCGTGAAACCCGAATGGAAGGACGGGGTCTTGCGGGTCGAGTTCGACGGGAACCGCGTCGAGGCGATTGCCGGCGCGGGGCCGGCGGGCGAGGCGGACGTGCTCGTCGACGGCAAGGCGCCAAGTTCATTCGCCGGCTGCCACACGATCACCCGGGCGACGACGGCGCCGGGCGGCTGGTTTCCCGCGCTCAAACACGTCGCCTGGAACACGGTGCCCGTTGTCGAGACCTGGACGGCGCGGATCGGCGGCGCGGCCCCGGGGGGGAAGGACTTCGCGTTCGAGGTCCGCGGTTCCGTCACGGGTCCCGACGGCGCCGGTCGCGGCGGCGAGAAGTTCGTCTCCAAGAGCGGCCGGGTCGTGATCGAACCCGCGGACTGGAGCTTCGACTACGCCTGGAACGTCTCGAAAAAGGCCGTGCCCGAAGGCTTCGAGGTTTCCTGGAAGGTCGTCCGGCTCGGCGCCGATCAAATCAGCGTGGCGCCTGACGCGGATCCGGCGCCGGCGCCGATCCTGCTGGCCTCGGACCTACCGCCCGGGAAGCACGTGCTGGAGCTCAGGGCGGGGAAGGGGCCTCCGCCGCCGCTGCGGGAGCTCCGCGTCTATTCGCCGCCGATCCGCTGATGGCTACTTCTTCTCCGAAGGCCCGGCCTTCCAGCCGTCGACCGTGAATTCGCCGCGGGCGCCGCACTCGAACTTCAGGGGCTTTTCGAGGCCGGCCGGGGCATCCCCCTTGGCGTTCTCGTAGCGGTCGGTGTCGGACACGTTGGTGAGCGCGTTGTTCCGGATCAACGCGCCGGTGCTTTCCTTGCAGCGGAGCAGGGGCCGCGCCTGGCCCTGGCACTCGATGAGGTTGTCCCGGAGGGTGATGGTCTTGAAATCGCAGCCGGGATTGAACCCGAAGAGCCCCTCCTTGCGGGGCGTGGCGGTGGTCCGGGCGATGACGTGGTTGTTGCGGATCTCCAGGTTGTTGAAGATCTCGTTGATCCAGATCACCCCGCGACCGGGATTGCTGACCAGGTTGTTGTGGAACTTCGCGGGGCCGGGGGCGGCCGCGTTGCCGAAGCCGGAGATGAGGTTCCCCCCGTCCTTCTGCGCGTCGAAATCGAAGAGGTTGTGGCTGATCTCGACGCCGTTGCGGACGAACTCGATCGAGTAGCCCGACAGCATCCAGTTGTGGTGGATGTGGAAGGTCCGGCCGCTGGCGGGGACCGGCCCGCCGGCGTGTTTGGGGATCGAGATCGCGCCGTGGCAGACGTTGTGGTCGATTTCCACGTCCTCGTCGTTCTCGAAGGGGAATTCGATCGAGAAGTCCACCTTGATCGTGTTGTGATGGATGCGGGTGCGCTTCCCCTGGCGGCCCTTGATGCCGTAGAACTCGTCGGCCTTGCCCGTCTGGGTGCGGGTGAAGGTGTTGTTGTAGATCTCGCTGTCGGCGATCCAGATGGCGAAGATCGCCCCGCCGGTGATGCCGCCCTTGAGGCCGGGCTCGCCGCGCTCCCAGCGGCCGCCGGCGTCGATGAATTCGCAGTCGTGGATCTTCGCGTTCTGCATCGAGAAGGTCCGGATGCCGGTCCAGAGCGTGTCCTGGATGCGGAGGTGGTGCAGGCGGGCGTCCTTGTTGGCGAATCCGTAGATGGCCCCGTGGAGCTGGGGGCCCCGGAGGGTCAGGTCCGAGATCGTGACGCCGGACGCCTTCTCCTTGAGCCGGATGAGATAGGCCTGGGTGTCCATGCCGGCGGTCCTCATCTCCGGATCGGGAAGGGTCTTGGTCGAGGGCTTCCAGCCCGCCACGTGCGTGAGGATGGTCTTGTCCATGCCGGCGCCCTTGAGGGTCATGCCGGACTTGGGCTCGAGGGGCGCCTCGAGTTCGTACGTGCCGGGGGCGATCTCGATGGACGCTCCCTCGGCCCCGTTGCGGACGGCGGCGACGAGGGCGGCCGCGGTGTCGACGACATCGCCGGCGGCGGCCGGAGTCGTGCTGCACAGAGTCAGGCACACGGCGGCGGCGCAAGTGAGGCGCTTCATGGGCTCCTATCCTTTCGTTCCGTGGGAGAAATGGACCGGTGCAAGATTAGCACGAGGAAGAGAGGGAAGGCATGAGAAAGCGGCTCCTGCGATCGCGGGTTCTGATCTTTTGACACGAACTGCAAAGGCGCGCTTGGCCGCCGCTCCCCTCGGCGGACTGCCGGAGCGCGACGGACCCCTGACGCCGGCGAGCGCGAGGCCGCGCGGATCCCCGGATCTTGGGGTATCCTGAAACAGACATGAACGTTCGAGGGGCGCGCTGCTCCGCGGGACTGCTGGCCGTCCTGCTCGCCGCGGGCGGCTGCACGGTCAAGGGACACGGGAAGGCCGCGACGCCGGCCTGGAAGGTCACCGTGGAGGAAACCCCGCTGGCCGTCCCGCCCCAACCCCTCCGGAGTGGAGCGGTGGAGTTGCGGATCCGGCAGGCTTTCCTGGAGGAGCACAAGACCATCCTCGAGACGCAGCACTGGAAGGCCCGCGTCCGCGGGACCGTCGTCAGCCCGGCGCCGCTGCCCCTCGCCGATCTCTCGGGCGCCTTCACGTTCGTCGGGAAATCCGGCAAGGTCTACCGGGCCCACGTGTCGACGGTGGGACCGGGACGCCAGACCTGGCAGCACCAGCAGCACACGGGGAAGCCGACCCAGCTGCCGGCGAACGTTCCGGGCGAGCTGGACATCTGGACGCAGATCGGCGACGCCCAGAGCCACGACGAGCCGGTGCTGCTCACGTTCCGGGACGTCCGCGTCCCCCTCGGCCGCTGAGCCCCGCGGCGGCGCCGGCGGCCGATGCTTCCTTGGGAGACGTTGGGTACACTGGGCGGATATGAACCTGATCCTCCTCGCCCTGCTCCAGGCCGCCGCTCCCGCCGCCGTCGAGCGCGGCGGGCTTCCCCGCTTCGCCCGCGTGATGGAGCGGGCCCGCGCCGGCGAAAAGAACGGGAAGGGCGACGCCTTCGTGCCCCGCGTGATCTACCTCGGCTCCGCGGCGAGCACCGCCCCCGCGGGCTACCGGCCGGCGTTCACCCGGCGTCTGAAGGAGCTCCACCCCGGCGCGCCCCTCCTCGAGACGAACGCCGGGCTCGCCGGCTCCGGCTCCTGGCTCGCCGCCTTCCGCGCGAAGTCCGACCTCATGGATCACTGGCTCTACGCGGACCTCGTCGTCGTGGAGCTCTCCGCGGGCGACGCGGCCGAGCCTCCCGCCCGCGCGGCCGCGGCCGTCGAGGGCGTCGTCCGCCAGATCCGCCGCCGCTACCCGCTTTCGGACCTCGTCTTCCTCCACTTTCCCGGCGGCCCCGTCGAGGCGCACGAGCGCGTCGCGGAGCACTACGGGATCCCGTCCCTTCGGGCGGCCGACGACGCCGCGGCGCTCGCCGGCCTCGAGGGACTCCTCGCCCGCTCCAAGCCGGGCGCGGAGAAGCCCGCCTCGCCTGCGCCGCTGGCGCCGGAGGCGATGGAGCGCGCCCAGGTCGTTCCCTACGAGAAGGCGGCCTTCGACGCGGGCTGGCTCGGCTGGCAGTTCAGCGCGAGCCCCCGCTTCCTTCACGTCCTCGAGGGCGCGACGCCCGGCGCCGTCGCCTCGATCCGCTTCAAGGGCCGCGCCTGCGGATGGTACGGCCTCACCGGGCCCGACGCCGGCGACGTCGAGGTCTCCGTCGACGGCGGCCCTTGGTCCCCGCAGCCCGGGCTCAAGGACCCGCCGCGGCCCCGCGGCTTCCTCGCCGCCGACGGGCTCGACCCCGCGAAGGAGCACGAACTCCGCGTCCGCGTCGTCTCGGGCCGCGTCCGCCTCGCCGGCTTCCTCGTGGACGGCGATCCCGTCTGGGAGGATCCCTACAAGGGGCTCGACCCGCTCGCCCGGGTGGACGAGGTCTATCGGGGCATCCCTCCGCTGCGCGGGGAGGCCCCCGCGGGCCGCCACGCCGCGCTGCCCCGCACGATGGAGCGCCTCCGCAGCGGCCCCTCGCTCACGATCGTGATGCTGGGCGACAGCATCGTCAACGACACGAGCTCCTCGCGCTGGGAGCTCATGCTGGGCCGCCTCTACCCGAAATGCGCGGTGAAGAAGGTCACGTCCGTCCGCGGCTCCACCGGCTGCTGGTGGTACAAGGAGCCCGGCCGGGTGCAGGAATGGGTCCTCGTCCACCAGCCCGACCTGCTCATGATCGGCGGGATCAGCCAGCGGGACGACGTGGACTCGATCCGCTCCGTGGTCTCGCAGGTGCGCGCCGCCCGTCCGGAGACGGAGCTCCTCCTGATGACGGGCGCGTTCGGGACCTACGACCCGGTCGGGGACAAGGACTTCGCCCCTTCGGTCCCGGCGGACGGCCCCTCCTACCGTTCGCGCCTGTCGAAGCTGGCGCAGGACGAGAAGGCGGCGTTCATCGACTTCGCCGGGATCTGGGGCACCTATCTGAGGGAGTGCGGCAGGCCGAGGCTCTGGTACATGCGGGACCCGGTGCACGCCAACGAGCGCGGCTTCCAGGTCCTGGGCCGGATCCTCGAGCGCTGGTTCGCGCCGCCTCAGTAGACGGCGATGTCGATGCGGTCGGAGCAGGCTCCGAACCAGCAGACGCCGTCCTGGACCATCCGCCACTGCCAGCCGAACGTGCCCCGGGACTGGGGCGTGACGCGAAGCACGAAGTCCCGCTCCGCGCCTCCCGGCACCTCTTCGCCGGGGTCGAGGGGGATGCGGTTCGCGCCCCAGGCGAAGTTGTCCTGCGGCGCCTGGGAGCCCAGCCGGAAGCCGTCCGCGGCGGTCCAGGGGACCTGCCCGCTGTTCCGCATGCGGACCCGCAGGACCTGGGGTTTTCCGACGGGCATCATCAGGGGAACCTGCTGGGTCACGAAGACCGCGTCGCGGACCTCGACCCGGTCCACCCGGACCTCCACGGGTTCCGTGCAGGCCCCGAACCAGCTGACCTGTTCCTGGACCATCCGCCACTGGAACACGTGGCGGCCGGTCCGGGAGGGCGCGAGAACCCGGAAATGGAAATCGTGTTCGTCCCCGGGCGGGAGCGGCTGGGCCCGGGCCATGACGGCGCGGTTGTTCCCCCAGACCAGCGTGTCCTGCGGCGCCTGGCTGCCCAGCCGAAAGGGACGGCCCGGATCCCAGGCGTCGGTCCCCGTATTCCGCATGCGGACGCGGACGGGGTAGGCGCGTCCCCCGATCATCTCCGCGGGGACGTCCTGGGAGACGAAGTTCGCGTCGAGTCCCACGGGAAAACTATACCCCGGGAAGTCAGGGTCAGGGGGCGAGTGCGGGGGCCGCGGGGATCGGGAGATGTCCTCTGCCGGAGTTGAGCGGCGAAGGGGCGTTCAGGTAGGCGAGTTTGGGTTATCCGGCCTGGCGGCCGGCCCGAACTCCTCCGGAATCCGCGTCCCCCTGGAGCGCCTATGCAGCCAAACACCGAAGCGCCGTCGAAGCTCGGTGAGCGCCTGCCCGTTCACGCTGATCATGGCCGTTCCTTTGTGCTGAACGGCCGGAATTTTCCGCCCGAGCGAGGGTCAGGTCACGCAGGGTTGCCGGAAGGGCACGATAGGGATCCGCTTCCCGCTCAATCACCTCGGACCCTCCCATCCCAGGTCGCGAAGCACGGCGTCTCGCCTCGTCTGAACCGAATCCAAATTAAACTCGAGGTGCAACCTCTTGCGAACGGAGAACAGAAGCCCGGCGATATCGCAAACACGGGGATCCCCCACCACATTCGGAGTCGCAAAGCGCCCCTGAGCCGATATCAAAGGTCATTCCTTGAGTCTCCTCTCCCATGATTCGCGAAGGATGTCGACCCGTTCTTCTTCGGACTTCGTTTCCCACCAAGCTCGAATCTCGGCGGGCTGCACTTGACTCTTTAGCGTCAACACCTGAAGACTCTGCCCCACCGCAACCCGAACCATTTCTTCAGGGTCATTCACAAGCTCAAGAAGGAGTTCCACACTTTTGACCCGTATAAACCACCTCAGTATGTGCGCCGTCGCCGCCCTGACGATGGGTTGCTTACTGCGCACCGATGCGGCGATCCCCTCGTCGAAAGCCGGGCTCCTCAAGAGGCGTCCATCAGCTCTACTGACATGGTCCGGGGAAATGAAGACAAAGGTCGCTTTAGTCAGCTCTGGCCAAGACCGGAACAGCTCAGAACCCTGACGCGGGTCCAACCCCTTCAGCCAGGTATCGTCATGCTTTCCAATGGAGAACATGTTTGTCGCGTTCTCGTTAAGTTGTAGCGTGTACATGCGGTCGCTGAAGGGAGTGAACGCATCATCAAAGTCAATCGTCGCCAAAGCACTCTTGACGATCAGGCCGTCTACGAGTTCCGCGCGGCCGATTGCCAGCGAGCGAACGGCCGTGAGGAGGTGTTTCAAATCACCATCAGGAAGAACATCTGGGCGAGCGAGAACCTCAAAGGCCTCACTTCTTGCCCAAAATAGTCCTGTCTCTGATATAGTGCCAGAGTGCTTGTCAAGTATGTTAATGGCCTTGAGCTGGTCCAGCCGTAAAAGCAAAGCCTGAGCTTGCACCCTGACCTCGCGGGATTGACCATTAACTGACGCCTCCTTCAGCGCCGGTCGTACCCTCTCCCCGATCCCCAAGAGGGCCGTAGCTGCTTGATCCAGGACATCATGTTCCGCGTTCCCCAGTCTTTCAATCAGACCCCGAATCTTCTCCCTATCCTGCCCCGCCTTTTCATCCTTAGAATTATTACCTCGAATGGGATGCGGAGAAGAGCGACACCCTGGGAGACTGAGCAGCACAATAGCCAGAACTCGCAGAAACACTCTGCCACCTCGACATGCAACCTCGAGGACTCTGACGCCAGCCGATTCCCAGTCGACGCCTGCTGGAGAGTCACTACTCCACACAGTTCCACTGACACGCTCGCCTAATACATGAAGAAGTATCCATAATACCGCTTTATGGCCAACACTGTCACAACCGCCAAAGCAAAGATAACTAGACTACGCCACAGCGCCCTTTGATTCAGCATCTTGCGACATTTCGGACAAAAGAGA
Organism: uncultured Planctomycetales bacterium; assembly: GCA_964619955.1. GTDB lineage: Bacteria > Planctomycetota > MHYJ01 > MHYJ01 > JACPRB01 > JACQFK01. Next base: position 37,341 of record CAZUJF010000003.1, read on the forward strand.
CCTGGCGTAGTGGCATCCTCTGGCGACGCAAGATCACTAACCACCCAAGCAAGCCCCCAAGGATGCCATACCTTTCCAAACGTGTGCCCAAGCCCCCTAATGCCGCATCTGACGCAGGAGAGATCATTTAAGACCATTCGGAGGCAGCCTCAGAACACAGCCTCTAGTCTTTCAGTGCACAGCATGGTCGCCAGTAATAACTCCATTAGTGCGCGTGACCGTCGACTTTGCCTTGATCACGTAGTCGGTCCACCAACTGCTACCCTCCCAGCCTCAGCGGATCGCCTTACCCTGACCCGAGACGGGCAGCAGGGTGGCCTTCAGGATCTTGGCCTCGCCCTCCCACATCCCGAACATCAGAGCTCTCTTGTCGGGGATTTCAAGCCACGGCGCCATGCTCAAGCGGCCGTAGTCCTCCCAGGACAATACCTTCTTTCCATCCACGAACGTTGTAAGGCCCGACTTCCTTATTTTGAATTCAAAGGTCTGCGGAACCCCCTTTTTCAGGAATCGGCCGGCTACCGTCGATGGGTTCTCCATGGCGTTCTTGCCGTCGATCAGGGTCAGGCCGCTGAAGTATTTGAAGTTCTTCCAACTGTCGTAAGCGACGCCCCATTGCACACCGCCGCGGCTCAACCCGAAAGTCAGATTGTTGGCGCCAGAGATCTGCTCCGCTACGATCGTCAGGTCGTACTCTTCCGGCGGCGCGTACGGGATCTGAATGCGCGCACTTTCGGCGCCTCCGCCGCGAAGCTCACCTCGCTCCAGCTTCCAAGTCCCCGCCACGCTGTCCCGGGCCGGATCGACCATCGCCAACAAGTTGACCGCACCTTTCACCAGCAGGGGCGCTGCCGCTTCGGATGTCTCCGCCAGTCTCTTCTCGATCTTGGAGCGAAGAAGGCTCGTTGCGCTCGGCAACGCCCCCTCGTAGATGCTTCGCGCGCGCTCAAGGAGCCGGCTCTTCCGCAGTGGACTTTTCTCCTTTTCCCCTAGTTCGAACCAACCGTCCGCCAACGACGTCCGCTCCGCCGCTCCCTCCGGGAACGCGAGTTCCTTCTCCGCTAACGCTTTCAGCGCCGGGTCCGAACCAATTACAAGGAAGCGCAAGCCCAGATCCCAGGACCCTTTCACGAAGCACACGTACTTGCCCATCTCAAGATTCGCCCCGGGATCGTGGCTGTCCTTCGCCAGCCGCTCAAGTATCTTCTTCAGTCCCAGGAACAGGCTCTTCATTTCTCCGACTTGTTTCGATAGCGTGGACGCCCGAGCGCTGAGCCCGGAATCGCCGGTCTTCTTGGCCTGTACGACTGCCGCGGCCGCAGCCTTGTCCGCAGCGTCATACTGGTCCGCCGCGATCAGATCTTCCACATGTCTCAAATGCGCCTCGGCCAGCGCGGCGACATCCTCCGGCATCCTCACGCTCTTGATGAGCGCGGCAAGCGTGGCCGATTTCATTTGCAGGAGATCCACGTCGAAATGTTCCGTTCTCCGAACGGCCGCGAGCACGGCCGTATCCACATCCCCTGCTTGCGCCGCCAAATCTTCCGCCTCACGGTAGAGAATCCAGAGGCCCGAGGGGTCGTCCACGGATTTGCGCGCTTCGTCCAGAAGCCGCTTGGCCAACGATCTCTGTTCGGTCGCCCCCTTCTTGGCGTAGTCCGCCTTGAAGAGATCTCGGACAAGTTTCTCAGGTTCCTTTTGCTTGCTTGCGTCCGGGACGGGGAGGCGCTTGCTGACGTCGACCGGCGCAGGCGGTGGCCCTGCCGGCGGGCCCGCGGGGTCAGGGTTCACTGTGGCGGCTGGATCCGGCGGCTTCGGAGTTGGAGGACGCATGATGGCCACCTTGCCGTCGTGTATGAGCTTGTTGAGTTGGTTCACCGCGCGGAGACGGTCGCCCGCGAGCTTCTGTCGCTCGGTATCCCCGATTTCCTGTAAGACCAGGAATTTGATCCTGGCCTCCTCCAGCTTGAATCCCGCCTCGATGAACTCGGGTACTGACGACGTCGAGCGTGCTTTCTCATAGGAAGCTTTGGCTTCCTCAAGCAGAGCGTCAGCCTTTCCCAGGATCTTCCCTGTGTCGACCTCCTGGGAAGTTCCAAGAAGCAGGACGATCGCCGCAAGGAGTCGGGCCATACCGAAGTCCCTTATCTGGGCATTAGGAGTATATGCAGGCTACCGCCAACGAAGAGAGAAAGCCATCATTCGGAAGCCAATCCCGAGCGGCCAACTGAGCGAGGGGTTGTTCGGCCAGGAGCGTAAGGCGTTCGAACCGGTTCAAGTGTAGCACGACAAGGGAAGGAGAGGACGGAGAACCCACCCACCCCCAAGGCAAAACCCCCGCGGCCGATCCTCCTTTGCTCATCTCCTGGGGCTGGAGGAGGACAGGGGCCACGGGGATCGGGAGATGTCCTCTGCCGGAGTTGAGCGGCGAAGGGGCGTTCAGGTAGGCGAGTTTGGGTTATCCGGCCCTTGGAACCCGGGAGCCATTTTCAGATCCACTACCGGGGTCCGCCGATCCGCTGTTCGATGTCGTCCGGGGTGTCGAAGACACGATCAGGCCCCGCCGAACCCACGCGGTACCCCATCGGCACGGGCTCTAGGATCTCGTAGCGCAGCGGGGTGCCCCAGGGATCCAGGTAGGACGCCTTCGGATCCAGTTCCTCGAGGGTCGCGGGAAGCCGTTTGCGGTCCATCAGGAAACGCGGGAAGCGCAGGCTGACGGACATGACCTGCTGCCAGGCCTGACTCCGAAGCACGCCGACCATGGACGTCTCGGTCGCCCGCTGACTCTGGATCGCGGACCGCAGGCTCATCACGGAGAAGATGCCGAGCCCGATTATCACGGTCACGTTGACCGCTGCACGCCGCCCGTGGGGACCCATGTCCCGGAGTTTACCCGCTTCAGAACTTCCGCGAGATAAACTTCCGTCTTGAGGCGCTCCGCGGTCCCGCTCCTTGGGCATAAGGCATTCTAAGCGGTTGAATGATAGCACGAGGGAGCGTAAGGCGTTCGAACCGGTTCAGGTGTAGCACGACAAGGGAAGGAGAGGACGGAGAACCCACCCAAGGATCAGCCCGCCAGAGCCCCCAGGCCGAACGCTCATTCCTCGGCCTCGTGTCGAGTCACTTCTTTTCGCGGGGCGAACTCCCGTCAGGACCGTCATGTTTGCAGTTGCCGTGCTGGTACTCCCGGACCTTTTCCCTCAAGGCCGCCTCCGCGACTCCGAAGTGGTCCATCGCCGCTCTGAAGAGCTCCTCGGCCCTGGCGTACTTGCGCGGCGCTCCCTCCAAGAACGCCTGAACGGCGCGCTTATCTTTGCCGAGCCCGTCAATCAGGGCGTGGGACAGAATGCCGCTCAATTGCCCCGGCTCGGTCAGGTCGACCCGGCAGACGGCAAAATGAACTGGCTTGCCGGACGGCAGCAGCAACGCGATAAACGCAATCCTGGCCGGAATGGCGCGTCGAATCCTGGCGGCATCCTCTTTGGGGATCCTCTCCGGATGGTGAAGCAGCGTGTAGGCGAACAGCGCCGACTCGGCCAGGTCTTCACCCTTCGGGTTCTTCCGGGCGTACTCGGTGACAAAGCGGCCGTCCTGCTTCTGTGCCGCCAGCCACCCGGGGGACGCGCGGTGCTCCTTGTCCCAGGCCGCATGCACCGACTCGTGAAAAATGGTCTCCTCCAGATCGTGCGTTCCCATGCGCCGGGTCGCATTGTCGGAGTACAGGACGATCAGCCCCGCATCGCTGAAGGCGGTGGCGTTCTCCCCGCCCTTGTGGATCACGACCCGGTTGACGCCGCGACGCAGCAGCGTGGGGAGTTTTCCCAGCCGCGGGGTGTAGCGGAGCGCCTCCTTGCGGGCCTGCTCCTCCGTCTCGAACCGGATGTCGACCGCCAGGTCGATGCTCGTGCCGTCCCGGTACGTCGACACGAACAGGAAGGCGGGCTTGTGGAGTGTGGCGGAGTTATCCGTCTTGTCGGGCATCTCCGCCTGGCCCTGCCCCAGGGACCTGAGGTCGACAAAGGTGTCCGGGTCGGACTCCTGGATGAAGTCGAAGTCGGTGCCGACAACGGACGAATCATAAAGCGGCGTATCGTCGGCCTGGTACGCCGAGGCCAGCAGCAAGGCCGTGGCGATCAGGGATTTCATAGGTCATCGCTTAAGGGAAGATCCGCGACATCGAGCAGACGAGACCCTGGAGAGACGTAAGGCGTTCACAGCAATTTCGGAGGGGCACAGGGGGATTATAGGCGGTTCCCCACGAGCCCGCCGCGACCCCTTAGGACTTCAGCCCCAGCGCCTGGTTGATGTCGGCCTTCATGTCCACGAGGGCCTTCTGGACCGCCTGGCGCCAGGGTATGCCTTTGTAGGCGTCCTTCTCCCAGGCCGTGATGATGCCGCGGGAGGAATTCACGACGGCGCCCAGGCCGTCCGCATTGAAACAGGCCTTCAGGTCCTCCGCCTTGCCCCCCTGCGCGCCGTAGCCCGGCACCAGGAAGAACGCGTGCGGCAGCGCCGCCCGGATCTCCGCCGCCTGCTTCGGATGCGTCGCCCCGACGACCGCCCCGATCGACGAGTACCCGTGTTTGCCCTTAAGGTCCGCCCCCCACTGCGCCACCTTCGCGGCGATGTGCATGTAGAGCGGCTTGCCCTCGACCGGCAGATCCTGGATCTCCCCCGAACCGGGATTCGAGGTCTTCACCAGCACGAACGCGCCCGCGTCGTGTTTCTTCGCGCCGTCCAGGAACGGCGTCATCCCGTCCGTCCCAAAGTACGGATTCACCGTCACCGCATCCGACGGGAACGCGACGAAGTGCGCCTCCGCATAGGCCTTCGCCGTCTCCGGCACGTCGCCGCGCTTCACGTCCCCGATCACGATCAACCCGTTGTCCCGCGCGTGTTTGCAGGTCGCAAAATACGCCACCATGCCGAAGGGCCCGAGCTTCTCGTAGAACGCCACCTGCGGCTTCACCGCGACGGCGTGCTCCTTGACCAGGTCGATGAGCTCCCCGTTGAAATCGAGGATCGCCTTGCCGGCTTTCTCGATGTCCTTCGCCGTGCCCTGCTTGAGCTCGTCGGGCAAGCTCTCCAGGCGGGGGTCGAGCCCCACGACGACCCGGGAGTTCTTCTTCTGGATGGCCTCGATGAGGCGGTCGGCGAAGTTGGACATAGGCGGGGGATTCTACGGGACGACGGGGCCCGAATCCAGCATCGCAGGGGGTGGACTCCGCAAAAGCCGCTGGTATAATGCCCAGCCTTAAACGGAGATTTCGACCCATGATGCTCGCCTTCACGCTTTCCCTCCTCTGCGCCGCCCAGGAAACCAAGCCGCTCCAGGGCCGCGACGAGATCCTCAAACAGGACATCGAACTCGCGATGAAGAAGCTCGGTTCCGAGCGCTTCACCGACAGCCTGCAGGGGCAGGACGAGCTCAAGGACCTCGGCCGCCGGGTCATCCCCGCGGTCGTCGCCGAGCTCAACAAGAAGGAAACCAAGCCCGCCGTCAAACGCGCCCTCTGCGAGGTGCTGGGCGGCCTGCGCGATCCGAACAAGGACGCGGTCGCCGCGCTCAAGGCCAAGCTGGGCGACTCCGACGAATACGGCGTCAGCATCGCCGCCGCCGCCGCGCGGGCCCTCGTCGCGATCGGCGACGACTCCGTCGCGCCCGCCCTGCTCGAGGTCCTGAAGGGGAAGTCGGTCGATTCCGACCGCGCCCTCAAATACGAGGCGATCCGCGCCATGGGCGTCTTCCGCGTCGCGGACTCCGTCGAACTGCTCCGCAAGGCGCTCGAGGACAAGAAGCCCGCATCGGCGGGCGACAACGACGACGCCCCGCTCATCGCCTCGGCCGCCGCGGACGCGCTCGGCCTCATCCGCGCCCAGGCCTCCGTCGAGGACCTGGCCGGCAAACTCTCCGACGCCACGAACGACCCCTCGACCGGACAGACCCTCGGCGTGCACGCGGCCCGCGCGCTGCAGCGCGTCCTGGAGCACGAGCTCCGCGGCAAGGCCGCCAAGGACGAGGTCCGCGCGGGCGTGCTCGCCGGCGAGGCCGAGGAGGTCAAGAAGACCCTCGAGGGCTGGCAGAAGTGGTGGACGTCCAAGTCCGCCAAGAAGAACATCGCCGACACCCAGGAGCGGCTGGTGAAGCTGAACGCCGCCGTCGAGGCGTTCAAGAAGGAGCAGGGGACCTACCCCGTCATCCTGGAGCACCTCAAGACGAAGCCCGAAAAGGCGGAGAAGTATCCGAAGGACGGCTACTACCAGGGCGAGCTCAAGGACGCCTGGGGCCGCAACTTCCTGTATCGCGACAAGGGCACCGGCGCGGACTTCGACATCGTGAGCTACGGCGCGGACGGCCGCACCTGGGGCGCCGCCGAGGGCGCGGACCTCTGGAACCACGACAAGTGGCGCGACGCGAAGAAGGCCGAGACGAAGAAGGCGATCGACGAGGCCGTGAAGGCCATCCAGCAGTTCAAGACGGACAACGAGCGGCTCCCCGAGAAGCTCGTGGACCTCGTCTCCAAGCCGGGTTATCCCCTGAAGAGCTATCCCAAGGACAATTATCTCAAGTCGGTTCCGAAGGACGCCTACGACAACTTCCTCGTCTTCCGCCTGCCCGGCACGGGCGGGGAGGCCTTCGACCTCGTGAGCTACGGCGCCGACGGCGTCGACGGCGGCGAGGCGGAGAACGAGGACGTGTGGAACCACGACAAGCGTCCCGCCAAAAAGGACGAGAAGAAGTAGGCCGGGTGCCCCCGCGGAACTTGCTGAGCAAGGCAGTTCTGCGGCGCCGCGTCGCCGCGCTGGGCCGGGCCATCACCCGGGACTACGCCGGCCGGGACCTCGTCGTGATCGGCCTGCTCAAAGGGTCGTTCGTGTTCCTCGCGGACCTCGTCCGCACGATCCGGCGCCCCCTCCAGATCGAGTTCATGAAGGTCTCCAGCTACGGCTCGGGGACGGCTTCGAAGGGCCGCGTGAAGATCGAGTTCGACCTGACGCGGCCCCTGAAGGGCTGCCACGTGCTGCTGGTCGAGGACATCGTGGACACGGGCTGGACGCTTCAGAAGGTCCTCCGCCGCCTGAAGGCGAAGCGTCCGGCGAGTCTCAAGCTGGCCGCCCTGCTGCACAAGCCGGCGCGCACCCGGGTCCCGGTCGCCATCGACTACCTCGGGTTCACGATTCCGGACCAGTTCGTCGTGGGCTACGGGTTGGATTTCAACGGGCGTCACCGCGAACTTCCGTACGTCGGGGTGCTGCCGTCATGATCCTCGACCTGCACAACCACACGCGCTGGTCCTTCGACAGCTCGATGGATCCGCAGAAGCTGCTGCGTCTGGCGCGGCGGCGCGGGATCGACGCCCTGGCGATCACGGACCACGACGAGATCGGCGGGGCGCTGGAGGCGGCCCGGGCGGCGAACGGGGAGATCCTGGTGGTGATCGGCGAGGAGATCGGCACGCGGGCCGGGGACATCCTCGGGCTCTTCCTGAAGGAGCGCATCGTCGAGGACGATCCCCTCGAGGCGATCCGGGCGGTGCACGAGCAGGGGGGGCTCGCGATCCTCGCGCATCCCTTCGCCATGAAACATTCGGTGGACGACGCGGTGGCGCGGGCGCTGGACGGCTGCGAGGGGTTCAACGCGCGGCACGCGACGGTGGATTCGGTGGAGGGGACGGAGCCGGATCCCCGTGTCGCGGCGTTTGCGCGGCAGTATGATCTGTCGTTGACGGCCGGGAGCGACGCGCATGACTACCGGGACGTCGCGCGGGCGCGGACGGTGGTGCCGGCGGCGACGCTGGACGAGGCCCGGGAGCAGATCCGCCTCGGGAACACGGTGTTGTCGGGGCGGCGCTCGGGACGCCTGGGCCGCTGGGCGAGCGTCGCGCTGGAGGCCTTGAAGGGCCTCTGGCATCCCGAACCTGAGCTGAGGAAGAAGACATGATCGACGCCAGTTCGAAGCAGTATCTCTCGAAGCAGCGGCTGCTGGTGGTGGCCCCTCACGCGGATGACGAGACGGCGGGCGCCGGCGGCCTGATCGCGCGGGTGAAGGAAGCGGGCGGCAAGGCCTGGGTGATGGTCATGTCGACGGGCGACCTGCTGCACTTCGACGACACGGGCAAGAAGACGAAGAAGCGCACGCGCCGCGACGAGCTGGGCGCGGCGATGAAGACGCTGGGCGTCGACGGCTGGGAGATCGTCTACGAGGACACCCGGCTGCACCTCGCGCTGGAGACGCTGCCGCGGAAGGAGCTCGTCCACCAGATCGAACGCAAGGCGGAGTTCGCGGCCGAGAAGGTGAAGCCGACGATGATCGTGCTGCCCGCGCCGAGCTTCAACCAGGACCACGAGGCGCTCTACAAGGCGGGCATCGCGGCGTGCCGCCCGCATCTGGCCTCGCTGAAGTCGTTCCAGTCCTGCGTGCTGGCGGCGGACGCCCCGCAGCTCTCGTGGCGCTCCGGCCACACGTTCGCGCCCAATTTCTACGTGGACATCAGCGGGCGCTGTCTGGATCTGAAGCTCAAGGCCTTCGCGTGCCACGCCTCGCAGGTGCGTCCGGAGCCCTCCCAGGCGGGCATCGGCGCGATCCGGCTGATGGCGGAGGCCCGCGGCCGCGAGATCAGCGTCGAGGCCGCGGAGGCCTTCGAGTGCCTGCGCTTCGTGCTGTAGGCGGCGCCGTCGGCCGGCGGACGGGGACAAGCGGATCCGCTCCGTCCTGAGAATCCGGCGTTGCGGCGTTCGTACCTAAGGGTATACATGGCGATGCTTCCGCTCCTGCTCCTGCTCGCCCTGCAGGAAGACGTCGAATTCTTCGAGAAGAAGATCCGCCCGCTCCTGACCGGGCACTGCTACAACTGCCACTCGGCCGGCGCGAAGAAGATCAAGGGCGGGCTGCGCCTGGACACCCGCGCCGCGCTGCTGAAAGGCGGGGATTCGGGGCCCGCCCTCGTGCCGGGGAAGCCCGGGGAGAGCCTGCTGATCAAGGCCGTCCGCAGCGCGGACCCCGATCTCCAGATGCCTCCCAAGGGCCGGCTGACGGAGGCCCAGGTCGCCGATCTCGTCCGCTGGATCGAACGCGGCGCCGCGGATCCCCGCGAGGGTCCCGCGGCGGAGGCTCCCGTGCGCGGGGGCCCCACGCTCGAGGAGGGCCGGGCCTTCTGGTCCTTCAAGCCCGTGGGCGGGGCGGCGCCCCCCGCGGGCGGCCATCCGGTGGACGCGTTCATCGACGCCGCGCTCGCGCCGCGCGGCCTGGCGAAGGCGCCGGAAGCGGATCGCGCCACCCTGCTGCGCCGTCTCACCTTCGATCTGACGGGGCTCCCGCCCGCTCCCGAAGAGCTCGACGCCTTCCTGAAGGACGCCGCTCCGGGAGCGTTCGAGCGGGTGGTGGACCGGCTGCTCGCGTCCCCGCGCTACGGCGAGCGCTGGGGGCGCCGCTGGCTGGACCTCATGCGCTACGCGGACTCGAACGGCGTCGACGAGGACGTCAACCATCCGCACGCCTGGCGCTACCGCGACTGGGTCATCCAGGCCTTCAACAAGGATCTGCCGTACGACCGCTTCGTCGTGGAGCAGGTGGCCGGGGACCTGCTTCCGGAACCGGGGTTGGTGGCGACCGGCTGGCTGGCCATGGGGCCCAAGATGCTCGCCGAGCCCGACCTCGAGAAGATGAAGATGGACATCGCGGACGAGCAGATCGACGTGCTGTCCAAGACCTTTCTCGGGCTGACCGCGACCTGCGCGCGCTGTCACGACCACAAGTTCGATCCTGTCGGGGCGGTCGACTATTACGCCCTGGCGGGCATCTTCCGCAGCACCACGGTGATCACGGACTACTCGAAGCGTCCGGCCATCCTGGTGGAGAACGAGCTGCCCGATCCGGGGAACGAGGCGCTTCGGGAGGAGCATCGGAAGCAGGTCGAGGCCCTCAAAGGGGCGGCCGCAGCGGAAAAGGACGAGAAGAAGGCCAAGGAGCTGAAGGAGAAGCTCAAGAAGCTCGAAGGCGCCGGGCCCGCTCTGCCGCGGGCGATGGGGCTCCGCGAGATCCCGCCCGTCGACCTGGCGGTGCAGTTCCGCGGAAACCACCTCGCGCCCGCGAAGGAGAAGACGCCCCGCGGAACGCCCCGCATCTTCGAAGCCGCGCTCCCGGCGCCCGCGCTGGATCCGAAGCGGAGCGGGCGGCTGGAACTGGCCCGCTGGCTCGTGGACCCCTCCCATCCCTTGACGGCCCGCGTCATGGTCAACCGGATCTGGCAGGGCCATTTCAGCGAAGGTCTCGTGCGCACGCCCTCCAACTTCGGCATGAAAGGGGATCCGCCCAGCCATCCCGCGCTCCTGGACTGGCTGGCGCGCGAATTCGTCCGGGGCGGCTGGTCCGTGAAGGCCCTGCACCGGCTCATCGTGACCTCCGCGGCCTGGAAACGCTCCTCCGCCGGCGCGGTGGCGGATGCCGATCCCGAGAACCGGCTGCTGGCGCGCCAGAACCGACGCCGTCTGGACGCCGAGGAGGTCCGCGACGCCCTGCTGGCGGTCGCCGGCACGATGGACGCCGCGCCGGGAGGCGTCGTGAAGGGGGCCCAGACGGGGTCCGACTACTACCGGGGCGGGGACGAGCTCTACCAGGGCACGCGGCGGACGGTGTACCTGCCGGTGGCGCGGCACAAGACCTTCGAACTGCTCCAGATCTTCGATTACGCCGACACGGCCATCCACCTGGACAAACGTCCGGTGACCACGGTGCCGCAGCAGGCGCTCTTCATGATGAATCATCCGCTGGTCCGGGGGCAGGCGAAGCGGGTCGCCGCGGGCCTGCTCAAGGAGGACGGGAGGGACGAGGAGCGGCTGTCCCGCGCCTGGATCCGCCTCTTCAGCCGCCCGCCCTCCGAAGCGGAGTCGAGTGCGGCGCTGCGGAGCCTCGGCCGCTTCCGGGAGCGCGGCCTGGCGGCGGAGGCGGCGTGGTCCCGCCTCATCCACGCGCTGCTGGCGTCGAACGCCTTTCTCTTTGTCGAGTGAAGCCGATGAATCTGACGCGTCGCGAATGGCTTTCCCGTGCGGGCGCCGGATTCGGGGGCCTGGCCGCGGCGGGCCTGCTCGGACTGGAGGCCGCCGCCTCCGACGATCCGCTGGCGCCGCGCCCGCCCCACGCCGCGCCGCGGGCCCGGCGGGTGATCTTCCTGTTCATGCACGGCGGGCCTTCGGCGGTGGACACGTTCGACTACAAGCCCCGGCTCAACCGCGACAGCGGCCTGCCGCTGCCGTTCGCCAAGCCGCGGGTCGTCTTTGCCCAGACGGGGAATCTGCTGCGCAGCCCCTGGGCGTTCCGCCGTTGCGGGGATTCGGGGGCCTGGGTGAGCGACCTCTTCCCGAACGTCGCGCGGCACGCCGACCGGCTGGCGGTCGTCAAGTCGATGCACGGTTCGAACCCCGCCCACGGCGGCGCCTGTCTCAAGATCCACACCGGATCGGACACGTTCGTGCGCCCCAGCCTCGGCGCCTGGGTCAGCTACGGCCTCGGAACGGAGAACCGCAACCTGCCGGGCTTCGTCACGATCAACCCCACGCTGGGACACGGAGGCGTTCAGAACTTCGGCGCGGCGTTCCTGCCGGCGATCCACCAGGGGACGCGTTTGACGAAGGACGCGGCGCTTCCCAACGTCGCGAACCCCGAGATCCCGCCCGAGGAGCAGCGGCTGCAGCTGGATCTGATGCGCGAACTCGGACGGAGCGGGGAGGCCGACGCCGCGCTCGAGGTGCGGCTCGCCTCGTTCGAGCTCGCGTTCCGGATGCAGGCGGCGGCTCCCGGCGTGATGGACCTCTCCCGGGAGACGGAGGAGACGAAGAAGCTCTACGGGATCGGCGGAAAGCCGACGGATGCGTTCGGCCGGCAGTGCCTGCTGGCGCGGCGCTTCGCGGAGGCCGGCGTGCGCTTCATCCAGGTCACGCACGGCTACTGGGATCAGCACAGCGAACTCAAGTCGAAGCATGAGCAGCTGGCGGCGGAGGTGGATCTCCCCATCGCCGGCCTGCTCGCCGATCTGCGCGGCCGGGGCCTCCTGGACGACACGCTGGTGATCTGGGGCGGCGAGTTCGGCCGCACGCCGGTGGCCGAGGGGAAGGACGGCCGGGACCACAATCCCCACGGTTTCACCTGGTGGATGGCCGGGGGCGGCGTCAAGGCGGGGCTCTCGCACGGGGAGACCGACGACTACGGCTTCTACGCGGTCCAGAACAAGGTCCACGTCCACGATCTGCATGCGACCGTGCTGCACCTGCTCGGCCTGGATCACACGCGCCTCACGTTCCGCCATGCGGGCCGGGATTTCCGCCTGACGGACGTGGAAGGGCACGTCGTCCGCGAACTGCTGGCCTGAGGCCGGCGGCGCGAGGGGGGATCCGCGCTAAAAGAGGCTCAAGAGCCCGGCGGGCGTTTCGAAGACGTGGTCCGGGGCGATGCGCCCCAGATCCTCCGGCAAATGTCCGTTGGTGATCAGCGCCGCACGCATCCCCGCGTTGCGGCCCGCCTGGACGTCCATTTCGTGGTCGCCCACCATGAGGGCCCGGGCGGGGGGCACGGCGAGCCGCTCGCAGATGAGCCAGAGCGGTTCGGGCCGCGGCTTGGCGGGGGCGTCCTCCCGGGTGACGACGGTGTCGAAACGCAGGGCGTGTTTTTCGAGCACGGTGCGCACCGAACGCCGCGAATTGCGGGTGACCAGCGCGGCCGCGACGCCGCGTCGGGGCAGGAACTCGAGGATCTCGCGGGCGCCCGCATTGAGTTCGGAGGCCCGGGCCGCCTCCTCCTCGAACCCGGCCAGCAGGGCGAAGGCGCGCTCGCGCCCGGGTCCCGGCGGCAGAGCCTGCAGGCTTTCGAGCAGGGGCTCCGGAAGCCCGAGCGCCTCGCGGATCTTCGGAAAGTCGAGATAGGGGCGGGTGAGGGTGCCGTCCATGTCGAAGATGACCAGGCGGTAGCTCATGTGCGCATCCGCGAAAACGCGCCGAGGCCGAACAGGCCGAACGCGAGCGACGGGAGCCAGGCTCCGAGCACCGGATGAATCGTGCCGCGGTTGCCGAGATCCGTGCAGGCGAAATACGCGAGGTAGTATCCGACGCAGAGGAGGAAGCAGAAGAAGAGCCCCTTGGCCATGCTCTTGGAGTGGGCGGCGACGACGAAGGGCAGGCCGATGAGGACGAGCACCAGGGCCGAGAGGGGGAAGGAGAAGCGGTTGTGCACCTTGAGCGTGCAGGAGGGGACATGGGGGTAGCGTTTCATGTCCTGCCGGAGTTTCGAGAACGTGGCGAAGGGGAAGCGGCTCGTGAACGAGGTGCTCTTCCGGAGGGAGTCGGGCGTGAACGGGGCCTCGATCACGCTTCCCTCGGGGGGGATCGGCTCGCGGCGGGTCTGCGGCTTCTCGCCGTCCTTGATCACGAGCTGCAGCGGGTACTCGATCGTCCCCTCGTAGGCCACCCAGCGGCGGCGTCCGCCGTGCCAGCGGGCGCGGGCGGCGTCGATGATCTCGATGGTGCGCGCGTCGTCGTCCAGTTTGGTGATGCGGACGGCCCCGCTGAGCTCCTTGTGGACCACGTCGTATTTCTTCGCCCAGAGCTTGGTGTAGCCGTCGTATTCTTCGACCGCATGGCTCACGCCGCGGGCGTTGAGGATCTCCTCGGTGTCGGTGATGCGGTCCCCGATGCGGGCGAGGACGAACTCGTCCATGACGGCCATGGCGAGGCCCCCCAGGACCGCGACGCCGAGGAAGGGCAGGCACATGCGCCGGAGGCTGGTGCCGGAGGCGGCGACCGGGAGGATCTCGTTGGTCCGGGAGAGCTTCACCACCGTGAAGATGGGGGCGAAGAGCAGGACGCAGGGCAGCAGGAAGGTGAGGATCATCGGCACCCTCACGAGGTAGTACTCCCCGAGGAAGAGGAGGAGGGGGACGTCCTTCAATTCCAGGAAGCGTCCGAGTTTGGAGGCGAAATCCACCGTGAGGAAGAGGGCGACGAACGCCACCGTGAACATGGCCAGCGCGGGAAGGAAGATGGACAGGACGTAGCGGTCGAGGAGGCGGATCATTTCCGGTAGATCCCCCCGAGGAGCAGCGCGGAAAGCAGGGCCAGGAAGGCGTCGGGGGCCCAGGCGGCGACGACGGGGTGGACGCGCCCCTTGTCGCCGAGGCCCTGGAAGATGAAGAAGCTGACGAAGTAGACGAGCAGGGGCGGCAGGGCGGCGCCGAGGCCGGCGAGCCGGGATCCGCGCTTGACGAGCATGCCGATGGGGACGGCGACGAGCACGAGCAGCAGTGGGGCGGCGGAGGCCGCGTAGCGGGTCTGAAGGACCGTGAGGATGGAGGCCCGGCGGGAGGGATCCCCGGTCGCCGCCAGCTCCTCCTGCAACTCCTCCTTGGAGCGGTCCTCGAGACGGCGTTCGGCCTTGCTCAGATCCTCGAGTTCCAGGGGCAGGGAGACGTCGCTTTCCGCGCTGAACGTCTGCTCCACGCCTTTCTCGGAGATCTGCCGGTACCTCGGCTTCGACATGACCAGGGAGATCTTCTGCCCGTCCGAGCGGATGCTGCCGCTGGGGGCGAAATACTCCATGACGACGCGGTCGCCTTCGAACTGCATCAGCGAGGGCCGTTCCATGCGGCCGTTCTGGTAGTCCGCGTAACTCAGGCGGATCTTGCCGATCCGGAACTCCTGCTGGCCCGGGGGCGGCAGGCGGAGGGCCTCGAGCGTGGCTTCCCGGAACGCGAGGCGGCGGGCGTGCCGGGCGAAGGGGATGACCTGTTCGTTCAACACCCAGGCGCCGGCGCAGATGAGGATTCCGAAGAGGAAGGCCGGCGCCAGGATGCGGTTGGCGTGGATGCCGCAGGTGCGCATCGCGTTGAGCTCGTTCTCGGCGGCGAGGCGCCCGTAGACCAGCGTCGTCGCCGTGGTCACCGCCCCCAGCAGCGCCCACATGGCGACATACCCGAGCGCCAGGGGCAGCACCTTCAGGATGACGACGAGCCCCGCGCCCTCGAAATTCCGGATGACCTGGAACATCGTCCCGACGAGGCAGACGGCGATGATCGCGGCGAACGTGAACAGGAACGCCTGGATCAGCTCCCTCAGGATGTAGCGCTGCAGGATCATGCCGCCCCCCCGGGATGCAGCAGGGGGTCCAGGACGGCCGGTCCGGCGCCCGTCCCGGTCGCCGCCTTCTGCAGCCGGTAGAGCTTCCGGTAGAGGCCGTCCCGCGCGATCAGCTCCGCGTGGCTGCCCTCCTCCCGGACGGCGCCCTGTTCGAGGACGAGGATGCGGTCGCAGCGCTGGATCGTCGAAAGCCGGTGCGCCACCACGAGGGAGGTCCGGCCTTTCATCATCCGGTCCAGGGCGTCCTGGATCAGGCGCTCCGTTTCCGCGTCCACGCTGGACGTGGCCTCGTCGAGGACGAGGATGCGGGGGTCGAAGGCGAGGGCGCGCGCGAACGACAGCAGCTGGCGCTCGCCGGAGGAAAGGGCGGCGCCGCGTTCCAGGACGGGCGTGTCGTAGCCCTTGGGCAGCCGGTCGATGAAGCGGTCCGCATGGACGGCCTTCGCCGCCGCCTCGACGCGGCCGCGGTCGAAGGAGGTCTCGCCGAGCCGGACGTTGTCCTCCACGGTGCCGGCGAAGAGGAAGACGTCCTGGAGCACCAGGCCCATCTGGCGCCGCAGCGAGCGCAGGTCGTAGTCGCGGACGTCCCGTCCGTCGATGCGGACCGCGCCCGAGACCGGGTCGTAGAAACGCAGCAGCAGGTTGATCAGCGTGCTCTTGCCCGCGCCGGTGAGGCCCACCACGGCGAGGCTGCGGCCGGGCTCCAGGCGGAACGAGAGGTCCCTGAGCACGGGGGTCTTCCCGTCGTAGCTGAACGAGACGCGGTCGAATTCGATCTCCCCGCGGAGGGGCGGGGCGGGAAGGGCGCCCGGGCGGTCCTCCACCGAAGGGGGCGTGTCGAGGATGGCGAAAACCCGCTCGCTCGAGGCCATCGCGGCCTGGACGATGTTGTACTTCTCGGCGATCTCGCGGACGGGCATGAAGAACTTGTGCACGTAATACCAGAACGCGAGGAAGGCGCCCAGCGTGAGGGAGCCTCCCAGGATGCTGCGCCCGCCCACCCAGACCAGGAGCGCCATGCCCAGCGAGAAGAGCACCTCGATGGCCGGGAAGAAGATCGAGTACGCGAACATCGCGTCGATGGCGCTGTCCCGGTAGGCGGCGTTCTTCTCCCGGAAGCGGTCCAGGCAGCCGGCCTCGCGCCCGAAGGTCTGGAGCGTCCTCATCCCCGTGACGTTCTCGTTCAAGGCGGAATTGAGGCGCGCGATCTTCACGCGCAGGTCGCGGTAGCGCTCCCGCGCGGTCTTCCGGAAGAGCAGGCTCATGGCGAGCACGAGCGGGGTCACCGCCATCGTGACGAGCGCCAGCTTCCAGTCCGTCACGAACATCATCGTCATGACGCCGGCGAGCATGAGCAGGTCGGCCGCGAACTCCACGAGGCCCGAGGTGAACAGTTCGTTGAGGTTCTCCACGTCGTTCGTGATCCGCACGTTGAGGCGCCCCACCGGGTTCCGGTCGAAGAAGGAGATCGAGAGGCGCTGGAGTTTCCCGAAGAGGTCCATGCGGAGGTCGAGGATCACGCGTTGCCCCACGAAGTTCGTGACCCAGGCGTAGGCGAATTCGAAAAGGGCGACCGCCACGACCGCGCCCAGGAACCAGAGGGCATGGCGGGCGACGCCGTCCAGGTCCTTGGCCGCCAGGGGTCCGTCGACGGCCTTCTGGAGCAGGACGGGTCCGGCGAGATCGGCCGCGATGCGGCCGGACAGCAGCAGGAAGGTGAGGGCGACCCAGGGGGCGTAGGGGCGCACATAGCCCAGGAAGCGCCGCATGAGGCGTCCGTCGTAGTTTTTCGAGAGGGCGTCCTCCTCGTTCCACTCGTTCATGGGCGGGCCAGCTCCTCCTGCAGTTTCTGGCTCTCCCAGAGGCGGGCGTAGAGGCCGCCGGCGGCGAGGAGCTCCTCGTGGCGGCCGCGGCCGGCGAGGCGGCCCTCGTCGAGCACGAGGATCTGGTCGGCGTCGACGACGTCCGCGAGGCGGTGCGTGACGACGATCGTGGTGCGCCCGCGGCCGAAGTCCCGCAGGCCGGCCTGGATCTCCCGTTCGGTGTGGGAGTCCACGCTGGACAGGGCGTCGTCGAGGAAGAGGATGCGCGGGTCGCGGACGAGGGCGCGCGCGATGGCGGTGCGCTGGCGCTGTCCGCCGGAGAGGGTGACCCCGCGCTCGCCGATGACGGTGTCGAGCCCCTGGGGGAACTTGTCGAGATCCGCGGAGAGCCGGGACAGGTCCGCGGCGCGGCGGATCTCCTCGTCGGAGCCGGCCCCCAGCCCGCCGAACGCGATGTTGTCCCGGATCTTCTCGGAGAAGAGGAAGAGGTCCTGGGGCACGCTTCCCACCGCCGAGCGGATCGCGGACTTCGGGATCTCGTTCACGTCGCGCCCGTCCAGGAAGAGCATGCCGGGGGGCGCGGGGTAATGCCGCAGCAGCAGCTGGAGCAGGGTGGTCTTGCCGGAGCCCGTGCGGCCCACGATGGCGGTCCGGCTGCCCGCCTCGATGACGAAGGAGACGTCCTGGAGCGCGGGCGGCCGGTCGGCGGCATAGCGGAACGTGAGGTGGCGGGCCTCGAGCCGGCCCCGGACGGCGGCCTCGAGGGGGCGGGCGAGGGAGTCGTCCACCTCGGGCCTGCTTTCCCAGATCTCCCCGAGCCGGCTCAGGCAGGCGAGGCCGCGTTGGACGAGGTTGACGACCCAGCCCAGGGCGACCATGGGCCAGAGGAGCTGGAACTGGTAGGCGATGAAGGCGCCGAGCACGCCCTTGCTCAGGCCGCCCTCCACGACCCCGCGTCCGCCGACCAGGAGGGTGACGACCATGGCGCCCTCCGCGAGGAGCAGGATGGCCGCCCAGCCGCCGCTGCGCCAGCGGGCGAGCCTCAGGTTCCGGTCCCGGTACTCCGCGCAGAGCGTGCGGTAGCGGGCGGTCTCGTTGTCCTCCTGGACGAAGGCGCGCACGACGCGCGCGCCGGAGAAGTTCTCCTGCGCGCGGCTGGAAAGCAGGCCGAGCTGGGCCTGGACGTCGAGCGAGAGCGCCTGCATGCGGCTGCCGGCGAACATCATGACGAGGCTCACGGCGGCGAGGGGGATGAGGCAGAGGGCGGCCAGGCGCGGGTGGAGCCAGAGCATGGATCCGATGGAGGCGGCGAAGAGGAGGCCGGTCGAGGCGACGGCCATGAGCCCGACGCCGTACATCATGCGCACGCCCTCGAGATCGTTGATCGCGCGCGAGGTGATCTCCCCGGTGGCGTTGCGGTCGTAGTAGCCGGCGGAGAGGGTCTCGAGGTGGGCGAAGAGGTCGTTGCGCATCTCGAACTCCACGCGGCGCGAGGCGGCGAGGATGAGGTAGCGGCCGCCGAAGAGCAGCGCGCCCCGGGCCAGGGCGACCCCGAGGATGAGCGCGGCGGCGCCGAGGATGAAGTCCGGCGTGGCCGCCCCGCGGTCGAGGCGGTCGATGACCTCCTTGACGATGAGCGGGGCGGGCTGGCTGCAGGCGGCGGCCAGCACCACGAGCAGGAGGCCGCCGAGGAAGGCCCCGCGGTGGCGCATCAGATAGGGCTTCAGACGTCCCGGATGCTTCATCGAAGCGGGGCATTCTAGCATCTGGGGGCGGCGGGAGGGAGGGCGCCAAGTGCTGGAGAATCCGGGGCTTTCCGGTATGATTCCGGGATGAACGACCCCGCCTACGAAGAGCGCATGCGCCAGGAGTGGAACGCCCGGGCGCAGAAGAGCTTCATGCAGTACACCTCGGGGACCCAGACCGAGAACGAGAAGGACTACATGGAGTCGGCCCGCCGGGACGCGGGCACGATCCTGAAGTACCTGGGCGGCGCCGACACGAAGACCTGGAAGGCGATCGACCTGGGCTGCGGTCCCGGGCGCATCATCCAGGTGCTGGCGCCGCGCTTCGCGGAAGTGCACGGCGTGGACGTCTCCGACGAGATGCTCCGCCTCGGCCGCGAGCGCTTGAAGGAGCATCCGAACGTCCAGCTCCACCGGGTGGAGGGGACCTCCCTCAAGCAGTTCCCCGACAGGCATTTCCAGGTGATGTGGTCCTACTCGGTGCTCTACCACATGCCGAGAAACGTCTACTACGCCTATCTCAAGGAACTGGGCCGGGTGATGGCTCCGGGCGGGCTGCTGATCTACCAGCTGGCGCAGCTGTATTCCATCCGGCGCTGGCTCAACGCGATCTTCCGCTCCGAATACTCCGACGGCGACACGAACAAGCGGCGCTTCTACACGCCCGGCCATCTGCGCTCGCTGGCCGCGGAGAACGGCTTCGAGGTGCTCGCCATCGAGCCGGGACCCGGCCACGACCTCTGGTGCCACTGGCGGAAGAAATAGACGCTGTGGCTATTGCCGCCCGGATGGGGGATACTGGCCGTTGCGGTCACTGAATGCCGTCGTAAGGAGCTTGAATCATGCAGCCTCCCCTGTATCCCCCCGACGCCGTCCAGCCCCTGCGCGACGAACTGACCGCCGTGGGCCTGAAGGACCTGCTCACGCCCGAGGAGGTCGACCGGGCCGCCGCGGCGCCGGGCACGGCGCTCTTCGTGATCAACTCGATCTGCGGCTGCGCCGGCGGAACGGCGCGGCCCGCGGTGGCGATCGCGCTCCAGAACAAGGTGATCCCCGACCGGCTCTGCGCCGTGTTCGCGGGCATGGAGCGCGAGGCCGTGGACCGTCTCCGCAAGCTCCACGCGGAGGCCGCGCACCCGTCGTCGCCCTCGATGGTGCTCTTCAAGGACGGAAAAGTCGCGGCGATGTTTCCGCGCGAGGTGATCGAGAACCAGGACGCCCAGGGCCTGGCCGGGGCGCTCGTGAAGGCGTTCGAGGCGCATTGCGCGCGGCCGGGGCCTTCGATCCCCGCCGGGCAGTTCGCGAAGCTGAAGAACGCGCGCGCCTGCGGCTCCTCCATCCCCCGCGCGTAGCCTTCAGCGGCGCTCGGCGGCCACCTTGAGCACTTCGACGGCGGCGCGGCCGCTGGCCCCCGGGGCGCCGAGCTTCCGCCCGACCTCGGCGAGGTCCTTCCGCATGACCGCCAGGCGGCCGTCGCGGAGGATCGAGACCGCCTCTTTCGCCAGCAGGGCGGGCTTGGCCTTGCCCTGGTACATCTCCGGCACCACGCGGCGCCCCGCCACGATGTTCACGAGGGAGAAGTCCTTCGTGTTCAGCCAGACCAGGGGGCCGAAGAGGTAGGCCGTCACGGGGTTCAGCTTGTAGGTCACGATCATCGGCGTGCCGTACATGCCCGCCTCGAGCGTCGCCGTGCCGGAGGCGACGAGCAGCAGGTCGCTCGACGCCAGCACCTCCGGCGTGCGGTTCCAGACGACCTCCAGGCCCTGGCCGCTGACCAGCTTGGGGTCCATGTTCGGCGCGCAGGCGACGACGAACTTCGCCTCCGGGACGTCCTTCGCGATGAGCGCGGCCGTGTCCCGGAGGACCGGGAGCAGGGAGCGGAACTGCTTCCGCCGGCTCCCGGGCAGCAGCCCGATGAGCAGGGGGGGCGAGCCCAGCTCGCGCCGGAAGGCCTCGCGGTCGATCTCGCGCCGGGTGTCGACGAGGGGGTTGCCGACGAACGTCACGTCCACCCCCGCATCCCGGTAGATCTTCTCCTCGAAATCGAAGATGACGAGCATCTTGCGGACGACCTTCCGGATGGTCTTGATGCGGCCCTTGCGCCAGGCCCAGATCTGGGGGCTGATGTAATAGACCACCGGGATGCCGTGGTCCTTCACGCGGGCGGCGAAGCGCAGGTTGAAGTCCGGGGAGTCGATCAGGACCACCGCCTGGGGCCGGTGGGATTTGAGCGCGCTCTGGAGCGAGCGGTACAGCCGCGCGTAGCGGTCGAAGTTGCGCACGACCTCCACCACGCCGACCGTGGCGTGTTTCGTGGGATCGGCGAGGATCTCCACGCCGGCCTCGCGCATGTGGCTCCCGCCGGCGCCGACGAGGCGGATCGTGGGGTCCTTCGCCTTCAGCTCCCGGGCGAGGCTGGCCCCGTGGATGTCGCCGGAGGTCTCCATGGCGACGAGGAAGATCGTCGTCATCGCGCCTACTTCCAGCGGTGGCTGCGCATCTCGGCCAGGATGGTCTCGGCGGCCCGCATCGCGCGCACGCCGTGCTCGCCGGTGACGACGGGCTCCCGTCCGGTCTTGACGCAGTCCACGAAGCTCGCGAGCTCCCGGAGCAGGGGCTCCTCCTCGGCGAGCTTGACCTCCTGGATCGAGTAGAGGTCCTTGGGGATGACGGCCAGATCGGCGATCGTGAGGTCGCGGTCCTTGGGGAGCTTCTTCAGCGCCTCCCCCAGCTGCGGCGTGGTGCGGTAGATCCAGGCCTCCTTGGAGAGGGTGTCGACGGTCACGTAGCAGTCCTCGGAGAAGATGCGCGTCTTGCGCATCGTCTTCTCGGAGATGCGGCTCGCGGTGAGGTTCGCGACGCAGCCGTCCTCGAACTCCAGCCGGACGCTGGCCATGTCCTCCTTGCCGAAGAGCAGGGACATGCCCACCGCGTCGACCCGCTTGAGCGGGCTGGGGTTGAGGTGCAGCACGATGTCGAGGTCGTGGATCATCAGGTCCATGACGACGTCGATGTCGCTGGAGCGGAAGCGGAAGGGGGAGAGGCGGTGCGCCTCGATGAAGCGGGGTTTGCGGACGACGTCGAGCACCGCGGTGACCGCGGGATTGAAGCGCTCCACGTGGCCCACCTGCAGGGCCGCCTTGTGCTCGCGCCCGATGCGGCAGAGGTCCTCGCCCTGCTCGAGGGTCTTGGCGAGGGGTTTTTCCACCAGGGCCGGGATGCCGCGCGAGAGGAACTCGCGGGCCACGGCGTGATGATGGACCGTCGGGACGGCGATGGAGACGGCGTCGACCTTCCCGAACAGTTCGCGGAAGTCCGAAAAGACCGGCGCGCCGTAGGGGGCGGCGATCTCGGCGGCGCGGGCGGCGTCGTTGTCGACGACCGCGGCGAGCACGCCGAGCTGGTGGTAGATCCGGGCGTGCTGCTTGCCCAGGTGGCCCACTCCGATGACGCCGACGCGGGGCTTATCCAAGGCCGCCCTCCCGCTCCTCCTCGTTGCCGGGGCGCCGGAGGAAGTCGCGCAGCGCCGCCACGTCGGGCGAGGCCGCCTGCAGGGAGTCCAGCGCCTGGGCGAACGGCGTTCCGGAATTCCAGAGCGCGGCGAAGGCCGCGTCGAGCTCCTTCGAGCGCGCCGCGGCGGCGGGGCCGAGGACCGCGACGGGGTTGCCGTCGACGCGGGCGAACGGCGCGATGCCGCCGTCCACGGGGGACTGGGGCAGCACGCGGGCGGAGCGGCCCACCCGGGATCCGGGGGCCACGACGACCTGCCCGCCGATGCGGGCGCCGCTTTCGACCACGGTCCGGCGCCCGAGCATGCTGAAGGGGTGGAGCACGACGTCGTCGGCGATCTCGCAGCCCTCCTCCAGGGTGCACCACACATGGAAGAGGTTCCGGGATCCCAGGCGGGTGACGCCGTCCGGGCGTCCGGGGGCGGGGACGGAGACGCACTCGCGGAAGACGTTGCCTTCGCCGGCGACGATGCGTCCGGAGGACTCCCCGGCGCCGGAGCCGATGGACACCTGGGCGTGCAGGACGTTGCCGGCGCCGAGTTCGACGGTTCCCATGAGGGAGACCCGGGGGCCGAGCCGGCAGCCGGAGCCCAGGTTCACGCGCGGCCCCACGATGCAGAAGGGGCCGATCTCGACGTCCGCCGCGATGCGCGCGGCGGGGTCCACGAGGGCCGTCGGATGCGCCTTCACTCCAGCTCCTCCTCGGCCTCCGGGGCGGCCTGGGAGGGCGGCGGGGGCCGGTGGTGTTCGCGCCGGCGGCCCATGTGGCCGCTGCCGGAGGCGCGCAGGAACTCCACGAGCGTGCGGATCTCGGGGAACTGGCCGCTGGAGCGCTCCACTTCCGCGAGCGCCTCGGGCTTGGGGAGTCCGGAGCGCCAGATCAGCCGGACGGCCTCGCGCAGGGCGTTGAGGGCCTCGGGCTTGAATCCGCGCCGGCGAAGGCCGACGGAATTGACGCCCTTGACCTCGCCCTCCATGCCCTGGAGGACCATGTACGGCGGGGCGTCCTGGTTCACGCGGGAGCCGCCGCCCACGAAGGCGTGCTGGCCCACCGTCGCGAAATGGTGGACGACGACCCAGCCGCTCAGGATGGCCGCGGACTCCACCCGCACGTGGCCCGCCAGGAGGCAGGCGTTGGCGAGGATGCAGCCGTCCTCCACGAT
Organism: uncultured Planctomycetales bacterium; assembly: GCA_964619955.1. Lineage (GTDB taxonomy): Bacteria > Planctomycetota > MHYJ01 > MHYJ01 > JACPRB01 > JACQFK01. The sequence continues at coordinate 60,704 of CAZUJF010000003.1, forward strand.
GCAGTCGTGGGCGATGTGGGCGGTCGCCATGATGAGGTTCCGGTTGCCGATGACGGTCTCGCCGCCGCCGACCTGGGTGCCCTTGTTGACCGTCACGCCCTCCCGGATGACGTTCTCGTCGCCGATGATCGTGACGGAATCCTCCCCCTTGAACTTGAGGTCCTGGGGGTCCCCGCCGATGACGGTGAAGGGGTGGATCACGTTGCGCGCCCCGAGCGTGGTGCGTCCCGCCACGGTGACGCTGTGGACGAGCCGCGTGCCGGGTCCGATGGACGCCTTGGGTCCGACGATGCAGAACGGCCCGATGTCGGCGCTGGCGTGCACGCGGGCGCCGGATTCGACCAGGGCGGACGGATGGATGGGCATGCGGGCTATCCGTCGAGGAGCATGAATTTCATGGAGGCCTCGGCCACCAGCTGGCCGTCGACGGTCGCCCGGGCGAAGACCTCGCCCGTGCGGGACTTGATCTTGATCGTCTCGACCTCCAGGCGCAGCTGGTCCCCGGGCACGACGTTCTTGCGCAGCTTGACCCCGTCGAGCGAGAGCAGCACGGCGACCTTCGCCTGGTTGTCGCTCTTGCGCATGAGCAGCACGCCCGCGAGCTGGGCCATGGCCTCGATCTGGAGGACCCCCGGCATGATCGGCTGTTCGGGGAAGTGGCCCTGGAAGAAGGGCTCGTTGCAGGTCACGTTCTTGATGCCGACCGCCCGGCGGTAGCCGTCGAGCTCGATGACGCGGTCGATGAGCAGGAAGGGGAAGCGGTGCGGGAGGATCTTGGAGATCTCCCGGACGTCCAGCAGGGAGGTCTGGGGGCGCGCGGCCACCTGCCCGGCGTCGCTGAAGGACGCGGCGATCTTCTTGACGAGCTTCAGGTTGGTGGTGTGCCCGGACTTCAGCGCGACCACGTGGGCCTTGAGGCCGGCGCCGAGGGTCGCGAGGTCGCCGATGAGGTCCAGGATCTTGTGCCGCACGGGCTCGTCGGCGAAGCGGAGCGTGTTCTCGATGGGCCCGTCGGGGCCCCAGACCACGGTGGTCTGGTAGGTCGCGCCCTTGCCGAGCCCCTGCTGGATGAGGGCCTCCGCCTCGCTCTGCAGGCAGAACGTGCGGGCGGGGGCGATCTGGGTCGCGTAGGCCTCGTCGCCCAGCTCCAGGGTGAAGTGCTGCCGGCCGATCTTCGTGTTCGGATAATCCAGCGTGTAGGAGATCGTCAGGCCGTCGCCGCCGGGCATGGCGACGATCGACGCGTCGTTGTCGGTGATGGAGATGGGCTCCCGGACCACATGGATCTTCCGGGCTTCCGGGAGTTCGCTGATGCCGGCCGAGCGGAGCAGCTCCACCCAGGGCTTGCTGGATCCGTCGACGTTGGGCAGCTCGGCGGCGCTGACTTCGATCTCGAGGTTGTCGATCCCCAGCCCGGACACGGCCGAGAGGAGGTGCTCGGTGGTCTCGACCTCGGCGCCTTCCACGGCGACCGAGCTGCGGCGAAGTTTGCTGATGATCGTGTCGGGGTTCACCGGAAGCCGGGGCCGGTCGGGGAGATCCGTGCGGATGAAGGCGATGCCGTGGTCGGCCGGGGCCGGCTTGACGGTCACCCGGCAGGCCTGCCCGCTGAACAGCCCGTGGCCCTCGGACTGGGCGGGCTTCAGCAGGGTGCGCTGATTCTTCCTCATCCCTGGGTCTTCTTCTGGACCGCCTCGAGCTCCGCGCGGAGGCGGCGGAGCTCGGGCAGAACCTCCGGAAGCTTAGCGAGCGCCGCAAGCTCCTTCAAGTGGGTCTTCCGGTCGGAGGCGGGGGAGCCCGACATCACGCCCCCGGCGGGCACGTCCTTCGTCAGGCCCGTCTGGGCGGTGATGATGACCCCGTCCCCGAGCTCGAGGTGGCCGATGACGCCCGCCTGACCGGCGAGGACCACGTAGTTCCCGAGTTTCGTGCTGCCCGCGACCCCCGACTGGGACACCAGCAGGCAGCCGCGCCCGGTGACGACGTTGTGCGCGATCTGGACGAGGTTGTCGATCTTCGTGCCGCGGCCGATCACGGTCCGGCCGAAGCGGGCCCGGTCGACGGTGCTGTTCGCGCCGATCTCGACGTCGTCCTCGAGGACCACGATGCCGACCTGGGGGATCTTGTGGTGCACGCCCTGCTCGGTGGCGTATCCGAAGCCGTCGCCGCCGATTACGGCCCCGGGCTGGAGCGTGACGCGGGCGCCGAGCTCGCAGCGCTCGCGGACGACGGTCTGGGGGTGCAGGTGGCAGTCGGGGCCGAGTGTCGCGTCCCGCCCCACGAAGACCTGGGCGTGGAGCAGGCAGCGCTCGCCGATCACGGCCCCCGCCTCGACGACGCAGAGCGGGCCCACCGCGGCGTCTTTCGCCACGCGGGCGGCGGGGTCCACGAAGGCCGTGGGATGGACGCCGGGGGCGGGCCGCGGCGGGGCGCCGACGAGCAGCTCGGCGATACGCCCGAAGGCGCGGTCGGCGTTCTTCGCGACGATCGCGGGCAGGGCCGACGTCATGCCCTCCGCCAGCACGACGGCGGAGGCCTTCGTGACGGCGAGCAGCGCGGCGTACTTCGGGTTGTGGAGGAACGTGATGTCCCCCGGACCGGCGTCCGTGAGGCCGTTCACGCCCCGGATGCGGACGGCGCCGTCGCCTGCGACGCGGCCGCCCACGTTCCGGGCCAGTTCCTCCAGGCTGAATTCCATGATCCGCCTATTTCTTCTCCGGGACCGCGGCGCGGGCCTTCTTGTCCTCGGCGTTGAGCCGCTCCACGACCGCGGCCGTGATGTCGACGCTCTCGTTGTGGAAGAGGACGACGCGGTTGTTGATCCGCTGGGTGACCGTCTCGTTGTCCTGCTCCTCGAGAAAGGACGACTCGATGCGGAGCACGAGGTCGAACTTCTGCTCCTTGGCGACGATCTCCACCACGCGGCGGATCTCGTTGTAGATCTCGATCTTCTTGTCGCTGTAGAAGTCGAGGTAGATCGTCTTGCCGAGGTCGCCTTCGATCTTGCGGTTGGCCTCGAGCCGCTTCAGCTGGGCGATCTTCTCCTGGCGGAGCTTGGAGCCCTGGGGGAGCCCCTTGATCTGCTCCTGCAGGCGCTCCATCTCGGCCTCGATGTCCTTGAGCTTCTTGGCCAGCTCCTCGCCCAGCTTCGCCAGCTCGGCGTCGAGCGCCTTGACGCGTTCGTACTTGTCCTTGTCGAAGCAGGTGCGGAGGTTGACCACGCCGAGCTTGAAGGGTTTCTCCTGGGCGGGGGCCGCGGTGGCCGCGAGCAGCAGGGCTGCGGCCGCGACGATGAAGCGGGTCATGCGAAGCTCTCCTCTAAAGGGTTCAAAACAGGGCGCCGATGTCGAACGTGACCGTTTCCCGTTCGTCCTCGCTGTCCTTGGTCAGGGGCCAGCCGAAATCCAGTTTGACGGGGATGTTGCCCAGCTGCGGGATCACGAAGCGGATGCCGAAGCCGACGACGTTCCTCCATTGCACGTGGTAGAGGTCCTCGATCCGGGGCGTCAGATTGCCCAGATCGTACCAGATCGCCCCCCGGAGGAACTCCGTGAAGAGGGGGTAGGAATACTCGAGGGTGAAGGTCACGAGCGCCTCCCCGCCGACGGGGTCCCCGTTCTCATGGGGGCCCATGCCCCGGAACTCGAAGCCGCGCGGGCCGTCGCGGCCGCCCGCGTAATAGCGCTCCACGATCGGGACGGAGTCCTGCCCCCGGGCGCCGTGGATCCAGCCGAAGGTGAACGAGGTGCTCAGGACGTGGCGCAGGCGGTCCTCGGTCGTGTAGAGGGGGATGTGCCCCTCGGCCTCGAAGGTGATCTTGTTGAAGTCGAAGTCCCCGGGAAGGATCTGCCCCGCGTATTCGTAGCCCAGGAGGAAGCGGACGCCCTCGGTCGGGATGATGAAGCTGTCCCGGGTGTCCACGAAGATCGAGGGGCTGAGCGAGAAGACCAGGTTCTCCCCCTCCAGTTCCTTGACCCCCAGGGGCGCGCGGGCGTCCACGTCGTCCACGGTCAGGTTGTAGGCGCTGAACCCGATCTGGAAGGTCCAGGGCTCCAGGCGCTTGTCGAAGCGGATCTCCCCGCCGTAGCGCTCGTCGTCGTAGGATTCCCGGCTGGTGTTGGTCACGTAGGCGGCGGTGCTGAAGCCGAATTCGTGGCCGAAAAAGTACGGCTCGCGGAAGTCCACCCGGTAGGTCTGCCGCTGGACGGCCGGCTGCAGCTTGATCCGGAAGAACTGGCCGCCGCCCGCGAAGCCCGTGCCGTCGAAGACCTCCGACACGCTGCCGGGCACGTCGGCGATGTCGAAGTTGCGCTGGGTGAATTCGAGCAGGCCGAGCAGGCCGTAGGCCGAGCTGTAGCCCGCCGCGAACCGCACGCTCCCGGTCTGCCCCTCCTTCACCTCGATGAGCACGTCCCGGGTCTGCGGCTCCTCCGTCTCCTGGGTCCGCACGGCGATGCCGCCCTGCTGCTCCACCCAGGTCTTGTCCTTGATGCGCTGCATCGCGCGGTTCAGGCTCCGCTGGTTGTACTCCTCGCCGGGGATGAAGCCGGTGCGGGTGAACTCGCGGCGCAGGACCTCCTCCCGCGTCTTGGTGTTGCCGTCGAAGAGGATCTGGCCGATGTAGATCTTGTCGTTCTCCTTGATGGTGAAGACCAGGTCGAGCTCCGCGGTGTTGAGCGCGAGGACCTCCTGGTGGGCCACCTCGGCCTGGATGTACGCGCGCTCGCCGTAGCGCTCCTTGATCTTCGAGACGTCCCGGTTGGCGTTGTTCTCGGAATAGTAGTCCCCCGTCCTGGACAGCAGCCACGAGCGCATCTCCTCCACGGGGAAGATGCCGCGGCTGGCGGCGTCGATCTCGAAGCGCACGCTCCGGATCCGGTAGCGCGGGCCCTCGTCCACGTGGAAGGTGACGGTGACGAGCGTCTTGTCGTCGCTGTACTCCAGGTCCTTGAGGAAGACGCGCTCCCCGTGGTGGATGTCCATCCATCCCTCGAGGCGGTAGTAGAGCTTGATGCGCTCCACGTCCTCCTTGAGGTTCCGCTCGACGAAGGGGTTGGTCCCCAGCGGGATGATGCCGAAAAGCGGGTCGCGGTCGTTCTCCTTCGTCAGGAGGTACTGGCGCAGGGGGCCCTCGTCCGCCGTGATGCGTCCGCTGAAATGGAGCCGGTCGACGGACACGAGCGGGCCCTCGGTGACGTTCCAGACGAGGACCACGCCGCCCTTGGTGCCCGTGCGGACGAGATCCTCCACGTGGAGGAACGCGTAGCCCTTGAGCAGGTACTGCTCGCGGATCGTCTCCCGGTCCAGCTTCAGATGGAAGGGATTCAGCGCCTCGCCCGCGGCGAGGCGCAGGTTCAGCTTGAGCGTGGGCGGGGGGATGATGTTCGTGCCGTTGAATTCCACCGCCTCGATGACGGCGTATTCGACGACCCGGATCGTCACGACGACCCTGCCCGCGTTCCTGGGATCCGGCTTCACCTCCACGTCCACGTGGTCGAACTTGCCGGTCTTGAAGAGCTCCTTCACGGCCTTGTCCCGGCGCTCCTGCGTCATGAGCTGCCCGGCGCGCAGGCCGGAAAAGCCGATGTGCTGGGCCCGGGATTCCTGGACGAAGCCCGTTCCGATGACGGCGGAGATCTCCTGGTTCTCCCAGGCGGGGCGGTCCTGGGCGACGGCCGTCCTGGCGAGGAGCGCGGTGAACACTCCCAGACGAAAGAGGATCCCCCGGACGCCGCCCATAGATGTGAAGGAGGTTACCAGATGCAAAAATACCGATCTACACTATTTTCGTCCGGCGCGCGCGGGCGCGTCGGAGCATCGCCCGGACCGCGGCGCCGTCCTTCCGCCCGAGGGCCCGGAGCAGCGTCTCCAGGCGCGCGACCAGGTCGCCGGCGGCGCGCCGGAGGGAGCCGTTGGTGAGCAGGAAGTCGAGCACCATGTCCACGTCGGAGGCCGCCACGCGGGTCGCGTCCCGGAAAGAGTTCCCGCAGACGCGCAGCGCCTCCTCCGGCGCGCCCATCAGGGCGTAGGCCAGCAGATGCGGGACGTGGCTGACGCAGGCGACCTTGTAATCGTGGTCCTCGGGGCGGCTCATCCAGAGCGGCCGCGCGCCGATGCCGCGGACCAGGTCCTCGAGCAGGGCCCCGCGGCGGCGGTCGGAGGGGCGGGCGGGGATGAGGACCCAGGGGCGTCCGCGGAAGAGTCCGGGGTCGACGCCGTCGAGCCCCGCGCGCTCGTTGCCCGCCATCGGATGCCCCGCGATGAGCGCGGGGCGGGGGGAGGGCAGGGCGCGGAAGGCGCGGACGACCTCCGTCTTCGTGCTGCCGACGTCGCTGAGGATGGAACCCGCTCCGGCCAGGCGGGCGAATTCGGGAACCTGGCGCAGCAGGGTCCGCACGGGGGTGGCGAGGAACACGAGGTCGGCCCCGGCGGCGTCGGCCGGATTCGTGGAGGCGGCGCCGAGCAGCCCCAGCCGCCGGGCGCGCCGGGCGGTCTCCGGACGGCGGGTGATCCCGATCACGCGCGCGAGCCCGCGGCGGGTCAGCGCGGCGGACAGGCTCCCGCCGATCTGGCCGAGCCCCACGACGGCGACGACGGGTTTCATCGGGATCCTATTTCTGGAAATCCATGCCCACGGCCCTGACCACCGGCTTGAGGTCGTGCATCAGGCGGTCGAACATGTCCGGGGTCAGGCTCTGCGGCCCGTCGCAGAGGGCCTTCTCGGGGTGCGGGTGGACCTCGATGAGCACGCCGTCGGCGCCCACCGCCGCCGCCGCCTTCGCCAGGGGGGCGACCAGGTCGCGGATGCCCGTCGCGTGCGACGGATCGATGACGACCGGCAGATGGGAGAGCTTCTTGAGGACGGGGACCGCCGAGATGTCGAGCGTGTTGCGCGTGGCCTTCTCGTAGGTGCGGATGCCGCGCTCGCAGAGGATGACGTTGGGGTTGCCGCGCGAAAGGATGTATTCCGCGCTGAGGAGCAGCTCCTCGATCGTCCCGGACAGGCCCCGCTTGAGCAGCACGGGCTTTTCCTGCTTGCCGCAGGCGTCGAGCAGGTTGAAGTTCTGCGAGTTGCGGGCGCCGACCTGGAGGATGTCGGCGAATTCCGCGACGAGGGGCACGTCCTCGACGGTCATGACCTCGGTGATGACGGGCAGCCCCGTCTCCTTCCGCGCGGCGGCGAGGATCTCGAGCCCCCGGCGGCCCAGGCCCTGGAACGCGTAGGGCGAGCTGCGCGGCTTGAAGGCGCCGCCGCGCAGGACCCGGGCGCCGGACTTGGCGACCTTGCGGGCGCAGTCCATCGTCTGTTCCTCGGTCTCGACCGCGCAGGGGCCGGCCATCACCGTGAAGGTGCCGCCGCCGATGCGGACGTCCCCGGCCTTGACGACGCTGGGCTTTCCCTTGAAGTCGAGGCTGGCCAGCTTGTACGGCTTCAGGATGGGGACCACCTTGTCCACCCCGGGCAGGGCGGCGAAGGCGGCCGCCTCGAACTTGCGGTCGTCCCCGATGACGCCGATCACGGTGGTCTCCTCCCCCTTCGACACGTGGGGTTTGCAGCCGAGTCCCTCGATGAACTTGATCACGGCGCTCACGTCTTTCATGGTCGCGCCGGCCTTCATCACGATGATCATGAGCGGTCTCCTTTGGCCTTCTTCCGGTTCAGGTCGGGTCTCAAGCTCGGCGTCCGGCCGAGATACTGGTGACGGATCTTGGAGGCGGGGGTGGACGTGTTGACGAGCAGCATCACGCGGATCACGCGTTTCATGCCCCCCGGGACGGCCAGCTCCTGGCAGCACATGAGGGGCACGTCCGTCCAGCCGAGCTGCCGGGCCGCGATCGCCGGGAACTCGGCGTCCAGGTCTGGCGTGAGGCTGAAGATCGCCGAGGCGACCTGCTCCGGCCTCAGGCGGTTCCCCCGGATGAGCGCCTCCAGGAGGGTCCGCGATTTCGAGAGGATCTCCTCCCGGCTGTTGCGCGCGGCGTCGATCGCGCCCCGGATTCCGCGAACGGGCATGTCAGGCTCCCCGCAATTCCCGAAGACGGGCGGCCGGATCCGCCGCCTTCACCAGCTCCTCGCCGATGAGGGCCGCGTCGGCGCCCATGTGTTTCAAGAGCACGATGTCCTCGCGCGTCGAGATGCCGCTTTCGCTGACGACCACGGGTCCGGGCGGGATCAGGGCCCGCAGGCGCGCGGTCGTGTCGAGCGAGACCTTGAACGTGTCGAGGTCCCGGTTGTTGATGCCGATCACCGGGGCCCCGGCGTCGAGGGCGCGCTCCAGCTCCTTCTCCGAGTGCACCTCGGTCAGCGTCGCGATCTTCAGCTCCTCCCGGCACATCGCGAGGAAGCCGCGGAGCTGGGCCTGGTCGAGGATGCGGACGATGAGCAGCGCGCAGTCGGCGAGCATGACGCGCGCCTCCCAGAGCTGGTACTCGTCGATGATGAAGTCCTTCCGGAGCATGGGCAGCCCCGCCGCGTTCCGCGCCGCGCGGAAGTCCTCCACGGAGCCCTTGAAGAACTCCCGGTCGGTGAGGCAGCTGATCGCGCGGGCCCCGCCTTCGAGGTATTGGAGCGCCAGGGCCGCGGGGTCGAGGTCGGCCCGGATCGCCCCCTTCGCCGGCGAGGCGCGCTTGATCTCGGCGATGATGGCGATCTCGTCCTTCCGGCGGAGCTCGAAGGGCTTCGGCGGCGGGGCGTTGCGCGTCTTCGCCTTGAGATCCTGGATCTTCCGGATCTGCTTGTCCCGGCGGATCTCCGTGCGTTTGACCTGGACGATGTCGTCGAGAATCATAGGGCGAGGAAGTTGGAGATCAGGGTCTTCCCGGACTTCGTCAGGATCGACTCCGGGTGGAACTGGACGCCCTCGACGGGGAAGTCCCGGTGCCGCAGGCCCATGATCTCGCCCTCGCTGGTGTGGGCGGAGATCTCCAGGCACTTCGGCAGGCCCTCCTCGCGCACGACGAGCGAGTGGTAGCGCGTGGCCTCGAACGGGTTGGGCAGCGTGCGGAAGAGGCCCTTGCCGTCGTGGTAGATCTGCGAGGTCTTGCCGTGCAGCATGCGGTCGGCCTTGTTCACCGTGCCGCCGAAGACGGCCCCGATGCACTGGTGGCCGAGGCAGACCCCGAGCACGGGCCGCTTCCCGGCGAATTCGCGGATCAGGTCGTTGCAGACGCCCGCCTGCGAGGGGTTGCCGGGGCCGGGGGAGATCACGAGATGCGTGAAGTCCCGCTTCCGGGCGTCGGCGACCGTGAGGGCGTCGTTCCGGACCACGTCCGGCGCCCCCCCGAGCTCGCCCAGGTATTGGGCGAGGTTGTACGTGAACGAGTCGTAGTTGTCGACGAGGAGGACCTTCTTCACAGCCCCTCCTCCGCGATGGCGACCGCGCGCTTGAGCACTTCCATCTTCGCGCAGGTTTCGGCCCATTCCGACGCGGGATCGCTGTCGGCGACGATGCCGGCGCCCGCCTGCAGGTAGGCGGTGCGGCCCTTCACGATCATCGTGCGGATCGTGATGCAGGTGTCCATCTCGCCGTTGAGGGAGAAGTATCCGACGGTGCCGGCGTAGGGGCCGCGGCGGACCCGCTCCAGCTCCTCGATGATCTGCATGGCCCGGATCTTGGGCGCGCCGGAGACCGTCCCGGCGGGGAAGGTCTTGGAGAGCAGGTCGAACTGGTCCTGCCCGGCGGAGAGCCGGCCGCGCACCTCCGAGACGATGTGCATCACGTGCGAGTAGCGCTCGATCGTGTAGAGGTCGGGGCAGTGCACGCTGCCGTAGTCGGCGCAGCGGCCGACGTCGTTGCGCGCGAGGTCGATGAGCATGAGGTGCTCGGCGCGCTCCTTCGGGTCCGCGAGCAGCTCCTGCTCGAGGGCGAGGTCCTCCGCCGGGGTCCTGCCGCGGCGCCGGGTGCCCGCGATCGGCCGCAGGATGGCCTCGCCGCCGCTGAGCTTGGCGTGGATCTCGGGGGAGGACCCGACGAGCTGGTAGCCGCCGAAGTCGAGGTAGAACATGTACGGCGAGGGGTTCAGGATGCGCAGCGCGCGGTAGACCTGGAAGGGGTCGACGGAGATCTCGCCGCTGGCGCGCTGCGAGAGCACGACCTGGAAGATGTCGCCGACGTTGATGTACTCCTTGGCCTTCCGCACGGCGTTCTTGTAGTCCTCCTCGGGCGTCTCGTGCGCGAACCGCGCGCGGACGGCGGCGGGCCGCGGGGTGGTGTATTCCGCGGGGAGGGGCCGGTGGAGGAGCGCCTGCACCTCGTCGAGCTTCGCCCGGGGGTTCTCCGCGGCCACGCTGACGAGCAGCATCTTGTGTTTGACGTGGTCGAAGATGACGACCGTCGAGGCGAGGTAGAAGTTGCAGAGGGGGAGCCCGAGCGGGTCCGGCAGCGTGGACGGCAGCTTTTCGAGGAAGCGGACGAAGTCGTAGCCGATGTAGCCCACCGCGCCGCCGACCAGGCCGGGCAGGCCGTCGTGCTTCAGGGCGAGCGGGGCCATCAGCGTGCGGAGGACGTCGAGCGGGTTCCGGCCCTGCAGCGGGAGCTCCTCGCGGCTGCCGGCCTCCTCGACGACGATCTTGTCCGCGAAGACCTGGATGTTCTTGAGGGCGTCGAGGCCGATGAACGAGTAGCGGCCGAGGTTCTCGCCCATCTCGACGGATTCGAGCAGGAAGCGGGCGCCGTGGGCCTTGAGCTTGAGGTAGGCGGAGACGGGCGTCTCGAGGTCCGCGGGGACCTCGCGCAGCACCGGTTTCAGCTCCACCTTGATCGTCGTCATCCGTCCTTCAGTCTGAAAAAAAACCCGCCAGGGGTGTCTGGCGGGTTCCTGCAGTTCTCGGAGTTTGATCGCTGCCGGTCCCGCCTCAGCGGGGCCAATACTCGTAGGCAAAGGGGCGGGCGGCAGGCAGCGTCATCAGGCCGGCTATTGTAGTCGGGGGCCGGGCCGTGTCAAGGGGGCTCAACCCCCGCCCAGGGCGTGCAGGATGCGGAGCTCCTCCTGAGGCGCGAGGGGGTGCCGCAGGTCCCGGCGGATCTCCTTCAGGGGACCTTAGAGGCGCGGATCCCGGGGACCGGGTCAACCGAAACTTTCCCGGTTCCCGAAGCCACGACCAGGGCGATGCCGGCCAGGACGGCAGCGCCCGCCGCGAGGAGGCGCCCCGTGAGCGGCTCGCCGAGAAAGAGCACGGCGCCGGCGGCCGTCATCACCGGGACGGGAAGCTGGATCATGCCCGCTTTCACGGCGCCCAGGTCCCGGAGCGCGCGGTACCAGATCGCATAGCCCAGACCGGAGGTGACGGCGCCGGAGATCGCGGCCAGGAGCAGGCCGGTCGGAGTCACCGTTTCCAGCCGGACGAGCGCCAGGGCCGGGAGCGCCGCCCAGCAGAAGTTGCGGGCGTTGACCGCCACCGGGTCCGGGGCGCCCCGGCCGCGGAGGGAGTAGATCCCCCAGGAGACGCCCGCCAGCAGCATCAGCGCGGTGCCGGGGAGGTCCGGCCGCGTGGCCCCCGGCAGCGTGAGCCCGGCGAGACCCGCGAGCGCGGCGATGAAGCCCGTCCAGGCGAGCGCTCCCGGCCGCTCGCCCTTTCGGAGCCCCCAGCCGATCATGGTGACCTGCACGGCGCCGAAGAGGATCAGCGCGCCGACGCCCGCCCCGAGGCGCAGGTAGGCGAACGAAAACGGGGCGGCGTACGCGAAGAGCGCCAGCCCCGAGATCCAACTGCCGGAGGCTGAAGCCAGATGGCGTCCGGACAGCAGCGCGAGCGCCGCGGCCCCGCAGAGCAACCGCACGGCCGTGAAGGTCGGCGCATCGATCAGTTCGCCGCGGAGCGCGAGCCGGGTGAGGAGCGAGTTCGCCGAGAACGCGATGAGGGCGGCCGCCGCGGCCAGCGCCGGCGCGAAGCGCATCATGGTCGTGGATGATAGGGCAGGAGCGCTTCAAAGCGGCTCAAGTATCCAGCGGGCGGTCGTCGGCGCGGAGTCCCCGCGTTCCGTAGATGCCGTGCCCGCCGGCGCAAAACCGGCTGCTGAGGCAGGCCAGGCCCGCGAAGAGCGCCGCTCCCGGTCCGAAGAGTTCCAGTGCCATGAGGGTGGACGCCAGCGGCGCGCAGGCCGCCCCCGCGAAGACGCCCACGAAGCCGAGGCCGGCGAGCAGGCCCTGGGGCAGCGGCAGCAGGGGGCCGAGCGCGTTGCCGAGCGCGGCTCCGATGCAGAAGAGCGGCGTGACCTCGCCCCCCTTGAAGCCGGCGCCGAGCGAGAGGGCCGTGAAGACGAGCTTCCCGGCGAAGTCCCCGGGCGCCAGCGGCGTCGTGAACGCGTCCTGCATCATCGGAAGGCCGAGGCCGAGGTACTTCGTGCCGCCGAGCATCCAGGCCGCCCCCGCGACCAGCGCGCCCCCCGCGAGCGGCCTCAGCGGCGCGAATGAAATGAGCTTCGCAAAACGGGCGGCGAGCAGGCGCGTCGTCCCGCTGAAAAGCCGGGCGGCGAGACCGAAGATCGCCCCGGCCACGATCGCGGCGAAGAGGCCGCTGAAACCGAGGGGCGGAATCTGCGGAATCGAATACACGCCGTGCCGGGCTCCCCAGGCCAGCGTCACCTGGTCGGCCAGCAGCGCCGACAACAGGCAGGGGAGCAGCGCGCCGCCGCGCAGCCGGCCGAGCAGGGGGACTTCCAGGGCGAAGATCGCGCCCGCCAGCGGCGTGCCGAAGACGGAGCCGAATCCCGCGGCGAGCCCGGCCATGAGAATCCACCGCCGCTCCTCGTCCTTGAGCCGGAAGAGGGACGTGAACTGATCCGCGAGCGCGCCGCCCATCTGCAGCGCCGTCCCCTCGCGCCCCACGGACGCCCCGAAGAGATGGCTGAGCAGGGTTCCGAGCAGGACGAAGGGGGCCATGCGGAACGGGACGCGGCGGCGGGGCTCGTGGATTTCCTCCAGGAGCAGGCTGCTTCCCCCCTCGACCGATTTTCCGAAGACGTGGTACAGGAGCCCGACCCCGAAGCCCGCCAGCGGCAGGAGGGCGATGATCCAGACGCGGGATTCCCGCCACGCGGTCACCCAGGCCAGGGAGGCCAGGAAGAGGGCGGACGCGGTCCCCGCAGCGACCGCGACGAGCCCGGAGAGCGGGAGCCAGCGGGCGAGGTAGCGGAGCAGGGCGGCGGCGTGCATGTGGATTCGAGAGCCTAGTCTCCCCCGGAAGCGCTGTCAACGAGCCCTCCCGAGGGGGCCCGTTGACAGTTTCACCGCCCTCGTGATACGGTCGCCGGGACAGGATGAACGCGTCTCCCTCGATTCCGGGCGGATTGGACCGGAAACCCAGTTCCATTTCGACCTACAACACAGGGTTTCTCAACAACCGCCCCATCTACTGGCTGGGGCAGTGGATCCTCGAGAACATCGAACCCGAATGGGCGTATCCCGTCACGCGCTTTTTCGGCGAGCTGATGCACGTCACCATGGGGCGCTTCCGCCGCCAGGTGCGCTCCAACATGCTGCAGGTGCTGGGTCATCTGCACCCGGAACTGCCGGCGTCCCAGCGCCTCTGGCGCGCGATCCGGACCACGCACCGCCTCTTCTGGAACCGGGCGGACATGTACACCGATCACGCCCTGCTCACCAGCCGGCGCACGGCGGAATCGCTGGCGCACTACGAATGGGCGGGGGATTTCAGCGGCCTGGCCCGGCGGCTGGCCTCCGGGAAGGGCGCGATCCTCGCCTCGGCGCATCTGGGCAACTGGCACGAAGGCTCCGTCTGCGTCTCCCGCCAGGTCGGGACCGCGCGCGGCGGAACGCCGATCCGGACCCTGCTCTTCAAGAATCCCCGCCAGGCGCGGCTTCTGGAGGGGTTCGCCCGGCGGGCCAATCTGCGGCAGACCTTCGTCACCGCCCAGGCCGACCCCTTCCTGATGGTGGATCTGGTCCGGGGCCTGAGGCAGGGCGAGCTCCTCGCGCTCCTGGCCGACGTGTCCTGGGACAACCGCTGGGTGGAGGTCCCCTTCTTCGGAAAACCCGCCCGTTTCCCCGTGGGGCCCGCCCGGCTGGCGCGGCTCGCCGAGGTGCCCCTCTACCCGGCCTTCTGCACCTGGAGGAAGCGCCGTCATTTCGTCTCGACGATCTGCGAGCCGATCGAGGTTTCCGGACCGGATCCCGTGGAGGCGGAGCGCGGCGCCGTGGCGAAGTTCGCCTCCGTGCTCGAGGGGTTCGTCGCGGACAACCTGGAGCAGTGGTTCAACTTCAACGCCGTGTGGGGCCCGGCGCCCTGACCCGGGCGTTCGCCGACCGCGGCCGCGGGAAGGGCCGGAGGGCCTTCAGGCCTGCTGTTTCGCCGCCTGCCAGGCGCTCTTGAGCTGGTCGAAGACGCCGGATTCCTCGGCTTCGCGCTTGAGGTAGGGGGCGTCGATGCGGCCGGCGTTGTGGCGGAGCAGTTCGATGACGCTCTCGCGATCCCCGGGCAGGAGGGAGCCCGCCCGCATGAGGATCAGGTCGTCGCAGGTCGCCAGGGACAGCGGCATCTGGAGCACCGAGCCCTGCTGCGCCCGACTGAGCACCTTCTTGAGCCGCGGCGTCGAGGCCTCGAGCAGGGCGATCTCCGCCGTCGCGTTCAACTTCGCATCCGCGTAGCTGAGCCGCAGCGTGGGGCTGCCCGGAAGGCCCTGGACCGGTTCGGCCGCCTGGCGGAGTCCCTCGCCGCGGGCGGCGCTGAAGATCGCCTCGCGCAGATCCTCCCCCGTCGGGGTCAGCAGGTCGACGCTTTGGGGTTCCTGCGCGGAGCCCCAGGAGCGATGGGCGATCGCCCCGATGGCGACGGGCTGGTGCCCGAGGCCCTGGAGCGCGGCGACGATCTTCCGGAGGGCTTTGAGGACGACTTCGGAGGGGACGCGGGTTTCCATAAGGACCCACTCTTGATCGGGGGCGTCCGGGATGGCCGGCGGCACGACGCCGGTCGACTGAGGGGAGTGTAACTTAGAACCGGGAGACTTGTTAGACTTGTCGCGCATGTACGTGGCGCTGCGCTGGATTTGCGGGCTCGGGTCGCTGGCCCTGCTGTTCTCGGGCGCCCTGCTCTTCCAGGTCGAGCCGGCGCGTCGCGAATGGACGCTGGCCGGCATCCCCTTCGTCCTCTCCCTCCGCCTCGTCGCGCTCTGGATCGCCCAGATTTCCTATCTGTGCTTCGCCGCCAGCCGCATCTGCATCAGCCGCGCGAAGGAGCGCTCCCTGCGGAACTGGGAGCGTCTCGCGCTCACAGGAGTCCGGACCACGCTGCTCTCCGTGGTCGCCCTGCCCGTGCTCTGGATTCTCTGGTCCTGCCTCCGGGGGCATTAGTTGACAGGCCCAGCGGGGCCCCCTAGAATCCCCCGCATGCCCGACCGGCTTCCGCCGCTCTACCCGCTGCGGTTCAAAGAGATCTACAAGGATAAAATCTGGGGCGGGCCCGAACTCGCCAAGGTCGGGAAGAAGGGCGCCGGCCGGAAGTGCGGCGAGTCGTGGGAGATCGCGCACCGCGACAAGGACACGAGCATCGTCGCCAACGGCCCGTACAAGGGCTGGTCCCTCGACAAACTGCTCGAGACCTACCGGAAGCAGATCCTCGGGGAAGAGCACGCGATGCGCTTCCGCCGCTACCCCCTCCTGGTGAAGTTCATGGCCTGCCACGACCGCCTCTCGCTGCAGGTCCATCCCACCGACGACTACGCCCAGCGCTACGAGGCGGAGGGCGTGGGCAAGATGGAGGCCTGGTACGTCCTCCATGCCCCCAAGGAGGCCCGCGTGATCCGCGGCGTGCTCCCCGGGACCACCATCGCCGAGTTCAAGCAGCACCTCCAAGCCGGCACCGTGGAGCAGTGCCTCAACGTGATGGACGTGAAGGTGCAGGACGTCATCTTCATCCCCCCCGGCACGCTGCATTCGGCGTACGGCGGGGTCGTGTTCCTGGAAGTGCAGCAGAACTCCGACACCACGTACCGGCTGACCGACTGGGGCCGGGTGGGGCCCGACAAGAAGCCCCGGCAGTTGCAGGTCGAGCGGGCGATGAACATCACGGACTTCTATTCGATGGGCGTCTCGAAGTACAAGCCCGCCCGGATCCCCGGCTTCCCCTACAAGCGCAAGCTGCTCATCAAGTGCGAGAAGTTCGTGCTGGAGACCATCGAACTCGGCCGCCAGCGCATCACCGAGAACTCCCTCGGGGCCCGCAGCGTGGTCCATACGGTCGTGTCGGGCAAGGGCAAGTACCTCTTCGGCGAGAAGAAGAAATCCTCCCAGCCCTTCAAGAAGGGCGAGACCTACCTGCTCCCCGCCAAGATCGGCGAGTACGACGTCGTCTCCCAGGGGGCGACGGAGATCGCGGTCACCTACGTCGAGTAGGCGGACCCCGGAAGCGGCGCGGGGGCGTACAATACCCGGGTGAAGACGCTGCTGCTCCTCCTGGCGCTGCAGGAGCGCGTCGATCTCGAGGGGGACCCGCTGCCCAAGGGGGCCGCCGCCCGCGTGGGCACCCTCCGCCTCCGCCACGACGACACCGTCACCTCCGTCGCCTACTCGCCGGACGGCAAGGTCGTCGCCTCGTGCGGACACGACGGCACCTTGCGCGTCTGGGACGCGGCGGGCGGGAAGCGCCTCTTCGCCGTCGAGGGCCACCGCGGCCGCATGTATTCGCTGGCGTTCTCCCCCGACGGCAAACGCATCGCCACCACCGGGCAGGACAAGACGGTGCGGCTCTGGGGCGTCGAGAATCTCCTGGAGCGGAGCAGCTTTTTCGGCCACGACGAACACGTCTGGTCCGTGGCGTTTTCGCCGGACGCCTCGCTCGTCGCCTCCGCCGGCGCCGACGAGGCCGTCATCCTCTGGGACGCCGCCACGGGGCGCGAGAAGTTCCGCCTGAGGGGCCATGAGGGGAACGTCCTCTGCGTCGCCTTCGCCCCCGACGGGCAGCGTGTCGCCAGCGCCGGCCTCGACGGCACCGTCCGGCTCTGGTCGGTGGAGACCGGGCGCGAGGTGAAGCGCCTGCGCGAGACCGCCTCCGTCAACGGCGTGGTGTTCGCGCCCGACGGGTCCCGCATCGTCACCTGCACCTGGGCGGGCTCCGTGAAGCTCTGGGATCCCGCGACGGGGAAGTCCGTGTCCAAGCTCGAGGGCCACAAGGGCGTGGTGTACCGCGTCGCGGTGTCGCCGGACTCGA
This sequence comes from uncultured Planctomycetales bacterium, assembly GCA_964619955.1. Taxonomy (GTDB): domain Bacteria; phylum Planctomycetota; class MHYJ01; order MHYJ01; family JACPRB01; genus JACQFK01. Next base: position 77,868 of record CAZUJF010000003.1, read on the forward strand.
AACTCGCCGCGACCGCCGGCAAGGACAACACGCTGCGGCTCTGGGATCTCGCGGCCGCAAAGGAGCTGCGAAGCACGGTGGTGGCGGAGCTGGCGGCCTGGTGCGTCGCGTTCTCGCCCGACGGGAAGACGGTGGCCTGCGGGACCGGCGACCGGACGCTGCGGTTCTTCGACGTGGAGAGCGGCGAGGAGCGGCTCCGGCGCCAGGGGGGCGGCGGCGTGACGGGCGCGGTGGCCTGCGCCCCGGACGGCGCCTCGTTCGCCACGGCCTGCGCGGACCGCATCGTGCGGATCTGGGATCCCTCCGGCAGGGAGCTGAGGGCCCTCGAAGGGCCGCGGGAGGACGTGCGGCTGCTGGCCTGGTCGCCGGAGGGCGGCCGCCTCGCCGCCGCGGACGTCGAGGGGAGCGTGACGATCTACGATCCCGCCACGGGCCGGCCGGTCGCCCCCTCCGGCCGGCACGAGAAGGTTTCCTTCCTGCTGTTCACGCCCGACGGCCGGCGGCTGCTCAGCGGGGGCGGGGACCGCAGCGTGCGCGTCTGGGATCCGGAGACCGGCCAGGCGGTGGCCCGGCTGGCGGGGACGGCGGAGGCCGTGCGGTCGATGGCGCTGACGCCGGACGGGAAGACCCTCGCGGTGGGGGACTGGGAGGGCGGCCTGGCGCTGCTCGACGCCGTCACCGGGAAGGAGTTCCGCGCGTTCCGCAGCCGGGACAACGTCCTGCACAGCCTGGCCTTCTCGCCCGACGGGCTGCTGCTCGCGGTGGGCGGCTCCGACCAGAACATCGTGCTGCTCGACGTGAAGGAGGGCAAGGCCCTGCGGACGCTCTACGGCCACTGGGCGGACGTGACAGGGGTGGCCTGGTCCCGGGACGGCAAGTTCCTGCTCTCCATCGGGGACGACCGTTCGGTGCGGGCCTGGGATCTCGCGGGCGGGCGGGAGCTGCGCTGCTTCGAGGGCCACGAGGACAAGGTGGTCGGCCTCTCGGTCTCGCGCGACGGCCGACGGATCGTGACGGGCTCGCGCGACGGCACCGCCCTGCTCTGGGACAGCAGCCTGCTGGAGCCGAAGAAGTAGGGTGCTCCCGCGGGAGACCCGGGAAGCGGGATTCCCACTTTCAGCTCGAACCGGGAATATTCATTCCCGGTTCGGGAAGGGGAGGAAGCCCTACTCGGCCGCGGCGAAGCGGTTCTTGCCGTCCTGCTTGGCGCGGTAGAGGGCGCCGTCGGCGGCCTCGATGAGCTGCACCACCGACATGCCGGCGCGGAACTGCGCGACGCCGACGCTGACCGTCACGGGGAGCCTCTTGTCGTGGAAGAGGAACTCGTGTCTGCGCACCGCGTCGATGAGGCGCTGGGCGACCGAGGTCGAGCCGGCCGGGTCCGTCTCCGGCAGGATCACCGAGATCTCGTCCCCGCCGGTGCGCGCCGCCAGATCCTCCCGGCGCACGGTCGCGCGCAGGACCTTGCCGAGGCCCGAGAGCACGACGTCGCCCGCGGGGTGCCCGTGGCGGTCGTTGATCTCCTTGAACGCGTCGATGTCGAGGCTCACGAGGCCCAGGGGCCGCTGGTAGCGCTGGGCGCGGTGGATCTCGGTCCTGAGCGACTCGTGGAAGGCGCGGTAGTTCTTGAGCCCCGTCAGCGCGTCGGTGTGGGCCTGGCTCTGGATCTCGCGGAAGAGCCGCCCGTTGCGCAGCGCCATCGCGAGGATGCGGCTGAGATGCTCCACGACGGGGGCGTCGTTTTCGAAGGTGCCTTCGACGCGGTCGGCGAGGCAGAGGACGCCGACGAGATACTGCGCCGTCTGCAGCGGCACGACCAGGCAGGTGTCCGTGGCGTAGTCCGCCTCGTGCGGGCGCTCGAAGCGGGGTCCCCGGCCTTTCAGGAGGGCCTTGAACGAGTCCACCCGCAGGCTGCGGCGCGTCTGGAGCACGTGGGACAGCAGGCTGCGGGGGTGCAGCTTCAGCGCGATGCGCTCGGGCAGGCGCCGGGCGGGGTCCGGCCCGGCCCGCAGCAGTTCGTGGGTCTCGTATTCGTAGAGCCAGAGCGAGCAGCGGCGGGCCTTCACGAGCTCCGGGATCTTCGTCAGCGCGGCCTCGGCCAGGCGGTCGAGGTCGAGCACGCCGAAATCCTGGGCGAGTTCCGAGAGCCGTTCCAGCAGGGCGCTCTCGCTGCGGCGACCTTTCCGGGCCATGGCCCCATTCAATCATGCCTTCCGTCCGAAGTCCAAGACCCGCTTTGATTGCCGGGGTCCCGGGGGTACACTGAGGGGGTTCGAGAGAGAGGGGGGCATGGCCCGCCGCGATTTGTTCCACGTCCTGACCGTCGTCGGCGTCACCACGCTGGCGTTCGTCTTTCACTCGTGCGGCTCCGGCCGTCCCGTGAAGCAGGACCTCCACATCGGCGAGGTCAGCGCCCCGCCGACGGTGTCGGTCGGGCTGACCCGCTGCCTCCGCGAGGGCTCCGTCCGGATCCGCCTCCGCTCGTCCTGGGAGCTGCGCGGGGCGAAGGGGCTGCTGGCGAAGCGGCCGGCGGGAGACTGGCTGGAGCTCAAGGCCGGCGAGAAGCTTCTGCTGGGCGGGGAGTCCCTTTCGGAAAGCCCGCTGACGATCGTGCCCGAGGAGCCCGGGACGATCGACGTCGAGTACGCGAAGGATTTCAGGGGCAACCCCGTCAAGCCCCTGACCGTGGCCTACGCGGGGAGGCTCCACCTCCATCTCCTGCCCGGACAGAAACTCGCGCTCGTGAACGAACTCGACCTGGAGGAGTACCTGCGCGGCGTGGTCGGACGGGAGATGAATCTCGGGGAGGGCGTGGAGGCGCTGAAGGCGCAGGTCATCGCGGCGCGGACCTACGCCGTGCACGAGCAGCGGCTCGACCGCCTCCGCCGCATCAAGGGGGAGAAGTTCGATCTCTACGACGACGAGCGCTCGCAGGTCTACGGCGGCCTGGAACGCTCCTCGGCGCTGGCCTCGCGCCTGGTCGACGAAACCCGCGGGCTCTTCCTGGTCTGGGAGGGGAAGCTCGTCCGCACCTTCTACTCCGCGGCCTGCGGGGGCCATACCGAGCCGGCGTGGGAGGTCATGCAGGACGAGACCGAGCGCATGCCGCCGCTCTCGGGCACCGCGTGCGAGTACTGCCAGCGGCGCGCCCTCTACAAATGGAAGGAGCCGGTGACGATCCCCAAGAAGGAGATCGCGGAGAAGTGCCTGCCCAAGGATCTGCAGAACGCGAAGATCCTGAAGATCGAGATCACCAAGACCCTTCCCGGGGGCCACGCGCAGGAGCTGTCGATCAGCTTCGAGAACTCCTCCCGCGTCGTCAAACTCCACGCGAACAACGAGTTCCGCCGCCCGCTGGCCGCCCGCTTCCGTAGCACGCTCTGGGACGTCATCGAGGACAAGGGGGACACGTTCGTGATCTACGGCCGCGGGTACGGCCACGGCGCCGGCCTCTGCCAGACCGGGGCCTACGAGATGGCGAAGGACGGCAAAACGGGATCCGAGATCCTGGAGTACTACTACCCGACGGCGAAGGTGCGAAAGCTCTACTGATGGATCCGCGGCCGGGCGCGGCTTAGAATGGGGACGAGGGGTTATCGATGCTGGCCGACGCTGTCTCCCTTTCCGGCATCCATTCCGGGGTCTTCCGCCTCGGGACGGCGGCGCACCGCATCGCCAACGCCCTGACGCCTGGCTTCCGCAGCTCCCGCGCCGACCAGGTCACGCTGCGCGGCGGCGGCACGACGATCGCCGGCCGCACCCTGCGCTTCTCCTCCGGACCGCTCTCGCCGGCCGCCGGGTTCAGTCTGGCGATCCAGGGGGAGGGCTTCTTCCAGATCCGGACCCCCCAGGGGCCGCAGCTCGCGCGTTCCGGACAGTTCCACGTCGACGGGGCGGGCGATATCGTCACGTCCGGAGGCGGTCTTCTGGAGGGGGCGGGACCCGTCCCTCCGGGCGCCTCCTCGATCCTCGTCACCGGCGACGGCCGCGTGCTCGCGGTGCTGCCGGACGGCTCCGTGGACCAGATCGGCTCGATCCCGCTTTTCGACGTCGCGAATCCGGGCGGCCTTCTGGAGGAGGAGGGCACGCTCTTTTCCGCCGGGCCCGCCTCCGGTCCACCCCTGCCCGGCGCCGCGGGGAGCATCCTCTTCGGCGCGCTTGAAGGCTCCAACAGCGATCTCGCCGCCGAGCTGGCCGACGCGGCGTTCGCGCGGGCGAGCATCGAAAGCAACATCGCGGTGCTGCGGACGCAGGACGAAGCCCTCGGCGACCTGCTCGACGTGCTCGCTTAGATGTCGGACGCCGCCCGGGCCTTCTGGGGCTGGTTCGCCGCCAACGCCCCCCGGCTGCAGGCGTACCGCAAGGGTCCGGACCCGGTCCTTGCCGAACTGGCGGGGGAGCTGGCCGGGGTCCACGCCGGGCTCACGTTCGAGCTGGGGCCCCTCGTCGAGGGCTGCCGGGACTTCATCGTCAGCGCCGACGGCCTGCGGAAGCTCTTCCCGGAGGTCCGCGCGCTGATCGCCGCGGCCCCCGCGATCCCCGGCTGGAGGATCGTCGCGTTCCGCCAGCGCCGGCAGGATCCGGTGGTGGTCCGGGTGGACAAGCTCAAGATCGAAGGCGGGGACGTCTGGTTCCGCGCGGAGCGGGACGGCCCCCGCGCCGGGCTCTTCCTCTTCGTGCGAGACCTGACGGAGGAGAACTTCAAGGTCCTGGGGGGCGCGGTGATGATCCTTCTGGACGCGGCGCTGGGCGAATACGACACGGAGACCAAGGTGGGCTTCATCGAATGGGCCGAGCTGCCCGGGGATCCGGCGGCGGCGGGTTTGAGGCCCTTCCGCGAACTGTCCCTCGCGGTGGACCTGATCGCCGGGTCTACTTGACCTCGCTGATGGCCTTCTGGGCCTCGCCGCGCAGCGCGGATCCCGGATAGAGCTTCTCGAGATCCCGGAAGAGCTCCATGGCCCGGGACTTCCAGGTGTCCTTCTTGGCCTTGTCCTTTTCGGCCGCGGCCACGCGGGCGACGGCCACGGTCCCGCGGCCCAGGGAGGTTTCGTGTTCGCGCGTGGTGTCGCCGCCCTTGTTCAGGGCGAAGGCGCCCTGCAGGAAGTCGAGCATCGCCTCCCGGGCCTTGCCGGCCTGGAGCTGGACTTCGCCGCGGGCGTTGAAGGCGGCGGTGAGCAGGCGCGTGCTGGCGTTCTTCTTGCCCTTGAGGTCGCTGAGGACGATCTCGGCGCGGGCGTTGGCCTGGGTCCAGTCCTGCGTGGCCACCAGGCAGCGCAGCTCGCCGAGGGTCGCCTCTTCGCCGACGTCGCGGTCGCGCGAGTACTTCTTGTGGATGGCGAGCGCCTCGCGGTGTTTGCCCTGCAGTTCGGAGAGGCCGGCCTTCATGAGTTCCGCGGATTTCGCCCATTCCGCCAGGCCGTCCGCCTGGGCGCGCTGTTCGAAGGCCGCCATGGCCGCCGCGGCCTTGGCGATGTCCCGCCGGTCGAGATGGGCCTTGATCTCGATCTCGTAGGATTCGCGGAGGAAGAAGCTGTCCGCGCGCTGTTCGCGCAGGGCCTTGACGGCCGCCTCGACGCCCGCGGTGCTCCCCTTGGCGTACTGGGACCGCACGATGTTGATCGCGGCCATCTGCTTCTGGAGCTCCGGGGTGCGCTGGTCGCGGCGCACGCGGTCGAAGCGCTCGATGGCGCTGTCGAAGTCGCCGTTCTGCATGGCCGCGAGCGCGGTGCCGAAATCGAAGGTGAGCTTGTTCTGGTCGGGGATGATCTCGGCGACGAGCTTGGCGTCCGCCTGCTGCTTGGCGAGGGTGCCGCCCACCTCGATCTCGAACTCCACGGTCTTGTAGGTGAGGTTGCCCACGACGCCCTGGATGTCGGGCGTCTTGCCGGAGTCCTTGAATCGGATCGTGTCCTGGGCCCGCAGCCCCGCGGCGGCCGACAGGAGAGTCACGAGGGCGATCACGGTGCGTGTGGCGGTCATGTCAGAGTCACCCCAACCATCGGGCCATCAGGGGGGGCCGCACCGGCGGCCCCCCGGTCAATAGACGCCGGATACAGCCTTCTACTGCAGGGTTCTCGTCAGGTCCGCGCCGCACTTGGGACATTTGCCGGCCACGGGCTCCTTGACGGAATCCTTGGCGCAGGTGAACCACTGCTCCTTCATCTGGGTGTCGGCGTGTTTGAGGCAGGCGCCCTTGGAGGGGAAGGTGACCGTGCAGCCTTCCTTCGGGCAGGCGAAGCTCGCCGCGACGGCGGTCTTGCCCACGGGACCGGAAGATTTGTGCGTGTCCGGCGCGGCGGGCGGCTTCGGCTTGGGGGCCTCCATGACCGGAGGCTTGGCCGCGGGCGCGTCGAGCTTGACGGGAGCCGGAGCTGTCGCGGGCGGCTTCTTCTTGGGGTCCGTGCCGATGTCGCAGGCGGCCAGCAGCAGAACCGCGGATGCCGTGACGGTCAGAAGCTTCATGGTCATCTCCCCTTATTCGCACCGTCCCTCTTCCGCAGAAGGACGTGGTGAAACCCGTTGAGCCCGTCATGTTCCTCAAGATGGGCCGACATGTCAAACGTTTCGCCGAGGGCCCGGCGAATCTCCGCGGGGCTGAAAAAGTGGTCGTAGTGGCCCCGGTGCACGAGCCAGTTCCGCGTCCGGCGTTCCGCGGCGTGGTGGCGGAACTTCATCGAGAAGACGGACAGCAGCAGCCGGCCGCCCGGCGCGAGGATGCGGGCGATGCCCTGCCGGTAGCGCGCCCAGTCCCGGACCAGCACATGGTGGAAACAGCCGTAGTCGAGGACGAGGTCGAAGGCCCCGTCGGGGAAGTCCGGATGCAGCGCGTCGCCGGTGACGAAACGCGCGTGTTCGCCGGCCCGGCGCAGGGCCGCGCGGGCCTTGGCCACGGCGAGCGGTTCGAGGTCCAGCCCGGTGACCCGCCAGCCCCGGCGGGCGAGATGGAGCGTGTGCCGGCCCTCGCCGCAGCCGAGGTCGAGGGCGGGGCGCCCGCGGCCGGGTCCGAGCCCGGACAGCAGCTTCGCCACGAACGGCGTGGCCCCCTCGACCGGCCAGCCATGCCGCCCGGAGACGTAGGCCTTCCGGAAATAGCGTTTCTGCCCGGCGTAGATCGCGTTCGACATGCTCATTCTCCGTAGCCGTCGCGGCGGCCGTTCCGCGTGCGCCGGCAGGTCCAGGCCGCGTCGAGCAGCGCATCCTCCCGGCCCCGCGGGACCCCCGCGGCGAAGAACACGGACGTGCCCCGCCGCACGGCGGTGGCGGCGAGGTCCGAATCCGGCTGCATCAGTTTGCGCAGGAGGCGGAAGGCCTGGGCCTGGAATTCGACGGCGTCCTCCTCCGTGTCCCATTCCGTCGCCCAGGCGAGCAGCGGGGCGGCCCCGTCGGCCGTGAAGAGGACCAGCGAGTCGCCCGCCCAGCCTTCGGAAACCTTCGTCAGATCCTCCCCCGGGAAATGGGTTTCGAGCACGAGGGCGAGGCCGAGTTCCCCGAGCGTGCTGGCCCAGGCGGGGGAGCGTCCCTGCGGCTTCAGGAAGGCCTCAAGGGGCGCGAGATCGAGGAGGACGGGGCGTTCGTCGGCGAAGTATTTGTCGGGATGCAGGACCTGCTCCGTGCCGGACGGCGGGCGCGCCCAGGCGTCGTCGAGGGCGCGCAGCCCGCCGCCCCGGGTGAACACGTCCAGCGCGAAGGCGGCGCCGCGGCGCCAGGCGAAGTCGCCCGTCCGGACGAAAAGCCTCGGGGCGACCGCGGAGGCGAGCCGGCTTTCGCCCCGCTCCCAGGCGGCGGCGTCGGCGGCGCTCTTGCGGGCGGCGTCCCCGGGAATGCGGCCCGCGCCCCAGATCAGGTGTTTGACGACCTCGGCGTCCCCCATCCGGAGCGCGGCGAGGGCCATCTGGGCGTCGTAGGTTGCCGCGACGGCGGGTGCGAAATGCTGGTCCACGAGGGCGAGGTCCATCTTGTTGAGGATCCATTCGTCGCCGGCGGCCGCGTCGAGGAGGCAGAGTTCGGTCCCCTGGGCGAAGACCTTGGTCCCGAAGCCGGCCTGGGCCGTGAGCGCCAGATCGAGGCGGAGTCTGGCGGGGATGAGCCCGAGGACCTTGAGGGCCTCGCCGGCGGGGGCCAGGTCGCCCCCGTAGACGCGGCGTGCGTTCGAGAGCACGTACTGCGCGTATTCCTTGCGCGTGCCCGGCCGGAGGGTCAGCGGCTTCTTCAGGCGCAGCCCGCGAAGTTCCTCCAGGCGGGCGGACAGCGTGCGGCCCAGTTGTTCGAGGTCGCGCGGTGCGGGGTCCTGCAGCAGGGCGGCCAGCAGGACGTGTCCGATCAGGCCCAAGCTCTAGCGGTCCGGGTTGTAGTCCTTCCGGATCACGCGCGCGGCGACGGCCAGTTCGTCGGCGACGTCCTTCTCCGTCGTCTTCTCGGGGAGCACGCTGAAGCCCTTCGTCTTCTGCTGCACGTCGGCGTAGTAGTCGAGGTAGATCTGGAGCTTCGGGGCCTTGTCGGGGGCGACGGCGTCCTTGAGGGCGCGCAGGGCCTGGACCACGTCGTCATAGGCCTGCCGGCAGTCCTTCTTCGCCAGGTAGGCCGCGACGAGATCGTCGTGGGCGCGGTCCCAGGCCTTGTACACGAGGCGGACCGGGAGGGCGGGCGCGGGGCCGGGCACCGCCGGAGGGGGCGGCTTGGCCGCGCCGGAAGGGGCCGCCGGGGCCGTCTTGGCGGCGGGAACTTCGATCTTGTCGGCGGGGATCTCCCCGGAAGGCTTCGCCGCCGGGCCGGCCGGCGGAGCCGGGGCCGGAGGGGCCGCGGCCGGCGGCGCGCCGGCCCAGACCTCGATCACGGCGATCTGGTTCGGATGCAGGCGGCTCTTCGCATCGCGCTCGGCGATGTCGAGGTGCCCGTTCCAGGAGCCGCCCCAGGTGCCGCGCTCGCATTCCTTGAGGAACTCGGCGTATTTCGCCAGGTAGGGCTCGATCTTGGGCTGGTCCGCCGGGACGGCGAGGGCGTGCATGGTCTTCAGGTGTTTGAGGATGGACTCGAACGCCTCGCGGGCCGCGAAGTGGTTCTGGGTGCGCTGGTCGAGGTTGCGCCGGACGTTGAGGTGCTGCCGCGAGAAGGAGGCGTAGGCCTGGTCGTAGGCTTCGAGCGGCGTGCGGGCCTGTCCGCCGGAGAGCCGGGCGCCGTCGCCTCCGAGCTCCAGGCTGGAGAGTTCGCCGCCGCCGCAGGCGGCGAGCAGGGACAGGAGCGCGAACGCGGGGGAAATCTGTTTCATCAAAGGCTCCGCACGTGAATCGACCGGAGGCGATTATAGCGGAGAGCGTTGCGGGGGAGTGCAGGAATCGCGGCTCCGACGCGTATAATGGTCCGCGAGATGATCATCCCCGTCGGCGACATGGTGAAGCGGCGCAGCACGCCGTACATCAACTACCTCCTGATGCTGCTCAACGTCGTCTGCTTCGCCAGCTATTTCTTCAGGCCTGAGACCGCGGACGGCGTCATCAAGGACTACGCCCTCGTGCCGACGCAGTGGCAGAACCTGAAGACCTTCGTGACGTCGATGTTCCTGCACGGGGACCTCGTGCACCTGCTGGGCAACATGCTCTTCCTCTACATCGCCGGCGACAACGTCGAGGACCGCGTCGGCCACGTCCCGTACCTCGTCTTCTACCTGCTCGCGGGCGTCGCCGGCTCCGTCGCCCACGTGGCGTACGCGATGGTCTACGCGCCGGCGATGTCCGCCGTCCCCACGGTCGGCGCGTCGGGGGCCATCTCGGGCATGATGGGGGCGTACCTGGTCTTCTTCCCGAAGGGGCAGGTCAAATTCATCCTCTGGCTGCTCATCTTCGTGCGCTCGTTCACGCTGCCCGTCTGGGGCGCGGTGGGCCTCTGGATCGGCTCTCAGCTCTTCATGGCCCGGAACCAGATGGACGGCGTTTCGGACAAGGAGACCCAGATGGTGGCGGTCTTCGCCCACCTCGGGGGTTTCGCGTTCGGGATGCTCGTCGCCTTCCTGGCCCGGCTCTTCGGCAAGACGCCGTCCCGCAGCTGAAGTTTGTAAGGTCCCGGACGGGACGGGCTTACATCTGATTCGAGGAGATCTATTCATGCGATTCCTGACCCCCGCCCTGCTCCTGATCGGCTGCGCGAACCCGCCCCAGGCGACGGAACCCTGGGACCTCGTCGTGTACGGCGGCACGGCCGGCGGGGTCACCGCCGCGGTGCAGGCCGCGCGCATGGGCAAACGCGCCGTGCTCGTGGAGCCCTCGCGCCACATCGGCGGACTCACCTCGGGCGGTCTCGGCATGACCGACGCGGGCCGGCGCGAGGTGATCGGCGGCCTGAGCCGGGAGTTCTACCGGCGCATCAAGAAGCACTATGAGAACGAGAGCGCCTGGAGGCAGCAGAAACGCTCGGAATACGCCCACCTGAAGGAGAGCGAGGACGCCCTCATGCGCTTCGAGCCGAAGGTCGCGGAACTCGTCCTGCGGCAGATGCTCGAAGAGGCGAAGGTCGCGGTCGTCACGGGGGAACGGCTCGACCTGGGGAAGGGCGTCGTCTGCAACGGGCCGCGCATCGTCCGGATCGTGATGGAGTCCGGCCGCGAATTCGCCGGCCGCATGTTCATCGACGCCAGCTACGAAGGCGACCTCATGGCGAAGGCGGGCGTCTCGTACACGGTGGGACGCGAGGCGAATGCGCAGTACGGCGAGACGCTCAACGGCGTCCAGGTCCGCCGCGCGACGAGCCACCAGTTCGACAAGCCCGTCGATCCCTACGTGAAGGCCGGCGACCCCGCGAGCGGCCTGCTGCCCGGGGTGCACGGCGGGGATCCGGGGAAGGACGGCGAAGCCGACCGCCGCATCCAGGCCTACTGCTTCCGGATGTGCCTGACGGACGTCCCGGAAAACCGGCTCCCTTTTCCGAAGCCGGCGGGCTACGATGCGCAGCGCTACGAATTGTTCCTGCGTTACATCCTGGCCGGGTGGCGGAACGTCTGGGGCAACCACCAGCTGATGCCCAACCGGAAGACCGACACGAACAACCACGGGGCCTTCTCGACGGACCACATCGGCGCGAACTACGAGTATCCGGACGGCGACTACGCCGTGCGGGAGCGCATCATCAGGGACCACGAGGATTACCAGAAGGGCCTCTTCTGGTTCCTCTGCAACGATCCGCGGGTGCCGGAGGATCTGCGCGAGAAGATCTCGAAGTGGGGGCCGGCGAAGGACGAGTTCACGGACAACGGAAACTGGCCGCACCAGCTCTACATCCGGGAGGCCCGGCGCATGGTGGGGGACTACGTGAACTCCGAGCTCGACTGCCGCCGCGTGCGGGTGACGCCGGATTCCGTGGGCATGGGCTCGTACAACATGGACTCGCACAACGTGCAGCGCCATGTCGACAAGAACGGCCACGCCCGCAACGAGGGCGACATCCAGGTCTCGCCCGGCGGCCCCTACGCGATCTCGTACGGCGCGATCCGTCCGAAGGCGGGGGAGTGCGAGAACCTGCTGGTCCCGGTCTGCCTCTCCTCCACGCACATCGCGTACGGGTCGATCCGCATGGAGCCGGTCTTCATGGTGCTCGGACAGTCCGCGGCGACCGCGGCCGTGCAGGCGATCGAGCAGGGCGTGTCCGTGCAGAACATCGACACGGCCAGGCTGCGCGCGCGGCTGCTCGCGGACAAGCAGGTCCTGGAGTTCGCCGCGCCGCCCAAGCCCGCGGAAGGCGCGAAGCTGCCGGCGGGGGTCGTGGTGGACGACGCGCAGGCGGTCCTGACGGGGGCCTGGACGGAATCCACCTCGGCGGGTCCGTACGTCGGCGCGGGTTATCGTCATGACGGCGATGCCGGCAAGGGCGCCAAGAGCGCGCGCTTCGAGGCCACGCTGCCCTCGGCCGGACGCTACGAGGTGCGGATCGCCTATTCACCGAACGCGAACCGCTGCAAGGCGGTGCCCGTCACGGTGAAGCATGCGGAAGGGGAGGCGAAGGTCGAGGTGGACCAGACGCGCAAGCCCACGCACGAGGCGTTCGTCGTGCTCGGGGCCTGGCGCTTCGGGGAGGGCAAGGCGGTCGTGGACGTTTCCACGGCGGGCACCACGGGGCATGTGATTGTGGACGCCGTGGCCTTTGTTCCCGTAAAGTAGACCCCCATGAAAACGCTGATCGCCGCCCTCGCGCTGCTGCTGCCGGCCCAGGAGGTTTCGCTCTTCGACGGAACCACGCTGGCGGGCTGGGAGGGCGACGCCAAGACCTGGAAGGTCCGCGACGGCGCGATCGTCGGCGGTTCGCTCGAGGGCAACGCCCGCAACGAGTTTCTCGTGAGCGCGAAGCCCTACGCGGATTTCGTCCTCAGGCTCGAATACAAGCTGGTCGGGACCGAAGGCTTCATCAACGGCGGCGTGCAGGTCCGCAGCAAGCGCATCCCCAAGCCGCCCAACGAGATGAGCGGCTACCAGGCGGACATCGGCAAGGGCTACTCGGGCAGCCTCTACGACGAGTCCCGCCGCAACAAGATGATCGCCAAGGCGGACCCCGAGGTCGTCGCCAAGGCCGAGAAGCCCGGCGAGTGGAACCGCTACGAAATCCGCTGCGAGGGACCCCGGATCCGGCTCAGCATCAACGGCGTCCAGACGGTGGACTACACCGAGGCGGAAGCGAACATCGAAAAGGACGGCTTCATCGGCCTGCAGATCCACGGCGGCTGCAAGGCGGAGATCTCCTTCCGGGCGATCAGCATCGAAGACCTGTCGAAACGCTGAGTTCTTCCGTTCCCCGGCTTTTCTGCTAGAATTCAGCCTTCGCATGGCCAAAATCACGCCCCTCGACCTCCGCAAGCTCAAGACCTATCCCATCGCCCGGCGCCGGAACCTCGTGACGGCGAAGGACTTCGGAGTCCTGGCAAAGGGGAAGGGGGCGGCGGACTTCATCAACTCGCTGCCCGCCATCTACGGCGGACGCGATCTGCGGGTCCTCGTCAACGACATCGCCCGCGCCCATCGCAAGGGGCGCAGCGTCGTCACCGCCATCGGCGGCCACGTCATCAAGGTCGGCTGCGGTCCCGTGATCGCGGACCTGGTCCGGCGCGGCATCGTCACGGCCGTGGCGATGAACGGCGCGGCCGCCATCCATGACTACGAACTCTCGCTCATCGGAGAGACCTCCGAGGACGTCGCCGAGACGCTGCAGGACGGCAGTTTCGGCATGGCGCGCGAGACGGCGGAGGCCTTCGCGGCCGCGGCCCTCGTCGGAGCCCAGGGCGGCGGCCTCGGTCACGCCATCGCGGAGATGGCCCAGCGCAACAAACACCGCAAGATCTCGCTGCTCGCCGCCTGCGCGCGGCAGGGCATCCCGGTCAGCGTCCACCTCTCGGTCGGCGCGGACATCACGCACATGCATCCGCAGGTTTCGGGACGCGACCTGGGCGAAGCGACGCTCGTCGACTTCCGCCTCCTCGCGGCGGTGGTCGCGGGCCTGGACGGCGGGGTCTGGATGAACATCGGCAGCGCCGTCATGATGCCCGAGGTCTTCCTGAAGGCCGTCTCGATCGCGCGCAACCTCGGCAGCCGCCTCAGCGAATTCACGACCGTCAACATGGACATGATCCAGCACTACCGGCCCCGGGCGAACGTCCTGGCCCGCCCGCGCGGGAAGGCGATCGCCCTGACGGGCCACCACGAAATCATGATCCCCCTCGTCCGCGCGGGGGTGGTCGCGGCGCTGGAGGGCCGGACGATCCGCTCATGAACAGCCGCCTGCTCGAGATCGTCGCCCGCCTCAAGACCCCGCGCATCCTCGTGCTGGGGGATCTCATCCTCGACCGCTATCTCTGGGGCAGCGTGCAGCGCATCTCCCCGGAGGCGCCGGTCCAGATCCTCAGCGTGAGCCGCGAGGAGTATCGCCCGGGCGGCGCCTCGAACGTGGTCACGAATCTCGCGGCGCTCGGCGCGCGCGTGCTCGCCGGGGGCGTCGTGGGCCGCGATTCGGGCGGGGACCAGCTCCTCGCCCTGCTGCGCAGCCGGAAGGCCGGGCTCGGCGCCGTGATCCGGGACGCGGAGAAGCCGACCTCCGTCAAGACCCGGATGATGGCGCACAACCAGCAGATGCTGCGGGTGGACCGCGAACGCACCGAGGCGATCTCGCCGGCGCTGCGCCGCCGACTGCTCGCCGCGGCGCTCAAGGCGGCCGCGGGTTCCGATCTCGCGATCATCTCCGACTACAGCAAAGGCACGCTGCCTCCCGAACTCTGCCAGGACTTTGTCCGCCGGGCGACATGCCCCGTCCTGGTCGGCCTGAAGAGCCGCGATCACCTGAAGTATGCCGGCGCGACGGGGGCCTCCCTCAACCGGGGCGAACTGCTGCACCTCACCCACGAGGACAACGTGGACCGCGGCGCCCGGAAGCTCCTGAAACAGCTCTCGCTGAAATTCCTCGTCGTCACGCTGGGCGACAAGGGCATGCGGGTGTATTCGCGCGAGGCGGATCCGATCACGCTGCCGGCGCTGGCGCGGCAGGTCTACGACGTCACCGGCGCCGGCGACACCGTGCTGGCGGCATTCAGCACGGCGTATGCCTCGGGGCTAGGCCTCGAGGACTGCGCCCTGCTCGCGAACGCTGCGGCAGGCATCGTGGTGGCGAAGGTCGGCACCGAGACGGTGACGCGCGAGGAGTTGTCCGCCGCGGCCACCCACGGGGACGGCCATCGCAAGATCGTGCGGCTGCCGGAGCTGCTGCGCGCGCTGAAGAAGGAACGCGAGCGCGGCCGCCGCGTCGTGTTCACGAACGGCTGCTACGACCTGCTGCACGCGGGCCACGTGCAGACGCTGCAGTTCGCCCGCTCCAAGGGGGATCTGCTGGTCGTCGGCCTGAACAGCGACCGCTCCGTGCGCCGGCTCAAGGGCGCCGGACGTCCCATCCTGCCGCAGACCGACCGCACGCGGGTACTGGCGGCGCTGGAGGCGGTGGACTACGTGGTGCTCTTCGACGAGGACACGCCGGCCAACCTCGTGAAGGCGTTGCGTCCCGACGTGCTGGTGAAGGGCGAGGACTACCAGAACAAGGCGGTCGTCGGCCGCGAGCATGCGGGACGGGTGGAACTGGCGCCGCTGGTGAAGGGCTTGTCGACCACGGACATCGTCAGACGGATACGACAGCATGGACCTTAAGAAAGTCGTCGAAGAGACGCTGGCCCGCAGCGCCTACGTGAAGCTGCTGCTCCTGCAGCGGCAGAGCGGCGTGATCGAGCGGATGGGGCGCGGCCTCGCGAAGGCGCTCAAGGCGGGGCGCCGCGCGTACATCTTCGGCAACGGCGGCAGCGCGGCCGACGCGCAGCACATCGCCGCGGAGCTGGAAGCCCGCTTCGTGCGGGAGCGCCGCGCGCTGCCCTGCCTGGCGCTGACCACGAACACGTCGACGCTGACCGCGATCGGGAACGACTACGGCTACGAGCGGACCTTCTCGCGCCAGGTCGAGGCCTACGTCCGCAAGGGCGACGTCGTCATCGCGATTTCCACGAGCGGGAATTCGCCGAACGTGCTCGCCGGCGTCAAGGCGGCGAAGAAGGCGGGGGCCGTCGTCTATGGCTTCACCAACGAGAAGGGCGGGAAGCTGAAGGGTCTGGTCGACGTCTGCCTCAACGTGCCGTCCACCTGCACGCAGCACGTCCAGGAGTGCCACATCGCCGCGGGCCACCTCCTCTGCGAACTGGTCGACCTGCAGTTGTTCGGGTAGGGATCGTGTCGTTCGGAGACTGGTTCCGGGTCTACTGGCTCACGAATCCCTTCCTCTGGTGGATCAGCTTCATCGTCCTCTGGGTCGTCGCCCAGCCCTTCCTGCGGATCCTCCGCCTGTGGCTTGCTCATCGTCGCTTCATGGCGCAGCAGGGGCGCGCGCTGGAGAATCCCCAGAACGCCGAGGTGCGCTTCCTGCTGGCGCAGGTCTACGCCGACGGGCGCCGCTGGCGGCGCGCGGAGGAGCAGGTCCGGGACGCCCTGCGCGTGGCGAAGGAAAGCCCGCTGTATGACGGTCTCGTGCCGTACCGTTTCCAGTGCCTGCTCGGCCGCATACGCCTGGCGCGCGGGGATGCCCGCGGCGCGGTGGAGCTCTTTCGTGAGGCGTTGACGCTGAAGGCCGATCGCGGCTACGCGGAGGCGCATTACGGATTGGGCCGGGCGCTGCATCGGAGCGGGGATCCCCGGGCGGCGCTGGAACAGTACCGTGCGGTGGAGGACGAGCTGGCGTCGAACTTCGAATTCTACTTCCGGCGCGCGCAGGCGGCGGCGGACGCGGGGGATGCGGCGGAACTGGCGCGCGCCCGCGAGGGGTTCCGGACCGCGGCGCGGCTGCTGCCCGCGTTCGCGGGACGCCGGCGCTTGCGCTGGCGGCTGGCGTTTCTTCTCTTCCCGCTCACGAGGTATTTCATATGAAGGCCGTCTTCTTGGACCGGGACGGCACGCTGATCGTGGAGCGCGGCTACGTGACTTCGCCGGCCCAGGTGGCGCTGCTGCCGGGCGTGCCCGAGGCGCTCTGCCGTCTGCGGGACGCGGGCTGGAAGCTCTTCGTCGTGACCAACCAGGCCTGCGTGGCGAAGGGGCTGGTGACGGAGGAGGAGTTGACGGCGATCAACCAGCGCCTGGTCATGCTGCTGGGCGCGGAGGGTGCGCGGGTGGACGGGATCTATTGCTGTCCGCACCATCCGGAGGGGACGGTGACGGAGTTCGCGGTGGACTGCGACTGCCGCAAGCCGCGGCCGGGGCTGCTGGAGCAGGCGGCGCGGGAGCACGACGTGGACCTCGCGCAGAGTTTCATGGTGGGCGACACGCAGCGCGACATTGATGCAGGGCTGGCGGCGGGAGCGCGCGCCATCCAGGTCCGGACGGGGAAGGGCGCGACGCTGACGGCGGACCCGGCGCCGCAGCACGTCGCGGCCGACCTGCTCGCCGCAGCCGTCTGGATCCTGGGGAAGGGATGATGGGATCGGACCGGAGCGTTACATCTGGAGAGGTGCTTCATGGATGAATCGCGCTGGATCGTCGCCGTCGTGGTCGGGCTGGCCGGACTTTATCTGCTGCTCCGCGTCCTGCGCACGGGCAAGGGGCCTTGCTGAGGCGATCACAAACCGCCTATCATGCGCCCGTGAGGCGCCCGCCCGTCCGCCGCATCCTCGAACTGCTCGCCGTCTCCCTCGTTCTCGCCGCCGCCGTCAACGCCGTCTCCCCGCGCGGCATCTCCTGGAAACGCCCCCTCGGGGACGCCCTCCAGGCCCGGGCCGCCGAAGCGGGACTCGTGCCCGTGGATCTCGCCGCCGCGATCGTCCGCATCAAAGATCGCAGCCTGACCCTCGTGGATGCGCGGCCGCCGGAGGAGTTCGAGATTGGACATCTCCCCGGAGCCCTGAACATCCCTTGGAAGGCGATCGAGGAGGGGCGCAATCCCGCGGGGTTGCCGTCCCCGGAGCAGCCCGTGCTCGTCTACTGCGCCAACGAATTCTGCGAGAGTTCGCTGCAGCTGGGGAAGTGGCTGCGCGCGCGCGGTCACCGGGACGTCGCCCTCTTCGTCGACGGGTACGAGGCGTGGTGGAATGCCGTGGGGATCCATGAGCCGCGCTGACCTCGTCCTGCGCGCCGTCGCGTCGCTCGTGTTTCTCGTCGCGGGCGTGATGAAAGTCCTCTCGCCGGCGGGCTTCGCCCTCTCGATAGCGCGGCTTCAGATCCTGCCGGGCGGGCTGGTCGGGACGGCCGCGATCCTGCTGCCCTGGGTCGAGATCACGGCCGGCGTCGCGCTGCTCGCGCTGCCCTCCCATCGCGCGGCGGCCCGCTGGATCCTGGGCGCGCTGCTCGTCGTGTTCAGCGTCGCGCTGGTGGTAGCGCTCGCCCGGGGGATCTCGACCTGCGGCTGTTTCGGGACGGACGGCGGCCTGCTGGAGCGTCCCGCCGCGGCCCTGGTCCGCAACGCCCTCCTGATGGCCGCCCTGCTGCTTACTGGCCGAGCAGGACCTGCTTCGCCGGCTTCAGATGGGCGTCGTTGAGCTTGTCGACCGACCAGAGCAGGCCGCGCGTGATCAGGTCCAGGTAGCGCTTGTCCCCGACGGTCGCGTTGTTGTGGCCGAGCGTGGTGCCGAAGACGCGCGCCTTGCCGTTGTACGTGTTGGTCCACGTCACGATGCAATCGACGTTCTTCTCGGTGCCGTCCTTGTTCTTGAGGACCTGCCGGCCCGTGGAGAGCGCCTTGGCCGTGTCGAGCAGCTTGCCCGCGTGGTTGTTGTAGAGCTCCTCGTTGACCGTGGTCCAGTCCTCGAGGCCCTTCGTGATCGGGCTCTCCTTGTCGACGTTCGTGATGCTGATGGGCAGCTGGGGGCCGTGGCCCGTCGTCGCCAGGCCGGTGAAGTCGAACCAGGCGGTGGTCTTGGGAAAGCCCTCGCCGCGGAAGCTGTGCATGGCGCAATGGAGAAGGATGCCGGGCAGGCCCTCCTTGTGCGGTTTGAGCACGCGCTCGATGATCGCGGAATCCTTCACGTCGGCGCTGCATTCGTCGTGGACGACGACGTCGTAGCCCTTCGCCCAATCGTCCTTCTCGTAGATCGGGTTGAGGTGCTTGGTGCCCTTGTCGGGGTCGTAGGAGATCGTCCACTGGACGTTCGCCCGGGCGGAGATGCCCTGGGTGATGAGGTCCTTCTGTTTCGCGTAGTCATGGCAGCAGCCGCCGAGCACCAGCAGCGCGCGGATCGGCTTCTCGTCCTGGGCCTGGAGGGTGGAAGGGACGCAGAGCAGGGCCAGCAGCAGGAATCGGCTCATGTCAGTCGCCTCAAATAGAAGAACGGGACGTCTACGCTACGAGCGCCGGTCCCCTGGAGTTGGATCTTACACCTCGAGCAGCCGTTCCGTCGAGTCCCCGAACGTGTCGAGGCTGACGCCCATCTTGTCCATCATCGACAGGTAGAGGCTGCAGAGCTTCCGGTTCGGCTTGCCGGCGTAGTCCAGCACGCGGCCCGTCTTGAGCTTCCCGGCGGCGCCGCCCACGAGCACCACGGGCAGCTGCGTGCAGTCGTGGCTGGAGCCGTGCATCATGCTCGAGAGATAGAGGATCTGAGTGTTGTCGAGGGCCGTGCGCCCGCCCTCCTGGATCTTCGCGAGCTTGCCGGCGATGTACGCGACCTGCTCCGTGAAGAAGCGGTTCACCTTCAGCCAGTCCGCGTTGTCGGTGTGCGAGAGCAGGTGGTGGATCATGTAGTCCACGCCGAGATGCGGGAAACGCTGCGAGGAATGGTCGTTGTTCAGCTTGAGCGTGCAGATCCGCGTCGTGTCGGTCTGGAACGCGAGCACCAGCAGGTCCGCCATGAGGCGCATGTGCTGGTCGACGTCCTGGGGGACGCCGTCCGCGGGACGGGCCATGTCCGGCTTCTCGAGCGTGGGACGCCAGCCCTGGAGGCGGCCCTGCTTGCCGGCGTTCTGGATGCGCTGCTCGACTTCGCGGACGGAGTTCAGGTACTCGTCGAGCTTGGCGCGGTCCGCGGCGCTGATCTTCTTGTCGAGGCTTTTGGCGTCGTCGCGGACCTGGTCGAGCACGCTCGCATCGCCGCGGCCCACGTCGTCCCGGAAGAGCTGGTCGAACGCGAGCGCGGGATAGAGTTCCAGCGGCGTGGGCGTGGTCGCGGAGCTCCACGAAATGTGCGAGCTGTAGATCATGGAGTAGCCCTTGTGCAGGGCGGAGATCGACGCTTCGCAGCCGAGCACGAGACTCGGGACCTTCGTCTGTCCCGCCTGGCGCTGGGCGAGCAGCTGATCCATGCTGACGCCGGAGCGGATGCCCCCGGCGCCTTCGAGCGGGGCGCCGCTGAGCAGGTTGCCGGTCTGCGCGCTGTGGATGCCGCCCTTGCCCGCCTCCTGGTGGTAGAGGCCCTTGAAGAAGATCAGCTTCTCCTTGAAGGGCGCCAGGGGCTCAAGGACCTTGCCCAGTTCCAGGGTCTTGCCTTCGCCCTTGGCCCACCATTCCCGGTTGTGGAAGCCGTTGCCCGCGAAGAGCACGGCGAGGCGGAGCGGCGCCTCGGCGGAGGCCTGGCGGCCCCAGACGGGCAGGGATTCCAGCCAGGGCAGGGCGAGGCTGACGCCCAGGCCGCGCAGCATCGTGCGGCGGGTCGGCCGGGATTCATGGAACAGGTTCATGGGCTTCATTCTCCTCGGGTCGCTTCAAAGGCCCGGTGCTCGCGGAACTGTTTGCTTCCCACGATGGAACGTACCACGCCCTCCAGGCCCGTGTGGTCGAGCTCCTTGAGAATTCCCTCGACCAGGGCCTGATCCGACAACGTGACGCTGCGTCCCAGCGCGTAGCCCAGCAATTTTCGGATGAAGGTGCGCCGGAAATCCTGGAGGCGTTTCTGGGTCAGATAGGTCCGGAGTCCTTCGGGCCCCGCGAACTCCGTCCCGTCCCGCAGCTTCACGGCGGCATCCACCGCGCGGCCGGAAAGATCCTTCTCGCGCAGGCGCCCGATCGCGTCGAAGGGCTCGAGCGCGAACCCGAAGGGGTCGATGCGCACGTGGCAGGAGGCGCATTCGGGCAGCCGCGTGTGCTTTGCCGTCAGTTCGCGCACGCTCAGTTCCTGGCCGCCCTCCTCCTGGGGGAGTTGCGGGACGTTCGCGGGCGGCTTGGGGAGTTTCTCGCCGAGCAGCGTGTCGACGACCCAGTTGCCGCGCAGGACGGGGCTCGTGCGCGAGGCGCCCGACTCCTGGGCCAGGACGCCGCCGAGGCCGAGGACGCCGCCGCGGCCGTACTTGCGGACGCCGTCGACCTTCCGCCACTCGGGGCCCGTCACGCCGGGGATCCCGTAGTGCTTCGCCAGCGGGCCGTTGGCGAAGACGTAGTCGGCCGTGAGGATCTCGTCCACCGGCCGGCCTTCGCGGAAGAGGTGCTGGAAGAAGCGGATGGACTCCTCGAAGAGCGCGTCGCGGAGCTCGTCGTTGAAGGTCGGGAAGAGCTTCTCGTTCTTCTCCCGGTTCCGGCGCAACTCGCGGATGTGCAGCCAGCGCGTCCCGAATTCGAGGGCGAGACCGCGCGCCTTGGGGTCCTTCAGGAGGCGAGTGGTCTGGGCGGCCAGTACCTCGGGGTTCTGCAGCTTGCCTTCCCGGGCGAGCGCGCTGAGTTCCTCGTCCGGTGTCGAAGCCCAGAGGAAGTAGCTCAGGCGGGTCGCCAGTTCGAGGTCGGACACGGGACGTGCGTCTGCGCCGGGCGGCGTCTCCTCCAGCCGGAAGAGGAAGGTCGGCGAGGCGAGGATCCGCTTCAGGAGGGAGCTCAGGGCTTCCTCGTGGGGGAGTTCCTCCTTGCGGAGCCGGGTGTAGAGGCTCCGGAGGCCGGCGGACTCCGCTTCCGTGAGCGGCCGCCGGTACGCGCGTGCCGCGAAGCGGATCATCGCCTCGAGCTGGGCGGGAGCGGCGGCGACGATCTCCTTCTCGAAGATCTCCGCGCGCTTCGCGAAGGGCTCGCGCAGGCTCTGGAAGAAGGCGAGCGCCTCCTTCGTGCCGTCCTGCGTCACGAAGCCGATGAAGAGCGGCAGGTTCTGATGTTCGGTGGACGGCCATTGGGAGATGAAGCGGTGCTCCGCCCAGAGGCGGTCGAGGCGGCGGATCTGGGTCTCGTCGAGGAAGAGCCGGACGAGGGGTTCGTCGTCGCGATGGTAGAGCTTGAGGCAGACGACTTCGTCATCGGGGATGACCTGGGGGAAGCAGATGAACTTGGGGAAGAGCCGGCGGAATTCCGCGAGGCCCGCGAGGAGGCGTTGGGCGGCCTCGCTGCCGGGACGCGCGAGACAGGGCGCGGCGCTGTCGAGGATCTTCGGCGCGGCGCCCAGCGTGGCGCTGCACTGGATCACGCGGTCGGGGCTGTCTGCCGGGAGCGCGCCCTCGACGGCGAAGGGCCGCTGGCGCAGGAGCGCGGCGGGCAGACGCAGCGTGATCGTCTGCCTCGTGGGGATCGCGAGATCATCGCCGGAGAACTGAAGTCCTTCGGGTCCGAAGCGGGCGTCCTTGGCGCGCGGCAGGCGGCTCAGGTCGAAATCGCGGAAGAGCGGGCCGTCGACCACGACGAGCGCGTCGTAGACCTTGCGATTCGGCGACTTCTCATCCTTGGGGCGCGGTCCCGTCAGGAACGTCTGCACCTCGGCGGACGTGGCCGCGCCGCTGCGCCAGCGGCCGAGCGTGGAATCCGCGGGGACATTCAAACCCGCTGCGATGGCGCCCTTGCCGGTGGGGCCGTGCACGAAGCGCCAGGGACCGTGCGGGTTGCCCTCGAGGATGCGGTCGGCTACGTCGGCAGCGAGGTTCCAGGTGCGGGATCCCTCGAGTTCGCGGACCGTGAGGTTGATCTCGGTGAGGTCGCAGACGTGGCTGCCGTCCTTCGCATCGATGGCGAGCAGGAGGCGGTCGCCTATCTTGACGCCGAGTTCGCGGGGGGGCGCGGACGTCTCGCCGGCGACGTTGACGGCGCCCTGGCTGAGGCGGGCGGCGCCTTCGCCGCGGCGGAATTCCACCCACCAGGCCACGCCGTTGCCGCAGCCGCCGTGGGCGTGCGAGATCGCGGCGTCGACCCGGACCCGGCCGTCGAGGGGGCTTTCCCAGGTGACGGCGACGAAGCGGTCGGGGAGGGGATGCACGACGATCTTGTGCGGGGAGGCGCGGCCGGGGATGAACTCGAGTTTGTCGGAGCCGTTCGAGAGCACGACCGGGAGTTCGCCGCCTTTGGAGCGCCAGCCCTTGATCGCGGGATGTTTCTCGCTGCCCGGAACGGGCGTGTCGAGCAGGTCGAGCGCGACGGCGGGGGCGAGCGTGCCCGGGGCCCCGGGTTCGGCGAGAGGCTGGAGGCCGAGGACCCCGATCCAGCGGCGCAGCCACTCGGGATCGAGGCCGCGGGCTTTGGCGATCTCGTCGACGGCTCCGGTCTCGCGGGCGGCGTCGAGATACTTCGACGTCTCGGCGAAGGCCGACGCGAGGCTCAGTTCGTAGCGTGCGCCGTAGGTCGCATAGTCGCGGAGCAGAAGCGCTTCGCCCTTGGCGCCCTCGAAGCGGGGGCGCTTCCAGAGCACGCGGCCGTCCGCGGCGGGGAACTCGAGGGCGGAGAGTTGCAGGACGACCTCGTCCTGGCCGGGCAGGGGTTTCAGTTCGACCTTGAGCGCGTGGGAGGCGACGAACGCGGGATCGGCGGCCTCCTGGCGCACGTCGCGGCCGAACGCGTAGCTGCCGACCTTGTTGAACTTCCAGAGCGCTTTCTGCCAGGCGGCGACTTCGGGGAGGAGGCTGTCGGGGGCGGCGCGCCAGCGGGCGCGGACGAGGTCCAGCGGAAAGGACGGCTCCGTGCCCTCGAGGGCCGCGCGCAAAGTGGCGGCATATTTGGCGAAGGCGGGAGTCCCTTTCAGCGCGGCCTGCAGCGGCAGCTGTCCGTCCGCGCTGTAGGCCTTGTAGAACGCGCGGAGCGACGCGACGGATTCGTCGGTCCAGTCGCGGCGGGTCTTGGCGGGCGAAAAGCGGAAGCCGTCGGGAAGGAGGACCAGATGCGTCCCGATCTCCTTGGCGGCGTTCAGGTATTTGCCGAGCAGGGCGGGGGAGAGGACGAGGGCGTCCCCGACGTTGGCGAAGCCTTCGCCGGCGGCGCCGTCGACGGGGAAGTCGCGCGAGGGCTGGAGGTCCACGCCCGTGAGGTCGCGGATCGTATGGTCGTATTCGGTGTTGTTGAGGCGGCGGACCAGGACGCGGCCGGGGTCGCCGGCGCGCGCGCGGGCCTCGGCGTCGAGGAAGTCGCGGGTCCAGCCGGCGATCAGCTTTCGCTCGGCGGGGGAGGGCTGCAGGCTCTTCTTGGGGGGCATCTCGCCGTTCTCGAGCATCTCGACGACGAGCGGCCAGGGGCGGAGATCTTTGCGGATGTCGGTGATCGTGGCGAAGCGCTGGAGGTCGAGGTCGCCCTTCTTGTCTTTGTGGGAGTGGCAGTCGAGGCAGTATTTGGCGGCGAGGGGATGGATGCGCCGGGCGTAGTCCGCCTCGAGCGGCGTCTCCTGGGCGCCGCTGCCGAGCAGCAGCAGAAAGGGGAGGAGTCTCATGGGATCACCCCAGTTCCGGGATCACGCGGGTCCAGCTGTCGCAGTGTTCCTCCATCCAGTCGGCGGCCTCGGCGGGTTTGCGGCGGGCGAGGACGCGGATGAATTCGTGATGGCTGCGGAAGGTTTCCTCGCGCACGTCGTGTTTCTTCTTCTCGCGCTTGAGGTGGAGCCGGAGCAGCCAGAGTTGCATCTGGCTGCGGAGCTCGTTCCAGACGCGGCTCAGGCGTTCGTGGCGGGCGATCTCGACGATCGTGTCGTGGAAGGCCATGTCGAGCGCGCTGAAGTCGGTGAGGTCGCGGGTGCGGGAGGCCTGGGTGAGGAGTTCGCTCAGGCGGCCGAGGTCGCCCTCCTGGAGGTTCTTGGCGGCGAGCCCGGCGGCCATGCGCTGGAGGGCGCTGCGCAGGCTGAGGATCTCATGGACGTCCTCGGGGCTGAACTCACGGACGGCGGCGCGGC
The DNA here is from genome assembly GCA_964619955.1 of uncultured Planctomycetales bacterium. Classification (GTDB taxonomy): domain Bacteria; phylum Planctomycetota; class MHYJ01; order MHYJ01; family JACPRB01; genus JACQFK01. The sequence continues at coordinate 102,400 of CAZUJF010000003.1, forward strand.
CGTTCGCGTCGAACTGGACGAGCCCTTCGCGGTCGAGCTCCACGAGGGCTTCGCGGACGGGGACGCGGCTGACCCGGAGTTTCGTGGCGGTGGCGGCCTCGGGGAGCGGCGTGCCCGCGACGAGGGCCCCGCTGAGGATGGCCTGGCGGAGTCGTTCGGCAACCTCCCGCGAGAGTGTCTTGCGCGGAATGGGGGCCAACAGGGTCGGACTCATTTGCGTCTGTCCTTTCGGTATACGGTATACCGAATGTCCTTACGCGGCCGGTCGCGCCGGATTTTCAAGATTCAGGGTTCAAAGGCGCCGATGGCACAGGCGGGTCCGGCAGGTCGCGGGATTTGAGATAGACTTCGGGGAATGGTCAAAAGACGAAATGCGGTTCTCCAGGATTTCATCGCGGGCTCGGCACCGCTCTCGAAGCTGCTTCGTCGGTCGGGTCTCAAACGCGGTCCAAAATGGCATGCAGCCGTTTCAAAGGTTGTCTCCCGAGTGCTGAAGCTTCCTCGCAAGCGGTCCGTGGGGGTTTTGACCGCTGCCCTTTCGGATCCTGACGCCTGGGTCGTCGTGTCAGCGGTTGAGGGCTTGGGAGATCTGCGGGCCAGATCCGCCATTGCGCGCATGAGGGACCTGCGGCATCACCGGAAAGGGGTCGTCCGTCAGCAGCTTGCCGAGTCCTTTGCAAAGTTGGGAGGGCGAGCGGCGGAGGCGGGTCTCATGGACTGCTTCATGATAAGGACATTTTGGCAAGGAATGATGCGGTAGAGGGCCTTGGACTGTTTCGAGCCAGGAATGCTGCTGGTCTCCTGTGCCCAATACTGCTCAACGATCCAGTGTGGGTTGTCCGGGCTTCGGCGGCGGAATCCTTGGATTACATCCGGGCACCACGAACCTTGCCCTCCCTTCGGAGGGCGATGGGGGATCGCAACGCAGTCGTGCGGAGTTACGTGGCGCAAGCATTGGGTTATGCGGGAGACCAAGCCTCCCGGCCCCGATTTGAACGTCTTTCCCGGGGAAGGAATCCCCAAGACCGGCTGAGTGCTGCGGCGGGATTGTACCTTCTTGGCGACGATGTCCGATTGGCTGAAGTGGCTTCATTTCTCCAAGCCGAAGAATCCCGGCTTCAGTGCTCATGCACAAGCGTTCTTGTATGGATCGTTCGAGATCAGGACATCCCTCAAGCCAAGCGCTACCTGCGCGAAGCCATTCGCGTCGAAAGGGAGCCTGCGACACGTGCCACCTTCAGGAGGGGGATTCGAGATTTGGACAGGTATCTCCGGAAGGGGCGAAATTCGTGATCGCGGGTGAAGACATGGCCGGCGAAGGCCAACCCCACGAGTCTTAGAAGTGTTTCTTTGCGAAAGCCCGGCCGGAACCGGACTTCAGATAAAGTTCAAACGCTTCGGCCTTCCCCGCGTCCTCAAAATGAATCGCGACGACCACCTGCCATGGCCTGAACTTGACGGTATGCCCGGAGTCGGCAGAGTTGTGCTGTTTGAGCCTGGCCTCGAGATTCATCGTCCGCCCGACGTAGTAGCGTTCGGGATCCTTGAGGCTCTGCAGGATATAAACGATCGTCATCAGCATACTCCAGAGAAGAGTCATCACGCCGAAATTGGGTAGGCCGGCATTGTATTTGCGCACCATGAGCGGGGGCAATCACGCCGAAGCTGGCCGGATTGAGAAGCCCGCCTTCGCGCATCTTTTGGGGTTGGCGCTTCGGCGGGGGCATCCCGCCGAAGCTCGCCTTGGGCGAGCGAAGGCGGATGGTATGCCCGGCAGGAGTTGAACCTGCAACCCCCTGGTTCGTAGCCAGGTACTCTATCCAGTTGAGCTACGGGCACCCGTTGCTGGTGAGGGCGGTAGTTTACATGCACGAGCCTTCTTTTCAAGCCTGAATGCGTGCGCCCCCATGGCGGTCCCATATGGGGGTCTCATGCACTATTGTCTTGATCCGACCCCGGCAGGCCCTATCATGGGCTGCAGGTTTGAGGGGGTCGATGGGTATGGGAAACGAACTGACCGGCGACACCGCCGTCTTGTCCATCACGTGTCCTTCGTGCGGCGAGGTTTATGACAGCGCCGAGACCGTGGGCCGCGTGCTGCGCAACAACGGCTTCTGCGTCAACATCACCTGCCTCCAGGATCTCACCCACGAATCCCTCGACGAGATCGCCCGCCGCAAGAACCGGCGGCAGAGCGACTGACGCCCCCGGCGACCTATCCTGACTCCGGCCTCCGCTATACTGTCCCCCGGATGGACCTCATCAGCGGCCCCTTCCGTCCCGCGCTGGAAGGCGCCTTCCGCGATCTCTTCGCGCGGCTGCGACGGACGGAGCCGCTCGCACCCCTGGCCGTCGTCGCCCCCTCGCAGCGCCTGGCGGAACACCTCAAACTCCTCGCCCTGCAGGCCGTCCCGGAGGGCTTCGCCGCCGTCCGCTTCCACAACCTCTTCACGTTCGCGCGCACGATCTACGACGAGGCCGTCTCCGGCTTCACGCTGCTGCTCGACGACCTCGTCCCCGAGCGCCTCGTCCGCGCCATCCTCCGGCGGCATTTCTCCGACACGCCCTACCTCTCCCGCGCCGCGATGGCGCCCGGCGCGCTGCTCTCCGCGCTGCGGCAGCTGAAAGCGGGGGCCGTGGACCCCGACCGCGCCCTCGAGGCCCTGAAGGAGGGGGAACTCGGGACCGAGGAGGCGCCGAAACTCGCGGAGCTGCTGTCGCTTCACAAACGCTACGCCGAGGAGCTGCGCCGCCGCAAACTGCATGAACACTCCGACGTCGTGCGCCTCGCCGTCGAACACGCGGACGCGAGCCGTTCGCTGGGCGCCCTTAAACACGTGATCTACTACGGCTTCACGGAACTGGATCAGAACCAGATCGCGCTGCTGGAGAAGGTCCGGCGGCGGGTGCCGGCCACCGTGTTCTTCCCCTATCAGGACACGCCCGGCTACGTCTTCACGAAGGAATTCCTGGAGACGGTGATCGCGCCGCTCGCGGAGACGAAGCGCCGCGTCGAGGAAACCGCGCCGCCGCCGCGGGTCCGGCAGCTGTCCACCTCCGGCGCCCGCGACGAAGTCTGGGCCGCCGCGAAGGAGATCCTGCGCTTCGCCGGACAGGGCGTCCCCTACGAGCGCATCGGGCTCGTGGGCCGGACGCTGGAGCCCTATCTGGACATCATCGACAGCGTCTTCCGCGCCCATCACATCCCCTGGGTCTCGAGCGCGCGGCGGCCGCTCGCGCACGATCCCCGCGTCAAGGCGGCGCGGCTGCTCTTTACGCTCGAGGGCTTCGATCGCGCGGCCGTGCTCGACTTCCTCCGCTCGCCGTTCGTGAAGGACAAGACGGGGGACCGCGAACTCTGGGACCAGGCCTCCCGTCACATGGGCATCGGCCACGGCGCGGAGGAGTGGCGGCGCCGCCTGGGCGCGGAGCGGGGGAAGGACTACGTCCACTCCATCGGCCCGCGGGCGGGGGCGAAGGCGTTCACGCTGCCGCGCGCGGAAGTCGGAGCCTTCTGGGAAGCGGTCGAGGCGCTGCTGGACGCGCCGCCGCCTCCGGAGCAGGGCTGGAAGGCCTATTCCGACTGGGCGCTGGCGCGGCACGCTCAGTTTCTCGAGCCGGATCCGCGGGTCGAGGGGGCGTTGCGTTCACTCGGCCGCCTGGAGGGCTTCGCGCTGGACGAGCCGCTCGAGGCGCTGCTCGAGGCGCTGGAGGAACTCTCGGAGCCCGCGGGCACGCCGGGTCTGGCCGGAGTCAGGGTCTTCGACGCGATGGCGGCGCGCGGCTGCACCTTCGACGCCCTCGTCGTGATCGGCCTCAACGAGAAGGTCTTCCCGCGCTTTATTCTTGAGGACCCCTTCCTGCGCGACGCGGTGCGCGCCCGCTTCGAATTCCGCCTGGGCAACCGCATCCCGCTCAAGCTGCGCGGCTATGACGAGGAGCGGCTCCTCTTCACGATGCTGGAGAGTTCGGCGCCGGACCTCGTGTTCATCCACCAGCGCTCGGACGAGAAGGGGCGCCTGAAGATCCCCTCGCCGTTCCTGCCGCTGGCGGAATCGCGCTCCATTCCGCGGCGTCCCTCCGAACGCTTCGGGGAAACCGACTTTTCGCTGCTCACGCCGCGCGAAGCGGCCCTGCACACGCGGCAGGGCGAGGCGCTGGGCCGCGCGTCGGGGCAGGGCGTGGCGGGCCTGGTGGACGCCCTCGCGTTCCTGAAGGAGATCGAGACGCGCGGGAAGCTGACGGCGTACGACGGGGTCGTGGACACCCGGACCTATTGGCCGCAGCTCGCGGGGTTCGGGATCTCGCCCACGGCGCTGGAGCGGCTCGCGGAATGCCCCTTCAAGTTCTACGCGCAGGGCCCGCTGGGGCTCGAAGAGCTCGAGGAGCCCGAAGGGGAGTCGATGCTCTCGCCGCTCGAGGTGGGCGAAATCTACCACGACATCCTGGAGCAATACCACCGCAAGGGCGGCCTCGAGCGGCAGCTCGCCGAGGGCTTCGCGCGCTTTGAGGCGTCGAGGTCCATCCGCTACCCGGTCCTCTGGGAGGTGGAGAAGGACCGCATCGGGAAGATCCTCAGCGCCGTGGTGCAGGCCGACGACGTCAGCTTCTTCAAGCCGAAGGACTTCGAAGTCGAGCTGAAGGCCGAACTGCCGATCGAGGCGGGCGGGCGCAAGTCCGTGCTGTTCCGCGGCTTCGCGGACCGGCTGGACGTCGCGAAGGACGGCTCGTTCCGCGTGGTGGACTACAAACGCAGCGGAAAGAAGTATTCCCTGAAGATGGAGACGGGGGTTTTCAAGAAGGGGACCTACCTGCAGCCGCCGCTGTATTTCCTGCTCGCCCAAAAACAGCTCAACGCCCCGGCGGCCACGTCGCGCTTCGTCTACTACTTCCTCGAGGAGGCCTTCGAGGGGGGCAAGTGGCAGCGGGAGCTCAGCGGCGAAATGTGGGAGGAGCGCCCGCTCTTCGAGGCGCACCTGAAACGCTATCTCGAACGCATCTCCCGCGGGGAATTCATCATCCGTCCCGGCCGCTACTGCGGCTACTGCGATTTCAAGACGCTCTGCCGCAAGTCGCATCGTCCCACCGTGCTGCGCGCGGAGGAAGCCGACGACAAGCTTCCGGAATCGGAGGCGGAGGCGTGAGTCCGCGCGCCCGTCCCGGGGACCAGGAGGAGCGCGACCGCGCCGTGATGTCGAGGGCCAGCCTCGCGGTGACGGCGGGCGCGGGCACGGGCAAGACCACGCTGCTCGTCGCCAAGATCCTCCACAAGGTCGTGGAGGAGCAGGTCCCGATCGAACGCATCCTCGCGCTCACGTTCACCGAGAAGGCGGCGAACGAGATGCGGATGCGGCTCGGACGCGAGCTGCGTCTGATCGGGAAGGAAGCCGGTCTCGAGCGCTCGGAGATCGGGACCATCCACAGCTTCTGCGCGCACGTGCTGCGGCAGTTCCCGGTGGAGGCGGGGGTGGCGCCGGACTTCCAGGTGGACGAGGGCACGGTGTTCCGGCGTCGCTTCGACGAGGCCTGGCCGCGCTGGCTGGACCGGGAGCTCGGCCCCGGGGCACGGCGGCCCCGGATCTGGAAGGAGCTGCTCTCGAGCGTCGATCTCAAACACCTGAGGGCGCTGGCGGAGGGGCTGGCGTCGTTCGGGGTGCCGGCCGCGCGGAAGAGCGGCGAGCGGATGCTGGCGGGCTTCGTGACGGAGCTCTCGGCGAAGGTCCCCAAGCTTGCGGCCTCGCTCCGGCAGGAGAAGGAGCCGCAGAAGACCATCAAAGGCGGGCCGGTCGAGCAGGCGGCGCTCAAGCTCTCGCACGACGTCGCCCGCATCGACGAGGGGCTGGTGGAGCAGGCCGTGAGGTTGGCGGACGAATTCGCCGTCGAATTCCGCCGGGACTTTCTCAAGGCGGGCTGGATCTCTTTCGACGGCATCCTGCTGCTCGTGCACGACCTGCTGAAGAACGACGCGTTCCCCGGCGTGCGCGAGATCCTGCGCGCGAAATACTCGTGCATCCTCGTGGACGAGGTGCAGGACACCGATCCCGTGCAGGGCGAGATCATCCGGCTGCTCTGCGAAGACGACACGGGCCGCCTTGTCCCGGGCAAGCTCTTCCTGGTGGGCGATCCCAAGCAGTCCATCTACAGCTTCCGCGGCGCGGACATCATCGCGTACCAGGGGCTGGTGCAGCGCGTGCTCGACGAGGGGGGCGAGAAGGTGGTGCTGCGCACCAACTTCCGCAGCCACGGAAGGATCCTGGACCTCGTCAACGCGGTCTTCTCCCGGGTGATCGTCGAGAACGGGGCCCTGCAGCCGCGCTACGAGCCGATCGAGCCCGCCGCGGACGCCGAGCAGAAGTACGAGGACCCGACCCTCCAGGCCGTGCTGGTGGAGGACGCCTCGGCGGGCGACTCCCGGGAGGTCGAGGCGCGCGAGGTCGCGGCGTGGATCGAGCGCCGGCCCGAGGGGCTGCGCTTCAAGGATGTCGCGATCCTGCTGCGCTCGCTGGTGGACGTCGGGGGCTACCTGGACGCCCTGCGCGCGAAGGGGATCCCCTACGTCGTGGAGGGGGAGAAGTATTTCTACGGGACCTCGGAGGTCGTCGACTTCGTCAACGTGCTGCGGGCGGTCGCGAATCCGCACGACCGGGTCGCGGTGGCGGGCGTGCTGCGCTCCCCGTACGGAGGCGTGAGCGACGCGGAGATCTACGAGCGGCGCAAGTCCCTGGACTACCGTCTCGAATCCCCCTGGCCCGTCTTCGGCCTGCTGCGCCGCTGGAACGCCGAGGCGGGGCGGGTGGGCGTGGGGGCGCTGCTGGAGCGCATCCTGGAGGAGAGCCGCGCGCTCGAGATCGCGCAGGCGGGCTATCACGGCGAGCAGGGGGCGGCGAACCTGCTGAAGCTCTGCGCGAAGGCGGCGGAGCTCGAGGCGACGGGCGGCTGCACGCTGCGCGAATTCCTCGACCGCGCCCGGCAGGCGGTGCGCGAACTGGAGGAGGAGGGCGAGAGCCCGCTCGCCGACGACACGATCGACGCCGTGAAGGTGCTCTCCATCCACCGGTCCAAGGGCCTGGAGTTCCCGGTGGTGATCCTCCCGGACCTGCATCGGATGAAGTCCGCGCGGGAAACGCCGGTGCTCCGCTTCGACTGGACCTCGGGGACGCTGGGCGTGAAGCTCGGCGAGGTCCTGAACTCCGGAGCCGCGGCGCTGGCCCACCTGGACCGCGAGCGCGAGCGCGAGGAATGGCGGCGCCTGCTCTACGTCGCCGTCACGCGGACGGAGCAGATCCTCGTCCTGCTCGGCAGCGCGTCGGCCAAGGAGGAGAGTTTCCTCGGGCTGCTCCAGGAGGATTTCAAGAGCCGCGTGCGGGTGAAGACGGTCCCGTACCAGCGGGCGCCCCATGTCGCGCCCCCGCCGTCGGAGAAACCCGCGACGGTGGATTGGGCGGGCTTCGTAAAGGTCTGGCGGGAGCGGGAGACGCGGTCGCGTCCGCCGGAGCGCCTCACGAGTCCGACGAAGCTCGAGGAGCACGACAAGGCGACGCCGCTGGAGCTGACGGAGGGCCCCCGCGGCCTGCCGCGCGGCGCCGAGGTGGGGGTGGTCTGCCATCAGGTCCTCGAACAGCTGGATTTCAAGGCGCCGCAGGTGCCGGAGCGGACGGATCCCGAGGCGGCCGCCCTCCTGGAGAAGTTCTTCAAGAGCGCGCCCTTCAAGGAGCTCGCGAAGGCGGAGATCCTCGCGCGCGAACTGCCCTTCCTGCTGCCGCGGGACGGGCGCGTCGTGCAGGGGGTGATCGACGTGGTCTACCGCAGCGGCGGAAAGCTCGTCGTGGCGGACTACAAGACGGATACAATCCTGAAACCGGAGGTCTACGGGCTGATCCGCGACCTGTACACGGAGGCCGTCCGGCGGGCGCTGGGGGAGGATCCCGTGTTCAAGCTGGTCTACCTGAGGCACGGCAAGAGCGTGACGGTCTAAGAGATGGTGGAAGCAGGCATCGCGCTGGCGGGCTTCGCCGCCGGCTTCCTGATCGCGTGGCTGCTCCGTCAGGCGCGCGAAAACCGCGTGCTCGGCGCCGAGCGCGAGGCGCGGGTGCGGCTGGAAGTGGAGCTCGAGGGGGTGCGAGGCTCCGTCGAGGAGCAGAAGCGCCTGCTCGCGGACGCCGAACTCCGCCTGGGGAACGCGTTCAAGGCGCTCGCCGCGGACGCGCTCAAGAGCTCGAACGAATCCTTTCTCGGGCTCGCCCGGCAGACGCTCGACAAACACGTCGCGCAGGCCGCCGGCGACCTGGACCTCCGCAAGAAGGCGGTGGAAGACCTCATCAAGCCCATCGGCGACGCGCTCAAGGTCTACCAGGAAAAGGCGGACCTGCTCGAACGCGAGCGGCAGAACGCGTACGGCGGCCTGACCTCGATGCTGCAGTCGGTCGCCCAGACCTCCGAAAAGCTCAAGCAGGAGACGGGCGCGCTCGTGTCCGCGCTGCGCCGGCCGAACGTCCGCGGGCAGTGGGGCGAGTTCACGCTGCGCCGCGTGGTGGAGCTCGCGGGCATGAGCGAGCACTGCGACTTCAACGTGCAGGAGTCGGTGGCGAACGAGGAGCGGCTCCAGCGGCCGGACCTGGTCGTGCATCTCCCCAACCAGCGGGACATCGTCGTGGACTCGAAGGCGGTCGCGGACGCCTACTTCGAGGCGCTCGAGGCGCCGACCGAGGAGCTGCGGAAAGCCGCCTTGCAAAAGCACGCCGCCCACATGCGCGAGCAGATGAAGGGCCTTTCGAGCAAGCGCTACTGGGAGCGCTTCGCGGCGTCGGCGGATTTCGTGGTGCTCTTCGTCCCGGCGGAGCCCATCCTGGACGCGGCGGTGCAGCAGGACCCGGCGCTGATCGAGGACGCGATGCTCGGCCGCGTGGTGATCGCGACGCCGTCCACGCTGGTCGCGCTGCTGAAGGCCGTGGCGTACGGGTGGCGCCAGGAAAAGATGGCGGAGAACGCGCGCGAAGTCTCGGACCAGGGCCGCAAGCTGCTCGACGCGGTGGCGGTCTGGGCGGGGCACTTCCTCAAGCTGCGCGGCGCGGTCTTCGACGTGGTCCAGCAGTTCAACAACGTCCAGGGCTCGATGGAGCGCAACGTGCTGCCGAAGGCGATCAAGATGAAGGAGCTCGGGGTGCCGTCGATGAAGGATCTGCCGACGATCGACCCGGTGGCGGAGGTTCCGAGGGCGGCCGAGCTTCCCAGAACGGAATGAGCCGCAAGGGATACGAAGCCCTCCGCAGCCCAACCTCAAGGGGGCGAAGGAGGGTTACGCCGCGACGCACGCCCGCTACGGAATCGCCGGTTCCCCGGACGCACCCGGCAACACACGAAGGATATCGGCTACCGTTGCTCCCGTCAGGGCCTGGCGGAGTTCACCGCTCCCAAGTTGTACCGGACGCCCGGATCAACACCGACGCCCGCGCGCTGCGCACGTCGCGACGCGCTGATTTAAGCAGGCGGCCGGGGGCCGGGCAAGGATAGTTTGAGGAGGGCATGACGAGTCCCCTCGTTTCGATCCTGCTGCCGGTCTACAACGCCGAGGCGACGCTGCCGGCGGCGCTCGAATCCATCCGGCGCCAGACCTTCAAGGAGTGGGAGCTGATCGTCGTCGACGACGGCTCCAGCGACCGCACGCCGGAGCTTCTGGCCGCGGCGGCGAAGCGCGAGCCGCGGATGAAGCTGCTCTCGGAGGTCCACGTCGGCCTCGTCGAGGCGCTGAGGACGGCATCCCTGCACGCCTCGGGCGAGCTGATCGCGCGCATGGACGCCGACGACGTCATGCATCCGCGCCGGCTCCTGCTGCAGGTCACGCGCATGGATTCGCCGCCGGCGGTGGACGTGCTGGCGACGCGGGTGCGCTGTCTGGGGCGCACGGGGGAGGGGATGCGGCGCTACGTGGAATGGCAGAACGCGCTGCTCACGCACGAGCAGATCCTCACGAATCTCTTCGTCGAAAGCCCGATCGCCCATCCCACGGTGATGCTGCGGCGGGATCTCTTCGAGCGGGCGGGGGGCTACCGCGATCCCGGCTGGGCGGAGGACTACGACCTCTGGCACCGGATGCGGGAGCACGGCGCGCGGTTCGAGAAGCTGCCGCGCTCGCTGCTCTCGTGGCGCGACCACGAGCGGCGCCTGACGCGGACGCACCCGATGTATTCCGAAAAGCGCTTCCACGAGGCGAAGGTGCATTATTTCCTGAGGCATCCGATGGCGCGGCAGCCGCTGACGGTCTGGGGGGCGGGGCCGACCGGCCGCGCCTGGGTCCGCGACCTGCTGCGCGCCGGGGCGGCGGTGGAGGCCGTCATCGACATCGATCCGGAGAAGATCGGCCGCACGATCGCCGACGGCCGGGTGCGGGTGCTGTCCCCCGAGGAGGGGCTCGCCTCCCGGAGCGGACCCGTGCTCGGCGCGGTGGGCTCCCGGGGCGCCCGGGACCTGATCCGCGCGCGGCTGCTCCAGGCCGGGCTCGAGGAAGGGCGCGGGTTCCTCTTCGTGGCGTAAGTACCTATCTCAGTAGGCATCGTCGCCGCCACCCCCCGGGGGGCGTGCCGATAGGCGTCGCCGTCCGGCGTCGCTCGTCGTCGACAGCCCTCTTCGAGGCTCGTCTCCTCCTCGCTCCTTGGACGGCTCACCTCTCGACACGCCGCGGCTCACGAGGCCTACTGAGATAGGTACTAAGCGTGTATAGTAGTCATATGCGCGCCGCCGGACTGCTGCTCGCCCTGGGCCTGCTTCCGGACGTCTCCCCGTCCCGGGGGCTGGACTTCACGCGCTTCGAGCAGCTGCAGCTTCACGAAAACTGGTACTCCCACCACGTGAGCCCCACGGGGGATCTTTTCGCCGTCCTGCAGGGGGCGAAGATCCGGCTGATCGACGTCCGGACGGCGCGCGAAGTGCGCGTGCTCGAGGGCCACGCCGCCGAGGTGCACGATCTGGGATGGAGCCAGGACGGCCGCACGCTGGCCTCGACCTCCATGGACGGCGTCGTCCTGGTCTGGGAGGTCGGCAGCGGCCGGAATCTGCTCAATCTGAAACCTCACTCCGGCTACACCTGAGCGGTCGCGGTCGCCCCGGGCGGGGCGCGGCTCGCGACCGGGGGGAGCGAAGACAACCAGGTGCGCGTCTTCGAGATTCCCAGCGGGAAGGAAGTGGCCACCGGAACCTCCGGGGGAGGCGCCACGTATTCGCTGATCTGGACGGGGGACGGCCGGCACCTGGTCTCGCACCACGCCAATTTCACGGTCCGCGCCTGGCGCGCGGACACGGTCGCCGAAGCGTCGAGCTTCGGAGTCGTGCCGTACCAGAGCGACGCCGAAGCCGCGTCCCCGGACGGGCGCTGGGTCGCCTATCCGCTCGCCGACGGGAGCATCGTGCTCCGCGACTGCGCGACGTGGAAGGAGGTCCGCCGCTTCGAGGGGCACGCCAAAGGCACGATGACGGTCGCCTTCCATCCGGGGGGCCGGGTGCTGGTGAGCGCGGGGACGACGGGGTCGCTGCGGTTCTGGGATCTCGGCTCGGGCCGCCTCGTGGCCGACCGTCCCGTCGACCTGGGCGACCAGGCGAAATTCGGAGCGCTCGGTTTTCCGGCGAACGGCGCCGGTCTGATCTTCGCGGGACCGAAGGGCATTCACATCTTCGGGCCGGGCAAATGAGCGCGGGCGCGGGCCTGGCGCTGGTCGCGGCCCTGCTTTGGGATGTCAGCCCCCCCTCCCGCGGTCTGGATCCCCAGCGGCTGGGTCTGGAGCGCGTGCTCGCCCCGCTGGGAGGCCAGCTCGCCGGCCTCTCGTTCAGCCCGGACGGACGCCGCCTCGCGCTCGGCTGTTCGAAGGGCGTCCTGATCTACGACGCCCGGCGCTGGACCCTCGAGGCGCAGCTGGACGGGCTGGAGTCCGTCATCCTGTCCGTGGCCTGGAGCCCCGACGGGGCGTTCATCGCCGGCGGCGCGTTCGACGGCAAGATCCTGCTGTGGAGGGCCGCCTCCGGGGTCCGCGAGCGGGTCCTCGCCGGTCACGGGGCCCATGTCTCGGGGCTGGAGTGGAGCCGGGACGGGACGCGGCTCCTGTCCGGATCCCTCGACGGGACGGCAAGGCTCTGGGAGTTGCGGAGCGGCGCGGAGCTGAGGCAGTTCGGGACGCCGGAAGCGTCGCTGCTGGCCGTGCGTTTCGAGGACGGGGACCGGAAGGTCCGGGCGGCGCTCGGGAACAACAGCGTCCGTCTCTGGGAGGCCGGGACGGGGCGGGAGCTGTCCCAGCTGGCCGGGGCGCCGGGCCTGATCTCGGCCGCGGCGTTCTCCCCCGACGGCGCCTTCGCCTGCGGGAACGGGGCGGGCGACCTCCGGATCCGGCGGCTCGAGCCCGGCGCCGCCGAGTCCGCGCTCCCGGCAGGGGAGGGCGGCGCGGCGCTGGGGCGCCTGGCCTTCACGCCCGATGCCCGGCATCTCATCGGGGTCACGCACGCGGGAGGCGTCCGGATCTGGGAAACGCGCTCGGGCGAACTCCGGAGCGCGCTCTCGGCGGGCCCCGGGGTGCTGGAAGCCGTCGCCCTGGATCCGGGGGGCCGTTGTTTCGTCACCGTGGGACAGGACCGCCTGCTCCGGATCTGGGCTCCGCTGGCGGGGGACCTGGCCCGCGTCCGTCCGCGCGGTTTCTTCGGGATCCGGGTGGATCTGGCGGGGGAGGGGCGCGTCCAGATCACGGACGTGCTGGCGGGGACGCCGGCCGCCGCCGCGGGGCTGCGCGTGGGGGACCGCCTGCGCGCGATCGACGGCGTGCCGGTCGCCCAGGCGCTGCACGTGGTGGATCTCATCGGCCGGCATTTCGCGGACGAGGAGCTGCTCGTGAGCCTGGAGCGCGACGGGGGCGGCCTCGAGGTGCGGGCGAAACTGGCGAAGCGGACCGAGGAATAGGGCGGACCGTGGACGAAGGACGGCTCCGCAGCCCATAATGGGCGCTTGGCCCAGCGAACAAAGTGTCTCCTTCAAGCGCCGCGCTTCGATCTCCGGCACACGCTGGAGAGCGGCCAGTATTTCCGCTGGACGCGCGAAGACGACGGCTACCTCGTGCAGCACGGGGCGCGGCTGTTTCTCATCCGGCAGGAGGGGCGGACGCTGTACGCCGAGGGGGCGGACGAGGCGTTCCTGTTCGAGTTCCTCGCCCTGGATCACGACTTCCCGGCGATCGAGCGGGCGCTGCGGAAGGACCGGACCCTGCGGCCGGCGCTGGACGCCTTTCCCGGCCTCCGCATCCTGAGGCAGGATCCCTGGGAATGCCTCTGCGCGTTCCTGACGTCGATCGCGTCGAACATCCCGCGCATCACGCGGAACGTCGAGGACATGGCGCGCACGTACGGGCGGCGGATCCGCTTCGGCGACCGCGTGCGGCACACGTTCCCGGGTCCCGAAGAGATGGGGGACGAGGCGGGGCTGCGGGAGCTGAAGATCGGGTTCCGCGCGCGCTATCTGGCCCAGGCCGCGCGGCTCGCCCACGGCGGGCTGCTGGACGAGATCCGGCATCTCGACCTGGACGACGCCCGGGCGGCCCTCATGGTCCTGCCCGGCGTGGCGGAGAAGGTGGCGGACTGCCTGCTGCTCTTCGCGTACGGACGCCTGGAGGCCTTTCCGGTCGACACCTGGATCCGGAAGGTGATGACCCGCCTGTATTTCAAGGGCCGGCGGGTGCCGGATGCGGCGATCCGCGCGTTCGCCGCCGGCCGCTGGGGCGCGCTCGCGGGCTACGCCCAGCAGTACCTCTACCACTGGAGCCGCTCCAGGAAGCTTGATGCCCGGCGGCCCCTGTGATGTAATCCTTCCCTCGTGAAGAACCTCTTCATCACCTCGACCCGCCACAACGAAGGCAAGACCGTCGTGACGCTCGGTCTGACGGCGGCGTTCTCCAAGAAGCTCAAGGTCGGCTACATGAAGCCGGTGGGCCGCGGCTCGGTGGAGTTCGCGGGGGAGAAGATCGACCACGACGCCGTCCTCATCAAGGAAACCTGCCGCATCCCCGCCTTCGTGCGCGACATGGGCCCGGTCTGCTACGACGGCTTCCCGACGCAGTGGATCAGCCCGGAGGGCCGCGACGCCGTGGTCCAGAAGATCCGCGCGGGCTACGCGAAGGTCTCGGCGGGCAAGGACCTGCTGGTCATCGAGGGCACGGGCAACGCCGCCGCGGGGGCCGCCTTCGGACTCTCCAACGCGTTCCTCGCCAAGCAGCTGGACGCGAAGGTGGTCCTCGTCGCCTCGGGCGGCGTGGGCCAGCCCACGGACGAGATCATCCTCAACAAGACCTACTTCGAGCGCGCGGGCATCGAGGTGCTCGGGGTGATCGTGAACAAGGCCTATCCCCACGAATTCGACCGCATCGACCAGTGGATGCGGCGCGTGCTCGACCAGATGGGCGTGCGGCTGCTCGGCATGATTCCCTATGAGCCGGACCTCGCGCGGGCCTCGCTGCTGACGCTCTTCGAGCGCTTCCGCGGCCGCTGCCTGAACAACGAGGCGGGCATGGAGAAGCCGCTCGGCAAGGTCGTGCTGGGCGCGGCGAGTGCCGGGACGATCCTCGAGAAGCTGACGGGCCAGGTCACGCTGATCTGCCCGGTGGACCGGGAGGACGTGCTCGTCGCGGCGCTCTCGGCGATGTTCCTCGGCGGCCGACGGGACCTCTCCCTCTCGTCGATCGTGGTGACCGACCAGGGCCGGCTCTCGGACACGGTGCTCAAGATGATCCGGAGGACGACCATCCCGGTCCTCCAGGTGGAGCCGGACGCCTTCTCGGTGGTTTCCGAGCTGCACGCCTCGAATTTCAAGATCCTTCCCTCGGACACGGACAAGATCAAGCGGGCGGTCCAGATCGTCCAGGAACGGGTGGACGTGGCGGCCACGCTCGCGGGGCTCTCGTAGGGGTTCGACACGCAGGATTCACCGGGGTGCCTCACCATGGGGCACCCCGGTGAATCGATGCGGGCTCACCATAAAGAGGCGGCCATGAAGATCGCGATCAACGGCGCCTGC
The DNA here is from genome assembly GCA_964619955.1 of uncultured Planctomycetales bacterium. Lineage (GTDB taxonomy): Bacteria > Planctomycetota > MHYJ01 > MHYJ01 > JACPRB01 > JACQFK01. The sequence goes on from CAZUJF010000003.1 coordinate 117,437, forward strand.
GGGCGCATGGGGCTGGCCGTGGCGCGCGCCGCGGAGGAGGCCGGAGTCGAGGTGGCGGTCCGGATCGACGTCGTCGCCGGCGAGGGCGTGGTGAAGCATCTCGCCTCGAAGGTGGACGCGCTCGTCGACTTCTCCGCCCCCGAGGCCTCCCTCGAGCGGCTCTCGGAATGCCTGACGCTGGGCGTGCCCGCGGTGATCTGCACCACGGGATTCACGGGGGCGCAGAAGGCGAGGCTCGACGAGGCGTCGAAGAAGATCCCCGTGCTCTTCTCGTCCAACATGAGCGTCGGGGTCAACCTGCTCTTCAAGAAGGCGCCGGAGATCGCGAAGATCCTGGGGCCGGCCTACGACATGGCCATCGTCGAAACGCACCACCGTTTCAAGAAGGACGCGCCGAGCGGCACGGCGAAGACGCTGGCGGAGCGCATCGAGGCGGCGACCGGGCGCAAGGTGGACGTCTCGTCGGTGCGTTCGGGCGACGTGGTGGGGGACCATCGGATCATCTTCGGTTCGCTGGGAGACTCCATCGAGATCGTCCATCGCGCCTCGAACCGGGACATTTTCGCGCGGGGGTCCATCGATGCGGCGCGCTGGATCGCGGGCAAACCCGCGGGCATGTACACGATGCTGGACGTGATCGGCTAGTGGTGAGTCAGCTTTGATTCACTGGGTTGTCCTCCAGCGGGACAACCCAGTGAATCAAGCGTATCGAACCATTGGACCCTTCCTAATTCCTTGACGCTCAAGGACCTCGCTGTTTTAATACGCCGGTCTTACCGCGGAGGACCTGTGGGCGGAACGCTCACCAAAAACGACATCGTCCGGACGCTCGCCGAGAAGTACGAGCTGGAGATCGCCTCGACGCGCCGCGTGGTCCAGGGCACGCTGGACATGGTGCTGGAGGCCCTGATCCGCGGCGACAAGATCGAGCTGCGGAACTTCGGCGTCTTCGAGGTGATCCAGCGCAAGGGGCGCATCGCCCGGAACCCGAAGTCCCGCCAGGAAGTCTTCATCCCCGAGCGCAAGGTTGTGAAGTTCAAGCCCGGGAAGCTGATGGAAGAGAAGATCACGATGCCCTCCATGAAGGGCGGCATCCAGCCTGCGCCTCAGCGCAAGAAAGAGGGACCCGGTGAACCTCCACGAATTCCAGGCGAAGGAAGTCTTTCGTAAATACGGCATTCCGGTCTCCGCGGGCTTCATCGTCGAGACGGCCGCGCAGGCCGCCGAGGCGTTCACGAAGCTCGGCGGCCCCGTGGCGGTGGTGAAGTCCCAGATCCACGCCGGCGGCCGCGGCAAGGGGACCGTCTACGAGAAGGACCTCAAGACGGTCCGCCTCCAGGGCGGGGTGAAGCTCGTCAAGAGCGCCGCCGAGGCGGCCGAGATCGCCGGCAAGATCCTCGGCTTCCCGCTCGTGACGAAGCAGAGCGGCGCGGCGGGCCGCGTCGTGCGCCGCGTCTACGTGGAGGCGGGCTGCGAGATCGCGCGCGAGCTCTACCTCGGCGCGGTGCTCGACCGCAAGGCGGGCAAACCCGTGCTCATGGCGTCCACCCAGGGCGGCATGGACATCGAGGAGGTCGCGGAGCACAACCCGCAGGCGATCCTCAAGGAGCACTGGGACGTCGGCTACGGCCTGCAGGCCTACCAGGCGCGCCGCATCGGCTTCGCGCTGGGGCTCTCGGGCGACACGTTCAAGCAGTTCCTCAAGATGATCTCGGCGGTCACGCGGATGTTCGTGGAGAAGGACTGCACGCTGCTGGAGATCAACCCGCTCGTCGTGACGAAGAAGGGAGACGTGCTCGCCCTCGACGGCAAGATGGGCATCGACGACCGCGCGCTGGAGCTCAAGAAGCAGCCCGAGCTCGAGGCGATGCGCGACGTGCACGAGGAGGACCCGGTCGAGCACGAGGCGACCAGCTACGGCCTCAACTACGTCTCGATGGAGGGCAACATCGGCTGCATGGTGAACGGCGCCGGCCTCGCCATGGCGACGATGGACATCATCAAGCAGGCGGGCGGGGCGCCCGCGAACTTCCTCGACGTCGGCGGCGGCGCGAACAAGGACCAGGTCAAAAAGGCCTTCAAGCTCCTGCTGGCGAACCCCGAGGTGAAGGCGCTCTTCATCAACATCTTCGGCGGCATCCTGCGCTGCGACGTGCTCGCGCAGGGCATCGTCGACGCGGTGAAGGAAGTGGACGTGAAGGTCCCCGTCGTGGTCCGGCTCGAGGGGAACAACGTCGAGCTGGGCCGGGACATCCTGAAGAACAGCGGGCTGAAGATCAGCCCCGCGGCCGACATGGCCGACGGGGCCCGCAAGGTCATCGAGGCGGCGGGCCTGAAGAGATAGCGGGGCCCCGCCCCGTTTCCAGAGGACGAACCATGAGCATTCTCGTCGACAAGAACACCAGGGTGCTGGTGCAGGGCCTGACCGGCGAGGCCGGGACCGTGCACGGCAACGGCATGCTCGAATACGGCACGCAGGTCGTCGCGGGCGTGACGCCGGGCAAGGGCGGCACGGCCTGGGAGTCGAAGAAGGGCGTCAAGGTCCCGGTCTTCAACACGGTCGAGGAGGCCGTCGCGAAAACCGGGGCGGATGCCACGGTGATCTTCGTCCCCGGCGGCGGCGCGGCGGACGGCGTCATGGAAGCGGCGGCCGCGGGGGTCCCGCTCGCCGTGTGCATCACCGAGGGCGTCTCCATCATGGACGAGGTGCGCCTGCGCCATTTCCTTCAGAAGACGAAGACGCGCATGATCGGGCCGAACTGCCCCGGGCTCATCACGCCCGGCCAGACGAAGCTCGGCATCATGCCCGGCCACATCCACAAGCCCGGCGACATCGGCGTGGTGTCCCGCTCGGGCACGCTGACCTACGAGGCGGCCTGGCAGCTGTCGGCGCTCGGCTTCGGCCAGTCGACCGCGGTGGGCATCGGCGGCGACCCGGTGCAGGGGACGGACTTCATCGACATCCTCGAGCTCTTCAACCGCGACGCCGCGACGCGCGCGATCATGATGATCGGCGAGATCGGCGGGACGATGGAGGAGGAGGCCGCCGAATTCATCAAGAAGAACGTCCGGAAGCCCGTGGTCTCCTTCATCGGCGGCCAGACGGCGCCCGAAGGGAAGCGGATGGGCCACGCGGGCGCCATCATCCAGGGCGGCAAGGGCACGGCGGCCGCGAAGTACGAGGCCCTGCGCTCCGCGGGCGTGACCTGCGTCGAAAGCCCCGCCGAGATGGGCGTCACGATGAAGCGCGTCCTCGAGGGGAAGAAGTAGCCGCGGCGGAGCCCGACCATGGACCGCGTGCAGCAGGCCCTGACCGAGGACGGCGCCTTCCGCGACGTCAGCTCCCCCGTCGTCCCCAACCTCCGCGTGCGGGGCGTCCTGCTGGCGAAGCAGGACCTCGTCGTGGCCGGCATGGACTGCGCGGCGCACGCGTTCCGCCTCATGGGGGTCCGCTGCGTCCCGAAGTTCAAGGACGGCCGCTTCGCGAAGAAGGGCTCCCGCCTGGCGCTCGTGGAAGGGCCGGCGCGGCGCGTGCTCGGGGCGGAGCGCACGGCCCTCAATTTCCTCCAGCAGCTTTCCGGCGTGGCGACGCTGACGCGGCGCTTCGTCGAGCTCGCCAGGCCCGCGAGGATCTTCGACACGCGCAAGACGGTCCCCGGCCTGCGCGACCTGCAGAAGCGGGCGGTGCTCAGCGGGGGCGGGCACAACCACCGCCGCGGCCTGCACGACGGGGCGATGATCAAGGACAACCACATCGCCGCGGTCGGCGACCTCGACGCGCTGCGGGAGCATGTCGAGGCGCTCTGCCGCCGGGACATCCCGGTCGTCATCGAGGCCTCGAGCGAGGCCCAGGCGCTGCTCTTCGCCACGTTCCCCGTCCGGGTGATCATGCTGGACAACTTCACCCCGGCGGCGATGAAGCGCGCGGTGCCGAAGATCCGCGCCCTGAATCCGGAGGTCGAGATCGAGGCGTCGGGCGGGGTGACGCTGAAGACCGTGAAGACCGTCGCCCGCACGGGCGTGGACCGCATCAGCGTGGGCGCGCTCACGCACTCCGCCCCGGCCTGCGACATCAGCCTGGAGCTGTGATGTCCGCGCTCACGCCGGAGGCGCTCCGGGAGCGCCTGCGCACGAAGATCGTCGGCCGCCGCATCCTCTGCGTCGACCGCTGCGAATCGACGAACGACCTGGCGTGGAAGGAGGCGCTGGAGGGCGCCCCCGAGGGGACGGCGATCTTCGCCGAGGAGCAGTCCCAGGGCCGCGGGCGCTTCGGCCGCCGCTGGCTCGCCCCCCGCGGCAAGGCGCTGCTCCTGTCCCTGATCCTGAGGCCGGCGATCGAGACCGAGCGCATCCCGCTGCTGACGGCGCTGGGGGCGCTCGCCGCGGCGGACACGGCGGGGGAGGGCGCGCGGATCCGTTTCCCCAACGACGTCATGGTGGGGGGGCGGAAGATCGCCGGCGTCCTCGTGGAGGCCCGCTTCGTCTCGAACCGGCCCGAGGTGTTCGTGCTCGGGCTGGGCTTCAACGTGAGCGGCCATCCGGAGGACGTCAACGCGACCTCGCTGGGGCCGGACGCCTCGAGGGTCGTCGCGGCGCGGACGCTGCTGGAGGCGCTCGACGAATGGTACGGCCGCCTGGGAGGCTCCCTGAAGGACTACCGCCGGGCCTGGCGGGACCGCTCGTTCATCGTGGGAAAGCGGGTCCGCGTGAAGATCGAGGGGAAGGCCGTCGAGGGGATCGTGGAGGACGTGGACCCCCTGGAAGGGATCGTGCTCCGCCTGGATTCCGGCCAGCCCCGGGCACTCCGCAGCGAACACGTCGAACATCTGGAAGTCATTTGATAGACTGCAGGCGTCCCAAGATGAGGGTTCGGCATCCGTGAAACCGCAGCTGGCGCGCCAGGCCGTCTTCGACAGCAACCTCGCCGTCTTCGGCTACGAACTGATCATCCGCGAAGGGGATCAGGATCTCCTGGTCGGGGCCGAGGGCGACCGCGCGGGCGCGAAGATGATCGAGGGCGCCGTCCACACGATGGGTCTCGGGCCCTTCCTCATGGGGCGCAAGGGCTTCGTGAACGTGACCCGCCGCATGCTCGAGATGGACCTGGCCGTCTTCCTTCCTCCGCTGAGCAGCTACATCGAGATCCTGCACACGCTGGAGGCGGACGAGAAGGTCCTCCAATGGGTGCAGAACCTGAAACGCCGCGGCTATTCCCTGTCCGTCGACGCCTACACGGCCCGGAAAGGCATGGCGCCGCTGCTGGCCCTGGCGGACATCGTCAAGATGGACTTCCGCACGAGCGATGCGGAGGACCAGAAGTCATGCATCCGGCGCTACTCGAAGCCGAACGTCCGCTGCCTGGCGAACGGCATCGAGACGCGGCAGGAGCAGATCCGCGCCAAGGACCTGGGCTTCCATCTCTTCCAGGGCTCCTTCTTCAGCAAGCCCGAGGAGATCTCGCGGAAGGACATCCCCGCCTACAAACTCACCTACCTGCGGGTCCTGCAGGAGGCGAACCAGCCGGATCTGAATTTCGAGAAGCTCGAGGCGCTGATCCGGCAGGACGTGGCCCTCTCCGTCAAGCTGCTGCGATACATCAACTCCGCGATGTTCTCGCTGCGCAGCCGGGTGGAGTCGATCAAACAGGCGCTGGTCCTGCTCGGGCCCGCGGTCCTCCGCAAGTGGGTCTCGCTGCTCGCCATCGCCTCCATGGGCGACGACCGTCCCGAGGAGATCGTCGTGTCGGCGCTGGTGCGGGCGCGTTTTTGCGAACTGCTCGGCGAGCGCGGGAAGCTGACCCACCCCGCCTCCGATCTCTTCCTGATGGGCATGTTGTCCTTCATGGACGTGGTCCTGGGCCGCCCCATGAGCGAGATCGTGACGGACCTGCCGCTTTCCGCTCCGGTGGCCGAGGCCCTCCTGGGCGGGCCCCTCGGCCTCGGGAGGATCCTGCGCCTGGTGACGGCCTACGAGAAGGCCGACTGGAGCAAAGTGGCCCAGCTTCGGGAGGGGACGCCGCTCCAGGACGAGCAGCTGCCCCTGCTCTATCAGGAAGCCGTGGAGTGGACCAACCAGATCTATTCGGTCGGGAAGGAATAGAAACAGCGCAGTCGGCCCGCTCCCGGTCCGATTCCGGATCCGTCCCCGGGGCTTCCCGTTATACTGGCTCCCGTTCATGAGCGCATCGCCGATCGCCGACACGTACCTCGCCCGCCAGGCGATCTTCGATCGCAGCCTGAGCGTCTACGGCTACGAGCTTTTCTTCAGGTCGGGGGCGGAGAACGCCTTCAGCTCGCCGGACGGGGACAAGGCGAGCTCCCAGGTCATCGAGAGCTCCCTCAACACGTTCGGTCTCGGCCGCCTCACGGTGGGCCGCCGGGTCTTCATCAACGTCACCAAACCCATGATCACGCAGGGGATCGTGTCCCTGTTGCCGCCCCGCATCACGGTGCTGGAACTGGTGCCCTCCGTCCCGCCGGATCCGGACGTGATCGCCGCCTGCCGCACGCTGAAGAAGCAGGGCTTCCTGATCGCCATCGACGACTTCAACCTCGCGCGGTCGCAGACGCCGCTGACGGAGCTGGCGGACATCCTCAAGGTCGATTTCCAGTCCGTGCCCGCGGAGGAGCGGACGGCGATCGTGAAGAAGTACAGCCGTCCCGGACTGACGCTGCTCGGCAAGCGGCTGGGGCTGCGCAAGGAGCTCACGCAGGCGATGGAGATGGGGTACGCGCTCTATCAGGGCTTCTTCTTCTGCCGCCCCGAGATGATCGCGCGCAAGGATCCTCCCGCCTACAAGGCGAGCTACCTGCGTTTCCTGCGCGAGGTGAACCGGCCGGACGCGGATTTCGAGACCCTGGAGTCGATCATCCGGGAGGACGTGACCCTCTCGCTCAAGCTGCTGCGCTACATCAACTCGGCGATGATGGGGCTGCGGAGCCGGGTGGAGTCGATCCGGCAGGCCCTGACGCTCCTGGGGCTCGTCCAGGTGCGCCGCTGGGCCTCGCTGCTGGCCCTCGCCGCGATGTGCGAGGACAAGCCCTCCGAGCTCGTGGTCACGTCGCTGATCCGAGCCCGCTTCTGCGAACAGGTGGGGATGGGCTCCGGACTCAAGAACAAGACCTTCGACCTCTTCATGATCGGGATGTTCTCGGTGATCGACGCGATCCTGGACCGCCCGATGATCGAGGTGCTTTCCGACCTTTCGCTCGCCGACGAGGTGAAGGGCGCGCTGATGGGCAAGCCCGAGGGGCTGGGCCGCGTCCTGGGGCTGACGCTCGCGTACGAACACGCCGAATGGGACCGTCTGCCGGCGCTGCTGGAACGCCTCGAGCTCGACCCGATGGCGCTGCCGGGGATCTACCGCGAGGCGGTCGAGTGGGCCGAGCAGATCTTCCAGGCCGCCGGGGCGTGAATCGGCTTGCCGGGGTCGAAGCTGGTAGCTGGTAGCTGGGCTACCGCACTTCCACGTAGTGCCCGCCGTTTTGCTCCGCCAGCGCCTTGAGGAACGGCGACCCCCCGAACGACACCGTGTGCAGCGCGACCTTCCGCAGCCGGTTCATGCGCCGGATCTCGCGGAGGATGTCGTCGGGATCGGTGATGCGGCCGTTGCTGGGCTCGCCGTCGGAGAGCAGGTAGATCGTGTCCGCCTCCTTGTGGGCGAAGGCGAGCTCCAGCGCGTCGAAGATGTTGGTCTGGCCCCGCGGCTGGAGGCGCTGGATCAGCTCCTGGGCCTGGCGGAAATTCTGCTTGATGCCGACCAGCTGTCGGTGCCAGGGCTCGATCTTGTCGTCGAAGAAAACGAGGTTGACCTGGGCGTCCTTGCCCAGCTGGCCGAGGGAGCGGAGCAGCTCCTTTTTCGCCTGTTCCAGGCGCGTCACGCCGCCCTCGGACTCGGCCTGCATGCTGCCCGAGATGTCGACGCAGAAGACCAGGCGGGTGGAGACGACGGGCATGCCGTAGTAGGTCGTCATGCCCGCCTGGGGCGCGGCCGCGACCGCGTCCGGCCCGGGGAAGGCGAAGCTCTCGCGGGCGCTCGTCCACCACTCCTTCCACTGTCCCGCGCCGCTCCCGAACGGCTTCGCGGTCAGGAAGCGCAGCGTCTCGGCGATGTCGGCGAGCAGGCGGCCCTCCTCCGAGGCCATGCGGTCGACGAGCAGGTCGACGGCCTCCTTCGTGCGGAGCTTGCGGAGGCCGCGCACGGCGGAGACGCGGACCGCCCAGTCCTTCGCGCGCAGCGCCTTCTCGAAAACGGGCATGGATTCGGGCCCACCCAGTTCGCCCAGGGCGTCGAGGGCGGGCACGGCGACGCCGGGCTTGGCGTTGCCCGCGAGTTTGACGAGGGCCTGGCGCACCGCGTCGCCGGGAAAGGCGGGCAGCAGCGAGATCGCGAGCGCGGCGGCGTCCTCGTTCGTGCCCTGGGCCTCCCGCAGGAGGATGGCCTCGCTGTTCTTGTCGCGCCGTTCGGCGACGGCTTCGAGCGCGGCGCCGCGGACCTCGAGGACCGCGTCCTTGAGGGGCGAGGAGAGGCGGTCGCCGGCCTGGGCGTGGCGGAGGCGGCCGAGGGAGCGGGCGGCGACGGCGCGCACGACGGGGTCGGGGTGCTTGAGGGAGGCGTAGATTTCGAGGGCGGCCTTGTCCTCCGTGAGCGCGCCGAGGGCCTCGGCGAGCAGGCGCCGGAGGGTGAGGTCCGGCTGGAGGGCGGCGGCGGCGAGCAGGACGCGGGCGACGGCGGCGCCTCCGAACTCCTTGAGCACGGCGACGGAGGCGTAGCGGAGCAGGGGTTCGGCGCCGTCGTCGAGCAGGATCTTGCGGGCGTTGTCCTGGAGGACGACCTCCTTGAGCGGCGCGAGGGCGCTCATGGCCATGGCGCGGATGAGGGTGTCGTCGTTCGTGAGGCCGCCGCGCCAGAGCGGCTCGGTCTCCTTGCTGAGGGGGTACTGGCGCAGGCCGGACCACGCGTAGAGGCGGACGTCGCTCGCGTCGCGGAGGAGGGTCTTGCAGAGGCCGAGGCCTTCGGGGGTCGGGGGTTTCGTGAGCGCCTCGACGGCGCTGCTGCGGAGCGTGACGGCTTTCTTGGTGTCGCGGGCGGTGAGGACGAGGACCTGGAGGGCGCGGGGGGTGCCGCAGACGCCGAGGGCCTTGAGGGCGGCGGCGCGGACGGAGAGGTCCTTGTCCTGGTCGAGCAGGTCGGAGAGGAGGGCGGCGGCCTCCTCGGTCTTGAGGGCGCCGAGGGCGGCGACGGCGGGGAGGCGCAGGGCGGGGGCCTGATCCTTCTCGGCCGCGAGGCGGTCCTTGAGGGCGTCGAGGTCCGCGGGCGGGGCCTGCAGCAGGACGGCACAAAGGAGGGCGCTGAGCACGCTCACAGTATAAGGGACGCCGGCCGGGGGCGCATCGGGGCGCGGAAACTCCTCCTTGACTCGGCCGGGGCCCCGCGTAAACTGTGATCCTCCCGGGGGCGCTTAGCTCAGCTGGTAGAGCACTTGGATCACACCCAAGGGGTCACAGGTTCAAGTCCTGTAGCGCCCACCATCCTTCGCTCGGCTGAGCGAAGCGAAGCCTCAGCGAAGGATGCCCTCCGTAGCCCCGGCCCACAAGATGGGCGAAGGAGGGCACCCGCCGAGTCGAAGCATCCGCCTTCGCTGGCCGGAGGCCAGCCGGAAGGCGGATGCCCCGCCGAAGCGCCACCCCGGAAGATGCGCGGAGGCGGGCAACTCGATCCGGCCAGCTACGGCGGGATGCCCTCCGTCCTGTCCGCCGTAGCTCCACTCCGGTAGATGAGCGGAGGTGGAAGCCCCAGCCCAAAAGATGAGCGAAGGAGGGTCCTCCGCCTGATCAAGGCCGGCTGCGCGGCGTCGCGCGGATCTGATCCAGCCGCGCCGCGAGCGCCTTGAGTCGTTCGGGCTCGGTCTTGGCCAGGTTCTTCGTCTCCGCGAGATCCTCGACGAGGTTGTAGAGGTGGCCGCCGGGGTCCGCCCCGCCTTCCGTGCCCGTGGTCGCGCTCCGGGCGACCCCTCTTCCGGGCATGATGTATTTCCAGGGGCCCGCGCGCAGCGAGAGCGGGCCGCCCTGCTGCACCAGATGCTCCCGCCCCTCGCGCGTCTCGCCGAGCAGCGCCTTCAGCAGGTCGAAGCTGTCCGGAGCGTCCTCGTCCTTCAGCGTCCTGCCCACCAGCGGCGCCAGCGAGGCGAGCAGGTCGATCTGCCCCACGAGCGCGTCGCTGACGCCCGGCTTCACCCGCGCGGGCCAGCGCAGCAGGAAGGGCACCCGCGTGCCGCCCTCGAAGGCGCTGCTCTTGCCGCCCCTCAGCGGCCCCGCCGGCTTGTGATCGCCCAGCTTCGTCACCGCGTCGTCCTTGTAGCCGTCGTCGAGCACCGGCCCGTTGTCGCTCGTCACGATCACGATCGTGTTTTCGGACAGCTTGAGGCGGTCGAGGGTCTCCAGGACGCGGCCCACGCTCCAGTCCGCCTCCGCGATCGCGTTCCCGCGCGGGCCCATGTCCGTCGCGTTCGCGAAGCGCGGATGCGGCACGCGCGGGACGTGGATGTCGTGCAGCGCGAAGTAGAGGAAGAAACGCTCCTTCGCGTTCTTCTCGATGAACTGCACGGCCTTGCCCGTGATCGTGTCCGCCATGTCCTCGTCCACCCAGCGCGCCGCCTTGCCGCCCGACATGGTGCCGATGCGGCTCACGCCGTTGACGATCGTCATGTCGTGCCCGTGGCTCGGATGGAACTTGAGCAGCTCGGGGTTCGCCTTGCCCGTGGGGTCGTCGCCGACGGGTTTGCCGTAGCTGACCTGGATCGGGTCCTTCGGATCCAGGCCGGCGACCCGGTGGTCCTCCACGTACACGCAGGGCGTGCGGTCCCCGGTGGCGGGGAGGATGAACGCGGACGTGAATCCGATTTCGAGCGGGCCGGGCTTGAGCTCGCCGTTCCAGTCCGGCGCGGGATCGCCGAGCCCGAGATGCCATTTGCCGACGACGCCCGTGCGGTAGCCCGCCGCCTGGAACACGGAGGGCAGCGTGGTGCGGCCGGGCGCGATGATGAGGGCGGCGTCCCCGGGCAGGATGCCCGTGCCCTTCTTCCGCCACGCGTACTCGCCGGTGAGCATCGCATAGCGGGAGGGCGTGCAGGTGCCCGCGGCGGAATGGGCGTCCGTGAAGCGCAGCCCCTCGCGGGCCACGCGGTCGATGTTCGGCGTCTTGACGCGGGTCGCGCCGTAACAGCCGGTGTCGCCGTAGCCGAGATCGTCCGCGTAGATGAGCACGAGGTTCGGCGGCGGGTCGGCCTGCGGAGCGGCGGCCAGCAGCAGGAGGAGCAGGGCGCTTCGGATGGTCATGCTGTGTGAACACCCGCGCGGGCCGCCGGGTTGCGCAGTACAATCCACCCTCATGGTTCTGCTCCTCCTCCTCCTGCTCCAGGAGCGGCACGTGGCACTCTCAGGTTCGGATGCCGGCCCCGGGACGGCGGCGGCCCCCTGGCGGACGATCCAGAAGGCGGCCCAGGAGGCGCGCCCGGGGGAGACGGTCCTCATCCATGTGGGGACCTACGCCGAGCGCGTCGCGGTCGGCGTTTCGGGCGCGGAGGGGAAACCGATCACGTTCAAGGCGGCGGGGGACGGCGCCGTCCGCATCGACGGCTCGACGCTGAGCGTGACGGAGGAGGCCGGGGCGCTGCTCTCGATCGCGAATCAAAGCCATCTTGTTTTTGAAGGACTCGAGCTGGGCGGCCTGCAGACGGACAAGGACGACGGCGTCCCCTGCGGCGTGAAGCTGGACGGTTCGGGCAGGAACATCGTCCTGCGGCGCCTCAAGGTGGGCCGGATCCGTCAGACCTCCAAGGAGGGCGGCGACGCCCACGGGATCGCGGTCTACGGCACGGACGGGACGACGCCCTGGAGCGGCATCGTGATCGAGGACTGCGAGGTCTTCGAATGCCTGCTGGGGAGCAGCGAAGCCCTCGTGATCAACGGCAACGTCGAGGGCTTCGTGATCTCCGGCAACACGGTGCGCGACTGCAACAACATCGGGATCGACGTGATCGGCCTCGAGAAGACGGCGCCCGCGAACGACCAGCCGCGGCGGGGCCGCGTCACGGGGAACAAGGTGTTCAACATCAGCTCGTTCGGGAATCCCGCATACGGGGAGGAGCGTTCGGCCGCGGGGATCTATGTGGACGGGGCGCGGGACATCGTCGTGGAGCGGAACCTCGTGCACCATTGCGACTACGGCATCGAGGTGGGCTGCGAGAACCCGGGCGTCACGTCGGACGTCGTCGTCCGCTCCAACCTCCTGCTGCGCAACGCGGTCGCCGGGCTGATCTTCGGGGGTTACGACGAGGAGCGGGGGACAGTGGAACGCTGCCTCTTCGCGCACAACACGCTCTGGGGCAACGACACGAGCGCCTCGGGCAGCGGGGAGCTCGTGATCCAGAAGGCCCGGAACAACACGCTGCGCCACAACCTGATCGTGCCGGGGGCGTCGGGGCTGGCGATCACGAACCCCTTCGGAGCCGCCCTCTCCTCCGGGAACGTGGCGGACTGGAACTGCTACGGCGTGAAGAATCCGGCCTTCACCTGGCAGGAGAAGGCGTTCGCCGGGTTTGCGGCGTTCCGCGCCGCCGGGCAGGAGCGCAACGGCCGGGTCGGGGAGGCGCGTTTCAAGGACGCCGAGCGGGGGGACCTGCGTCTGCGGCGGGATTCCGTCGCGGTGAACGCGGGGGACCCCGCGTTCACGGCGGTGGCGGGGGAGTTGGACTTCGACGGCCTCCCCCGGATCTCGGGCCCCCGGGTCGACGCGGGCGCCTTCGAATTCCGGAACTAGGCTTTCGCGCCGCCGGCCGCGGTGCTAAAATGGGGAACTTATGCTTGCACGAAAGAAAATCGCGGTCATCGGCGCGGGAAAACTCGGGGAGACGCTGATCAAGGCGCTCCTCGAGGCGAAGCTGATCCAGCCGGAGCAGGTCAGCGCCACGGCGCGGCATCCCGAAACCTGCGCGCGCAAGGGGAAGCTCTACGGCATCCGCATGAGCACGGACAACGCCGCGGCCGCCAAGGGGGCCGATCTGGTCATCGTCGCCGTCAAACCCCAGGTCATGGGGGAGGCGCTGACGTCGATCAAGAAGGTCGTCGGACGCGACACGGTGGTCGTCTCCACGGCCGCCAGCGTCTCGACCGCGTTCATCGAGCGGCACCTCGCGAGCGGGGTGCCGGTGATCCGGACGATGCCCAACACGGCCTGCCTGGTGCGGGCGGGCATGACCGGGATCTGCGCGGGCAAACACGCCCGTCGGGAGCACCTGGCGCTGGCGGAAGGCGTCTTCTCCGCGCTGGGGCGCGCGCTCATCCTCGACGAGAAGTACATGGACGCGGTCACGGGCCTTTCCGCGAGCGGCATCGCGTTCATGTACGTGACGCTCGAATCGATGGCGGAGGGCGGCGTGGCCGCGGGGCTGCCGCGCGAGATCGCGACGGAGCTGGCGGCGCAGACGATGCTGGGCGCCGCGCGCATGGTCCAGGAGACGGGCGAGCATCCCGCGAAGCTCAAGGACGTGGTGACGACGCCCGCGGGGACGACGATCGACGGGCTGCTCGAGCTCGAAGGCGGCGGCCTGCGGGTCACGCTCATCAAGACGGTGGTGCGCGCCGCAAAGCGCGCCGCGGAACTGCTGCACGGTTGAGTCGCCCGTTAGGTACGGGCGACTCGGATCCACCCTCCTTCGCTCATCCTTGGGGGCTGGAGCTACGGAGGGTTTCGCCCGCAGTAAGGGATAGAGGGTGCTTACGGCGGACTCATTTTCCGCCTTACCGGGCGGGATTCCGTGCGTCTAAAGGGTTGATGACGGACTGGCGATCCATCGACGAGTCCGGCCCCCGGCTCATCGTCCTCAAGGGCATCCCCGCCCGCACGCCGCGGGCCTGGCGCGCGCCGGAGCGCGTGCTCACGCTGGGCGGGCTGGTCCTGCTGCTGCAGCGCATCATCGCCTGGTCGGTGGCGGGCGCGGCGCATCTGCTCGTCGCCGCGCTGATCCTGGTGCTGGCGCATGAGGCGACGCGGACGGACGGCGACACGCTGGTCTACGCGCGGCTCTGGCGTCCGTCCGGCGGGGAAACGGGCAAATCCCCGGAGCCCGAACCGCCCGCGGCGCAGCCGGTCGTCGAGGTGCCGAAAGCCGCGCCCGCTCCCGAGTCTCCCAGTCCCGAGCCCGAGACGGGCTTCCTGCCCGCGACGCCGGTCGAGGTGAATCCGGCGGCTCCGGCAGCGGTTCCCGAGCTCAAGCCTTCCGTCATCGGTTCCGGAGCTTCGGCCGCGGGGGCGCCGGCCGCAGCTCCGGCCCCCGCGCCGGCCGTGTCGGAGTCGGACATCGACCGGGATCCCACAGCGGCCCTGAAAAAGCGCCGCGCCGACGACCTGGACAAGCTGCGGGCGGGGAGCGCGCGGGAGATCGTCGTGGTCTCGGGGGCCTACGACGACGTCGAGGAGGTGCTGGAGCGCCTCGGGATCCGCTACACCCGTTGCGAGCCGGAGCAGCTGGCGCGGAAGGATCTTTCAGCGTGCAAGGTGCTGCTGATCAACTGCCACACGGGCTACCAGGCGGGTCTGTTCCGGCTGGGGGAGTCGAAGGACGCGGTCCGCGAGGTGAAGCAGCTGGAGGAGCTGGCGGAACTGCTGGAGGAGCGGATCCGGCAGACGAAGGACAAGAAGAAGGTCTTCGAGTACGGTCTCGAGCATCTGAAGGTGACGTCGCGGCTGTCGGCGCTGCGTTCGCAGCTGGAGATGCTGTCCGGGGCGCGGGAGATGGTGGAGAACGTGCGGCGCTTCGCGGAGTCGGGCGGGTACGTCTTCACGAGCGACTGGGGGCTGACGCTGATCGAGAAGGCGTTCCCGGGTTATCTCCGCGGCGGGGGTCATGTGGGGCCGCTGACGACGTCGATCCGGCCGAAATCCGGCCGAGAGCGGCATCCGCTGATGGAGGAGGTCTTCTGGGACAAGGGGCCCGCGGGCTCCACGGTGTCTCAGAAGAAGGTGCTCTGGGAGGTGGACAGCGGCTCGTACTTCATCCGGATCGACAAGCCGGCGGCGGTGGAGGTGCTGGTGGAGGGGGCCGCGCTGTCGCGCTATCCGTCGGTGGCGGTGACGTTCACGCTGCCGCTCGTGTCGGGCCGGGCGGGCCGCATCCTGCACGTGCTCTCGCACTTCAAGAAGCAGGTGTCGAAGTCGGGCGATTACGCGCTGCAGAACCTGCTGCTGAACTTCCTGGTGGAGCGCTTCGAGCCGTGAAGAACGGTAGCCGGTAGCTTGTAGCTGGAAGTCAGACCGGACGGGCGAAGCTCGCGAGCCAGGCCTGATGCACTTCCTTCGCCTTCTCGGCTTCGCCGGCGCGTTCGTAGGCGTCGCGGGCGAAGACGAGTTTGCCGTCCTTCTGCGCCTGTTCCGCGCAGGCGATCCACTCGGGCGCCGCGACGGAGCCGGGGAGGAGGCGGTCGACGTTGTGGAGGAGGAAGGCGTCGCCGAGCTTCATGGCGTCGGCCTTGACGCGGCCGAGCATCTGGGGGTCCTTGGAGCGTTCGAGGAACATGAGGGCGATGACGTGTTTGCCGGCCTGGAGGAAGAGGTCGGCGTATTTGTTGGCGTCGGCGGGCAACAGCGCCGGGTCGGCGGTGAGTTCGCGGACGCGTTCTTCGCGGGGCAGTTCGACGATCGTTCCCATGGGGGCCCATTATAGGGGCCGGCGGCGCGCTGTAAACGGGGCGTCCGAAAAGACGCTTGACCCGGGGGGCGCGGCGGGTAAACTTGCGGTTCCTCGCCCGGCGTTTTCGGCCTTCCGGAGACGCTCGATGGGTTCCGGGGCCGTTAGCTCAGTTGGCTAGAGCGTCTGGTCTACCGAGGTGATTTCCAGAGCCGCGTCTCCTCGCGACTGCACATAAGACTACGCTCAAATTGGAACATATCAAGAATAAAATGAAATCATTTCAAAGATAGTGCGTATCTAATATGCGACCGGGCTTCCTCCCGCGAGGTTTTGGGGGGTCGTGGCAATCCTCGCGGGGAGGGAGTAGCGCGGCAGTGGGGAAACTGTAGCCGCATGGGATTGGCAGGTCCTTGCCCGAGCAGGTCGCGGCGAAGGTCGTACTCAGTCTTGCGGTCCATGGCGAGGCGTTCCTGACGGAGCTCCTCAACGCCAACTGCAGCGAGACGACGGCGCACACGTACCGGAATCGCCTCCGCTGGTTCGGCGAGTGGCTCGCGTCCACCGGCATCCCGCTCGCCGCAGTCACCCGGGACACCGTCCAGCAGTACCTCTCCGACCTGCGGACGCAGGACTACTCCCCGAAGTCGATGCGCTCCCAGGTGTCGATCCTCAAGGGGTTCTTCAGCTGGCTCGCCGACGAGAAGGAGCTGCTCCCGCGGAATCCGCTCGCGCGCCTGAGATCCCCCAAGGTCCCCCGGCGGCTCCCCCGGATCCTGGACGAAACGGATGCGCTCAAGCTGCTGGAAGCGGCACAGACGACCCGGGAGCGCGTGGTCCTCGAGCTACTCTACGGCTCAGGGGTGCGTGCGGCCGAGCTGCTGGAGATCCGCCTCGGGGACCTCAACCTGGCTGCCGCGGACGTGCTCATCAAGGGGAAGGGGGGCGACGAGGCGATGCAGCCGATGAGCGGCGCCGCCGTGCTGGCGGTGCAGGCCTGGCTGCCTGAGCGCGCGGCGATCGTGGCCCGGTTCAAGCTCCCGACGGACGCGCTGCTCGTCGGCCGGCAGGGGCCGCTGCGGAAGAGCATGCTGAAGTACATCGTCGCCGGCGTGGCGGCGCGGGCCGGGATCGACAAGCGGGTCTACCCGCACCTCCTGCGGCACTGCTTCGCCACACACCTACTCAACGGCGGGGCGGATCTGCGGGCTGTCCAGGAGCTGATGCGGCACAAGAATCTGGCGACGACGCAGATCTATACGCACGTCTCCCGGGAGCGCCTGAAGGAGGTGTACCGGGGGGCGCATCCTCGTGGGAAATAAAAAAGCCCCCGCTCGTGAAAGCGGGGGCTCTTGATCCCGGTCTATCCGCTACGTGTGTTCCTCGTAGTCGATGTCGTGGACGTCCACGCCCAGGGCCTTGGCCAGCTTCTCGAGAGTCCCGTGCGAGGGGCTGTGTTTCCCGCCCTCCAGCCGGCAGATGTGACTCTGGGGCAGGGTGGACAGTGTGGCCAATTCCTGCTGGGTCAACCCCTTTGCCTCCCTGAGCTCCCTGAGCTTCTGGGCCAGGTGGTTGCGCCGGGAGTCCAAGTCGCCGTTGCCGGACTTCTGCATCCCACCGACGGCGACCTCTCCGATCAGCGACGGCTGGATCAGCTCCTTGATGGCCTCCAATATTTCCACCTTCTCTTCCTTCGAAGCGCTCTTGCTGAGCAAGGTCACGAGCGCCGCCAGATCGTCTTTCCCCTCCTTCGACAGCTGTTGAATGCGATCGAGGATGACGGCGACCATCACCTCCTCAACCTTCGCCAGCTGTACGACCCTCTCCGTGTCGATCTTCTTCATCGAATTCACGGCCTTCCTCCTTTCCACCGCCATTCCTCTATTCTCGGTTCGCCCCGCCTACGACTGGAGCTGGGTTCTCACATACCGAGCCCTGTTCTTCATCTTCAAAACGATATGCTGCGGGGTCTGCGCTTCGTCTTCCTTCTTGTAGGCCCCGAGCACCACTATGGTCTTTGTCGGCTTATCGAGCAGGATGAAGTAGCATCGAAGATTTATCTTCCGGAGCACCCCACCCTTGTCGCGCAGTTCGAAGAAGTCGCCATGCGGGCGGATGTCGATCGCCACCTTCGGGTGGCTCGGGTCCTCCTCGAAAGCGAGTTCCTCGAACTGGTCGACCGCGTGGTCGTACTGCAGATCCGTCAGGAAACCGTGACCTTCCTTAGCCGCCGCCCTGAGATAGGCCATCGACCAGAGCGCCCCGGTCTCGAGCTCCCGCTTGACGATCTCCATCGTTCCCTCCATACCTCTTAGAACGCCGAAGTTATACAATCGTTACCCAGATTATACAACAAAGAAACCTTATTCTACTTAAAAAATTAGTGTTTCCGTCAGCTTATGCAATCTTTTGCTATTTTAGATTGTTCTATGTAACAAATCATTATGGCACTGGTCATAGGTGCAGCAAAGGAGCTGACGATGGACAGGAACGAAGCGGTCAAGCGGATCCGGGTGGCCCTGCGGCAGCGCTCGGGCAAGGCTTGGAGCGTCACCTGCGGCCGCGGGACGGCGTGGGGCTGGGTCACGATCGACGTGCCGCCCGCGCGTGAGGCGAGCCGGGAGGCCGACCTGAAGGAGCTGGCTGCGCTTCTGGGGCTGGACCGGGCGCATCATCAGGGTATCCTGATCCCGGCCGGGGCCGCCTATCGAGAGGAGTACGTGGCGCGTGCGGAGGGCCGGACGCCTGCGGTGGTGGGTGTGCCCTACTGGGATTGAAATAGTTCTTGGAAGGCTGTACGTTGTTCGGGGGAGGTAGCATGGACGAAGCGATCGAGAAATACCGGCCCGATCCCGTCATCAAGGACCATATCGACAAAGAGGTCCTGCGGCGGGATATCGTCACGCTGCAGAGGCTTCTGGCCGTATTGATCCGGCGTGAGGGCGGCGATGCCTGGATCACCGCTGAGGAGTGGGCCGCATCGGATAAACGCGGGGCCTTTGAGATTTGGCCTGAGCCAGGGCACGGGGTCCTGTTGCGCCTGCACCCTTCTGTCGCGGAGTCCCTATGACACTGCTGCTGATTCTGGCGATGCTGGCGGGCGGGCAGGACATCTCCCCCACTGTGAAAAAGAAACTCGACGTCGCACGCGCTGCGCTCGAGAAGTCCCCAGAGGACCCGAAGGCGAACCTCGACCTCGGGAAGCTCCTCTGCTTCGACCTGGGCGAATGGGCAGAAGGGCTGCCGCTGCTGGCCAAGGGCGGGGACAAGGAGTGGGCTGCGGCCGTAGAGAAGGACCTCGGTCCGAAGCCGACAGTATTTCACTCCGTCGAAGCGGCTGACGCTTGGTTCACGCTCTCGGCTAAGAACAAACCCCTGGCGTCGCAGCTCAAGGCGCGGGCCATGGTCCACTACGCCGAAGCCTGGCCGAAGACTGAGGCTGGACCCACGCGCGAGATCGTGCGCGGAAAGCTGAAGGCCATTCAGTCGAAAGGGCCGGAGTCTAGGGCGCTCGGTGCGTTCCCGGCAGGAAGCTGGACGGGAAACAACCGCGCAGGGCTTGACCGGGAATTCGCCTACTCGGGAGCAGCTTCCGTCAAGGTGCTGTCGGGTGATCCGAAGGTGAAGGGGCCACAGAGCTTCTTCACCGCCGACATCCTCTGCGCTCCGGGCGCCAAGGTGACCTTCTCCTGCTGGACGTTAACGAGCGGCGGGGAGTCTGGCATGGGCCGCGTTCATCTCAAGTTCCGGGACGCCAAGCAAGGGGCGGGTGAGCACTTGGCGATGCACACGATCGCAGTCAATCCGGACCTCCCAATCTGGACGAAGCAGGAGCTTGAGGTCATGGCCCCAGCTGGTACCGTGCGGGCTGAAATCGCCTTCGGCTTTGGGCCCGTGGTTGGCGGATCCGCTTGGGTGGACGACTTCTCCTTGAAGTGCGACGGCAGAGAGCAACTGAAGAACTGGAGCTTTGACGGGAAGTAGATCTCAGCGCTTTGGGAAGCGCCTCGCCGCCAACTCAACCGCCTCTACGACCAACGGGTGGCCGATTTGCATGAGGCACTCCGGCCCCCACTCGGTCTGGTGAGTGCAATTCATTCCGCAGCCGTCGCACCGCCTGATGGTGCCGAGCGCGGTGGTGTTCCAGTAGGCCCGGAAGCGCCCTGGTACTGGCCCAAAGAGCGTCACCTGCGGCGTCCCCACCGCGGCCGCCAGGTGAAAGAGGCCGGAATCGTTCCCGAGGTACAAGGTACATCTGGCAAGTACCGCGGCCGTCTGTCTCAGCGTCAGCTTATTTAGGAACGACTTCTCGCAGGAGATCGTCGATTCCGCCAGGGTGTCGCTCTTCTCGTGACGCCCGACCTCGATGGGCCGCCAGCCCCGCTTGCGGAGCTCTTCCGCCGCCCACCTGAATCGTCCCAGCGGCCACCGTCGCGCGGCCCGGCTGGCCCAAGTGTCGATCGCGATGGTGCGGCTCCAATCTGTGATCCCAAAGTTCTCCGCCTTCTCCTCCTGGCTGAGGAAGATCTCCGGCGTGTCGTCAAGCAGGTCCACCCCGGCCTGCTTGGCGAACTTCTTAGGGAGGGATCCGGCGTCGACGTGCATGGCGTGGAAGATCTGGATCACGCGCCCGGAGTCCGATGCGCCGCCCGGCTTGTAGGGATTGTTCAGCCACACCCAGTCCTGGCCGATACCCTCCACCGTGATGATGTCGTTCGGGGATTGCCTCCGGAGCGCCTTGACGAGCGGGGTGAGCGATATGGCGTCACCGATCCCGCCGGGCTCCACGATCAGCTTCATCGGTTCACCCACACAGCCTGGTTGGCCATCGCCCAAATGACCTCAAGCCCCCGCTCCTCGATCGCCTTTTCGACGCCGGGGCACTTCTCCCAGCGGTAGTCGTCGAAGACGATCACCCCGCCCGGGCTCAGGCGCGGGAGCACGAAGTCAAGGAACGCCACGCAGCTCGAGTAGATGTCCCCGTCGAAGTGCGCCATGGAGATCGGACCTTCAATAGGTTGCTGGGCGAGTCCATCGGGGAAGGTCATCTGGAGCGCGGCGGCGTGCGGGAACGGCGCGATCAGGCGGCGGACCCGGTCGAGCGACGTCTCGTGGAACTCCCCCGCCCGGTGGACGTCGACCGATGGATCCGCACGGTCAGGCATCCCGCCGAAGGTGTCGATGCTGAAGACCTTGCGGCCAGCGGCTGCTGCGGCGAGCAGGTATAGCGTTCCGCCCTTGAACGTCCCCAGCTCCACGATGCTCCCGGGGATCTTCGCGGTCATCCCGGCCACGAGCCAGAGGGCCCTGCATCGGGACTCTGAGACGAGGGTGTG
The DNA here is from genome assembly GCA_964619955.1 of uncultured Planctomycetales bacterium. GTDB lineage: Bacteria > Planctomycetota > MHYJ01 > MHYJ01 > JACPRB01 > JACQFK01. The sequence goes on from CAZUJF010000003.1 coordinate 138,459, forward strand.
GCTTTTGGCGACGGCGTAGGCTTCAGAGAACGTGGCGGTTTTCATCGTGTATACTTCAACTTTCTTTTTGGAGGTTCAGATGAGGCATGAAAAGTCCCGCCCCACGTTCGTCCCCGTCGAGGCGGACAAGTGCCTGATCTCGGTGTCGGTGATGCGGGCGCTTGGGATGATCGTCATGGTGTTCGGTCCGGCGGCGTGCATTTACTGGACCCGCGTGGCGGAGCGGGTCTACCTGTGCACCTCTGCGCTCGTCACCAGCGCCCTGCTGTTCACCGTCGCCGGCATCTGCGCGAACGCCGCGGTGACGGCGCGGAACAGCGTGGTCCAGGTGCATCAGCTGAACCGTCTGCTCAGTAAGAATCCACGCGAGGAAGCCGATTTTCGCGAGATCGACAGCACCGAGAAACCCTCCGTATAAGCCCCCTCCAGAGGGGGCCCAGGGTGGCGAATCCCCAGGCCCCCGGGAGGCAGGGGCCGCTTGCGTGCGGCGCCTGTACGATGCTACGCGGCCGCTGGAACCGGTGAAGGGGTCTGCGCGTCCAGCAGCTTGATGGTTGGCTTGAAGCCCAGCTTCTCCTCGAACGCGGTGGCCGCCTTGTTGGCCATGGCGTCGACGCCCGCGGAGGCGTTGTATTCTTTGGCGATCTTGAGAAGATCTCGGACGCTGATCGAGCCTCCAGACTCCTCGGCCTTCTGCCGTGCGGCGGTGATGATCTCGACGCCGGTCTTTGCCAACTCGCCCACCTTCCCGGTCATTTTCGGGAAGATCTGCGAGAGCCAGGGCATGCCGAAGTAGGCCCCTGCAATTCCTGCAGCAAATCCGCCTATGCCGACCAGCACGCGCCCGACGTTGCTTTCCTCGTGCTCCTTGGTGGATTGCGCGATCGCGCGATCCATCTCCTCCTTGCTGTAGAGCTTGGGCTCTGCCGGCGGCCCGTGGACCACCTGGAGGTGTTCCATGCCACGTTGGGCATCAGCGAGCTTGGCGAGACCGAGGCCGATCATCGTCCACGACTTCGAACCCTCTGGCACGTCGGTCTGTGCGGCCTTCAGGTCGCCGGCGGCCTCCGCGATGGCCTGCTTGCTCTGGTGGACCACCTGCCGATCACCGTCCGTCGTGGTGCTCGATGTCACGCACCCGAGGCTTCCCCCTACTGCCAGGGCCAGGACTACCAGTAATGCCAGTGCCTTTTGCATATCCTCTCCTTCCTTCTTCAACAGCTATTTGCGAACCTCTCGCAAGATCAAATCCAGCTTGTCGTTGAGCTTGTCGACCTTCCGGTCCGTCTCCCCTTGGCGCTGCTCGATGCGGATGAAGACGCGGGAGTTCTCCCCCTGCTGGGCTTCGAGCGTCGTGACCTTCCGCTCTGTCTCCTTTTGGTAGCCGTCCAAGTTCCGGATGATGAGCCACTGGGCCTCGTCCCGCTTAAGGACGTCTTCGCGCACGTCGCGGACCTCTCCGAGTGTCGTTCCCCATGTGATGGCCCAGACGGTTCCGACGAGCAGCAGCACGAGTGCGCACGCGGCCGCCAGCACCTTGTCGGTGATCCGCCGAAGCTGGATGGTGCCGGACTCACCCTTCTGGCCGCTGCCCTTGTCGTTGTGCGTTGCAATCTCAGCCATGGTTCCCTCTTCTCTCTTTGGCCGCTCTCTCTATCCTTCATCCCTGGGTGTTTACCTACGCAATCTCACCCACCAGAACAGTCAGCCTGGCGTGGCCGAGCCTCTCCACGTGCATGTAGATGCGTTGCCGATGCCCCGCTTGCCTACGGGTGGATGGGGCGCGCACGATGACGGCAGCTCCGTGGACCAGGCGCGCTGGTAGGGTCTCACCCCCTGAAGACACGGTGACCGTTGCACCTCGCATAGAGACGAGATCCACGTCCTCGCTCGCGAGCTCGATACGGTACGTGCGCTCCGAGTGCCGCGACGGCCGGACACGCTTGAAGACCCCCGCCACAGGGTCCAGGGTGTAGCGCGCGCCGGTAGGGAGAGTGATCGACTGGATCGTCTCGGGCGGCGCCGGCGGTTCAGGCTCTTCTGGCTCGATCCGGTACGGATATACCACCGGGCTGCCGACGGCTCCAGCAGTGGCAATGCCCGCGGGAGCGATGCGGAAGTGAAGCGCGGGCGTCCCAAAGGCCTCCGCGCTCGGGATGCCGGGGACCAGCAGGCCGCCCGCCGAAATGCTGGGCGTCCCGAAGGTTTCCCCGGAGGCGATCGACGAGGGAGACACGGTGAGCTTGATCGCCAGGTTCCCGAAGGCTTCCGTCGAGGTGATGCTTGAAGGGAGGATTCTGAGGTTGATCTGCGGGCTTCCGACGGCTTCGGCAGACGCAATCCCGCTCGCGCCGATGGTGAGCTTCAGTACGGGGGCTCCTATCGCCTCCGCGGAAGCGATCCCCGAGGGGGCGACCGCCTGGTTGACCTTGGCGGTTCCCACGGCCTCAGCCGACGAGATCCCCGCCGGCGTGACTTTCAGGTTGAGTTGGGCCGTGCCGAAAGCTTCAGCGCTCGCGATCGCGCTGGGGCCGATGGTAAACCGGGCGGTCGGGGTGCCGAGCGCCTCGGTGCTGGCGATGCCGCTGGGGGCGATCTGCTGGTTGAGCTTCGTGGTGCCGAAAGCTTCGACGGATACGATCGCGCTGGCTGAGATCTTGAGGTTGATCTGCGGTGCCCCGATCGCTTCGGCGCTTGCGATCCCCTCGGTCGTGACGGTCTGGCCTCCGACGCCCTGGGTAAGCTCGGCCGTCCCGAACGCCTCGGCCCCGGCGATCGCAGTGGGGCTGATCTTGAGGTTGGCCTTGGTCGTACCAAACGCTTCAGCGCTGGCCAGTGCGCTGGGGAAGATCTTCAGATTCAGTTTGGCGGTGCCGAAGGCTTCCGCCGTTGCAATCGCTGACGGCGACACGGTCTGGTTGATGTCCGACTGGATCTGGCACACCAGCACGCCAGCCGGATCGTTCGCGGTGTTGTCCGAGCCGCCAGACACGGTGCCAGGGTTGGCCGTCGGCACGCAAGTCTGGAGTCCCAGCGAGAAGCCGGGTGTCAGGGCCACCGTGTACTCCGCGACAGCTTCCACCCAGTCGCCGCCGCTCTCGCCCGTGGCGTTGGCAAAGGCGTTGTTGTCGTTCTGAGCAACGAAGGCAAAGGCGCGGGCCCCGACCTTCTGGGTGGCCACGGTGGGGAACGTCGGGTCGAGGGCGTTGGAAGTGAAAGCGAACTGGGTCACCAACTGCGTGATCGTGCCATTGATACGGCCCGCCGCAGAGTACACCCGGGCCGCGCGCATCGTAGTGACGGCGGGAGTGCCAAATGCGACCGCCGCCCCGTCTTCGCTTCCATCGGCGATCTTGCCGTAGAGCCATTTGCGACCGATCGTGGTCTCTACGACATGCGGACCGCTGAGCAGCGTCCACCCAGACGGAGTGCTGGGGGTAGTGGCGGTGCCCTCGAAGTAGACGTGCGCGAGCAGGATGTCGCCGGCGTCGACGACGGCCGGGCACAGCGGCGATAGCGCCGCTCCGGACGTCTCCGTAGAGGCGCCCGCACCCTGAGACTTGTAAGTGATGTCGGCCAAGTTCTAGCTCCCCGGCACCACGATGCTGGGCACGACGATGCCCTGGTGCTCTGCGGGTCGACGCTTCAGGAGCTGGTCCGGGACATCGAGTTTGGCCACGCGCATGATGGCCGAAAGCCGCGCCCCGCCGTCGAGGATGTCGACGGTTGCCTTGCGCGTGCTCACCCGCGGATCGGTTGGCCCGCGCAGATTGCGGTCGCCACGCCGCTTCTTCATGTACTCCGCGGCCAGAGATAGCGCGTCGGCCTCGTCCCCGCAGAACGTGTCCGGGAGAACGAAGACCAGCTTCTCGACCTTGAGCGCCTTGATGGTCGCCATGCTTAGCCTCCGATCTTGCCCACCTTCTCGGACGAGTTGATTCCCTGGGGCGCGATCCGCTGCCCTGAGGCCTTGTCGTGCCCCGCACTGCGGCGCGCCGCGACGTTGGCAGCGTCGGCGACCTTGGCCGCGCAGTCCCGGACGTTGACCTGCAACTGGACGAGCTTCTCTTCCAGCCGGGCGATCTCCACGGGATCGACCTCTTTGGCCGTGCGGGCCCTCTGGAGCCTCGCCTCGACGACCTGGATACGCTGGGCGTATTCGGCGGCCTTGCCGCTGAACCGCTCCCGGATCTCGTTTTCCGTGACCATGCTGGCCTCCTCCTAAAGCTTGAAAATCTTGTTGGCCCCGTTGTCCCAGGCGATCGTCACGTCGCCACCGTTCGGGGTCAGCGGCAGGCCGGTGGCCGTGTCGATCTTGGCGATGAGTCGGCTCGTGCCTTCCGTCCCCGTGTGCTTGTAGATCGTGATGTCCTCGACGGTCGCTCCGGCGACGGCAGAGAGGACCTCATCGGCCGCGTCGGCCACGCCGTTCGTCACGGTGGGGCTGTCGAGGGCGTTGGAGACCGCCACCCGCGCGCCTGCGGCGATGTCGTCCAGGTTGTCGTCCGTGGTGACGTTCGGGTTGTCGGTCCCCTCGTCCACGAGGATCACCCGGATGTCGTTCGTGTCCCAATCGATCGAGCCGTCGAGAAACCCTTCGCGGCCCTTATCGAACAATGCGTTGGCCATAAGGCCTCCTTTCGTTTTCTGAAGTTCTAAATCTGATCCAGCACATCGCTGTCCTTGGGAATCGCCATGCCGAGGATCGGTCGCACGAAGAGCCCGAGCGTGTAGCCGCGGGCCGAGACGACGTGGTTTCCGATCGAGACGCGCTCGAGGCGGAAGTCCTCGACGGAGGTGACGAAGCGCTCGTCGCCCACCGCCCCGGTGTCGATGGTGAAGTAGATCCGGTCGGGAGTGTTCGCGACGTTGATCTCGATGGGCTCCAGATTCCACTTCACGCCCGCAGCCATGAGCTTGAGCACGAGCGTGTTCTGGACGGCGCTCGGGGCGTGGAAGCGGCCGGCGCCGGCGCGGGGGATGTCGATGAAGCCCCCGATGACTTCCACCGCCTGGTTGACTCCGATCTCGTTCGAGAGGGGGCCGCCGTGGAGGGGGAGGGAAATCTCCGCGATGATGTCGCTCGTCCACTGGGTCTCAAAGTCGGTGATCTGGATCACCTGGGCGTGTTTCACCATGGACTGGAAGAGCGAGTAGCCCGGCAGGTAATGGGCGAGGCGCTTGAAGTCCGTGAGACCGAATCCGGTCCACGTCATGGAGTAGATGTACAGCACGTGCGGCGTGACGTTGTCCTCGAAGAACTGCGGAGCTCCGGAGCTCCCGATCCCGACGTAGATCGTTTTCGGGAGCGCGTTCAGGATTGGGGCGGCGTCGAGGATGACGTCTGCCACTTGCTGGACGCGCTGCAGCTCGCCCCCGAACACGCCCCACGCAGTTGAGACGTCCAGCTCTCCGGCGAGCGGGTTGAACTCGGGCCGACGACCGATCAGGATCTCGGCTCCGCCAGTGTAGGCGTCGATGTCCAGCACATAGGAGTGCGTCCCGACCAGGCCGGGCCGGTCGAAGGCGTCCAGGATCAGCGCGGCGCCGTCCCCGGAGGTCGCGAGGATCTGCTGCGCGTGCGTGTTGATGGCCGCCTGGATCGCGGCAAAATTGGCGTCGACGGTGGCGACGTAATCGAGGTTCCCCTCTTCAATGGGCTCGAGCGTCAAAGGCATGGACATTTCTCCTATTCAGTGAGCTCAATGACTTCTTGCGAGTAGGCGCCCCAGGGAGACTCGCCCCAGCGGAACGACCCCCACGGCTTGCGGGCAAGCCGGGTATGCCGGGTGGTGGTGACCCTCGCCGGGGTCAGGGCGAACATGGGCGGGATCTCGCCGGGATCCATGTCCGGGCCTATCAGGAGAGCTCCGAAGGCGTCCCGGACCTTGATCTCCTGGAATGGCTTACCCGGCTCCCCCCAGGGCCTCGACCCCCACGGCTCGAGCTCATAGTCGAGGTCCGCCACGAACAGCAGCTCGAGCTCAGCCAGGTTCACGGTGACGAAGTGGTACGTCGGCTCAAGAATGCTGCCGTCTGGCATCTGAGCTCCGGAGGGGACCACCTTGGAGCGGCCGACTACCGTATAGCGCCCCTGCTTGGAGCGCTCCATCTCGACGGGCTGGCGGACGTCGGTGACGAGATTGTGGGCAACGGGCGCGATCGGGACGTTCCGGACGATGTTGGGCTGCTCCTGGTCGAGGGGCCCAAGGTAGACGTCGACGACCCACTCCTTGGATCCCGCCTGGTCGACGACGACGTAGCGCGGCCGCTCGGCAGTGATGCCGGTCAGCGTTTTCCGATGGGCTTCGATTTCACGACGCCCGATCTGCGCTACGTTTCTCATGGCTTAGGTCTTCGCGACCTCCACGGGCTTCTCGTCGAGCTCGACCTTCTTCGCATCCTTCTTCCAGCTCGGGTCCGTGTCCTTCTTCGGGAGCCTCGGGAGCTTGCGCTGGTTGAGGCCGCACATTTCGCGGAGGTCGTTGCGGAGCCCAAGCGCTTCGGCGATGGGCCAGACGACGTCGTCAAGGACGGTGATCCCGACCGCGATCGGGGACGCGGGGTGGCACATGAGGAGGAGGATCCAGTAGATCCCGCGCTCCTGCTCGTCGTTCAGGTTCAGGGTGATCGGCAGCTCGAGGTCGATCAGATTCCACTGTTCCCGGACCTCGTCCTTGAGTCTCCAGTTCGACGCCTCGCCGAAGAGGACCTTTCGGTTTTTCGCGTACATCCCCGAGTAGCTCAGCAGCGCCCGCCGCGCCATCAGCATCTCGTCGTTCGCGAAGGAGCGCTGCGCCACGTCGAACTCCTCCTTGCCGAGCTTTTCCGGGAACGCGATGCCCTGCGCCAGGTACTGCAAGATCTGGTTGCCCTGCTGGTGCGTGACCGTGAGTTTCGCCATTGCCCTGCCTCCTTTGCCTATCTCCACTCGTCCCGCCCTACGTGAGCGAGACGTCCTTGATCGCCTCGTCGACTTCGACGCCGTCGCGTGTGACCTTCCGCGTGGGGAGCGGGATCTCTTTGGGAATGGCGAGCCCTTTCACGCGGCGCTGCTCCTGCAGCCACGCGACGAGCTGCTCGCGCTTGGAGCTGCCCACGATGTCGTTGTTTTGGGCGTCCTTCGCGCGAGCGCCGAACAGCGCGCGGATGTTGCAGGTGTCCCAGTCGTGTGCGTGCGCCGCCGAACAGCGCGCCCACTGGGCGCTGCCGTGGAAGTCCGGGTCCGGGGTGTCGCTTTGCCCCACGGTCGCGATGATCGTGATGCCGATGTTCACCGAGCCGTCTTCCTGCGGCTCCATCCTGCAGCGCTCGAATTTGTGGGCCATGGTGTTTCTCTCCTCACTAATTGGCGTAAAGCTGAATGTGCTTGATCGTCCCGTTCACGTTCACTTTCAAGGTGCCGTCTTTCGCGTTGGCGGTCTTGTCGAGGGCGGTGGTGGCCTTGTGGGTGCCCAGCGCGGCATTGAGACGGAAGACGCAGGCGTCCGTGAGCGCGGCTGGCCCAGCGCCGGACAGCACGGCGTCCTCCAGGTCGATGTAGTTGTGCCGCGTCACCGTCTGGGCGGTCGCGGCGCTGTAGGCGGGCGAGAGACGGATCGCGCCGGTATAGCCGTCCGTGACGGCCCCGGTGATCGTGCGGGTGTCGACGTGACGGACGCAACCAGCCTCGCCTCGCGTCATGCTGGTATCGACCCCGGTGTTGACGGCATCCCCAGACGCAAAGCCCATCGTGAAGTCCGAAGACACTCTCAGCGTGTTAGAGAGGATTGTCAGTTCACCCGTGGTGCCGATGTAAAAGCTCGTTTGAGAGGGCGAAACAATCCCGAGGATATTGGCGCTTCTGAATGCGCCCATGGCGCCGACGCCGGAGAAGGCATACGACGGAAGGGAAACCGTACCATCTGCAGCAGAGAACGACGTCCCCGCATAGATCGTCCTCGGATCTGCGGCCCCGCTACCCCAGTCATAGGTGTTGTGGGCGCCCGCGAGCCAGTGGCCGTCAGATGAGATTTGCCACCGCAGCGCCGGAGACGTGGTCCCCGTGTAGAGCGCGATGGACGCAGCCGCACTTGAGCGGGCCACCAGCGCCAATGACCCGGCGACTAGCCCGGTCCCGCTATCTGCCCAGAGGATGTGCGCTGGGGCCTCATTCGTTGGGATTGCGTTGGCCTTTCCGAGCACTACCGCACTGGACCCAGAAGCGGTGGCGATTGTGCCGTTGGCCGCGATTCCGCCCGCCACGTCGAGCTGTTGGGTGACGCTACCGCTACCGATCCCGACGAACCCGGTGGAGCGTTTGATGAAGAGTGGCGTGAACAACGCCGCGCCCGCATCACTGCGAGCAAGAATCGTGAAGTCGGTCCCGACGTTGGAACCGCTTTCGGCGGTGTTATTCGCTCGCACGATCCAGCGCAGGACGTCACCGACGAGGAAGCGGATGTCGTTGACCTGCACGTTGCTGGAGTTCATGCTGAAGATGTTGGAAGCGGCTTCGGAGTGCAGCTTCAAGGTGGCGGTGGACTGGTCGTAGAAGGCTCGGTGACTGGCCGCGAGCCCAGCCGCGAAGTCCCCAGCAGCAGCCGCATCCGTCGTGGTGCCGACGTTCGCGTACCCACCCACAGCCAAGTTGCGGCCGACGAAAACGTCTCTCGGGCGCGCGCCGACGAGCGTCAGATCGTGCGTGTTGTCCGGCGTGAATTCCATGTAGCCCGACATCGAAATGAAGGGGGTGCTCAAGCCCCCGTTCAGCGTCAGGCTGGTGAACGTGACGTCGGCCGCGGAGTGGATGTTCTGAGGGAGGGAGAGGAACACGTCGCTCCCGCCGTCGGAGACGATGACCTGGTTGGGCGATAATCCCGTGAGGCGCTTGGAGTTCGGCAGGCTCGCCTCGTTTGCGAACGTGATGTAGCTGGGCTCCTCGAGCGTGGCGATCCCCGCCGCCGCGTCCGCCATGATCTCGTCGATGTTCTCCCAGTTGGCGTTGAGTTTGTGCGCCCCCGGGTTGTCCCCCTGGGCAAACATGCTGAGTTGATAATTTGGCGTGAATGTCTCGGCCATGTTAGAGACCCTCTCCGTATTTGCGCGCGTAGTTGCAACCGTAGCCGGTTGTGACGACCGCCTGGCGCCGCTTGTAGGGCTTCTCGAATACCTTCCACGCCGTCAGGACCATCAGCGACGGCTCGCCCCGCTGGATCTGGCGCGCGATCGAGAGGATGTAGTAGCGGCTCCCATCGCGGGTCTGGATCACGTCGTCGACTTCCAGCAAGGGGTCGTCCAGCAGCTCGATCTGGTAGACCTGGTTCTTCACCATCTCCCGGCGCAGGCGCTGGAAGGCCGCGGCATCGAGCGCCTCCATGGTCGAGATGAAATCGTTCCGGTATTCGATCTCGCGCACCTGCTCGGGCAGAAGCCCAGGCAACTGGGTCCGCGACTTCAGCTCCTGAAAGGCGTGCTCATACGGGCGGCCGTGGATCTGGTACCGCCCGCGACCGATGAATTGCATGGACCAGAGGAGGGCCGCCAGAGCTACCTGGGCGAGCAGCTCCAGGACGTACCGGTAGTAGGCCACCACTCCGGCCGTCGCGTACGTGATGACCGAGCCGCCGACCTGGTAGATCAGGTCGATGATGGCGACGATGAGCTTCAATGCGAGGTAGATCCCGAAGATGGTCGCGCGCGCATCGCGCAGGCTGTGGGCGTCGATCTTGATCCGCCCGCTGAACTCGTTGATCGGGCTGTAGTCGGCGCCCGTCCACTTGATGCGCTTCTTCGTCACCAGGAAGCTGTCGTCGGCGCGCTGGGATTTGTCCTCGCTGAAGTAATGCTGCTCGTCGTAGTCGGACTCGAAGAACCCGATCGTCACCATGACCTCGACGAGCTGCTGTATCTCCTGCGGGATCTTGGTCATGTTGTGGCTCTGCCCGACCATGACGACCGAGTTGTTGACCTCGACGTCGTTGGGGGCCTTACGGATCGACCGGATAGGGAAATCGCCAGCGGAGTAGATGCGGGCGGCGGGCTTGTCCAGGTTGAAGTCCACGGCCACCAGGCGACCGCGCCCGTCGAACATCGGCTTCTTGCCCGCCGGGAACAGGCATTCCCAGAGAGCCTGGAGGGCTGGGAGGTCGATGATCTGGTTGGTTTCGTGCAAGGTCAGGACACCCAGGGCCCCGATGAGGATCTCGCCTTGCGTGAGCCCCATGTGCCGGGTCGCGATCTGGAAGACGATCTCGCCGAGATCCGTACCGCTGGGTTTGGCTTCGGTCGTGACCTTGAGGTTCAGGAAGCTCTCTTCGCGCCCGTAGGCCGTCGCGGTCAGTCCCTCGCTCTTGTCGGCCGGAGTGCCGGGATCGTCCCCCGGCGTGCCTCGGAAGGTCCCGGTGAAGACCGGCTCCCAGTCTGACTGGCGGACACGATCGTCGCCGACGCGCACCTGGACGATCACGCCGTCTTGGAGGAAGCCCTCGCGGAGGTTGATGCCCCGATTGAGCGAGCGATTCAGCTCGAAGACGGCCGAAGGGACGCTTGCGTCGTTGCCATTCTCGTAGCCCACGTTCCAATTGAGCGCGACGGATGCCACGAAGGCCGAGATGTCGACGAACGGTTCCGAGTTGGAGCCGTTGGCGATCGCGTTGTGCGAGGTGCGCCGAGGATTCCAGACGAGGACCTGCGCGCGCGGCCGGCGCGTCTGCGAGCCCGCGATCTCGTTCAGGCGTGTGCCCAGGACGGCGCTGCGGGCCATTAGGAGATGGCCCTCCACGCTTCGAGGACATCAGTCGGGAACCAGGAGGGCGAGGGGACCTGCTTCAGGACGGAGGCCTCGTTGAACTGCCAAGTGTTGGGGGCGCGCTTCGCACCTTCATGGCGGACGTAGACGAAGTGGTTGTCGTTCTCGACGCGCTTCCATTTGGCCTTCCCGGCGGCGATGGCGGCGTTCAGGAACTGGACTTTCTGGTTCAGGTTCAGGGGTGGATGCTGGGCCAGCCCAGCCAGTCGGCGCGTGTACATGGCCGTCCCGTCGTGCCACGGGAGAGCCCAGTTCCCGACCGTGTTTCCGCGGTTGGCAGAGTTCTTCCACCAGTTCTCCGCGAAGACGTAGAAGGTGCAGCTCGGGATCCTGGCGACCAGCTTTCGGGACATGCCGGTGACCTCAGCCTGGCCAAGGACGATCGGCTCCAGCTGGGAAATCACCCGGCGCGGCCCCCAAAAATCATCATCGTCGAAATATCCAAGCACGTCCCCTTGAGCAAGCGCGTGCCCGATGTTGTGCTTCTCGCCCATGGTGATCCGGTCTTTCAGGCGCACGTACTTGACCCGGGCGTTCGGGCGGATGCTCGGGCGCTCGCCCTCAGGGGAATCGTCGATCACGATCAGCTCAGACCGCTCCCAGGTCTGAGCGAGGAAGTGACGGACTGCGAGCTCCGCGAGGCGCGGACGGCGATATGTGGGGCACACGAGCGAGACGAGCGGCTTAGCGTTCATCAATAGGGCCCACAACTCGGCCCACCACCGGTTCCCACGCCGCCGGCGCCGATGGGCATGTATCCGATGGCCCGCGCCTGTGGGCCCGCGACGAGCACGGGATGGCCAGGCTTCAGCCCGTCGACCAGGATGACTTCAATCTGGGCGACGTTGTCGGCCCTGAGCTGGACCACCGAGAGGACCACCGTGTAGCGGTGGGCGTCCCCGTAGGGCGCCTCCGTGACGGGGTCGGCCGAGCTCTGGATGAGCGGCAGATAGTCCACATCCTCGAGCGCCACCAGGCGGGCCCCCACGAGCGCCGTCGGCGACGCCACCCAGGCCCAGCGCCGGATCCGGATCCGCGGAGCCCCGCCCACGGTGGCCCCCCGGATGGTGACGTAGAGGAGATCCTGCGAGACGTTGGCGCTGGGGCCGGCCACGGCCTGGACCATGGGGGTTGAGGCGACGGACGGGAGGTCCGTGGGGGTGGCGGATCCAGCCTTCACGTAGAGGTCGACGCAGGGCTGGGAGACTGGGGCCAGGCAGACCTCGTCCTGGTCGATGACCCGGATCAGGACCGGCACGTCGATGAAATAGGCCGAGCCTTCCATCGAACGGAAGCGGGCCGTCAGGCTCTTGAGCCCCACCGTATTCTGGACCTGAATGGTGCGGCGGTCTTCGATCGGATCTTCCGTGAAGGGGTTGACCTGGACGCCGACTCCCTCGGTTCCAGGATCCTGATCGAAGAAGGAGACGAACGCCGCCCCGCCGTAGGCCTTCTTGAAGCCCGCCTCCTCGTCGTCCGTGCCGCGGCGATGCAGGACGCTGAACTCGTCCGACCACCCGACCATGAAGTCCGAGCGCACCTCCAGCCAGGGGCGGGAGGCGTCAACGATCTCGACCACGATCTCGACCGGAAGGAGGGTGACCGGGTCGAGCGTGGCTTCGCCGTTCATCGTGACGATGTCGGCTTCGTACTCCTGCGCCCAGAACTCACGCTCGAAGGACCCGCGGGTGGTCTGGACCAGGACGTAGTTCTTGACCGGGCCGAAATCTGCCGCCCCTGCAACGCTCTGGCCACTGCCGACCATGAACTCGAATCCGTAGACTCCGGGGGCCTGGAGGGTCGCCTGGGCCTTCAGGTTGAGGCCCATGCGGGCGTGGTGCTGGAAGATGAAGATACCCGTGAGGTCGTCGCCCGTGCTGAGGGGGATCGAGAGCGCCATCCCCATGCCCGCCAGGATCGGGTTGCGCTTGTGCGATCCGGCGCGGCCGAGGGTGAGGGCGACGGCGTTGACCACCTGGTTCCCGTTGCTGAGACTCTCGGTGAGAGCCGGAACAAGCCCGCGGAGGCGCGGATCCGTCGCGCGGTGCACCCGGCGGTGGTCGGGGAAGGGGGCGCGGCCGTGGCCCTGATACGGCACTAAGCACCCCCCCCAATCACGATTCCCGAGGGGGAATTGACTTCGCGAATGGTTTTGAAGGTCACGCCGAGCTGCTGGCGCATCATGCCGGGGCTCTTGCCGATCTCTTCGATCAGGAACTCGCCGTCCGCCTCCCCGCAGTCCACCCGCAGGATCTCGATCGCGTAGCGCTTGTGGGTGAGGTCCCGCGGCTGCCAGCCCAGGTAGCGCTCAGGCGGCAGCGTGGCCATCCAGAAGCGCTGGAAGTGGCGGAACATGTCTGTCAGGGTGGAGAGCGTCTGAGCGAGCCAGACCTCCCGGATGATGATGTCGTCGAGGAAGTTGTCGTACCGCGCTACGGCCGAGCCGTCCAGGGTCCGAGTGATGACGGTCTCTGCCCGGAGGAGGGTGTCGGAGGACATGTTAATTGTGCGGTCAGGGGTTCTGGAGTACACCAGGTCCTCGTAGTAGGGGTGGCTCATGCGGCGGCCGGCGCTCATGACGGGGTCGCGTTCCACGGCCGGATGGAGGCGCTTGTCGCGGCGCGACGTGGGCTTCCACCACGGAGAGAGCGGATCAAAGATCGCCTCCCCGTAGTTCGCCGCAAGACCGCGCGTCGCTTCGTCCACCGGGTCTATTCCTCCACGGTCAGGCCGGGAGTATCGAGCACCGAGTCGAGCACGCTGGTGAGGCTCTTCCGGTCGTTCGAGCGGATGTCGACGTCCACAGTCAGGGTACGCCGGGAGATCTCCCCGGCCTCGAGCGGCGAGCCGTCAGGGATGTCGAGCGTCGCGGCAATGGCTTCTGCCTTGGTCAGGAAGGTCCGGATTCGGTACTGGATCAGGTTGCGCATGTCGTCCCGCTCGGTGAGGTCCTGGATCATGTTGATGCCGAGCTCGCCGAGGATCCGCTGGGCCCGGAACTGGGCCTCGAGGAGCATGTCCCCGATCTCGTCGAGGTCGACCACCTCGTAGGAGATCGTGATGGTCTCCCCGGCTGCCAGCTGCAGGTCCCACTCGATCCGGACGGTGTCCTCGTCCAGGAGCCGGATTGTGGCGCCGCGCCGCGGCTTGTGCTCGACGACCTCGAAGCCGACGTCCAGCGTTTCCCCTGCCGCGATTGTCCCGCCCCAGGTGGCCCGAACGGCGGTCGCGCTCTGGAGGGCGACCATTGCCCCGTGATACTGGCCCGTGGGATCGCGCTTTTCGAGGAAGCCCAGCGGCCGCACTTCGGAGCAGGTCATGTCCACCGCCGTGAAGGCGGCAGAGTCCTTGAAGTTCCCGGCGTCGGCATCGGTGATGGAGATGGTCCCGCGCTGGACGAAGACATTCCGCCGGCGGTCGCGCACCGTCGCCTTGAGGAAGGAGGAGCCGGTTTTCACCGGCGCGGGTAGGGCGATATCTTTGGACGTGCCCACGTCGGCGTCCGTGATCGTCACTACGCCGCGTTTCAAGATGGCCAAGTCGCTCATGAGCCTCTCCTATGCCGTCGGCACTGCTACGAAATCCGTTCCCCCGCCACCGCCGGAGGACCCGCCGCCGCCCCTGGTGTTTCGCTCGATGCCCATCAGGAACCGCACCACCAGGTCCAGGCGCTCCACCGCGGGCGCAAACGCCCTGCCGATGTCCTCGCCCACGCTCGCGATCGCGACGGAGGAGGGCCCCGCGACCACCCCGCGAAGCTCTCTCGAGGATTCGATGTTGCTGCGGATGTCCGAGAACGCCTCCTCGGAGTCCTTCTGGCCCTGCTGGGCGAGGAAGAAGCCCGCGATCCCGACCGCGGCCTGGATGAGGCCGCTGAAGACCGTCCCGGCCACGGCTCCGATCTGCTGCAGGGCGGCCGTCATTCCTGTCAGGAAGTTGGAGACGGTCGTCTGGACGAAGTTGCTGAAGAGCTGCTTGCCGAGGTCCGCGAGGATCTCCATGGACGATGCGCCCGCCAGGATGCCGTTGCTGATGGCGCTGCTGAGAGCGTTCGCCGTGGGCTGGACGAATTCCTGGTCGAACTTCTCTTTGGCCGCGATCACGGCCTCTTCCGCGGCCAGCTTGATCTGAGCCTTCGTCACCCCGGACATCGCCTCTCCGATCTCGGTGCTGAGGCTTCGGATCTGCGAAGTAATGGCCCCTTTCAGCTCCTCGCTTTGCGCGCCGGCTAGCTGGGCCTCGAGCTCCCCCTGTTTCGTCAGGAGATCGCGCAGGCGGCCGGAGGCTTGGGTCAGCTCCTCCTGCGCCGCCTGCAGAGGGGTGATGAGCCCCGCCTTCAAACTCTTGTCGATGACCCCCATCGCCACCTGGAAGTTCTTGCTGAGCTCGACGACGCCATCCTGGACCTTCCCAAAGTTCGCCTGGGCGGCGAGCGTGGGGGCATTCTTCTGGGCGTCCGCGATCTGCCTCTCCGTGTCGAAGATCTGCTGCTCCACAACACCGATGCGGCCCTTATCTCCGGGCTTTTCCTTGTCCGTGCCGACGGCGTTGTTCAGGGCGAGCAGTTCGGCCCTCAGCTCCCGCACCTTTTTGAGGTTCTGCTCGTAGGCCGCCCTGGAGATCGCGAGCTTCGCCGCGGTGCGCTCGCCCACCGTCAAACCGAAGGTGTCCGCAATCTTGGCGGCATCCTCCAGCGCCAGACGAAGGGCGGTGACGGCCTTTTCCGCCTCGAGACCCCTGTCGGTGACGCTTTCGGTCGCCTCGACCGCCTTTCTGATGCCGAGCGTGATGAAGTCGAAGACAGCCACCGTGAGCCCGCTGACGGCCCCGATTACGAGTCCCAGCTTCGAGGGAAGAATCGACGCCACGGCCGCAAACGTGGTGAGCCCTGATGCGCCGGCGCTGACCGCCTGGTTGAGGGCTCCGAAGCCGCTCCCACGTTGGCTGAGGGCGCCCAGGGCAAACTGCAGCGCGAGAAGCCTGCTGGTGAACTTGGCGTAGCCCGCGGCCGCCCGCACTGCTTGGCGGTCCATGGCGGTGAAGGATTGGGAGATCGCCTGGCCGCTCTTCTGAACCCCGGCGGCCGCCCCCTGGACGCCACTGGCGAAGCCCTCGAGTGTGGCCTTGGCCTGGGCGACGCCCTTCTGCAGGCCCTCGATCTGGGCCTTCAGCGCGACGACTATCGAGCCAGCTTCCTGCTCAGCCACGGACCCTCCTCTGAGGCTTGGCGGACGCCTTCAGGCCCCCGAAGGCCTCTTCCAGCGCCGCAAGGTCCCTCTCCACGCGCTGGGCCCGGTCGGTTGACGCTTCCCCGCGGATGGCGCGCTGCAGGCTCCGCACCTTCGATTCGACGGCCTTGAAGTTGTTCTCTGAGACCGTCCAACCCTGCTTCGAGAACGCGGCGGCGATGCCGGCGAAAACCGCCTTGGTAAAGGATCTCTCCTGTGCGTTTTCCCGTTCCCACGCGACCGGCAACATGAGTTCAATCAGCTCCCTCGTCCACTGCCCGTCCCAGTCCAGGATCTCCGCTATCGTGCAGAGCCCCGTCGATGCCAGGAGGCCCAGAGCGCTCTCTATTGGGACTTGCTCGCGCTGACCGCCGCGGTCGGCTGATACATGCCCCAGGCCCCCTGTACTTTTTTTGCGTAATCCTTGACTCTGTTGAGCTCGAAGACCGCCGTCACGATCTCCAGACGGTCCATCGGCGAGAGGTCGTCCCAGCGCGCGAAGTCTTCCTGACTGACGGAGAGCTGCACCAGCGGCGGCAGCTTGTCCGCCAGCAGCGCGACCATCGACGTGAGGGACCCGAAGGGGTTGTCCTTGAGCTTGGTGAGGTCCAAAGACCCCAGCAGCCCGACAATCATCTGGAGCGCGGCGGCCTCACGCGAGTAGTTCCAGCGCCGCACCACCATCACCCCGCCGTCTTCCAGCGAGACCGCCCGCTCGCGCTTCGAGAGCGCGTCGGGCATCTTTCCAAGCACCGTATCCGCCATACCTGCCTCCTATCGTTCCGTGCCCGCCACACAATCCGCCTGGAGGTACCGGCGCCGTCCGGTGGCCTCCTACGCCGCCCGCGCTACGCCTGGGTTTCCTTCACGAGGCCCACCGTCCCGAAGACGCCGCCCGAGGGGGCAAACGCTTCGACACGCATCTGAACACCCGCCCAATCGGACCCGTCGCCAAGGGCGATGTCGCCGTTGTTCTTGAGGATCGCGCTCTCGAAGGGGCCGATGACCTTCTCGACCTGGCCCGTCGTGCCGTACTGAATCTGGAGCTGGCACTCGATGATCTGATCAGGGAAGAGCTCGAACTCTTCGACGTCGCGCTCCTGCGCGAAGAAGGCGTGCACCTCCGGGACGGTGGACTCGTCGTCCAGGTCTCCGGTCCAGAGGATGGTGATGATCCCCGTCGCGAGGTTGACGGAGTAGTCGCCGGTCCCTTCCTCGATCGCGACCCCGTTCGCATGGACCGCCGCGACCGTGCCCAGCTGCGCCCGCGCGAAGGTGACGTCGTTTCCGGCGATCCCCGTCACGCGCAGGATCTCCGTTCCCATCCGGAACAGCTTGCCGACCGCGAACGTGATGAGGGCGTACGTGGTGACGGCCGCCACGACCGTGAGGGGCGACGTCACGTTGTTGAACTCGGCGTTCTCGCACAGCTCGCCCGAGGCCGCGAAGGCGAGCTCGTCGTAGGTCTCGTCGTCTTCGAGGCTGACGGACCGCACGGCCAGGTCCTTGATGTCCGTCTTGCCCAGGTTGATCGTGCCGGCGGCGCCGGGGTTCGTATGGGTCGCCTCGTACAGCACGTCCTTGGTGCCGTCCGCGCTGGCGTCGAATCCCGTGCCCAGCGCGTGCTTCAGGTTCGCGGCGTTGAACTCTTCGAACGTGAAGTCGAACTGGCAGCGCCGCTCGATGACCTCCTCGCGGTCCTTCACCCGCGAGCTCAGGTAGTTCGAGAAGTGCTCCAGCGTGTTCTTTTCGACGCGATTGACGACGTCCTTCACGGACCCGAACGACTCCCAGGGGCCGGTCGAGCCCTTCGCCCTGGCGAAGATCTGGAGCTTTTTGACGACTTCGTAGTTGTCCACATTGTGTGCGCGCTTGTTGGCCATGCGAGTCTCCTTTCAGGTCAGGTCACGTTGACGGCGAGAAAGCGGATACGGGACGAGGCGAAGATCATGCCGTCGGACTGGCGTTCCAGACCGCCGGGGGTGCCTCTGGGCTCAACGCCCTTGATTCGGAAGTCGCCGGCGCGGGCGCCCTGGAGGTTCTCGATCATCCACTCCACGAGCTCGGCCGAGTAGCGTGTGACGTCGTCTCCGGGCTTCGGGAGCCGGGTCATGGCCTCGATGGTGAAGGCCAGCTTCCCCCCATAGGAGGAGGAAGAGGTCTCGCCCGACGCGCCCGACTGATCGAAGAAGGACGTCACGGGCTCGCGAGCGGGGTCGAAGGACTGGCCCGCGGTGAGGTCACGGAGGATCTCCTGGGTCTCGGGCATGGCTTTCGCGAACAGGTGGCGGCCGACGACCAGTGGCACGTTCCGGAGGAAGAGCCCTGAGAACCGGAAGCCGCCGGCGACGATGGCCGCGCAGAGGCCCGCCTCGAAGCCCGCCAGGCGCAAGGTCTGGGTCGTCACGCGCCACCCCCGAGAGCTTTGCCGACTTCGGCGGCCACGATGCGGGGGACGTCGTCCTTGCGGGCGGCGATGACGTTCGAGACGTACTTCGACCCCTCCAGGGTGACCGAGTGGACGAGCAACCAGTGGAACTCACCGGTGTCCTTGTCCGCGAGGTAGAGCTGGCCGAGAATCGGAACGAGCTCCAGGCTGTCGCGGCCCATCTCCAGCGGGCTCGCCATCTTCTTTGCCGCATCGGAGAGGGGGATCGAAAGCATCCGCGCCCGCACTGGCTCGATCGTTCCGCCCTGGTCCTGGATGCGGGCGTACTTCGAATTGAAGCCCCAGCGCTTCACGATTGTGGTGCCCTCGATGACGAGCGGCTCGGTCGTACCGCTCTCCAAGAGCCTGCCGGTGTCGACGGGCGCCGCGGCCTGCGCCTGGGCGAGCATGTCCTCGGCCACGAGATCCAGCCCGCGCCCGGCGGCTGCGATGACGTCGGCCGAGATCCGGTCGAGCTCCTGGCCGACCTTGCCCATTTGGGCCCGGATGTTTCCGGCGTCCATCGTGACGAACGGCTTAACTGCCATGGCGATCCTCCAGGACCGGCAAGGCGGTCTTGACGAGGTCGACACGGCAGCCCGCCGGGGTGCCCCATTGGCCGTTGAGCGTCTCGATGCCGACAACCTCGTAGGCGATGTGGCCGTTGCGGACCACGATGTCGGAGTCCTGCAACACAGAGACGCCGGCGGGGGAGTAGAGGAGGGTCGCGTCGGTCTTGATCTGGCGCTTGTTCGAGTCGATCGTGATCCGGCCGCGCTCCTGGATCTTGCAGACGAGGCGCACTGCGGTCTCGTCGTCTTCGTGAAGGACCTGGGCATACTGAGAGCGGCCCGCGACCCCGAGCGAGCCTTGCACGGCACGCCGGATCGTGACTTCCTCGGTATACGTGAGTCCGAACATGGTCCCTACCAATCCCCCAAAGGATCGTGGCGGCACGGGTTATCGAGCGCGATCATCGCGTAAGAGTCGATGAGGCCGTCGAGCTCCTTCCGCGAGCCCGCGGGAAGCATCGAAGCGTCCTTCTCGAAGCTGCTGGACTGGCCGAGCTGGGACATGGACGTCACGCCTTCGGCCTGGAGGCGCTTGAAGGCCATGAAATCCGCGCCCTGGAGATAGGCGTCGATCCACTCGCAGACGGCCATCTTCACGGCGCGGGGGATCTCCTCGGCAGTATCCTTGGAGGTCGGGAACGCGAGAGCCTGCGTCGAGGTCTGCTTCGGAGGGAGGGCCCGGTAGCGGTCGACCAGGCGAGCGGCCGTGATCAGGAGGCGGCTCCGCACCGTCGTACCGGTGGCCTCGCCACTCTCGCTCTTGAGGGCATCCCACTTCTCGGCGGAGAGGAAGCCGTCCATGATCTCGTCGGCCTCCTCGAGCGTGAGGTAGGAGTTGGCCTCCGGATCGCAGGGTACCGCGTTCAGGTCCATTCATCTCCTCGCTTGGAGGGGGCCGTGAGGGCTTCGAACCCCCACGGCCCCGGATTCACTGGTTGAGCTGCAGGATTAGGTCTTCCAGGTCCTGATCGCGAAGGCGTTCTTCTCGTAGATCACGGGGAAGAAGCGCTCGACGATGTAGAGCAAGGTCTCGACCGGATCCACCTTGAGGGCGCTCCAGGCGTGGCGGCCGATCTTCTCCTCGGCGCGCTTCCCGTCCGCGGAAGGCACGGCGACCGAGCCCACCTGCATCTCCGCGATCTCGCGATCCGGTCCGGGCAGGTAGACGATCTTGTTCTCGGCGATGAAACGGGTCGCGCTCCCGCCGGTGGGCTTGTACGTCATGTTGTGGGCGATCCAGGTCAGGCCCTTGAACTTGCGGAGGTTGCCGGTGACCAGGTAGTCCACGCCCGCGGGGGTCGAATTGAAGAACCCGCCGATCGTCTCGTTCTGCATCAGCGCCGTGATGCACTCGCGCGAGGTCAGGGCGAACATCGGCATTTCGCCGGAGTCCTCTTCGATCACCTGAAGGTCGTTGTCGACGTCTTCGAGGATCTTCGTGGACTCGTTGCTCCAGTCGGAGCCGGAGAATTTGTGGCCGGCGGGGATGCGATCGGGCAGGTTGAGGGTCTTCCCGTCGAGCTTGATCGAGCCCGTGCTCTGAAGCGCCTGCGAGATCAGGAACTCCTTGATGCGGTCGACCTTCTTGGCGAGCTTCGCCGAGCGGCGGCCCACCTCGTCCTCGCCGATCTTCTGGAGCTCCGCGCTGCCGGGGTTGCGGAGGCCGATCAGGGCTTCCTCGTCGATCGCGGTGTTGAAGAAGGCCTTGTACATCTCGGTCGACTCCTTGGAGACGGGGTCGCCGTCGATCGGCTTCGACGTCGAGGTTCCGCCGGAGAGCTCGCCGAGCGCGCGCTCCTGCGTGATGACATCCCACTCCGCCTGGTGGCCGCGCATGGGCTTCTCGGGGAAGAGCCCCAAGGCCGTGAGGGGGAACATCTCGTTCTTCATCTTCCTGACCAGGCCGGTCAGGAACTTGGTCGTCAGGATTTCGGGGTCGTTCATGCCTGTTTCTCCTTAGCTTCTCTCTTCATGGTCAAACCGTCAGGATGCACGGGCCGTTACAACGGCTCGTGGCCCGCCACGACGGCCACCCGGGGCATCGCGGCCTTGATGATGGTCTTGTCCCCGGCGCTGGTTCCGCTGCCGAACAGCAGGCGCTCGGAGATCACCGAGCCGAGCGTCAGCACCTTGGCGGTGATGCTCTGGACATCGCCGGCCGCGTCCTTCATCTCGCGGTACTCCGTGAGCACCACGGGATCCCCCACCAGCAGGTCGGCCGCGGCGATCGCGTCGGCGTGCTCGGGGTTCACGAAGAACGTGCGCGCGACGTTGGGCACGAGCACGAGACCGGGACGCAGGCGCGTCACCTTGCTGGTGTTCTGGTTGTCCTCGGTGTCCTCGTGGAGCCAGACGGACTTGAAGTCCTGGGGTCCGCCGTTGAGGAGGATGCCGCGGTCCTCGCTGGTGACCTCCGGGCCGTAGCCCGGGGGCTGGCTGAATCCTTCGTTGTCGTTGTAGCCCATGTGCGTTTCTCCTTCTTGAGTTTCAGTTCAGGCGAAAACGGTCCTACTTCTTGGCCGCGGGTTTGCCCTGGGTGCGCTCGACGATCTCGTCGGACTTCTTCTGGGAGAGCTCCTCGGCGGCCTTCTCGGAGTCGGAGGGCTCGCTCGAAAGCTTCTGCCCCTGCTTGGGCAGGGTGCCGAGCAGCTCGACCAGGTCCTTGCCCGTGTCCTCCATGATCTTCGCGACGTTCTTGACGCCCTCGGCCGACTGGCTGGAGAGCATCAGGGTCTGGGCCTGGTTCACGCGCGCGAGCATGCGATCGGTGATCGCCTTGCCCGCCGGAGGGAGCTGGAGACCCAGCACCCTGGACTCCACGGCCTTCTGGAGTGCCTCGTGACTGGAGAGGGCCTGGGCCTTCTTCATGGCCTCGAGCTCCTCCCGGAGCGCCTTCACGGACGCGGGCTCGTCGTTGGGCACGACCGTGAGCTTCACGACCTTGCCGTCCTTGAGCTCGAGGCCATGGGCCTGCAGCTCCTGGGGCTTGATCGCCGAGAGGCCTTCGAAGGCCTTCGCCTTCTCCGCGGAGGCCTTCAGATCCACCTCGCGCTGCTGGAGCGCGGCCATGATCTTGGCCTCGTCACTGTCCTCGGGCAGCCCGAGGGCGAGGGCCAACTTCTTGGGATCCATGCGTTTCTCCTTTCCCTCGGGCAAAATGCCCGCGAGTTTCTCGTGGATGTAGATGTCCTCGCCGCGCTCCTCGGCGGAACGCGAGAACTCGAGGAACCGTTTCTGGCCGGTGATGACGGGGAACGACGTCGCGTCGATCGCGGTGATGACCTCGTCGAAGTGCTGCCCCTTGGAGTCCGTGTAGTCGAACTCGATCACGACCGAGACGTCGGCGATCGAGCCGTCGCGCATCTTGCCGAGGGCTTCTTTGTCCGTGGGCTCGACCATCGCGATCACGGCATCCCCGTGGGCCATGACCGGGCCGGGCCAGTAGCCGAGGTTCGCCTTCGCGTCGTTGCGGTGCCCGTCCCGGAAGGGGATCTTCGTCCCGCCGTCGAGCAGCTTCTGCGTGTTCGCGGCGAGGCGCTGTCGGCGCTCGGCCGTGACCACCACGGGCTTGCCGGTGGCCGGGTGGATCCAGTTGCCGTCCTTGATGACGTCCTTCGCAAACCGGCCCGAGCCGCCTGACTGGAAAGCGTCTCCGCGGTACAGGAGGATCTGTTTCTTGCTCATGCGGCTTTCTCCTTCGCGCCGCCGGGCTTTACCCCGAAGAGGCGCGGGTTGAATCTGTGGATGGCGGCGATTCCGCCGGAGTGCACGAGCTCACGGATGCGCTTGGAGGCCTCCTGCGTGGTTGCGCCGAAGAACTCCTGCGCGGCGAAGACGTTCATGCGCAGCTCGTCGGTGAACGGCTTCGTCTTGAGCGCTGCCACCCACGGGAGGAGGACGTGGCGGCAGTGCGGGTGGCCCGGGATCTTGCCGCCCGGGATGGACGTGTAGGCGGGGAAGCCGAGGGGGTCTTCGCCGGCGCCGGTGTAGTAGACGTTGCCCGCGAACAGGGAACACACGTCGGGCTCGTCGGGCATCGTATCGCTCACCTGAACGTGGAAGATCGCGCTCTGCTGCAGGCGCACGATCGTTGCGACGCTCGCTGCCTCGCGGCTCATGGTCCGGGCGACCAGGTTGGAGTAGGTGCGCACCGTCCCGCGCCAGCCCCCGACCTGAAGCATGAAGTCCTTCTGCTGGCCCAGCTGGCGATAAAGCTCGATGTCGCCAGCGTGGCCCGCGGCACGCATGCGGGCGGCCGCCTCCGGGCTCACCCGGCCGGTGAGGATGGCTTTGGCGATGTCGTTGGACACCTGGCGGCCCGTGGAGCCGCGGATGATGCCGTCGACGATGTGCTCCCGGACCTCCTGGTTGGTCTGGGCCCGGAGCTGGGTGTTGCGGATCACGAGGCCGGAAGTCTGGAGGATCTGCCGGTGGGCATCCTCGAGCCGAGCCGTCATGCTGGCCATCATGGCGCTCAGGGCGGTGGAGTTGACGACGGAGAAGGTCCGGTTCACCTGAAGATCCCCGACACGCTCGGCGCCGGCGTCGTCCAGCTGGCGCTCTATTTCGCGTGCGGTGGCCCTGTCGCCCAGGATGAAGGCTTTCGCCAGCTCCCGGCGGATCCAGTCGCGGACCTGGCTGTCTCGGCGCGGGTTGAGCTCAGCGGCCAGCTCTCGGATCCGGATCAGGATCTCGCGCGCGCGAGCGGCCCCGGGGCGGGACACCCCGGAGGCCAGCTCCCGCAGGATGCTTGCGATGATGCGATCGTAGAGACGCTCCAGGGCTGCGACGTTGCCGTCGCTCCCGAGGAGCACCTGGAGGTCTCTCGCGATCGTCATGGGGTTATTGGAAGGCCAGGACCTCGATGGTGTCGGTCTCCGCCCAGTCGGTCGATCCGGCGTTGTCGACCTTGATGTGGGTCGTCGAGATGGTCACGCCGCCGTCGTGGGCCTTGGCGGCATTCGGGGTCGCGGTGGGCTTGATCCGGACGAAGACCATCGCGGGGGTGAAGTTGAGCTCGAAGTGCATGTTGCCGAGCGCGACTTCGACCGCCGTGGGGACGCGGGTGATGGCCTGGAACTTCCGGGCGCCCGCCGCGCGGCCTCCGTACATTGCGGCTGCGGCCCAGCCGTTGTTGGCGCCCGTGAGGCCTTCCGTGCAGGCGATGGTCACGACTCCGACTGCGTCGGCCAGGAGCTGCAGCTCGTTGTTGCTGATCTTGCGCGCCACGACGGCCTCCGTGGCGCTCGCGTTGATGGCTGCGAGCAGTGCGTCGCAGACGTTGGCCGCGCTGGGGTCGACGCCCAGGACTTCCGTGCCGAGGGTCGCGGCGTCCACCGCGAGGTTGGTCCCGGTCTTCGAGAGCGTGATGGCATTGCCGATCGTGCCGCCATTGATCGCCTGGGGCAGCACCTTGTCGGTGCCGCTCTTGATGGCCGTCACGGTCGTGTGGGCGGTCATGGCCGCGGCGTAGCCGGCGCCGCCGGTCAGGTTGATCGCGGCGACCAGGTTGTCGATCGTGGCCTCGATCGTTCCGCCGATCTTGACGTTGCCGTCCACGTTGTCGCCGCCCGTGACGGCGGCCTTGAACGTGTAGGTCTTGCCGCCGACCTCCACCTCGTCGTCCGGGTCGGGAACCCCCGTGGAGATGGTGATGCGGCCTCGGGCCTTGACGGTGGCCCCTCCGCTGACGTCGACCGGGATCCGGGCGCCCGTGACGTCGAGAGCGTCGTTGGTGGCGAGCTCGTAGACGTCCGCCCCGATCGTGACGGTCTCGGTGCTCTTGCCCACGGAGGCGATCCGCAGGATGTTCTGGGCCTTCTGGCCCTCGTCCTGGGGCGCCGCGCCGCTCTGGAAGATGAGGAGCCGGCCCGCGCCCACGCCCGCCCAGGCGGGCTTGATGACCAGGCGGCCGTCGTCGGCGTCGGTGCTGGCGAGATCGAGGTGGTACAGATCGCCCGTTTCCTTGACGATGTACAGCCGCCGCGTGGACTTGACGCCGTTGGCACGAAGGGCTGCGACGTCGTCCACCATGACCGGATAGTTCTTCATCTGGTTCCTCCTTGGTTCCTTGTATCAACAGCCGTCCCGCAGGACGGAAACAGGTCAGCTATGCCGCGGTGTAGACCTCCCAGGTCACCTTGTCGCCGGCGGCGAGCACCGTGGCGCCGTTGTCCGTGATCTTGATTCGGGTGCCTGAGATCGTGGGTTTGCTGGTGATGTACTTCGGGACATCGGCCGACGAGACGACCCGAAGATTCCCCAGGGCGGGCGCGGCGAAAGGCGTCGGGATCATCAGGCTCGTCGCCAGCACGTCCAGGGCGGTGACGACGTAGACCCCGCTCGCGCGAGCGCGGTTCTCGTCGGCGCCGCCGTCCGCCAGCGCACCGGAGACCGCCGCGATGATGTTGTTCGCGTCGAGCATGGTGGTCGTGAAGACCAGGTTGCCGAGGCCGCCCGCTTCCATGGCCTCGATGCGCAGGGTCTTCGTGTCCACCGGATCCACGTAGGCGACCAGCGTCGACGGGTACTCGGCATTGATCTGATCGCGCAGGTTGGTGATGCACTCCGCGTCGCTCACGCCGATGTCGACGGCGATGTTGCTGCCGGAGACCGTGGCGTCGTCGTCCCACTCGAAGATCTTGGCTCCGATGGTGATGACTTCACCGTCGAGGAGGTTGGCGAAGTCCGCGATGCGGACCGATCCGTAGCTCTTGTTCCCTGCGTCTCTCACTCGGCCCATCTGGCTCTCCTATTCCTCAAGCGCGCCAATGCGCGCCAGTTCCTTCGCGACGACTTCCTCGTCTTCCTTCGTGATGACCTCGCCTAAGTGCTCTGGATTTGGCTCTTCGGGCGCGGGCTCCGGCTCAACCTCGTCCTCGGGCCGAAGCGGGACGTCGAGGGTCTTGCAGATCGCCACGGCGTCGATGCGCTTCCAGAGGGGGATGAACTTCCCGTCCGCCTGGTGCATGGCCTCGGCGTCCATGACGGCCTTGAGGATTTCCCTCTGGGCCTCGATGACGCTCCGGGAAATCCCTCCGCTGACGACCCGCGTCTTGGATTCCCGGAGGGCCTGCTCGCCGTGATTCAGGCGGACGTAGTCGTCCACGGCCTGGGGGAGGACCTCCTCGACGAGCTCGTCGACGGCGGCCTGCGACATTTCGGAGAACGTGTCCGCGTGGGTCTCGGACCGTGCCCGTCCGCCCATTTCCTGAGACGTGCCCACCTCGTCGGTGATGCCCGCCGCACGCATGATCTCGACGTTGTCCTTGTCGATGGCGACCTGGTAGACGTCGGCGGCCTTCCCCGTGTTCTCCCGATACTCGATGTCGAAGAGGTACTGGCCGGTCTTCTCGTCCCGCTTGCTGGGGAGGATGACCTTCCCGCCGGCGTCGCGCGTGTTCATGACGCGGCGCATGTGAGAATAGCCGTCCCGCGACGAGCCCTTCTCGTCGCGCACCTGGTCGATGACAGCTCGGCCGATCGGGATCGGATCGGCGTTCTTTTCGAGATAGACGTCCCTGGACATCTTGTTGCGCTGCTTGGAGTGCCAAGGGGAGTACATCTGGAAGTAGAGCGGGTAGCCCCTCAGGTCTCCGTCGACGTCCTCATTGCGGAAGCTCCAAATGATGAGCTGCTGAGCGGAGGCCGTGCGCTCCTTGGGGCCGCTGCCGGTCTGCCGCACGCCGAGGAATTCGCCGGACATCTCGTCGGCAATGAGGGTCAGCGTCCGCCCGTCGATGGACTTGAAGCGCTCGTAGCTCCAGGCGAAGGGGAGCGTCTCAGTCTTCGGCTTTCCATCCTGGCCGTCCACCTGGTAGGAGAGCGGTCCCGCCTTCCAGACCTTCTCGACCACCTTGAAGCCGAGCGGCTGGGCGTTCGAAAGGGACTTCAGGAGCGAGCGCATCTTGGGCCGCAGCGCGGCATCCACGGAGGCCCCGATCTTCGGGTCGAGGGAATCGACGCGCCAATTCAGGTTGATGATGGGCGCGCGCACCATCGCGGTGGCGAAGGCAACGGCCGGATCGTTGCGCATCTGCAGCATCCGATCGGTCGTAACCCGGTGCGGATCGAACTCTCCGATGATGGCGCTGATGCGACCCGAGAGCTCGCCTCCTGAAGGGCCGGAGACCAGTAGATCGCCGGTCGTCGGTTGTCCGGCCGTCGCTGCCAGCGACAGCGGCAGGAGGCCCTTGAGCCCAGACCAGAGCGAGCGGATCACGCCCACCTCCCGGGTGCGGGCAGGTCGTCCGCGGGGTCGTAGGTCGACGGGATGACGACGCCGTCGTCGGTCGCCGCGAGGTAGTTGAACCCCTGCGCGACGCTGTCGACCATGTCGATGGGCTTCCCGCCGGGGAAGCGGCGGACCTGGTCGAGGAACACCGCGTTCCAAGGGGCGCGCTTGAGGAACACCTTCCCGGCGTGAGCGGCCGACGCGAGCGGATCCGCGCGCAGGAGCTTCGAGCCTTCGCTGCCGGCGACCACGATCTCGGTGGACCAGCCGTCAAGCATGCGCTCGATCGCCTCTGCCTGAATCTTGCCGCCTGAGCCTGGTTCCTGCTCGACGATGGCCTTCACGCCGCGACCGTCGGTCGTCATGGTCTGCTTGATTTCCTTGTCGCGCTCGCCGCTCGCCCACCAGTCGGCCACGATGTCGGTGATCCAATACTTCCGGTTGTCGCCGGCGCCGGTCCGCCCGATGAGAGCGCCGGCCGTCTGGGCTGCGGACTTGTTCTTGGTGCCAGCGAGGTCCCAGGAGCGGCACACGAGCTCCAAGGGCGGAACGTCGTCGACGATCTGGAACCAGTGGCTCTTGAACTCGCCGCCTTCGCGCGGATACGGGCGCTGCTGGTAGAGGGTCGCCCACCAGAAGGGCAGCGTGTTGGCCTCGCGCTGTTGCATGGTCTTCTGGCTGTAGAGCTCTGGGCAGAGGACCTCGCCCTTCTTGCGCGACCAGCCGAGATCCTCCACGCGACCGTCTGGGAGGGTGAGCTCGAAGCGCTCGTCCTCCTCCGCGATCGCGGGCAGCCGGATCTCGAGCCAGCTTTCCCCGGTTTCCTTCGCGCGCTCCTTGATGCGCCCGATCAGGTCCTTTTCGGACCAGCGGGTCATGAGGATGATCTTGACGCCGCCCTCGTGGAAGCGCGTGGAGAACACCGAGTCGTACCAGTCGAAGATCTTCGCCAGGTGCGCGTCGGATGAAGCCTCCTCGGCGTTCTTGATCGGGTCGTCGATGATGCCGATGTCGAGCGGCCGGCCGGTGAGGGGGCCGCCGACCCCGGCCGTGATCATTCCGCCGTCGTGGCCATCAAGGTTCCACTCGTCCACGGCGCGGCTGTCCTGGCGGACGCCAATACCGAAGACCTTGCGGCCGTGCTCCTCGAGCAGGTCGCGCGTGGCGCGGCCCCAGTTGGCCGCGTAGCTGGATTCGTAGGAGCACACGCCGACGCGCGTCTCCGGGCGCGTGCCCAGGATCCACGCCGGGAGGATCTTCGACCAGAACTGGCTCTTGCCGGTCTGAGGCTGGACCTCGATGAAGACGTTGGAGACCAAGCTCGCCGCGATCGCGAGCGCGATGCGGTTGTAGAGCGCCAGATGCTGGAATAGTTTCCAGCGGCCCTTACTGGCGTACATGCCGAGGTTCCCCGGTGAAAGCGCCGCAAGCTGCCGCTCGTTCAGTGAGGCGAGCCAGCGCATCGCGGCCCTCTCCGTCTCGGAGGAGTTCTCCAATGCGAACATGCGTCTCCGAATGGTTGTTGGTCTGGCTGTTGGCCTGATTCACGTTGATCGCGATCCCCGCGGCTTCGGGCGTCTGCTTGAGGAATGCCCGGTCGAGCATGAATTCCATGAGGGCCGTCTCGCCCTTCGCGGCGCGCGACTTCGCAAGCTTCCACGCCTCGCGGATCTCGGTGGTGTTGAGCACCTTGACGAGCTCGGCGTTCCGATTCGGGATCCCCGGCCGCCTGCCCTTGGGGTTGAGCGAATGTCCCGGGAGGACGCGGCCGGTCTTGGGATCTCGCGCGGGTGAGTCGACCACGACGAGCGGCTCGGGCGATTGCCCGTGGCCGCTCGCCGGGGAGGTGGACGGCAGCGAGACGGGCATGGGAACGGAACCGTTCCCTTTATGATTGTCTCCGTCGCTCGCGTCCATGCGTCATGGACCGTATCCCTTGCGGGATGGGCAACCTACGGCGATAGTGCCTCTGGGGCAAAAGTGGCGTCAAATTGGCGTCAGATTGACGCCAAAATGACATCACGAGCGCTTGAAAGGGACGACCCGCGCGTCTCTGTTCAGCGCCTCATCGACCACGCCGCAGAGCCAGGAGTTGAAGCTCTGGCCCTTGTCGGCGGCGATCTTCTTGGCAGCGAGGTAGACGTCCTTCGGGATCCGCAGCGGGATGCGCGCGTCTTCTCTGGTTTCGTCCTTCGTGTTTCCCATCGCTCTCTCCAACTACGGCCGCTCAGCGGCCTCGCCTCTCAATCGCCTCGTCCACCATGCGTGAGATCTCGCGCTCCATGCCCAGGCGCAGTCCGTGCCGGGCCAGCGCCGTCTTCACATTCGCGAGAGCAGCCTTACCGATATCCCGCGTGGCCCTGATCTTCAATTCGTCGACCATGACGAGCTCGCGGACGCTGTTCACGCTGATTCCGCGCAGCGCGTTCTTGGTCCTCGTATTGAGGTCCAGCACGTCGAGATCCTGATCCAACACCGTCCTTCCCATCAATCCTCCTTCGCCTCAACCATCCTCCGCCTAACCCGAATCAACTCCGTGCGCACCTTGTCGATCTCGTGCAGCGTCTGCCACCAGCCGGTCGACCAGATCGCGTACAGCGTGAGCGTCTCGTCGAGGTCGATCTCCTTCTCGCAGAGCTGCCGAATCTCGTTCTGATCGCACCGAGACTCGAACTGCCGGAGCTGCGCCTCGCTCGCGCGCGGGAGGCGCGTGTGGATAAGCGCTCGCGCCATCTTCATGCTTTCCTCTCTCCTCCGACGATCTGCGAAATCACCAGCACCCCGGTCAGGGCCTTGATGCCGTCTCGCCAGCAGTAATCGCTCCCGCCGGCCGGCCTGTACGGGAAGTGCTTCGCCATCTGGCATTC
Source organism: uncultured Planctomycetales bacterium (assembly GCA_964619955.1). Taxonomy (GTDB): domain Bacteria; phylum Planctomycetota; class MHYJ01; order MHYJ01; family JACPRB01; genus JACQFK01. Next base: position 168,576 of record CAZUJF010000003.1, read on the forward strand.
CGCGATCCCGCGCTCGACGGTGAGGCACGCGAAGCGCACCTCGGCGAGCGTCGCCTGCATCCACTTGAAGCACTCCTCGGTGCTCGCGTGCTGGACGTTGCCCTTGATCGGCTGGTCGCAGCGCTGGCAGGGGGTCATCTGCTCACCTTCAGGGATCGTGGCTGAAGGCCTTGGATCTCCACGTCCCACGCGGCCTCATGGCGCAGCTCGATCTTCAACGTGGACCCTTCGAGCCAAATCACTGCGGCCATGGTGCCTGGGCGGGGGTTTGCCCCTGGGTATAGGTGGACCCGTTCAGACGTGTGTACCCCGCTCTTCTCTTGAGCCTTGGGCGCCACGCCCGCTGGCTGCTCGACCAGCTTCACCACGTAATGCTGTCCGCAGCCGGGCGCATGTTGGTCGTCGTATTCCCGCGCGGCCTTCCAGGCTTCAGCCTCCGTCGCCCACTCGCCATGGTAGAGCGATAGACTCGGGGTACTGCACCTCACTCCGTAGAGCTCCCTCATCGTTTCCCCCTCTCCTGCCAGCGCACCCAGCTCTCGTCCCGCGAGTCCGCGCAAGGCCCGCTCGCACCGCAGGCACGGCAGTAGATCCAGTGCGACATGCCGCCCTTGCCGTCGCCCGCGCTTTGCTCGTCGCAGAGGAGGGCGCCGCAGAAGGGGCAGGGCTTGACCACGATCATTTGGGCGGGCATGGGGCCTCCAGTTTCTCGAGGGCGGCGACGGCGGCGACGAGATCCTGTTGCGCCATGGTTTCCGCGACGTCGACTTTGCGCGCCGCCTCCACGACCGCGCGTCGGGCCTTCTGCAGGCAGATCGCATCGACCGGGGTCAACATCACCGCGTTCATAGCGATGATGGCGGAACGCGCAAGTAGCTCGTCGTGCGTTTCGGACGGGTACTCGTCGGCGATGGTGCGGATCAGCTCGAGAGCGGCCCGCAACTCGGCAACGTGTTTGTGCGCCTCATCACGCTCTCTCGTCAGTTGCCAGATCATGCATGAGCTGCAGCCCCCGCAGAAACAGGACCGATCTAAGGTGCTCAAGGTCGTACCTCCCGCGTCCGATCTTCCAGCCGCGTGATGTCTCGGTCGAGCTGATCGAACATCGCCTGCTGCTGGCGGTGGAGCTTGTCGCTCAGCTCCTCGCGCGCCACCAGCGTCTTGATGGTGTCCCACTGGCCATACGTCACGAACGTCAGGATCAGGCACCAGATGATCAGGGCCGCGCAGGCGATAATCACCGCGTCACCGCCACCGCCAGCATCAGGCAAAGCATGGCCATGATCGAAACGACTACGAGGATTGCGAGGCAGCGCGTGGGGTCGAGCTTGGTCCTCATTTTCCCTCCGTCGATCCGAACGTGATCACAGGCCCGTGCGGATCCGGGGCCTTGTAGCCCTCGACGTAGGGGATCAGGATGTCGATCACGTCCTTTCGTTCCACTTGCTCGCTGCTGTTCCTCTCGCTCCGCATCCGTTCCAGCGCCCGCTTGACCTGCTCGAATTCCAAGTGCGTCAGCATTTCATCCTCCAATCAAATTTCATCAGGCCCCCGCCCACTCCCAAACCAACCAAAGCACCGCGCACGTCAGCCAGATCGCGAGCACGAGCCCGAGATCCTTCGCGAGCTTCCAGTTCCTGCGGCGCTCGGCACGGAGGTCAGCGAGAACGTCCTTCGCGTTCCAGCGGCCCGAGCGCATGGGGTCGTTGTGATTGTTCATGGCCACGCCCTACACCGCCCGCAGGCGGATGTTCTCCCCCTCGGTGTCGACCAGGCCGTTCTTCCTCAGCCAGGACACGTACGCGCGGAAGGTGCTCTTGCCGGCGGCCACTCCGGAGAGCGTCCCGAGCTGGTTTCGAGTGAGCGAGCCGCGATCAATCAGCACCTCGAGCATGCGCTTGCATCCGCGCTGCCCGGCCTTCGCCAGCCAGGGCTCCCAGACGGTGCGGTCGACGGCGGCGCCGCTGGAAGCCTTCTCGCCGAGATCTTCGAACAGCGCGCGCAGGGCGTCGTACTGAGGCTGGAGGTTCTTCCGGACAGCGTCGAGGCGGCGTTCAGCCTGCATCCGGTGCTGGCGCTCGCCGATCAGATCCTGCTTGAGGTTGTGCGCGATCGCTTGAGCCTGGTCCCGCTGCAGGGTCAGCTCTTGGATGTGTCGCTCGGTGGCGGGGAAGGCCACGGGCGGCGCCGCGGCCGCGAGCTGGACCATACCGAGCAGTGCATTGCGGGCCTTCGGGTTCTTGGGGAGATCGCCCTGGACGTGGACGCTCACCGTGGTCTTCGTCAGCTCCTTGCGGACCTTGGCGACGAAGTCCCCCACGTCGGCGAGCTCGACGGCCTGAGCCTTGCTCCCCACGGTGCGCGTCTCGCCGGGATGGAACGTCTCCCGCCGCCGGATCTGGATCTGCTCGAGGATCTTGAGCCACTGCGGTGACCAAAGCCACCCCGCGCCGTCGGGCAGGGAGGCCAGCGAGTCGAGGACCTTGTCGAGATCCGCCTCGATCGCGTGGGCCTGGATCCACTCCCGCAGCGCCTTCCGATCGTGCGCTCCGGAGGTCCTCATCACCAGGAGGTTGTCGACCTGCGAAAGGGCGTCCTTGTCGATCGTCGCCGGCCGCTGCGAGAGCAGCGTGGCGCCGTAGCCCCAGTTGCGGCCCAGGCGCACCAGGCGCTCGCAGATCTCCTTGCACTCCTCCCCAAGCTGGTGACTCGCCTTCTGGGGGATGAACTCGGGTGTCTCCTCGAGGAACACGTGGCGGGGCTGCTGCGGGCGCAGCTCTTGGAGGGCGCCCATGAAGTCCCGGACGATCATGCGCCAGACGGTCTTCGAGTGCTGGGATAGGTCGATCACGGCGAAGACGGCCGCCTCGATGCAGGCCTCCGCGATCTTCCGCCCGCTGCCCTTGTCGAGCGGGAGGTCGCCGCGAGCCCCGCCGAAGACCACCACCGGGTAGCCCTTCGACCCGCTGCGCGCGCCGGCGCGGAGGCCCCACCAGACCCCCACCGGATCCAGCGCCATCCACGGGAGGGATTGCTTGCACAACTCCTCCGCGATCACGGTGGCCGCCGTGCTCTTGCCAGAGCCGCGGGCGCCGATGATTGCCAGCGTCCGCGCCACGAAATCCGACGGCAACCCGAACGGGACGCCGCGCTCTTTGGTTGTTCCAATGGTCAGTTTCATTCTGAATCCTCCGCAACAATTCCTGCAAACGTCTCGCACTCCGGACACTCCAGCGCCGGATCTCCAAGCCAGAGCCCCTCGACCACCGCCGTCCAGCGGTGCGAGCACACGGCGCAGATCACGGCGGCCGTGGTGTGGAGCTGCGCTTCCCCTTTTGGCTGTCCGGGGTTGTTCACTCGTCCCCCTCACGCTCTCCCGCCGCTCGCTGTGCGTGGTCCAACTTCGCTGGCGCCGCCTTCGCCTTCCGATCCCTGCACACGCACGGGATCCGCGTCGGGTACGTCACCCCGTTCGCGTGCTTCACCGGCTCGCCAGGCACGGTCCCTGCGTCCCCGCACACGGAGCACTGGGGCGGCTTCGGTGGGCCGCGCCGGCTGCTGATCCAATGGGCCATCGTCAGACCTTGCCCTTCCCGGTCCCGTTGCAGGTCCCGCACGGCTTGAGCACCGTCTGGATTGCCGTGCTCTTCGCCAGGTCCGCGACCTTGCCGGTCCCATCGCACATGCCGCAGGGGTTCGTCCTGGGCTTCGGGGGTCGGTAGGGTCCTGGACCCTTGCCCGAGGCGTCGAAGAGCTTCAGGATGTCCTGTCCGACCCCGGCGTCGAGGGCCGCCATGACCGAGACCTCCCCGTCCCTGGCCTCCCAGCTCGTCAGGATCTCGTCGAGCTGCTTCGGAGAGGCCGCGTAGACCTTCCGGTCCTTGGCGCGTTTCTTGAGACTCCGGAGGGGATCCTTGCGGTCCTGCTTGGGGCCTGTTGATTCAGGCGGTCCTTGGGGCGTTTCCGGCCCTTGGGCGACGTCCGGAGGAGCCTTGGACACCCCGTCGCCCCCCTGCGAAGCAGAAACGGGGGGGTCTTTGGGCCCCCCGATGGGGCCCCGCTCCCCCCTATCCTGGGTATCCGGGGTATCGGGGGCTTCCGGGGTATCCGGGGTAGGTCTCGATATTCCGGAAGTCTTCCGACATTCTTCCGGAAGAATTCCGACGATCTTCCGTCCGTCTTCCGGAATTATTCCCCTCATCTTGTCGTAGATGTCCCTCTGTTTCTTCTTCTTGGATTCGTAAAGCATGATGGCCCTGCCCACGTACTCCTGCCAATCGTGGATGGTCAGGCCGTCCTTGTTGAGGAACCCGGCGGTGACCAGGGCGGCATGCAGAACGCCCGCTTTACCCTTCCAGCGCACGCCGCGCTCCATGACCGAGGTATCCGCGGGGATCACGCCGTCGCGGGCGTATTTCGCCGCCCAGCGCCATAGGCGGATGGGGTAGACGTCGGCCTCCGGCTTGCGGAGGATCTCGATCAGGTGCAGCGCCTTGGGGTGATCGAAATAGTCCAGGTCGATGGGAATCTCGAAAGCCATTTATGCCCCTCTCTTCTGTTCGAACAGGTCCCGCTGGACGCCCTTCTGCCCGAACCAGTAGCGGTAGACCTTGGTGCCCTCCTCTGACACGCGCTCGAGGACGGCCGGCGAGACCGGGTAGCCCATCGCCCGGAGCTCGGAAGCGGTCGCAGAGACGTTGCAGACCGGCGCACCCTGTTGAATCTCGCGCGTGGTCGCTCCAGCCTCGCCACGGGCCTCCAGGAAGCGCAGGAACTTGTCGTAGCGACTACCCGGGCTGACGGTCTTGCCGCAATGAATCGTGCCCATCACCGTTTCCCCTTCTTTCTGGCCGCGTCGATGACCTCGAGCACGGCGATAATTCCCTGAATCTGGGGCTCCTTGGCGTCGGATGGCGCGACGGCCTGCGCCTTGGGGCCGCCGCTGGCCTCGTCGTGCTGGCGGCAGACGTTGGCCCCGTGCGCCCACGCCTTCCGGATCGCGGCCTCGTTGAGGCCCTCGGGGATGTCGCGGAGGGTGCTCATGCGCCCTCCTCCCGCTTCGCCGTCCTGCGCCCCTTGACCTTGATCTTGACCAGGTCGAGCACGGTGACCTGCCGCCCCTCGATGATGATGTCCTTGCGCTTGTACTTCCGCATGACGTCCACGAGCGCTTCCGTGGCGCGCAGGACGTCTTCCTTGAGGGGGACGTTCGCCGCGTCGAGGCGGTCCTTCGCGCCTTGGTAGCCGTCGATGGCGGCTTCGATCTCGTCGTGCTGAGCCTCGGTGAACCCAGGGAGCTTCTGCTGTTTCGGGCTCATACGGCCTCCTTCTTCTTCTCGGGAATCTCGACGTGCGTCTGCGTGACGGTCGCGTTGAAGAGCGGGTTCGAGCCCTGGAGGCGCGCACGCAGCCGGGCCCGCAGTTCGGGGGATTGCTTCTCGACGAGGGCAAGCTCTTGGAGGTCCAGCTTGTCCAGGTCCAGGACCTTCGCCAGGCGGTCGAGCAGGGTGTGGCGAGGAGGGTTGACCTTGCCCGTCTCCCAACCTGAGACGTAAGACTTGGTCGTGCCGAGGCGCTTGGCCAGGGCGTCGATACCGAGGCCTCGCTGGAGCCTGCGGCCGCGGACCAGGTTGCCGAACGTATTCATGCCGTCTCCTTCAGAAATCGTTTCAGCTTCTTCAGCCCGCGAGCGAGAAGCTGGCAGGCGCGGGATTCCGAGAGGCCGAGTTTGCGCCCGGCTTCCTTGAGCGTCAGGCCTTGCCGGAAATAGAGATTGAGGACTGGACCGCCGATGCGGGACGCCCAGCCCCAGAAGTCATTCGATTCGGCTTGGTCGTACCGGATGGCCTTCGCGCCACCCTGCTCGTTGACCTGGATCGGCTGGCGGTCAAACGACAGCACCACCGGGAGCTCGCGGCCGTCCTTGCGCGCCCGGGCACGCTCGAGGCGTGGAACGTGATCGTTGAGCCGCAGGCTGTCGAGCATCGACCCCGAGGCGCGGCGCGCGGCATACCACTTCCACTTGACCCCGCGGGAAGGGTCGAACTTCGACCGGGCCCGGAGGACCGCGATCGAGGCATCCTGCACCAGGTCCTCGTGGTCGACGGCCCCGAAGGCCCTCCTGCGCTTGGCGAGTTTCATCAGCATCGGCAGCAGGTCGCGAATTACGCGCTCTCCCTCTGGGTCCTGCTGCCGTCGAAAGGGACCGGGCCCACCTCGACGGCTTCCACCGCGTCGATGAGCGTCTTCAGCTCGACGACGTCCTTCCGTGCTCGATCGAGCTTCTCGCGGAGCTGCCCGAGTAGGATGTCCTTCTGGGTGAGTTGCGTGCCGATGTAGCTCGGCCGCGGCGAGAGGGTGACGACCGCGTCCCCGCCAGTGCTGCCGACCGTGAGCTTGGCCTCGGCCACCTTCCGCGCTTTACGCTGCACAGGTGCACCCCCCCCCGTGCACTTTCCCGCGTGCTTCTCGAGCCACGCCTGGTGAGCGAACGCCTTGCCGCAGGCGTCGCACTTCAAAGCCTTGCTGACCTTCGCCATAGGATTCGCCTCCCCTTCTTCCTTCCGGGCCGCCAGCGCTGCCATCGCGCCAGCGATCGGCACCGCGAAAGATTCCATGCAGTTGAAATCCGAGCACTCGTAGCGCTGGTGGGTGTCGGAGCTGTTGAGGGGTCTAAACTTCTTGCCGCCGCACTTGGGGCACGCGGGGGACGCCGACGAAGCGCTACCACGGACAAGCGGGTTGGACCCGATCTCGCCCTCTCTCGCAGCTTCGGCGGTGTGCCGAGTTACCCGGTCTGTACTCCGCGCCATCTCTCTCTCCACCGTTCCGCCTCTCAACCCCAGTGCCGTGCCCCTCTTCCGCCTATTCCCAGAGTGCTACTTCCCGAGGATCGCTCCGATCAGTGCCTTGGCCGTGTTGACCTCAACCGCGTTGCCGATCATCCGGATCTTGTCCTTCTTGCTGCCGGTGAACTCGTAGCCTTCGAAGCCCATGGCCCGCGCGAGCTCGTGCGGCTCCAGCATCCGAAACAGGATGTCCAGGCGGCCAGCGGGCTCGACCAGCCCCAGCCGGTCGACGCTGGTCACCGTGGGCATTGGTTTGTCGATCGAGTTGGCCTTGCCGGTGCGGTTGTATTTCACGAGGAAGGGCTGAACGAGCGCGTGGCAGTTCTCCGTCGTGATCGTCTTGAGTGGATCCTGAAGGGACTGGATGCGCCCGCTCGGGCCGCCGCCGTGGTTGGGCTGAACAAGGAAGGGCTCGATCAGGGCCCCGGCCCCATGGCTCGTCACGGCCGGCAAGGGCTCGTTGACGTCGTGTGTGCGCGGGGTTTGACCCTTCCGCTCGCCGAAGAACGGGACGATGAACGGCTGCACGAGAGCCTGAGCCCCCTTCGACGCGATCGCCGGGAGCGGGTCCTTCGTGGACCGTGGGACGCCGCCGCTCTGCTGCTGGAGGACGAACGGCTCCACCATCCCCAGATGCGTTCCGCTGGCCGTCACGGTGGGCATCGGCTGGGCGACGGGCCGGGCGCTGTTCTCGATCTGGTCCTTCTGAGTGCCCCGGAGGATCACGATGAACGGCTCGGCAGCAGCGCCTCCGAACTTCCGAAGCCCCGCCTCGATCCGCTTGAGCGTGTTGGACGCGAGAGGCTTCTTCCGGTCGAAGATGCTCCGACCCTTCAGGCTCCAGTCGATGACCTCGCGGGCGCCGCGCCAGGGCTTGAGCCCCCGGAACAGGTCCCCGGTCTTGTCCGCGTCCTTCGCGTGGCTCGGTTCAGGCCAGCGGATCGGCTTGTTGCCACGACGGGCGATGAGAAAGAATCGCTGGCGGGTCGTCGCTCCACCGAAGTCCGCGGCGTTGAGGATGCGGTACTCCAGCTTGTAGCCGCACGTCCGGATCGCCTCCGTCCAGACCTTGAAGATCTCACCCTTCTTCGATTTGAGTGGGTGGCCGTCTGCCCCGAGCGGCCCCCACGTCTGGATCTCCCGGACGTTCTCAATCAGGATCGTCTCGATGTAGAGTTCCTGCGCCCACTTCACGACGTCCCACGCCGTTGCCCTGGATTGGTCGTTGATCGGGCGCCCCCCGCGGGCGTTCGCGTGGTTCGTGCACTCCGGGGAGGCGATCAGGATCTTCATTCGCCCTTCGGGCACGAGCTTCCGGGGGTCGAGCTGGTCCACGCGCGCGCAGTGATGCTCGGCCCATGGATGGTTCGCCTTGTGGGTCTCGACGGCGACCTGGTTGTGGTTGATGGCGATCAGGCGGATGTTGCGGATGCCGAGGTCCTCGCAAGCGAGCGCGAAGCCCTTGGAGAAGCCGCCGCCCCCGCAAAAGAGATCCGCTGCCACGAATAGGCGACCGCGCTGGGCTGCCTTCCCCCTCCGCTCCGCAAGACTCATCGCCGCCCCCGATCGTGATAACCACTGTGAGTCGGCTCCTTGTACGGGTGGAAACGCGTGCACCAGCTCTCGCCCTTCTCGGTCAGCGGAAAGACCTTCCGGCACGCGATGCACGCTCCGCGCTTAGGCTCGTGCTCCGCGCTCGTGTGGGCGCAGCGGCGGCAGGTGCGGAGCTGGCGGGGCTTCTTGGTGGGAGCGATCACGCCTTCCTCCCTGGCCGCCGCTCTATGAGCGTGGCGATGCGGTGAGGGCCGCAGTCAGCTTCGGACTCCGGATCCATAGCGGCGAGGGCGTCCTCCATGTGGTTTTTGCCAGTGGCGATGAGCGAGTATTCATCGTCCTCGTGGACATGCCCGTCCTTGCAGCACACCGCGTAGATCGTGAGGGGCTTCTTCACGACGGCACCCGATTCCGTTCGGCGATCATGGCGTCGGCCACCTTGAACGCCCAAGCGCACATCTCCCGAAGGTCACCGTCTGGAGCGCACACCAGCGCCTTCGCGGCGAAGTAGTCGCGGAGGGTCATCCCAAGCGAGTCTTTGTGGTGCGGCTCATGCAGGACGCCACACTGAACGCACGTCGGCATTGGGAACGCCGATCCACCGTCGTCGATGGGTTTGCTCATGCGGCCTCCGTCACGGGTTCCGGCTCGTAGGCGACCACGGCCCACCCCTTCGGCTTGCGCGCGGGAGCCCGCGGCGTCATGACGATCGCGCCGCTCAGCCGGTCGCTGAAGGCCGAGATCCCGGCGAGTAGCTGAGGGAGGGTCGTCTCGTACATTTCGTTCTCCTCTTCTCGATGCCTATGCCGTTGCCGGCTCATTCAGCCTGGCGAATTCACCGAAGTGCTTTTCTGCCGCGTCGTTGTAGGCCCTGGCCGCCTCGCTCTGGTCAGCAAAGAAGCCGAGATGTAGCGAGCGGCCGACAATTCGGATTTGCGCTCTCCACTTGCCTTCCTTGGTGGCCCAGGAGACGCCCTTGAACTGGCTCGTTGTGCTCTTCCTGCGCATGTTTCTGGAATTCTCCAGAGCGCTGCTCATGCGCAAGTTCTGCCGCCTGTTGTCGAGGGTATTGCCGTCGCGATGGTCGACCATCTTGCCGGGAGGGTTCCCCATGATGAGGCGATGCATTGACACCGTGGTTCTCTTGCCGTCAGGCCGGTAGGTGTTCGCCTGCGCGTACCAGGCTTGCTTCTTGTGATCGCGAGCGGCGATCCAGTTGAACCTCGAGAGGAACTCGAAGTCCACATCGTCGACGAGCGCCACCTTACCCTGGGTCAGCTTGATCTCAGGCATGGCTCTACCTGGCCTCCACGACTTCGGCCGTCTCGGCGTTGCTGTAGGCGATCAATTGCCATCCGGGAGGCGCCTTCCGAGGTCCGGTCTGAGTCATCACGATCGCGCCGGTAAGCTTCGGGGCCATGTGGCTGATCGCCGCGCAGAGCTGCTTGAGCGTCTCGGGGTCGGCCTCGCCAGCTTCGACGAGGAGGATCTTGATAGGCGGGTTCCGCAGGATGAGGATCGCCGCGGTCAGCGCGGCCGTGAACAGGCACCACTCCCCTCCTGAGAGGGCCTCGACGGAGATCTCGCTGCCGTCGATCTTCGTCCAGCCGATCGCGCACTGGCCGGCGCCGGCGCGGACGTAGGCCTTCTCCCCGCGCCCCGCGGCCTGGAGGAAGTCTCCCATCACGGCCAGCAGGGGGCCTCCCGCTTCAGAAATCTCGTGCTGCCTCTGCCGGAATAGCGCCCACTCGATCGCCGCGAAGACCTTGGCGGCCGCCTGGGCATCCTCGATCGCAGCGAGGGCCCGCTGGATCTCCTGGTGGACCGCCTGAGCCTCCTGCAGCTGCCGGAGGCTGTCCCGGACCTTGGCGAGCTTCTTCTCGATCTCCGAGGAGGCGACCGGAGGAGCGGTCACCGGGTCGGTTCCGGCGGCTTCGATGGCGGCCAGCGCCGCCGCATGGCGGTCCCGGGCCCGCTCGATCGCCTGCTGGGAAGCGGCGACGTCCTTCTGGAGGGCTTCGACCTCGCGACGCAACTGGGCGAGCTGGCCCACCCGATTGCTCACGGCCGCCTGCCACGCTTCCGAGGCGCTGGCGTTGCGCGTCCGGAGCTCGTGCTCACGGTCGGAGGCCTCGGTTTCCGCGTCCTTGGCGCGTTCCAGGAGCGTGGCGCGCTCGTCGGCCTGCTTCTGGGACGCCGCAGCCGCCTTCGTCTGGGCGAGCTCGGCCTGGTCGAGGGCCACCCTTGCCGCGTCGAGCTCCTCCTTGAGGGTCTCCGGGTCAATCTGGTTGGCGCCCGCGAGCTCCTTCAGGCGCTTGGCCACCTTCGGGAGGGTCTTGCTGATCTCTTTGGCGATCTGGACGACCTCCGTCCAGGGCGAGGCCTTCGCGCGCTCGTAGTCGGACTCGATGCGGGCGAGCGCGTCCCGCTCGGCGGCCGTCGAGAGCTCCGGCGCGGGCTTGATCGCCATCGCCATCCGGCGGTATTCCTCGGCCGAATCCCTGAGGGCTTCGATGCGGCCGTCGGTCTCGAGCACGGGCGGCGCGGGGGCGTCGGCCTCGAGCCTCACCAGGGCGGCTTTGCTGTCCGAGAGCTGCTTGACCTTCCCCGCGAGCTCGTTCCGCTGGTAGGCCTCCCAGCGCTCGAGGTTCGATTCCGTCTCCTTGGCGGCGTCGAAGGCCGCTTCGCGCCTGCGCATCATGGCGTCGTATCCCGCCTTCGCCTGCGCGGCGGCCCCGAAGTCCCGGTCGAGCTTCTGGCGCAGGCTTTCGAGGTTCTTCAGCTCCTGCGCGGCGGGCTCGGGGACCTCGACGGCGCGGATCCGGAGCTCCTGGGCGGCCTGCTCCTTCCGGTGGAGGCCTTCTGCGGCGGTGCGCTTCTGCTCGTTCGCCCAGGTGAGCGCGCCGGCGAGACCGCCGTCGGAGATCTTCGAATACAGCATCTTGGCTTCGACCTTCAGGACCTCGGCCTGCTTCTCCGGGACCATCGCCATGGCGGCCATGTAGTCCTCGGGCATCCGCTCGTCGCTGATGTCAGCCAGGCGCTGGATGGTGAAACGCGCGACCGCCTCCGCGAGCTGCGCGGCCGTCTTGCGCCCGGCGGAAGCGAGCGCCTCGAGCCGGGCCGCCCGCTGGTTGGGAGTCGCAGCCAGGATCTCCCGGATGTCCAGGCACTCGGCCGCGTCCTGGTCCTCCGCGCCGAAGAGCCGCTTGATCTCTTCCGAGATCTCGGTCGCCTTGCCGTTGCGGATCCAGCTGGCGTCCGCCCCTTGGATGAAGCCCTTCGCTTCACGGGAGATCCAGCGCCGGACGCTGCGGCCGTCGTCCATCGCGAGCGTGACGGACATCTCGCGGCCGCTCATCAGGGCCGCGGTGTCCTGCGGACGCTTCCCGAGCGCAGGAACGTAGCCCAAAGCCAGAAAGCGGAGCGCCTCCGCGAGCGTTGACTTCCCGGCGCCGTTGGGGCCCACCATGAGGGTGGGACCCTTGAGCACCAGCTCGTGATCCTTCGCCTTGATTGCCTTCGTCGTCAGGTTCATCGTTGCCTCCTTCGTTTCTTCGAGCGTCCACATGGTCGGTCAGGGGTTGCCGCGGCACCTTCCACCCCCGGATTCACAGGGATCCCTGCGAGTCGCGACCGACCCGGTTGAAGCTCGTGCTACTGGGTGAACAGACTCCCCGGCGCCTTGCCGGTGGCCGCAGGCTTGGCGGGCGCCGCCGCCTTCTGGGTCCGCGCCGCTCCGACGCCGTGGACCACCTTGACGTGGTCCTCCATAGCCTGCGCCTCATCCGTTCCGAAGGCGCAGGTCGCGCACTTCAGCGCGTGCTCCTTCTTGGAAGGCGCGGGAGGTTCGTCCTGGACGGCGGGCTCTGGGGCGGCGGCCCGACTCACCCCTGCGATCGGGAGATCGCTCGCGCTGATGGGGCCAGCCGGGGCCTTGGGTGCGAGGGGCGGGAACAGCTCGGAGATCGTGACCTCCCCGTTCTCGAGGGCCTTCTTGTCCCCCTTGAAGTCGGCGATATCCCGGGTGGTCCACTCGGCCATCGGCTTCCCGGCTTTGGCGACGAGTTGCTCGGCCGTCACACCCTTGGCCTTGAAGTAGGTGGTGACGTGCTCCTTGTACTCGCCGAGCTTGTTCGGGTCGATGCCCTTGAGAACGGCCTCCTTGGCCTTTTCCATCGCCCGCTCGACCAGCCAGCGGGGGACGGCGTTGACCACCACGTTGCGGATTGCCTTCGACTGGCCGATCTGGAGGGCCATGTCGAGCTTGCGATCGGGGTCGAAGTTCCCCTGGACGACATTCTTCCGCTGCCGGAAGACCCGCTCGCACTGGAAACCCTTCTCGATGTCGACGAAGCGCGGGGTGATGATGAAGACCTCGTCGGACTCCTGGAAGTCGACCGTCACCGCGCAGTTCGTCCACTCGCGGGCGAGGCTGTTCGCCAGACCGATCGAGGGGCCCTCGATGCGGTTGCCCTTCTTGTCCGTCCAGCCGTAGTAGAAGGAGTCGCCAGCGTACTCGGCCTCGCGGTCGATCGCCTTCACGATCCTGTCGAGATCGCGGGGCTTCTGAACCGTGATCGCCGACACGAATGGGGTGCCCGCCTTCTGGAGGGTCTTGCCTTGCGCGAGCAGGTCGCCCGGAGCCGACTCCTCGAAATCCTCACTCATCGGCTGGGCCTGTGCGCTGATCTTGCTGTTCACCATTTGTCCGTCTCCTTTCAATCCTGGGCCGTCGCCGCGGCCAAACGATCCGAGTTCACGTAGACGCAGTCGCTGAAAAACGGGCACCACTTGTTCGAGCAGATCCAGGAGCCGACGCCGGCGGGGGCGAAGAGCCCGGCCTGGACCGAGCGCAGCATCACGTTCGCCCGATTGACGAGGACCTCCACGTCGCGGCGGCTCCGGCTGGTGGAAATGCGCTGGTGCTTGGGGGTCTTGGTGTCGACCAGGTACTCGAAGTCGAATCCCGCGGGCTCCTTGCCCTTGAGCGCCGTGTACAGCAGCCAGTATTGCGTGCCCTGGATGGACTCGTCGGCGTCCTTCTGGGACTTCGCTCTGGCCGCAGTCTTGAAGTCCTTGATGCGCCCATCCGTGGTCGAGAGATCGAGGCGACCGCGGAAGACCACGCCGTTGGGCAGCGCGATCTCCGCGTCCTGCTCCACCAGGTCGGGCTGCATCTGTGGCGCGACCTGGTCGGCGTAGAGGCCGGTCAGCGAGACCACGCTGTCGATCGTGCGGGCCAGCGTAGGCTTGACCCCGACCCCGATCTCCTCCGGAGTGAGGCGGAAACCCTCCTTGGCCTTCTTGTCCTCGAAGCCCGCGATGGCCGCCTCGATGATCTGCTTCTTGGGAAGATCGACCCCGGACTTCTTCTTGGACTCGTGGTTGACCTGGGCACCGACATGGACAGCGCCGCCGCGCAGGGCCGCGGTCCCCGGGTGCGCGGCCTGTTTCTCGATGTGCTTCCGGCGGAACAGCTCGCCGCAGAGTTCGAAGTCGTTGATCGCCGACTGCCGGACTTCCAGCACCTTCTGGGTGTCGCTCACGCAGCCTCCTTCCGTGCCGTCCCGCGGCAGACGGGGCACTCGAAGAGCTCCCCGGGGAAATCGTGGTTCACCGTCTGGCCGGTGCCCGCACAGTCCAGGCAGTCGTCCGGGAGCAGGTCGACGGGGTCGAGGCGCACGTCCTCGGCCCTGGCGACCATGAGCGCGATCAGGTGGGGGCGGATCACTGAACGCCTCCGGGGAGGGGCATGAGCCCCTGCGCCGTGAGATAGGACTCGACCTCAGCCTGCGCGCGCCGCTCGCAGGGCTCGCAGTACCCGTGCGAGATCATGCCGTCCGCCGGGTCGCCCGCGGGGACGGCCAGGGAGGGGAGCGCCGCATTGCACGCGCAGCAGCGGCGAAACATGATGCCCATCGGTGGCTGTGAAAATTGCGGGGAGTCCACCCGTGCGACCGAGCTCCCTCCCGCGAGGGGACTGGACTCCCCGGAGGGGGAAAGATTGCACCCCGCCGGTCTCTCCAGGTTCTCGCCGCCGCCATTCGCCATCGTCGCCTCCCGTTGCGGGAGCGCGTGGCTCTGGACTTCTCGGGTGGCCCCGCTATAATTCGGGCCACTTTCCCCGGGGCCGTTAGCTCAGTTGGCTAGAGCGTCTGCTCGACACGCAGAAGGTCACAGGTTCGAATCCTGTACGGCCCACGGGTCTCGATCATCTCTCCGACTTGCGGGCGGTCTCAAACTCAGTAGAATGATCAGGTATGGAACTGAGAGTCACGCTGCCTGAGGATGTGGCCAGAACGGCCGGCCTGGCCGGACTGGATGCCTCGGATCAGGCCCGCTTTCTCCTGTTGCTGGAGTTGTACCGCGAAGGCAGACTTTCCCTGGGTCGATTCGCGGAACTCGCAACCCTCGCCCAGGCGGAACTGCTTGAGAAAATGTCCGAGCACGGAACTTACCTCAACTACCGTCTGAAGGACCTGGAGGACGACCGCAAGATCCTTCGTTAGAGTTCCAGACCTGAGGGGGGAGGGGGATCATGCCGGGCGTCGTATCGAATGCCTCTCCTTTGATCCTGCTCTCCGGAGTGAGGGAGTTTGCTCGGCTTCAGGATCTCTTCGGAACTGTTCTCATTACGCCCCAAGTCTACGACGAGGTTGTTGTTCGAGGGGAGGGAAGACCCGGCTCAAGGGAAGTCGCCGGTGCTTCGTTCGTTCATTCACGGGCGGCCCTGGCCAGCGACCGGATCTTGGCCCTTCAAGCCCGGTGCCACATCGCTGCCGGAGAATCCTCGACGATCATACTGGCCGACGAGTTGAAGGCCGACGTGGTCCTGATCGATGAGAAAGCGGCTCGTGATGCGGCGAGGGAATTGGGGTTGAAGGTCGCTGGGTCCATGCGTGTGCTCGAGTTGGCTTTTGAACGCAAACTGATCCCGGATTTGAGCGCAACCTATCGTCGTTTGAAGGCGGGATCCGCCCACATCTCTCCGGAGCTCTTGAATGCGAGCCTGGCCCGATACGGATTGCCGCCCATCGCGTGATCTCCGATCCCCACTCCGCCCGCCGAAGGAGACGGTCCCAGGGCCCCATTGGCGCAAATCAGCAATGCATTGGCGCAATTGCGTCATGCCCGGAGGCGTCCTAAAGTCGTGAACAACGTCCTGGGTATCCTGCTGGCCCTCGCGGTCCAGGAGCCGGCCGTTCCCGGGGCGGCCTCCAGCCGGCTCGATCCGGAGCTCAAGGGCCTCGTCCTCATCGAGGAGCTGAACTGCTCGGCCTGCCACCCGGGCGATCCGTCCCTGGCGGGCCGTTCCCGGAAGGCGCCGCGCCTCGCCGAGCTCGCCTCCCGGGTGAACCCGCACTACCTCGAGGCATTCCTCCGGGCTCCGCACGCGGTCAAACCCGGGACCCTGATGCCGGACCTTCTGTCGTCGCTGGACGAGGCGGGAAGGAAGGCAGCGGCCGCCTCGCTGACTCATTTCCTGTACTCGCTGAAGAAGGGCGAGTTTGCGCTCCAGGCCCCGGACGCCGTGGCCGCGGAGCACGGGAAGAGCCTCTTTCATTCCCGGGGCTGCGCGGCCTGCCATTCGCCCCGGGACGACAAAGGCGCGGAGCTGCTGCCCCGGACCTCGGTTCCGCTCGGTGCGCTGGAAAAGAAGTACAGCTTCCGGAGCCTCGTCGACTTCCTGCGGCAGCCGCACGCCAGCCGTCCGTCCGGTCGCATGCCGGACCTGCGCCTGGCGGGGCAGGACCTGGACCGCATCGCGCACTACCTGCTGCAGGACACCCGCGTGCCGGGCGCGCTGGCCTACACCCTGTATCGCGGCCCGGTCTGGGAGGGGCTCGAGAGCGAGAAAGTGAAGGCGGAGCGGGCCGGGCACGTGAAGGACTTCGCCCTGGCAAGCCTGGGGAAGCTGTCGCAGCACACGGCGATCGCCTACGAAGGCTGGATCTGGATTACCGACCCGGGACGCCACACGTTCTTCCTGAAGTGGAACGGCGGCTCGCTGAAGCTGGATGGGAAACAGATCCTTCAGCTGGATCCCAGCGACCGGCGCGGGGGCAAGTCGCTGGAGGGCGCGGCGGACCTGGCCGCCGGATGGCGGAAGCTGCAACTCACGTATTTCCATACGGGACGGGAGGCCCAGTTCTCCTTTGAGATGGCGGGCCCGAAATCCGAGCGCCAGCCCATTTCCTCGGCGCTACTGTCGGTGTCCGATGTGGAGATCCCGGCCTTTGAGCCCCTCAAGGTGGACGCCGGGCTCGCCGCCCGGGGACGGGAGCACTTCGGAAAACTCGGCTGCGCGAACTGCCATGACGATCTCCGGGTCCCGCCCCGGGCCGCCGCGGCGTTTTCTAAGCTCGAGGCCGGGAAGGGCTGCCTGGGCGGGTCCTCCGGGACGTGGCCGCGGTTTGACCTGAGCGCGGAACAGCGCGCCTGGATCGGCGCGGCGCTGCCCCGCGCGGAGCAGCCGAAGCTCCCGGACAAACAGCAGCTCGAGAAGACGCTGGTCACGTTCAACTGCATCGCCTGCCACGACCGCGCCGGCCTCGGCGGCATCGCCCCGGAACGCAAACCGCTCTTCAGCGGGACGCAGCCGGAGATGGGGGATCAGGGCCGCCTGCCGCCGCCCCTGACCCACCTCGGCGCGAAGCTGACCCCCGAAGGAATCACCGGCGTGCTGCTGCGCGGAAAACGCGTGCGCGGGTATCTGGACGCGGGCATGCCGCAGTTCGGCGAGTCGAATGTCGGGCATCTCGTGGAGCTCTTTGGAAAGGTGGATGCGCTGGAGCCCGCGGCGCTCCCCGCGGCCGTCGACGTCCCGCTGTCCAAGAACGCGGGCCACGAACTGGTCGGCGTCGGCGGCTTGAGCTGCATCGCCTGCCACGACTTCAACGGCCAGAAATCGGGCGGGGTGAGCGCCGTCGACCTCGTCACCGTGACGGAGCGTCTTCGGAAGAACTGGTTCCACCTGTATCTGCGGGACCCCGCGCGCTTCCATCCGCAGGTGATCATGCCCACCTACTGGCCCGACGGGAAGGCGGCGCTGCCGAAGCTCCTCGGCGGCGATGCCGCGCAGCAGATCGAAGCCTTGTGGCTGTATCTGGAGGACGGCACCCGGGTTCGGAAACCGACCGGCCTGTCGCGGCAGTCGAACGAACTCCGGGTCGGCGATGTCGCCGAGATCTGCCGGGGACGGAGTCCCGCCGGATATCGCGGCATCGGGGTGGGTTATCCGGAGCGGCTCAACCTGGCGTTCGATTCCGAGGAGATGGCGCTGCGGCTGCTTTGGAAAGGCGAATTTGCGAACGTCGACCTGGGCTCCTTCCAGCCGCGAGGCACGGACCGCGTGGCGTTTCCGCAGGGCATCCCGTTCCACCGCCTGAAATCCCTCGAGGACAACTGGCCCTACAAAGGCAAGACCAGCCATGGATTCCCCCAGGACCTGGGATACCAGTTCCGCGGCTATCATCTGGACGCCCTGCGCCGGCCGACCTTCCTCTACCGCTACGGCGACATCGCCGTGGAGGATCGCTTTGAGGATCTGCGCGACAAGGAGGGCAAGGCGTACTTCAAACGGACCCTGACCTTCGGAGCGCCCGTAGGACAGGCTGAGTTCCATTTCCGGGCGGCCACGGGAAAGAAGATCACCCGGGATTCCGATCGCTCCTTTCAAGCGGACTCGCTGCGCCTCCGTTGCGATCACCCGGGGATCGTCCGCGAAGGCGACGCCGGCGAGGTCCTGATCCCCCTGACCCTGCCGCAGGGGCGCACGGTGCTGATCGTGGAGTACCAATGGTGATCGCGATATTCCTGGCGGCCTTCCTTGCCCAAGAAGACCTCGGCGCCTCGTGGGGCAGCGCCGAGGAGGAGGCGAAATATTATCCCATCGTCAGGATCCTGATCTCGCCCCAGGTCCCGCTGCGCCCGGGCGGTCTGGAGATCCTGCCGGACGGGCGTCTGGCGGTGGGCACCCGGCGCGGCGACATCTATTTCATCAAGGGCGCGTTCGAAACCCTGCCGAAACCCGAGTACCAGCTCTTCGCGAGCGGACAGGATGAGATTTTCTCGCTCGCCTGGAAAGACGGGGCGATGACCGCCGTCAGTTTCGGGGAGGCCACCCGCATCAGCGACGTTGACGGCGACGGCGTCGCCGACCGCTACGACACGCTGAGCAACAACTGGGGCTACGCGGAGGGCCACGAATTCGCCTTCGCCTCCAAACACGATCCCGAGGGGAATATCTGGGTGGCGCTGGGCCTGAGCGGCTCCTACGAGTCGCACAACCTGTTCCGCGGCTGGGCGGTGAAGGTGACGCCGTCGGGGAAGATGATCCCGGTCTGCAGCGGCCTGCGGAGCCCGGGGGGCGTGGGCCCGAATGCGGAAGGGGCGATGTTCGTCATCGAGAGCCAGGGGCCGTGGAACGGCTGCTGCTCGCTGAAGCATCTCAAGGAGGGCGCGTTCCTCGGACATCCCGCCAGTTACAACTGGTACCCCTACGCTCCCGGAGTGAAAGCGCCCGCGCTCAAGCCCGACAGCAATTCGCGCATGGGCGTGGAGAAGCGGCGGGTGAAGGAACTGGTCCCCCCGGCGATCAAGTTTCCCTATATCAAGATGGGCCGTTCGATCTCCGGGTTCCGGCTCAACAAGAGCGGCGGAAAATTCGGCCCCTTCGAGAATCAGCTCTTCCTGGGCGACTACACCCTCAGCGTCATCCTGCGCGCGACGACCGAGCAGATCAACGGGGTCTGGCAGGGGGCCTGTTATCCCTTCCGCGAGGGGCTGGCCACCGGGATCATGAACGTGGAGTTCTCCCCCAAGGGGCAGCTGATCGCCGGGGGCTTCACCACGAACAGCCAGTGGCCCGTGCGCGGGACGGAGCCCTTCGCCCTGCAGCGCATCGACTGGAACGGCGTCGTCCCCTTCGAGATCCAGGAGATCAAGATCCTGAAGGACGGCTTCAAGATCCTCTTCACGAAGCCCGTGGACAAACAGATCGCCGCGCGGACCGACGTCTATGCGATCAACACCTACACGCACATCTACCACGCGGGCTATGGCAGCCCCGAGGTGGATCAGACGGCCGCGCAGGTGACCCGGGCGGTCCCTGCCGAGGACGGGCTTTCGGTCCGCGTGTATCTGGAGAAGATCGTGGAGGACCACATCCACGATTTCAATCTGGCCGGGATCCGCTCGCAGGACGGCGGACGCCTCGTTCACAACAAGGCTTACTACACGGTCAACGAGATACCGAAGGACTAGAATCGCCATGTTGCTTGCTCTTCTGCTCGCAGCGCTCCTGCAGGACGAACCGCAGTGGCTGAGCTACGCCGGCGGCGAAGGTCCCGGCAAGGGAAGGAAAGTGGTCCTGATCGCCGCGGATCAGGAGTATCGCAGCGAACAATCGATGCCCATGCTGGCGAAGATCCTCAGCGCCCATCACGGCTTCGACTGCACCGTGCTTTTCGCCGTCAACGAGAAGGGGGAGGTCGACCCCACGATGCCGGTGTATCCCGAGAAGGGGAAGGAGCTCAAGCCGCACCACATTCCCGGCCTGGAGCAGCTCGCCTCGGCCGACCTCGTCCTCTTCTTCTCCCGCCTGCTGACGCTTCCCATGAGCGAGCGGGAGCTCATCGTGAAGTACATCGACTCCGGCAAGCCCATCCTCGCGCTCCGCACGGCCAATCACGGCTTTCACGCGGCGTTGCCCTACAAGATCAACGGGAAGCAGGTGAACTGGGGCGAGGACGTGCTGGGCGGGAGCTTCCGGGGCCATCACGGACGCTGGCACGCCGACTCCACCCGCGGCTCGATCGTCCCGGAGCAGAAGGATCACCCGATCCTCCGCGGCGTGAGCGACATCTGGGGGGACTCGGACGTCTACCGCACCTACAAGGAGGGCACGAGCCTGCCGGCGGGCTGCACCGCCCTGGTCTGGGGCCAGCCCCTCATGGGCCGGAAGCCGGACGATGCGCCGAATCCAAACCTGGAGCCGCTGCCGGTGGCCTGGTTCAAGAGCTGGCAGACGAGCGACGGCAAGAGCGCCCGCGTCTTCCAGTCCACCATGGGCAGCGGCACGGACCTTCGGAATCCGGGCCTGCGCCGGCTCATCATCAACGCGGTCTACTGGGGAATGGGCCTGGAAGCGGCCATCACCCCCGACCGCAGCGTCGACATCGTCGGCGCCTACGAGCCGCTCGAGAGCGGCTTCAACTACCCGAAGCTCGGCGTCGTCCCGAAGCCGGTCTCCGCCTACAAGTAGCCTATCCCGCCAGTTCGAGTCCGTTCAGCGTCCCGGTGGCCGTCGCGAACTTGTCCACCTGCAGGCCGAGGCGCTGGAGCAGGGTGGTGTAGAAGTTGCAGAGCGGCGGCGGGTTCTGCGGGTCGAAGGCCAGGTGCGCGCCGTGTTTGAAACCGCCGCCCGCCAGGAACACCGGCAGGTTCTTGATCGAGTGGCTGCTGCCGTCGCCCAGATTGCTGCCCAGGAAGACCGAGGTCCGGTCGAGCAGCGTGACCCCGTCCTCCTGCAGCGCGCGGAGCCGCGACAGGAACTCGTTCATGAGCTTCATCAGCCCAGTCTCGACGATCTTCAGCTGCTCCAGCTTGGCCGGGTCCTTCCCGTGATGGGAGAGGTCGTGGTGGCCGAGCGTCACGCCGGGGATCGGCGGCGCGAACGTGGAGCCCCCCGTCATCATCGTCACCAGCCGCGTCGAATCCGTCTGCAGCGCGAGCACCGTGAGGTCAAGGAGGTGCTTCGTGCGTCCCAGGAGGTCGGCCCCGTTGGTGATGTCCCTCGGCGGGGCGGCCTCCACCTTCGGCTTGGGCTTGCGGAACCAGAGTTCGTCCTTGGCGAGACGCTGCTCCAGTTCGCGCACGCTGGTGACGTATTCGTCGAGTTTCTCGCGGTCGTCGTGGCCGAGTGCGGACTGCAGCGTCTTCGCCTGGCCGCTGACGTCGTCCAGGACGCTGCGCCCGTCGGCGAGCTGCCGTGCGCGGTCCCGGATCTCGTCGGGGGAGTCCGCCAGGAAGAGCCGCGCGAAGACCTTTGAAGGCAGGTTCTCCGCGGGCACCTGCGCGCCGGTCCGCGTCCAGGACAGGCCGCCGCCTTCGCCGGACAGCACCAGGCTGCGGAAGCGCGTCCGGTCGCCGATCTGCTCGGCCGCCAGCTGGTCGATCGAGATCGAATTCCGGAATCCGGGCCGTCCCGCGCCGGGCGCGCCGGTGAGGAAACTCGCCGCGGCCTGGTGCGCGAAGCCCGGGCTCATCCCGGTGTGCGCGAGGCCCGAGACGATCGTGAAGTCCTTCCGGAACTCCTTGAGGATCTCGAGGTAGGGGGTGGGCGCGTAGTCCCGGCCCGCCTGCGCGGGGAGGAAGTAGGCCGGATGCAGTCCGAGCGGCGCGCAGAGGCAGACCATGCGGCGGCGCGGCCCCCCTTCGCCAAGGCTTCGGAGGGCAGGCTCGGCCACCCGCGGCCCGGCGAGGGACTCGAGGGGAGGCAGCGCGAGCGCGATGCCGGCCGCGCGCAGGAAATGCCGACGGGTGAGGCTCATGTGATTTTCCCTATTTTGTCTGGAACAGGCGGCTCTGGACGATTTCGTGGACCAGGGAGCGCAGGCCGTACTGTTTGGCGCGGATCGCGCGGACGACGGCGTCGATCTCCGGTGCGTCGGAGCGCGTGGGAACCCCGCCCGTCGCGTACGTCAGCAGCTTTTCCGCCAGGGCCCGCGCGAGGCCGTCGGGGTCGGCCAGGAGGAGCTGCTTGTACTCGTCGATGTTCTTGAAGGCGCGCCCGTCCAGGAGCGCGTCGGCCGGGTCGACCGGCGGGCCCTTCTTGTAGCCCATCCAGCGGCCGTTGATGACGACCGCCTCGCCCTTGCCGATGCTGCGGTAGTGCTCCCGCCAGCCGCCGAGGACGTCGAAGTTCTCCAGCGCGAAGCCCGGCGGATCGATGCGCACGTGGCAGCCCGCGCATTCGGGCCGCTGCCGGTGTTTCGCCAGCTGTTCGCGGATCGTGGTGGCACCGCGGATGTCGGGCTCGACGGCCTCGACATCGACCGGCGGCTTCGGCGGCGGCGTGCCCAGGATGCGTTCGAGGACCCAGGTGCCGCGGATGACCGGCGAGGTGTTCGTGCCGTTCGCCGTCACCTTCAGGATGGCGGCCATGGTCAGGACGCCGCCGCGGTGGCTTCCAGGGGGCAGCGTCACCTTGCGGAACTCGCGGCCTTCGACGCCCGGGATCCCGTAAAGCCGGGCGAGATGTCCGTCGAGCAGGCTGAAATCCGAGGCGATGAAGCGGGTCAAACTGATGTCGTTCTTGAGGAGCTCGTCAAAGTAGAGGTAGGGCTCCCGAGCCATGGAGCCCTTGAGATCGTCGTCGTATTCGGGGTAGAGGCCGGGGTCCGGGACCGTGTCGTCGATGGCGCGCAGATTGAGCCATTGTCCGGCGAAGTTCTCAGTGAAAGCCTTCGCCTTGGGATCGCGGAGCATCCGTTCGACCTGGCCGCGCAGGGCGTCGGACTTCGCGAGTCCCCCCTTGCCGGCGAGGGCGAGCAGTTCGTCGTCGGGCATGCTGCTCCAGAGGAAATAGGAGAGCCGGCTCGCGAGCGCGAAGTCGTCGAGCTTGCCCGGCCGTTCGCGCAGGAAGAGGAATTCCGGCGAGATCAGGACGGCCTTCAGGCCCGCACGGACGGCGCGCTCGAACGAGTGGCCCTCTTTGAGCTTGGCCTCGACGCGGGCGAGGAAGGGCCCGACTTCCGCGTCAGCCACGGCGCGGCGGAACGCGCGGGGCAAAAAGGCTTGGAGGATGCGCCGGGCGTCGGCCACGGGGTTCTGCGAGACGATCTCCACGCGGCCGCGCCGCTGGGGGTCGGGCGCCTGGGCCATCTCGCCGAAGAGACTGCGATGGCCCGCGGGAGGCCACGCGTCCATCAGCGGCCCTTCGACCTCGATCCATTGCACGGCAAGGCCGGGGCCCTTCCAGGTCTCGACGCCGCCGGCCTTCGAGATGTCGTGCGGACGCACGCCCAGGCCGTCCACGGCGAGCCGGAGCGTCTTGCCCGCCTCTAGGCGCTCGACGTGCTCCACGATCGTCGGGGTGTTCTCGGGGACGTCGAAATAGGCCATGGTGCGGTTGTCGCCGGTGTCGATGAAGCTGCCGTCCTTCAGGTGGAAGGTGACGGGTTTGCCGCCGCTCTGGACGGCATGGCAGGACAGGCGGAAGCGGTAGCGGCCCGGCAGGGGCGTCCGCAGGGACCAGAGGCAGACCTGGACGTTGGCGGATTCCCAGGAGCAGAAGATGGCGACGCCGTCGTCCAGCGGGCGATAGACGTCGCCTTTCATCTTGAGGCCCGCATCCTTCTTCAGGTCGAAGCGGCGCTTGACGCCGGCCGGCCGGGGGCCGTTGGCGATGGCCGCATTCAAGGCCAGGTCGGCCGCGTCGAGGTAGCGCTCCATGAGGAACGAGGAGGAGTGGAGGGCCTCGCCGACGTTGTCGAAGCCGTGCGCCGAGGCGTCCGGAGGCAGCAGATCCTTCAGGTCGAGATCGCCGACGCCCAAAAGGTCGCGCAGGGTGTTCTGGTACTCCACGCGGTTGAGGCGGCGGAGGACCGTGCGACCCTCGCGGGCGCGTTTCTCGGCCTCGGCGGCGTCCACGCGGGCGGCGATCCAGGCCAGGACGGGCGCGACCTCATCCGGCTTGGGCTGCGCGTGTTTCTTGGGGGGCATCTCGCCCTGGCGCATGCGGTCGTGGACCCGGCCCCACTGTTCCCGGACCGCGCGGTCGGCGAACGCGGCGGGCAGGGTGTCGAGCCGGAGCCCCTTTTTCTTCACCTCGTCGCCGTGGCACTCGGTGCAGTGGGCGCTGAAGAAGTCGCGGACCTTCCGCTCGCCGTCCGCCTGCGTCATCAGGATCCCGGCGAGCACCGCTAGGCAACTGGTCATACCAGTACTACGTTCCCGGGGCGGCGAAAATGTCGTCCGCCGGGCTATTTGATGTATTCGGGGAACCAGGCCTTCGCGCCCTGCGGACCGCCGCGGATCCTCTCGATCGACTTCCGCGAGGGATCAGGCCAGCAGTTCGCGGATGATCTTCGCCGGCTCGACGCCGGTGAGCCGCGCATCCAGGCCCTGCCAGCGCACGGCCAGCTTCTGGTGGTCGAAGCCGAGCTGCTGCAGCACGGTCGCGTGGAAGTCCGGCATCTTGACCGGGTCCTTGACGATGTTGTAGCTGAAGTCGTCGGTCTCCCCGTAGATCGTGCCGCCCTTGAAGCCGCCGCCCGCGCACCACCAGGTGAAGCAGCGGGGGTGGTGGTCGCGGCCGTAGTTCTCGCGCGAGAGCCCGCCCTGGGAGTACACGGTGCGGCCGAACTCGCCGCCCCAGAGGATGATCGTGTCGTCGAGCATGCCGCGCTGCTTGAGGTCCTGGATCAGGCCGTAACAGGCCTGGTCCACGTCCTTGCACTGCGAGGCCATGCGGCCCGTGAGGTTGCCGTGGTGGTCCCAGTTGTTGTGGTAGATCTGGACGAAGCGGACGCCGCGCTCGACGAGGCGGCGGGCGAGCAGGACGCTGTTGGCGAACGTGCCGGGCTTCTTCGCGTCGTCGCCGTAGAGCTTGTAGGTGTGATCCGGCTCCTTCTCGATGGCGGTGAGCTCCGGGACGCTCGACTGCATGCGGTACGCCATCTCGTACTGGCTGATGCGCGTGTTCGTCTCGGGGTCGCCGATCTCGCGGAGGGTGTGCTGGTTGAGCTCCTTGAGGCCGTCGAGGGTGGCGCGACGGACGTTTTCCGGGACGCCCGGCGGATTGTTGATGAAGAGGATGGGATCGCCCTTGCTGCGGAACGAAACGCCCGCGTGCTCGCCCGAGAGGAAGCCCGAGGACCAGAGCCGCGCGGAGATCGCCTGCTCCTGGTCGCGGTTGGAGGGCGTGGCGACGAGGACGACGAACGTCGGCAGGTTGCTGTTGAGCGAGCCCAGCCCGTAGGACATCCACGACCCGAGGCAGGGGCGGCCGGTGACCTGGTTGCCCGTCTGGATGTAGCAGATGGCGGGCTCGTGGTTGATGGCCTCCGTGGACATGGACTTGATGAAGCAGACGTCGTCGGCGGTCTTGCTGAGCCAGGGCATCAGCTCCGTGATCGTCATGCCGCACTGGCCCGCGCGGTTGAAGCGGTACTTCGAGGGCGCGATGGGAAAGCGGGCCTGCCCGGAGGTCATGGTGGTGAGGCGCTGCCCGAGGCGGATGGATTCGGGCAGGTCCTTGTCGTAGAGCGCCTGCATCTGCGGCTTGTAGTCGAAGAGGTCCATCTGGGAGGGGCCGCCGACCATGTGCAGGTAGATGATGTGTTTCGCCTTCGGGCGGAAGTGCGGGCACGGCAGGCCGCCCCGGGTTTCGTCGGCGCGCAGGCCCGGGGTTTCGCCGAGCAGCGAGGCGAGCGCGGCGGTGCCGAGCGCGTTCTTCCCGAAGGACAGGAAGTGGCGGCGGGACACGGCGCGGCGCAGGGGGTCGATGAGATCCATGTGTTCTCCCGTGCTCATTTGTTCAGGGCCTCGTCCAGGTTCAGCATCTGGTTGCAGGTCATGGTCCAGGACGCCAGGTCCGCGGCGTTGAGCGATCCGTCGGGCTTCAGTTCCCCCACGGCGATCAGGGCCTTCGCGTCCTCCGGCTTCGCCGCGTAGTGCGCGGCCAGGGTCTGCTGCATCTTCGCGACCACGGCGGTCTCGGCGGCCGAGAGGGGACGCGCGAGCACGCGGCGGGCGATGAAATCGATGCGGGCCGCGGCGTC
This sequence comes from uncultured Planctomycetales bacterium, assembly GCA_964619955.1. Taxonomy (GTDB): domain Bacteria; phylum Planctomycetota; class MHYJ01; order MHYJ01; family JACPRB01; genus JACQFK01. The sequence goes on from CAZUJF010000003.1 coordinate 194,767, forward strand.
GCCCGCCTTCATCGCGTGCTGGGCGAGCGCCCGGGCGGCCTCGATGAACTGGGGGTCGTTGAGCGTGACGAGGGCCTGCAGCGGCGTGTTGGTCCGCTCGCGTCTCAGGCAGGAGAACTCGCGCGCGGGGGCGTTGAGGATGTCCATGGAGGCCGGCGGCGCGGCGCGCTTCCAGAACGTGTACATGCTGCGGCGGCGCAGGGCGTCGCCCGAGTCGCGCTTGTAGTCGCGCGTGTTGCTGCCGGGCATGGCGACGGCCTCCCAGACGCCGTCCGGCTGGTAGGGCCGGACGCTGGGGCCGCCGATCTTGGGGGACAGGGTTTCCGACGCGGCGAGCGCGTAATCGCGCACGAGTTCGGCGTCGAGGCGGAAGCGCGGGCCGCGCGAGAAGAGGCGGTTGTCCGGGTCCTTCTGCAGCTTCTCGGGCGTGCTCTTCGCCGACTGGCGGTACGTGGCGGATCCCAGGATGAGCCGGAAGAGCTTCTTGACGTCCCAGCCGCCGTCGCGGAACTCGACCGCGAGCCAGTCGAGCAGCTCGGGATGCGTGGGCGCCTCGCCCATGATGCCGAAGTCCTCGGAGGTCTTCACGATGCCGGTGCCGAAGACCTCCTGCCAGAAGCGGTTCACGGTCACGCGCGGCGTGAGGGCGCTCTCCCTGGAGACGAGCCACTGCGCCAGGCCGAGGCGGTTCTTGGGCGCCTCGGGCGGCAGGGGGTGCAGGGCCTTGATCACGTTGGCCTCGACCTTGTCGCGGGGCTTGTCGTATTCGCCCCGGAAGAGGACGGCGGCGGCGGGCATGGAGCCCTTCTTCTCCTCCTGGATGTAGGCGACCGAGGCCCGGTCGCGGATGGTCTTCTGCTCCGCCTCGAGCTTCGTGACCTTGTCCGAGGCCGCCGCCATGGCGGCGTCGCCGCCGGAGGTCACCTCGAAGAGCTCGTCCTTCTCCTTGGGCTGGCGGTCCTTGGGGGCCTTCGCGAGCAGCGCCTTCGCCTTCGTCTCGAGGGCCATGCGCTGGACCTCGTTGGCCGTGAGGCGCCGGTTGTAGATCCGGATGTCCTGGACGGAGGCGTTGACGAGCATCGCGCCCTTCTTGCGCTGGCCGACGCGGAAGGGGGTCTTGCTGAGCGGGCTTCCCTTGAGCGTGTTGGCTTCGAAGCCGAGTTTGCCGTCCTTGCCGTCGACGTAGATCCGGAAGCCCTCCGCCTTCGAGGAGCCGTCGTAGGTGACGAAGACGTGCTGCCAGGTCCCGGGCTTCACGCGGTTGCCGGTGGTGGCGACCTTGATGGCGTTGTCCTGCCATTTGTGGATCAGGTGCGAGGCGAACTCGTTGCCCTGGATCCAGAGGTCCCAGCCCTTGAAGGCCTCGTCGTCGTCCATGCGGGCGAAGACGGGGGCGCTGCCCTGGAAGCCGGCCTTGACCTTGACCCAGCAGCCGAAGGAGAAGGGGGTTTTCTGGTCGAAGGCGCCGACGTCGGCGGCGCAGTCCAGGACGGCCTTGCCGTCGAAGGCGATGGCTTTCGTGTGGCGCAGGCCGGCCTCCCAGGTGAGCGGGGCGGAGGACTTGAAGACGGCCGGGGCGCCCTTGAGGGTTCCCGTGAGGGCGTCGGCGGGCTGTTCCGCCTCGAGGGGCAGGTGGAATTCGGGGGCGCCGATCTTGGCGACCTCGGCCTCCCAGTCCTCGGGCTTGGCCTTCTCCAGCCAGGCGTCGAATTCGGTGCGCAGGACCTTCTTGCGTTCGGCGGCGGCCTTGCGGGCCTCCTCGATCTCCTTGGGGATGGCGGCCCAGCGGGCGTCGTCCTCGGTCTTGGGGAGGATCATGACGGGGGCGGTGTCGCGGATGTTGCCGTCCATGGCGCCCTGGGTGGTGTTCCGGAAGAAGGCGCTCATGGAGTAGAAGTCCTTCATGTCCACGGGGTCGAATTTGTGGTCATGGCAGACGGCGCAATTGGAGGTGAGGCCGAGCCAGACCCAGGAGGTGGTCTCGACGCGGTCGCGGGCGTAGGAGACGAGGACCTCCTCGTTGATGCTGCCGCCCTCGTTGGTGGTGAGATTGCAGCGGTGGAAGCCGGTGGCGATGAGCTGCTCCTTCGTGGGGTTGGGGAGGAGGTCGCCGGCGATCTGCTCGATCGTGAACTGGTCGAAGGGCTGGTTGCGGTTGAAGGCCTGGATGATCCAGTCGCGATAGGGCCAGATGTCGCGGAAGTTGTCGAAGTGGAGGCCGTGGGTGTCGGCGTAGCGGGCCGCGTCCATCCAGTAGCGGGCGCGGTGTTCGCCGTAGCGGGGCGAGGCGAAGAGTTCGTCCATGAGCTTGTCGCAGGCGTCGGGGCTCTGATCGGCGGCGAAGGCCTCGACGCGCGCGGGGTCGGGGGGCAGGCCGGTGAGGTCGAGCGTGAGCCGGCGCGCGAGGGTGCGGCGGTCGGCTTCGGGGGCGGGCTGCAGTCCGAGCGCCTCGAGTTTCGCGAGCGTGAAGCGGTCGATGGGGTTGCGCGCCCAGGCGCCGTTCTTCACGGCGGGCGGTTCGGGGCGTTCGGGCTTGAGGAAGGACCAGTGGGGCTCCCATTTCGCGCCCTGTTCGATCCATTTTTTGAGGGTTTCGATCTGGTGGGGCTTGAGGATCTTCTTGGATTTGGCGGGGGGCATGAAGTCCTCGGCGTCCTTCGTGACGAGGCGCTGGTAGAGGGGGCTCTCGGCGGGTTTCCCGGGGACGACCATGACGCCGTTCTCGCGTTTGGCGAAGAAGCCCTCTTCGCGGTCGAGGCGGAGCTTGCCCTTGCGGCTTCCGGGGTCGGGTCCGTGGCACTGGAAGCAGTTCTCGGCGAGGATGGGGCGGACGTCGCGGTTGAAGCGGACGTCGCGGTCGCGGGACTGTCCGTCGGCGCCGGCGGCGGGCAGGAGGAGCAGCGCGCAGAGGAGGATTCGCATGAGGGGTCGGGCTCCCGTCACAGGTGAAACGTCCATCAGGCCATCCTAACCTGTTTTCCCCTTCGACCCGCGTCGGGTAGGGGAAATGAGCGCGGGGTGGACGGGGCGGGGGGCGCCGCTATAATCAGCAGCCTGTTAGGGGAACCTTCCGCATGTCCAAAACCGTGATCGCCTCCGCCGCCCGGAAGCTGGGCGGCTTCGACGCCGCCGCGCAGCAGGTCCTGGTGGGCCTGGACGGCTTCGTCGACCTCATCATCGACGTGGTGGACAAGCGCAGCGACGCGGCGACGTACACGCGGGTGGACACGATCGCGGCGCTGGGGGAGCGGATTTCGCGCGCGGCGGGGCTCTCGAGCAATCTCGAGCTGGTGGTGCGGCAGACGAAGCTGGGCGGCAACGGGCCGATCATGGCGAACGCGATGATCGAGTCGGGCTGCGCGGTGACGTACGTGGGCTGCCTGGGGCGGCCGGCCGTGCATCCGGTGTTCGCGGAGATGGCGCGGCGCTGCAAGGCCTGTTACAGCGTGGCGGAGCCCGGGACGACGGACGCGCTGGAGTTCCGGGACGGCAAGCTGATGCTGGGCAAGCACGAGACGCTCAAGGAAGTGACGTGGGAGCGGATGCTCGAGGTGGCGGGGAAGGACCGGATCCGCCGGGCCTGGGAGACGTCGAACCTGATCGCGCTGACGAACTGGACGATGCTGCCGTACCAGACGGACATCTGGCGCCGGCTGCACCGGGAGTTCTCGGGGGTGAAGCCGGTGAAGGGGGCGATCCTCTTCATCGACCTGGCCGACCCGGAGAAGCGGCCGCCGGCGGAGATCGCGGAGGCCGCGCGCTTCCTCAAGAGCTTCCGGACGACGCACCGGGTGGTGCTCGGGGTGAACCAGAAGGAGAGCCTGGAGGTCGGCGGGGCGCTGGGCCTGAAGTTCCAGGCCGACGCGATCGAGGCGAACGCGGTCGCGCTGCGGAAGGCGCTGGAGCTGGACGCCGTGGTGGTGCATCCGACGAGAAACGCGGCGTGTGCGACGGAGTCGGGCAGCGCGGTGTTGGACGGCCCGTTCTGTGCGAACCCGAAGCTGACGACGGGGGCGGGGGACAACTTCAACGCGGGGTTCTGTCTCGGTCTGCTGGCCGGCCTGGAGCCGCAGGAGCTGCTCGCGGCGGGCACGGCGAACTCGGGCTTCTACGTCCGCAACGCCAAGTCGGCCACGGCGAAGGATCTCGCCGCCTTCCTCAGCGCCTGGGAGCAGCGCCACGGCGACCCCTCGTTCTGAGTCGCCCGAAAAAAGCAGCCCGTCTACTTTGTCGAGTCCAGGGACTCGACAAAGCAGACGGGCTGCTTTTGATGTTTTTGGGTATTGACAGCTGGGGGGGTGGGAATATAATGAGTGAGTAAACGCTCATTAATAGGGGTGGACATGGCCCGGCCGGTGACCAAGAAGGCGGCGATCATCCAGGCGGCGGTGAAGCTCTTCGCCGAGCGGGGGATCGAGGGGACCACCACCCGGGAGATCGCGCTGCTCTCCAAGACGGCGGAAGGCACCCTCTTCCGCCACTTCGAGAGCAAGGAGGATCTGGCCTGGCAGATCTATCACGAAAATCTGCTGAAGTTCATGGAGGACCTGGAAGCGGACGTCGCGCGCGCGGACTCCACCCGCGCCAAACTGGGCGCCATGATCGAACGCTGCTACCTCCTCTACGAGAACAACCCCACGCTCTGCACCTTCCTGCTGCTCACCGAACACAGCGCGGCCCGGCGCATGTCCCGCGACTACCGCACGCCGATCCAGGTCCTCATCGAGGTCATCGAGGCGGGCCGGCAGTCCGGGGAACTGGGACCCCTCGAGCCGGCGCTGGCCGCCGCGCTCGCCTTCGGCGCCGTGCTCCGCGTGCCCATCTTCAAAGTCTATGGACGCCTCTCCGGCGATCTCCGCGAAAAAGTCGACGCCGTCACGACCGCCGTCTGGAACATGCTGAGGGCCTGAGCCATGGCGATCGGAAAGTACAAGGACCTGCTCAAGAACGGGGGCTTCCAGGCCTTCCTCTGGACCCAGTTCCTCGGCGCCTTCAACGACAACGTCAGCAAGTGGATCATCACCCTCTACCTGATCGACAAGGTCCCCGGCCAGGGCAGCACCTACGCCGCCCTCGTCGGCGGCATCTTCGTCCTGCCCTTCCTGCTCTTCTCTAGCCACTCGGGCTTCGTGGCCGACGTCCGCTCCAAGCGCCAGGTCATGATCGCCGTCAAGGTCTTCGAAGTCTGCTCCATGGCCCTCGGTTACCTCGCCATCTCCTCGGGCCACATCGGCTTCATGCTCGTCATCCCCTTCCTGATGGGCCTGCACTCCACGTTCTTCAGCCCGGCGAAATACGGCATCCTCCCGGAGATCCTCCCCGAGCGCGACCTCTCCCGCGCCAACGGCCTGCTCGAGATGACCACCTTCATGGCCATCATCCTGGGCACCACGCTCGGCGGGCTGCTCTACAAACACTGGGCCGGGCAGCCCGGGCTGCTCAACCTGGTCCTCGTCGCGGTGGCCGTCGTCGGGCTCATGAGCAGCTTCGGGATCCCCAAGGTCCCGCCGTCGGGCTCCCGCACGCCGTTCCGCTGGAATCCGTTCGCGGAACTGGGACAGGGGCTGCGCGAACTGCGGCAGCAGCCCACCCTCTGGCTCACGGTCCTGGGGATCACCTACTTCTGGTTTCTCGGCGCCTTCCTCCTCGCCGCCATCGCCCCCCTGGGCAAGGAGGTGATGAAGCTGGACCCCGACGCCACCTCCCTGCTCGAAACCTTCCTCGCCGTCGGCATCGGCGTCGGCAGCCTCATCGCGGGCAAACTCTCCGGCGACAAGGTCGAACTCGGCCTCGTCCCGCTCGGCTCCCTCGGCATGGGGGCCGGTGCCATCGGGATCTGGGCCTCGGGCTCCTACGCCTGGACCGCGGCGGCGTTCTCGCTGCTCGGTCTCTCCGCAGGCTTTTTCGCGGTGCCGCTCAACGCCCTCCTGCAGCAGAAAAGCGAGAAGGAAGGCAAGGGCCGCTTCCTGGCGGTGAGCAACTTCGTCAACGCCGTGGGCATGATCCTCGCCTTCGGCCTGCTTGGTCTCTTCGGGAAGTGGGGGCTCACGGCCGACCGCTCCATCATGATCCTCGGCCTGCTGACGTTCGGGATGACCGCCTATCTGCTCACGATCCTCCCGGACTTCCTCATCCGCTTCTCCCTCTGGCTCTTCACCCACACGATCTACCGGATCCGCATCCGCGGACAGGAACACGTCCCGTTCAAGGGCCCCGCCCTCCTGGTCTGCAACCACGTGTCCCTCGTGGACGGACTCCTGGTCGGCGCGTGCATCCAGCGCTTCGTGCGCTTCATGGTCTGGAAGCCCTACTACGAGCACAAGGCCTTCCACTGGCTGCTGAAGCGCATGAACACCATCCCCGTCGCCGGCACCCGCAGCGGCGTGGTCGAATGTCTCGAGCGCGCCCGCGAGGAGCTGAAAGCGGGCCACGTCGTGTGCATCTTCGCGGAGGGCGCGATCAGCCGCACCGGCAACATGCTCCCGTTCAAGCGCGGCTTCGAGCGCATCGTCGAGGGGCTGGACGTGCCCATCATCCCCGTCCACCTCGACGGCCTCTGGGGCAGCATCTTCAGCTTCAAGGAGGGGAAGTTCGTCACCAAGATGCCGCGCTTCATCCCGTATCCGGTCACGGTGTCCTTCGGCAAAGCCCTGCCGTCCAGCTCGAAAGCGGAGGCCGTGCGCCTGGCCGTGAGCGAGCTCGGCAGCGACGCCATCGGGGAGCGCCGCAGGCCCGGGGACACGCTGGCGAAGCGCTTCCTCAAGACGGCGAAGCGGAACCTCGGCTCCTTCGCGATGGCGGATTCCGGCGGCAAGGAGCTGACCTACGGAAGGACGCTCGCCGCGTCCCTGCTGCTGGCGAAGTGGGTGAGGCGGAACACGCGGGGGCAGGACCACGTCGGCCTCCTGCTGCCGTCCTCCGTCGGCGGCGCGCTCGCCAACCTGGCCGTCACGCTGACGGAAAAGGTCCCGGTCAACCTCAACTTCACCGCGGGCCGCGAAGCGATGGACTACGCGGTGAAGCAGTGCGGCATCCGGACGATCCTCACGTCCAAGGTCTTCCTGCACAAGGCGAACCTGGAGGAGCTGCCCGGGATGGTCTTCCTGGAGGACGTCCTGAAATCCTTCGGCGGTCTCAGCCGGATCTGCGCCGCCCTGCAGGCCTGGCTGCTGCCCGCCGCGCTGCTGTCCTGGATGGCGCGCGAGCGCCGGACCGTCGCCTCGGATCTGGCCACGGTCATCTACTCCTCGGGCAGCACGGGGACGCCCAAGGGCGTCATGCTGACGCACCACAACATCCTGTCCAACATGGAGGCGCTGGAGCAGGTCTACTGGGTGACGAAGGCGGACCGCGTCCTCGGCGTGCTGCCCTTCTTCCACTCGTTCGGCTTCACCGGCACGCTCTGGTTTCCGCTGCTCTCCGGGTTCGGCGGCGTCTACCACCCCAATCCGCTGGACGCGAAGACCGTGGGGGAGCTGACGCTGAAATACAAGTGCACGCTGCTGATGAGCACGCCCACGTTCTACTCGGCGTATCTCCGCAAGTGCTCGAAGGAGGAGTTCGCGTCGCTGCGCTTCGCGATCGTGGGCGCCGAGAAGCTGCGCGACTCGCTGGCGGCGGACTTCAAGGAGAAGTTCGGGATCGACCTGATGGAGGGCTACGGCTGCACGGAGCTGTCCCCGGTGGTCGCGCTGAACGTGCCGGACTACGAGGAGGCGAAGAATTTCCAGAAGGGCCTCAAACGCGGGACGGTGGGGCATCCGCTGCCCGGCGTCTCCGTGAAGCTGGTGGACCCGGACAGCGGCGCCCCCGCGGAGCCCGGGAAGGAGGGCCTGCTGCTCGTGAAGGGCCCGAATCTGATGAAAGGCTATCTGGGCCAGCCGGAGCGCACGGCGGAGGCGATCAAGGACGGCTGGTACGTCACGGGCGACCTCGCCTGCATCGACGAGGACGGCTTCATCCGCATCACCGACCGGCTCTCGCGCTTTTCCAAGATCGGCGGCGAGATGGTGCCGCACGGCAAGCTCGAGGAGGCGCTGCTGCCCCATCTGGGCGAGTACGCCGGCGCGGTGACGGCGGTCCCCGACGAGCAGAAGGGCGAAAAGCTGGTGATCTTCCACACGCATCCCGGGCTGAGCGCGGACGCGCTCTGGGAGAAGCTCGCGAATTCGGAGCTCCCCAAGCTCTGGGTGCCCAAGAAGGACAACATCCGTTTCGTGGAGAAGCTCCCCCTCTTGGGGACGGGCAAGCTGGATCTGAAGGGGCTCAAGAAACTCGCCCAGGAACTCCTCGCCTGAATCCGGGATCTTTCGCCGCTTTTCCCGCACGATTCCCGCCTCTCGAGCGAAGAGGTAGAGGATGAAGGACGTCATCAAGCGGGTGCTCGCCGGCGAGCGGGACGCCTACCGGGAGCTGGTCCGGGAGTACGGCCCCCTCGTGCGCGCGTGCCTCGCCTCGCATCTGGCGTCGCCGCAGAACGTGGAGGACCTCGCCCAGGAAACCTTCATCGCCGCCTACGAGCAGCTGCGGAGCTTCGATCTCGACCGGGATTTCGCCCCCTGGGTCCGGGCCATCGCACGCCACAAGGCCCTCTCGCAACTCCGGCGCACCCAGCTGCACGGGCAGGCCCTCGAAAAACTCAAGGCGCAGGCCGCCGAATGCGTGTTCGAGGAGTTGTCCCGGACGGACGAGGCCGCGGGCGCCGTCGACCGGCTCCGGGCCTGTTTCGAAAAACTTCCCCGGCGGCTGATGGACATGCTCCGGGCCCGCTATTTCGAGCGCCTGCCGGTGAACGGCATCGCGGACCGCCATGGAACGAGCTCGGGCGCCGTGAGCTCGCTGCTCTTCCGCGGACGCAAGGAACTCCAGTCCTGCATGGAGCGGGGGGAGCCGTCGTGAAGCAGGCGCACGTGGAACTCGTCGAACGGCACCTGGACGATACTCTGTCCGCGGCCGATGCGGAGGAGTTGCTGAAGTTGCTCCGCTCCGACGGGGAGTTCCGGAAGGAGTTCGTCCGGGCCGTCCGGACGCACGGCCTCCTGAGCGCGGGGATCGGTCCCGACGCCTCCGGCGACGCGCTGGCGGACGTCGTGGCCGTCGCCCTTCCGGTGGGTTCTCGCGCCCTCGAATCGAAGGTCATGGAGAAGATCGCGGGTCGGTCTCCGCGGCGCCGTCCGCTCTGGCTGATCCTGGGCTCGATCGCGGCCTGCCTGGCGCTCGCTGCGGGCATCCGTTTCTGGACGGCGGATCGCGGCGTCGTCGTGGAAGCGCTGGGCGGCCCCGCGTTCCGGATCTCGGACGGCAGGGAAACGCCGCTGTCCCCCGGCGAGTCCTTGCGGCCGGGGGAGGGGCTCAGGAGCGAGAGCGGCGCGGTGCTGACGTGGAGGGACGGCACCCGCGTCGAACTGGAGGCCGATACGCGCCTCGGACGCATCGAGGAGGGGGCGTCGGGCAGCCGCGTCTTTCTCGCGCGGGGCGCGCTGGCGGCCCACGTCGCGCGGCAGAAACATCCGATGCGCTTCGCCACCCCCCAGGGGGAGGCGCGGGTGCTGGGCACGATCCTGCGCCTCGCGACGGATCCGAAGGGCGGAACGCGGCTGGAGGTCGAGCAGGGGAAGGTCGAGCTCGCGAACACTTCGGGCAAGACCGTGCTCGTCGAAGGCGGCCGCTTCGCCGTGGCCGCGCCGGGGGTCGACCTCGTCTCCCGGAAACTCGAGCCGGGCTGGACGAACGTGACCGGCGCCGTGGGCGGCGACGTCTGGGGCTTCGGCGGGGTGCACACGATGAGCGCCGTGCCGGGACACGACGAGGTGCTGGCGGGGATCAGCGAGGCGGGTTTGTGGTCGACCCGCGACGGCGGCGCCAGCTGGGGGCGTCTCGGGGACTTCGGCAAAGGGCGGCCCTGGCGGATCGTCTTCGATCCCGCGGACGCGAAGCGGTTTTGGGTCAGCGCGACGTACGGGGGCGGAATATTCGCGACAAGCGACGGCGGCGCGAGCTTCCGGCGCCTGGGGGCCTTGCGGCACGTCGACGGGCTGGCCGTGGACTTCAGCGATCCCGCCCGGCGGACCCTCCTGGCGACCCTGCACTGGACGCCCGGGGGGCTGCACCGCTCGCGCGATGGAGGCGAGACCTGGGAAAAGATCGGCGACCGGCTCCCCGCGGGGGAAAAGATCCCCTCGGAGGTTCTGATCCTGGATGCGAAGACCTTCGTGACGAATTCCATCCGTCCGCACGCGATCTACCGCAGCAGCGATGCCGGCGAGACGTGGTCGACGGTCTCCTCCCACGGCCCCAACGGTCCGGCGCTCGCGGCCTCCGATGGCGCCCTCTACTGGCAGGGCCTCTACGGGAGCGGCCTGCTGCGGAGCCTCGACCGCGGCGCCGTCTGGACCCGTCTCGACGGCCCGGTGAGGACGAACGTGATCGAACTCCCGGACGGGCGCCTGGCCGGCACCGGCGGCCGCCGGCTCTTCGTCTCCGAGGACAAAGGGCTGACCTGGAGTTCGACGGGTCCCGCGCTTCCGATCGTTCCGGCGGGACTGGTGTACCAGGCCTCCCGCCGAAGCTTCTTTGTGTGGCAAACCCACGAGCCCAAGATTCCGGATGCGATCTTCCGCTGGACGGTGCCCGAATGAAATGGCTTGCGGCGTTCCTGCTCCTGCTGCCCCCGCTGGGCTCGCCGGAATTCAAACCGAGTCCCGAGCGGCCCGTCGGCTGGCGGGGCGACGGGACCGGCCGCTTTCCGGGCGCGACGCCGCCGACGACCTGGAGCCGCCGCGTGCGCGGGATCACGACGGCGTTGCGTTATCAGGCGGCCAAGCCCGCCGGCGAACCGGGGAAGGAGAGCCGTGCGCTGGAGTATTTCACGATCAAGGACTGGCTGGTGAGCGGGCCGATCGCCGCGACGGATCCGGCAAAGGACATCGACCAGGATCAGCTCGGGGGCGAGGCGGCGGTCCTGCCGGCGGAGGGCGGCAAGGCGGGATGGAAGGTCCTGCGCGCGGACGTCGAGACGCAGAGCCGCCACGACCACAACGAGGGCACCTGCGGGCAGACCTACGTCGACTTCGTCTACGCCTTCGGCAAGTTCAGCGAGGGCCCCAAGGTCGAGGTCGAGGGCGACTTCCTCAACAAGATCGCGTACGCCCATACCTACCTCCACTCTCCGGCGGAGGCGAAGGTGCTGCTGCAGCTGCCGTTCGAGGGGACGACGGGGAAATTCTGGCTCAACGGCGTCGCGACGGCGCTCGATCCGAAGAACCGCAGCAAGGCTTTCCCCGTCACGCTCGCCGCCGGATGGAACCGCCTGCTGATCAAGATCGCCGCGGCGAACGGGCTGGGCAAACACTACAGCGGCCGCTGGCTGAGCGCGTGGATGGTCGCGGCCAACGTCACGCCCGTCGGCCCCGTCTCCTACGACACGAAAAACGTCGCCTGGATGACCAAGCTGACGGGCCGGAGCATGTCGCAGCCGATCGTCGTGGGCGACCGGATCTTCCTCGGGGCGAACATCTCGGATCTCCTGTGTCTTTCCAAAGCCGACGGGCGCGTGCTCTGGCTGCGCACGACGACGCCCTGGGATGCGTTGACGGCCCCGGAGCGCGCCCAGCCGGCGCTGCGCGAGGCGGTCGAGCCGCTGCTGGCCGACCTGGCGAAGCGCAGTGAAGAGGCAATCGCCGCCATCAACGCGGCCGTCTCGCCCCAGGGGCTCGCCTCCGACCTGGCGGCCGGGCTGGATGCGAAACTCAAGGCGAAGCGGGAGACGGAGGTCCGGATCCACAAGGCCTTCCAGGCCTTCGACCGGAAGAAGTATCCGCCGTACATGGACAACGAGGTGTCCTCCAGCAACGCCACGCCCTGCAGCGACGGAGCGCGCGTGTATTGGGCCTGCGGCGGCGGCATGAAGGGGCCGGGCAACTACGCGATCATGGCTTTCGACCTGGAGGGGAAGCGGCTGTGGACGCTGAACGAGCCGCTGGGCTCCGAGGAACACGGCTGCCACCAGTCGCCGCTGCTGGCGGACGGCAAGCTCATCTTCGGCGCGCTCCACACGCTGCTCGCGCTGGATCCGAAGAGCGGGGCCGTGGTCTGGAAAAACGCCAAGATGGACAGCCTGGGCTCGGGGACGTCTCCCGTGCCGGCGCGGATCAACGGCGCGACCGTGCTGGTCACGCTCCGCAAGGTGGTCCGTGCGTCGGATGGCGTCGAGATCCGCGCGAGCAACCTCAACATCTGGGGGGACCCCACGCCCGTCGTCGAGAACGGGATCATCTACAACACGAGCCGTCACCGCTGGGACGAGCATCCCGGGGTCGTGGCGGTCGATCTCAACTCCGGAGCGGTGGCCTGGGATCTGCCCGGGAAGAATCTGGCGGTGCCGCTGCGGGGGACCACGTACACCATCGCGTCCCCGCTGCTGGCCGACGGCATCCTCTACGGGGTGGACATGACCGGCGGGATGATCGCGGTCGACGTGCAGGGCCGGAAGGGGCTCTACCGGCGCTGGCTCGACGGCTACAACCGCTACAACCGGTATCTCTACGGGATCACCGCCAGTCCCGCGCTCGCCGGGAAACATCTCTACGTCGTGGACGACGCCGGCTACACGCATCTCCTCCAACCGGGCCCGCAATTCAAGGAGACGGGCCGGAACATCCTGGAGAACCTGCACTTCTCCGGAGCGGGCGGGAATCCCTGCAAACAGGAGTCCTTCTACACCTCGCCTTATTTCGACGGCAAGGCGCTGTACCTGCGCGGGGAGGAGTATCTCTACCGCATCGAGGAGCGGGGGTCATGAGGAGTCTGCTTCTGCTGCTGGCGCTCGCGGGATCGGAGGCGCCGCTCGGCTCTCCGGACTTCCGGGCGACGGCGCAGCGGCCCTTCGGCTGGCGCGGAGACGGCAGCGGCCGCTATCCGGCGGCGACGCCCGCCCTCGAATGGTCCCCGACGAAGAACGTCCGCTGGAGCGTCGAGGTCGGCTCGGGCTACGCGTCTCCGGTCCTGGCCGGGGACCTCGTCGTCGTGGCGTCGGAACCCAACCTGCTGATCGGGATCGACCGCGCCGACGGCCGGGTCCTTTGGAAGCTCGCGACAGTCCCGGGGGATCTGAGCGACCCCGAGGCCCGCGCGGCGGCGGCGGACTACAAGCCGAAGGACACCGGCCTGGCGGCGGCGACGCCCGTGAGCGACGGGGCCAGCGTCTATGCGGTTTTCGCCAACGGCCTCGTCCGCGCGGTGGGGCTGGACGGAGTTCCGAGGTGGACGACGTTCATCGAGGCGCGGCAGAACACCGCCTACGGCCGCAGCGCCTCGCCGGTCCTGGTCGGCGGACGCCTGATCGTGCACCTGACCCATCTCTACGCGCTGGATCCCGTGAGCGGACGGCGTCTGTGGGTGAACGACGCGGCGCGCTGCGCGTACGGAACGCCTGCGGTCCTCAGGTCGGAGGGCGTTGACTTGCTCGTCACGCCGGCCGGCGACGTCGTGCGCGCGGACGACGGGAAGACCGTGAACAGCCAGATCGGCAACAGCGCGCATGCCTCGCCCGTCGTGGCGGACGGGACGGTCTACTACGGCGAAAAGGACGTCCGGGCCCTGCGGCTGGGCGCGGCATTCAAGGATGAGTCGGTGTGGAACAGCGAGCTCGCGGGCGAGATCTTCGGCTCGCCGTTGGCGCACGAAAAACTCCTGTTTACCGTGACCGACAAAGGCCACCTGTACGTGTTCAACGCAGGCGCGAAGGGGGTGACGGAGCCTGTCGTCGCCGCGCGCGAGCTCTTCGGCGACGAGGCCGGGGCGGATCTGGTCTATTCCAGCCTCACGCTCGCCGGACGCCATCTCTTCCTGCAGGCCAACGACGGCCAGACCCTCGTGCTGGAGGCGTCGAAGGAAGCGAAAGTCGTGGCCCGCAACAAGCTCGGCACGGGATCCGGGGCGGCGCCGGTGTTCTCGGGCAGGGATCTGTTTTTGCGGGACGGCTCGAAGCTGGTCCGGATTTCCGAATAGCGGGAGGTGGAGCGTGGGTCTCATGAAATTCGCGGCGTTGGCGCTGTTCCTGCTGGCGGCCGCTCCGGCGCCGCTGGGGTCTCCCAAGTTCCTGCCGACGCCGGAGAATCCCGTGGGCTGGCGCGGTGACGGCACGGGACGTTATCCGGGCGCGACGCCGCCGACCGCGTGGGAGCGCCGCAAGGCGGGCAACGGTTACGCGACGCGGAACATCCTCTGGGCGGCGCCCCTGCCCAACAACGGAGTGTCGTCGCCGATCATCGTCGGGAACCGGATCTACGTGACGACGGAGCCGAGCGACCTGGTCTGCCTCGACAAGGCGACGGGGCGCATCCTCTGGATCCGTTCGAACCCGGCGTTCGAGGCGCTGACGGCGGAGGAGAAGAAGGCGCATCCCGCCGTGGCGCAGACGCTCGTGCCGCTGCTCCCGGAGCTCGCGCGCCTGAACGCGGAGGTGGTGGAGGAGCTCAACGGGCAGCTTCCGGCGGCGGCCGCGTCCGCGGCGAAGGCGCCTGCCGGCCCGCTGCTGAAGAAGCGAGAGCTGGAGAAGAAGATCAACGAGGCCCAGCTGGCGGTCGACAAGAAGCTCTTCGGTACCAACTGGGCCCAGGCGGTTTTCGGCTTCGCCGGGCAGACGCCCACCAGCGACGGCAAACGCGTGGGGGTCTTCTTCACGACGGGGGTGTCGGCGGTCTACGATCTCGACGGCAACCGAAAGTGGATCCAGCGCGGGGAGGGGATGGGGAGCGAACACGGCAATTTCGCCAGCCCGCTGCTGATCGGCCAGCAATTGGTGGTCTGGGCGAACGAGCTGCGGGGCTACGACCTGGAGTCCGGCAAGCTGCTCTGGACCCAGCCCGCGAAGGCGTCCAACACCTACGGCTCGCTGTTTCGCGTGATGGCGGGCGGGGAACTGGTCGCGGGATTCCAGTCCGGCTATTTCGTCCGGGTGCGCGACGGCAAGCGGATCTGGGGCGACCAGGCCTTCGGGGACGCGGTCGCGACGCCGATCGTGGAAGGCGGCTTCATCTTCGCGCACACGGGCTATCCGCTGGCGAACGACGAGAACAAGGGCTTCAAAGCCTTCAAGATTCCGGCGTCGGAGGGGGCCAAGCCCGCGGCGGCGTACGGTTTCAAGATGGACTGGGCCGAGAACGAGCTGGTGATCGACAAGAAGAAGAACCCTTTCGACCGGGGCTTCGTCGCCTCGCCGCTGCTGGTGGACGGGCTGATCTACCAGGTGACCGAGGGCGGGGGCCTGCTCGTGAACGACGCGGGGACGGGCGAACTCGTGTACCGGAAGGTGCTCGCGTTCAAACCGAAGACGGAGTACTGGAACTGGGCGGGCGCCTCGGTGAGTCCCACGCTGGCCGGGAAGCAGATCTACCTGATGGACAACCAGGGCACGACGATCGTGCTCCAGGCGGGCCGGCAGTACAAGGAGCTGGCGCGGAACGTGGTCGAGGATCTCAACGGGACCGCCCAGGAGCAGAACCTCGCCACCCCGATCTTCGAGGGCTCGCGGATGTACCACCGCCATCCCAGACTGCTCATCTGCATCGGCGAGCGGTAGCGGCGGGTGGTAGAAGCGGACTTTCAGGCAGGGGGGTAATCGGGGCTGTGCGAATCCCCTTGTTGTTGAGATCTCTGGGCCAGAATGAGCAGAATCCGTTTTCGAACCTCGGCAAGATTGAGCCCGAACTCACGCAAGGCCTGACCTGCGATGCCGTCGTCCTGCAGAAGGCCCAGGAGCATATGTTCTGTGCCGATGATGTCGTGGGCCAAGCTAGAGGCCGCTTCACCCGCACGCTTGATGACCCGGAACGCCTGTGGGGAGAAGGGGAGTTGTCCCAAGGCCACCGACGGGGAGGTGGAGGGTCTGATGAGCTTAGCGACATCAAAATATGCTTGCTTGAGGCTCACGTTTAGATTCTTGAGCGCCTGCGCAGCGGTACCCCCTCCTTCTTGAAGGATTCCCAGGAGGATGTGTTCGGCGCCGATGAATTCGCTCTGAAGACGCTGAGCCTCTTGCCGCGAAAGACTCATGACTTTCCGGCAGCGTTCCGTGAATTTCTCGAACATGTGCCACGCTCCCGTTGAGGTTGAGGTGAGGACGGCACCGGTTCTGTACCAGGAGTCGACAAGATTCTACCTCATTGCCAAGGCAGCGTGAAGGTCGTCCCAGTACCGGAGCCGTGGGGTGCGGCCGGTGGATCAGGGCGCGCCGGCGAGCTCCTTCAGGAGGAGCAGGGCCGCGTCCACGAGCAGCTCGCCGCCGCCGGGTTTGAGGACGCTGTTCGTCGGCTCGTAGCCGCCGCCCGCGTACTGCTCCCGCGTCGGGATGTAGTGGGTCTCCACGGCGTTGGCGAGTTCCACCACCATCGTGCGCTTGAAGGGGGACGCCTTCCGGATCGCCAGGCCGAGATCCACGAAGACCTCGCCCGGCAGCGTCACGATCGCGGTGTCCCGGTCGATGCGGAAGGCCTGGACCTCGAGGGGCATCGAGTCCCCGCAGCCGTTCATGCGCCGGGACGGGGTCTTGGGGCCGCGGCGCAGCGCCTCCAGCCGGTCGACCTTGTAGGCCCAGACCTCCTCGAGGAAGGGGAGCTTCGCGCCCTTCTTGTCCTGCTCGATGATGCCCCGGGCCTTCTCGAGATCCGCGTCGCTGTAGTCCTGCACCGGCGCCCGGACGATCGTCGAGCGCGCCGCCAGGGCGCCCGCCCCCAGGGGCGTGCGGGACGGCAGCGCGCGCTTCACGGAGGCGGCGATCGCCCGGCCGATCACGTCCGTCTTGTTTCGATCCTTGGAATTCGGGTTCACGTGGTTGATGTCGCCGCAGCAGCCGTTCGCGAAGATCGTGAGGAAATCCGGGCCCAGCTCCTGCTGGAGCGACTCGCCGAGGTCGTGGGGGAAGTCGGCGCTCCACTTCGTTCCGCTGAGGGTGTCCAGATGCAGCGGGAAGTTGACCAGGCCGGCGACGTTGCGGACCAGGATCACGCTGATCTCGGGATCGATGGGGCCCGCCGCGCGGACCACGTTCGGATCCGTGTAGTTCGCCCAGGTCTTGATGGATCCGTCCTTCATCACGAAGCGGCGGTTGAACGAGACCTCGGGCTCCTGCCGGGCCAGGACGAAGTCCAGCGGCTGCGCCTTGAGCGCGGCGTGGGCGTCGATGAGCGCGCCCGCGATCCCGTCGATGAGCTTCGGGATGTAGCCTTCCGCGGGCCGTCCCTGTTCGAGCCAGCGCTTCATGTCGGCGGCATACTGGGGTCCGGTGTGGGAATGCGTCGCCGCGACCGCAATCGCGGAGGCGGGGATGCCGGTCTTCTCGGAGGCCCGGCGGCGGACCTCGTCCGCGAGATCGGCGACGATGCCGATGAGGTCGCACATGACCAGGGCGGCGCTCGCGCCTCCCTGGCGGAAGACGACGGCCTTGGCGTGCAGCGGGTCGCGCTGCCCGTCGGCCCCGCGCTCGTGGTAGTAGCCGCTCATCCCGTAGCCGAGGGGCGGCGTGATGTCGCGTCGCGCGACGCCGGTGAGCAGGGGTTCCGGCCCGTTCCCGGAGGCGGCGGCGCAGCCCGCCAGGGCCGCGGCCAGGAGCAGCGCGAGTGTTCTCATGTCCGTAATACCCCGGCCCTCCCGAATTAGTTGCAAAAGAGCAATAATGGGAGGCCGGCCCGGCCGGGGGTGCGGCGGGAGGCGGCGCTACTTCACCAGCCGGACGTCCATCTTGCGGTGCAGGTCCCGGGCGATGGCGTCGTCGATGGTGGCGGAATCCTGGCTCCCGGCCCGGCTCTCCACCAGGATGTAGGTCGTGCGCTCCTTCTCGCCCTTCTCGATGAGGATCCGGACGAGGCGCCCGGGGGTGCCGGTCGTCAGGCCCTGGGAGGCGATGATCTGGTAGCGGTACTCGTCCGCCCATTTGTCCTCCTTCACCTCGAACGCCAGTTCGCCGAGGGCGTCGAGCGCGGCGCGCTTGACCTTGGCGAAATCCTGCGGGTAGACGACCTTGATGCCGGCGTCGGAGGGGCGGCCGGCGATCTGCTTCTTCGTGACGCAGCCCGCCGGGAGGAGCAGGGCGAGGACGAGGGCGACGTTCAGGTTCTTCATGTCCGAAAGGTAGGACGTCTCCTTCGAGATGTCAAGACGCCGGTCGGCCTCCTGACGGATGGAGGGAATAAAGCGCTTGTCTGAACGGCAATAAAGAGCATACTAGAACGATGAGCGTGAAAGTCGGCCGTCCGGCGCTGGGGGCGGCAAAGCGCCGGCGGCTTTCGATGACCCTAAAACCGGAGTTGGTGGGGAGGCTGGAGACCTTGGCGGCTCGTCAGGGGCTCTCGACGAGCCGGCTCGCCGAAGGCCTGCTGGAACAGGCCGTCCGCCAGGAGAGGGTGCAGACCTCGCTGTGGGAGGCGCGCCTGGGGGTGACGCAGGCGCAGATGGCGGCGCTTTGCCGCGCGCTCGGAATCCGCCGGCTGGCCCTGTTCGGGTCGGTGCTGACGGAGCGCTTCGGGTCGGACAGCGACGTCGACCTCCTGGTTGAATTCAAGAGCGGGGTCGTGCGCACGCTTCTGGATCGCGGACGCGTCCAGATGGAATTCGGGGAACTGTTCGGGCGGCCGGTGGATCTGGTGGAATTGAGGCTCATTCGAAACCCCCTGAAGCGCGCCGAGATTGAAAGAACCCGGGAAGAGATCTATGCCGCTTGAGGTGAAGGACCGGGCTCTCCTGATGGATATGAAAAAAGCCGCGAGGGAGGCCCAAAGCTTCGTGCGGCGATGCTCCGAGGCGGCGTTCTTGGCGGACCTGAAAACCCAGAAGGCGGTGGAGCGCGAACTGGAGATCATCGGGGAAGCCGCGCGCAAACTGAGCGGAAAGGCCCAGGCGGCCTACCCGCGCGTTCCCTTCCGGTCCATCATCGGCATGCGGAATCTGCTGGCCCACGACTATGGCCGGGTCGACCCCCGGGAGCTGTACCGGACGGTGACCGAATCCCTGCCGTGGCTCCTGAAGGAGCTGCGGTAATCCCTCGGATCAGCTCTCCAAAGCGATCACCCGCTTGCATCGATGGCAGCGGCGTTCGGAGCCGCCGAACATCGGGTGCAGCTGCAGGCCGGCGCCGCAGGCGCACTGGAAGGATTCCCAATCCTTTCCCCGGCGGCGATAGACGAGGGAGCCGTCCGCCGCCGCCCGGGCGCGGGGCACGTCGTTCTCCCTCCCGCAGCGGGGGCAGGGCACGCTCGCCCAGTCCGTCCCCGGGGGCACCTTGATCTTCACCCCGCACGCGCACGTCATCTGGGTCAGATCGTCGAGCCGCCCCAGGAGCCCATGCACCTGTTCCGCGCGCTCCGCCTTCTGCTCGCGCGCCTCGGGGACGGCGGCGGCGAGGCCGCGCAGCGCCTCGGGACGATCCGCGGAGACCGTCCGGGCTCCCACCACGCCGCGCGAGGAGCCCAGGACCCTGCGATACGCCTCGTTGTAGTCGGCGAAGCCCGGACCGCCCATCGACTGCAGGATGCGGATGCGCTCCCCGGTCGGCGGGTGCGTGGAGAAAAGCCCCATGGCGGCCACCAGCGACTGCATCGGGTTGATGATGTACATCGGGGCGAGCACGCGGTTGGCCTCCCGGCGCACGCTGTAATGGCCGCTGATGCTGGCGAGCGCGCGGGCGAGCCCCGCGGGGTAGCGCGTGAAGCGCGCGGCCGAGGCGTCCGCCAGATATTCCCGCCGGCGCGAGCAGGCGAAGTACATGAGCTGCGCGAGCAGCGGGGCGAGGATCGCCGCGAGCAGCGCGAGGATCACCATGGCCCCGCCGGAATCGCGGCTGCGGCTGGAGCGCCGGCGTCCGGTGGTGGACCTCAGGAAGAGGTCCGCGAGCAGCACGATCGCCCCCATCATCACCCCCATCAGGATCATGAGGGAGGTGTCCCGGTTCTTGTGGTGGCCGAGCTCGTGCGCGATCACCCCCTGCAGCTCGTCGCGGTCCAGGATGCGCAGCAGGCCGGAGGTGACGGCGACGACGCGGGTCTCCGGCGTGCGCCCCGCGGCGAAGGCGTTGGGGGAGTCGTCGGGGATGATCCAGACCTCGGGCATGCGGCCGAGCCCCGAGGCGATCGTCATCTCCTCGACGATGTTGAAGAGCTGCGGGGCGTCGTGTTTCTCGATGCGCCGGGCCCCCGCGATGCCGAGCATGATGCGGTCGCCCTGGAAGATCGCGACGAGCCAGAGGACGAACCAGACGCCGACGGCGACCAGCGTCCCGGCGAAAGAGCCCCCGCGGCCGCCCCAGGCGCCGCCCATCACGGCGCCCAGCACGACCAGCAGCAGGGCCATGCCCGCGACGAGCAGGGCCGAGCGCCGGCGGTTGGACTCGATCTGCTCCAGCACCCGGGGATCCTAGAATTGCACCTTGGGGACGTCGCGCTCCTGCTCGTTCGTGATCGTGAAGAGCGGGCCGGGCTTGAAGCCGAACGTGGAGCCCACGAGGTTGTTCGGGAAGACCTCGAGCTTGGTGTTGTACTGGGTGGTCGCGTCGTTGTAGTACTGCCGCGCGAAGCCGATCTTGTTCTCGGTGGAGCTGAGCTCCTCCTGCAGCGAGATGAAGCTCGCGTTGGCCTTCAGGTCGGGATAGGCCTCGGCGATGCCGAAGATGCCCTTCACCGCGCGGCCGACGGCGGCCTCCGCGGTGATGCGGTCCTCGATGGTCGTGGCCTGCAGGGCCTGGTTGCGGGCGGAGATCACGCCCTCGAGCGTCTTCTGCTCGTGCGAGGCGTAGCCCTTCACCGTCTCCACGAGGTTGGGGAGCAGGTCGCAGCGGCGCTTCAGCTGCACGTCGATCTGCGCCCAGGCGTTCTTCGACTCGGCCCGGAGGCGGACCAGCCCGTTGTACATGCCGACGCCCGCCATCACGACGAGCAGGCCGACGAACGCCAGGCCGACGAGCGCGACGACGACGATCATGCCGATGCCGATGCCAGCCATCTCAATCTCCTTTGTTCCGGTCCGCCGCGAAAAAGCCTTCGAAAAAACGGGCCGCGGCGCCCGCGTCGCCGTCCGGGTGGGCGGCGATCAGTTTCTGCATTTCTCCGGCGTCGAACCAGAGGCCGTCCCCCCGGGGGCAGCGGTCGAGCGGGACGCCCGCCGCCTCCACCAGCTGCAGGCGCTTCCCGCAGCGGGGGCAGGGCCGCTCGCCGTGGCGCTCCCCCCGGAGCCCTTCGACGGCCTCCGTCAGCCGTCCGGGGGGGACCCCCTCCAGCCGGCCCAGCTGGTCGAGCTCCCCGGCGTCGAGCCAGGTGCCCTTGCAGCGGAGGCAGCGGTCGACCTCGACGCCGTCGAGTTCGTAGACCGCCATACGTTCCTTGCACACCGGGCACATTGAAATCATTATGGTGACCGCGAGCGGGTACGTCCATTACCGAAAATCAACAATAAGGGGGCATCGAATGACGACGAAGCTGATCCTGCTGGGGCTAGCGCTCGGGCTGTCCGTCCAGGACGCCCCGTTCAACGGGAAGGATCTGACGGGCTGGAAGGTGAAGGGCGCCGCCGAGAAGTCCAAGTGCTGGAAGGTGGGCAAGGCGGCGCTCGACGCCGCCGATCCGAAGAAGCTGACGGTGGGCGAGGGGACGGAGCTCGTGAACGCCACCGGCGGCGGCGTCGACCTCTACACGGAGCAGAAATGGGGCGACGCGGTCATCGAGCTGGAGCTCATGGTCCCGAAGGGCTCGAACTCCGGCGTCTACGTGATGGGGGAGTACGAGGTCCAGGTGCTCGACAGCTTCGGCAAGGAGAAGGTCGGGGCGGGGGACATCGGCGGCCTCTACGGGGCGCAGGCGCCGCGCCTGAACGCGTCGAAGGCCCCCGGCGAATGGCAGAAGTTCGTGATCGACTACCGCGCGCCGAAATTCGACGAGGCGGGCAAGAAGACCGCGAACATGAAATTCGTGAAGGTGGAACTCAACGGCCAGGTCATCCACGAGAACGTGGAGATGAAGGGGCCGACGCCCGCGGGCGTCACGGGCAAGGAGGCGGCCACGGGACCGATCCTCTTCCAGGGGGATCACGGCCCGGTGGCGTACCGCGCGATCAAGGTCACCCCGGTCAAATAGGCCTGGCATGGAGGCGGCGGGGCGGGTGTTGTATGCGGGCAGCGGCGTGCAGGTGCTGCGCGCCGAGCGCGGCCGCTGCGTCATCCTCCGCTTCATCGGGACGAACACGCCGGAGCTGGTGCGCTGGCTCGGCTCCGCCCTGAAGGAGATCCGGGAGCCGCTGCTGGTGAACGCCTCCGCGCTGCGCTCGATCGACGCGGCGTTCGCGGAGCGCTTCCTCGACCTGGCCGCGCGGAAGCATCCCGTGGCCTGGGTCTCGCCTCCGCCGCCCCTGCTGGACCTGCTCGACCAGCTCTCCGCCTCGGGGGCGATCCCCAGCTTCAGCGCCGAGGCCGCCCTGCTGCCGGGGGGCCTGTCCGACTCGCTCGCGGGGGAGCAGCTCGCCCTCCAGGAGCTTTCCTCCCGCTTCCGGATCAACCCGCGCTGGCGCAAGACGGCGCAGGACGGCGTCTGGCTCTGCGCCCTCTGCGGGCTGGAGGTCGACGAGGTCCGCATCAAGACCCCCGGCAGCCCCCCGCCCGAGGCCCTGCGCCGCATCCGCCGCCATCTGCTCGAGGAGTGCATCGCCTCGCTGTCGGGGCGGCAGAACCCGCTGCCCGCCAGCGTGCTGGACGCCTTCCTCGCCGAGGTCAATCTCCGGAAAGCCGAGCAGCAGTCGGAGCGCCGGCGCCGCTACGAGTCCGAGCTCGAGACGCTCCAGACCCGGGTGGAGTCCATGGAGGACCTCGAGCGGAGCATGGACCAGGCCAAGCGGCGGCAGATCCATCTGCTGCCCCTCGAGCCCGAGGCGGACGCCGTCGCGGACCTCGCGGTCTGCTACCGTCCGCTCCAGGCGGTGAGCGGGGACTTCCTGGATTTCTACGAGCTCGAGGGGGACCGCTTCGGGGCCGCGATCGGCGACGTGAGCGGGCACGGCGTGGAGACCGCGATCGTGATGGGGATGGCGAAGATGGCCTTCCAGGTGCGGTCGAGGCTGCACCCCGCCGTCCGCGACCTGCTCGACGCCGCCAACCGGGACCTCTACGGCGAGCTGCGCCGCACGGCGTTCATCACGGGGGTCTTCGTCGCCATCGAGCGTCCGACGCGGCGGATGCGCTATGCGCGGGCGGGGCATCCGAAGCCACTGCTGCGAAGGGCGGCGGGCGGCTGCGAGGAGCTGGAGGGGCAGGGATTGCCGCTCGGGGTGGACCGCGGCGCGCGCTTCGCCGCGGCCCTGGAGGAGCGGGAGGCGCAGCTGGAGGCGGGGGACGTGCTGCTGCTCTACACGGACGGCGTCATCGAGGCGGGCCCCGCCGCCTCCCAGTTCGGCCTGGAGCGGCTGAAGGAGGCGGTGCTCAAGGCGCCGCTGGCCGGCACGGCGCGGGAATTCCTCGACTCGGTGACGGGGGCGCTCGACGCCTTCCTCGACGGGGCGCCCTTCGGCGACGACGTGACGATCGTCTGCCTGAAGATCCGCTGAACTCAAGCTCCGCCCGCTTTTCTGCCGATAAACCCCGTGAATCCCCCGTCTCGGGGGCCTGGGGGAAGATCTTGGCTTTGCCCGCTCTGAGCGACATCAAGGACCTGCCCACGCTGCCGGCGGTGGCGGCGCAGGCGCTGGCCGCGGCGGAGGATCCCACCTCGACCGCGAGCGACCTGCTCCGGGTGATCATGAGCGATCCGCCCCTGGCGGCGAAGGTCCTCAAGATCGCCAACTCGGTCCATTTCCACCGGGGCCACGACGTCTCCGACCTGCAGACCGCGATCGTCCGGCTGGGCTTCTCCAACGTGCGGAACCTCCTGATGGGGGTCTCGACGATGCGCACGTTCAACTCGTTCTTCATCGGGTCGCCGTACAGCCGGGAGGACTTCTGGGTCCACTCGATCTCGACGGGGATCCTCGCGTCCCGGCTGACTCCGAAAAGCGAGCAGCTCTGCGCCTCGACCGCGTTCGTGCTGGGCCTGCTGCACGACCTCGGCAAGCTGATCCTGGACCGTTACGCGCGGGACGGTTTCGTGCACGCGATCCGGCTGGCGCAGGGAGAGGGCATCCCGCTGGCGGAGGCCGAGCGCCGCCGCTTCGGACGGGACCATGCGCAGCTGGGCGGCGAGCTGCTCGCGATCTGGCGCTTCCCGCGCGAGCTCAGCGAGCCCGTGCGCTGGCACCACGAGCCCGCGCGCTGCGAGGCCGCGCACCGGCCGCACGCCCTCGCGCTGCAGGCCGCCGACTGGATCTGCAGCGTGCACAAACTCGGCTACAGCGGGAACGAGCACCCCGAGCGGCCGGCGGAGGCGGATCTGAAGCGGCTGGGCCTGGACGACGCCCGGATCGCGGAGCTTCTGAAACAGATCGAGTCCGACCCCCTCCTCCGCTCGCTGCTGCCGGTCTGATCACCAGCTCCGGGAGAGCAGCGCCGCCGCGCGCTCCGGCGGCACGGGCCGGCTGATGTGGTAGCCCTGGGCCTCGTCGCAATTCCTCGAGCGCAGCCACTCCAGCGGACCGCCCCCCTCGACCCCCTCGGCGATGACCTTGAGCCGGAGGCTGTGACCGAGGGCGATGACCGCGCTGACGATCGCCTGGTCCTCGGGACGCACGGCCACGTCCTTCACGAACGAGCGGTCGACCTTCAGGCCGTCGATCGGGAACGAGCGCAGGTAGGAAAGCGACGAGTAGCCCGTCCCGAAGTCGTCGATGGAGAGATGGACCCCCGTCTCTTTCAAGGCCTTCAGGGTCGCGAGGGCGGCGTCGGCGTCCTTCATGACGGCGCTCTCGGTGATCTCGAGTTCGAGGCCCCCGGGCTCGAGGCCCGTCTCGCGCAGCACGCGGCCGACGAGCTGCACCGGATTCTGGTGCTGGAACTGGCGGGTGGAGAAGTTGACGGAGACGCGCACGGGCGGCAGCCCGGCCCGGCGCCAGGCGCGGCTCTGGGCGCAGGCGGCGCGCAGGACGCGCTCCCCGATGGGAAGGATGAGGCCCGACTCCTCCGCGAGCGGGATGAAATCGTCCGGGGGGACGAGCCCGAGCGTGGGGTGCCGCCAGCGCACGAGGGCCTCGAAGCTGGTGACGCGGCCGCTCTTGAGGTCGAGCTGGGGCATGTAGTGGACGATGAACTCGTCGCGGGCGAGGCCGAGGCGCAGGCTGTTCTGCAGTTCGAGGCGGGTGAGGAAGCGGTCGTTCACCGCGGGGAGGAAGTACTGGTAGCCGCCGGAGCCCTGTTCGCGGGCGCGGCGGAGCGCGAGGTCGGCGTTGTGGAGCATCGATTCGGCGTCGCCGCCGTCGAAGGGGTAGAGGCTGATGCCGGCGGTGCAGCTGATGAAGAATTCCAGGCCCTGGAGGACGAAGGGGTCGGCGAAGACGGCGAGGGCCGCCTCGGCCGCGCGGCTGACGTCGTCCATCCCGGCCGGGGAGCCGAGCACGACGGCGAACTCGTCCCCGCTGAGGCGGGCGACGAAGTCCTGGGCGTCGAGGAAGGGGGCGAGGCCGGCGCGGAGGCGGACGGAGATCTCCCGGAGCAGGGGGTCCCCGACGGCGGCGCCCAGGGTGGTGTGCACGAGGCGGAAGCCCTCGAGGCCCAGGATCAGGACCGCCGTCATCTGCGAGTTCTGGCGCGCGAGCTGGAGGGCGTCGCCGAGGCGGTCGAAGAAGAGGGCCCGGTTGGGCAGGTCGGTGAGCCGGTCGACGCCGAGCGCGGGGCTGTCCCGGCGCCGCTCCTTCAGATCCGCGAGCATGAGGCGGCGGGAGACGGCGTAGCGGACGGCCTTCTCGATCAGCCCGTCCCCGAGGTGGCCGAGGACGAGGTAGTCCTGGGCGATGCCGTGCTGGACGGCCTGGTGGGCGAGGTCCTCGTGCTCGGGGGGGCTCAGGAGCAGGAGCGGGGCGCCGCCCAGATGCGGGGTGAGGGTGCGCAGCGCCTCGAGGCCCGCGGGGTCGCCGCCGCTGAGCAGGGCGGCGTCGAACGTCTCGACGATGCAGCGGCGTTTCGCCTCCGGGAGGCTCGGGGCGTGGATGACCTGGAAGGAGGCGAGTTGTCCGGCAAGCCCCTGGGGGGCGGGGCCGATGAGCAGAAGCCGCGACAGGCTCCCGGACCCGGCCGGGAGTCCCGTCGCGAGATTGGCGCCGGAGGCTGCACCCATGATCCCGTCCGCTCCCTCTTGAAGCCGCCCATGATACACGCGGCAGGACGGTGCGTTATGGGAAACTTACATCTTTGATGCAGCTTTGAATGCCGCTCAGACGCGCAGGAAGATCTGCCGGCGGTACATCCAGTAGCAGATGCCCCAGAGGAGGGCGGCCCAGGTGAGGGAGGACCAGACGGGTCCGTAGGTCCCCTCGAAGAGGCTGCGGCCGAAATGGGTGTGGACGGACTGCATGAGCCAGCCTTTGAGCAGCTGCCACATGCAGTACATGGCGATGGAGTTCATGCCGACGACGACGAAGGGGAAGGTCCAGCGTTTCCAGCCGCGGAGGTCGATGGTCCAGTAGAACGCGGCGAGCATCCAGAGGGTCCAGCCGCTGGAGAAGAAGGCGAAGCTCGGGGTCCAGATCCGTTTCACGACGGGGCAGAGCACCCAGGCGTTCTCGACTCCGGGGAGGATCTGCGGGTCGCAGAGGATGCCGAGGCCGAGGCAGGCGGCGCCGGCGGCCATGAGGATCTTGAATTTCTCCATCGGCGCGCGGGGGCCCTTGAGCAGTTCGCCGGCGAGCAGGCCGAGGATCATCGTGACGAGGGAGGGGATGAAGTTGATCGTGGCGTAGCCGCCGTCGTTGAATTTGAAATTGTGGGGCGGGAAGAGGTTGAGGAACCAGAGGTCGACGGCCCGGCCGATGTTCGCGTTCATGCTCCAATGGGCGGCGAAGCCGCCGAACTGCTGCTCGGGGTGTTTCACGCCGGCGGCCGCCCAGTCGAAGTCCGGCCCGGGCGCGGGGTAGAGCGCGTAGAGCAGCCAGCTGCCCAGGGCGATGCCCGCGAGGGCGAGGGATTGCGTCTTCAGGGTCCGGCCGGTCAGGAGCACGACCACCGGGTAGCCGAGGCCGATCTGGCTGAGCACGTTGACGAAGGTCCAGTTCGTCTGCTTGGCGCCGTTGGAGCTGAGGAAGACGCCGAGCAGGACGAGGAGCAGGGAGCGCCAGAGGGTGTGGATGAGGATGGATTTCTCGGACTCCGAGCGCGCGCGGCGGCTGGCGATGGAGTAGGGGGCGGCGACGCCGACCATGAACATGAACGAGGGCTGGATGAGGTCCCAGAACGAGCAGGCGCGCCAGAGGGGGTGGCTGAACTGGTAGAGAATCTTGTCCCAGATGTAGTTGCTCTCGAAGCCCGGGGAGGTCTTCAGTTTGTGAAGCTGGAAGGCGGAGGTGGAGAGCAGCAGCATGATGAAGCCGCGGTAGGCGTCGAGGGAGAGGAGGCGCGCCGGCTTCACCGGGGCCCCGGGGGGCGCGGCGGCCGGGACGGTACGGGGCTGCGCTTCGGCGAGCTGCATGTCGTTCCCTCTACGTTACCCCCTGAGTGCCCTTCCGGGGGCCGGATCTAACCCGGAAAAGCCAGACCAAAGCCAGACCTGACTGTCCGCTCTGGCTTTTTCCACGGGAAGCCAGAGGTGACAGTCAGGTTTGACTTCGGTTTGACTTCTCCCCGAGGGGGCCTAGAATAGCCCCCTGGAGAATCGAACCATGAAGAAGATGATGCTGGCCGGACTGGGCGTGGCGCTGCTGGCAAGCTGTGCGAGCGGCGGCGTGTATCCGGACACCGATGTCGTCGAACCCACCGGCTTCGAGCTCAAAGTGGCCACCCAGATCCAGAAGTCCGTCGGCCAGCTCCAGGCGGGCACGCTCGAATACGCCGGACCCGGCGAACTCGTCCCGGCCTACCGGGACTACGTCGCCGCCATGCGATCCCACGGCTGGGCGGGCGCGGCCGACGACATCCAGGGCCAGAAGGCGGTCGGCACCCTCCGCAAGGACAACCGGACCTGCGCCTTGGAATTCACCTCGGTGAACGGCCAGATCCGGATCGTGATCAAAGTGGCGCTGACGAAATAACCCCTCAGCCCGCGGCCACTTCCTCGGACAGCTTCCGCAGCACCCAGACCGTCCCGTTCCCCGTCTCCGTCGAGCCGAAGAACGGGCCGCGCGTCACGTCGAAATCCCCCCCGAGCCTGGGGATGCTCAGGCGCGCCGCGTCGAACGCGGGCACCGGCTCGTCGGGGCCCGTGGCCGGCCGTCCGTTCGGAAACGTCGCCCCGCTCAGGACCTCCGAGAACGAGCTGCCGATGATGTTCACGAAGTCGAACTCCCCCAGTTGCAGGAACGAGGGGTTCACCTGGACGATCTTCGCCCGGCCGTCCACGATCACCACCGGGGTCGGGATGGACTGGAACGCCGCCTGCCAGATGTCGCGCGTCTGGGCGAGCATCCGGTACAGCGTCGAGTTCTCCAGGAGCAGGCTCGCCTGCTGGACGAGGAGCCGCACCGCCTCCTCCTCCGCGGCGAGGTGCGGGTGCGGCGGGGGCCAGCCGATCAGCAGGCTGCCCTGGATGCCGCTGATGCGGTCCGCGATCGGCGCCAGCAGGAGTTCCGACAGCGCGGGGGCGGGCAGCCCCAGGGCGGAGAGCTCCGCCCCGGTGATCCTCAGGACGCCGGCGGACTGGAAACTGCGGGCGAGCGGCTCCGCCGGGGACGGCCCGGCCTTCAGCCTCTCCAGGAGCGGCGCGGGGAAACCCGGCGCCGTCGCCGCCTCGATGCGCGAGCCGTCCTTGGGAATCCAGAACACGCCCGAGACCGGCGCCCCCAGCAGTTCGGTCGCCGTCAGCGCGATCCCGGAAAACAGCTGGCCCGCGTCCAGGTCGCTCATCACCATCGAGGCCAGGGACTGCACCCGGTTCATGCCGCGCAGCTCCTGGTGCAGCCGGACCTGCATCTCCTGGCGCTGCCGGCGCTCGCGCGCCACCCCCTCGCTCACGTAGCCCACGTAGATCGCCACGACCAGCAGCACCGGAAGCCCGATGGCCAGGTGCGTGAGCGCCTCGGGGTCGGGGGACCTCAGGCCGAACCAGGTGTAGAACGACGCCACCGCGACGAAGCCCCCGATGGACGTCGACAGGCGCTGCCCGGAGGAGGCCAGCAGGACGACGAGGAACATCGCCAGGAACAGCTCCTCGCGATGCTGCTCCAGGAACGCGAGGGCCAGCACCAGCACGAAGATGTCGAAGATCAGCATGGATCCCTGGATGCGCTGGAGGAAGAACGTCGCGCCCTTCTCCCAGATCATCGTGAGGCTGGTGGCGAGGTAGGCCAGGAGGATGACGGGCACGACCCCGGGGAGCCGGCCCTGCGCGAAGGCGGGAAGCGCGAGCGAGGCCAGCAGCACCGCAAAGACCAGGCGGACCGCGATCAGGACGCGCTTGTGGCGGAGCGCGCCCGCGGCCGACGAGCTTTCTTCCACCGGTGAATGCTACCACAATGCCGGGGCGGCCGGGAAATTCCATGCGGGGGACGGCGGGCGTTTCGCCTGCGCCGATGCGCCTTGGGACGGCTCATCCTTGACAAAGCCTCCCGGGGTGGGAAACTACATGGGTCATGCCTGAACTGCCTCAAGGCGTAGATCCCGAAGTCTTCGAGGAGATCCACATCGCCCTGGCGGGCATCGGGCTGACCCACGAGATCCACCGCCCCGCCGAGCTCTGGGAGATGCTCCAGCTCGTCAAGGGGGACCGCGCCATGGTGCGCGGCGAGATCTACCGATACGACGGCCTCCGCGAGGCCTACCGCGCCGTCGGCATCGCGCGCACCATCGTCCAGAAACTCGATCACATCAAGGACCGCACCCAGGGCACCATCCAGGGGCTGCGCAAATACATGGCGACCCTGCAGGGGATCCCCACGGATCCGGAGACCGTCGAGTTCCTCATCGCCTTCATCACCATCTCCCCCAAGGGCCGGGAGGCGGTGGCGAAGTGGGTCGCCGACCCCGCGGCCCACGTGGCCGACGCGACCGCCAAGATCAAGGCCATCAGCGGCATCATCGAGGGGTACATGCGGGCCCTGCGCGAATGGAGCCCCGCCCCGCCGCCCCCGTCCAGCCCCCTCGACAAGGAGAACCGCCCCCAGCTCACCCCGCGCTTCCTGCGCAATGCGACGCCGCTCACGGGCCCCCTGATCCCGACCCGGCCCACGCACGCGGGCGAGGCCGCGTCCCATGCCCCGCCCGTGCAGCATGCCGCGGCGGCGCCGCCGCCCCCGCCCGCAGCACCGCCCCCCGTCGCGGCGCCCCCTCCGGCCCCGGCCGCAGTTCCCGCTGCCTCGCCCCCCTCCGTGCACGTCGCCTCGCCCTCGCCCGTCTCCCTCATCCTGCCGCGCGGCGTCAATCCGGAAATCCTCGAGGACGTGCGCCGCGTCGAGCAGTGCCAGAAGATCTTCGAGGAGACCCACCAGGAGATCGAGGTCTGGGAGGTCTTCTGCCTCGTCATGCTCGATCCCGAGGGAACCCGCACCCTCATGGAGGAGACGCTTCGGAAGAAGGAGCAGAAGGACGCGGGGGGCTTCATGGACGGCGCCCTCCAGCTCTTCGACCGCCTCGTCAAGATCCGCGCCCAGCACGGCAAATTCGTCCGCGACCTGCGCGGCTACCTCGCCGGCCTCCAGGTCGGCACCTTCGGCAAGGAGACCATGGAGATGGCCCTCGGGTTCATCGTGGCCTCGGGACGCGGACGCGACCGCGCCCTGCTCTGGCTCGCCGAACCCGGACGCTACCGCTCCGAGGCCTGCGGACGGCTCGAGGACGTGGTGAGCCGCACGATGAACTACCAGACCGCCCTGCGGATGATCACCTGATCCTCCATGCCCGAGAACCGAAGCGTCGTCGCCGGCGTCCGACTCAGCGGATCCCCGGAGGCGCTCCACGACCTGAGGATCCGCGACGGCGTCATCGAAGCCGTCCTTCCCGCCGGTGAAGCCCCGCTGCCCGGCGTCGCCCGCGTCGACGGGCGCGGCCTGCTCGCCGTCCCCGGCTTCGTCGACCTCCACGTCCATGGCGGCCGCGGCCGCGATTTCATGGACGCCGGCGAGGACGACTTCCGCCTCATCGGCGAGTACCACGCGGAGGGCGGGACCACGTCCTACCTGCCCACCACGGCGACCGAAGGCCCCGAGGCGATCTTCGCCTGCATCGACCAGGCGGCGCGCTGCCGGGAGCAGGGGATCGGCGGCGTGGAGATCCTCGGCGTGCACGTCGAAGGCCCCTACATGGCGCCGAAGAAACACGGCTGCCACGATCCGGGTTTCGTGCGGCTGCCGTCGGCGGCGGAGAACCGCGGCTATCTCGACCGGGCGTCGATCGTCCGGCGCATCACGCTGGCGCCCGAGATGCCGGGGGTGCCCGACTTCATCGGCGAACTGGCCAAGCTCGGCGTGATCCCCTCGGGCGGGCACAGCGAGGCCACGATCGATCAGACGCGCCGTGCGATGGACCGCGGGATGTCGATGATCACGCATCTCTACTCGGCGATGTCCACGATCGTCAAGCAGGGCCCGTTCCGCGTCCCCGGCATGCTCGAGGCCGCGCTGCTGGAGGACCGCCTCGCCACCGAGCTCATCGCCGATCTCAAACACGTCTCGCCCGACCTGCTGCGGCTGGCGATGAAGGCCAAGGCGGAGCGCAGCGTCTGCTTCGTCACCGACGCGATGCGCGGCGCGGGTATGCCCGACGGCGTCTACAACTTCGGCTCGAGGGCGCGGGGCACGCCCGCCGTGGTCGAGCACGGCGTCGCCCGCAACACCGACAACACGGGCTTCGCCAGTTCCACCGTGCGCATGATCGACCTCGTCCGCAACGCGGTCGAGACGCTCGGTTTGGACCTCGAGTCGGCCGTGCGCCGGGCCAGCCTCATCCCCGCGATGATCGCGGGCGTCGCGGGACGCAAGGGAAGTCTGGAGCCGGGGAAGGACGCGGATCTGGTCCTGCTCGAGACGAAGCCGCGCCTCGAGGTCCGCCTCACGATGGTGCGCGGCCGGGTGATCCATGAGTCCGGCCGCTGACGCGCCCTGCGTCCTCACGCTCGACATCGGGACCTCGTCCGTCCGCGCGCTGATCTTCGACGGCCGGGCGCGCGCGATCGAGGGGCTCGAGGCCCGCGCGCCGTACGCGATGCGCACCACGCCGGACGGCGGGGTGGACGGGGACCCCGAGGCGATCCTGCTCCTGACGCTGCAGGTGATCGACGAGGTGCTGGCGAAGGCGGGGCCGCGGGCGGCGACGCTCCAGGCCGTGTCCTGCTGCACGTTCTGGCACAGCCTCACGGGCGTGGGGTGCGACGGCCGGCCGCTCACGCCGCTCTACACCTGGGCCGACACGCGCAGCAGCCGGCAGTGGCTGGAACTCCGGGCGAAGCGGGACGAGCGCGCCTACCACGCCCGCACCGGGGGCTTCTTTCATCCCTGTTACCATCCCGCGAAGCTGTCGTGGCTGCGGGAGACGCAGCCGAAGGTGTTCGACGCGGCGGCCTTCTGGTATTCGTTCGGCGACCTGCTTTACGCGCGCCTGTTCGGGCGCCCGCTGGCCACGGTGTCGATGGTGTCCGGCTCCGGGCTGCTCGAGACCCGCCGCTGCGTCTACGACGCGGAGATCCTGTCGCAGCTCGGCGTTCCGCAGGAGAAACTGCCGCCGCTCGGGGACACCGCCGACGTCTTTCGGGGCCTGAGGGAGCCCTACGCCTCCCGCTGGCCCGTGCTGAAGGACCTGCCGTGGACGCCGCCGGTCGGCGACGGCGCCTGCAACAACCTGGGCAGCGGCTGCAGCGGGCCGGACCGCCTCGGCGTGATGATCGGCACCTCCGGCGCCATGCGCGTCGTCGTGCCCGAGGTTCCCGCGCAGCTTCCCTGGGGCATCTTCTGCTACCGCGCGGACCGGCGGCGGCCGCTGCTCGGCGGGGCGCTCTCCGACGGCGGCAATCTCGTGGAGTGGATCCGCGGCACGTTCCGCATCGACGATCTGGCGGCGGCGGAGGCCGAGATGGCGGCGATGGAGCCGGACGCGCATGGACTGACGTTCCTGCCGTTCCTGGCGGGGGAGCGCGCGCCGGGCTATGCGGCGGACGCGCGGGCCGCGATCACGGGGCTGCGCCTCAACACCCGTCCCGTGGAGGTGCTGAGGGCGGGGCTCGAGGCGGTGGCGCTGCGCTTCGCCCTGATCCACCGTCTGCTGCGCCCCGCCGTGCCGGACGTCCGCGAGGTGATCGCGTCCGGGGGCGCCTTCGTGAAGTCCCGGGTCTGGACGCAGATCCTGGCGGACGCGATGGAACTGCCCATCACGGTCTCGGCGGAGCCGGAGGCCTCCTGCCGGGGGGCCGCGCTGCTCACGCTGGAGGCGCTGCGCCTGATCCCGCGTCTTGAGGATCTTCCGGCCCGGACGGGTCCGACGCTGCAGCCCGACCCGCGCCGCGCGGCGGCCTATCGGGCCGCCCTGGAACGCCAGCAGGAGCGCTACGCGCTGCTGGTCGCCCCCCGCTGAAGACTTCGCCCCGGATTCATCCCAAACACACGAGTCCTTAACAGAGCCTCCCTATCCTCCGCTTCCAAGCCGCGGGCACCAGACATCCGAGTGCGGGTGCGGCCCGGGGAAACGGATCCGGATAGGAGGCTTGCATGAGACGGGTGATGGGCGTGCTGATGGCGCTCGGGATGGCTGCGACGGCGTGGGCGAACGACGACGAGACCGCGGGCCCGCGGCGTCAGCTGTCCCCGGACGAGATCGAGGCCCTGCTCGGCCTGGCGGAGCGGCTGGAGAAGCTGGAGGCCGCCGCCCAGGACGGCGAGCTCGACAAGTTGAAGAAGGCGGCGGAGAAGGAGAAGCAGGAGGAACTGCAGGGCCTGCCCGCGCGCCTCAGCAAGCTCGAGAAGCAGGTCGAGGCCGGCAAGGCGACGTGGGACGCGTCAAAAATGCTCTCGTTCGCGTCCCCTGACGGCAATTTCACGGCCAAGATCGGCGGCCGCGTCTACGTGATCTATCGGCACATCTTCGACCGGAAAGACGGCCTCCTTCCTGCGGCGGACACGATCGGCATCGACACGGCGCGGCTCATGGTCGACGGCACCTTCTTCAAGCAATTCTATTACCGGGTGGAGGGGGAGGCCCAGACCACGAGCACGGCCGGCAGCTTCCGCATGAAGGACGTCTGGCTCGGCTGGACCGCCATCCCCGACTATCTCCAGATCCAGGCCGGCCAGATGAAGACCCCCTGGAGCCAGGAGGAGACCACCTCCAGCCGCTTCATCGATTTCGGCGAGCGAAGCCTGCTCAACCGCATCGCCCCCGGCCACGATGTCGGCGTCCTGCTCAAATCCACGCTGGCGGACAAGATCGTCGAAGTGAACCTCGGTCTCTTCAACGGCAACCTGACCCGGGACGGGTTCCGAAACGCGGTGGACAGCAACGATGAAAAGGATCTGGTGGGCCGCCTCTTCGTGACGCCCTTCCGGACCCTGGGCGTCCGCGTCCTGCAGGATCTTCGCCTGGGCTTCGATGTCACCGTGGGTGAACGAGAGAACCAGTTGAACGGCATCGGCATCACGACGGGCGATCTGGGCGGCACCATCGTCAACCCCTTCATTGTCGCGGGCTCCCCCAACGCGGACGGGAAACAGACCCGCCTGCTCTACAACCTGTCCTACCTCTTCGGGCCGGCCCAGATCCGCGCCGAATATGCGACGGTGAAAACCGGGCTGGTGGACACGGCGGCGGAGAGCAGCTTCCTCATCAAGAGCTGGCTCGTCCAGGCCAGCTATATCCTCACCGGCGAAGCCAAGCCGCTCGAGAACCGCATCAAGCCGGCCGCGAATCTGGATCTGACGGCGGGCACGTTCGGCGCCTTCGAAGTGGCGGCGCGCTACTGCGTCCTGGACACCTCCGACGGCGAGGATGCCGGCCTGGTGTCCGCCAGCGCCAACCAGAAGACCCGGGAGTTCGCCGTGGGCCTCAACTGGTGGTGGACCTCGAACGTCGTGCTCCGCCTCAACTGGGAGCGCTTCATGTTCGAGGAGGACCTCGCCATCGGCGGCAGCGGCGACGGTTTGACGGACAAGCAGGACGTCTTCTACCTGCGCTGGCAGATCGATTTCTAGGGGAGGGCGACCGGGGGACTTTGCACGCTCTTAACAATGTCTTCGTGTGGATTTAGCACTGCTGGTGAAAGATGTCTGTGGAGGAACTTTATGACACGGCGAACGGCGATCTTGCTCCTGATGGTGGCGGCGGGCTGCGGGAAACCCGCCGGTGACGAAAAGGCCGCGGCCGGATCCAAGCCCGCCGATCCGGCCATCGTGGCCTACGGCCGGGAGAACAATTCCGGCACCTACATGTACTTCAAGGAGCACGTGCTCGCGGAGGCGGACTTCGCGCCCATGGTCCAGACGCTGCCGGGCACGGGGGCCGTCGTCAGCGCCGTATCGAAGGACAAACAGTCGATCGGCTACGGCGGGATCGCCTACGACAAGGGCGTCCGCGTCCTCAAGGTGAGGAAGGACGACGCCTCTCCCGCGATCGAGCCCACGGAAGACAACGTCGTGACGGGAACCTATCCGATCAGCCGCTACCTCTACTTCTACACGATCGGGGAGCCGGACGGCGCGCTCAAGCACTTCATCGACTGGGTGCGCGGGGCCGAAGGCCAGAAGATCTGCGCCCAGGTGGGGTACTTCCCCCTCCCCGCAGCCCAGCATTCGAAGCCGGCAGCGGCGCCTCCGGCGGGGAAGCGGACCCTCACCCTGAAGGGGTCCGACACCCTGGTGATCCTGGCGGGCCGCTGGGTGGAACACTACGCGAAGCAGTTCCCGGAGATCACCCTCCAGGTGACGGGGGGCGGCTCGGGCACGGGCATCAAGGCCCTCATCGACGGGGAGACGCACATCTGCCAGGCCTCCCGGTCCATGAAGCCCAAGGAGCGGGAGGCGGTCAAGGCCAGGCACGGGAAGGAACCGGTCGAGTTCAAGGTGGCGCTCGACGGGCTGGCGGTCTTCGTCCACGAGAGCAATCCGATCCGGGAGATCAACCTCGAGCAGCTCAAGGGCATCTATACGGGGAAGCTGAAGACGTGGGGAAAACTTGCTGCAGCGCGCCCCTGACCCCCTGATCCTGGCCGGCCGCCCCCGCCCGGGCGAGCGGGTGATCGAATTCGGCATCCGGGCCAGCGGCTTCTTCGTGATCGGCGCGGTCGTCCTCATCTTCTTCTTCGTGGGGAAGGAGGCCCTGCCGCTCCTGACTTCCGCGGAGGTCCGCGAGGAGGTCACGATCCCGTCGATGCTCGGCCCCGTCCTTCCGGCGGAGGAGGATGAGGAAGCGGGCGCCTGGGAGCGCTTCACGCGCCGCTTCTCGTGGCAGCCGGTTTCCTCGAAGCCCAAGTACTCGCTGCTGCCGCTCCTGATGGGCACGCTCAAAGTCACGTTCGTCGCCCTCCTCGTGGCGATCCCGCTCTCCATCCTGGCGGCGATCTTCACGTCCGAGTTCGCCCCGCAGGCGGCGCGCGAGGTGATCAAGCCGGCGGTGGAGATCCTCGCGGGCATCCCGTCCGTCGTGATCGGGTTCTTCGCGCTCATGGTGCTCGCCTCGTGGGTGCAGGCCACGTTCGGACTCACGTACCGGCTCAATGCGATCACCGCGGGAATCGGGTTGTCGCTGGCCGTCATCCCGATCGTCTACACGGTGGCCGAGGACGCCCTCTCGGCCGTGCCCCAGGCCTTCCGGGACGGATCGATGGCGCTCGGTGCCAACCGCTGGCAGACGGCCTGGCGCGTGGTGCTGCCGGCGGCCTTCCCCGGCGTCTTCGCGGCCTGCGTCCTGGGGGCCGGGCGGGCCATCGGGGAGACCATGATCGTCCTCATGGCGAGCGGGAACGCCGCGATCTCCAACTTCGACGTCACCCAGAGCTTCCGGAGCTTCTCCGCCTCGATCGCCGCGGAACTCGGCGAGGCCCCCCACGGGAGCCCGCACTACCACGTGCTCTTCTTCCTCGGGGCGTTCCTCTTCGTGATCACCTTCTGCCTGAACCTGGCGGGCCAGCGCTATGTGGCGCGCCTGAAACGGAAGATGCACGGATGAACCGCTGGATCAAAGTCGTGGCCGGGCTCTTCACGAGCCTCACGGGGCTCGCCTGCCTCCTCATCCTCGCGATGGTGGGGATCATCCTCGCCGACATCGTCGTCCACGGCTGGCCGCACCTGTCCTGGGAGTTCGTCTCCACGGCGCCCAGCGCCGACCTGGGGCGGGGCGGGATCTTCCCGGCGATCTTCGGGACGGTGGCCCTCGTCCTCCTCATGACCCTCGCGGTCGTGCCGCTCGGCGTGGCGGCGGCCGTCTACCTGCAGGAATACGCGCGGCAGGACTCCCCGCTGGTGGGGCTCGTGCGGCTGGCGCTCCAGAATCTGGCGGGCGTCCCCGCCATCGTCTTCGGGCTCTTCGGGCTGGGCATCTTCGTGCGCTTCGCGGGAGGATCGATCGACGCCCTCCTGTTCGGAGGCAAGCTCACGTTCGGCCAGCCCTGCATCCTCTGGTCCGCCCTCACGCTCGCCGTCCTCACGCTCCCCACCGTGGTCGTGGCCACGGAGGAGGCGCTCCGCGCGGTCCCCAGGAACTACCGCGAGGCCGCCTACGCGCTCGGCGCCACCCGCTGGCAGGTGGTGTGGCACGTGGTCCTGCCGCAATCGATCGGCGGCGTGCTCACGGGGGGCATCCTGGCGGTCTCCCGCGGCGCCGGCGAGGTGGCCCCCATCCTCTTCACCGGGGCGGCCTACTACCTCCAGCACCTCCCCGTGAAGCTGAACGACCAGTTCATGGAGCTCGGGTACCACGTCTACGTCCTCACCACCCAGTCCCCCGACGTCGAGGCCACGAAACCCATCCTGTACTCCACGGTCTTCGTCCTTCTGGCGGTGACCTTCCTGCTCAATTTCGTGGCGGTGCTCATCCGCTCGGGCATACGCCGGAGGCTGCGCGCCTCATGACGCCGCTCATCGAGGTCCGGGGGTATTCCTCCTGGCATGACCATTTCCTCGCCCTCAAGGAGATCACGCTCGACGTGTTCCCCAACGAGATCCTCGGGGTGATCGGCCCCGCCGGCGGGGGAAAGACGACCTTTCTCCGCAGCCTCAACCGGATGAACGACCTGGACCCGCGCTTCCGCGCCGACGGGACCATCCGCTACCGGGGGGTGGACCTCTACAAGGACCGCGTCGACCCCGCGCTGCTCCGGCGGAAGCTGGGCATGGTTTTTGCGGTCCCCGTGCCGCTCCCGGGCTCGATCCGGCAGAACCTCGCGCTCGGGCTGCGCCTCGGAGGGGTCCGCAAGGACGTGGAGGCGATGGTCGAAAAATGTCTCCGGGCCGCCTGCCTCTGGGACGAGGTGAAGGACCGGCTCGACCTCTCCGGCCAGTCGCTCTCCGGCGGCCAGCAGCAGCGCCTTTGCCTGGCGCGGACCCTCATGCTGGAGCCGGAGGTCCTCCTCCTCGACGAACCGTGTTCGGGGCTGGATCCGATCTCGACCGCCAAGATCGAGGAGGCGCTGCAGTCCCTCAAGAAGGAACTGACGGTCGTGCTCGTGACGAACAACGTGATGCAGGCCTCGCGCGTGGCGGACCGCACCGCGTTCTTCCTCCAGGGAAGGCTCGTGGAATGCGGCCCCACCCGGAAGATCTTCGTGAACCCGGAGGAGAAGCTGACGAATGACTACATCAGCGGCCGTTTCGGATAGGCCCGCCGTCGCCGGGGCCAAGGTGCGCGTCGAGGACCTCGACGTCTACTACGGGAGCTTCCAGGCCCTGAAGAAGGTGAGCCTGGACATCCCCGCGCGCCGCATCACGGCCCTGATCGGCCCCTCGGGATGCGGGAAGTCCACCCTGCTGCGCTGCTTCAACCGCATGAACGACCGGCTCCGCGGGTTCCGGACGGAGGGCCGGATCCTCCTGGACGGGAGCGACATCCGGGACCCCGGCACCGACCTGACGAAGCTCCGGAAGCGGGTGGGGATGGTCTTCCAGCGCCCCAATCCGTTCCCCCTCTCGGTGTTCGAGAACGTGGCCTACGG
The DNA here is from genome assembly GCA_964619955.1 of uncultured Planctomycetales bacterium. Lineage (GTDB taxonomy): Bacteria > Planctomycetota > MHYJ01 > MHYJ01 > JACPRB01 > JACQFK01. Next base: position 233,928 of record CAZUJF010000003.1, read on the forward strand.
GCCGCGGATCCACGGGGTCCGGAACGGCGCCGTGGCGGAGGCCGTCGAGAAATCGCTCCGCGCCACGGGCCTCTGGGACGACCTGAAGGACCGCCTCGGCGCGGGCGCCCTCTCCCTGAGCGCGGAGCAGCAGCAGCGGCTCTGCATCTCGCGGCTGCTCGCCGTCCAGCCCGAGGTGCTCCTGATGGACGAGCCTTGTTCGGCGCTCGACCCCATCGCCACCGGGAAGGTGGAGGATCTCATGCAGGAGCTCAAGAAGGACTACACCATCGTCATCGTGACCCATAACATGCAGCAGGCTTCCCGCTCCTCGGACCACACGGGGTTCATGTGGCTCGGGGAACTCGTGGAATTCAACACCACGGGCGTCATCTTTACGTGCCCCGGGAACAAGCAGACCGAGGGCTATGTCACGGGCCGGTTCGGATAGGAGGGGCATCCATGGCGCACCGACATTTCGAAGAGCGGATTTCGGACCTCAAGAGATGCCTCGTCGAGATGGGGACGACGGCCGAGAGGATGATCGACTTCGCCGTGAAGAGCCTCCTGGACCGCGACGTGAAGCGCCACCCGGAGATCTTCGAGAGCGAGCGCCGGGTGAACGAGCTCCACATCGAGGTCGACGAGCGCACGATCCAGGTGCTGGCGCTCCAGCACCCGGTGGCGGCGGATCTCCGGCTCGTGGTCATGGGCTCGAAGATCGCCGGTGAGCTGGAGCGGATCGGGGATCAGGCCGTCAACATTTGCCAGAACACGGCGGAACTCCTACGATATCCCCCGTTGAAGCCGCTCATCGACATCCCGCTCATGGCGGAAATCGCCCGGCGGATGCTGAGGGAGAGCCTCGACGCCTTCGTGCGGCAGGACGCCGCCATCGCGCAGAAGGTGCTCGATACCGACGACGAGGTCGACGCCTTCAAGAACCAGATCTTCCGGGAGCTCCTGACCTACATGATGGCCGACCCCGCCACGATCCCCCGGGCGCTCTCGCTCATCCTCATCTCCCGCAATCTTGAGCGGGTGGGGGATCACGCGACCAATATCGCCGAGGAGGTCATCTATTCCGCCCAGGGGCGGGAGGTGCGCCACCACCACGAGCAGAAGAAGCGAAGCGGGGAAGGGGCGTAGCGCATGCCCAGGACCATCCTGGTCATCGACGACGAGCCCGAGCTCGTGAAGCTGCTCGATTACAACCTGACGAAGTCGGGGTATCTGGTGCTCTCCGCGCGCGGCGGGGAGGAGGGTCTCGCGGCGGCGCGCAAACACACCCCCGACCTGGTGATCCTCGACGTCATGATGCCGGGGCTCGACGGCTGGGAGACCTGCAAGCGCCTGAGGCAGGAGCCCGGGACGGCCACCGTGCCCCTGCTCATGCTGACCGCCAAGGGCGAGGAGGGCGACCGGGTGCTGGGCCTCGAGCTGGGGGCCGACGACTACATGCCCAAGCCCTTCGGCATCCGGGAACTGCTGGCCCGCGTCAAGGCCCTGCTGCGGCGGGCGGAAACGAACCCGGCGGCGGCCGACGTCGTCAAGGCGGGGAAGATCACGGTCGATACGGCCCGGCACCAGGTGACGGCCGCCGGCAAGGCCGTGTCCCTCACGTCCACGGAATTCAACCTGCTGCGGGCGCTGGCGTCCCGGACGGGGCGGGTGCTCTCGCGGGAGGATCTCATCGGCGAGGCGCGGGGCGAGGAGGCGACGTCCATGGACCGCACCATCGACGTCCACATCGCCTCGCTGCGCAAGAAGCTGGGGAAGTGCGGCGACGCGATCGAAACCGTCCGCGGCGTGGGCTACAAGCTGAAAGACTGAGCCGGGACTTGTTTCGAAAGCTCTTCGTCACGTTCATCCTGCTTTGGGCCGGGGGGCTGGCCCTGCTGGGGCTGCTCGCCTCCGGCCTGACCCGGGACCGCATGATGAGCGAGGTGGAACTCCGCCTCGACGCCGAGCTCGAGGTCGCCCGTCGCGAAGCGGCGCGGCACGCGGAGCCGGGGGCGCTGCAGGCCGCCCTGGCGGCCCTCGCCCGGCGGCGGGAGATCCGGCTCACGCTGATCGCGGCGGACGGCCGCGTGCTGGCCGACTCCCACGCCGACCCCGGCGGCATGGCCAGCCATCTGGACCGGCCCGAGGTCCGGCAGGCCCGGCAGTCGGGGCGCGGACGGGACGTGCGGTCGAGCGGGACCGTCGGCTATCCGATGATGTACCTGGCCCGGCCCCTGGAGGCCGCGCCGGGGGCGGTGCTGCGCGCCGCGATCCCCCTGGACGAAGTCGAGGCGGCCCTGTCGGGCGTCCGCTTCGCGCTGCTCGTCTCCTTCGGGGCCATCACCCTGATCGGGGGGCTGGTGACGTTCTTCATGGTCCGGCGCCTGACCCAGCCGCTCCGGGAGATCCGCTTCGTGGCCGACTGGGTGGCCGCGGGGGATTTTTCGAGAAAGGCGCCGGAGGGGCCCGACGAGATCGGCCGCGTGTCGGTGGCGTTCAACCACATGGCCGCGGAGCTTCAGCGGCGCCTGGACAGCCTGAGGGCGGAGCGCGCCAGGCTGGAGGCCGTGATCTCCAGCATGGAGGATTCCGTCGTCTCCCTCGACGGGACGGGCGGGGTGCTCCACGCGAATTCGGCGACGCGGACGCTGTTCCAGATCACGAACGATCCCGCGGGGCTGCCGCTCTGGGAGGCGATCCGCCTTCCCGGGCTCCAGGAGGCCGTCCGGCCGGTGCTCGACGGCGGCGCGTCCGTGAAGCGGGATTTCGAGGTCGGCCCCCGGACCCTGTCGGTGCGCCTTTCCCCGCTCAGCGCGGGCAAGGGGGCCATCCTCGTGGCCCGCGACATCACGGAGGACCGGCGCTACGACGAGCTCCGAAAGGAATTCGTGGCGAACGTGTCCCACGAACTGCGGACGCCGCTGACGATGATCCAGGGCTACGTCGAGACGCTGCGGGAGGGCGCCTGGCGCGAGGAGAAGAGCCTGCTCGAATTCCTCGGGATCATCGACCGCAACGTGCAGCGGCTCAGCGCGATCGTCCGGGACCTGCTGGATCTGTCGAAACTGGAGTCGGGGGGGCGGGGCCTGCAGCCCGGCCGCGTGGATCTCGGAATCTTGGTGGAGGGCGTGGTGTCGAGCTTCCGGCCTCTGGCCGCGGCCCGGCGGCAGGACTTCCGGGGCCTGGGATCCGGGGAGGGCGACGTCGACGAGACGCTCCTGGAGCGGGCGCTCGCGAATCTGGTCGAGAACGCCATCAAGTACACGGCGGAGGGGGGGCGGATCGAACTCCGGGCCCGCCGGCAGGGCGATCGGCTGATCTTCGAGGTGGAGGACAACGGGGCGGGCATCCCGGAGGCGGATCTGCCGCGCGTCTTCGAGCGCTTCTACCGGGTGGACAAGTCGCGGTCCCGGGACCTGGGGGGGACCGGTCTGGGCCTGTCCATCGTCAAACACGTCGCCCAGCTGCACGGCGGGACGGTGTCGGTGCGCAGCCGCGTGGGGCAGGGCAGCACCTTCACCCTGGATCTGCCGGCCCAGCCGGCCTGATTCCCACAAAAACCGCAATTCCGACACGTTTTTGAGGGGGCCTTCCACGCTCCTGCATTGGCTCCCAATGGGTTGCAGCGCCCGCTCTTGTGGCATGGAATCTGCTTCGAGGATGACATGGAAATGGGGCTGCATCCCGGGGCGGTCGAGGTCGGGTATCGGCGGGTGCTGGTTCTGGACGATGATCCGACGACGCTTCTGGTGGTGTCCCACCGCCTGCAGTCCTTCGGGCTGGACGTCGTCGCCTGCCGGGAGATCGAGGCCGCCGAGGCGATCCTGGATCACTCGCGCGTGGACGCCGTCGTGACCGATCTCTGCGTCTCCCCGCTGGGGGGGCTGGAAGGCACCCGCCTGGTGCGCCATGTCGCCACGAACTTCCCGGAAACCGACCTGCTGGTGATGAGCTCCCACACCAGCGACGAGGTCAAGCGGCTGGTGCTGGCCTTCGGGGCGACGGCGTTCTTCGACAAGCCGGTGGATGCGGCCGTCCTGGCGCGGCAGATCCTGAGGGGCCGGCCGCCCCTCCAGGGCCAGGCTCCGGGCCGGGTCCAGGACGTCGAAATCCTGGACGATTTCCTGGCGGCGAATTCGATCTTCGCCGTCCTGCAGCCGATCGTCACGCTTCAGGAGGGGGGGAATCCGGCGCCGCTCTTCGGGCTGGAAAGTCTGGCGCGGGCCCCCCGCGAGTCCATCCTGAAGAACCCCGAAATCCTCTTCGAGTACGCCTCCCGGAAGGAACGGCTCTACGAGACGGATCTGCTCTGCCTCCGCGCCGGGCTGGAGGAGGCCCGCCGCGTGGGCCATCACGGGCACCGCCTCTTCCTGAACGTGCAGCCCCGTTCGATGACCCGCCCGGAGTTCTCGGGACGCGTGCTGCGCCTGGCCCAGGAGGCGGGGTTTGCGCCGGGGGACATCGTCTTCGAGGTCACGGAACAGCAGACGATCCTCAACCCGCGCGCGTTTGCGCACACCCTGGCCAATCTGCGCAAGCTGGGGTTCCGGATCGCGCTGGACGACTTCGGCGTCGGCTTCGCGAACCTGAACCTGCTGCTCGAATTGCGGCCGGACTTCCTCAAGCTGCCGCGCTACTTCACCCGCAGCATCCATCTCGACAAGGAAAAACAGGAGGCGGTGCGGGCGGTGCGCGCCTTCGCCGGCATCCTGGGCATCCCCTGCATCATGGAGGGGGTGGAGCTTCCCGCGGAGCTGGAGGTCGTCCGGGGCCTGGGCATCGAATACGGCCAGGGCTATTTCTTCAGCCATCCCCTGCGGGCGGACGAGGTCCTTCTGAGCCGCTGGTTTCAGCCGCTGGCGTCCGCTTCGTAAAGAGCGGATTGCCTTGGCAGGCGGGGGTCCGGTCCCTATAATCCGAAGCAGTTCATCGGACACACCAGAGTGAGACCAGGTCACAGACACGGCGGCCAGCAATCCCATAATCGCCCGAACCGGCACGGCCAGGGACAGGGTCAAGGCCAGGGCCAAGGCCAGGGACAGGGCGGTCAGCAGGGCCAGCAGGGGAACCGCCACGTCCAGGGACAGCCGCAGGGCCAGCGTCACCGGCAGGGGCCGCATCGGGGACCCCCGCAGAACCGGCCGCGTCCGCATTTCTTCCGCCCTCCCGGAGCCGGCGGGGGCGGTCCGCCGCAGCCCAAACCCAAGGCGATCTTCGACTCGCTCACCGCGGTCCAGCCGACGGCGCGCCTGAAGCTGGAGACCACCCCGGATGAACTGTCCATGCGCGTGGTGGACCTCGTCACGCCCATCGGCAAGGGCAGCCGCGGGCTCATCGTGGCGCCGCCCCGCAGCGGCAAGACCATCCTGCTGCAGAAGATGACCCGCTCGGTGCTCACCAACAACCCCGAGGTGAACATCTTCGTCCTGCTCGTGGACGAGCGACCCGAGGAGGCCACGGACTTCCGCATCGCGTTCAAGGGGACGCCCGTGGAGGTCTTCGCCTCGACCAACGACATGACCCCGCAGGAGCATGTCCGCCTCACCGAGCAGACGCTGGAAAAAGCCAAGCGCCTGGTCGAGGAGAAGAAGGACGTGCTGCTGGTCTTCGACTCGCTGACGCGCATGACGCGCGCCTACAACCACATGACGCCCCAGCGGGGGCGGACGATGACCGGCGGGCTCGACGCCGCCGCGTTCCAGGGTCCCCGAGCCTTCTTCGGCGCGGCGCGCGCCTGCCAGGAGGGCGGCACGCTGACGATCCTCGGGACGGTGCTGGTCCAGACCGGATCGCGCATGGACGACATCATCTTCGAGGAGTTCAAGGGCACCGGCAATCTGGAGCTGCACCTCGAGCGCGAGCTGGCCGACCGGCGCATCTTCCCGGCCATCGACATGCTGCGCTCGGGCACGCGCCGCGAGGAGCTGCTGCTCAGCGAGGCCGAGCTCAAGGGCTCGCACCGCCTGCGCCGGGAGTTCGCGAATCGCAAGCCCGTGGAGGCGATGGAAGCGCTCCTCGAGGCCCTCAAAGGCAGCCCCACCAACGCGGCGTTCCTCAAATCCCTCGGATAAGGGGTATAGTCCCTTCTGTGGGGTTCAAGCCGCGGGAGATCCTGGGACGCCGGTATCAGCTCTTCACCCCGCGCGCCTATGATCCGTCCCGGCCCTGGCCGCTGGTCGTGTTTCTCCACGGCGTCGGCGAGAACGGGGTCGACGGCGAAAAGCAGCTGGCCGCCGGCCTGCCGCCCGCGCTGCGGGAACTGCCGGACTTTCCCGCGTTCGTGCTGGCCCCGCAATGCAAGGGCCCCTGGAAGTGGGTGGGGGAGGACGAGGCCGTGCTGCTCGCGGCGCTCGACGCGACGCTGCGGGAGGCGAACATCGACCAGGGTCGGATCTATCTGACCGGCCTGTCCCAAGGGGGCTGTTCGACGTTCGACCTGGGCGCGAAACATCCGGAGCGCTGGGCCGCGCTGGGGGTGGTCTGCGGGGCGGGCTACGCGGAGGATGCGCCCCGGATCCAGGCCCCGGTCTGGATCTTCCACGGGGAGAAGGATCCCGCGGTGCCGCCCTCGGGCCCCAACGGCTGGGACGCCCGCAACCGGGGCGGCCGCGACATGGCGGCGCTCATCCCGGGGGCGAAATACACGGAGTTCGCGGGGGCGGATCACTTCATCTGGGACCGCGTCTACGCCGACCCCGAATTCTGGTCCTGGCTGTTTTCGCAGGCGAGAGGCGACAGGCGGTAGGCGATGAGTTCGCCGAGCCAGCCTGCTTCCGACACGCCCAACACGATTCCAGACGGTCTGGTTTTGAGCATGCTCAAAACCAGACCGTCTGGAATCGTGTCGGCTCCTGCCGCCCGCCTCGCGCCTTTCGCCTTTCGCCTTTCTTTCGCACTTTGGCGTGACGCGCGCGTCCAATCCGCGTCTGTGCTTGTGAACGGAGACGACATGGAAGCCGATGTGGCCCTGATCAGCCGGGCCCGGGACGGAGACCGGGCCGCCTTCGAGGAGCTGGTGCGCCGCTCCACCCGGGCGGTCTACGTGCGCCTCTACCTCGAAACCGGCGACACCCACTGGGCCGAGGACCTGCTCCAGGAAACCTTCATGCGAGCCTACCGAGCCCTGCGCGACCTGGTGAACCCCGCCGGCTTCCGCACTTGGCTGGGCACGATCGCCCAGTCCGTCCTGGTCGACGCGTTCCGCCGCAAAGGCGCCCAGCGCCGCGCGGAACCGCCCCGCGCCCCCCAGGAGGTCCTCGACGGCGTCGCCGCCCCCGCAGATGCCACGGAGGACGATTCGGAGTCGCGGGACAAGGTCCGCGCCATACTCAATTCATTGCCCGACGAATACCGCCTGCCCCTCACGCTGCGCTACATCGACGGCGCCGATTACGAAACGATACAGACCCAGTTGGGACTCAGTCCCGGCGCGCTCCGCGGGCTCCTCCATCGGGGGCTCCAGCAGCTGCGCCGGGTCGTGAAGTCCGCGGAGGTGTTTCATGAGTCATGTTGATCACGAATGGTCCAAGGAACAACTGGCCGCCCACCTCGCCGGGGGACTGCCCGCCGAGGAGCGCGCCCGACTGGAGGCCCACGTGTCCGCCTGCGCCGAATGCATCGCCGAGCTCGACGGGCTGCGCCGCTTCGAGCGGAAGATGGACGAACTCTTCGTCCCCGTGCGCCCGCAGCCGGGCCTCGAGGAGCGCGTGATCCGCGCCGTGCGCCGGCAGCCGGAGCGGGCCGTGCTCACGCCGTTCCGCCGCCTCGCCGCCTCGATCGCCGCGGTCTTCATGCTCGGCGCCGTCGGCTTCGCCGTCATGCAGGCGGAGAGCGGGGGCTTCGAGGTGGAGAGCGCGGAGATCCCGGTGGAGACGGCTTTGGGGATGATCCAGACCAAGCGGGCTTCGAATGCGCGTGCCCCCGTGGTTACCGCGGCTCCCTCCGGCCGACACGTCTCGCTCGACGCCCTGGCGGCCGCCCCGGAGCGCCAGCTGCGGCGTATGGACGACCAGGTCGCGTTGCATGGGAAGCTGGCCGAGGAATCCGACCACTCGGAGAACCGCAAGGGCAAGGAGTCGGAGCAGTTAAAGCGGATGGAAAGTGGAGCGGTCGCGGCCAAGCCCGCGTCGCCCTCCTTCATGTTCGGGAACCCCAGCAAAGCCGACAAGGACGTCACGGTCTTCCGCTTCAAGCAGGATGGCCCCGCCGACGGGAAGGCCCCGGCGGCGGGCGCGTACTTCAAGCCGAACGAGTCCCTCAACAAACTCGCCAAGGTCGAGCTGGGGGATCCCGCCGCCGGTGAGGAAAAGGCGGCCGGCAAGCGACAGCTGGTCTCGCGGAGCGGGGGCATGATGGCCCAGAACGCCCAGCAGGCCGGCGGGTCCGGAGGCGTCGGCCAGGCCGAGGAGCCGCCCGCCGTCCAGCGCAAGATCATCCGCTCCGGCGACGTCGAGTTCGAGATCGAGTCCTTCGACGGCGCGGTCGCCCGCGTCACCCAGATCGCCGCCGAGGAGCAGGGCTACGTCGGCACCGTCAACAGCGAGAAGCTGCCGAACGGCAAGGTGAAGGGGACCATCGTGGTCCGCGTCCCGCCCGACCGCCTCGACACCCTGCTGCTCAAGCTGCGCGCCCTGGGCGAGCTGAAAAGCCAGCGCATCGGCAGCCAGGACGTCACGAAGCAGTACTACGACCTCGAGAGCCGCCTGCGCGCCGCCCGCACGATGGAGGAACGCCTCCTCAAGATCATCAAGGAGGGCAAGGGCGAGATCAAGGACCTGCTCCTCGCCGAGAAGGAGCTCGGCGAATGGCGCACCCGCATCGAGGGCTTTGAGGGCGAACTGCGCTACTACAGCGCCCTCATCTCGCTCTCGACGCTCAACATCACGCTCTACGAGAAGGAGATCAAGGCTCCCACGGGCATCGTGGAGACCGAGCGCGTCACCGCCGGCCTCGAGGTCGAGGACGTGGAGAAGGCCCACAAGGACGTGCTCGCCGCCGTCGCCGACGCCAAGGGACGCGTGACGAAGAGCGAGCTCAAGCAGCTCGCCGCCGGCCAGTTCAACGCCGTCGTCCACTTCGAGGTGGCCCCCGACGCCGCCGGCCCCCTGCGCGACCGCCTCAAGCAGCTCGGCACGATGGCGCGCCTGGAAGTCGACCGCCTCCAGGAAGTCGAGGGCGGGGTCGGCAAGGCCGCGGGCGTCAACGTCCGCCGCAAGGACAGCGTCTTCCTCCTCTCCATCTACAACCTCACGAACGTCCAGCCCCGCGAGGTCGTCCAGCTGGGCCTGGCCTGCACCGACATCGAGGCCTCGCACAAGACGATCCTCGCCCGCATCGAGAAGGCGGGCGGGCGCGTGCTGAGTTCCACCCTCAACCGGCAGAAGAACGAGCAGAGCTCCGGCCTGCTGCAGTTCGAGATCAAGAGCGCCGAGGCCGACGCGGTCCTCACGGACCTGAAACTGGCGGGCGAGGTCGTCCGTTTCGACATGCTGGAGAATTCCGACTCCCAGAACGTGACCCGTTCCAAGCGCGGCTACCACGTCCAGCTCTTCGCGATGGGGCTCGTCACGGCCCGCGAGACGACGACGCTGCGCCTGGCCGCCCGCGACGTCGCCGCGGCCCACAAGGCGCTCGAGGAGGTGGCCCGCAAGACGCAGGCGCGCATCCTCCAGTCCTTCCTCAACGAGCAGGATCGCCAGAACATCAGCGCGACGCTCGACTTCGAGGTCCGCCGCGAACACGAGGCTGCGATCGCCGAGGCCTTCCGGGCCGCGGGCGAAGTCCTGAATCGTTCCTCGCGCCGCGCCGAGGACCAGGACCGCGTGGTCGACTCCAAGGTGCATTACTCGCTGTCCCTGAGCAGCCTGGCCGCGCTGCCCGTCCGGGAAACCTACACGATGGGCGTGGAGGTCCGGGGCGTGGACGAGGCCGTGCAGTCCCTCGAGGCGCTGGTGGCCGAAGCGGGGGGCCGCGTGATCGATGCGCGCCACACCCGGGGCGCCGGCGGCCAGCACACGAGCACTATGTCGCTCTCGATCCCCCTGGCGAAAGCCAAGGCGGCCTCCGAGAAGGCGAAGGGGCTGGGCCTGGTCCGCGTCTTCGACGTGTCCAAGAACCCCGCGGCCCCCGAGGGCGAGCTGGCCCTGGCGCGGCTCGAGGTGACGCTGTCCAACCAGCAGCAGCTCGTGACGCCCGGATCGGGCCCCTGGGCCCGGATCCAGCAGGGGCTCTCGTTCAGCCTGACGGCGTTGTCCTGGTCCCTGAGCCTGGTGGTGATCGGCCTCTGCTTCATCCTGCCGCTCGGTCTGGTGGGCTGGGCGGGCCTGCGGATCGCGAAGCGGGTGCGGAAAGCCTAGAGCTTTGCTTGGACAGAGGACGGGATCCTGCTAATCTGAGGCCCGTCCTCCGAGGGTGGGTGCGTCCTTCCCCGGGGGTGACTCTGGGGAGGGATGAGATGACGAGTGCTGCCCCGTTGACCCCGAAGCTGAACACGCAGCTCTCGGTGATGATGCTCCTGCAGTACGCCATCTGGGGCGCCTGGCTGCCGATCTTCTTCCCCTTCCTGACCATCCACCGCGGCTTCACGGGCGCGCAGGCCGGGACCCTCTTCGCGGTGGGGGCGATCGGCGCGGTCGTGGCGCCGTTCATCGCCGGCCAGATCGCCGACCGCTACTTCAACACGGAGAAATACCTCGGCGTCAGCCACATCCTGGGCGGCCTCCTCGTGTGGCAGCTGGGCTCCGTCGAAAGCTACAACGGCCTGATGATCTTCGGCATCCTCTACGCGCTGCTCTACGTGCCGACGCTGGGGCTGTCCAACGCGATCGCCTTCCATCATCTGCCGGACCGGGACCGCGACTTCGGCAAGGTCCGGCTCTGGGGGACCATCGGCTGGATCGCGGTGGGCATCGGCATCGGGCACTGGCTGCGGATCATGCACACCCCGACGGGCGTTCCGCCGGCGGAAGTGCTGAAGGCGCAGGCGCAGGGCATGGCGGTCGCGTTCAAGGTGAGCGCCGTGCTGGGCTGGGTCCTGGGCGCCTGGTGCTTCACCCTGCCGGCCACCCCGCCCAAGAAGAGCGAGACCAAGTTCGCGCCCGGGGCGGCGATCGGACAGATCCTGAAGATGCCGCTGCTGGCGCTCTTCATCATCGCCTTCCCGGTCAGCGTCGTGCACCAGTTCTACTTCGTGCGCACGGCGGGCTTCCTGGGGACGCTGCAGTCCGACGCCTCGGCGGCCATCGACAAGTTCTTCGCCTCCGTGTTCGGGGTCGGCGGCGGCGGACTGATGACGATCGGGCAGATCGCGGAAATCGCCGTGCTCGCGTTCATGCCCCTGCTGGCCAAGAAGGCGTCCCGCAAGATGCTGCTGGGCATCGGCATCCTGGCCTACATCGTCCGCTTCGGGGTCTTCGCGTACCTGCCCTACACGGCGGCCGTCGTGCCGGCGCTCGCGCTGCACGGCCTCTGCTTCGGATGCTTCTTCTTCGTCGCGTTCATGATCGTGGACGAGGAGACGACGCCGGACGTGCGGGCCAGCGCTCAGAACCTCTTCAACTTCGTCATCATGGCGCTCGGGGTCATCTTCGGGAACTTCTTCGCAGGTCAGGTGGACGTCTGGGCGACGAAGGACAAGGTGACGAACTTCCAGACGCTCTTCAGCATCCCGATGTGGATCTGCGTGGCCTGCCTCGTGGCGCTGCTGGCGCTGTATCCTTCGAAGAAACCCGCGGCGCCGGCCGTCTAGGACTTCAAGATGGGCAAACTCGCGTCCGGCAAGTGCGTCCCCTGCGAGAGCGGGGTCGCGCCCCTCTCCGAGGAGGCGGCGCGGGCTTTCGCGACCCAGGTCCCGGAGTGGATCCTGGACATGAGCAAGCCGCGCATCGAGCGCGAGTTCAAGTTCAAGGACTTCGCCCAGGCGATGCTCTTCGTCAACGGCGTCGCCAAGCTCGCGGAGTCCGAGGGGCATCACCCCGACATCCACGTCCACTGGAACCGGGTGAGGCTCGTGCTCTGGACGCACGACATCAAGGGGCTTTCCGAGAACGATTTCATCCTGGCCGCCAAGATCGACCTTCTCGACGCATGAACACGCCCGTTTCGTCCTACGAAGTGGAACTTCTCTACGGGGAGATCCCGCTCTTCACGCGCGAGGAGATCCTGGAGAAGCTGCGCGACCGCTGCGGGGCGGCGAGCCCCGTCGACAACTCCAAGGAGGGCGGCTTCAATTTCTTCTTCCCGAACACCCGCGTGCCCTTCAAGGGCCAGGAGATGCCGGTCCAGATCGCGCTCGAGGTGAAGTCGGGGGCGCTCGGCGCCGAGGAGCTCAAACCCTACCTGTCCCAGACTTGGGACTGGGCGGACAAGCAGAAGGCCGTCGCCCAGCACTCCTCCCGGATCATCCTCAAGGATCTGCTGGCCCAAGAACTCGCCTACAAGTCCCGTCTCGGGCTCTTCCACAACGTGCTGCTCGGGGTCATGGAACTGCTCATGCCCGTGGCGATCATCTGGAAGCCCTCGATGAAGCTCGTCGACCCGATCGCGCTGCGGATGGCCCTGCGCCCCGGCGACAAACGCGAACCCTCCAAGGGCGCGATCAACGTGCGGCGCACGCTGACCCGCGGGGATTTCAGCGGCGTGGTCATGGACACGATCGGCTTCTCGGCGCTCGGGCTGCCCGACTTCGAAGTCGCCCTCGGCGACCGCCTGCCGGTGCCCGTCGAGGGCATCCTCCGCGCCCTCGCGCGCTACCAGTTCGACCTGGGCGACGTGATTCCGGACGGCCGCAAGGTCCCGGGTCCCGCGCCCGAGGGCCACTGGGTCTGCCGGCGCGTGAGCTCCAGCGTCCCGCCGGATCGGAAAGTCATCCTGGTCGGCCCTCCCTAGTGGTGAGTCAACTTACAATCCGTAGGTGCCCGCCGATGCGGGCAACCTACGGATTGAAGTTAGTCGAACCACTAGAGGGATCAGGCGATCTCCACGGCCCGGTGGGTGCGCTGGGATTCCAGCGCGGCCGTGAAGAGCTTGTGCGACTCGAGGGCCTCCTCGGGCTTCACGCAGCCGGTGGGGGCCGCGCCGCCGTTGAGCTCGTCGAGGAAGGCCGCCCACATCTGCAGGATCGCGTCCGGGAAGCCGAACTCGAAGATCGGCCCCGTGATCGTCGGATAGACCGATTCGCAGCCGAGGCTTTCCTCGTGCCAGGTCTGCGCGCCGCCCGTGTACTCCATCGAGTAGAAGGATTTCGGGTGCCGCGTCGAGAAGCGGCAGCTGTATTTCGAGCCGAGCACCTCCAGGCTCCAGGTGTCCGTCTCGCCCGGCGCCATGCGCCAGGCCTTCACCGTCATCGGGAAGGGCTGCCCGTCCGCCGGATTCACGACGTCGCAGTGCAGCGTGCCGTTGTCCCAGGTCCGGCACGGCACGCGGCCTCCCTTGCCGTCGGGACGCTCCGTCACGATCTTGCCGAGCTGCGCGAAGACGCGCTGCGGCTTCCACCCGGCCCGCAGCGGGAGGTGCATCGCGTGCATGCCGAGGTCGCCGAGGCAGCCGTATTCGCCGTTGACCTCGACCATGCGCTTCCAGTTGATCGGCTTGTCGGGATTCAGGTCGCTGGAGTGCAGAAAGCTCGCGTTGACCTCCAGGATGCGCCCGAAGCGGTTCTCCTTGACCGCCTTGAGGATGCGCTGGGCTCCCGGAAAGAACGGGAACTCCGACGAGCAGCGCACGAAGACCTTGGGATGCTTCCGGAGCTCCCCGAGGATGGCCTCCGCGGCGGGCAGATCGATCCCGAACGGCTTCTCGCCGAGCAGGTGTTTTCCGGCGCGGATGATGTCGGTGTAGACCTCGCGGTGCAGGCTGTGGGGCAGGGCGCAATAGACCGCCTCCACCTCCGGACTCGCGAGCAGCGCCTTGTAGTCGCTCGTGGCCAGCTTGATCGCGGGGAAGTTCGACTGGTACCAGCCGAAAAGCTGCGGGTTCGTGTCGCAGACGGCGACGATCTCCGGCCGGACCTGCAGGCTCGTGAGCGCGCACCAGCGGGCGGCGGCGCTCGCGAACTCGCGGCCCATGAGGCCGCAGCCGATGATGCCGAAGCGGACCGTGCGGGCCATTACTCCTTCACCATCGCCAGGGCCTGCGCCACGGAGGCGTCCTCGTGGACGACGGCCATGAACGCGCGCGTGATGCCGCCGGGGTCGGCGTGCTGGACCACGTTGCGTCCGTAGACGATGCCCGCCGCGCCCTGCTGCATGAGGTCCCAGGTCCGCTGGAGGATCTCCTTCGTGGGCGCGCGGCCGCCGCCCCGGACGAGGATGGGCGAGCCCGCCGCCTTCACGACCTGGTGGTACTGCTTCACGTCGTCGCAGGGATCGGCCTTGATGACGTCGGCGCCGAGTTCGCGCGCCTGCCGGACGAGGGGCAGGATCTTCTTCAGGTCGCCGTCGACCATGTAGCCGCCGGCCTTCGTGTTCTCCTGCATCACGAGCGGCTCGATCATGAGCGGCATGCCGTAGCGCTCGCACTTCGGGCGCAGCGCGCAGATGTTCTCGACGCACTGGCCGTGCAGGTCCGGCTGGCCGGGCAGCAGCAGCAGGTTGACGACGACGCAGGCCGCGTCGAGCTCGAGGGCCTGTTCGACGGGATCCGCGATCATGCGGCTCCAGAGCGACGCGGGCAGCTTCGGATTGTAGACGTTGGCGATGTCGGTGCGGAGCACGAGCGCGGGCTTGCGGGGGCCCTGGATGTCCTGCAGGACGCGGGCCTGGCCGACCGTGAGCTGGATCGCGTCGGGCATCGCCGCGACGATGGTCTTCACCGCCTTCTCGATGTCCTCGATGCCGGAGAGGAAGCTGAGTTCGTTGAAGAAGCCGTGGTCGATGGCGACGTCGAAGCAGCGGCCCGTGGCGTTGAAGAGCCGGTTCATCCTCGGTTTGCGAAAGCCCATGGGCGTCCCTCTTAGAGTTCGGACACGGGGCGCAGGCCCCCGGTCGTCGTTTCGTGGCCGAGACAGGCGGCGGCGGCCAGATGGCCGAGGTCCAGGCCCTGGCGGACGGGCCAGCCTTCGTGCAGGCCGTAGAGCAGGCCCGCGCAGAACGCGTCCCCCGCGCCGACGCTGCCGACGATCTTCTTCACGGGTTTGGAGTCGACCCAGGTCTCGCCGTCCGCATCCAGCGCGAGCGCCCCCTCGGGCATGTGGACGACGACGAGGTTGTCCCGGCGCAGCTTCTTCGCCGCCTCGGAAAGCGCCTTGCGGTCGAGGCTCTTGTCCGCCTTCCGGATCTCCAGGCCCGCGCACTGGCCGGCCTCGAGTTCGTTGAGGATCAGGTAGTCGATGTGGTCCAGCGCGGGCAGCACCACTTCGCGCGTGCGGCCGAGCTCTTCCGTGACGAGGTCGACGGAGGTCTTCACGCCCATGGCCCGGATCCTCTTGAGGATGCGGGCGGCGTGCGGGTCCACGCCGTCGAGGAGCAGCAGATACGCCAGATGCAGGATCTTCGACGCGCCCGGATCGATGTCGTCGTCCACGAGCAGGCGGTTGGCCCCGCGGTAATGGAAGAAGGTGCGGCGCCCGGAGGCCTGCACCGTCATGACCTCGGTGTAGGAGGTGGCCGTCTCCTTGGTGGTGCGGAGGCCGGAGACGTCGATCGTGCGGCGGTAGGCCTCGGCGATGAGCCATTTGCCGTCCTCGTCCGTGCCGACGACGCCGACGCCGCGGACGGGGAAGGGGGCTTCCATGAGGGAGAGGTCGATCGCGACGTTGTGCGCGCCGCCGCCTCCGGAGCGGGATTCGGACAGGATCGTGACGAGCCGCTCCTCCTGCGGCCAGGCGTCGATGATCTTGACGCGGTCCACGATCCAGTTGCCCGCGCAGGTGATGCCGTGTCGTTTCGTGGCCATGACCCCGAACGGTAGCGGCCGGCGAGGGGCGAGGTCAATGAAATCTTTGGGGGCGGCCGGAGGCGTTTCTTTCGCGGCGGAGGCCCGTCCGTCGTTATAGTGGTGGCGGGCGGCGCTTCATGTTGGCCGGGCATTGAACGCCGGGAGTGCGATGGGTCATTCGATCGTTTACTGCGACAATTGCGGGCTGCTGCTGAAGGAGCTGGACTTCCAGAAGGGGAAGGCCTCCTGCCAGGACAACCGCAATTACTGCTCCGGCTGCCGGCCCGTTCCGGAGGCGCCGCCGCCTCCTCCTCCCGCCCCGCCCCCGCCTTCCACCGCACGGATCAAGCCCGTGCCGTCGTCCACGTCCCGCATCCCCCGGGCGAGTTCGGGGGACACCAAATACCGGATGGCCTCCGTGCGGGAGCCGCTGGCGGCCCCGCCGCCTCCGGCGCCGCCCCCCAAGAGCCCCCTGGCGCTCTATGCGGGGATCGGCGGCGCGGTGCTGCTGCTCCTGATCGTCGTGATCGCCGCGGCGTCCGGCGGCGGTTCACGGAAGGGCGGCCGGACGGAGCCGGATTCGTCCACGGCGATCTCGAGACCGGAGCCGGTGAAGCGGCCGGCGCCGGGGGTCCCCGTGGCGCCCGCGGGCTCGTCCCGGGATTCCGCCGCGAAGGACGCCTACGCCAGGCTGCTGGAACTCCAGCGCATCGAATCCCGGAATCTCGCGGCCCAGTGGAAGGCCGGGGCGGAGGCGGCGGAGGCGGTGCGGGGGACGGCGTTCGAGCCGGACCTCAATCAGGAGCTGGCGAAGCTGCGCCGGCGGCTTTCGGACGAATTGGGCGAGGTGGACGTCGCCGCCCGCGCGCCCCGGTCGGCGGAGCAGTACCGCGCGGCGCTGGATCTTTACGAGGCGGCCCTGAAACGCCACGCGCTGGCGGAGTGGACGACGCCGATCGGGAAGGGGCTCGAGGCGCTGAAGGCCGAGATCGAGGAGCGCTACAAGAGCCTCGCGGATCCCGCGTTGGAGGCCCGCGGGCGCGGGTCCGAGGCGGAGGGCAGGGCCGCCCGGGACCGGATCGTGAAGTGGGGCCTCCCGGAGCTCGCGGCGCGCCTGGATGCGGCGCTCGCGGCAACGGCCAAGACGCCGGAGCCGCCGCCGAAGACCGAGGACGACGCGGCCGCGCTCCGGGTCCGGGAACGCGAGGCGTATCAGGCGCGCTGGAAGGCGGCGCTGCTGCGCTGGAGTCCCGCGGCCCCCGCCGAGGCGGTGAAGGCGCTGGAGGGCGCCGCGGCCGAACTCAAGGATGCCGAACTCAAGAAACAGGCGGCCGCGGATCTCGAGGATCTGAAACTGGCGACGGCCTTCGCCGCCGAGGCCCCCGCCCTGCTGGCCAAGATCCCCAAGGGGCAGAAGGCGTCCTGGACCTACCGCGACGGCCAAGGAGCGTTCGTGCGCGTGGACGACGTGCTCTTGAAAGCGGACGCCTTCCGGCTCGAGGTGAGGCAGGGGGAGGACTCCGTCGTCTTCCCGGCGGGAGAGCTCGGGCTGGCGACGTTCGGGGAGCTCTGGCGTCAGCGTCCCGCGAAGAAGGAGGGCGATGCCCGGGCGGTCGCGCTCGCCTGTCTGCTCGAAGGGGATGTCGAGGGCGCCGCGCGCTTCGCCCCGCTGTCGGAGGCGCAGAAGGCCCTGGTGCCGGCGGCTTCCGAGAAGGAGCAGGCGGCCCGCGATCTGTTCCGGCAGGCGGAGTTCGAATATCCGGATCCGGAAACCGTCGTGGACGCCGTGACGAAGTACCGGTCCCTGCTCGCCGAGCACGGCGCGACGGGGGTGGTGGCGCGCAACCGGGCGCTGATCGCCGCGCGCGTCGAGGCGGTGAAGGAGCACGTGCTGCCGGTCGGGGACCTGCAGGTCTCGGGCGGCTGGAAGAAGGGCAAACACGGCAAGGTCGAGGCGGCGTGGGTGACCCAGCAGGACGTCGACCTCGCCCAGATCAAGACCCAGTTCGTGGATCTCGCCTTCGGGGCCTGGCCGGACACGGACTACAAGGCCTGGATCTTCGCCGGCGGCTGCTGCCTCGAGGTCTTCTCCTGCTATCTCCAGGCGACGGAGCTCCAGGGTCCCGACCCCGAGAATCCGAAGCAGAAGGTTCCGCTGGAGCCGGGCTCCGGCTCGGGGCAGCCGGTGAAGATCCCGTTCACGTCCCTCAAGAAGAAACATTCGGATCACACGGGTCCCAAGGAGCCCGACCGCTTCGAATGGATTCCGCTCGGCACGTTCCGCTTCACGACCCCGGGCCCGAAGAAGATCCGGATCCTGACGAATCAGAAGGGGTTCGGCGCCGCGACGGCCTTCATTTCCGCGACGCGGTCGGCGCCGCCTTCGGCGACGGAGCTGCGCGAGGCGGAGCGGCTGCGGACGGAGGCGCCGGGGTCGGGCCCGCGCGTGCCTCCGCCCTCCGGTTTCGTCTACCGGGAGCTCTTCCGGGGCATCGGCGGCACGGACATCGGCGAATTCCTGAAGCAGGCCGCGGTCGTCGAGAATCGCGCGAATGAGGCGGGCAACGTCCCGCTCATCGAGCACGAGAACCTCGGGGACGACTACGGCTCGCGCTACCGCGGCTACGTGCATCCGCCGGTGACGGGGGACTACGTCTTCAGGATCGCCGGAGACGACCGCACGGAGCTGCTGCTGAGCTCCGACGAGGATCCCGCCAAGAAGCAGCGGATCGCGTTCGGCGGCGACTGGACGAACCCGCGCGAGTACGGAAAGACCCCGGCCCAGACGTCCCAGCCCGTGAAGCTGAAGGCCGGGAGGCGCTACTACATCGAGGCCCTCCACAAGGAGGGCGGAGGCGGGGATCACATCTCCGTGAGCTGGCAGCTGCCCGACGGCAAACAGGAGCAGCCGATCCCCTCGAATCGCTACTCGCCGTTTCTTCCCGTCAGGAAATAGGCTGCTTCGGCCCCCAGAGCGTCTGGAATTCCTCCGGGGTGAACGGCGCGGCCGCGACCAGGGCGGCGTTTTCCTCGACGTGCTCGATCTGCTTCATGCCCGCGAGCGGGGCCGTGACGCCGGGCACCGAACGCACGAACTGAAGGCAGCGCTGGGCGTCCGTCTTCAGGCCCGGAAACTTGTGTTTCATGTCGGGCGAAAAGCGCCCGAGCAGCTGGCCCTGCATGAGGGGCACGCTGGTGAAGACCGCGAGGCCCGCCTCGCGGGCGACCTCGACGGCGGAGCCCGGGCTGCCGTCCTTCCGGACCTGCGTGAGATGCGCCAGGCCCTCGGGGAGTCCCAGATTGAGGGGGAACTGGACGGCGCGGAAGCGGTGCTTCGGCCCCCCCGCGGCTTCGGCGCAGGCCAGGACCTTCTGCAGGGAGAGATGGGATTCATGGGCCGCCGGCACGCGGTAGCCGTGCCAGGTGGCGGTGCCGTAGACCTGGAGCTTTCCCTCGTCCGCCAGCGCCTCGAGTTCGCGGAAGGCCGCGGTGAGCCGCTTGTAGAATTCCGCCTCGCCGACCTCGGGGAGCTGGGTCTCGGGATTGTGGACGTGGTAGACGTCGATCGTGCCGACGCCGAGATTGCGCAGGCTTTGGTCGACCTCGTGGCGCAGGAACTTCGGGGTCATGCAGTGGCAGCCGGCGACGATGTCCTCCGCCCTCAGGATGCCGGGCTTCAGGTACGTGGCCTCGAACCAGGCTTTCGTGGGCGGCTCGGTCTCGCCGGTGATGAAGCCGCCCTTGGTGCAGAGCAGGACCTGGTCGCGGGCGACCGCGCCCTTCTCGACGGCCCTGGCGAGGCCGCTTCCGACCGATTTCTCGCTGCGCTGGTAGCGGTAGTTGATCGACGTGTCGATCACGTTGAGGCCGAGTTCCAGCGCGCGCATCGTGGCGGCGGCGTAGCGGCCGTCGGTCAGGGGATCCGCGTTGCCGAGATAGG
Organism: uncultured Planctomycetales bacterium; assembly: GCA_964619955.1. Lineage (GTDB taxonomy): Bacteria > Planctomycetota > MHYJ01 > MHYJ01 > JACPRB01 > JACQFK01. The sequence continues at coordinate 253,723 of CAZUJF010000003.1, forward strand.
TCCCCATCCCCAGGGAGGAGAGGGTGAGTCCCAGGGCGGAATGCCAGTGCCGGGAATGCGCCTGCGCGTGTTTCGCGGCGAAGGCCGCGCTGCCTTCGGGGGTCGCTTTTCCTGTGAGCATCGCGGGGGATTCTAGCGCCGGGAGCGGCGCACGGGGAAGTTTTTCGCCGCGGCGGGGGGCCGGACGCGCTACTTTGGTGGAATCCCCCGCGGAGAACCGCTACCCTGTCGGCATGAACATGATCGCGACGCTCCTGCTGGCCGCCCTCGTCCAGGACAAGCCCTCGCCCCTGAAAGGTCCGATCGAACCGCTCTGGCCCAAGGGTGCGCCGGGGGCGGTGGGGGAGGAGGACCGCGACAAGCCGAGCCTCTCGCTCTATCCCGCGCCGGCGGAGAAGGCGAACGGGGCGGCGGTCGTGGTCTGTCCGGGCGGCGGCTACGGGGCGCTCGCGAAGGGCCACGAGGGCCACGACGTCGCCGTCTGGCTCAACGAGCGCGGCGTTTCGGCGTTCGTGCTCTCGTACCGTCTCGCGCCGCGCTACCACCATCCCGCCCCGCTGCTCGACGTGCAGCGGGCCGTCCGTTTCGTGCGCTCCCGGGCGGCGGACTGGAAGGTCGACGTCAAACGCATCGGCGTCTGGGGCTTCTCGGCGGGGGGCCATCTGGTCTCCACGGCCGTAACACACTTTGACGACGGCAAGGCGGACGCGGAGGATCCCATCGAGAAAGCGAGCTGCCGGCCGGATTTCGGGATCCTAATCTATCCCGTGATCGCGCTCGACAAGCCGTACACGCACCAGGGCTCGAAGAAGAACCTGCTGGGGGACAAGATCGGCGATGCGGCCCTCGTCGAGGACCTCTCCTGCGAGAAGCGGGTGACGGAGAAGACGCCTCCCTGTTTCCTGATGCACACGTCGGGGGACACGGGGGTGCCGTCGGAGAACTCGATCGACTTCTACCTGGCCCTGCGCAAGGCCAAGGTGCCGGCGGAGCTGCACATTTACGAGAAGGGGCAGCACGGCTTCGGCCTGGCCCCCAGGGACCCCGTCCTGTCCACCTGGCCGGAGCGGCTCCACCAGTGGCTGCAGGTGCGGGGGCTGATTCCCAAGGCCTGAGTTCCGAAGCTTAGGAATCCATTTGACTTGCCAAATGGGACCCCCGTATACTGCTCAACCTCATGAACGGGCGCATTCGAGTTATTGGGCTTGCCACCCGCTAGGACGGGGGCGTGCGCTCGGTCTATAAGTCAGGCTTATAAAACCCGCGCCCCCGCAAGGTGGCGCGGTTTTTTTCTAAACGGCGAATTCATGACGGACGCGAAGATGCATCAATTGCCCAGCGACACGATCAAATCGGGCATGTCCCGGGCCGGCGCCCGAGCCATGTGGAAGGCGACCGGCCTCACGGACGGCGATCTCGCCAAGCCCCTGATCGCGGTCTGCCACACCTGGACGGACGTGACCCCCTGCTCGATCAACCAGCGGGACCTCGCCCAGAAGGTGAAGCAGGGCATCCGCGCGGCGGGCGGCACGCCGATCGAATTCAACACCATCACCGTCACGGACGGCATCGCGATGGGCACGGAGGGCATGAAGGCCTCCCTGGTCTCGCGCGAGGTGGTGGCGGACTCCATCGAACTCGCCGTGCGCGGCCACCTGCTGGACGCGGTGGTCTGCCTCTGCGGCTGCGACAAGACGATCCCCGGGACGGTGATGGCGCTCGCGCGCCTGAACCTGCCCGGCTTCACGATCTACTCGGGCTCCATCGCCGCGGGGCACCTCTCCAGCGGCAAGGCGATCACGATCCAGGACGTCTACGAGGCGATCGGCGGCTGCGCGGCGGGCCGGATCGACGCGGGCCAGCTCAAGGAGATCGAGGACAAGGCCTGTCCCGGCGCGGGCGCCTGCGGCGGCCAGTTCACCGCCAACACGATGTCCATGGCCTGCACGATGATGGGCATCTCGCCGATGGGCCTCAACGACATCCCCGCGGGCATCGCCGCGAAGGACGAGGGCTGCATCGAGGCGGGCAGGCTCGTGATGGAGCTGCTGAAGAAGAACCTGCGGCCGCGGGACTTCATCACGAAGAAATCGATCGTGAACGCGATCACCGGCATCATGGCCTCCGGCGGCTCGACCAACGGCGTCCTGCACCTGCTGGCGATCGCCCGCGAGGCGGGCGTTCCGCTGGCGATCGACGACTTCGACAGGATCTCGGCGAAGACGCCGATCATCACGGACCTGAAGCCCTGGGGCAAGTACGTGGCGACGGACCTCTGGGAGGCGGGCGGCCAGCGGCTCTTCGCGCAGCGCCTCCAGCAGGGCGGCCTGCTCAAGGACGAACTCACGTGCAGCGGCAGGCGGCTCTTCGAGGAGACCGCGACCGCGCAGGAGAAGCCGGGCCAGGACGTCGTCTACACCGTCGACAAGCCGATCAAGAAGTCGGGGGGCATCGCGATCCTCCGGGGCGACCTCGCCCCCGAGGGCTGCGTGATCAAGCTGTCCGGCTCGAACAAGAAGGCCCATACCGGCCCGGCGCGGGTCTTCGACTGCGAGGAGGACGCGTTCGCGGCCGTGCAGGCGAAGAAGATCAAGGCGGGGGACGTGGTCATCATCCGCTACGAGGGCCCCAAGGGCGGGCCCGGGATGCGGGAGATGCTGCAGGTCACCGGCGCGATCGTCGGGCAGGGACTGGGGGCCGACGTGGCCCTGATCACGGACGGGCGTTTCAGCGGGGCGACCTACGGCTTCATGGTGGGCCACGTGGCCCCCGAGGCCGCGAACGGCGGCCCGATCGCGTTCGTGAAGAACGGCGACATCGTCACGATCGACGCGGACAAGCGCCGCATCGACGTCGACGCGGATTTGAAGAAGCGGATGAAGGGCTGGCAGCCGCCCAAGCCCAGATATACCTGGGGCGTCCTGGCGAAGTATGCGGCAACGGTGACCTCGGCTTCCGAGGGCGCAGTGACGATCCCCGTCGGACTGGTGAACGGAGGAAAACATGGCGACCAAAATGTTCTGGGAAAAGGACGCAAAGCCAAAGGTTCTCGCCGATAAGCGCATCGTCGTCCTCGGCTACGGCAGCCAGGGCCGCGCGCACGCGATGAACCTGCGCGACAGCGGCTGCAACGTCGGTCTGGGCCTCCGCCCGGACGGCAAGACCTGGGCGCAGGCGACCGAGGACGGCTGGTCCCCCGAGGACCCCGTCGCCGCGGTGAAGGGCGCCGACGTGGTCTGCATGCTCGTTCCCGACATGCAGCAGGCGCGGCTCTACAAGGAAGTGGTGGCGCCGAACCTGAAGAAGGGCGGCACCGTGCTCTTCGCGCACGGCCTGAACATCCACTACGGCCAGATCGTGCCGAACGCGGACATGGACATCATCATGGTGGCGCCGAAGGGCCCCGGGGGCCTGGTGCGCCGCCAGTACGCCGAGGGCAAGGGCGTGCCCTGCCTCGTCGCGGTCTACCAGGACGCCTCCGGCAAGGCCTTCGACAAGTCGCTCGCGTACGCGCACGCCATCGGCGGCACGCGCGCGGGATGCATCGAGACGACGTTCGCGGAGGAGACCGAGACGGATCTCTTCGGCGAGCAGGCCGTGCTCTGCGGCGGCGCGACGGAGCTGATCGCGGCGGGATGGGAGACGCTCGTCGCCGCGGGCTACAAGCCCGAGGTGGCGTACTTCGAGTGCCTGCACGAGCTCAAGCTCATCGTGGACCTGATCTACGAGGGAGGCTTCGCCCGCATGCACCAGTTCGTGTCCGAGACCGCCAAGTACGGCGACCTGACGCGCGGCCCGCGCATCGTGGACGACCACGTCCGCGCCGAGATGAAGAAGATCCTCGAGGAGATCCGCTCCGGGCAGTTCGCGCGCGAGTGGGTGCTCGAGAACCAGGCGAACCGGCCCGTCTACCAGAAGCTGCTGGAGCGGGACCTGAACCATCCGATCGAGAAGGTGGGCAAGGAGCTCCGGGCGCGCATGTCGTGGCTGCAGCCCGCCGCCGCCCAGCCTCCGAAGAAGGAAGCCAAGGCCAAGAAGGCCAGGGTGTAAGGGAGTCCCCATGGCGGAAATGACCGGCGCGAGTTTTGTGTGCCGCGCCCTCGAGGCCGAGGGCGTCGACACGATCTTCGGCTATCCCGGCGGCGCGATCATGCCGTTCTACGACGCGATCGTCGGGGCGAAGTTCAAGCACATCCTCGTCCGTCACGAGCAGGGCGCCGCGCTCGCCGCGGTGGGCTACGCCCGCTCGTCCGGCCGCGTGGGCGTCTGCATCGCCACGTCCGGCCCCGGGGCGACCAACCTGGTGACCGGCATCGCCGACGCGTTCATGGATTCGGTCCCCATCGTGGCCATCACGGGGCAGGTGCGGACGCATCTGATCGGGACCGACGCCTTCCAGGAAGTCGACATCTTCGGCATCACGCTGCCCATCACGAAGCACAGCTTCCTGGTGCGCCGCCCCGAGGATCTGCCGCTGATCATGAAAGAGGCCTTCCGGGTGGCCCGCTCGGGGCGTCCCGGACCCGTGCTCGTGGACATCCCGCGGGACGTGCAGGAGGGCCGGGCCGATCTGAAGCTGCTCCCGCGCAACCCGGACGAGGAGCGTCCTCCCGCGCCGGCGGCCTCCGAGCTCGAGAAGGCGGCGCAGCTGCTGCGCGAATCGCAGCGCCCGGTGCTCTACGTCGGCGGCGGCGTGGGCATGGCGAACGCGATCGAGGAGTTCCGCGGCTTCGTGAAGGCGACCGGGATCCCGGTGGTGCACACGCTCAAGGGCCTCGGCACGCTGCCCTACAACGACCCGCTTTTCCTGGGCATGCTGGGCATGCACGGGTTCAAGCCGTCCAACCTCGCCGTGCAGGAATCCGACGTCCTGGTCTGCATCGGCGCGCGCTTCGACGACCGCGCCACCGGCAAGCTGGCGGAGTTCGCCCCGAACGCGAAGGTGATCCACATGGACGCCGACCGCTCGGAGATCGGCAAGCTGCGGGGGACCGCGGCGGCGATCGTGGGCGACGTGCGCCCCGCCCTGAAGGCGCTGTCGATCCCGCTTCCGCAGATCGCGGCCTGGCGGGAAACCTGCGGGCAGTACAAACAGGCCTACGCCTGGAACTACGACGCCCCCGGACAGGGCGTCTACGTGCCCGCGATGCTGCGCGACCTCTCGGCGAAGGCGGACGACAAGACGATCATCGCCTGCGACGTGGGCCAGCATCAGATGTGGGTGGCCCAGCACTACGGCTTCCGCCGGCCCGAGCATCACCTGACGAGCGGAGGCTCCGGCACCATGGGCTTCGGTCTGCCGGCCGCGATCGGCGCGGCGCTGGCGCGCCCGGACTGCCGCGTGATCTGCGTCTCGGGCGACGGCTCGATCATGATGAACATCCAGGAGATGGCGACGCTCAAGCGCTACAACATCCCCGTGAAGATCCTCCTGGTGGACAACCAGGCGCTCGGGATGGTGCGGCAGTGGCAGGAGCTCTTTTTCGCCAAGAAGTACTCCGAGATCGACCTCTCCGACAATCCGGATTTCGTCCGCCTCGCGGAGGCGTTCGGGATCCCCGCGTTCTTCGTGCGCGAGCGCAAGGACGTGCCCAAGGCGATCGACCGCCTGCTCAACGAGCGCGGCCCGCTGCTGGCGCACGTCGCCATCGAGCAGGCCGAGAACGTCTGGCCGCTCGTGCCCCCGGCCAAGAACAACGCGGAGATGCTCCTTTTGGACAAGAACCAGAAATGAGCGCGACGCTGAAAGTCCGGATCCGGCGCAGCGAGGGCTGCCTGCTCCGCGTGCTCGGCCAGATCGGCCGCCGCGGCTACGAGGTCCTCGCCGTGAGCGCCCGCCTCTCCGAGGACGGCAAGATCTTCGAGATGACGGTGGACTTCGAGCCGTTCATCCCGATGCCGCCGACGAAGCCCCGCCCCGTCGAGGTGCTGCCCGCCCTGGTGGCGAAGCTGGTCGAGGTGGTTTCGGTGGAACTCACGGGCGTCCCCAAGGCCGCCCCCGGCAGGCCCGAGGCCAAGCCGAAGGCCCCGAAGCCCGCCGGCGAAAGGGTGTGGGAAGACTGATGACCGCCGCTGGAACGCTGAGGAAGGTCGACGCCTACTGGGCGTCCTACTTCGGCTGCACCCCGGAGGATCTCTCCGGGAACCGCACGAGGGTGCTGGTGCACGCGGCGCTGGCGGGCTACGACGGCGCCCTGGTGTTCCGTCGCGGCGAGGCGTGCATCGTCTCGGTGCCGCCGCAGACGCCGGCGCTGGAGCGCGAGAAGCTCGCCGCCGCGAAGCCCGCGGAGGCCTTCGATCCGAAATTCCTCTCCAAGGCCTTCGTCGTCTGGTCGGACAACGTCATCGGCCCCGCCTGGCTGGGGATCGCCGACAAGGAATCGTTCAAGCCCTCCGCCGGGGCCGCCCGGGTCCTGGGGGACGACGACGAGGTCTCGCTCCAGAAGATGGCGGAAGCCTGCGGGGAGGGGGCCTGGAAGCAGAGCAAGCTCACCCAGGTGCGGAAGCCCCTCTTCGGCGTCTTCTCGGGCCCGGAGCTCGTCGCCGTCTCGGGCTACGTCGTGATGGGCAACGTGCTCGCCTACCTGGGGGTCATCACGCATCCCGGCCACCGCGGGAAGGGCCACGCCAAAGCCGTGGTCACGGCGTGCGCCCAGGATGCGCTCTCCAAGGGGTACGCGGTGCTCTGGCGCACGCCGGAGTCGAACGCGACGGCCGTGGCCCTGGCGAAGTCGATGGGCTTCGAGGCCTACGCCTCCACCTACGACATCCAGCTCGTCGAAGACGAGTTCTAAGGGCGCCTCGCGGCGTCGAGCACCGCGCGGATCTTGTCGATCAGCCGCGCCGCGGTGAAGGGCTTCTCCAGGAGGCTCCCGGGGATTTCGGCCGGAGCCTCGACGCCCGGGTACCCGGACATGAACAGGACGGGCAGGCCGGGTCGTTCCAGCCGCGCCCGGCGCGCCAGTTCGGGGCCCCCCATGCGGGGCATGACCACGTCCGTCAGGAGCAGGTGCACTCTGTCGCCCTCCTTCCGGAGCAGTTCCAGGGCCTCCTCTCCATGGGAGGTTTCGAGGACGGTGTATCCCTGGCGCCGGAGGATTTCGGAGGCGAGCTTGCGGACCATCTCCTCGTCTTCCGCCAGGAGGATGGTTTCCGCGCCCGGCATCGCCGGGGGCTCCGCCGGAGCAGGCTCGGGCAGCGCCGCCCCCGGGACCGCCGGCAGATAGAGCGTGAAGACGGAGCCGCGCCCGGGCTCGGAGCTCAGGGTGATGGAGCCGCCGCTCTGCCGGACGATGCCGTAGCTCGTCGACAGCCCCAGCCCGGTCCCCTTGCCGACCTCCTTCGTCGTGAAGAACGGCTCGAAGAGGTGGCGGATGACGTCGGCTCCCATGCCGGTACCGGTGTCCGTGACGGACAGCGCCGCGTGGGGGCCGGCCAGGAGCCCGGGCGGGGCATGGGCGCTTCCCGGATCGACCAGACAGGAGAAGGTGCGGAGGGTCAGCTGTCCGCCTCCGGGCATGGCGTCGCGGGCGTTCACCACGAGGTTCATCACCGCCTGCTCGATCTGGCGGGGGTCGGCCCGGACGGACGGCAGCGCGGGATCGAGGACGCAGAGCAGCTGGATGTCCTCCCCGATGGTGCGGCGGAGCAGGGATTCGAGGCCCTGCACGACGGAGGACAGGCTGATGATCCTCGGCTGGAGGATCTGCTTCCGGCTGAAGGCCAGGAGCTGGTGCGTGAGCGCGGCCGCCCGCTGGCCCGCCGAACGGATCTCCTCGAGATGGGCGCGCACCGGATGCGGGTCCGCCAGGCGCTGGAGGGCCAGGTCGCCGTGGCCGAGGATCGAGGTCAGCAGGTTGTTGAAGTCGTGGGCGATGCCGCCCGCGAGCCGGCCCACGCTCTCCATCTTCTGGGCCTGGATGAACTTCGCCTCGACGTGCCGGCGCTCGCTGACGTCCAGGACGACGGCGAGGCCCCGGCCGGAACTCGGCCCGAAGGAGGTGCCGCCGATGAGGATGGGGACCCGGGAGCCGTCCTTCCGGAAATACTCCTTCTCGTAGGGCGTGGCGCGCCCGGTGAGGCGCACCTCCTCGATGGCCTTCCTGTCCAGCTCCGCGTACTCCGGCGGCGTGAGATCCTTCCAGCGGATCCGGCCCGCCTCGAGATCCTCGCGCGAGTAGCCGACCATCTTCAGGAAGAAGTCGTTCGCGTCGGAGATGCCGCCGGCCTCGTTCCAGAAGATGATCCCGATCAGCGGGGAATCGAAGACCTGGCGCAGGCGGGCGTCGCCGGCGCGGACGGCTTCCTCCGCGCGTTTCCGGTCGCTGATGTCGAAGACGATCCCTTCGAGCGCGACGAGGTTCCGCTGGGCGTCGTACGCGCCCGACCCCTGGTTGAGGACCCATTTCTCCGTCCCGTCCCGGGTTCTCAGCCGGAAGGTCAGCCGGTAGGGTCGCCGGGCCGGCAGGGCGTCTTGAAGTTCCTGCTCGATGGCCACCCGGTCGTCGGGATGGACGAGGTCCAGGATGTGCAACGCGGGGCGGAGGCCGCCCCTCAGCTCGTCCGGGGTGTAGCCGGTGAGTTCCAGGCTGCCCTGGCTCACGTATTCCACCGCATACAGCGGGGGCGGGCCGACGCGATAGACGAGGCCCGGCAGGTTGCCGAGCAGCGCGGCGAGGGTGCGCTGGCTGTCGCGGAGCGTGTTCTCGGCGCGCCGGAGTTCGGTGAGGTCGCGGGCGGAGCCGGACATGCGCTGGGGCCGGCCGGCGGCGTCGCACTCGAGATAGCCGCAGTCGAAGAGGATGCGGCAGACGCCGGACGGCAGGAGCACGCGGTACTCCTCGGTCCAGGAGTGGTCGCGCCGGGCGAGCGCCGCCCGGTAGCCGCCGAGCACGCGTTCCCGGTCCCCGGGATGGATTCTCGCGGCCCAGGCCTCCTCGGTGGGGGTCACTTCGCCCGGGGTGTAGCCCAGGAGCTGCTGGAACGCGTCGCTCCACCAGGTTCGATCGGGCGCGAAGTTCCGGTCCCAGAGGCCGTCGTGGGTCATCCGGGCGGCCTGTTTCAGGCGCAGGTCGCTGTCCCGCCGCGCGAGTTCCGCCAGCCGCCGCTCCGTGAGGTCGATGACGACGCCCGTGATGAAGACGGGATGGCCGGCCTCGTCGCGGCGGAGATAGGTGCGGCCCAGGACGAAGCGCACGCCGCCGTCGGCCTGAAGCACGCGGTATTCCTCGGTCCACGAGGCGGCGCCGGATTCGAAGTGGGACTGCAGGGCCGCCATGAGCTCCCCGCGGTCGTCGGGATGGACGCGCGCGCTCCAGGCCTCGAAGGAGGGTTCGATCGCGCCGGGGGCGTATCCGATGAGGCGGTAGGCCGCCTCGTTCCACCAGCCCGTCCGGGTCCGCAGGTCGGAGGTCCAGATGGCGTCGGTGAGGGAGCGCGCGAGGAAATGGAGCCGTTCGTTCGCGTTCCGGAGCGACGTCTCCTCGATGCGACGCTGGGGGTCCTGCAGCGTCGCCTCCGCCAGGTCCCGGATCAGCGAGATCAGGGCCTCGTTTCGGTCCCGCGGGGCGGCGGCATAGAACTCGAGGACGGCGCGGCCGCCGGCGGGAACCGCGAGCGCGCAGCACAGGCCGGCCGCGCGGGCGGCGTCCTCGCGCCGCGTGACGAATTCCTCGGCCAGGTCCGGGATCCAGAGCGCCCGGCCGGTCATCCACGCCCGGCCGGGAAGGCCGCTTCCGGGGGGCAGGGGGGCGCTTCCGAGCGCGGGCTCCGCCCGTCCGTGCCGGGCGCGGCACTCCAGGGTCGCGCCGTCGGCGGAGGGGAGCCAGAGCAGGCCCGCCTCCCAGCCGGTGGCCTCGCAGAGCCGGTGGAGCAGCGCGCTGAACTCCGCCGGCGTCGCGCCGTTTTCCGCCAATCCGACCCCCGGAAGCTGAACTCTGGGATTATACTTCCCCCTGAGGCGCGCCGGGGCGGCCGTTTCCGCGCCTGAGAGAGGGGAGGGCGGAGTGGTTCTCATATTTTTGCTCCAGGCGGCCCTGCCGGCGGAGGCGTACGCCTCGGGCGACGCCTCCGCGCGGGCGGCGCTGCTCCGCGCGGGGCCGCATGCCGTGCTTCCCCTGCGGGCCGTCCGGCCCCGCGCGCCCCGGCGCATCGACGAACTGCTGGCCGAGATCAAGGGCGCCTGCGCCTCGGGGCCGGGCGCGGCGGAGCTCCCGCCCCTCCTGGATTCGCGGCGGACGCTGGAACTTTCCGACGCGTCGTTCCGGGACGCCTTCGTCGCGCTGGCCGGGGAGCTTCCGCTGCTGTACGACCCCGCGTTCGGGGACGAGGTGCTGGGCCGCCGGATCAGCCTGCTGCGCCAGGGCGTCCCGCTCTGGGAGGTCCTGGACGCGTGGGCGGAGGCGGCGGGCGTGGACTGGGGCCTCTTCTACGGCCGGATCCTCTTCAGCCGGCCGGAACGGCTCTGGCCCGCGGGGCCGCCCCCGGCCCGCCGCTCGCTGCCGCCGCAGGAGGAACGCGCGGCGAAAATCTGGCGGGAGGAGCTCGGGGCCGACGACCCGGAGCGCCGGGAGGCCGCCCAGGGGCGGCTCGCGGCGCTGGGCGAGGCGGCGGAGGATCTGCTGGCGGAGGGGAGCCTCCGGAAGGAGCCGGAGCTGTCGGCGCGCTGCCGGGCGCTGCTCGCGCGGCTCCGCGCGTCGCGGCCCTGCGGGATCTTCGGGCCCGCGGCGTTCGAGCGGCAGGAGGCCGGCGGGGGGCTGCACCGGATGCTCGAAGAGGCGCGGGTCACGGTGCGCTGCTCCTACCAGCCCGTGGACAACTTCCTGCTGCAGCTCATCCTGGGCCCCGCCGCGGCGGCGTTCGAATTCCGGGCGGAGCCCGTGGCGGGGAGGGTCTTCGCGGATTTCCAGGATCTTCCCGCCGGGACGGCGCTCGCGCTCACCTGCCACGCGTGGGGGCTGGAGGCCTGGATGGACGGGGACCGCCTCGTCGTGGACACGCGGGAGGCCGCGGCCCGGCGCCTGGCGCTGCTCAAATGAACGCTATTTCTTCTTCCGGAACTCGATCTCGTCCGTGCCGCGCTTGAGCGAGGCGATCACGGTGTCGCCCTCGACGAAACGCCCCTCGATCAGGGCCATCGCCAGCGGGTTCTGCAGCTTCTTCTGCAGGAGCCGCTTGAGCGGCCGCGCCCCGTATTCGGGATCGTAGCCCTCGCGGCCGAGCTGGTCGAGGACGTCCGCGTCGACTTCCAGCTTGAGCGCGCGGTCCTCGAGCCGCTTGCGGAGCAGGCCGACCTGGAGGTCCGTGATCTTCCGGAGCTGCTTCTTGTCCAGCGGCTGGAAGATCGTGATCTCGTCGAGGCGGTTGAGGAATTCGGGGCGGAAGCGCGTGCGCAGGACCTTGAGCACGTCCTCGCGCGTGCCGCCCTCGTGGAGCATCTCGGTGCCCACGTTCGAGGTCAGGATGACGACGGTGTTCTTGAAGTTGACGATCCGCCCCTGGCTGTCGGTGAGGCGGCCGGCGTCGAGCACCTGGAGCAGGATGTTGAAGACGTCGGGATGCGCCTTCTCGATCTCGTCGAAGAGCAGGACCGCGTAGGGCCGGCGGCGGACGGCCTCGGTGAGCGCGCCGCCCTCCTCGTAGCCGACGTAGCCGGGCGGGGCGCCCATGAGGCGCGAGACCGCGTGTTTCTCCATGTACTCCGACATGTCGATGCGGATGACGGCCTCGTCGGAGTCGAAGAGGAATCCCGCGAGGGCGCGGGCCAGCTCGGTCTTGCCCACCCCGGTGGGGCCGAGGAACATGAACGAGCCGACGGGCCGCTGGGGGTCGCCGAGCTGGGCGCGGGAGCGGCGGACGGCGTCGGAGACGGCCCGGACGGCGTCCTCCTGTCCGACGACGCGCGCGGCGAGGCGCTCCTCCATGCGGAGCAGCTTGTCCTTCTCGGTCTCCAGCATGCGGGCGACGGGGATGCCGGTCCAGCGGGAGACGACGGCGGCGATGTCCTCGGCGCCGACGAACTGCTTGAGGAGCGGCTGCTCGCCCTGGAGCTTCGTGAGCTTCTTCTGCAGCTCCTCCTGCTCCTTCTCGAGGGCGGGCAGGATGCCGTAGCGGATCTCGGCGACCTTGTCGAGTTCGCCCTTCCGCTGGAACTGCTCGGCGCGGGTGCGCTCGGCCTCGGTCTTCTCCTTGATCTCGCGGAGCCGCTTGACGACGCCCTTCTCGTTCTCCCAGCGGGTTTTGATCGAGGCCGAGTTCTCGGAGAGCCCGGCGCGCTCCTGCTCGATCTTGGTCCGGCGCTCCACGGCGTGGGGGTCGGTCTCCTTCTTGAGGGCGGAGAGCTCGATGTCGAGCTGCATGATGCGCCGGGTGACGGTCTCGAGCTCCTGGGGCATGGAATCGGCCTCGAGGCGCATCTTCGAGGCGGCCTCGTCGACGAGGTCGATGGCCTTGTCCGGCAGGAAGCGCTCGGCGATGTAGCGGTGGGAGAGGGTGGCGGCCGAGACGACGGCGTCGTCGCTGATGCGGACGCCGTGGTGGACCTCGTAGCGCTCCTTGAGGCCGCGGAGGATGGCGATGGTGGATTCGACGCTGGGCTCGCCCACGAAGACGGGCTGGAAGCGGCGCTCGAGGGCGGCGTCCTTCTCGATGTGTTTGCGGTACTCGTCGAGCGTGGTGGCGCCGACGCAGCGGAGTTCGCCGCGGGCGAGGGCGGGTTTGAGGAGGTTGGCGGCGTCCTGGGCGCCCTCGGCGGCGCCGGCGCCGACGACGGTGTGCAGTTCGTCGATGAAGAGGATGATGCGGCCCTCGGAGTCGGTGACGTCCTTGAGCAGGGCCTTGAGGCGCTCCTCGAACTCGCCGCGGAACTTGGCGCCGGCGACGAGCAGGCCCATGTCGAGGGCCATGACCTGGCGGTCGCGGAGGCCCTCGGGGACGTCGCCCTCGATGATGCGGCGGGCGAGGCCCTCGGCGATGGCGGTCTTGCCGACGCCGGGTTCGCCGATGAGCACGGGGTTGTTCTTGGTGCGGCGGGAGAGGACCTGCATGACGCGGCGGATCTCCTCGTCGCGGCCGATGACGGGGTCGAGCTTGCCCTTGCGCGCGAGCTCGGTGAGGTCGCGGCAGTATTTCTTGAGCGTGTTGAGCTTGGCCTCGGGGTTGGGGTCGGTGACCTTGCGGTCGCCGCGGACGCGGGTGAGCGCGGCGCTGAGCTTGTCGTGGGTGACGCCGGCGTTGCGGAGCAGGGTGCCCGCGCCGTTGGAGTCCTTCGCCATGGCGAGCAGGAGGTGTTCGGTGGAGAGGTATTCGTCCTGGAGCGTGTCGGCCTCCTGCTTGGCCTCGCGGAGGATCTTCTGGCTGCGGCGGGAGAGGCCGGTCTGGGTGTCGCCCTCGACGCGGGGGAAGCGGGCGAGTTCTCGGGAGCAGTCCTGCTTCACGCGGGCGGGATCGGCGCCGACGGCCTGGAGGAGGGGCACGGTGCTGCCGTCGGCCTGGTCCATCAGGGCGAGCGCGAGGTGCTCCGGCTCGATCTCCTGATGCGTCCACTTCTCGGCCAGCTCTTGGGCCGACTGGAGGGCCTCGCGGGATTTCTCCGTCAGTTTGTCCAGCTGCATAAGCGCTCCCTATCCCTACGGTATTTGCATTATGCAAACGCCATGCCAAGGTCCCGTCATTCCAGATAACGCAAAGTTCTGGTTACAAGGGGGATGTGTCTTGGGCTGTGGGCAAGGAGCTGAATCTGCCACTCTGGCGCGCAAAAAGCCGGAGCGAAAGCCAGACCTGACTGTCCGCTCTGGCTTCCCAGGCGGGAAGCCAGAGCGGACAGTCAGGTCTGGCTTCCGGGCTTAGGCCGTCGCGGGGTCGAGCTTGTTGGGGTCGATGCCCAGGTCCTTCTGCGCCTTGGCGAGGTCCTTCTTGGGGAACTTGCCCGCCCTGGCCAGCTGATACAGCGCGGCGTAGGCGGTGTGCGCGGTGTCGACCTCGAAGTGCCGCCGCAGCGCCTCGCGCGTGTCCGAGCGGCCGAAGCCGTCCGTGCCCAGCGCGAAGAAGCGGTTCGGGAACCACTTCGCCACCATCTCGGGCAGCGCCTTCATGTAGTCGGTGACGGCGACGATCGGCCCCTCGGTGCCGCCGAGCTGGCGCACGACGTAGGGGACCTTCTCCTCGCGCTCGGGGTGGAGGAAGTTCTGGCGCTCGCACTCGAGCGCCTCCCGGCGGAGCTGCACGTAGCTCGGCGCGCTCCAGACATCGGCCGCGACGCCGTACTTTTCGGCGAGCAGTTCCTGGGCCTTGAGGACGTCCTTGAGCAGCACGCCGCTGCCGAGGAGCTGGACCCGGCGTTCCTTGCCGACCTTGGCGTCTGCCGCCCGGAAGAGATAAAGCCCCTGGATGATGCCGTCCTCGGCACCCGCGGGCATCGCGGGCTGGACATAGTTCTCGTTGTAGAGCGTGATGTAGTAGAAGCAGCTTTCCTGGTCCTGGTACATCCGCTTGAGCCCGTCGTGGATGACGACGGCGACCTCGTAGCCCCAGGCCGGATCGTAGATGCGGCAGGTGGGCACCGCGCTGAAGAGGATCGGGCTGTGCCCGTCCTCGTGCTGCAGCCCCTCGCCGTTGAGCGTGGTCCGGCCCGCGGTGGCGCCCAGCAGGAAACCCTTCGCGCGGCTGTCGGCCGCCGCCCAGACGAGGTCGCCCACGCGCTGATAGCCGAACATCGAGTAGTAGATGTAGAACGGGATCATGTTGACCCCGTGGTTCGCGTACGCGGTGCCGGCGGCGGTGAAGCTCGCCATCGAGCCGGCCTCGTTGATGCCCTCCTCGAGGATCTGGCCGTCGATGGCCTCCCGGTAGAAATTGCCGAACTTCCGGTCGACGGGCTCGTAGCGCTGCGGCACCGAGGAGTAGATGCCGATCTGCGTGAACATGGCCTCCTGGCCGAAGGTCCGCCCCTCGTCCGGGATGATGGGCACCACCCGGCTTCCGATCTTCGCGTCCTTGTACAGGCTGGTGAGGACCCGGTTGTAGGCCATCGTCGTGGAGGCTTCCTTGCCGCCTCCCTTGAGCACGTCGGCGAAGACCTCCAGCGGGGGGAGCTCCTCCTTCTTCACCCGCACGAGGCGCCGCGGAACGTAGCCGCCGAGCGCCTTCCGGCGCTCGTGCAGATACTGCATCTCCGGGCTCTTCTTGGGCGGGAGATAGAAGGGGGGATCGGCGAGCTTCTCGTCCGGGATCGGCAGGTTCATCCGGTCCCGGAAGATGCGCAGCTCCTCGGCGCTGTTGAAGTACTTGGCGTTGTGGGCGACGTTCTTGCCTTCGGCCAGCTCGCCGGTGCCCCAGCCCTTGACCGTCTTGGCCAGGATCGCCGTGGGTTTGCCGTTGTTCAGCGTCGCCGCCTGGTGGAAGGCCGCGTAGACCTTGAGCGGGTCGTGGCCGCCGCGGCGCAGCTTCCGGATCTGCTCGTCGCTGAGCGCCGCCGCCAGCTTCGCCGTCTCGGGGTACTTCCCGAAGAAGTGCTGGCGGGTGTAGGACCCGGGCTCCACGACGTATTTCTGGTACTCGCCGTCGACCACCTCGCCCATGCGCTTGACGAGCAGGCCGCTGTCGTCGGCGTCGAGCAGGGCGTCCCATTCGCTGCCCCAGACGACCTTGATCACGTTCCAGCCCGCGCCGCGGAAGACGGTCTCGAGTTCCTGGATGACCTTGAAATTGCCGCGCACCGGGCCGTCGAGCCGCTGCAGGTTGCAGTTGACCACGAACGTCAGGTTGTCGAGCTTCTCCCGCGCCGCGATCGAAAGCGCGCCGAGGGATTCGGGCTCGTCGCATTCGCCGTCGCCCAGGAAGGCCCAGATGCGCGAACCGCTCGTGTCCTTGATCCCGCGATGGTGCATGTAGCGGTTGAAGCGCGCCGCATAGATGGCGTTGAGCGGCCCGATGCCCATCGAGACCGTCGGATACTCCCACATCTTCGGCATGAGCCAGGGGTGCGGGTAGGAGCAGAGCCCCTTGCCGCCGACCTCCTGCCTGAAATTCTCGAGGTTCTCCTCGGTGAGGAAGCCCTCCATGAACGCCCGGGCGTAGATGCCCGGCGAGGCGTGGCCCTGGAAGTAGATCGAGTCGCCCGCCTGGCCGTTCTCCCGGCTCTTGAAGAAATGATTGAAGCCGATTTCGTAGAGCGTGCAGGCGGAGGCGTAGGTCGAGATGTGCCCGCCGACATTGGTCCCCTTGACCTTGTTCGCACGGTGCACCATGACCGCCGCGTTCCAGCGGATGATGGCCCGGATCTTCTTCTCAAGGCTCTCGTCGCCGGGGAACCTGGGCTGCTCGTCGGCCGGGATGGAATTGATGTAGGGCGTCTGGACGAGCTCCGGAAGCTCGACGGCGTTGCGCAGCGCGTTCTGGTGGAGCTGGCGGACCATGAAGCGGGCCCGCTCCTCGCCGTGGTAGACGCGGAGCTGCTCGAAGGCCTCGACCCACTCGGAGGTCTCCTGCGGGTCGCGGTCGACGCCGCCGATCTCCTCCTCGGTCTTCCGCGCGTCGTCGGGCTCCTGCACGCTGCTCATTCACGCTCCTCCGGGATGTTCCGGTCATTGTAGCGGGGTTTAGCCCAGCCGGGCCTTCAAATTGGCGGCGAGCAGCGCGAGGAAGGGCTCCGTCGGCAGCCAGCTGTCCTTCGGCGGCTCCAGCTCGCCGTGCAGCGAACGGGCGAGGTCCTTCGTCATCTTCCCCGATTCGACCGTCGCCACGCAGACCTCCTCGAGCGTCGAGGCGAATTTCGCGAGCTCCGGCGTGCCGTCCAGCTTCGCGCGGTGGGCGAGGGCGCGGGTCCACGCGTAGATCGACGCGATCGGGTTCGTGCTCGTGACCTTGCCGGCCTGGTGGTCCCGGAAATGCTTCGTCACCGTGCCGTGCGCCGCCTCGGCCTCCATCGTCACGCCGTCGGGGCAGAGCAGCACGGACGTCATCAGGCCCAGCGAGCCGAAGCCCTGCGCCACCGTGTCGCTCTGCACGTCGCCGTCGTAGTTCTTGCAGGCCCAGAGGATGCCGCCGTCCCACTTGAGCACCTGCGCGACCATGTCGTCGATGAGCCGGTGCTCGTAGGTCAGCGAGCGCTTCTTGTACTCGGCGGCGAACTCCCTGTCGAAGACCGCCTGGAAGGTGTCCTTGAATCTCCCGTCGTAGACCTTCAGGATGGTGTTCTTCGTCGAGAGGTAGACGGGGAAGTTCACCATCAGGCCGTACTGGAAGACGGAGCGGGCGAACTCGACGATCGACTCGTCCGTGTTGAACATGCCCAGGCCGATGCCGGGGCCCGTGAACTCGTTGATCACCCACTCCTGCTTCCTGCCGTCCTTGCCCTCCCAGACCATCTTGAGCGTGCCGGGGCCGTCCGTGCGCACGTCCTGGGCCTTGTACTGGTCGGCGTGCGCGTGACGCGCGACGACGATGGGCTTGGTCCAGGCGGGGATGAGCTTGGGGATGTTCTTGCAGACGATGGGGGCGCGGAAAATCGTCCCGCCGAGGATGTTGCGGATCGTCCCGTTGGGGGACTTCCACATCTTCTTGAGCGAGAACTCCTTCACGCGCGCCTCGTCGGGCGTGATCGTGGCGCACTTGACCCCGACCTTGTGCTTCTGGATGGCCTTGGCCGAGTCGACGGTGACCTTGTCGTCCGTCTGGTCGCGGTTCTGGATCGAGAGGTCGTAGGTCTCCAGGTTCAGCGAGAGGAAGGGGTGGAGCAGGCGGTCCTTGATCCACTCCCAGATGATGCGGGTCATCTCGTCGCCGAGAATCTCGACGACCGGGTTCTTCACGGTCACTTTCATGGGCGGGAAGATAACACGGCGGCGGGACGTTTTCCAGAAAGTCCGGGGCATTGACCTGCGCCGGCCGCTTTGGTCTAATCCCCTTCCCGCGAACCGGGTTGATGGGCGTGTAGCTCAATTGGGAGAGCGCGTCGTTCGCAATGACGAGGTTGTGGGTTCGATCCCCATCACGTCCACCAACCCGGTTCTAATCCCCCCATTTTTGGCTCGACGGAATTCGCTTGTGCATTTATACTCCATGGGGAGCCGCCGGCGATCGTGCGCCCTTTTCGGGGGGCGGCCGGCGTTCTAGAACGTGAGGACCGGGGCGGGCCCTCGCATTGAACCAGGGATCTATGTCTGAAATCGTCTCGGCCCGCTGCTTCGGCTGCGGCCATATCATCAAGGTTCCGGCGGCGCTGGGGGGCAAGAAGGCCCGCTGCCCCCAGTGCACCAACACCATCACCATTCCGAGCCCCAGCGAGACCCACGACGACATCGTCTCCGACGACCAGCTGACCGAGGTGGCCCGCGACGGCGACCCGATCAACGACGACGACGAGCCCGGGTCCGGCGGTCAGGTCGTGGAAGGCGAACTCGTCGAGGAAGATCCCTCGAGCGTCCGTCGACGCTCCGGCACGGCGGCGCGCCGGGCCTCGAGCAGCAGCGCGAATCTCCGCGCCCAGGGCCCGGGCGCCGGCCGGGGCACCCAGCCGCGCCACGGGGCCCCGCCTGCCAAGAAATCCGGCGCCGGCGTCGCGGTGGGCGTCGCCCTCGGCGTGCTCGTGGTGGGCGGCATCATCATCGGCGCGATGATGGGCGGGGGGGGCGGCGCGGCGAAGGTGAAGGGCAAGGCAGCGGGGGATCCGACGCAGGGCACGGTCCCGGTGGCGCCGGCTTCGAACATCGACGAGGCGCTTCAGGCCCGCTGCCTGGACTACATCGAGGCCGTCAACAAGGGCGACCCCGCGAAGCTCGTGAAATTCTTCCCTCCCGAGGAGGAGGCGGCGGCCATGCGGGACGTGAACCGCTTCCTCGGACAGGGGCCGAGCTATTCGAATTACGAGGTCAAGAAGGCGGATGCCTCCAGCGGCGCGGTGATCTTCAAACACGCCTCGGGCGAGAAGTCGATCGCGTTCAAGCAGGTGAACGGCGTCTGGTACGTGGCGGAGAAACCGACCCCGTAAGCTCAGTCGTTCCAGCCCATGCGGTGCAGCAGGAGTTCCTGCACCTGGCGGGCGCGCCGTTCGCAGCCCGCCATCTCCTGGGCGGCGCCGGCCGCGTAGGGGGCCTCCCGTGCGATCCGCACGATGAGCAGTTCCCCCCTGCGGAGCCGCGCCAGCTCGAAGCGCATGGATTTCTCCCCCTGGTGGCGCACCGCATAGCCCGGCTCATCCCCCCAGGGCTCCGTCGAGAGGCTGACCTGCCCCCGGTCGCGGCGTCGCGACAGGGCCTCCTCCCGGCCCCGGCGGAATTCGAAGTCCGTCGTGCTGGTCCCGGGCCTGAGGCTGACGTGGAGGGTCTGCTCGGGATTCGACAAGGTCGCCCGGACGTCCTGGAGGAGCAGCTCTCCCTGGCGCCGGGTCGAGGGGGACAGCGCCGAGCAGGGGATCCCCAGCGTCTCGAGGTCGCGGCTGCTGACGAGCGTCCCGCCCACTTCCTCGGCGGTGATCCACAGCGCCGCCCCCGCCGTCAGGGCGAGTTCCACCAGGGTGACGATGACGGCGAAGCGCGCCATCAGTGGGCCGTCCTTTGGGAGAGCTGGGCAAGGATGTCGTTCAGCGCCGGCCCGAGCCGGAAGAGCAGGGCGTAGTGCCCCCCCTTGAACCAGCGGAGCTCGGGCCGGCCCATCGCCTCGTGCAGGCGCAGGGTGCAGTCCCGGGGGATCACCTCGTCGGACTCGGCGTTCACCATCAGCACCTCCTCGGGTCGCACGCGGGAGGCGAACGTGAGCGGTTCGAGATCCGCCCAGAGCTTCCGGAGCCCCTCCGCCGTGTGGCCCTCCTCGATGAGGCGGTCCCGGGCGGCCGCGGTCTCCTTGCTGCCGTGAAAGAGGATGGCCGGCAGATCCCCGCCGCCGATGAAGAACACGCTGCGGCCGAAACGGTCGTCCACGCCGAGGGCGAGCGAGCCCACGAGCGCCCCGAGGGAGATGCCGACCAGGCCGACGCGGGAGGGTTCGACGCCGGGGCGCGCGGCCAGCCAGTCGCCGGCGCGCCGGACGTCGAGCACCCCCTGCCGCAGATTCGAGACGGCCCGGTCCATGTCCTGCCGCGTGAGCTTCGTCCCGCGGCGGGGGCCGTCCTGGGAGGCCCTCGGCCCGTACTCCGGAAGGTAGATCATGAGGGTCGCGACGCCCTTCTCCGCCAGGCGCTGGCCGATGATCTCGAGGGTTTCGAACGAACCGCCGAGCCAGTGGAGGAGGACGGCGGCGGGACCCCGCCGCGTCCGGCCGGGGGGCTCCCAGTAGCGGGCCCAGACGACGTCGCTCTCCCGGACCTGCCCCTTCGCCGCGGAGGGGAAGCGCAGCCAGTGGAGGGCGTACGATTCGGTGCGCCGCACTTCGCGGAGCGTCCAGGGGAAGTCGGGGTCGGCGAACTCGTAGGAGGCGAGGCGGGCCTGGAGGGCGGGATCCGCGGAGGGGCGCAGCCGGCGGCAGGGGGAGCGGCCCTCGACGACTTTTTCGTCCTGGGCCGCGGCGGGGGCGAGCAGGAGCAGGAGGGGGAGCAGCCGCGTCACGACCTGAGTATACCGCTTCAGCGCGGGCGCCTGCGCGGAGCGGCCTTCGGTTTCGGACGCAGCTCCTCGAGGATCTCGCGGGCGCCGCGGTTGACGAGGAGGGTTTCGAGCGCCGCGGCGATCCCGAGCGGGTCGTCCGCCGAGCCCGACTGGCGTTCGAGGATCAGGCGGCTGCCGTTCACGCGCGCCAGGCAGGCGCTGAGGCGCAGCAGGCCGTCGTCCGAGAGCGTCGCGTGCACGCCGAGGGGGACCTGGCAGCCGCCCTCGAGGCGGCGCTGGAGTTCGCGCTCCGCCTCCACGCAGACGGCGGTCGCGGGATGGTGCACGGGGGCGAGGATCTTCCGCATCAGCGCGTCGTCCTCGCGGATCTCGAGCGCCAGCGCGCCCTGGCCGGCGGCGGGGACGAGCGTGTCGACCGGAAGCGTCTCGAAGGCGGGGGCCGCGTCGCCGTAGAGGCGGCCGAGGCCGGCGGCGGCCACGACGATGCCGGCGAGGGGCGAACGCGGGGCCCGCAGCTTGGCGAGCCGCGTGTCGAGGTTGCCCTTGAGCTCCGCGAATTTCAGCTGGGGGTGCAGGGCCTTGAGGATGGCCTGGCGGCGCAGGCTCGCGGTGCCGATGATCGATCCCGCGGGGAGCCGGCCGATGCCGGCGATGTCGCGGCCGATGAAGACGTCCGCGGGGTTCGCGCGCTCCGGCACCGCGCCCAGCACGAGGCCGGGGGGCTGCTCGGAGGGCAGATCCTTCATGGAGTGGATGGCGAGGGAGACCTTCTTCGCGAGCAGGGCGCTCTCGATCTCCTTGACGAAGAGCCCCTTGCCGCCGCGGCGCAGCGCCGCCACGGTGGCGGCCCGGTCCCCCTGGGTCTTGATGGGGACGATCTCGAAGCGGACGCCGGGATTCAGCGCCTCGATGCGGGACAGGATGAGGCGGGTTTGAGCCAGGGCGAGCGCGCTGCCCCGGGTGCCGACTTTGATGGTCTGGGTCTTTGGAGAGGGCCGTTGGGGCGACATGAGGGGGGAGGCTTTTTTGTCGAGAGAGCGCATTCTAGCAAAACGGCGCCGACAGTCAAGGGAGCTCTGAAACGGACCGCGTTTTTACTTGTTGAGGCCGAACAACTTGCGGACAAAATGGATAAATTTGAAAGATTCAGGTTCCGAAGAGGCCTCGCGGAGCCTTTCGCTCGGATAATGGAGGACTTTGTTGACGATGCGGCGAGTGAGTTCTTGGAGTTCCGAACGCTGGGGTTCGCTGAGGCCGTTGAGTTTCCCCAGGGTGCGTTTGAGTTCCTCGTCGCCGATCGCGTGGAAGCGCTCCCGGAGCTGAACGAGCAGGGCGGCCACGTCCGGCGGCGTCATCCCCTTCCAGAAGTCGGCGCCCTCCTCCTCGAGGATGGGGGTCGCGCGGGCGACCTCGCGCTCGCGGTCGACGACGTTCTGCTGGACGATCTCCTGCAGGTTGTCGACGTTGTAGAGGTACACGTCGTCGATCTCGTTGACCTCGGGGTGGATGTTGCGGGGCACGGCGATGTCGATGAGGAACATCGGCTCGTGGCCGCGCGCCTTCAGCGCCCGTTCGACGGCGTCCACCGTCAGGACATGGGTGTCGGCGCGGATGCAGCTGATGACGACGTCGCCGAGCGGGAGGACGCGGGGAAGCTCCTCGAGCAGGTGGGCCTGGCCGCCGACCGGCTCCGCCAGGGCGCGGGCGTTCTCGAGCGTGCGGTTGACCACGTGGATGCGCTGCACGCCGCGATGGCGGAAGGCCGCGAGCGTGAGCTCCCCCATCTCGCCCGCCCCGATGATGACGACGCGCTTGCGGCTGAGGTCCTGGAAGATGTTCTCCGCCAGGCGGCTGGCGACCGACGGGACGGAGACGTTGCGTTCGCCGAGCTGCGTGGTGCTGTGGACGCGTTTCGCGACGGCGAGCGCCTGCTGGAAGAGCCGGTTGAGGACCCGGCCCGTCGCGCCCTCCGCCTGCGCGGCGAGGTAGGCGTCCTTGACCTGCGCGATGATCTGCGTCTCCCCGAGCACCATCGAATCGAGGCTCGAGGCCACGCGGAAGAGGTGGTTCACCGCCTCCGGGCCCTGGTGGTGGTAGAGCGCCGGGGCCAGCTGCGCCTCGTCGACGCCGTGGCGCCTCGCCAGCAGGCCGGCGACGATTCCGCCGTCCGGGGCGGCCGCCTCGTGGACGGAGTAGAGTTCCACGCGGTTGCAGGTCGAGAGGATGACGAGTTCGAGGGCGCCGAGGTCCTGCCGGAGCCCGGCCAGCGCGGCGGGCAGCGCCTTGGGGTCGACCGCGAGTTTTTCGCGGAGTTCCACCGTCGCGCGCGTGTGGTTCAGACCGGTGACTCGGATTTCCATGGGTCTAGTGGAAGCGGTGGAAGCCGCTCCAGAACACGGAGGCCCAGAAGGTGGCCATGACGAGGAAAAACGCGGCGACGGAGGCGAGGGCGCCGCGGCGCCCCTTGAAGGCGGGGCGGCCGCCCAGGATCAGGATCGCGAGGTAGACCGCGAGCGTGATCGTGGTGAGCCAGACCTTGGGGTCCTGGCGCCAGTCCGCGCCGAGCCCCATGACCTTGCGCGCCTGGAGGTAGCCGACCACGAGGCCGCCGGCCTGCAGCAGCACGCCCGCGAACATGGCGCGGCGCATGAGGCGAAGGACGGTTTCCAGGGGCGGCATCCAGCCGAGGATGGAGCCGGAGGCGTGGACCTTGAGCTGCCGCTGGGCGGTGAGGTAGAGGATGCCGGCGATGAACGTGAGCGCGAACGCGGCGTAGGCGCCGAGCGCCGTGAAGATGTGCAGGCCCAGCCAGAGGCTCGAGAGGTTCGCGGGGGCCGCGCCCGGCGCGGGCGGGGGGGCGAACGCCAGCGCGACCGCGAGCAGGCTGGTGACGGCGGCGAGCGGCAGCGTGGCGACGAAGACGATGGTCCAGCCCTTCAGTCCGTCGAGCAGGAACGCGACCGCGGTCATCGTGCAGGCCAGGAAGATGAAGCCCTCGGCGGCGCCGGTGACGGGGAAGTGGGCGGTCCGGATGCCCTCCCAGATCAGCCAGGCGGCTTCGCAGGCCAGGGCGATGCCGCCGCAGATCCGGGCGGTGAGCAGCTCCCGGCGGTTGCTCCGGCCCACCGATCGCAGGGCGCTCCAGGTGGCGGTCAGGAACAGGAGCGTGGCGCTTTCGATGAGTCCGCTGCTCATGGCGCCGCCTCCTTCCGCAGGCGCTCGCGGGTCAGCTTCTCCAGGAGCCGCAGGCGGGCCGGTCCCGCCGGAAGGCGGCGCCGGACGCGCCCGAGTTCGCGGGCGAGCCTTCCGAGCGACGCGGGAAGCAGCGCCTCGAGGCGGAGCCTCAGCGCCTTCGCGAGGCCCGGGCTCAGTCCGCCCGTCGAGATGGCGACGGTGACGGGGCCCCGGCGGAAGACCGAGGGGACGATGAAGCTGCAGAGCTCCGGCACGTCCACGACGTTGACGGGGATGCGGCGGGCGCGGCAGGCCGCGTGCACCCGGCGGTTGACCCGGGGGTCGTCGGTGGCGGCG
The DNA here is from genome assembly GCA_964619955.1 of uncultured Planctomycetales bacterium. Taxonomy (GTDB): domain Bacteria; phylum Planctomycetota; class MHYJ01; order MHYJ01; family JACPRB01; genus JACQFK01. The sequence goes on from CAZUJF010000003.1 coordinate 277,791, forward strand.
ATGACGAGGCTCTGTCCGGCGATGTCGCCCGTGCGGAAGGCGCGGCGCACGGCCTGCTCCGCCAGGCGGGCCAGGGCGGCGCCGATCTTCGGGGCGACCACGCGGATCCGGGCGCCCGCCTTCTTCAGGGCGCGCGCCTTCTGCAGCGCGACCGCGCCTCCTCCGACGAGCAGGCAGGGTTCGCCCCCGACCTTGAGCAGCGCGGGAAAGTACATTGAGCGGACGATTATAGCGGATCGGCGCGAAGAGTCACCCGCCGGATGAAGTGACGGGGTCGGGGACGTTTGATAGGATGATGCCGGTGCTCGAGACGCGCGTGGTCACGGTCGATCCCGCGGGGTTCGACCCGGCCGCCCTGGACGGGCCCATCGAGGCGCTGAGATCCGGCGCGCTGGTGGTGATCCCGACGGAGACGGTGTACGGCGTCGCGGTCAACCTGGAGCGCCCGGAGGCCCTGAAACGCCTGCGGGACTGGCGGGGCGCGGACGTGCGGCCGGCGCTGCACATCGGCGACCGGGACGACCTCCGCCGCGTGGTGGGCGGGCCCGTGCCGGCGGCGGCGCAGCGGCTGATCCAGAAGTTCTGGCCCGGGCCGCTGACCCTCGTGTTCGAGGACGCCCCGGGGGGCGCGGCGGGCGTGCGGTATCCGAATCACGCCGTGGCCCGGGCGATCCTGAACCGCGCGGGCGCGCGGATCGGGGCGCTGCCGGCGGAGGAGGACGGCCGGGCGCTGGTGACGGGGGCCGACGTGCGGCGGGTGCTGGAGGGGCGGGTCGACTGGATCGTCGACGCGGGCCCCACGAAACAGAGGGCGGCTTCGACCGTGGTGCGGGTCGGGGGCTCGCGGGTCGAGGTGGTTCAGGAGGGGGCGATCCCCCGTTCGGTCATCGACGAGGCGAATGTGACGACCTACTTGTTCGTGTGCACGGGCAACACCTGCCGGAGCCCGATGGCCGAGGCGATCGCGAAACGGCTGATCGCGAAGAAACTCTCCGTGACGGAAGCGGAGCTGGAGGCGCGTGGGTACAAGGTGCTGTCCGCCGGCACGGCGGCGGGGCACGGCGGCGCCGCGAGCGAGGAGTCCGAGCAGGCGGTGAAGGCCTACGGCGCGGATCTCTCGAATTTCGCGTCGCGGCCCGTCAGCGTGGCCATGGTCGAGGAGGCCGACAAGGTCTGGGTCATGACGGCCCGGCACAAGCGGATCCTCGTGGACTGGATGCCCGAGCACGAGGGGAAGATCGAACTGCTCGACCCCTCGGGGCGGGAGGTCGACGATCCCATCGGCGGGCCGCTGGAGCTCTACCGGCGGGTGGCGAAGCAGATTCACGACAGCCTGGTTCAGCGTCTCAAGGAGCTTCCATGAACGTCGCGCTCGGGGCCGATCACGCGGGGGTCGCCGCCAAGGAGGAGCTCAAGAAGCTGCTCCAGGCGCTGGGGCACAAGGTGCTCGACGTCGGGACGACGGACGGGCAGTCCTGCGACTACCCGGACTATGCCGCCCAGGTGGCCCGCAAGGTGGCGGGGGGCGAATGCGAGCGCGGGGTGCTCGTCTGCGGCACGGGGATCGGGATGTCCATCGCGGCGAACAAGGTGCCGGGGATCCGCGCCGCGCTCGTGTGCGACGAGAAGGGCGCGGAGCTCTCGCGGCAGCACAACGACGCGAACGTCTTCTGCGCGGGCGCGCGCAGCCTCCCCGTGCTCCGCATCGCGGAGCTGCTGAAGATCTGGCTCC
>CAZUJF010000004.1:0-150211 GCA_964619955.1 uncultured Planctomycetales bacterium
TCAAGAGTAGGGGGGACTTTCGCCCGAGGGGGGCGAAAGTTGCACATCGCGTGACCGTCTACTTTTGGTTATCTCTAATCCACGGTGGCGCAGCGGCCTCGGGCCCAGGCTCGCAGCGAGTCGATGCGCTCCTTCATCGTCACCGAGAGCGGCGGCGAACGCTGCAGCGCCCCCAGGAGATCCGAGGTCTGCATCTTCACCCCCCGGCTGAACGCCTCGTGCATCCCCGCGATCACCGCCTGCTCGATCTCCGCCCCCGTGTAGCCCTCCGAGGCCGCCGTCAGCGCCCCGAGGTCGAAGTCCTCCGGCTTGTACATCCGCTTCTTCAGGTGGATGCTGAAGACCGCCTTCCGCACCTCCGCCCCCGGCAGGTCCACGAAGAAGATCTCGTCGAAACGCCCCTTGCGCAACAGCTCGGGCGGCAGCGCCTCGACGTCGTTCGCCGTCGCGATCACGAAGACCGGCGCCTGCCGCTCCTGCATCCACGTCAGCAGCGAGCCGAACATGCGCTGCGAGAGGCCCCCGTCCACGCTCCGCGACGCCGCCCCCGCAAAGCCCTTCTCGATCTCGTCGATCCAGAGCACCAGCGGACTCATCGCCTCCGCCTGCCGGAACGTCTCCCGCAGGTGCCGCTCCGACTCGCCGATGTACTTCTGGTAGAGGCTCGAGGGGTCCAGCCGGAACAGCGGCCGCTGCCACGCGCTCGCCACCGCCTTCGCGCAGAGACTCTTCCCGCTCCCCGGCACGCCGAGCATGAGAAGGCCGCGCGGCGGGACCAGGCCGTACAGCTTCGCCTCGTCCCGGTGCGACTCCTTGCGCTGCGCCAGCCACGCCTTCAGCCGCGCCATGCCCGCGATCTCGTCCAGGTTCACCGGACTCTCGATGTATTCCAGCAGCCCGTCCTTGTGCAGGATCTGCCGCTTCCGCGCGAGCGCGCGGTTGAGGTCCTTCTCGTCGAACTCGCCGTCGTCGCTGATCACGTCCAGCACCACCTGCCGCGCCTGCCGCCGCGTCAGCCCCCGCAGGTTCCGCACGAACGCGCCGAAGACCTGCGGCGTGAGCCGCGCGGGGGCGATGAGACGGCGCCGCTCGCGACTGATCAGATCCCGGACCAGCTCCGCCAGCTCCTTCTCGTCCGGCAGCGCGATCTCGAAGCGCGTCGTCTCGTGCTCCAGGGAGGACGGCAGCTCGCCCCGCGTGTCGATCAGGACCAGGTGCCCGTTCGCCTTGCGCAGCTTCTCGATGAGGTCCCGCAGCAGCCGCACGGTCAGCGGTTCCTCGAAATGTTCGAGCACGTCGAAGAGCAGCACGAGGTTCCGCTCCAGGTCCTGTTTGAGCAGATGCTGCAACGCGGCTGCGGGATGTTCGGTCTCCGGGATGACGGCGCCGTCGGCGAAGTCGGCGTCATAGACCCCGCGGCTCATCTTCCAGGCCTTGAGGCTCAGCTTCAGGTCCAGCGTGGCCTTGCGCACGAACTCGCTCGCGAAGGCCTCCTCGACGGTCTGGATGAGGATGCAGGCGTGGCTCGCCTGGAGGAAACGACGGAAGCGGTCGAACTCGGACTCGGGCGCCGGAGCTTCCACGCGCCTATTCTACGGCGGGGACCCCGAAAATGCCGTACTTCCCCGCCGCGTCCGGGTGTCTCATCCCCCATGCTGCTGCTACTGCTGACGCTGCTGGCCCCCGACGAGCCCGGCCTCTACTTCGGCTCGCCCGGGGGCACGGTGACGCTCGACGCCCCCGCGATCGCCGAGGGCGCCACGCCCCTGACCGTCGAATTCCGCTTCAAGACCCTCGAGAAGCTGAAGAACTCGTACAAGGCAGTCTCGCGCTGGGATGCGCAGGCCAAGGACGCCGACCGCGGCAGCTTCTTCGTGGAACTGGGCGCGTCCGGAAAGATCGCGTTCGGCCTGCTCAGCGCCGAGGGCAAACCCAAGACCGTCAACGCGCGGGCCGCCTGGAAGGACGGCGTCTGGGTCCACGTCGCCGCCGTCTGGGACGGGACCGAGGCCAGCATCTTCGTGGACGGCAAGAAGTCCGTGAGCGAGAAACTCGAGGGCTTCGGCAAACTCGCCCCGTCGAAGCTGCCGCTCGTCGTCGGACACAGTCCCGACCCCAAGCTCCGCTCGAAGGACCACCTCGAGGCGTTCCTCAGCGACGTCGCCGTCTGGAACGCCGTGAAGGACGCGCCCTCGAAGACGCCGCTCGCCGGGACCGAGGCGGACCTCGCGGTCTTCCTGCCGCTGCGCGGGAAATCCACGGGGACGCTGTCCCCCTCCCTCGCCCGATCCGGCCTCTGCCGCACGGCCTGGTGGTTCGACGAGAAACCCGAGCGGCCCTACCTCCACCTCTTCAGCTATGACCCGGGCATCGCCGACGCCACGCGGCAGATCCTCGTGGAGAACGAGGCGAAGGGCGAGATCGGCGTCCTCTGGCAGGACAAGAGTTCGAAGGTCCAGGTCACCTGGGTGGACGCCCAGCTCGGCGAGCCGCGCACGATCCCGCTCAAAGGCTTCGCGGGGGGCATCCTGGCCGCCGGAGCCTCCGACGCCAAGGGCAACCTCTACACCCTCATGATCGAGCCCGCGCCCGCCGATCATCCCGAGACGACCGCGCTCAAGGCGGCGATGTATCTGGCGGCGCCGGACGGCAAGCCGATCCGCGAGACGCCCGTCGACACCACCCCGGCCGGCTTCAACATCTACGCGTACGGCGGCCGCTGGGTCGGCAGCATGGCGATCGCGAAGGACTCCGGCTGCCTCATCATCCCCCGGACGATGTACCGCAGCCCCGACGGTCTGCGTCATCAGGGCGCGATTGCGGTCACGTTCCCCCCGGACATCTCCAAGTTCCAGAATCTCGGCCAGACCAGCGGCCATTCCTTCGGCAACCTGATCACCGTGAACAGCAAGGGTGAGTTCCTCGGGATGGATCTCGGCGACAACTACCCGCGTGGCGTGCACCTCCACCGCATCACGAACGGCGCCAAGACTTCGCGCGTGCTCTTCACGTACAAGACGGCGCACGGGACGACGGCGCGCGGCGGCAGTCCCGTCTATCCCGAGATCAGCGGCAACGGCAAGACCTTCTACAAGTGGTCGAACGACAACGGCACGTACACCGAACTCGGCGGCGTCGCGGAGGGCCGCGCAAGCTACTCCGTGATCTTCGCGACGGACCGCTCGCCGGAGGGCAAGGTCCTGGACAACAGCCGCATCGGCGTCGCCAACGAACCGCGCGACCTCGCGATGCTGCGGATCGTGAAGGCCTTCGAGAAGGCGCCCGAGGGCATGCAGGTCAGCGATGCGCTGATGGCGGGTCCGGTGCCCGGATCCAAGCCGGAGACCGGCGGCTTCTTCGACTTCGGCGGCAAGTGGGCCGACCAGCGCGTCACCGGGGTGATCTGGCTGACGAACTACGCCTCCGGCGAGGCCGCACACGCGCCGCAGGTCTTCAAGCGGCGCGACGGGACGCTGACGCTGCTCTGGGAAAAGACCGGCGGCGCCGACGGCCCCTCGCTCTGGGCGCTGCGGGTGGACGAGAGCGGCAAGAAGCTGGGCGAGGCGATGCGCCTGGGTGCGAACCTCAAGCTCGCCCGCGAAGTGCTGCCCGTCCCCGCCGGCGAACGCCTCTTCACCCTCGTCCAGGAGGGCGCCCAGACCCGCCTCGCCTTCCTCCGGGACGACTGATCCGCCTTGCGCCGCCTTCCGCGAGGGGCTACAATCCTCATGTAGCCTGTTTGGGCTACATCGGAGGGTTTATGAAGTTCGTCACGCTCAGGGACCTCAAGATCAACCCCTCCAAAGTATTGAGCGGGCTGGCCCGGGAGGACACGATCGTCACCCGGAAGGGTAAACCGGCGGCCGCGCTGGTCTACCTCGACGAGGATCTGCTCGAAGATTTCATTCTCGCCCATCATCCCACCCTCCTCCGCGAGGCCGAGGCGGCCCGGGCCGAGTTCCTGAAGAAGGGCGGGATCAGCCACGAGGCCATGAAAAAGCGCCTCCGTGGATAAACGGGAACTGGTCTATGCCCCCCGGGCCCAGCGAGACCTCAAAGGCCTGCAGAAACACGACGCCTTCCTGATCCTGGAGGACCTGGAGCTGCTGCAGACACCCCCCTGGCCTCCCGGCAAGGTCAAGAAGCTGCGGGGGCAGGAGTTTTGGGAGATCAAAACCGGGGATTTCCGGACGCTCTTCTGGCCCCTCGGAAAGCGGGTGGTGGTGCTCCGGGTGGTCAACCGCCGGGACTTGGAAGCGGCCATCGAGCGCATCGACGTGCGCGCCCTGATCCGCTGGTTTCAGGAGACGCATGGCGGCGAATAGCGAAAGATCGCCTCTTGCCGTCCCAAGCCGGGCAGGGGTTCAGGACCCCTTCGCTCCAGGATCGACCGGCGCCTACCTCCCCGGCAGCAGTTCCTCCACGAAGAACTGCGTCTTCGCGGGGATCCGTCCCTTCGGGCAGTATTGCTGGACGATCTTAAAGACCTGGGCCGCCTTTTTCAGCTTCAGATGCCGGATGAGGAACTTGACGTCGTCCCGATCGTGGGAGTCGAAGCGCGCCGAGAAGCACTTCATGGCCAGCATGTAGTCCGGGCCCGGCGCCCAGATCCGCAGATGGGAGAGATTCAGCACGGGGATCCGCGGCGGCTCCGAAAAGAAGTAGCCCTTAGCGGCATCGTTGAGCCAGTCCTCAGGGACATCCAGAGAGCGGCTGACCACCTTCGCCGCCTCGCGAAGCTGCCGCGCCGGCTCGAAGATCGCGTCGACGTCCTTCGTCGCCTTCCGGGTCTGGAAGACCAGGCACATGACCGCGCCGCCGCAGAGGCCGACCTCGCCGATCACGTCCTTCTTGCGGAGTTCCTCGTTCAGCGCGACGAACAGTTTCCGGATCAGGTCCGCGCTCAACATGACTCAGGCCCGATGGAGAAAGTTGTCGAGGACGAAGAGATTCCGCTTCCGGAAATGCACCGGCGAATGGACGAGCGCCAGCGCCTTGAGCGACTCGATTCCCGACACAAACCAGGGCTTGTCAAGCCGGCCCACGCCCCACACCCAGCCCGGGACGGGGATGCCAGCCTCCTCGCAAAGCGTTTCGACCGTCGATGCCAAAAGAGCTTCAAGACGAGCCGGAAGCTCCGGGTCCGGGGGCGCCGTCACGAGGCCCGGCCGCGGCAGCCTCCGAAAGGCATCCACGAAGTTGAAGAGGTGGCCCGGCCACGAGACCTCCCCCTCCTGACAGATCCTTTCGGACACATCGAGGATGGAGTCCGTCTCCGTGCCGAAGCAGCGCTGGACCGCCCGCTCGACGCTCTGGGCCGACAGCCCCAGGGCACGGGACACTTTTCCGAGCGTCGAGAGCCGTGCATCGTGCCGTCCGGATTCCAGGAGTTGGACCGTCCGGAAGGCCACATCCGCCTTCAAGGCAAGCTGCCGCTGCGACACCCCCCGGCTCAAGCGCCGAGTCTTGAGGGTTTCCATAAGAAGAGCGTAAATGACATATTATAGTATGTCAACCCAAAAGAACGCGCAGCAAGCTTCCCCGTTCCGGCGCTTCGGGTATGATGCCGCGGCCATGTTCGAGAAACTGACCGAGCTCATCGAGAAGCATCCCAATTACGGGCCGGCCATGAAGGAGGCCGCCCAGGCGCAGGCCCAGCTCATCCTCGACTACCACACGCACGGCCCGGGCACCGGCTACTGCGTCTCGATCGCGAAGAAGAAACACAACCCGCTGAAGTTCATCGGCCAGGCCGAGCCGCTCATCGAGCTCGTCCACATCAAAGGCGTCGGGCAGGAGGAGTCCCAGTGCTTTGCCCTGATGAGCGAGCTCGGACGCGAACTCATGGCCCACTACCGGCTGACGCAGACCCCTTTGGTCTACCTCAACAAACACCCCTATACGGCGGATGGATGACGAACCCCCACGCGCTCCTGCTTGAGGAATTCCCGGCCATCCGCGCCCAGGCGGCCGCCGCGCTCGCCCTCTTCGACGAAGGCGCCACCCTGCCCTTCATCGCCCGCTACCGGAAGGAACGCACCGGCGGCCTGACGGAGACGCAGCTCAAACAAATCCAGGACCGCCGCGAGTTCCACGCCGCGCTCCAGGAACGCAAGACGACGATCCTCGACTCCATCCGAGAACAGGGCGCTCTCACCCCGGACCTCGAGCAGCGCATCCTCGCGTGCCGCGAACGGCAATTGCTCGAGGACCTCTACCTGCCCCACAAGCCGAAACGCCGCACCCGCGCGTCCATCGCCCGGGAGATGGGCTTCGAGCCCCTCGCCGACCTCATCGCGGCGCATCGCCCCGCGACGGGGGCGGACCTCGCCTTCGCCGGCGCCGCCGACATCCTCGCGGAACGTTTCGCCGAGCATCCCCCCACCCGCGAATGGGTGCGGCAGGACACGCTCCGCCGCGGCCGGCTCCGCTCCAAACGCAAGCGCGGCGGCGAGGTCGACCGCTCCAAGTACGAACGCTACTTCGACTTCAGCCAGCTCCTGTCGCGTCTCGAGTCCCACCAGGTCCTCGCCCTCGCCCGCGGCGAAAGCGAGGGCATCCTCAGCGTCTCCCTGGAGATCGATCCGAGCCCCATTTACTGGCAGTTGGACCGGACCTTCAACCGCCCCGCCTCGCCCCACCGGGCGCTCCTGCAGAAGGTCATCGAGGACGCCTACACGCGCCTGCTCGCCCCCTCGATTGAGACCGAGGTGCGAGCTTTTATCCAAGACCGCGCCGACGAGGAGGCCCGCCGCGTCTTCGCGGAGAACCTCCGCAATCTGCTGCTCGCGCCGCCCGTGCGCGGCGAGGTCATCCTCGGGATCGATCCCGGCCTGCGCACCGGCTGCAAGGTCGCGGTCGTCGACGGCGGCGGCCGCTACCTCGAGAGCACGGTGATCTACCCCGAACGCGCGGACGCCGCCCCCGCCCTGAAACAACTCATCGCCCGGCACAAGGTCCGCCGCATCGCCCACGGCAACGGCACCGGCTCGCGTGAGCTGGAGGACTTCCTCCGCAAGTCCGCCCTGGGCATCCCGCACGTCTCCGTGAGCGAGGCGGGCGCCTCGGTCTATTCCGCCTCCGAAGTCGCCGTCCGCGAGTTCCCGCAGCTGGACGTCACCGTGCGGGGCGCCATCTCGATCGCGCGCCGCCTCCAGGATCCGCTCGCGGAGCTCATCAAGATCGACCCCAAGGCGATCGGCGTCGGACAGTACCAGCACGACCTCGACCAGAAGAAGCTCCAGCACGAGCTGGACCACGTCGTCGAATCCTGCGTCAACCAGGTCGGCGTCGACGTCAACACCGCCTCCCCGGAGCTGCTCTGCCATGTCTCCGGACTGAGCCGCCCCGTCGCCGAACGCATCGTGGCAGAACGCCCCTACCAGACGAAGGCGGACCTGAAACGCGTGCCGCGCCTGGGCCCCAAAGCCTTCGAGCAGGCGGCGGGCTTCCTGCGCATCCCCGACGCCGCCAATCCCCTCGACGCCTCGGCGGTGCATCCGGAGAGCTACTACGTCGTCGAGCGCATCGCCAAGACGCTCGGCAAACCCGTGGGCGAGCTCATCGCGAAGAAGCTGGAGCTCCGGGCGGAGGACTATGTCGACGACAAGGTCGGCCTCCCCACGATCCTCGACATCCTCGAGGAACTGCAGAAGCCGGGACGCGATCCGCGCAAGGAGTTCAAGGCGGCGGCGTTCAACCCGTCGGTGACGGCGCTGGAGCACGTGAAGGCCGGCATGATCCTGGAGGGCGTGGTGACCAACGTGACGCGCTTCGGGGCCTTCGTCGATCTCGGCGTGCACCAGGACGGCCTGATCCACGTCTCGGAGCTCGCCCCGCGCTTCATCAGCGACGCGGCCGAGGTCGTCAAGGTCGGCCAGATCGTCGTCACGAAGGTGCTCTCGGTCGATTACGCGCTGAAACGCATCGCGCTCTCGCTCAAGCAGGCGGACCAAAAATGAGCGCCGGGCTCTGCCCCGCCTTCGAAGCGCCTCCGCCTCCGCGGGTGTAGTTATCCATGATGCTGCCCCTCCTCCTTGCCGCCCTGCTCGCCGCCCTCCCCGACGAAAAGGCCGGGGAGCTCGTCTACAAGAAGCAGTGCCTCTCCTGCCACGGGGCCGACGGACAGGGCAGCGACAAGCATGGCGACCCGCTCGTGGGCTCCCGCACCCTCGAGAAACTCGCCGCGTACATCGCCAAGACCATGCCCGAGGACAAACCCGGCACCTGCACCGGTAACGATGCCAGAAACGTCGCGGAATATGTCTACGCGAACTTCTACTCCCCCGCCGCGCGGCTCAAACGCAGCCCCGTCCGCATCGAACTCTCGCGGCTCACCGTGAAACAGTACCGCAACGCCGTCGCCGACCTGCTCTCGCCCCCGGGCGAGACGCCCCGCTGGGACGAACGCCGCGGCCTGCGCGTCGAATATTTCCAGGGCGGCGGCCGCCGCTTCCGCGAGGACCGCCGCATCCTCGAACGCCTCAGCCCCACCCTCGACGCCCGCTACGGCGCGGGCAGCCCCTCCGAACGCATCAGCCCCGAGGAGTTCTCCATCCGCTGGAGCGGCGGCCTCTTCGCCCCCGAAACCGGCGTGTATGAGATCGCCCTCGAGGTCGCCAACGGCGTCCGGCTATGGCTCAACGACCAGACCCAGCCCCTCATCGACGCCGCCGTGCGCTCCGGCGACGACACCACCTACCGCGAACGCATCCTCCTGCTCGGCGGCCGCACCTACCCGCTCCGCGTCGAACTGGCGAAGAACAAACAGGACAAGAACGCCGCCATCAGCCTCCGCTGGAAACCGCCCCAGCGCAGCGAAGAAATCGTCCCGGAGCGGATGCTCTCCCCGCTGAAGTTCCCCGAGGTGACGTTGCTCCAGACGCCCTTCCCGCCCGACGACCGCAGCCTCGGCTTCGAACGCGGCATCGCCGTGTCGAAAGACTGGGACGAAGCCGGCACCACGGCCGCGCTCGAAGCCGCGGTCCTCGTCGGCGCCCGGCTGTCCCTGCTCAGCGGCGTCAAATTCGACGTCCCCGAGGCCGCGCAGAAGGTCCGCGACTGGGCCAAGCGCTTCGTGGAACGCGCGTTCCGCCGCCCCCTCGCCCCCGACCAGCTCACGTTCTTCGTCACGCGCCACTTCGAGGGCAGCCGCGACCTCGAAACTGCGGCGAAGAAAGTCGTCCTGCTCGCCTTGAAATCGCCCCGCTTCCTGTATCCGGAGCTGGGATCGAACGAACGCGACGCCTACGACGCCGCGACGCGCCTCTCCTTCGGCCTCTGGGATTCGCTTCCCGACGACGCGCTGCTCGACGCCGCCCGGAACGGATCGCTGGACACCCCCGAAGGCCTCACCCGCCAGGCCGAACGCCTCGTCGCCGACCCGCGCGTCCGCGCCAAAGTCCGCGAGTTCTTCCACCACTGGCTGCAGCTCGACCGCCTGCACGAGCTCGCGAAGGACGCCAAGCTCTACCCCGACTTCACCGAGGCCGTGGCGTCCGACCTGCGCACGTCGCTGGACCTCTTCCTCGACGACGTCGTCTGGAGCGAGACGTCCGACTTCCGGCAGCTGCTGCTTTCCGACGCGGTCTACTTCAACGGCCGCCTCGCCAAGTTCTACGGCGTCCCGCTGCCCGCCGACGCCGGCTTCAACCGCATCCCCCTGGGCCCCGAGAAGCAGGCGGGCATCCTCACCCATCCGCTGCTCATGGCCGGCTTCGCGGACCACGCGAGCAGCTCCCCCATCCACCGCGGCGTCTTCATCGCGCGCAGCCTGCTCGGCCGCCGCCTGCGCCCGCCGCCCGAGGCCGCGGCCCCCTTCGCCCCGGATCTGCACCCCTCCCTGACCACGCGCGAACGCGTCGCGCTCCAGACCAAGTCGCAGGCCTGCATGTCCTGCCACACCATGATCAACCCCCTCGGCTTCGCGCTGGAAAACTTCGACATGCTCGGACGCTTCCGCAGCGAGGAGCAGGGCAAGCCGGTCGACGCCTCCGGGTCCTGGACCCCGCTCAACAGAGAGCCCGTCCCGTTCAAGAACGCCCGCGCCCTCGCGGACTCCCTCTCCAAGAGCGAGGAAACCCACGCCGCGTTCGTCGAGCATCTCTTCCAGGCCCTGACCAAGCAGCCCCTGCTCGCGTACGGGGTGGACCGCCCCGAGCAGCTGCGCAAATCCTTCGCCCGGAACAACTTCAGCATCCGGAAATTGTTAATAGAGATGATGGGGGTGGCGGCACCCGCCCCCCGGCCCGTGAAGGGGAAAAACTCATGACGCTGAGCCGTCGCGACTTTGTCCGGGACCTCGGCCTCGGAGCCGCCGCGCTTCCGTTCCTCACGGGCCTGTCCTCGTTCGCCGCGACGCCGCGGGCGCCCAAGCAGCGCCTCGTCGTGATGTTCAGCCCCAACGGCATCATCCCCAAGACCTTCTGGCCCGACGAGGCCGGCCCGCTTGGCGCGCTCAAGGAGATCCTCTCGCCGCTGGAGCCCCTGAAGGACAAGGTCCTCACCCTGCACGGCGTCTGCGACAAGGTCAAAGGCGACGGCGACAGCCACATGCGCGGCATCGCCTGCCTGCTCACCGGCATCGAACTCTTCCCCGGCAACATCCAGGGCGGCTCGCACACGCCCGCCGGGTGGGCCAAGGGCCTCTCCATCGATCAGGAGATCAAGAACTTCCTCCAGTCGAAGCCCGAGACCCGCACGCGCTTCGGATCGCTGGAGTTCGGCGTCCAGGTCCCCGAACGCGCGGACACCTGGACCCGCATGGTCTACGCCGGATCGAACAAGCCCCTCGCCCCCGTCAGCAGCCCTCACCAGATGCTGCAGAAGATGTACGGGCGCGTGAAGGACCAGGCCGCGCTGCGCAGCGTGCTCGACGAGGTCCGCGAAGACCTCGCGAAGATCGGCGAGAAGGTCGGCGCGGAGGACCGCAAACGCCTCGACGAGCACGCGACGTTCGTGCGCGACATGGAGAAGCAGCTGGAGGCGGAGCTGACCCGCAAGGAGGGCCCGCCCGCGCCGGTGCTGGACCAGGGCCTCAAGGACGACAACGACAGCATGCCGCGGCTGAGCCGGACCCAGATCGACCTGCTCGTGCACGGCTTCGCGGCCGACTTCAACCGCATCGCGACGCTGCAGTACACGAACTCGGTGGGCCAGGCGCGCATGAAGTGGGCGGGCGTGGACGAACGCCACCACGAGCTGTCCCACAAACCCGACACCGATGCGTCCTCCCAGGAGCAGCTGACGAAGATCAACAAGTGGTTCTGCGGCGAGCTGGCGCACCTCGCGAAGCGGCTTGCGGAAACGCCGGAGCCGGGCGGCGAGGGCAGCATGCTCGACCACACCACGATCATCTGGACCAACGAGCTCGGCAAGGGCAACTCGCACACGCTGAACGACATCCCCTTCGTGATGGTCGGCGGCGGCCTCGGCTTCAAGACGGGCCGCGCGCTCAAGTTCAAGCAGGTCGCCCACAACCGCCTCCTGCTCTCACTGGCGCACGCGTTCGGGCACCGCATCGACACCTTCGGCAACCCCGCGCTCTCCGCGGGCGGGCCGTTGTCGGAACTGACCGCATGAGTCTGCTTCTGGCCCTCGCGCTGCTCCAAGACCAGGTCGTCGACGTCTGGCCGGGCAAGGTCCCCGGCGAGACCGCGGAGCTCGAGGAGAAGTTCGACGGCAACCCGTCCAAGATCGTGCAGATCGGCAAGCCGGTGCTCACCATCACGCGGCCGGCAAAGGACAAGGACACGGGCGCGGCGATCGTCGTCTGTCCCGGCGGCGGCTACCGCATGCTCGCCTATGCGCACGAGGGCACCCAGGTCAGCGAGTGGCTCGCGTCGATCGGCGTGACCTCGGTGCTGCTGAAGTACCGGGTCCCCCAGCGCGCCGGCGACGACGACAAGCTGCTGCCCCTGGCGGACGCCCAGCGGACGCTCAGCCTCGTGCGTTCCCGCGCTGCCGAGTGGGGCATCGATCCGGCCCGCATCGGCATCCTCGGCTTCTCGGCGGGCGGCCATCTCGTGGCGCATGCCGCGACGCAGTTCGAGCAGCGCGCGTACGCGGCGATCGACGACGTCGACAAGGCCTCCTGCAAGCCCGACTTCGCGCTGATGGTGTATCCCGGCGGCATCCTCGACAAGCAGGACAAGACGAAGCTTGCGGCCCGAATCGCCGTGACGAAGGCCTGCCCGCCCTCCTTCCTCGTCGTCTCCACCGACGACAAGGGTTCGGCACCCGGCACGCTGGTGCTCTACAGCGCCCTCCGCGACGCGGGCGTCCCGGTCGAGCTGCACGTCTACGCGACGGGCGGCCACGGCTACGGGATGCGCAAGGCCGACCAGCCCTGGGCGTCCTGGCCCCAGCGCTGCGAGGATTGGATGCGCCAGCGCGGCCTGCTCAAGCGCGCGTGATGCTTCCGATCCTGCTGGCGCTGCTGATCCAGTCCGAGGACTGGCCGGGCTTCCTCGGACCCCGTCGCGACGGGACTTCCCGTGAACAGAGCCTCATCTCCCCCTGGCCGCAGAAGGGCCCTACCCTCGCTTGGAAGCACGGCCTCGGCAGCGGCTACGGCAGCGCCTCGGTCGCCGGCGGCCGTGTGCTCGTCTTCGACCGCTCCGGCGACAAGGCCCGCGTGTTCTGCCTCAAGGCCACCGACGGCGCGCAACTCTGGCGCTTCGAGTACGTCACCGACTACGTCGACCGCTACGGCGACAACCCCGGTCCGCGCTGCTGTCCCGTGATCGACGACGGCCGCGTCTATGTCTACGGGGTCGAAGGGATGCTCCACGCCCTGCGGCTCGAGGACGGCACGCTGCTCTGGAAGAAGGACACGGCGGCGGACTTCGGCGTGGTCCCGAACTTCTTCGGCGTCGGCAGCACGCCACTCGTGGAAGGCGACCTGCTGCTGACGGTCGTGGGAGGCAGTCCGCCGAACAGTCCGGACATCGCCTCCGGGGAGACCCCCTCCAACGGCAGCGCGGTCGTGGCGTTCGACAAGCGCACGGGCGAGGTCCGCTACAAGACGGGCGACGATCTGGCCGCCTACGGGAGCCCCGTGGCCGCCACGATCGCCGGGCGGCGCTGGTGTTTCGTGTTCGCGCGGGGCGGCCTGCTCGCGTTCGATCCCGCGACGGGCAAGGTCGACTTCCAGTTCCCGTGGCGGGCCAAGTCCCTGCAAACCGTCAACGCGATGAGCCCCGTGGTCGCGGGGGATCTCGTGTTCGTCTCGGACGCCTACTCGATCGGCGGCGCCTGCCTGCGGGTCAAGGCGGGGGGATACGACGTCGTCTGGCAGGACGGCCGCAAGCGCGAACGATCGATGTCCTCCTGGTGGAACACGCCGGTCCTCGTGGACGGGCATCTTTACGGCGACAGCGGCATGGAGGACAGCGACCTGCGCTGCGTCGAACTCGCCACGGGGGCGCTGAAGTGGGCGGACAAGACGCTCAAGCACACGTCGCTGCTGCGCGTGGACGGCCGCTTCATCGGTCTGGCGGAGGACGGCATCCTCTGGCTGCTGGAGCTCACGCCGCAGGGCTGCCGCAAGATCTCGGAGGCGACCCTGATGGACGCGGACGGCCGTCCTTTCGTGGCTCCTCCGGCCCGGGCCGCGCCGGCGCTCTCGAGCGGACGGCTCTACGTGCGCGGCAAGGAGCGGCTGGTCTGCCTGCAGGTCGCGCCGACGGAGCCTCCGCCGCTGTCCCTCGAGGAGCGGACGGCCCTCGAGAAAGACCTCGACCTCCAGATCGCGCGCAACACGGAGGCGCTGGCGGCGGACCCCAAGCACGTGGAGACGTACTCGCGCCGCGGCGACGCGCACTTTTTCCGGGGCCGCTTTGCGGAGGCGCTCGCGGATTACGAGAAGATGGTCGAGCTGGATCCTTCGCAGAACGCCCAGCATTGGCGCCGCGGGATCGCGCGTTTCTATGCGGGGGACTACCCCAAGGCGGCGCAGCAATTCGAGATCTACCACTCCTTCGACAACGTCGACCGCGAGAACGGCATCTGGCGCTACCTCTCGCAGGTGAAGGCGCACGGCCGGGACAAGGCGCGCGAGGGGCTGCTGAAGTACGCGAAGGACGACCGGGAGCCCTTCCCCGCCGTGTACCAGCTCTTCGCCGGGAAGACCACGCCGGACGAGATCCTGAAGGGGATCGCGGTCGCGGACATCAGCAAGGAAGAACGTGAGTCTCGGCTCTTCTATGCGCGGCTCTACATCGGCCTGAACGCGGCGGTGGAGGGGCACGAGGAACAGGCGCGGATCAATCTGCGCGAGGCGGTGGCGAACCCCTGGCCGCGCCTCGCCGGCTTCGGCCCCCGCTGGATGTGGCACGTCGGCCGCGTCCACTACGACCTGCTGCAGTCGAAGTAGGCGCGCTCAACGTCGCTTCAAGGCCTCCAGCAGCGCGAGCGAGGCCAGCAGCACCCCGGCCGTGGAAACCAGCCCCGAGAAGCCGGAGACCTTCATGAACACGGGGGCCTGAAAGACGGCCGTGAGGATCTGCGCCTCGCGGAGCCAGGCCCCGGCCACGATCAGGACGATGCCGGCCGTCCGCCAGCCCGGCCATCCGAGCGGCGCCCCCCGGAACGCGGGCAGGATGCGCGAGGCCATCGCGAAAATGAACGGCAGCACGAACGCGCTCGTGAAGGCGTGCCGGGCGCCGTCGAAGAACAGCCCCGGAGCGCCCCGAAACAGGTCCTGGACCGCCACGCCCATGCCGAGGACCGAGAACAGCAGGGCTCCGGACAGGGAGAGGCGGAGGCAGCGATGCAGGCCGGGATCCGCCGGATCGCCGCGTCCCGAGAAGGCCCGGACCGCGAACAGATACAGCGGGATCGAGAGCGCGACCGCAAACAGACCGGCGTCCAGCAGCGGGAAATGAATCGGCCGGCGCAGGGCTCCGGACAGCATCAGCGCGGCGCCGCCCTGGCCCAGCAGCAGCGCCAGCAGGGCGGGCCTCCGCCGCGCGGGCGGCAGCCCCAGATGACCCGGACCCGCGCGCAGGAACATGCCCTGGATCCAGGCCAGCGTCCCGCTGAACAGCGCCGCGGCGTAGACGGCCTGGTTCCAGGAGATCGCCGCCTCCCCGTCCTGCTCGAGCAGCGCCGTGACGGCTCCGCCGCCGAGGCAGAGCGCGGCGACGAGCCAGCCGAGCGTGCCCGCGCCCAGATAGAGATGCGAGAGCTCCAGCCGGGGTCGCGCCGTTCGCGCCGTCGCCCCCAGCACGCCGACGAAGATGCCGACGGCCGCGAGCTGCGCCAGGGTCCCCAGCACGAGCGCGGGCAGCGTCCCGGGCAGCAGGTCCCCCAGGCGCCCGTAGTTGAGCAGGAGTTGCCCGGCCAGCGTGAGCGCGGGAACCCCGCGGGCCAGGCGCGGGAAGCGCAGCCCCGTCATGAGGAAGCGCGGGACGGCCTCGAACGCGATGCCCGCGATGAAGAGGAACACGAAGCCCCAGATCTGGAAGCCCGCGTGGGTCCAGTGGTGGGAGGGCGGCGTCCCCAGCGGCAGCGCCCAGTGGATGACGAGCAGGTTGAACGCGCCGAAGAGCGTGCCGAGCGTCAGCGTGCACCCGAGCGCGGTCCGGATGAACGCCGGATACAGCGGGGCCGGCGGTTCCGGCGGGCGTCCGAAGCGGACCGGGGCGGCGGGGGCCTCGCTCATTCGACCCGACGACGCCTTCCCAGCCGCCAGGCCTCAAGCTCCCGGCGCAAGGGGCGCCTGCGCCCCTCCTCCATGACCAGCTCGGGAAGGCTGCAGAAATGCTGTTTGAGATCAGCGGGCGACGCGGCGATGGCGAAGTCGATGTCCCGGGAGAACTCGGCGCCGCCGTAGAGGATGCAGGCCTGCCCTCCCATCAAGAGCGCCCGCAGTCTTCTCCGGCGGAAAGTAGAAAGGACCCTGAGGATCGAAGTCGGCTTCACTCTCGCCCCCCAAGAGCAGGAAGTTCTCCCAGAGTCGTCCCGCCTCCCTGAACCGCTCGGCAGGGCTCAGGAGGTACCACTCCAGCAGGTCGTCGTCGACGGCAAGTTCGAAGAGTTCCGGCCCCGGCTTCCGCGCGATGTTCCGGCTCACGATTCAGCGAGTATAGCGGCGCTTGTCTTGTGTCACAAGCGGCGCCCCTTCACCCGGCGGATCGCGAGAAGAATCCCCCGTTTCGCGCGTTGTATCCCGTATCGGAAGGAGAGCCCCATGGACCGACCCCGCTTCGACGGCGTGATCGACAGCCCCGAGGCCCTGCGCAGCCTCATCCCGCCGCCCGCCGAGCTGGCGGTGAAGAAACAGCTGACGGCGCTCGACGGCCATGCGCGGAGCTTTCTCGCGCGCTCTCCGTTCGTAGTCATCGGCACCTGCGGCCGCACGCGCGGCTGCGACGTCTCCCCGCGCGGCGAGGCCCCCGGCGGCTTTCTCGTCCTGGACGACCGCACAATCGCGATCGGCGACCGTCCGGGCAACCGGCGCACGGACTCCTTCCTCAACCTCCTTGAGAACCCGGAGATCGGCCTGCTCTTCCTCGTGCCCGGCGTGGACGAGACGCTCCGCATCAACGGCCGGGCGAAGATCGTGGTCGACGCCGGCCTGTTCCAGCGGCTGGAAGTCGGAGGCAGGCCTCCGCTCGTCGCCCTGGTGGTGGAGATCGACGAGGTCTTTTTCCAATGCGCCAAGGCGTTCCGGCGTTCGAAACTCTGGGAGCCCGCGAGCTGGCCCGACCCCGCCCTGCAGCCCACGCTCGCCCGGATGCTCAAGGATCAGATCCCGTCCTGCACCCTCGAGACCCAGGCCCTGGAGGACGTCATCCAGAAGGCGTACCGCGAAGGGCTTTATTAGGCACCCATATCACCTCGGAACACCGTATGGGCCGCGAAGGCGGAGCCGTTCGGCTAGCATGGAGGTTCGCCTCAGGAAAGGAGTTCTTCATGCCGCTCCCCGAAACCCTCACCGTCCGGCTCAGCAAGGGACTCGTCCGCATCGACGCGCAGCCTCCCGGCGGCTCCGAAGCGGAAGCGCTCGGCCCCCTCCGCCGCAGCCTCGTCCGCACGATCGCCCGACTGGATCCGGGGAACGCCGCCGTCGCGTGCGTCTTCCATTTCCGGCTCACGGGCGGCCGGCCGCTCCTCTTCCAGGGAACGAACGCGCTGCCGCTGGAACCCGACCGCCTCTCCCAACTCCTCCTCTCGATGGGGGTCGAACTGGACTTCGGCGAGGATCTCGACCTCGACGGCGGCGTCGCCGCCTGGCTGATCCGTCCCGAATTGAGCGCCACCGACACGAAACTTCGGCAGGCGGAGGACAAGCTCCGGGGCCTGCGCCTGATCCGGGACCGGGACGTGTCGCTGCTCCAGACCACGGAGACCCTCAAGATCCGGCTGCGCTCGCGCCTCACCCAGCTGGTGGGGGCGCTGCAGGCGGCCCAGGGCGACATCGACGCCAACGCCCCGGCCGCCTGAGCGTCAACGCCGCAGCTTCGGGTTCTTGGGCGGGTGCGAAGGGCGCACCCCGTGCGTCTGCTGCGTCCGGAAGGCCTTCACGCCGGGCCCGGCGTCGGGTTCCGTGCCCTTGGGCTGCCAAGACGGGATCAGGCACTGTTTGCCGGGGCCAATCAGGTCCGCGCGGCCCATGCGCTTGAGCGCCTCCCGTAGCAGCGGCCAGTTCGTCGCGTCGTGGTAGCGCAGGAACGCCTTGTGCAGGCGCCGCTGGCCCATGCTCTTGGCGATGAAGACGTCCTCGAAGCTCTTCCCCTCCCGCTTCAGCGGATTCAGCCCCGTGTGGTACATCGCCGCCGCGGGCGTCATCGGCGTGGGCAGGAAGGCCTGGACCTGGTCCGCGCGGAACTTGTTCTTCTTCAGCCAGAGCGCGAGTTGCAGCATGTCCTGGTCCGTGGTGCCGGGATGCGCCGCGATGAAGTACGGGATGACGTATTGCTCCTTGCCCGCCTCCTTCGAGGCCTTGTCGAAGAGCTCCTTGAAGCGCTCGTACGTGTCGATGCCCGGCTTCATCATCTTGGAGAGCGGCCCCTCCTCGGTGTGCTCCGGGGCGATCTTGAGGTAGCCGCCCGTGTGATGCGCCGCGAGTTCCTTGATGTACGCCGGGGACTTCACCGCGAGGTCGTAGCGCACGCCCGACGCGATCGCGATCTTCTTCACGCCCGGCACCGCGCGCGCCTTGCGATACAGGTCGATAAGCGGCTGATGGTTCGTGTTGAGGTTCTCGCAGACGCCCGGGAAGACGCAGGAGGGCCGGCGGCAGGCGGACTCGATCTTCGGGTCCTTGCAGGCGATCCGGTACATGTTCGCCGTGGGGCCGCCGAGGTCCGAGACCTGGCCCGTCCAGCCCGGCACGGACTTCATCTGCTCCAGCTCCCGCACGACCGAGTCCTGGGAGCGGTTCTGGATGATGCGGCCCTCGTGCTCGGTGATCGAGCAGAACGTGCAGCCGCCGAAGCAGCCGCGCTGGATCGTCACCGAGAAGCGGATCATCTCGTAGGCCGGGATCTTCTCGGCGCCGTAGAAGGGATGCGGGAGCCTCTTGTAGGGCAGTTCGTAGACGCCGTCCATCTCCTTCATCGTGAGCGGGATCGGCGGCGGCGTGACCCAGACCTCGCGATCGCCGTGCCGTTGCACGAGCGCCCGCGCGTTGCCGGGGTTGGTCTCCAGATGCATGACGCGCGACGCGTGCGCGTAGAGCTCGCGGTGGTCGACCACCTGCTCGTAGGCGGGCAGCCGGACCACGCAGCGGTCCCGGTCCAGCGGCGGCTTCGGCGTCCCGAACGCGACCGGCTGCGCCGGGGCCTCGGTCTCCACGCCGGGGGTCTTCTCGTAGGGATTCACGGGACGGATCACGCGGCCGCCCGGGACGTCCATCGTGGTGGAATCGATCTCCGTCCAGCCCTCGGGGATCCCCTTCCGGACGAACGCGGTCCCGCGCAGGTCGGTGATGGAGTCGATCGGCTTGCGCGCCGCCAGGCGGTGGGCGATCTCGACGATGGCGCGCTCGGCGTTTCCGTAGACGAGCAGGTCGGCCTTGGTGTCGAGCAGCACGCAGCGCCGGACCTTCTCGGCCCAGTAGTCGTAATGCGCGATGCGGCGCAGCGAGGCCTCGATCCCGCCGATGACGAGGGGCACGCCGGGATACGCCTCGCGGGCGCGCTGGGCGTAGACGATGACGGAGCGGTCGGGGCGCTTCCCGCCGACGCCGCCGGGAGTGTAGGCGTCGTCCGAGCGGACGCGCCGGTCGGACGTGTAGCGGTTCACCATCGAGTCCATGTTGCCCGCGGTGACGCCCCAGAAGAGGTTGGGCTTCCCCAGCGCGCGGAACGCGTCGGCGTTCTGCCAGTCGGGTTGGCTGATGATCCCGACCCGGAAGCCCTGGGCCTCCAGCACGCGCCCGATCACCGCCATGCCGAAACTGGGATGGTCGACGTAGGCGTCGCCCGTCACCAGGATGATGTCGCAGGAATCCCAGCCCAGCAGTTCCATCTCCTCGAGGGACATGGGCAGGAACGGCGCCGGCGTGAGCCGCTTGGCCCAGTACGGCCGATACGAGAAGATGTCCTTGGCGCTGTCCATGGGTATAAAGCGCAATTTATCTCGCCCCTCCCCGGAGGTCAATGACGGTGTCCGGCGCCCCGATTTTCTTGCCATATATCTGAGATCTCAGTTAGATCTCAGACGTAGAAGGATAGGACTATTCGGGAGATGCAGAACGTGAGCCTCGCCGCCGGATCCCGCCGCCTGCTGGCCCACCGGGCCTACGATTCGCTCAAGGATTCCCTGCAGAAGGGCACCTTCGCGGCGGGCAGCCTGCTCTCGGAGCGGGTGCTGGAGCGCCGCCTCGGCATGAGCAAGACGCCCATCAAGGCCGCCCTCGTCCGGCTCGAGGAGGAGGGCTTCGTCACGATCTCCCCCCAGCAGGGCATCTTCGTGCGCGAGACCTCCGTGCGGGCCGTCTCGGACCTCTTCGATCTCCGCGAGGCCCTCGAGACCTGGGTGGTCCGCCGCCTCGCCCGCACGATCACCCCCGCCCAGCTGGAGCGCCTCGACCGGAACCTCAGGGCCCAGGAGAAGGCGGTGAAGGAGGACGACCTCGAGGCGACCACCGTGCTCGACGCCGAATTCCACACCCTGATCTGCTCCTTCGCCGACAACCTCGAGATCGAGCGCATCATGGTCCGCCTGCGCGACCAGCTGCACCGCCTCATCCTCAAGGTCCTGCACACGAACCACGAACGGCTCCGCCCCGGCTACCTCGAGCATCGCGGCATCGCCGCGGCGATCCGGCGCCATGACGGGGAACTCGCCGCGCGGCGGGTCGTCGACCATCTTCGCTACGGAAGGGACATCCTGACCCGCCGATGAGCCCCCTGCTCCACGTCCTGTTCCTGCTGGCCCAGGAGGATCTCGACTTCTTCGAGACCCGCATCCGCCCGGTCCTCGTCGAGCACTGCTACTCCTGCCACAGCGCGAAGGCGGAGAAGCTCAAGGGCGGCCTCTACGCCGACACGAAACAGGGCCTGCTCAAGGGCGGCGACAACGGACCCGCCCTGGTCCCCGGCGAGCCCGCCAAGTCCGCGATCCTCGCCGCGCTGCGCTGGGAGTCCGAGGACACGAAAATGCCGCCCAAGAAGCGGCTCTCCGCGGAGATCGTCCGCGACTTCGAGCACTGGATCCGCAAAGGTGCCGCCGATCCGCGCGACGGTTCCATTCCGGCGGCCGCGGCGAAATCGAAGATCAACTGGGACGAGGCCCGGCGCTGGTGGGCCTTCCAGCCCGTCTCCGAACCCGCCCTGCCCGCCGTGCGGGACGCCGCCTGGCCGCTCAACGCCGTCGACCGCTTCGTGCTGTCCAAACTGGAGGAGCGGGGCCTGCGGCCCAATCCCGACGCCGAGCGCCGCGCCTGGCTGCGCCGGGTCACGTACGACCTGATCGGGCTGCCCCCGACCCCCGAGGAGGCCGAGAGCTTCCTTGCCGACGCCTCGCCGGACGCCTTCGCCCGCGTCGTCGACCGCCTGCTCGCCTCGCCCCGCTACGGCGAACGCTGGGGGCGCCACTGGCTGGACGTCGTCCGCTACGCCGACAGCGCGGGCGACAATTCCGACTTCCCCGTCCCGCAGCACTACCGCTACCGCGACTACGTCATCGCCGCGTTCAACAGCGACAAGCCCTATCCCCAGTTCGTCCGGGAGCAGCTCGCGGGCGACCTTCTGCCCGGGGCGGGGCACGAGCAGATCATCGCCACCGGGTATCTCGCGAACGCCCGGCGCTTCGGCTCCCGGGTCGACGACTACCCCTGGCACCTCACGATCGAGGACACGATCGACAACCTGGGCCGGACCTTCCTCGGCTTCACGATCAACTGCACGCGCTGCCACGACCACAAGTTCGACCCCTTCACGAACGAGGACTACTACGGCCTCTACGGATTCTTTTCGAGCACGCGCTATCCCTGGCCGGGCATCGAGCTGGAACAGCGGCAGCGCGATTTCGTGTCGCTCGCGGCGCCGGGCGTCGCGGAGGCGGCCCTCTCGGAGCGTGCGGCCGGACACAAGGCCATCGGAACGAAGATCAAGGAGCTCGAGGAGGCGAAGAAGACGGCGGACAAGGAGCGCGCCGCGGCGCTCGGCAAGGAGATCGAGCAGGCGAAGAAGGAGCAGAAGGACGCCGACCGGCGCCCGCTGCCCTACCCCACCGCCTACGCCGTGGCGGAGGGCCCCAAGGCGGGGAATGCGAAGGTCCAGATCAAGGGCGATCCGGCGCGGACCGGCGTCGAAGTCCCGCGGCGCTTCCCGACCATCCTCGGAGGCCGGACCCTGCCGGCGGACGTCCCCGGAAGCGGCCGCCTGCAACTGGCCGACTGGATCGTCGACCCCGCCAATCCGCTCAGCGCCCGGGTCATGGTCAACCGGATCTGGCACCATCATTTCGGACGCGGCATCGTGGCCACGCCGAGCGACTTCGGAAAACAGGGCCGCAAGCCCACGCATCCCGAACTGCTCGACCATCTGGCCCGGCGCTTCATCGAAAGCGGCGGCTCCGTCAAGGCGATGCACCGCCTGCTCTGCCTCTCGCGCGCCTACCGCGTGTCCACCGACGACGAAGCGCTCGCGCAGGCGGATCCCGCCAACGACCTGCTGGGACGTTATCCCCGGCGCCGCCTCGAGGCGGAGGCGATCCGGGACGCGCTGCTCGCCGTGGGCGGAGGCCTCGACCTGAGCCCGGCGGGACCGCATCCCTTCCCCGAATCGAGGGCTTGGGACTTCACGCAGCACAAGCCCTTCCTCGCGGTCTACGACCACGACCGCCGCAGCGTCTACCTCATGACCCAGCGCATCCGGCGGCATCCCTTCTTCGGGCTCTTCGACGGGGCGGACCCGAGCGCGTCCACGTCGGCGCGCATCACGTCCACCACCCCGCTGCAGGCCCTCTACTTTCTCAACGACGAGTTCGTGCACAAACAGGCCCAGCGCTTTGCGTCCCGGCTCGAGGGCGACGAGGCCGCGCGCATCGACCGGGCCTGGCGCCTGGCGCTGTCCCGTCCGCCCACGGACGAGGAGGCGGCCGGGGCGCGACGGTTCCTCTCCGAAATCCGCGCGGCCCAGGGCGAGGCCGCCGCCTGGCAGAGTCTCGCCCGGGTGATCTTCCGGCTGAACGAGTTCGTGTATCTGCGGTGAAACGATGATCGACGGCTCCCGGCGCCAGATGCTCCGCTCCCTCGCGGGGGGCTCGCTGCTGCTGCCCGGCCTCATCTCCGGGCTCCTGGCCGACGAGGATCGAGGGGCGCTCGCCCGCAACCCGCTCGCGCCGAAACCGTCCCACTTCCCCGCGCGCGCCAAGCGCGTCATCTTCCTCTTCGCGACGGGCGGGGTCTCGCAGCTGGACACCTTCGATTACAAGCCGCAGCTCTTCAAGGACGACGGAAAGACGCACCTGGTCGCCGGCGGCGGGCTCTCCCGCGACCGGCGCAAGCTGCTGCGCCCGCTCTGGCCCTTCCGCCCCGGCGGCCGCTGCGGCACGATGATCAGCGACCTCTTCCCCAACATCCGGGACTGCGCCGACGACCTCTGCGTCATCAACTCGATGAAGTCCGACGACAACGAGCACTACCAGGCCACGCTCGCGATCCACACGGGGAGCTTCTTCTTCTCCCGTCCCAGCATCGGCTCCTGGCTGAGCTACGGCCTGGGGACGATGAACCAGAACCTGCCGAGTTTTATGGTCCTGGCCCCCGCGCTGCCGTACGCGGGCACGCAGGTCTTCGCGAACGACTTCCTGCCGGCCTAC
Source organism: uncultured Planctomycetales bacterium (assembly GCA_964619955.1). Classification (GTDB taxonomy): domain Bacteria; phylum Planctomycetota; class MHYJ01; order MHYJ01; family JACPRB01; genus JACQFK01. The sequence continues at coordinate 23,278 of CAZUJF010000004.1, forward strand.
CACCAGGGTACGCGGGTGGTGCCGGGACCCGATCCGATCCCCGACCTGGCGCGGCGCTCGCAGGAGCCCGGGCTGCAGGAGCGGGAGCTCGGCCTCGCCCGGGCGCTGGACGCGCGTCATCTCAAGGACAACGGCCGCGACTCCAATCTCGCGGCGCGGGTGCAGTCCTTCGAGACCGCCTTCCACATGCAGACGGAGGCGCCGGACGCCTTCGATCTCGCCCGGGAGAGCGACGAGACGCTCGCGCTCTACGGCCTGAAGCGGGGGCAGACCGTCGGCTTCGGCTGGCAGTGCCTCGTGGCGCGGCGCCTGGCGGAGCGCGGGGTGCGCTTCATCGAGCTCATCGACCAGGGCTCCTCCAACAACTGGGACCAGCACGACAACATGCCGCAGCACGAGAAGCTCGCGAAGCAGGTCGACCGCCCCATTGCCGGGCTGCTGCAGGACCTGAAGCGCCGGGGCATGCTGGAGGACACGCTCGTGGTGTGGACGACGGAGTTCGGCCGCACGCCGGGCGAGGACGGCCCGCGCGGGCGCGGCCATCACGGGGCGTGTTTCTCCTCATGGATCGCGGGGGGCGGCGCGCGGGGCGGGAGCGTCTACGGGAAGACGGACGAGATCTCGTCGAAGGTCGCGGAGAACCAGGTCCACGTGCACGACTTCCACGCCACGCTGCTGCACCTGATGGGCATCGAGCACACGAAGCTGACCTACCGGCATGCGGGGCGCGACTTCCGTCTGACGGACGTGCACGGCAACGTCCTGCACGACCTGATCGCCTAGGCGCGGCCGTCGGTGTCGGAGAGCCGGCGGACCTTGTCGCGGATGTCCTCCTCCTGTTCCTGGACGAACTTCCCGAAGGTGTCCTCCCAGGTCTTGAGCAGGTTGAGGATCTGGCGGAAGCAGGCGGAGGCGGTGATGCGCTGGAGTTCCGCGACGGCGCGGGAGACCTCCATCTTGTCGGGCGCCTTCTTGGATTTCGAGGCGCGCTTGTAGAAGCCGGTGAGGATCATCTCCAGGATCTCGGGCGGGAGGAAGCCGGCGAGTTCGTGTCCCAGGCGGCGGAGCCGGGCGAGTTCCTCGGGTTTCAAATCGCGGCCGTAGTCCGAGGCCTGGCTGACGAAGCATTTCGAGCAGAACCAGGAGCCCCAGAGGTCGACGCCCTCGCGGGGGTCGAGCGAGGCGCCGCAGGCGCTGCAGGAACGCGAATCTCGGATCGCCATGGGGCGGGAGTATACGGCAGGCGCCGAATGGACACCAGAACTCCCGCGGGTAAGGTATGATTCAATCGGTTGGAGCCGGCGGAGGGATCTATCCGGGAGGAGGAACCCATGCGGCTCTGGACGGCAGTTCTCGTCATCGCCCTGGCGGCCGGCTGCGGCAAGTACGTGCCCGCCCCGGAGGTTCCGGAGACCCGGAAGATCCTGAAGAGCGTCAGTGTGGCCCTCGAGCACTTCAAGAAGGACCACCGCAAATTCCCCGCGAAGCTGGAGGATCTGCAGACCCGCCCCCCCCTACGTGGACGCCAAGAAGTGGCCGGAGGGGGGCTATCTGAAGAAGATCCCGAAGGACGCCTGGGGCAACGCCCTGATCTACCAGGCGCCGGGCACGGGGGGCCTGCCCTACGATCTCGTTTCCACGGGCGAAGACGGCCTGCCCGGGGGCGAGAAGGACGCCCAGGACCTCTCCCTGGAGCCCAAGAGCCTCCCCAAGAAGAAGTAGCCCCAACAAAACAGCCCGTCTGCTTTGTTGCCTTCCGAAGGGCAACAAAGCAGACGGGCTGTTTTGTTGAGTGCCGATTCGGTTCATTTTGACGTAATCGACCCCAGGGAGGGGACGGGCCGTGTAGTATTGACTGGAGCGGGACGCAGAGGCAACGAGGGGCATCGAATGCTGCGCGTCGACAACGGCGGTTCCTGCGGCTATTGCGACGGGCTGCCCCGACGCAGCTTCCTCCAGCTCGGCCTCGCCGGGCTCGCCTCCGTCGGGCTCCCCCAACTCTTCCAGGCCCGCGACGCCTCCGCCAGGACCGGACTCGCCCCCAAGGACACCCGCGTCATCCTCGTCTGGCTCGACGGCGGCCCCAGCCACCTCGACCTCTGGGACATGAAACCCGAGGCCCCCGCCGAATACCGCGGCCTGTGGCGCCCCATCCCCACCAACGTCGCCGGCATGCAGGTCAGCGAACTCTTCCCCCGGCAGGCCCGCGTCGCGGACAAGTTCTCCATCGTGCGTTCGATGCACCATGACGACGGCGATCACTTCGGCGGCGCGCACCGCCTCCTGACCGGCCGCGCCGGCGCGAGCGGCGCCGACACCTCGGGCAAGTATCCGAGCATCGGCTCCATCATCGCCAAGACCGCCGGGGCCCGCACGAAGGGCATGATCCCCTACTCGGCCATCCCCCACGCCTCCTCCGTCGGGATCCGGCCCGGCTACTTCGGCGCCAACTACCTCGGCCAGCACAACGACCCCTTCGAGACCGAGGGCGACCCCAACTCCAAGGAGTTCAAGGTCCGCAACCTCATGCTCCAGGGCGGACTCACGATCGAGCGCCTCGACAACCGGCGCGGCCTGCTCAAGAATTTCGACAATCTCCAGCGCGAGGTCGACGCCAGCGGCATGTTCGAGTCCATGGGCCACTTCGAGAAGCAGGCCTACGAACTCGTCACCAGCGCCGCGGTCCGCGACGCCTTCGACCTGTCCAAGGAACCCGACGCCCTCCGCGACCGCTACGGCCGCAACTCCTGGGGCCAGTCCGTGCTCCTCAGCCGCCGCCTCGCCCAGGCCGGCGTGACGTTCAACACGGTCCACATGGGCGGCTGGGACCACCATTGGGACCTCAAGGCGGGCATGGAGAACTACCTGCCGCGCCTCGACCAGGCCCTCGGCGCCCTCTTCGAGGACCTCGCCGCGAGCGGCCTCTGGGAGAAGACCCTCGTCATCGTCATGGGCGAATTCAGCCGCACGCCGCGCATGAACGACGGCAGCGGCAAGGGCACGCCGGGCCGCGACCACTGGGGCGGCGCGATGTCGATCCTGATGGGCGGCGGCGGCATCCAGGGCGGCCGCATCGTCGGCGCCACCGACGCGAAGGGCGAATACCCGAAGGAACGGCCGCTCGTCCCGCAGGACCTGCACGCCACGATCTACCACTGTCTCGGGATCGATCCGGCGCCGCTGTCCTTCCTGAACCACCAGGGCCGCCCCGTCCCCGCCATCGACGAGGGCTCGGTGATCCGGGAACTGCTTTAGCCCAGGATCCCCTTCACGACCTTGCCGTGTACGTCGGTGAGGCGGTAGTCGCGACCCTGGAAGCGGTAGGTCAGCTTCTCGTGGTCCATGCCGATCAGGTGCAGGATCGTCGCCTGCAGGTCGTGGACGTGGACCTTGTCCTTCGCCACGGAGAAGCCCAGGTCGTCGCTCTCGCCGTACGTGAAGCCGCCCTTCACGCCGCCGCCCGCCATGAAGATCGAGTAGGCGTCCGGGAAGTGATCCCGGCCGAGCACCGCGCCCTTCGCCGTGCGGCCCTCGCGGAACGGCGTCCGCCCGAACTCGCCGCCCCAGACGATCAGCGTCTCGTCCAGCAGCCCGCGCTGCTTCAGGTCCCGGATCAGCGCCGCCACCGGCACGTCCATCGTCCGGCACTTGTTCGTCAGGCCGTCGCGGATGTCCTCGGCGGGGTTCGTGCCGTGAAAGTCCCAGCCCCAGTCGAAGAGCTGCACGAAGCGCACGCCCTTCTCCACCAGGCGCCGCGCCAGCAGGCAGTTGTTCGCGAGGCTCGAGGACCCGGGCTTCGCCCCGTAGTCCTTGAGCACCGCCTCCGGCTCCTTCGTGATGTCCATCACCTCGGGGACCGACGCCTGCATGCGGTACGCGAGCTCGTACTGCGCGATCCGCGTCAGCGTCTCCGGATTGCCCATCTCCTTCGCCTGCGCCTCGTTGAGGTCCTTCAGCGCGTCCAGGCTCGCCCGGCGGATCTCGCGGTCCATGCCCGGGGGATCCGAGACGTAAAGCACCGGGTCGCCCTGCGAGCGGCACTGCACGCCCTGGTAGACGGACGGCAGGAAGCCGGCGCCCCAGTCGTTCTTGCCGGCGCTCGGCTGCACGCCGCTCGAGATCAGCACCACGAAGCCGGGCAGGTTCTGGTTCTCCGTCCCGAGCCCGTACGTCACCCAGCTCCCCATCGAGGGGCGCCCCTGGTTCGGCGAGCCCGTGTAGAGCAGCAGCTCCGCGGGCGCGTGGTTGAACTGGTCGGTATTCATCGAGCGGATCACGCAGAGCTCGTCCGCCACTTTTTGCAGGTTCGGGATCGCGTCCGAAAGCCAGGTGCCGCCGCTTCCGCACTGCGCGAACTTGCGCGGCGTGCCCATCAGCTTCGGGACGCCGCTCGTAAACGCGAAGCGCTTGCCCTTGAGGAATTCGCCCGGACAGTCCTTGCCGTCCAGCCGCACCAGCTCGGGCTTGTAGTCGAGCAGGTCGAGATGCGGCGGCGAGCCCGCCATGTGCAGGTAGATGACGTTCTTCGCGCGCGCCTTGAAATGGGACTTGCGGGTCGCCATCGGGTTCTCGTCGTCGGCGAAGCCCGGCAGGCCCGCCATCGCGAGCCCGCCCAGGCCGAGCGAACATTCCTTCAGGAAGGTGCGCCGGGTCGCTTGAAGCAGCCGTTCGTCTCGGGTCACAGGGCTCCCTTCATCGCTTCATGAACAGTTCGTCGAGGTTCAGCAAAACGTTGCAGACGACCGTCCAGGCGGCCAGGTCGGCGGCGTCCATGCCCGCGGGCAGCGGCCCGAGCGGGTCCGTCGCCAGGGATTTCGCCTTCGCCGGATCCTTCTCGTAGCGCGCCTTCATCTCGCCGTGCAGCTTCACGAGCCGCGCGGTTTCGGCGGCCGTCGGCGGACGCGTGAGACAACGGCGGAAGCCCCAGGCCGCGAGCTCCTCGGCGGTCCTGCCCTGCGCCGCCATGAGCCGCGCCAGCGCCTGGGCGGCTTCGACGTAGACCGGATCGTTCAGCGTCACCAGCGCCTGCAGCGGCGTGTTCGTCGGGATGCGCCGCACCGTGCAGACGTTGCGGTCCGGCGCGTCGAAGGTCGCCATCGAGGGATACGTGACCGAACGGCGCCAGAACGTGTACAGGCCGCGGCGGTAGCGGTCCTCGCCCTTCGAAGCCTCCCAGTCCGTCGACGTCGAGAACGCCGCCGCGAGACCCAGCTTCGGCTGGGGCGGATACACCGAGGGCCCGCCGAGTTTCCGGCTCAGCAGGCCGCTCACGAAGAGCGCCTGGTCGCGCACGACTTCCGCGAGCAGACGCTGCCGCGGACCGCGTCCGAGCAGCCGGTTCCCCGGATCCTTCGCGATCTGTTCGGGCCGCACCTGCGAGGATTGCCGGTACGTCCGCGACATCACGAGCTGTTTCAGGAGGCGTTTCACGTCCCAGCCGTTCTTCTGGAAGTCCGCGGCAAGGGCGTCGAGCAGCTCGGGATGCGAGGGCCATTCGCCCCTCAGGCCCCAGTCCTCGCTGGTCGCCATGAGCCCGGTGCCGAAGATCTGCTCCCAATAGCGGTTGACCGCGACGCGCGCCGTGAGCGGGTTCTCCGGGCTGACCACCCAGAGCGCGAAGCCGAGGCGGTTCGACGGCGCGTCCTTCGGCAGCGGCGGGAACTCCGCCGGCACGCCCGCGCTGACCTCCTTGCCCTTGATGAGGAAGTTGCCGCGTTCCTGGATCTGCGTCTTCCGCCGACGCTCCTTCGCCAGCTCCTTCATCACCGGCAGCGTGCCCGCCGGCTTCAGGTCCGTGAGCGCCTTCTTTGCGGCCGCGAGCGCCTCGCGCGCCGCGGCCGTTTCGGGCGCGGTCTGGCGGTGCCACGCGACGACCTTGGGATCCTCAGCGGCGCCCTTCGCGAGCGCCGCCCGCACGTCCGCGGGGGTGCGGATGAAGCCCGGGAGCAGGACGTCGTCGCCGAGCGCGATCTTCCCCTCGGGGCGCGACACGAGCGCCGCCCCGGCCTCCAGCGTCAGGGGTTTCTCGAGCGCGACCCAGACGCTCCCCGCGGCGGGGACAAAGCGGCCCGCGAGGGCGAGCTCCTTCACCCCGTCGATGCGCCATTCGGTCTTCGGATTCGGAAAATCGGCGAACGAACGCTCCTCGACCGTCTTGCGCTTCTCGTCGAGCAGCTTGACCCGGAAGTCCTTCAGGCGGGCGGACGTCCCCTCGCCGCCGTCCGTGCGGTTCCAGACCACGACACGCTCGACCGCCGCCACCTTGCCGAGGTCGACCTCCCACCAGGGATCGTCATTAGCATCCGTGTGGGTCACCGACTTCGAGGCGTGGTAGTCGCCGTTCGTGTTGCCGTCGATGGCCAGCGCCGCCGGCCCCTCGAAGGCGGTGGAACTCTGCTTCGCCTTGCCCTTGCGCGCGACGTTGTCGCCGGCGGCGAAGACCTCGACCTCGGCGAGCGAAAGATATTTGCCCTTGCCCGGGAGCTCGACCCGAACGAAGCGCGCGGGAGCGGCCGCCGCCGGGCCGTGTTTGAGGCCGACCGTCAGCTTGCCCAGATCGCCGGGCGCCTCGATCTTCAGGGCGGTCGCGGTCTTCACGGATTCCTTCCAGACCGGCGGCACCGCGAACGCGGCGACCCACTTCGTCCGCGCGGCGGCGAGCGCCGGGGTGTCCTTCGCCAGCTCCGCGTCAAGCCGGGCGACGTCCGCCTCCAGCGTCCGGCGGCGCTGTTTCTGCTCGTCGGTCCAGATCGGCACCGTCGGGAAGTCGTCCCCGCGGTCGGAGTCCTCGCTCTGGTTGAAGAACGCGAAGATCTTGAAGAACTCCTCCTGGGAGAACGGGTCGTACTTGTGGTTGTGGCACTGGGCGCAGGCGGAGGTCAGCCCCATCCAGGTCTGCATCACCGTGTTCACGCGGTCGACGATCGCGGCGTTGCGGAACTCCTCGTCGTCCGTGCCGCCTTCGGTGTTCGTGAGCGTGTTGCGGTGGAAGGCGGTGGCGTGGATCTGGTCCTCGGTGGCGTCGGGGAGCAGGTCGCCCGCGAGGATCTGCAGGCTGAACTGGTCGTAGGGGAGGTTGCGGTTGAGGGCGTTGATCAGCCAGTCGCGCCAGGCCCAGATCACGCGCGGCCGGTCCTCCGCGTAGCCCTGGCTGTCCGCATAGCGCGCGAGATCCAGCCAGAGTTTGGCCCAGCGCTCGCCGTACGCGGGGCCGGCGATGAGGCGGTCGACGAGTTTCTCGTAGGCGTTCGGGTCCTGGTCCTTCAGGAAGCTGTCCACCTCCTCGAGCGTCGGCGGCAGGCCGGTCAGGTCGAGCGAGAGGCGGCGGATCAGGGTGGCGCGGTCGGCCTCGGGGGCGAACCCGAGCTTCTCCGCCTCGAGCCGGGCGAGGATGTGGCGGTCGATGTCGGCGCCGCCGCCCTCGGGCTTCACGAAGGCCCAATGGCGCTGGTACGGGGCGCCCTGCTCGATCCAGCGCTTGAGGAGATCGACCTCGCGGGGGCTGAGTTTCTTGCCGGACTTGGGGGGCGGCATGAGCTCGTCGCGGTCCTTGGAGGTCACGCGCGCGAGGAGTTCGCTCTTCGCCGGCTTGCCCGGGACGACCGCGAATTTCCCGGCGAGATCGGCGACGGCGCCTTCGCGGGTGTCGAGACGCAGGTCGCCTTTGCGGCCCTTCTCGTCAGGGCCATGACAGAGCAGGCAGTTGTTGGCGAGGATGGGCCGGATGTCGCGGGTGAAGTCGACTTTGGTTTCGTCGTTTCCGGCGGCGGATCCCACCAGCAGCAGCAGCGCCAGGAGTGCGGATCGCATACGATGAACCCCTACCCTGATTACCCGAATGCCGGAAGCTCCGGTGGATTATTGTCAGGGTTTCTTTTCGTCTTTGGGCTTCTTGAAGAGGCCCTTCAACCCCTCGATCGTCTCCTTGCCCTTCTCGACTTCCTTCTTCACGTCCTCCTTGGCGGCGGGCAGGGCTTTCACATCTCCCGCCTGCAGGGACTTCGTGTGCGTGCCGAATTTCGTGATGACGGCGTCCAGCTCCTTCTGCCCCAACGACTCCAGGCCCTTCTTGGCCAGATCCAGAAGACCCGTGCCGGTCGACATCTCAGGGGCATCGAGACGTCCGCCCAGGGTCACGTCGAAGAGGATCGGCTGCTTCGCCCCGTACGCGTTCAGGCCCTGGATCGCATAAGCGGACATCTGGGGATCGAGACCCAGGATCCGGGTTTCGCCCGGACGCGCGGCGATCTTCAATCCGTCGATGCGCAAGCTCGAAGTCGCCTGGAGGCCCCCGGCCTCCGTCCGGCCGGACAGCCCGACGTTCGCCGTTCCCTGCTCCACCGCCACGGGCAGGCTCTTTTCGAAGAGCGCCTTCCAGGTCAGCAGCGGAGAGGCCGTCAGCTCGACCTTGCCCTCGGTGGACGCCGCCAGGACCTTGAAGTCGGCCTTGAGCGTGCCGGCCTTGCCGCCGTCCAGCGAACCTGCCGCGCTGAAGACCAGGGGCCTGCCGTTCCAACCCGGCTTGCTTGAGAGATCCGCGCCCTTGAGCTCGAAGCCGGTGAACGACGGCGTGACGGCAGGGCCGCCGCGCTCGACGACGTCGAGGCGGACGTTGCGGACCTCGAAGAGATCCACCCGCACCCGGGGCTCCGGCCGCGTCGTTTTCCAGGCGAGCGACGCGTCATAGGCCGGGGCCTTTGGCGCCTCGACGGGTTTCTTCGCCTGGGCGGACTTTGTCCGGTACTCCTGGTATTTGCGCCAGAGCTCGTTCCAGTCCTGCGCCTTCGACTTCTGCGTCAGCCAGGTCAGGTACTCCTGCCAGGCGGCCTGCTCTCCCTCGGGGGCGTCCGGGGCCGGCTGCAGCGCGGGCAGCTTCGTGACGTTGAGCGTGCCGTCCGTCTCGCGGGCCACGCGCGTGGCGACGTCGGCGGCGGCGAGCTTCTCGAATTGCAGGCGGCCGCGGAGCAGTTCGAGGAAGCCGAGGTCCGCCTCGAGGGTCCCGATCTCGAGCAGGTTCTCCTTCGGGGCGGAGGGATCCGGCAGCTGGAAACGCTCGAGGCGCAGCTTCTGCGCGAAGAAGGAGTAGTCGATGCTCCCGAAGCTCACCTGGACGCCGAGCGCCCGGCTCGCCGTCCCCGCGGCGAGGCCGCCGATCGCGGATTGCGCATACAGCCCGCCGCCGATCGTGAGGCCGATGGCGAGCAGCGGCACGAAGACGAGCATGTAGGGCCGGAAGGGACGGAGCAGGATGAAGCGGGGTTTGCGTTCGACGAAGTCCTTCGATTTCCCGAAGATCAGGTTCACGATCAGGCGGGACAGGGGGTTCTTCGTGACGCGCTGGACCCAGGCGGCGTCGTCCCATTTTTTCGCCCACTTCGTGCGGTACTCCGCGACGCCGATGCGGGTGATGAGGGCGGCCATGGTGCCCGCGGGGAAGGCGATCGCGTAGGCGCCCGCGACGACGTAGCGCTCGAAGCCGAGGAACGCGAGCACGGGCGCGCCGGAGACGCCGGCGACGACGTGGGAATACCAGCCTCCGCCCTCGAGCAGGGTGAAGCCCAGGGCGAAGGCGCCGGAGGCGACCAGGAAGCCGAGGGGCTTGAGCGCGGCGGCGACGAGGGCCATCGCGGCCATCGAGCAGTTCAGGAGCAGCGCGACGAGGAAGATCGCCGCCCAGTGGAGGCCCGCGGGGGTCAGGCCCCAGAGGACGCCGAAGAAGACGCCGACCGCGAGCTGGTGCGGGGTGAGGTCGGACTTGAGCTGCTGGAAGAGCTTCCGGACGAGTTTGATCAGGGTCAGCATGGGAGGACTCCCGGGAAAAGCCAGACGAGGCCGGTGAGCGCACAGGCGCCCGACGCGGTCCCCAGCATCCAGCGATACGTGCGGAGGCCGCGGTCCGCGAGGGCCCCGATGAGCGCGGCGTAGAGGGTCATGGAGGCGACGCTGCCCGCGGCGAAGCAGCCGAGGTAGGCCCCGGTTTCCAGTCCGCGGACCAAGGCGAGGCCGGGCAGAATCCCAAGCAAGTGGGCGCTGCCGCCGAGGCCGTGCAGGAGGCCGACGCCGAAGGCCGCGTGGGTATGGACGTGGGCCTCCGGGGCGGCGTGGTCTTCCTGGGGGGCGTGGACGTGGAAATGGACGTGCTCTTCGCCGTCGTGGGGGTGGGCATGGGCATGCAGGCGGCGCCGGAAAAGTCCGCGGAAGCCCCAGAGGCCCAGGAGGATGAGCGAGACGCCCGCGAGGCGATCGCTCCAGCCGGAGAGGGCGTCGAAGGTGCCGAGCCGGCGGAGTCCGAAGGCGGCGGCGGCGACGAGGAGGACGCCTCCGGAATGTCCGAGTCCCCAGCGGAGGCCGAGGGTCCAGGCGCGGCGGCGGGCGTGGAGGCTGAGGGGGGCGAGGGCGGCGAGGTGGTCGGCCCCGCTGAAGACGTGCAGGGACCCGGCGAGCAGTCCGGCGAGGCAGACGGCGGTCATGGCGGGGGCTGATGCTACCCGCTTTCACACGATCCGTCAAAAACACCCGCCGCCAAGGGCAACAAACCAGCCCGTCTGCTTTGTTGCCTGGACAAGGCAACAAAGCAGACGGGTTTGTTGAGTTTTCGATATCTCTTGAACCCCCCGAAGCCGGATTGCAGACTGTGGCGCACTTGAGGAGACGCACATGCCGCGCTACTGGATGATTTCGAACCGGGAAGTGTCGGGCTCGGGGCTCGGGTCCGACCACGCCCCGCTCAGCTACTGGGTGAGCGACGCCGCCGTCCTCAACCAGCTCAAGGGGTGGAAGAAGACCACCAAGGAGCGCTTCCACAGCCTCTTGCTGAAGGCGGCGGACGGGTTCCCGGTCCTCCCCCCGGAACAGCATGAACGCCAGAAACACGTGACGCTCTTCGTTCACGGCTACAACAACTCCTGGGACGAGGCGGCGGCGCGCTACCAGTCGATCTGCTCCCGCCTGGTGGAGCCGAACAAGCTGGGGGTCTGCGTCCTCTTCACGTGGCCCTCGGACGGCATGGCGACGAACTACCTGCCGGACCGGGCGGACGCGCGGCGCTCGGGGGCGGATTTGGCGGACGTGCTCTCGGACCTCTACGACTGGCTCCTGGGCAAGCAGGCGGCGGGGGCGGCGGACGATGCGAAGGCGTGCAAGGCGAAGACCTCGCTGATCGCCCACAGCATGGGCAACTACGTGCTGCAGAACGCGCTCCAGGCGGTCTGGACGCGGAAGAACCGCCCGCTGCTGCTGAGTCTGATCAATCAGCTGGTGATGGTGGCGGCGGACGTGGACAACGATCTGTTCTCGAGCGGCGAGGATTCCGACGGGAGCGACGGGGATGCGATCGCGAACCTCAGCTACCGGATCACGGCGCTGTATACGGGGCTGGATTCGGTGCTGGGGCTCTCGGCGGGCATGAAGCATTTCGGCAAGCGGCGGCTGGGCCGGAGCGGGCTGGATTCGCGGGTGCGCAAGCCGGACAACGTCTGGGACATCGACTGCACGCGCTGGCTGAAGAGCAAGTCGGGGACGCATTCCGCCTATTTCGAGACGCCGGAGGTGCTGGACCTGATGCACAAGCTGCTGATCGGACGCGACCGCAGCGTGCTGCAGTCCACGCTGCTCGCCTGAGCTCAGAGGACCAGGCCGACGCCGTAGCGTTTGAGCCAGCGCTCCTGCTCGGCGTAGTCCGGGCACAACTCGGCGACCCGCGCCCAGAAGCGCTTCGAGTGGTTGGGCACCGTGAGGTGCGCCAGTTCGTGCGCCACGAGATAACGTGCGACGGGCTCCGGCGCCAGCAGCAGGCGCCAGTGGAACGCGAGCGTGCCGTTCGGAGAGCAGGACCCCCAGCGGCGCCGCGCATCGCTCACCCGCACCCGCCGCACCGTCAGATCGAAGCGCCGGGAGGCCTCCCCCACCCACGCGTTGAAGACGCGCTCCGCCTCGGCGGCGTACCAGGCCTGCAACGCCTTGCGCAGCGTGCCGGGGACGCGACGCGGGACCCGGACCTGCAGGACGTCCCCCTCGCGACGGACCTCGGGCGCAGCGGCGAGCCCGACCTCGAGGCGCAGGTCCCGTCCCAGATACGGCAGCGAGGAGCCGTGCTCCAGGATGCGGACGGGAACGCGTTCCGCCAGGCGCTGCATGCGTCCGAGGGCGCGGAAGAGCCAGCGACGACGGCGGCGGAGGAAGTCCAGGGCCTGGGCTTCGCCCTGTCCGGCGGGGACGAAGACGCGCAGCCCGCGATGCAGGCCGACCTCGGCGCGGATGCCCCGCGCGCGCGGGCTGATGTTGAGCTGGAACTCCAGGGTCCGGCCCTCGATCTGGCCGCTCGCCGCCCTCGTCTCCATCCCGGCACCCTACAGAATTTCGCGCCGAAATGCATTTTTCCTGTCGACTCCCGGGCCCTTCGGCGCACTTCATGGGTGAACGACGATCCATATTGTTGCAACATGGGTTGTCGTTTGTTAAAACCCGATGGATCGTTGAAAGGGAGCTTCGAATGGGACGCGCGCCGCTGCTGATCGCCCTGTGTCTGACGGCCTCCTGCATGACCCCGGCGGCTCCGCCGTCCGAGCCGTCGCCCGCCGCCCCCGCGGCTCCGCAAGCCGATCCCGGCCGCGACGTCCTGCACCTCGGTTCGGGCGAACGCGTGAGCGGCCGCATCGTGGAGGAAACCCCGCGCTCGGTCAGCATCGACCGCGGCGAGTACGTGTCCACCTACCCCCGCAGCTCGGTCGTCAGCATCGACTACCGCAAGGACCGGGCGGCCCCCGGCCGGCCCCTGCCGGACGCGGAGCCGGCCCCCGTCCAGCCCCCGACCTCCTGGCTGCCCCGCCGGCACGACCGGGAAGCCGTCGAGCAGACGGAGGTCCTCTTCTACGACAGCCACGAGCCCGCGGACTGCCTGGGCGCGGACCTGGCCAAGATGCACCTGGAACTGCCCGACATCGCCCTCTTCGCCGATCCCGGCGGGAAGCTCCGCATCCACGACCCCAAGCGCTGGGGCTACCACGCGCACCTCGCGCCGCAGGCCCTGCGGGTGCCCCAGGGAAAACCCGGCCTGACGATCGACGTGCCGAAGGAGGAGGGACGGATCCCGGAGTGGCTGACGCTCGTCAGCCCCGCGCAGGAAGTGCGGGTGGCGGCATCGGAAGAGGGAGGCAAGGCCGCGCCGAGGTCCAGCTACGCGCTGCCCGACGTCCTGCATGCGCGGCTGCGTCCGCTCGGGGCGTCCGGGGCGATGCTCGCCTCGCAGGCGTTCAGCGGCGGCAAGCCTGCGACGACGCCCAACGGGACGATGTGGGCGTTCACGCTGCCCCGCAACAACCGGCAGTTCATCGTCTACCTGCTGGACCCGGAGAAGCGCCACGGCGAGATCCTCAACGCGTCGTACATCGGGTACGGGGACACGCTGCTGGCGGCGGACCTGATGGTGGACACGGTCGGCGCCGACGGCGTGACCCGGGGGCGGGTGCTGGTGGTGCCGTACCCCGACTCGGTGAACGCGGACGGCCCGGGGGTGGAGCCGCTCATCGTCTACGCCGGCCCGCTGCAGGACCCGACGACGATCGTGCGCCTGGCGCTGCCGCCGCGGGAGGCGGTCCAGATGCCGGCCAAGGCGGCGTCGACGCGGGCGGACGTCCTCGTCAGCCACTACGACGTCTCGCGGCACATCCCGCAGTCCATCGTTCTGGCGCACGGCACGGGGCGTCCGACGCAGGGGATGACGCTGAAGTCGAGGGAGCTGACGCCCGAGGCGCCGGACGAGATCGTGAAGATCGATCTGACGGCGCTGCCGGAGGAGCGCTTCCCCGCCGTGGCGTGGTTCTATCAGCGCCGGGTTTTCCACTGGCGCTGGACGGGCGGGCGGCTCGGGCAGAGCGCCCCGCCGACGGCGGTCCCGCCGGGGTCCGCCGGCCCGCTGAAGCGGGTGAAGCGGCACGACTCGATCGCGCACCTGGTGCCGCTGCTGTTCACGGGACCGAAGCCGCCGGCGGCGTCGTCCGCGGCGCGCGGGGCGGGTCCGGGGGCGGGCGTGGCGGGCGGCATGGCGAACGCGCTGCTGCAATCCTCCCTGGGCCGGGCCTGGGGCGGCGGCGGCTCGACGGGCAACCTCGCTCCCGCGACGGGAAGCGCGCCCGTCTCGGGCGGAGGGGAAAGCGGGCCGATCTCGAACATCACGTACGTCTACATCACGGCGCCGCCGCACGTGCCTTCCGGGGACGTGGGCGGCGGGGGCTACGGCGGGGGCGGCGGCATGACGGGCCAGTACCTGTCGACCTACGGGACCTCGGGGGTCGGCCAGCTGCCCGGCGGCTACCGAAGCGCCTTCTCCCCGATGCCCGCGATGGGCACGATCAACCAGAACAGCGGCCAGATCAGCAACTCCCAAGGCAACGTGGTCTACGACCCGCAGACAGGCGCCGTGCAGCAGCAGGGGGGTGGGAACCAGCAGGAGATGTATGTTGATCAGGGGGGAAACGTAAACGTGAGAGTTAACCGGAGGAACGGCCCCTGATCACCCGATTCTCAAGCGAGTCCTACTTTCCAATCCCCGCCGCTTGCGTAGCCACATCCTTATAGAGAACGGCTCTCTTCAGGAAGAGCAGCGCAAAGGATGTATCTACGATGCTACACCCTTGAATCCCTGTCCAACTCCCAGCACGATCTTGTGCAGCCAAAAGCAGGGAGGCTCCTTCAGAATACCAAGAATGCCCCTGAGCGGACTTGAGGTTGCTCAAGATCCCAGCTCGCTCCAAGGAAAAGAGATGGTAATAGAGCATCCCGGGCCCCCACCAAAGACCGCCAGGATGGCTGCCCCGGACACTGAAAGTGAGTGACACCCATCCCCACCCACCCCAAAACATCCGGTCCCACTCGACCTCGGAGGAGGCATCCCAATCACCCAGCAACTGCAGCTCAGAACGGACAAGAGCAATACTTGTCAAAATCGCGGTCACCATGGTCGTATTCGAAGTACTGGACCAAGATGCTCCCCGAACAATCGAACTATAGTATTGCCATCCCACAGGATAGACCTTCTTAGCAGGCATTACCCCATTGGCAAAATCGAGCGAAAGCTCCAATTCTCGACCAACCGGCGTCCCCTGAGTCTCGATACACTTAAAGGCCTTACGCCACACCATCGGTGAAATCCGGACTCCAAAGCGTGAAGCTGCCCTTAGCCCCAAGAGGGCGTATTGCATCGAGGAGAAGTTGAGTTCGTCATGACCTCGCGTGTACCCAAACGACCCATCCTTTGATTGGCAGTCCACCAAGAACGCCGCACTTAGGGCCGCCTGCTCCCTATCCTTCGCTGAAATACGCTTCTGCAACTCAATCCGAAGTTCCTGTTCAGTCATCTTCTCCAACATTCTGGAATCCAATTCGGACAGATACCGAGCCTCCAACGCGCTCAGAAACAGAGCGTGGTCGTAGGCTTGGGAGGTCTTCCGGCTGCCCAAGAATGCGAAGGCCCGCAATATTCGAGGGTCCTTCGCTGGCACGCCCGAATGAAGGAGTGCTTCCACGGCCAGCCCCGTGGAACCGTAAGACCCCAACGTGGCAATCGGATATCCTGATCGGTCTCCGAAAGACCCATCAGCACCTTGCTGAGTAAGGAGCCACTTCATCCCACGTTCAATGGCTTCCGGAACAGCACCGTTGATCTCCCCCTCAAGATCTTTGCTCACATACCGCGAAAGCCTGAATTCCCTTGCCCCTTCCACCGCCACAGTAAGTCCTGCGCTCCCCAATTTCAGAAACTCCTGGCCCTTGCCCGAAACTTGGTAATGCGCAGCGACAATCTTTCCATCCGAAAGATCCGTGAGTCGCTGAAACCGCATGGCGATCACAGACTTCTTGTCGTCCCAACGAACCTTTCGCTCGACCCAAAGTCCGCGAACAACAGTGACGACCCCCTCGACAAGGGCACCTTGTTCCAAAATCCACGCGGGTGCGTCAGTCTGACTTCGCAGCTTAGCGGCCTTCAACACATCCTCCGCGGCAGCTTTCCCGACTCGTATCACCTTGAACGTGATCTGGGCTTTCAGGGGCTCCATCAACCCAAGCGAATCAGAGAAGTATTGATGCTCCTGGCCCCACTGCTGCCCGACACCCTTGGGTTCAACGACCGGCGCGAACAGAAGACTCAAGAGTAGATCGTTGACACCACTCGCCCGCATACCGGAAGAAGCTTCGCAGCCCAGCAGAGCGAAATCGGGCAACAAAACACCTCTCGTCCCATCCGTCACCTGATAGGTCAGAAGAGTCTCGTGCCCACCGCGGAATCTCAGATCGACGTCGGCGTTCTGTACAGCCGCAGGACTAAATTGAGTCAGGAGAAACGCGAAAACCAACTCCTTGCGAACGCATCGAGATAAGAGGGAACCCATATGGGTGATTATAGACGTTCTGGGCTATTCAAACAACTTCGAGCCCAGCCTACCGCAGCACGAGCACCGGGACCGGGCTTGCGCGGAGGACCTGCTCCGTGACGCTGCCCAGCGTCCAGCGCGTGAAGCCCGAGCGGCCGTGCGTCGACATCGCGATCAGCGTCGCCTTCAGCGACGCCGCGTGGTCCAGGATCTTCGACGCCGGACGGCCCAGGTCGATATGCACCTGCGCCTTGCCCGCCGCCACCCCCAGCAGCTTCGCCTTCAGCTCGTCCGCCTGCAGCTGGTAGAAGCGCGACACGACGTCGTCCGCCCCCAGCCTCGACGGCCCCGCGTAGGCCTCCACCACCCCCAGCAGGTGCAGCGCCCCCGGCCGCGCGGGAAACAGCTTCCACAGCCGGACCAGCCCCTGTTCCGCCAGCTCCGAGCCGTCCTGCGGCGCCAGCACGCAGCCCAGCAGACTCCCCGCCGGAGACGACCCCTTCGGCACCGCCAGCACCGGCAGCGTCGCCGCCCTCAACACCTGCTCCGCCACCGAGCCCAGCCGCAGCAGATCCCAGCCGCTCCGTCCGTGCATCGACAGCGCGATCAGCCCCGCGCCCGACTTCGGCGCCGTCTCCAGGATCACCCTCGCCGCCGGCCCCGCCTGCGTCAGCCGCACGACCTCGCCGACCCCGGACGCCTTCAGACGCTGCTCGACCCCGTCGAAGTACGATCCCGGCACCACGCTCCCGTCCGCCGCGTGCAGGAGCACGACCTTCGCGGGACCCAGCCCCGCCACGGCGGCGACGGCCAGGTCCGCCTCGGCGGATCCGTCCAGCGGCAGCAGCACTTGGAGCGCACTCATGACGGCCTCCCGGATTCAGGCAGCGCCTCCGCCTTCGCCGCGTGTTTCGGCGGCCAGAGCAGCGACGCCGCGATCGACAGCGCCAGCACCCCCACGATCACCCCCAGCGAGAGGCCGATCGGGATGTGGACGCCGAAATACACGATCAACATCTTCACGCCGACGAAGGACAGGATGAACGCCAGCCCGTACTTGAGGTACACGAAGAGCCCCATGCAGCCCGCCAGCGCGAAATACAACGAGCGCAGCCCCAGGATCGCGAAGACGTTCGACGTGTAGACGATGAACGTGTCCGTCGTCACCGCGAAGATCGCCGGGATCGAGTCCAGCGCGAAGACGAGGTCCGTCATCTCCACCGTCAGCAGGACCAGGAACAGCGGCGTCGCCAGGCGTTTCCCGTTCTCCTTGACGAAGAAGTTCGCCTCCCGGTAGTCCGTCGTCACCGGGAACAGCTTCCGGAAGAGCCGGACGACGACGTTCTCCCCGACCTCCTTCTCGCTCTCCTTCGAGAAGGCCAGCTTGACCCCCGTGACCACCAGCAGCGCGCCGAAGACGTACATGATCCAGCTGAACTGCTTGATCAGCGCCGCCCCCACCACGATCATGCCCGCCCGCATCACCAGCGCCCCGAGGATGCCCCAGAAGAGCACCTTGTGCTGATAGGCCGGCTGCACCTTGAAGTACGAGAAGAGCACGAGAATGACGAAGAGGTTGTCGACGCTCAGCGACTTCTCGAGCACGTAGCCCGTCAGGAATTTCAGCGCGAGATCCGGGCCCTTCCAGTGCCAGATCCAGGCGTTGAAGATCAGCGCCAGCACGACCCAGACGGCGCTCCACGCGAGCGCCTCCTTCACCTTGACCGTGTGCGATTTGCGGTGAAAGACCCCCAGATCCAGCGCCAGCATCACGAGGACGAAGGCGTTGAACGCGACCCACGGGATCCATTGTTCGGGCATCGGGCCGGTATTGTGACGACGGAAGGGGGTCCGCGCTACCTGAAAATCAGAATTTCCCGAGCGTCCTCAGGCCGGCCGACAGGAAGAGCCGCGTCAGGAAGCGCTCCCGGCAGCCCGGCTCCCCCAGGCGGCCCTCCTCCTCCACCGCCGCGTGCGGGTACCGCGCCAGGACGGCCTCCGCGAAAAACCCCGGCCGGCCGCTCCGGTTGACGTCGCGGACCCCGCAGCTCGGTGACCGGCTCTTGAGGAGGAAGCCGTCGACGGGCCCCAATCCGTTCAACCAGGCTTCCGCGAACCTCCGCATGTCCGCCGTGAGATCGCGCCCCGTGGAGGGCTGCAGGAGCCGGCCGCCGACCCGCTCGATGGGCGCCCGCGGCACGCCGAGGCCGATCTCCATCTCGGGGCACACCGTCCGGAGCTCGACGTGGGGCGCGAGCTCGGCGAAGAAGGCGTCGCGGATCGCCCGGCCGTCGTAGCGGACCCCGGCATCACCCAGGCAGAGGCTCGCCACCAGGATGGGCCGCGGCGCCTTCGGCATCGGAATGGAGTACCATGAACCGCTTCCATGACGCCAGCGTTGCGGATCCGGACCCTGAACGAAGCGCCCGGGAACGGGTAGACTCCACGCAGCCATGAGCGAGAGCACGCCCGCCCCTTCCCTGAAGCTGAAGACGCTCTGGCCGGAGATCCGGGCCCTCGTCCGGCCGCGGCGCGGGCTGCTCGCGCTGGGCCTCGTCCTCATGGCCGTCAACCGCGTCGCCGGCCTCGTGCTCCCGGCCGCCTCCAAGTTCCTCATCGACGACGTCATCCTCCGGCACCGGCAGCAGCTGCTCTGGCCGCTGCTCCTCTCCGTCCTGGGGGCGACGCTGGTCCAGGGCGCCTCGTCGTTCGCGCTCACCCAGCTGCTCTCGAAAGCCGCCCAGCGCCTGATCGCCGAACTGCGGCAGAAAGTCCAGGCGCACGTCGGCCGCCTGCCCGTGTCCTATTACGACTCCAACAAATCCGGGGCGCTGGTCTCCCGCATCATGACCGACGTGGAGGGCGTGCGGAACCTGATCGGCACCGGCCTGGTCGAACTCGTCGGCGGCCTGCTCACCGCGGCGCTCGCCCTGGTCGTGCTCACTCGCCTCAGCCCCTCCATGACCCTCTTCGCGTTCAGCTGCCTCCTCGTGTTCTCCCTCGTCCTCCGGAAGGCCTTCAAGACCTTGCGGCCCGTCTTCCGCGAGCGGGGGAAAATCAACGCGGAGGTCACCGGACGGCTCACGGAATCGCTGGGCGGCGTGCGCGTGGTGAAGGGCTATCACGCCGAGGAGGGCGAGGAGCGCGTCTTCGCCGCCGGCGTGAAGCGGCTGCTCGACAACGTCCTGCGCACCCTCACCGGCATGTCCCTGATGAGCCTCGCCTCGACGCTGCTCCTGGGCTTCGTGGGCGCCGTGATCATGTACCTGGGCGCGCGGCAGATCGAGGCGGGGACCCTGACGCTGGGGGAGTTCTTCACGTACACGCTCTTCCTCGGATTCCTGGTGGCCCCCATCTTCCAGCTCGTGAGCATCGGGACCCAGATCACGGAGGCGCTCGCCGGACTGGAACGCACGCGCGAAGTCATGAGCCAGCGGCCGGAGGATGCCGACCCCGACCGCACGGAAGTCCTGGCCGCACCGCGGGGCGAGATCCGCTTCGAATCCGTCGGCTTCGCCTACGAGGCGGACAAACCCGTGCTCAAGAACGTCGGCTTCAGCGCGGCCCCGGGCAGCGTCACGGCCCTCGTGGGATCCTCGGGGTCGGGCAAGTCGACGATCATCAGCCTGATCGCGGCGTTCTACAAACCGTCGTCCGGCAGGATCCTCGTCGACGGGATCGATCTCAGCCGGGTTCGGCTCGACTCCTACCGGCGGTCCCTCGGCGTCGTCCTGCAGGACTCCTTCCTCTTCGACGGCAGCATCCGGGACAACGTCCTCTTCTCGCGTCCCGGCGCGGGCGAAGAAGATCTTCGTCGAGTCTGCGGCATCGCACGCGTGGACGAGTTCGCGGAAGGCTTCGAGAAGGGTTACGACACGATCGTCGGCGAGCGCGGCGTGAAGCTCTCCGGGGGGCAGCGCCAGCGGATCTCGATCGCGCGCGCGCTGCTGGCCGACCCGAGGATCCTGATCCTCGACGAGGCGACGTCGAGCCTCGACTCCGAATCCGAAACCCTGATCCAGGAGGGGCTTTCGAAGCTCATGGCCGGGCGGACGACCTTCGTGATCGCCCACCGCCTGAGCACGATCCGGAAGGCGGACCAGATCCTCGTGGTGGAGGGCGGCGAGATCGTCGAGCGCGGGACGCACGCGCAGCTCTTCGCCGCGCGGGGCCGCTACCACGACCTCTACACGCGGCAGCACGGGGTGGAATCCAACCTCTTCCTGGCCCCGGGCGAGGGCGACGCCGCGATCGAAGCCCCGCCTCCCCCGCCCTCCGAGCCCGGCAGCGCGATTTAATGCGCCTCGGGCGAGAGGCGCTCGTAGGGGAGCATCGTGGGCAGCTCCTCCAGGGTGATCTGCCCCGCCGAGACCAGCTCCAGCGCGCTGTCGCGGAGCGGCACCAGGCCCGCCTTGAACGCCAGCGCGCGCAGCTCGTCCAGCGGCGGGCGCATCGAGATCGCCGTCCGCAGCGGGATGTTGGTCTTGAGGAACTCCACCACCGCCACGCGGCCGATCGTCCCGTGGCCGCCGCAGCGGAGGCAGCCCGCGCCGCGGTAGAACTTCTGCCCGGCCGGGACGCCGGACGGGAACACCGCCTTGAGCAGGTCCTCTTTCGGCGACGCCTCGACCCGGCAGCCCTCGCAGATCCGGCGCGCGAGACGCTGGCTGATCACCGACAGCAGCTCGCTCGCGATCGAGTTCGGATGCATGCCCAGGTCCACGAGGCGCTGGACGGCGTCCGTCGTGTCGTTGCAGTGCAGCGTGGAGAGGACCAGGTGGCCGGTCTGCGAGGCGCGGATGCCCTCGAGCGCCGTCTCGGCGTCGCGGATCTCCCCCACGAGGATCACGTCGGGGTCCTGGCGCACGAACGAACGCATGGCGTGGGCGAAGGAGAATCCGATCTCGGGCCTCACGTGCGTCTGCTGGACGTCCTCGATCGAATACTCGATCGGGTCCTCGACCGTGATCACCTTCCGCGTCGGGTCGCGGGCGAGGATCTCGAGCCCGGCGTAGAGCGTGGTGCTCTTGCCGGAGCCCGTGGGCCCGACGACGAGCACCAGGCCGGACGGATGTTCCAGCAGGCGGCGGTACTCCGCGGCCAGCCGCGGGGCGAAGCCCAGGTCCTCGATGGTCAGCAGCTTGCTGTCCTGGGGCAGCAGCCGGACGACGACATGCTCCCCGTGCAGGGAGGGCTGCGTCTGCACCCGCAGGTCGAAGTTCTTTCCGGACGTCTTGACCCGGATGCGCCCGCCCTGGGGCAGGCGCCGCTCGGAGATGTCCATCTCCCCCCGGATCTTGATCACGTTCACGATGCCCAGCAGGTCCGCCGGGGACAGCCGGTAGCGGGTCATGTCCCGGAGGTCGCCGTCGACCCGCATCCGCACCCGGACGCGAGGGCCGTAGCGCTCCAGATGGATGTCGCTGGAACGCTCCCCGATGGCGTCCAGCAGCATGGATTCGAAGAGCTGGATGTAACGGGCCTCGGAGCGGTGTTCGCCGGACTGCAGTTCGTCCTCGACCCCGGCCGCGACGGGGGGCGCCGTCTTGGCCCCGCTCTTGAGCAGGTCGGCCGTCGCCCAGAGGCGCCGGTAGTCGGTGGGCGTCACCAGGATGAGCTCGACCACGGAGGGATGAAAGGCTTTCGCCAGCTCCGCGACCTGGAGATCGGGGTCGCAGGTGGCCACCCGCATGTCGCCCTTGCCCCGGCTCACCGGAATCATCCGATGGTGCTCGAGGAAGAGCCGGGAGAGCGACCCCACGAGATCCAGATCCAGCTCCGGCGTCAGCGAGTCCACGGTCTCGAAGCGGATGCCCCGCTGTTCGGCGAGGGCGCGGTAGAGGTCGGCCTCGGGGACCTGGCCCTGGTCCCGCAGCAGCTCCCCCAGGAGCCGGTGCTGGCCGGCCGCCTCGCGCGCCAGCTGGTCCACCTTCTCGCGGTCGACGGCGCCCGCCTCCACCAGGAGGTCCCCGAGGCGGCGCACGTGGCGGAGCTCGCCGAGGCGCTCCTCGACGAATTCCTCCTCCGCCTTCCGGACCGTCCGGACCAGCATCGTCTTCGAGCGGATCTGGACCAGGCGGCCGCCGACGGCCAGGCGCCGCTTCAGGTCGGGCGGCAGCGTCACGGCCCCGCAGCCGACCAGGATGGCGTCGTAGTCCTGTCCGCCGACGCGGGGCGAGATCTTCACGCGGGAGATCTCCAGCTCCGCCAGCGTCTTCCGGGCCGCCGCGGCGAGAGGCTCGCACTCCTCGACGCCGAAGACCTCCGCTCCGAGCTTGGACAGCACGGCGCTGCTGAAGCCCACGCCGGAGCCGATCTCGAGCACCCGCTGGCCCGGCTTGAGTTCCAGGGCCTCGAGCATCCGGGCGAGCACCTCGACGGGCTGGAGGAGGCGGCCCTCGCGCGCGATGCGGTGCCCCGGATCGCGGTCCAGCGCCGAAAGCTCCGCGGCGAGGAAACGCTCCCTCGGCACCTCCGAGAAGGCGCGCTCCAGCCGCGGGTCGCGGATCCCCGCGCGTTTCAACGGCATCAAGGCGCGCCTCCGGGCCTCGTCCACGGCTCGGCCCGAAGTCCGGGGGCGGCCTCGGGGGGGCACACGAGCAGCGGGCAGGCGGCATGGCGCAGAACGTATTCCGTCACGCTGCCGGTCAGCAGGCGCGAGATCCCGCTGCGGTGGTGGCTCATCATGCAGATGAGGCCGATGTTCGACTCCTTCGCATAACGCACGATCTCCTCCCCGGGATGCCCGTGGCGGAGCACCGGCATCGATTTGAGCCCGGCAGCCTCGAGGCGCGCCCGGTGGGAGGCGAGGTACTCGACCGGATCGCTGTCGCGGGTGATCCTCAGCAGATGCAGGAGGGCGTGGTTCTCGGAGGCCAGGCGCCGCGCGGCCGGCAGGATCAGCTCCGATTCGGGGCTGCCGTCGAGCGTCACCAGGATCTGACCCCAGGAAGCCCCCTTGTCCCCCGGCCGGGTGAGGAGCAGCGGGACGCGGGCCTGACGGAGGACCTCCTCGGCCACGCTGCCCATCAGGGCCTTGGGCACGACGCCGCGTCCGTGGGTGGTCATGGCGATCAGGGACTGCTGCCGGGCCTTCGCGAAGAGCAGGATCTCCTCGGCGGGCCGACCCAGCCCCAGGGCGCTGAAGACCTCGATGCGCTGCGAGTGGAGGCGGCGGCGGACGTCCTCCAGGTAATGCTTCGCCTCGGCCGCCGCCGGCGGGTTGTCCGCCGCGGCCACGCGGAAGAGGGTGGCGTCGATCAGCGTCTGCCGGAGGGGCAGTTTCAGACAGGACAGGATCGTCTCGGAATCCCCGGAGCCGTCGAGCGGGACGACCGTGGGGATCGGGCGCCGGTTCATAGCCACCTCCGCGGCCGGATCAGCCGGAACGGACCATCAGCAGGGGGACGCCGACCGAGCGGAGCACGCGCTCCGCCACGGAGCCGAGCATCCAGCGGGCCACCCCGCTGCGGCCGTGCGTCGCCATCACGACCAGATCGATGCCCGAGGCGAAGCTCAGATCCACGATCTCCGCCGCGGGATCGCCCGAAAGCGTCCGCCGCGTCACGCGCAGGCCGGCTTGATGCAACCGCTCGGCCGCCTTCGCCGTCGCCGGATCCAGGTCCGAGGCGGGCGGGGGCACGGGCTCCACCACCGCCGCCTCCATCCCCGGCAGGATCGCGGCCGAGGGCGGCCAGGGCGGGACCACGTGCAGGACGAGGAACTCGGAGTCGAAGCATTGTCCCATCTTGACCGCGGCGCCCAGCACCGCCAGCGACGCCTCGCTTCCGTCGACCGGCAGCAGGATCTTCCGGAACGGGAACTCCTCGGGGGTCGCGGGCTCCAGGTCTCCGTGCGGGGTCCGCCGGAACGAGCGGACGAGGAGCACCGGCACGGGGCTCGCCCGCAGGACTTTCTCGGCCACGCTTCCCATCGTCCAGCGCGCGACCCCGCTGCGTCCGTGGGTGGTCATGGCGATCATGGTCGCGCCTTCGTCCTTCGCCGCCTGCAGCACCGTCTCGGCGGGGGCCCCTTCCGCGACGCGCGCGTGCACCTTCACCGTGCGGCCCGTGCCGATGCGCTTCGCGAGCTCGTGCAGGTAGGCCTGGGCCTCCTCCCGTTCCCGTGTCACCTGCGCGCCCGTGTCCCGCCGCTCCAGGGAGGGCGGATGGGAGATCACGCGCAGGAGCAGGATCTCCGCGTCCTCGCGTTTGAGGATGCGTCCGATCTGGCCGAGCACCAGTTCCGCGCGGGGCGATCCGTCCAGGGGCACCAGCAGACGTTCGAACATGGTCGGCGTCCTCCGTCACAAACTCCGGCAGGAAAGAGAGCAAGCGGGGGGCCAGCCTCGAATCCGCAGGGAGCCGCAGCGGCCCCGCGGACTTTTACGCCCTCTCAGGGGAGAATCCGGGGTCCCGCAGAAAAGGAGGTGACAGCTTTTTGCCGGTGCGTATAATGCGCTCAGCCGTCCACGGAGAGGTGGCAGAGTGGCCGATTGCGGCGGCTTGCTAAGCCGTTAGTCGGGGTTACCCGACTCCAGGGTTCGAATCCCTGCCTCTCCGCCATCCACCCCCCGGGACCCGGAACACGATGACGACGAATTTCACCAAGCTCTCCGACGAGCAGCTCCTCGGCCTGCTCAAGACCCAGGAGGACGACCTCGACCGCGAGGCCGTCGATGAGATCCTCCGCCGCGGCGAACGCCTGGGACCCCGCCTCCTGCCCATGGCCACCGACGCCGCCCTCTGGGACGCCGGGCCCCCCGCCCACGAAGCGCCCGTGCACGCCGTGCTGCTGCTCGGACGCCTCCGGCCCCCCGGCGCCCTCGCCGCCATCCTCGACGCCCTCGAACTCGCCATCGAACACGAACAGGTCGACCTGCTCGACCCCGCCTACGATCTGCTCGCCGGCTTCGGACCCGAGCACGTCGCCGAGCTGCGCGCCGCGTATCCCGACCGCAGCCCCTACGCCCGCCTCTGGCTCAACGACGCCCTCACCTGGATCGGCAGCAAACATCCCGCCGCACGGAGCGCCGCGCGGGACCACCTGCTGAACTCCGCCCTGAAAGACCCCGAGGACGAAATCCGCGGCACCGCCGCCGAACTCTTCCTCGCCCTCGCCGGGCCCGAAGACCAGGCCGTCCTCGACAAACTCCTCCGCGATCACGACCTCGACGAGGCGGACGTCGACGCCGCCCGCGAAGGCAAGGGCCCCCTCCCCATCGACCCTCCGCTCGACCCCCTCGACTTCTACAGCGAGGACGCCCGCCTCAACCGCCTGCGCTACAACAACGACCTCGAGGACGACATGGACCTCGAGGAGATCCTCCCCTCCTCCGCCTCCATGCAGGTCTATTCCCAGATCGCCTCGGCGGAGCCCGACGCGGAGGACGGCGACCTCCGCATCACCCCCCACGTCAACGAGACCGAGGCCCCCGGACGCAACGACCCCTGCCCCTGCGGGAGCGGCAAGAAACACAAGAAGTGCTGCGGGTAGCCCCGACGGGTTCACCCGGAATAGGCCTGCATCCGCAAACTTTTAAACTTTCCGGGCCGCACCCATTATGGGCTTGACGCCCCTCCCCGCTTAAGGCACATTTGATCCGCGGATGAACGAAGGCCCGATCCGCGTTGACGATCCACGTCCATGGGAGAATTGAATCCCGAGGTCTTCCAGGACCTCCAATCCGCGGAGAAACTGCGGCCCCTCTTCGAGGCCGCCGGTCTGCCCCTCCGCACCTGGGAGGCCTACGCCTTCGCCTTCAACGAACGCACGCTGCTCCGGCGGGAACTCACCCGCGTCTCCGAGGGCCGCGGCGCCCCCGCCATCCACCCCGAAGTCCTGGAGCGTCTCCAGGCCCTCCGCAGCGAACTCGACCCCCTCGTCGAAGGGCTCCGCCCCTTCCTCCCCCCGGGACCGCGCAGCGACGCGGAGGCCGAACTCGACGAGATGGTCCTCGGCTTCATCGCCATCTCCCCCACCGCCCGCGACATCGCCCAGCAGTGGGTCGCGGACCCTCAACGCTACCGGGCCGAAGCCGCGAAGAAACTCCAGATCATCGAAACCGTCGTCCAGCGCTACCGGAACGCCCTGCGGACCGAGATCGACCGCGAGATCAGCTCCGGGTTCGTCCCCCCGCCGCAGATCCCGCGCCTCCCCGCCCCCGGCGTCTTCGAGGCCTCCGCGACCAACGGCGAAGTCACGCTGATCTGGAGCCCGGTCTCCGGCGCCATGCACTTCATCCTCCGCCGCGCCGTGATGAAGACCGGCCCCTGGAAGGAGATCGCGCGCCCCGCCGAGGACTGCTACAGCGACACGGGCCTTCCCAACGCCACGACGTTCTATTACACCCTGAGCCCCGTCAGCCCCGCCGGCATCGAAGGCGCCGCCGCCGGTCCCGTCGAGGCCACCCCGCAGGCCCCGCCGCCCGTCCCCGTCGGGCTCGCCGCCCGTCCCGGCAACGCGAGCGTGGCGCTCCGCTGGATGTCCTCCCCCGGCGCGATCCGCTACCGCCTCCTGCGCGCGACCTCCCCCGCGGGCCCCTTCAGCCCCGCCGCGATCACGGACGTCCCGGCCCACACGGACCGCGACGTCCAGAACGGCCAGACCTATTTCTACGCGGTCGCCTCCGTGAATCCGGCGGGGGAAAGCCCCGCCTGCCCCGCCCTGCCCGCCACCCCCGTGGCCCCGCCCCCGGCCCCCGCCGGGGTCCAGGCCCAGCCCGGCAACGCCCGCGTCAGCTGCTCGTGGCAGCCCGTCCCCGGCGCCCTCCGCTACCGGGTCGTCCGCCGCCCCGCCGCCGCGGAGGCCGGCTGGACCGAACTCGGCACGCCCGCGCAGCCGCCCCTGCTGGACGTCTCCGTCGCCAACGGCACGACCTACGAATACGCGGTGCACGCGATCAACGCCGGCGGCGAAGGCCCCGCCTCGGCCCCCGTCTCCGCCACCCCCGTCGGCGCGCCCGAGATCCCGCGCGGCCTCCGGGCCCAGGCCGGCAACGGGGAGATCACGCTGGACTGGACGCCCGTCGCGGGGGCCGTCACCTACGCCGTGCGGCGCTCCCCACCCTCGGGCGACCGCTGGACGCTCGTCGCCCAGCCGGCGTCGCCGCCGTACACGGACACGGGCCTCCCCCACGGGCAGGCCTGGCTCTACACCGTCGCGGCGCAGAACGCCGGCGGCGAAAGCCCCCCCGGCGCCCCGCTGCCCGCCGCGCCCTGCGCGCCGCCCCCCGCGCCGATGAACCTCGAGACCCACGCGGCCAACGGACGCGTGACGCTCACGTGGCGCCCGGTGCCCGGCGCCGACCGCTATCTGCTCAAGCGCGCCGCCGCCCCGGGAGGGCCCTTCGACCTCGTCGCCGCGATCCCCGGCCTGAGCCATCTCGACGGCGGCCTGCCGAACCACGCCACCGTCTACTACACGCTCTCCGCCGCGAACGCGGGGGGCGAGAGCACCCCCTCGGCCCCCGTGGCCGCCACCCCCGTCGAACCGCCGGCCGCCCCGGCCGACGTGACGGCGACGGCGGAGAACGCCCGCATCCGGCTCGCCTGGTCCGCCGTGCCGGGCGCGCAGCGCTATCGCGTGATGCGCTCGACGACGCCCGGCGGCCCCTACACGGCCGTCGCCAGCCCCTCCGAGCCCGCGCACGTCGACGCCGACGTGAGCAACGGCCTCTGCTACTACTATGTCATCCGCGCCCTCAACGTCGGCGGCAAGGGCCCGCATTCGGCCCAGGTCGAGGCCCGGCCCGTCGCCGCGCCCCCCGCCCCCGAAAGCCTGCTCGCCCACGCCGGCAACGGACAGGTCGCGCTGAGCTGGAATCCCGTGCCCGGCGCGACCCATTACGCGCTGCGCCGCTGGCCCGAGGACCGCATCGTCGCCACGCCCGCCGCGCCGTCCTGCCTCGACACCGGCGTGAGCAACGGCACGACGTACCGCTACGCCGTCCTCGCGCTCAACGCCGGCGGCGAAGGCCCCGCCTCCGCCCCCGTGGAGGCCACCCCGCTGGCCCCGCCCGCCGCCCCGACGGGGCTCGGCGCGCTCGCCACGAACGCCCGCGTCGCCCTGTCCTGGACGCCCTCGCCGCGCGCCGCCGCCTACCTCGTCCGGCGCGCCGCCGGTCCCGAGGGCCTCTTCGAGACGATCGGAAGCACCGAGGCCCCCTCGTTCATCGATCTGTCCGCCAGCAACGGGACGCTCTACAGCTACCGCATCATCGCCGTCAACGCCGGGGGCGAGGGGGAGGCGACGGCGCCCGTCGGCGCCCGGCCCCAGGCCCCGCCTCCCGCGCCGACGGGCCTCGTCGTGTCCCCCGGCAACGGGCAGGTCGGCCTCTCGTGGATACCGTCCCCGCGCGCCGCCACCTACCGGGTGCTCCGGCGGACGGGCGACGGGCCCGCGGCGGCCGTCGCCTCGCCGGTGGAGCCGCGGCATCTCGACGTCGGGCTCGAGAACGGACGCGCCTACCGCTACGTCATCCACGCGCTCAACACCGGGGGCGAAAGCGACGCGTCCGCGGAGGCGGAGGCCCTGCCGCTGGGGCCGCCGGGGCCGGTGGGCACCCTCGAAGCCGGCGCGGGCAACGGGCAGGTCTCGCTCGTCTGGCTCCCGGTCGAAGGGGCCGGGCTCTACGTGGTGCGGCGCGCCGTGGCGGCGGAGGGCCCCTTCGCGACGGTCGCCACGCTGACGCAGTGCGCCCACGTCGACGGCGGCCTCTCCAACGGGACGACGTACTACTACAGCGTCGCGGCGCAAAGCATCGGAGGCGAGGGTCCTTCCGCGCCCCCGACGGCCGTGGTTCCGATCGCCCCGCCCGCCGCCCCCACGGGCCTCAGCGCGTCCCCGGGCAACGGGCAGGTCACGCTCACGTGGGCTCCCGCGGCGCGCGCCGCCGGATACCTGGTGAAACGCGCGCCGCATCCGGGCGGCGCCTTCGCCCCCGCGGCCTCGACCGTGGACCCCCTTCTCGTGGACGCGTCCCTGCAGAACGGGACGGCCTACCGCTACGTCGTCAGCGCCGTGAACCGGGGGGGCGAAAGTCCTCCGTCGGCGGAGGCGACCTGCACCCCGATCGCGCCGCCGGCGGCGCCCGCCGCGCCGACCGTGGCGGCGGGCAGCGGCGAGGTCCTGCTCCAGTGGGACCCGGTGCCCGGCGCGGATTACTACCGTCTCAAACGCGCCGTCGAGCGCAAGGGGCCCTACGCCACCATCGGCAACGTCTCGCGCCCGCGGCATCTCGATGCGGGGCTGCAGGACGGCACGACGTACTACTATGTCGTGTCCGCCGTCAACGGCGGCGGGCGCAGCGGGCACAGTCCGCGGGTCGCCGCCACGCCGCAGGCGCCGCCGCCCGCGCCGCGGGATCTGATGGCCGTGCCCGGCAGCGCGCGCGTCACGCTCAAATGGAGCGCCGTCGAGGGCGCGACCTCGTACAGCCTCAAACGCGCGGCCCGGCCCGGCGGCCCCTACCAGACGATCCTGCGCACGCCGCAGACCTCGGCGGTCGACACGCGCGTCGAGAACGGCGCCACGTATTTCTACGTCGTGCGCGCCGGCGTGAACGCGGTCAAGGGGCCGTTCTCCCCCGAGGTCTCGGCGACGCCCCTGGCCCTGCCGGCGGTGCCGTCGGGCCTGCAGGCGGTCCCCGGTCCCGGCTCCATCCGCCTCACGTGGATCCCCGTCCCGGGCGCCTCGGCCTACGTCGTCCGCCGTTCGAGCGGGGGCGGGGACTTCGAGGTCGCCGCCCATCCGGACGGTCCCGCCTGGGAGGACCTCGGGCTGCTGGACGGCGTCGCCCACGCCTACACCGTGGCCGCGGAGAATTCCGGCGGCGAAAGCGGGCCTTCGGAGCCGGCGACGTCGGCCGCGGTGGCCGCCCCGGCGGTGCCGACGGGCCTGAGGGCGGTGCCCTCGAACGGCGAGGTCACGCTCGGGTGGTCGCCGGTGCCGGGCGCGTCCCGCTACCGCGTGAAGCGGGCGTCCCTCCCGGCGGGGCCCTTCGCGACGCTGGCCGAGCCCCCGAGCCCGCTCTACACGGACACGAAGCTCGCCAACGGCGTGACGCTCTATTACGCGGTCAGCGCGATCAACGCGCACGGTGAGAGCCCGGACAGCTACCCGGCCTCCACGACGCCCGTGGGTCCGCCGCCGGTCCCCGAGAACCTGAGCGCGATCCCCGGCCCGTCGAAGATCGTCCTGGGCTGGAGTCCGGCCCCCTTCGCCGTGCGCTACCGCATCATGCGCGCGGACGGCCCGGGCGGCCCGTACACGCTCGTGGGCAGCCCGCGGGACCCCGCGTACACCGACTGCCCGCTGGAGAACGGCCGGCCCCGGCACTACGTCGTGAGCGCGGTCAACGCCGGCGGCGAAAGCGCCAATTCGGCGGAGGTCTCGGCCGTCCCCCAGGGCGCGCCGATGCCGGAGTCCGCCGGCACGAAGACCGACGAGGTGCCCACCCTCGAATCCATCGCCATGCCCCGGGGCGAGCAGATGCAGGGGATCGACTACGAGCGCCTGCTGGACCTGCGGCGCGTGGAGCAGCTGCGCTCGCTCTTCGAGGACACCGCGCAGAAGTTCGAGGAGTGGGAGGTGCTCGCGCTCATCGCCGAGGACGGGACGGAGGCGCGGCGCTCGCTCGAGAGCCTGCTCCGCCTGAAGCGGCAGAAGCAGGCGCCGGCGTTCACGACGGGGGCCGTCGCGCTCTTCGAGAAGGTCCTCCGCGTACGGGCCCAGCACGGCGCCTTCGCGCGCAGGCTGCGGGTCTTCCTGGCGGGCCTGGACATCGCCCCGCCGGGCCCCGACACGCTGGAGATCGCGCTCGGCTTCCTCCTGCAGGCCCCGAAGGGGCGCCAGCGCATGGCCCAGTGGCTTGAGAACCCGGAGGCCTCGCGGGCCCAGGCCTCGGGCTACATGCGCATGACCTACGAAATCGCCGAGCGCTACCGCATGGCGCTCGCATCGACCGCGTGATCCGCGCGCAAATCAGATTGATTGCACGCCCCGGGCCGGGCCGCTAGACTCAGCAGGGTTCGTTCGTGATAGAGGTGGGTCATGATCCTCGAGTGCGCCTGCGGAAAAATGTACCGCGTCAAGGACGACGCGACGAACCTGCCCACCCGCTGCCCCGCCTGCGGGGGCTCGCTGCGCCGCACGGGCGGGGCCCCGCCCGCGGGCGACGCCGGCCGGGCCCGGGAGCTCGAGGCGCGCGTGAAGGAGCTCGAACGCCAGCTTGAGGCCTCCCGCCCCTCCGGCGGCGTCCAGCTTTCCGTCGAATCCATCGCGGCGCCCTCGCTGTCCAACCCCATCGCCGAACTGCGCGCCGCCGCCGCGAAGGCCGACCGCTTCGAGCGCGAGCTCGTGGAGCTGCGCGGCCGCCTCGAGAAGGCGCTCAGCGAGAAGGAGCACGAGCTCGCCGCGGCCGTCGACGGCCTCTCCCGTTCGGAGGCGGAACGCCGCAAGCTCGAAACCCGCGCGGCCGCGCTGGAGGAGGGGCACACCCGCGCCCTCGAAGGCAAGGACAAGACCATCCAGGCCCTGGACGCCTCGATCGGCTCCTACCGCGCGAAGGTCGACGAGCTGCAGAAGCGCGTCGACGCGCTGGAGGCCCAGCGCCTCAACGACCTCTCCCACTTCGACGCCTCGCTGCGCCAGCGGGAGCAGTCCGACCGGAACCAGCTCGACAAGACCACGCAGAGCCACCAGAAGTCGCTCACGGACCTCCGCGCCGAGCTGGAATCCCGCATCATCGAAAAGGACCGCCAGATCACGGACAGCCGCCAGGCGCTGGACCGCGAGGCCGGCGAGCGGCGCCGCCTCCAGGAGACGCTCAACCGCCTGCAGGGCAGCGCCGACCGCACGGTCGCGGAGAAGGACGCGAGCATCGCCGCCCTGAACGCGACGCTCGACTCCTACAAGTCGAAGCTGGAGACCGTGCAGAAGCGCCTCGAGAGCCTCGAGGAATTGCGCCGGTCGGAGCAGGACGCGACGGCCCGCCGCGTCCGCGACGGGCAGGCCCTGCGCGCCCGCCTCGAGGAGGCGGAACACCTGGCGGGCGACCTGGATCACGGCGCCGACGCCATCGAGGCGGCGCTGGCCACCCTGCGCGACCGTTCGCGGAGGATGAAGGCCACGCTGCACGAGTCCGTCTCTGGAACGGGCGAGAGCCCCCTGCGCGGCGAAATGCCCGCGCTTCCGGCGCCGCCGCCCGAGGAGTTCAACGCGATGAGCGACCTGCCGGCCCCCGCCCCCGAGCCCGCGCCCGCCGCGCCCTCGACCCGGCGCTGGAAGAAGACCCCGCCGGAACTGATCGCGCCCGTGCCCGAGGAGGGCCGCGTCGAGGAACCGTCGGGCGTCTTCCAGGTCGTCCGAGATGCCGCGCCCGCCCCCGAGCCGGAGCCGGAGCCGCGGATCGAAATTCCCCTGATCGAAGAGACCGCGCCGCCGCCCGTCGAACCCGCCCCGGCGATCCTGGAAACGCCGCCCGCCCCTTCGGAGGATCTGCCGCTCATCTCCCCGCCGGAGGAAGAGGCGGGGACGAAGGCCGCTGCGCCGCCGGCGAAGCAGGGGGACACGGCCCGGCGCCGCTTTTCCTGGCAAAAGAAATAATTCGGGCAGCGCCCCCGGGGGGCGCCCGATTCCGTATAATCGCCGGATCTGAAACGGAGAAACAACACCATGGCGGCCTCGACTCCAAAAGGCTGGGAAAAGGAATCCGACAAGCTCTACATCCACGAATCCGGCGTGCGCATCCAGCGCATGGTCTATCGCAGCAAGGACGGCTGGTATCTGGTGCCGGTGGATCTCGACCAGGTCTGCTCCGAATTCGAGCCGACCAACGAAGGCCGGGACCAGGCCTTCGAAGCCTTCGACAAGGGCGTCCTCGCCCAGAAGCCCAAGCGGGTGAAGGCCGCCCCGAAGAAGGCCGCCAAGCCCGCCCCGGCCGAGGATGCCGAGGAGAAGGACGAGGACGACGAGGACGAAAAGCCGGAATCGGACGAAGGCGACGACGATTAAGATTCCGTTTGCGTTCTTCAAGAGCTTGGGATAGACTCTCGCTGGATTTAAGAGCATTGAACACGGTGGATTTAACCGCTCCCGGGGACACGACCGCGCAGCCCTCCCACTCCAGGGCCTCAGTCCATTCCCCTTTCGAGCTCGCCGGCCTGCTTCCGCATTCGCGGCCGCCGGCGTTTCCCTCTTGGCGTTTGTTTTGGTGGTAGGGTTCTTTCGAGGCTGAGGTCATGTACAGCGACAAGCAGTTGACGTGTGTGGATTGCGGAGCGGCCTTCGCGTTCACGGCTGGCGAACAGGAGAAGTATGCGCAGCTCGGGTTCCAGAACGAACCCAAGCGGTGCGGCCCGTGCCGTTCCGCCCGCAAGGCTTCCGGTGGCGGGGGCGGCGGCGGCGGTTTCGGGGGCGGTCGGGGCGGCGGTGGCGGCGGACCCCGGGAGTTTTTCGAGGCGACCTGCGGGTCGTGCGGAAAACCGGCCCGCGTCCCCTTCAAGCCGCGCGGCGATCGTCCGGTCTACTGCAGCGATTGTTTCGGGCAGCAGAAGAGATAGGAGAGGAGACATCGATGGCAGCGAAGAAGGCGAACAGCGCGTTCATGGCGCCCCTCCAGCCCAGCGAGGCGCTGGCGAAGGTGGTCGGATCCAAGCCCCTCCCCCGGAGCGAGGTGGCTAAGAAGCTGTGGGTCTACATCAAGAAGAACGGCCTCCAGGACAAGGTCAACAAGCGGAACATCAATGCCGACGAAGCCCTGAAGGTTGTCTTCGGCGGCAAGAAGACGGTGTCGATGTTCGAGATGACCGCCCTGGTCAGCAAGCATCTCAAGAAGTAGACGTCGTCCGCGACTTTTCAGGACGCCCGGGGGACCCGTCCCCCGGGCGTCTTTTTTTTATCCCGAATCCCCGACACCGAATCCCTCCCGGGAACCGTATATCAAATGGGTTTGCAGGAGCGGGACGGTACCGGGCGGCGCGGACGTGAAATTGCGTTGCCCCCGAGGTCGGGATGGGTTAGATTTTTCAGACCCCGAGGATCAGCTTGATGGCGGACCAGGCCCCCCTCCCCTCCTGCGCCTGCGGCGCCGCCCTGGCGCCGGGCGTCGCCGTCTGCCCCGCCTGCGCCGCCAAGCCGGCCCCGGACGCGTCCCTCCTGAAGATCTCCAAACAGACCAGCACGCCCGCCACCGCCCGCCGGGCGCCGGGCACCACGACCCCGGCCCCCAAACACGAGCCTTCCCGCGAGCCGCCCCTGCCCGCCCCCATCAAGGGCTACAGCTTCGTCAAGCGGCTGGGCTCGGGCGGCATGGGGGACGTCTACCTCGCGCGCCAGGAAAGCCTCGACCGGCTCGTCGCCATCAAGCTGCTGCCCCCGGAACTGGCCAAGGACAAGGCCTACGTCGAGGGCTTCATGCGCGAGGCCCGCTCGGCGGGCCGGGTCACCCACGAGAACATCATGGGGTCCATCGACGTCGGCGAATCCGAAGGCCGCTACTACTTCGTCATGGAGTACGTGAAGGGCGAGACGCTCTTCCGCCTCATCAAACAGGAAAAGAAGCTCGGCGAGGTGAAGGCCCTCACCCTCGCCCGGCAGATTTCGCGCGGCCTGCGTCATGCCCACCAGCTCAACATCATCCACCGCGACATCAAACCCAAGAACATCCTCATCACCCCCGAGGGGACCGCCAAGATCTGCGACTTCGGCCTCGCCACCACCGTCAAGGCCCTCGACGGCGCGGCCGGGGACGACGATGAGACCGTCCACACGACCCCGGCGTACGCGTCGCCCGAGCAGTGCCGCGCGGACCCCCTCGACCACCGCAGCGACATCTATTCGCTCGGCGTCTCGCTGTTCGAGATGCTCACGGGGCGGCGCCCCTTCACCGCCGCCACGTCCCAGGAGCTGATGACCAAGCAGGTCACCGAGCCCCCGCCCGACCCCCGCACCCTCAACCCCCAGATTTCCGAGGGCGCGGCCAAGCTGACCCTGCGCATGCTGCGCAAGCACCGCGACGAGCGCTTCAAGGATTACGACGAGCTCCTCCGCGTGCTCGACGGCCTGCTCGGGCCCCGCACCGGAAGGCACAGCGCTCCGCCCGCGGCGCTCGAGGGCGCCCCGCGCGAGGGCGGCGGCAGGAAACCGCTGCTGATCGGCGCTTCCGCCGCGGCGGCGGTCCTCATCCTCGTCCTCGCCCTGGTCTTCCGGGGCGGCCCGCCCGCGCCCCCGCCCGCTCCCGCGCCCGCGCCGGTCTCCAAGGCGTCCCTGCTGGAAGCCGAGGTGAAACGGCTGCTCGAGGAAATGCGGGGCGTGCAGAAGGAGGCGCAGGGGAAACACGGGGAATACGACCTCGTCCGCGCCCGCTGGAAGGAGCTGGAGGAGCGTTTCGCCGGAAAGCCCGCGCAGGCGCTCTTCGCCGCCGCCCGCATCGACTTCGAGAAATCCGTGGGCGAGGAGGCCGAGACCATCGCGAAGGATCTCATCAGCGACGCCGACGCCCATCTCAAACTGGGCCGCCCCGCGGAGGCCCTGC
This sequence comes from uncultured Planctomycetales bacterium, assembly GCA_964619955.1. Classification (GTDB taxonomy): domain Bacteria; phylum Planctomycetota; class MHYJ01; order MHYJ01; family JACPRB01; genus JACQFK01. The sequence goes on from CAZUJF010000004.1 coordinate 59,179, forward strand.
AGGCGCTGAAGAAATTCCCCGTCGAGCTGTCGGCCACGCCGGCCGGCAACCGCGTCGCCCAGAAGGCGCTGGCGGCGGAGAACGCGATCAACACCCGCTTCAATGAAGGGCTCCAGAAGGCGTCCCAGCTGCTGGCCGCCGAGAAGCCGCTCGAGGCCCGGCGCGAGGCGACGGCCCTGATTTCGGCGCTCTCGCTCGACGCCCCCTCGGGGGAGGGCCGGACCCAGATGCGGCAGCAGCTGGACGAGTTCCTCCGGCGCGTGTCCGACGCCGAGGCGCTCGCGGCCAAGAAACCCGAGCCCGCCGCCCCCGTGGAGACCGCCAAGGTGCCCGTGCCGGCCAAGACCCCCGAGCCGCCCGTGCCGGGGACGCCGGCGCCCGCCGTGCCCGCCGGGCGCACGGCCAAGGTCCGGCCCGCCGCGGGCGCCGCCCTGATCCACTACTCCGTCCTGCGCAGCCCCGTGGAACGGGCCGAGACCGAGAAGCGCAGCGCCGCGGCCGGCTGGTTCGGCAACCGCACGGTCCCCTTCGCGTTCTGGCGCGCCGCCGCGGTGTTCCTGAACCGCAGCGACGAGCAGTGGAAGCTCCAGGGTCCCGTGCAGGCGGCCCTCGGCGAGTATCTCGAGGCCGTTCCCGTGCTCACCGAGGCCTCGGATCCGCTGACGCCGGAGCAGCACCAGTCCCTGCTGGAACTGCTCGCCCAGAAGATCTCCACGGCCGGCGCCGAGCCGGTCGAGGCGCTGCAGCTCTTCGCGCTCGCCCACCTCCAGGAACTGACCCGGAAGAAGCTGAAGGTCGACCCCGCCCTGCTCCTGCAGGCCCGGCTGGGCAAGGCCCCCGCCGGCGACCTCTGGGGTCCGGTCTCCTCCGTGGCGCGCCTCGAAATGGCCGGCATGCTCTCCAAGCCCCCGGGCCTCTGGCTGGCCAAGGCCGCCGAGTCGGCGTCCCTGTCCCCCGACTTCGCGACGCGCTACCTCGGCGCCCTCTGCGCGGTGAAGGAACTGAGCTTCGACGCCGCCGCCGTCACCGACCGCTGGAAGAAGCTCGCCGGCTCCACCACCGACCCGGCCTGGATCAAGATCTGCGACACCGTCGTCGACCGCATCAAGGCCGAAACCACCTGCGAGCTGTGCAGCGGCCAGGGCCGCTACGCCTGCAGCGCCTGCCTCGGCCTGGGCGCCCAGGTCTGCCTCCCCTGCAAGAGCACGGGCAAGATCATCGACCCCTCCGAGGGCGGTTCCATCACCTGCACGGCCTGCCGGGGCCGCCGCGTCATCGCCTGCCCCACCTGCACGGGGCAGAAGGCCGTCAAATGCCCGGCCTGCGACGGCAAGAAGTCCCGCCCCTCCGTCACGGGGTCGCATTTCCGCCTCTTCGCCGACCTCGCCCTCTGCACGGCCTGCGACGGCTCGGGCAGCCTCTTCACGCTCGTCGGCTTTCCCTGCGCCGCCTGCGACGGCTACGGACGCGTCATGGCGGACGTGCCCCCGGATTTCGCCCGGCTGCCCTCCTGGACCTCCCGCGGACGCGAGGGCCGCATGCTCTTCTACGCGCTCCGCTGGCTGGCGCGGCACGCCGCCCCGGACGGCAGCTGGAACCCCTCCACCTGGAGCACCGCCTGCAAGGAACCCGGCTGCAAACCCGCGCCGGCCACCGTGCTCGAAACCGGGGCCACGAGCCTGGCCCTCGTGGCGTTCCTCAACGCCGGGCTCGGGCCCGAAAGCGACGCCGTCCTCGGCGGCGTGGCCGTCGGCCCGCTGATCAAGCGGACGATCCACGCCCTGCTCTCGCACCAGGCCGCCGACGGCATGATCTCGAAGGGGGCCACGGCCAAACCCGTGCTCGAGAACCACCTGGCCGTGTACGCCCTCTTCGCCGCCGCGCAGCTGATCCCCTCCTCCTCGCAGTGGTCCGACGGGGAGCGCGCCGGCGTGCGCGAGGCCGCGCTCAAGGCGCTGCGCTGGGACCTGACGGTGCAGACCAAGGGCGGCGGCTGGGGCTACGTCCCCGCGGCCCCCAGCGACACCTGGATGACGTCGTGGGGGGCGATGGCCCTCCTCGCGGGCCGGGAGGCCGGCGTCGAGATCCCCAAGCCGAACCTCGCCTACATCCTCCAGTGGTACGACAGCGTGACGGACAAGAAGGACGGGCACCTCTTCTACTCGCCCCAGCTGCCCGGCAAGGTCAACCTGACCGGGAACGAGACCTACGCGCATCACGACACGCTGACCGCGTTCGCCAGCCTCGCGCGGCTCCAGATCGAGGGCCGGCCTTCCGCCGGCTACGCCGCCGCAGACAAGCTCATCGAGAAGGACCTGCCGAACCCCGACCCGCTGCGGCGCGACTACGTCTATTGGTACTTCGGCACGCTCTTCACCGCGCACCGGGAGCAGCGCAAGGGCGCCGGCTGGACCACCTGGACGCAGGCCCTGGGCCGCGAACTGCTCTCGCTGCAGGATGTCGCGGACAACTGCTCGCTGGGAAGCTTCCCCGTCCAGGAGCGCTGGGCCGCCGCGGGCGGCAAGGTCTACGGGGCGGCCATGAACGCGCTGAGCCTCACGCAGATGCTCGGCACCCGTCCGACGCCGCCGCCGTCCGGGAAAAAATAGACGAAGTCCGGCCGCCCGCGGTGTCTCTTCCTGTGATATGAAAGCCGTCCTGCTGCTGATCCTCGCCCCGCTGCTGCTCCAGGACAACGCCGTCTCCGAGGCCTTCAAGGGCCTGGGAGGAGAGGACGCCGAGCAGCGGAAGGCGTCGTTCGAGGTGCTCAAGGCCGCGCCGGACGCGCCCACGCAGACGAAACTCAAGAAGACGCTGGGCACGCTGGGCACGACCTGGCTGAAGAAGGCGCAGACCGAGCGCGCCCGGGCGCTGAGGGTCCTCGCGGTCCAGTCCCGCAAGGGCTGGAACCCCCTGGAGATCGCCGAAAAACAGAAGGCGCTGCAGGCGCTGCTCGGGGCCGGCAACACCAAGGCCATGGAAGCGCCGGTGAAGGAGCTCTGGAAGCGCACGTTCTTCGAGACGCAGGAGGCGGACAAGGACGAGAAATTCGCCGCCGCGAAGGCCCGGATCGACGAGATCGCCGCCTGGCAGAAAGCCGCCGGGGTCCCTGAGAAAGAGGGCCTGGCGCAGCTGGCGAAGGACCACTTCCGCAGCCAGGACGAGACCCAGACCTTCGCGCTGCTGGAGAAGCGCGACGCGAAGATCATGGCGGACAACGCCGCGCTCCGCGAGAAGATCCCGGCGCCGGAGTACGCGCAGATCTGGCAGACCAACCTCTACCGGATCGTCTTCGGCCGCGCGCCGCTGAAGATCGACGTGAAGCTCTGCGAGGCGGCGCGGGACCACTCGAAGGACATGAAGGAGAAGGACTTCTTCGACCACATGTCCCCCGTGCCGGGCAAGCGCACGCCGGGCGACCGGGCGGCGCGGATGGGGACCTCCGCGGGCGGCGAGAACATCTTCATGGGCAGCCCGAAGCCGGAGGACTCCTTCTGGGCCTGGTTCTTCAGCCTCGGCCACCACCAGAACATGGTCCGCGACTACGCCACCCTCGGCGTCGGCAACTTCGAGAAGTTCTGGACCCAGATGTTCGGGTAGGGGCCGCCGTCCCCGCCTGGCCGCGACTGCGGCCGACCCTCGCCTATCAGTCGTCTCCCCCGCTCCAGCGCCCCGTGAAGAGGCCCTTGAGCTGCTCATGCGACGGCCACTGCCTGGGGCGCTTTCCCGTGGCCGGGAATCGGATGATCGTGTTGCCTTCGTTCAAGAGGTAATCGAAGCCCCCCGTGACGCCCGGCTCCGCAGGATAGGCGACGAATCCAAACTTGCTGTGGTGATGAACCTTGCCGCGGGCCGGACTGCCCCCGGTGTCCTGCCCGTAGAATCGCTCGGCGCGCACGGGATCGGATTCGTCGGTCTCGAGCGCCGCGAAATAATATCCCCTGTAGGGCCGGGGGGCTTTCACCATCGGCCGGAGCGGATCCGCATCCGCTTCCGCAAGTTCCCTCGCGATCAGCTGAAGTTCCCGGCCCTGGATCACGAGATTGAAGAGCCCGGCGACATCCCCCGTCCAAAAGTCGTTCACCCCGTTCCCGTCCCGGTCGTTCGCCCGGAAATCGGCCTCGGCGCTGGCGAGCGTCTTGAGGGCCGCCGACACGCTGCGCTCATTCGAAGCGATTTGCGACTGCCTCAACCCCCGCAGAGCGAATCCTCCGATGACGACCAGAGCGACGCCCAGCAGCGAATACACGATGATCCGGCGTTTCTTCCGTGCCATGGCTAAGAGTAGTGTACCCCGGCCTGGAGCGGAGGGGGCTCAGGCCCCGGCGCAGACGCGGCCGTGCGCGTCGCGGTGCGTTTGCGTGTGGGCAGCCTCTGCGCGTGAAGGGGGCAGCCGTCCTCGTGAAGGCTCAGGCCAGCTTCGATTTGCGGACGCGGCGCCGCATGGGCTTCCGCCCGGTACCCACGGCACCCTTCACCAGGGCTTCAAAGGCCGAGCCCGCCTTGCCGGAGAGCGCCCGGCCGTCGCCCTGCAACGGCAGTTCAAGGATCATCCCCAGCGTGACGCAATTCCCGGCCAGTTCAGGCTTCTCGACGATCGTGATTTTCAGTTGGCTCTTCGCGGCACGCACCACGAGGCTTCGATAAAACCGCGCCTTCCGGCGCCAGAGCTTCAACCGTTCGATGCGGGCCTCGCTCCCGATGTTCCCGGGAACGATCCCCCGCTTTTCCAATTCCAGCCCGCGCCGGCCCCATTCCTCGGACTGTTTGTCGAACCTCATCGCGTTCACTCCTACAGCCTACCCGAAAACTCCAGGTAGTGACAGCCGTCCTCGCGGGGATCGGCTCCGAGATCCCGAAACCCCTGCGCCTTGTAATAGCGGATCGCCCCGGGCAGCGAATGAAGCCCCAGCCTCCCCTGCCACCCACGGCGGAAGCTTTCACTTCGCGCGACGGCCAGCAGCGCCGACCCGCACCCGATCACGCTCCGGGGATCCCGAAGACTCGCCCGATTGTCAGGCGCGACACTGAGGTACTCGACATACGCCTGGGGGCGGTTTGAAACCCGCGTCCGGTGCCTGACGCCGGAAACCTCGATGATCATCAGACCTTGCAACTCTCCAAGCGCCCAGAGCGAAAAGGGGAGATACCTGCCAAGACCCGCGGCCTCGGCCAGCGAGAATTCTTTCAGGAAGCGCGACCAATTCCAGCCCGCATCGGCCTCACCCTGCGCCGCGAGGCGGCGTTGCCACGCTTTGGCCCGCAGCCTTGCTTTTCGCCCGATCCCGGCTTCGATCGTCCCTTCGATCCCGGACGGGATGAAACCGCCTTCCTTATCGGGCTCGTTCCACAGCAGGCTGACGCGCAATCAAGCACCCCGCTCCTCAAGACGCCCGGGCTCAGGCCCCGGCGCAGACGCGGCAGTGCGCGTCGCGGTGGACCTTGAGCGTGCGGAACTCCATCGTCCGCAGGTCGGCGTGCAGGAGCCGGCCCACGAGCGGCTCGCCGAGGCCGCAGATGACCTTCACGGCCTCCGTCGCCGCGAGGCAGCCCAGCGCGCCCGCCACCGCCCCCAGCACCGGGAACTGCCGCTTCCAGGCGGGCGGATCGTCGGGATACAGGCACGCGAGGCAGGGCCCCTTCCCCGGCAGAATCGTCGTCAGGCGCCCCTCGAACTCGTACATCGCCGCGTCCACCATCGGCTTGCCGCGCTTCACGATCTCCCCGTTCAGCGCAAAACGCTCCTGGAAGAGCGGCGCGGCGTCCACCACGAGGTCCGCCTCCCCCACCAGCCGCGCGACGTTCGAGGCGTCCACGTTCGCCGGGACCGTGAGCAGTTCCACCCGCGGATTCAGCTCGCGCAGGCGGGCCGACGCCGACTCCACCCGCTTCTTGCCGATCCCCGCGGCCGTCATCAGCGTCTGCCGGTTCAGGTCCCCCGCGCGGATCTTCCCCTCGTGCGCCAGGATGAGCTTCCCCACCCCCGCCGCCGCCAGGTACGTCGCCGCCGCGCCGCCCACCCCGCCGATGCGCGTCACCAGGACCGAGGCCGCCTTGAGCTTCTCCTGCGCCGCCTCCCCGAAGCCGGGGATGGACAGCTGCCACTCGTAGACGGCTTTCTCATCGCTGCTCAGCAGGGCGCGGGAGCGGGGCATCTATCCTCCGGAGATCGGGGTCAGGATCGTGACGTTGTCCCCACCCTTCAACAGCCGGTGGTCGCCGGAGCGCACCTGCTCGTCGCCGAGGACGACCAGCAGCGCGGGATGAGGACAGCCGTGCGTGTCGAGGGCCAGCAGGCGGAACGCCGTGCCGTGCTGGCGCGCCAGGCGGACGATGAGGTCGTGCACCGAGATGGGCTCGTCGAGGTCGATCTCCTCCCGGTCCAGCCCCGTCGCCGCGCGCGCCTGAGCCGAGTAGCGGATGTTCAGCTTCATGATGCCGGATCCCCGTTGCGTTGCTCGCGGACGCAGCCGCCGTCCAGGATGAACACGCGGTCGGCCAGGCGGCGCGCCTCCTCGACGCGATGCGTCACGTGCAGCGCCGTCAGCTGCTCGCGACCCCGAAGCGTCCGCAGCAGCTCCACCAGGCCTTCCCAGGTCTCATCATCCAGCGCGCCGAGCGGCTCGTCAAGCAGGAGCACCTTCGGACGCGCGGCCAGCGCCCGGCCCAGAGCGACCCGCTGCGCCTCGCCGCCGCTCAGCCCCTGCGGGAGACGGTCCAGCAGGCCCCGGATCCCCAGCAGGTCGGCCAGCTCGCCGACGCGGACGGCGATCTCGGACTCCGCCCAGCCCCGCACCCGCGGCCCGAATGCGAGATTCTCGCGCACCGTCAGCGTCTTGAAGAGGGCCAGGTCCTGCGGCACATACCCGATCCCGCGCTCCGCGGGAGGAAGTGCCGTCACGTCCACGCCCCCGAGCCGGATGCGTCCCGCTTCGGGCTCGCGCAGGCCCGCGACGCATTCGAGGATCGTGGTCTTGCCGCCGCCCGTGCGGCCCATCAGGACCCCGTAGGCCCCCGCGGGGATCTCGAGCGAGATCCCGGCGAGCGCGAACGCCCCGCTGCGGACCGCGAGATGCTCGATCGAAATCATGGCCGCGGAACCCCCGCGCGACGCACGGCCAGGATCACGATCACCGCCAGCAGGATCATCAGCAGCGAGACCGCCACGGCGGATTTCAACTGGCCCACGGACAGCTCGAGAAACACGGTCGTCGAGAGCACCTCCGTGCGCATCCGCGTCGCCCCCGAGAACACGAGCACGGGGCCGAATTCGCCCAGGGCCCGGGCCCACGCGAGGGTGCCCGCCGCAAGCATGCCCCGGCGGGCCTCCGGAAGCGTGACCCGGAAGAACGCCTGCGCCCGCGTGCAGCCCAGCGTCAGCGCGACGTCCTCGGTGCGCGGCGGGATCTGATCGAACGCCGTTTTCATCGTCCGTACCGCGAACGCCGCCGAGACGGCGAACTGCGCGAGGATCACGCTCGGCACCGCATACGTGACGTTGAAGAACGTCCGCTCGAACCAGCGCGCGGGCGCCGTCTGAAACAAAATCAGGAGACTGAGACCCACCACCAGGGGAGGAAGCACGATGGGGATGTCGACGAGCGCATCCACGAGCGCCCGCCCCGGAAAACGCCGCCGCGAGAGCAGATAGCCCAGCGGAACGGCCACGAGCAGGGAAAGCAGCGCGGCGATCATCGACGTCGCCAGACTCAGCTTGATCGAGAACTGGATGTTCTTGTCCGCGAGCGCGCGGAGCAGGTCCAGCGGGCCGGCATAGAAGAAGTCGGCGCCCAGCATCAGGACGATGAGCAGGATATAGCCCCCGCCCAGGAGGGAGAGCCCGAGGAGGAAGGGCCGGTCGACGCGCGAGAGGGCCATGGATCAGGGGGCCTTCCAACGGAAGCCTTCGGATTCGAAGCGCGCCCGCGACTCCGGCGTGCGCAGCGCGTCCACCAGACGCCCGGCGAGCCGGGCGCGGGTCGAGGTTCGCGACACGGCCACCGGCTGCACCGCCAGCGCGCAGGGAAGATCGACGGCGATCGCGTCCAGTTCGTCCGCCGCCGCAGCCGCGTTGCTCACATACGCCACGACCGCGTCGAGCCCGCCCGCCCGCAGCTGGTTCACCAGCAGATCGCCCGCGGGCGCCTGCACGACGACGTTCTTCATCACCGCCTCGAGCACTTTCCCCTGCCGCAGCGTCTCCTGCGTCAGCGCCCCCAGCGCGCACTGTTTCTCGTGCCCCACGCCGAGCTTCAGGCCGGGCTTGCCCAGGTCCTTCAACGTGCGCACCGCGTGGGGATTCCCCTTCTTCACCAGAATGACCAGCTGGTTGAGGGAGATGTCGGAGACGTCCCCGAAATGGTCCTTGACCATCTCCATGAACGAGCGGTCGCAGGCGAAATAGACGTCGGGTTTGGCCCCCGCCTGCATCTGCGCGACCAGGATGCCGCAGCCGTTGTAGACGCGGACGACCTCGCAGCCCTCGCGGCGCTCGAAGGCCTGGATCGTGGGCTCGATCGCCGGGCGCAGCATCGCCCCCGCATGCAGCACGAGTTCCGGACGCTCCTCCCAACGGTCCCCGGAGACCGGCGTATACCCCGCCTTCCGGAATGCCTCCGCGCCGCCCTCCGCGGACGAAAGGAACCTCGCGAAACGCAGAGTCATCTGTGGCCACCGGCTCGTCGCCAGCACGGCGGCGGACACGCTGCCCCGCGACGAGGCCAGTTCCGGCAGGTCCACGGCCTCGAGCTCGGGATACTGCCGCACCGTCGCATCCCAGACGAACCCGGCGTCCGCGGCGCCCAGCTTGAGATCGTTCGCGACTTCATTCACGGTCGTCTTGGTGACCCGCGCCGCCTTCTCCAGGTCCTTCCAATGCCCCGACTTCAGCAGAGCCTCCTTCACCAGCTTTCCGGCCGCGGCAGCTTCCGGCAGCGGCAGCGACAGTTTGAGTTCCGGACGCCGCAGATCGGCCAGGCTCCGCACCTGGAGCGGGTTGCCCTTCCTAACGGCGAGCACCGGCCGGACTTCGGCGAGCGGCAGCACCTCGCGGAGCAGCCCCTGGGCGCGCAGCAGCTCGAGATACGTGTCGTCCGCCGGAATGTAGAGATCTCCCGTGCGGGACGCCTGGAGGTTCGCCAGCAGCGTCTGCGAACCGCCATACTGCATCTGCACCTTGCCCCCGAAGGCGGCCTGCAGCTGCTCGACCGGCGGCCGGATGCCGGCGGCGCAATAGACGAGCAGCGGCCCCGCTTCGCTCTCCTGCACCGGTATCAGCTGTACCAGGAGCACGCCGAAGAGGGCGAGCGAGCCCAGGAACGCGGCCCAGCGCTTCACGCCGCCCTCCGCACCCGGAGCCGCGTGAAGAGCAGATAGAAGCTCAGGGTTCCCAGCAGGACCAGGAGGAACGCCTCCAGGCCCGGCGGCCAGCGGAAGGGCCGATCGTCGTCCGCATCGGAATCCGGGGACGAAACCGGGCGCGCGGACTCCGCCACCACGATCCGTTCCGGCGATTCCGGCTTCAGCAGGAGCTCCGCGTCCGCCGGGAGCACCTCGATCCCGCAGAGGATCGGCGTCCCGCTGCGCGCCTTGAACTTCACCTTGAGCTCCTTGCCGATCGGAAGCGGACCGAATTCGCGCACGGTCGCGCGCCAGGGCCCGCCGCCCTCCCGCGCGGGATCGAAGTTCTCGAGCACGGTCTCGCCCTGGATCGACACGTCGAAGACCCGCGCGCCCGGCGCCAGGCCGTCCGGCTCGATGAAGTGCAGCCTCACCCGGCAGTCGCGATCCTCTTTTGCATTCTTGTCGAGCGTCAGGACGACTTCGCGCACGCCCTTCGCCCCGGAAGAACTCACCCACGACGGCCCTTCGCCGGACGCGACGCTCGAATGCCGCCGGAAGTACTCCAGCTTGTCCCCGCCGATCAGCACGGGCGCCTGGGGGGACTTCCCCCCGGCCGAGGGATATTCCAGCCAGAGCGTGCCGTCGGGATCGCGGCGGTCCCCCGGCGCGCCGAAGTTCACGCCGATGCGCCGCACGGCCCCCTTCAGCTCCGACGAGCCGAAGAAGGTCCACATCTCGTTCTCCGGCATCGGCACGAGCGCGAGCGAGGTCTGGTTCTGGTAGCTGCAGATGCAGGTCCGCGTGTAGTCCGGCGCGCAGAGCACGCCGCCCGCCACCACGAGGTTGTTCGTGCAGCTGGAACGGAAGCCGCCGAGGTTGCCGGTGCCGCCGTCGCCGGCCAGGTCGAAGAATCCGGCGGCCCCCGAGCGGAACGTCAGCAGGTGTTCGGAAACCATCGGCGTGTTGCAGCCGTACGTGCGGGCGTAGATCCACTCGACCGGCAGCAGCGTGAGCGGATGCAGGCGCCCCCGGGGCTGCCCGGTCAGCAGATCGCAGGCGCGATCCGCCATGAAAATCGTGTCCCCGTGGATCATCGCCGGGCCCGAATTGGATTTCTTCCACCAGACCTGGGCGCCGGTGGCCCCCTGCCGCGCGATCATGCCCTTGGGCTCGTCCACGAGCGAATCCCGCGCCACGCGCCCCGCCTCGATCAGCATATCGCGTCCGGCCGAATAGCTGAGCCACGTCCCGAAGACTCCGTCCTCGATGCGCCAGAGTTCGCGCCCGTCCTTGACGTCGAACGCCAGCAGGCGCGGCGGCAGGGGGTCCCTCATCCCCTTCTTTTTCAGGCGGTCCGCCTGCGGTCCCGAGTGGCGGTCGATGACGTAGAGCCGCCCGCCCCCGGCGCAGAGCGTATGGTGGCGGAAGCCCGCGCGGGCCTGGACGGTCCAGAGCACGCGGCCGCTGTCCGGATCCAGCCCCACCAGCCGGCGGCTGGACGAGAACGAATCGTTGTCGCCCCGGAAGGAGCTCAGCTTCTTGATGAGCGGGTTCTTCTCCTTTTCGGCCGTCGTGCCGGCCAGCGGATCGTCGAAGCCGCCCTCCGTCATCCGGTTCACGACGACGTCGTTCAGCGGCTCGGCCCCGCCGATGAGCACGCCGTCGACGAACGTGATCCCGCCCCAGTCCCCCCGGCCGTCGGGGAGGCGGTATTCGCGCAGGATGCGGCCGCTTTCGGGATCCAGACGCACGCAGCGGTCCTTCCAGGCGATGAAGATCCCCTGCGGGGTGGAGACGAAGTTCGACCCCGTCGCATTGGCTCCGGGCTGGTGCGCCGTGTTGTTGAAGAAGTCGCCGACCCCCGGCAGGGACGTCTCCCAGAGCAGGCGTCCCGTGTAGATGTCGATGGCCCGCAGCTTGTCGACGCCCTCGATGAAGAGGCGGCCCTCGAGCACCTGCGGCTGGGGACCGTGCCCGTGCCGCGGCAGGATGCCCTCGTGCGAGGGTCCGCCGAACCAGAGCAGCCCCAGCGGCGCGCGCACGCGCTTGTCCCGGGAAACGCGCGTGTTGGCCGCGTCCGCGTTCTCATGGGTCCAGTCCGCGGCCCCCGCGGGCGCGCCGGGCCTCAGCAGGCACGGAACGCCGTTGAGTTCCGCCACTTTGACGCCGTCGAGGCCGGCCGCGCGGCGGTCCAGATCCTCCCCTCCCCCCGGCAGCAGCAGGCGGCCGCCGTGGGGGCGGAGGATCCCGTAGACCCGCGCGAGCAGGTCCGGCGACGGGGTCGCCCCCGGCAGTTCCACCTGGGAGGCCAGATAGGACGGCAGCTGGGTCGATTCCGGAGTCCCGCGCAGCGCCACGCCCGCACGCCCGTAGTCCGGCAGCAGGCGGCGAAGCTCGGCCACCACCGTTTCGTCCGGATGCACAACGATCACGTGATGGGCCGACTTCCCGATGCGCGGGACGAGTTCGGCGGCCGGAGCCTTCGAGTACAGCACCTCATAGCCGGCCCGATCCGGGATTTCGGGGGTCGCGCGGCGGGCGAGGACGCGGGGTTCCCGGGCTTCCCCGCTGAAGGCGTGAATCCAGCCCTCCCGGGTGACGACGAAGAGCCGTCCGTCCGCCGCCAGCAGCGAGGCGGGCGTGCCCTCGACCGCATGTTCCGCGAGCAGCCTCGGACGCTCCCCCTCCGAGTACACCCGCACCGCGCCGTCCACGCCCGCATAGAGCCGCGGACCCGCCTTGATCAGGCAGGTGATGAGCGGGGACTCGGCGCTTTCGGAGCGGCCGGTCTTCCAGGTCTTCTTCTTGACGAGGACGCCCTTGCGGTCGGGGGCTTCCACGATAGTGGACGCCGGCGGCGCGGCGGAGATGAGATCCTTCTTCTTTCCGGCGTGGTAGAAGCGGTCCCGCGTGACGACCAACTCGCGGGCGTAGTCCGCCACGAACAACCCGGTCGCCGCGTCGAAGGCGGCGCCGGCCGCAAAATAGACGTCTCCAGCGGCAACGACGTCGGCGCCTCCGCGGCGGCCGTTGTCGGCGAATTTGAAATGGACGAGCTTCCCGTTCTTCGCCTCATAGAGCGCGGGCACCGAGCGCCCGCCGGGGATGAGGAGCTTGTCGCCGAGCAGCGCGAGCGGCCCCTGCGGGGCGACGCCGGCGAACGAATCGGTGTTGTGGGGCTGCTGCATGTAGACGGAGCCGTCGCCGTCCGTGGTCCAGAGCGCCCGGCCGGTCTTCGCATCGAGCGTGTGGATGAAGATGCCCATGAAGGGCCAGATGCCGGCGGCGAACGTGACGCGGCCGTTCGCGACGACCGGCGCGCCCCGCGCGGGCCAGGTGGAGATCAGCCGTTCGTTGCCGAGCACGAGACGGTCCGAAGGGCCGCCCCGGAAGCGCCACTGCAGAACCCCGGTCTCGAGCGCGACGCAGTACAGATAGCCGTCGTCGGACGCGAAATAGACCCGGCCCTCGGCGATCACCGCGGGGAAGCGCACGGGCCCGTCGGCCCAGCAGCGCCAGAGCTCGACGCCGCGGCGGGTGTCGTACGCGACGACGCCGTCGATTTCCATCGACGGCACGATCAGCTTCCGTCCGGCGACGACGGGTTCGTAGACGGCGTCGATCTGCATCCGCGGCTGGTCGGGCCACGCGGGCCGGCGCGGGGGGAGCTCAAGACGCCACTCGGCGCGAAGCTCCTCGGGAAGCGCGTGGGGGGAGGAGGACGTGCGGGCGGCGTCGTAGCGCCAGGACGGCCAGTCCTGGGCCGCGAGCAGGAGCAGGGTCAGGATCACGGGCGTCCCTTCAGCAAGCGCCAGCCGGTGATGAGGACCAGCACGCCCGCGGCGACCAGGGAGAGGCGGAGCAGCGGCGAGGGTCCGGGCGTTTCATCCAGGGGCGGCGGAGGCGCGGCGGCACGGGGCTTCAAGACCACGGGAGGCGCCGCAGCCTCCGGCACGGGAGCGCCGACGGCGGCGTCCCAATCCGTCGCGAAGACCAGGTCGAGTCCGGGATTGAGCTCTTTCGCCTCGCAGGAGCAGGCGCCGGCGAGAAAGGCGGCCGCTTCCTGGAGGGTGGCGGCGTGCAGGCCCTTCCCCGCCAGGGCCCAGAGCGCGCGGCCGCGTCCGAAAACCGGGAACACCACGGGGCCGTGCAGATCGGTGTCGCTGCGCAGGAGGAGCTGGACGAACGCGGCTTCGGCGGGGTCGTCGCGGCGCAGGTCGAGGACCGGGAACGAGAGCTTCACGGGCGCGTCGCTGAGCAGCGGCGGATCCGACGGCAGGCGGGGCGGCAGCTGGAGCGAACCTTCGAGCCGGGCGAGTTCCCGGACGAGCATCGCGCGGGCGGCCGCGTCCTCCTCGGGCTTGCCGCAGGGGAGAAAGAGCCAGACGGCGGAGTCCCCCGCGAGGAGGCGGCGCGCGGTCTCCCGGCGGACCGGGGAATCGAGCACGACGCCGAGGGCCCGGTCGTCCAGGGAGCCCTGCCAGGCGACCGCATCGGAACCCGGGTAGAAGAGCACGGCGAAGGGGGGCTCGGCTTTGAGCGTTTCGAGCAGCTTCCGCCATCGGGGTTCCAGGGGCGCGGCGAGGTCGACCCGGTCGATTTCCACGTTCGCGCGGACGTCGCGGAGGCGGTCGAGCACGGCCCGCTGAGGCGCGCTGAGGGGGCCGCGGTGGAAGAGGACGAGGTCGTAGACGGAGGGCCGCCAGCGTTCGAGGGCGTAGCGGAAGACGGGGATGTTGCAGACGGCGGGGGCCGCCAGCAGGCCGAGCACGAACAGGCGAAGCATCATGAGGACAGGGTCGATTGTAAGGGCGATCCGCCAGACTCTATACGCAAATCAGGGGGGCGGCGAGTTCCTCTTCTCGACAGTTCCCCGGGTCGCTAGGATTCCGGAATGCCCACGTTGGACGACCTGCGCCTGCCGCCGGCCGAGACGGCCCTGCTGCTCGTGGACTTCCAGGAGCGGCTCGCGGCCGCCATGCCCGCGGCGGAGCGTCCGGACTGCGAACGCCGCATCGCGATCCTGATCGAGGCCTGCCGGCTCCTGAAGCTGCCGGTGCTCGTGAGCGAGCAGTATCCCAAGGGGCTGGGACCCACGGTCCCGGCCCTCGAGACGGCGCTCGCGGCGGGCCCGCTGGACCTGCACCGCTTCGAGAAGCTTCACTTCGCCTGCACCGATGACCCGGCCTTCGCCGCCCTCTGGAAGCGTACCGGGCGGACGCGCTGGATCGTCGTCGGCATGGAAACGCACGTCTGCGTCTACCAGACCGTGCGGGGCCTGCGGGAGCTGGGGGCACGGGTCTTCGTGCCCGCCGACGCCGTGCTGTCGCGCAGTCCCGCGAACCGCGCCGTCGGCCTGGACCTCTGCACGCGGGCGGGGGCGATGGTCAGCTCCGTGGAGGCGCTGATCTTCGACCTGCTGGGCCGCGCCGGCACCGAGGAGTTCAAGTCGCTCTCCCGCCTGCTCCGCTGATTCCTACCGCCAGGTAGCCCCAACCCAACAAAACAGCCCGTCTGCTTTGTTGCCTCTGCGGGGCAACAAAGCAGACGGGCTGTTTTGTTGAATCAGGGTAGGAAGCGATCGAGCTTTTCGACGGGCTCGTGGAGGCGGCGCCGGGCGAGGCTCCGCAGGCGGATCCGCTCCTCCTCGCCGAGATAGGCCAGCGGGGACTTCCCGTCCACCCTGGCCAGCATCAGCACCGCCACATGGTAGAGCGTCCGGCGCTCCAGCTCCGCGGACGGACCGTACGCGTCGAGGAAGACCTGCGCCGCGTCCCGGTACCGCGCGTCCGCGCGGATGAACGCCTTGATCAGCAGATGGTTCAGCATGAACGCCAGGTCGAAGGCCGGATCCCCCCAGTGCGCCACCTCGTGGTCCAGCACCCAGACCCCCTCCGCGTGCAGCAGGATGTTCTTCGGGCTGTAGTCCCCGTGCACCAGCGTCTCCCGCCGGAACTCCGCGCGGATCTTGAGGTCCGGATGCCGCCGCGCCGTCGTCTCGTAATACGGCTCGATCCTCAATTCGGGGAAAAAGCCCTGCCCCGCCAGCGTCCGCGCGGCCTCCGCATCCGGCCTCCGGTGCACGAGCGCCAGGCGGCGCCCCAGCTCATGCGCGATCGAGTTCCGCACCTCGCCCGCCAGCAGCTGATCCTTCCACGTCGGCCCCTCGGCGTAGCGCATCGTGTACGCGAAGCACTCCGGCTCCACCGACAGGATCTGCGGGACGCAGTCCGGGCCTGCGATGCGCCCCCAGGCGCGCAGGCTGTCGATCTCCCGGAAAACCCGGCGCGGATCGCTCAGCCACTCCATCGCGACCTTCAGCTTCGGCAGGAACCGCTTGCGGACGTGCCCCTCGTCGGTGAGCACGACGTCGCCGCTCACCCCGCCGGAGAGGACCTTCACCGGACCCTGCCCCGGGCGGCCACGCGCCACTTCCCCTCGACGCGCCCGCCGCGGCCGTACCAGATCTCGTCGTGCATGTTCACGGTGGAGCAGACGTGGCTCGGGATCACCCAGACCTTCTCGCCGATCCTCGCGGGCCCCTGCGTCTCGACGTAGCCGTGCTCCTCGTTCATCTTGCGCATCGTCCAGGGCCGCCCCACGAAACGGCCGAAGGTCCCGGGGCCGCGCGTCGCGTCGCTGGAGAACGTCTTCGAGCCCCCGTCGATGAGGCACTGCCCCGGCACCGACGTGCTGACGACGGTGACGAGAACGCGCAGGGCGCACTCCGCCTCGCTGCAGCAGCCCGCCTCGAGACTCGAGACGTCGTAGAACGCATACGTGCCGGGCCGGATTTCGGTGGTCCGCGGGATGAGCGGGGTCTTCCCCGCGCCGGGCGTCGAGCCGCCGCTGACGATCGGACACTCGAAGCCCGCCCGCTTCAGCGCGGAGATCGTCGCCTCGACCTTGTCGCAGGCCGCCTTGAATCCCGCGTCGTCCAGCCACGACGGCCAGTAGAAGATCCCCTGGAAATCGCTCGCGGCCTTCGCGACGGCGACCGCCTCCTCCGGCGTCTGCGCGCCGCAACGGCCGACGCCGACGTCGATTTCCACCAGCGTCCGGATCCCGGGCAGCCCCTGCGCGGCCTGGACGGAGTCCACCGCCACGGTCACGCGCCGGGATTTGGCGAGTTCGCGGAGCCGCGGCAGCTTCTCGGGCATCAGGGGATACGCGATGAGGACGTCGTGGCCGGGCAGGACTTCCGCCTCGCCCAGCTTCGCGACGGTGATGCCGATCGCGCCGGCCTGGAGCTGCATCTGCGCGATCTCGGGGATCTTGTGCGTCTTCGTATGGGGTCGCAGGCCGACCTTCCAGTCGCGGCAGCGTTCCTGCATGCGGCGGAGGTTGCGCTCCAGCACGTCGAGATCGACGTAGAGGGCCGGCGTGTCGAGCTCCTGCGCATCCATGGGCTACTTCTTCGCGACGCACTCGATCTCGACGGCGATCCCGCCCGGCAGCGCGCCGGCCTGGATCGTGGTGCGCGCGGGATACGGCGTCTTGAAGTAGCTCGCGTAGACCTCGTTCATCGCCTGGAAGTCGTTGATGTCGCGCAGATACACGTTGCACTTGAGGACCTTTTCGAGCGACGAGCCCGCCGCCTCGAGGATGGCCTTCATGTTCTCGAAGGTGCGCCGCGTCTCCTGCTTCACGTCGCCCTTCTCCAGCTGCCCGGTGGCGGGGTTCGTGCAGCCCTGTCCCGCGAGGAAGATGAACTCCCCCTCGACGATGGCCTGCGAATAGGGCCCGATGGGCTTGGGCGCGCGGTCGGTCTGGATCGGATTTCTCATAGGTCCCCGTTTTATCAAACGGTGGCCCCCCTGTCACCTCAAGCATAGAATCGACCCATGATCAGAAGCCTGTGCCCCCTCCTCCTGCTCGCCGGCTGCCAGGTCGCGGGACCCGGAGGCGGCGACTTCGACGTCGTCATCCTCGGCGGGCGCGTCATGGATCCGGAGACCGGGCTCGACGCCGTCCGCAACGTCGGCGTCCGCGAAGGACGGATCGCGTCGATCACCGGGGCTCCGATCCAGGGCCGCGCCGAGATCGACGCGCGCGGCAAGGTGGTCTCCCCCGGCTTCATCGACCTGCACGCGCACGGACAGGACGCCCGCAGCTACGACCTCAAGGCCCGCGACGGCGTGACCACCGCTCTCGAACTGGAAGTCGGCACCGCGGACGTCGACCCGTGGTACGCGGAACGCACCGGCAGATCCCGCATCCACTTCGGCGTCTCGATCGGGCATATCCCCGTGCGCATGGCCGTGTTCGGCGACCCTCCGGCCTTCCTGCCGGCCTCCACCTCGAAAGCGGCCACCCTGGAGGGCGACGAGACCACGATCGCGGAGATCCGGCGCCGCCTCCGGCACGGGCTGCGCCGGGGCGCCCTCGCCGTCGGCTTCGGCATCCAGTACACCGCCGCCGCCTCGCGCTGGGAGATCCTCGAGGCCTTCCGCGCCGCCGCCGAGTTCGGCGCCTCCTGCCACGTCCACATGCGCCACAACGGGATGAAGGAGCCCCACAACAGCACCATGGCGCTCGAGGAGGTCATCGCCGCCGCGGCCGTCACCGGCGCGCCCCTGCACGTGGTCCACCTGCATTCGACGTCCATCCGCGGCACCTCGCGGCACCTCGGCATGATCGCGGAGGCCCGTGCCCGCGGCATGGACATCAGCACGGAGTGCTACCCCTACCAGGCGGGCATGACCGACCTCTCGAGCGGCGTCTTCGCGGGACCCTGGAAGGAGGAGCTCGAAATCGACTACAAGGACCTCCAATGGGTGCTCACGGGAGAGCGCCTCAGCGCGGAGACTTTTGAGAAGTTCCGCAAGCAAGGCGGGCTCGTCGCCATCTACTCCATCCCGGAGAGCGCCGTCCTGGCGGCCCTCAAACACCCGCTCGTGCTCATCGGCTCCGACGGCCTCATGGACGCCGAGGGCCGGGGCCACCCGCGCAACTCCGGCACCTACGCGCGGATCCTCGGCAAGTACGTGCGGGAGGACAAGGTCCTGCCGCTCATGGAGGCCCTGAGGAAGTGCACGCTCGGCCCCGCGCAGCGCCTCGAGCGCGCGGCGCCGATGTTCAAGCGCAAGGGACGGGTGCAGGAGGGCTGCGACGCGGACCTCGCCGTCTTCGATCCGGAACGCGTCATCGACCGCGCGACGTACGACAAACCCACCCTGCCCTCCGAGGGCATCAGCGACGTGCTCGTCGGCGGCGTCCCCGTGGTGCGCGGCGGCCGGCTCGTGGAGGGCTCGCTGCCCGGACGCGCGGCCCGCGGACCGATCGCGCCCTAGAGAATCTCGAGCGGACGACCCTCGGACATCCAGGCCTGCATGCCGCCGCGGACGCTCTTCACCTTCTCGTAGCCCTGCGCCTTGAGCAGCAGCATCGCGTTGAGCGAGCGCTTGCCCACGCCGCAGATCGTGACCACGGTCATCGAACGATCCGGCGGAATGCCCTGCACGGGGCCCGAGGACAGCGTCGCCAGGGGGAGGTTCTTCGCCTCGGCGATGTGGGCGCCGTCGTATTCGCCCGGCGTCCGCACGTCCAGGAGCAGCGCGCCCGCGCGCACCAGCTTCTCGGCCTCGTCTCCGTCGATGACGTCCGCCGACGCCTGCGCGAACATCTGCACGGCGTTGAGCACGTCCGCGTTCGGGTTCGGCGCGGGGGCCGCGGGCTCCGGCGGAAACAGTTCGGGCAGGTGCTTGCGGAAGGACGACGAATACTTGAAGGCGTTGTCCGGGAAGATCACGACGCAGACCGCGCCCGGCTCGTCGGGGACGAGCTTGAACGCGCCGGCGAGGGCCATGCCGGAACTCGGCCCGGCGATGATGCTCTCCTCCTGGTTGAGGCGTTTGCAGAGCCGGTAGGCCTCCTCGTTGTCGATCTCCGTCAGGCCGTCGTATTCCGCCGGCGAGAAGAAGTCCGCGAGCTTGAGCTGTTTCAGGCTGCGGACGCCGGGGATGTCATGTCCTTCCTTGGGATGCACCCCGAAGATCTTCACGGCCTTGTTCTGCGACTTCAGGAAGCGGCCGGAGCCGGTGATCGTGCCGCAGGTTCCCAGTCCGGCGACGAAGTGCGTCACCTTGCCCTGCGTCTGCTTCCAGATCTCCGGGCCCGTCGTGCGGAAATGCGCGTCGGGATTCGCCGGGTTCTTGTACTGGTTGAGCTGATGCCAGCCCGGCTGCTTGCCCATCTCGGTCGCCTTGGACATGGCCCCCTCCGGGGCGCCGGGCAGCGGGCAGAGTTCGTCGTTGAGTTCCACCAGGTTCGCGCCGAAGACGCGCAGGCTGGAGCGCTTTTCCGCGGGGATCTTCAGCGAGAGCGTCGCGGTGAACTTGTACTGCTTCGCGTTGGAGATCATCGCGAGGCCCATCCCGGTGTTCCCCGAGGTGGGCTCCACCAGGTTGCTGATCTTCACGCCCCGCTCCTCCGCATCGCGGACGAGGTTGGCGGCGACACGGTCCTTCACCGCGCCGAAGGGGTTGTACCACTCCAGCTTGGCGTAGACCTTCGTGTGTTTGAAGGGGCTGACGCGGTTGAGCCGCACGATGGGCGTGGGGTTCTCCGCGCTGGACAGCATGTCCATCATGGAGTCGTAGACGCGCAGGGAGAAGTCGGTCATGGATCGGTTCCTATCAGTTCGAGCGCATTATCCCGGCGGGCCCGCAGGGGCGCAAGGGCGTGCGAGCCGCCGCCACAGCGCGTAGACCGGGAAGCCGGCCAGCGCGATGAGCAGTCCCCAGACGGGGGACCAGTTGCCGTTCCCGATCTCCCCGCGCACGATGTGGTAGAGCCCGTACGCCGTCCCGAGGATGAAGACGAGCGGCGTCCAGGGGTACAGCGGCGTGCGGAAGGGCCGCGGCGTGTCCGGCTGCCGCGACCGGAGCACGAGCACCGCGCCCACGGCAAACAGCAGCGCGAACCATTCCACGACGACGAAGTAGGTCGTGAGGTCGTCGAAGAGCCGCCCTGGATTCTTCGGATCGCGCAGCAGGAACACGAGCAGCATGGCCACGCCGCCCTGCACCAGCAGCGCCGCGACGGGCGTCGCCCAGCGGGGATGCACCCGGCCGAGGATGCCGAACGTGAGGCCGTCCTTCGCCAGCGCGTACGCCACGCGCGGCTTGGCCAGGATGTTGCCGTTGAGCGCCCCGAAGACGCTCGCCATGATGCAGGCGCCCAGCGCGCCCGCCGCCCACTCCCCGAAAAGCCCCGCCATGATCCGCTGCGGCACCTGCTTCGTCTGCTGCATCTCCGCAAGCGGCATGCGGTAGAAATACGCGATGTTCGTGAGGACGTAGAGCCCGACGATGGTCAGCATGCCCGCTACGATGATGCGGGTCATCTTCTGTTCCGCCGCCTTCACCTCGCCGGCGATCATGCTCACGGCCACCCAGCCGTCGTAGGCCCAGATCACCGACGCGACGGCGCCGCCGATCGCCGCCCCCTGCAGAGTCCCGCCTCCGAGATTCGAAAAGCTCCCCTGTCCCGAGAGAAACGACGCCAGGATGATCGCGGCCAGGGCGGCGACCTTGATGATCGTGAAGACGCTCTGGATGGCCGAGCCGAAGCGGGCCCCGAGCAGATTGAGCCCCGTGAGAAGGGCGATCGTGCCCGCCGCGACGCCGGGAACGAGCCAGCCCTCGGGGGGGATCCCCAGGACTCCGAAGAGCAGCGTCGCGAAGAAGGTCGCGAGGGCCCCCACGGTCGCCGGCGTGGACACGAGCAGGTAGAGCCAGCCGAACACGAAGGCGGCGGCATCCCCATAGGCCGCGCGCAGGTAGACGTAGATCCCGCCCGTATGCGGCAGCATCGCGCTGAGCTCCGCCAGCGCCAGCGCGCCGCAGATGCTGATGAGGCCGAAGGCGACCCAGAGGCCCAGGATGAAGGCCGGATGCGGCGCCGCGTTCGCGAGGGTGTACGGCTTGGCGAAGATGCCGCTGCCGATGGTGATCCCGACGATGAGCGCCGTGCCGCCCCAGAAGCCGATGACGCGCTTCAGGTCGGGGTCGGCCGGGGCGCTCATCCCGCGAAGATACTCCGGCCCGCCTGAAGCCGCAACGAAGTCTTGCGCGTAGTAGGGGCATGAAGACGACGACCCTTCTGGGGCTCCTGCTCCTCTCGGCCTGCGGCACGACCGCCTCCCCGCGGACGGAGCCGGACACCCTCACCCTGCACGCCCGCCGGGGCACGGAGGAGACGACCGTCGCCTGGAAGGCCTCGCAGACCGCGCTGATCATCTGCGACATGTGGGACACGCACACCTGCGCGGGCGCGGCCCGCCGCGTGGCGGCGATGGCCCCGCGGCTCAACGCGTTCGTCGCCGAGGCGCGGCGGCGCGGCGTGCTCATCGTGCACGCCCCCAGCGACGTCACGAAGTTCTACGACGGCACGCCGGCCCGGGCGCTGGCGAAGAACGCCCCCGAAGCGGCCGCCGCCGCCGACTTCAAATGGCGCAAGCTCGACCCCGCCCGGGAAGGCGCGCTTCCCGTGGACGACAGCGACTGGTGCGACTGCACGCCGAAGTGCGAGATCAAGAAGATCGAGGAGTCCAAGAAGTGGCCCTGGACCCGGCAGATCGCCTCGATCGAGATCCTGCCCGGCGACGCGCTGAGCGACCAGGGCAAGGAGATCCACAACCTCTTCGTCCAGCGCGGCATCACGAACGTGCTGCTCACCGGCGTGCACACGAACATGTGCGTGCTCGGGCGCTCCTTCGGCATCCGGCAGCAGGTGATGCTCGGCCGCACGGTCGCGCTCGTGCGGGACCTGACGGACTGCCTCTACGATCCGCGCAAGCCGCCGCACGTCTCCCACGACGAGGGCACCGCGCTGCTGGTCGGGCACATCGAGAAGTACTGGTGCCCCTCCGTCCCGAGCACGGACCTGCGGCCCTGACTTTCCTTTTGGCGGCGCTTCGGCTATCTTCAGTTCACAGCCGAAGTGATCACCGAAGCCCTGCCCGTCGTCCACCCTGAAAACCAGGTCCGCCTGGAGCCGAACTGGCATGTCATCCTGCTGGACGACCAGGATCACTCGTACGAATACGTGATCGAGATGCTGGGCAAGCTCTTCGGATACGCGCTGGACAAGGCGCTCGCGATGGCCCGCGAGGTGGACAAGTCCGGCCGCTGCATCGTCTACACCGGCTCCCTCGAGCACGCCGAGGTCAAGCGCGACCGGATCCACGGCTACGGCGCGGACTGGCGCATCCCCCGCTGCAAGGGATCGATGAGCGCGACGCTGGAGTGCGCCGAGTAATGGACGACTTCGTCGTCGTGGCCCATCTCTCGCAGGTCCCGCCGGGAGGCCTGCTGCCCGTCCGCGTCGAGAAGGAGGACGTGGTCCTCTACAACATCGACGGGACCCTGCACGCGACGCGGGACTTCTGCCCCCACGCGGGGTATCCCCTGTCGCAGAGCCGCCTGCGGGGGAAGTACGTGCGCTGCGCGCTGCACGACTGGGAATTCGACGTCCCCTGCGGGACCTACACCGGCAACCCGCGGATCCACCTGAAGCGCTACCCGGTGAAGGTGGAGGGCGACGAGATCCTGCTGAGCCTGACCCCCCTGCCCCCGCCGGTGCCGCCCGCCCCGCCCCCCGCCCTCTCCCGCGACGACGCATAACCCACGCAACCAAAAGCAGACGGTCTGTTTTTGGCCAGAAAAAAAGCCGGGGGCCCCTTTCGGAACCCCCGGCGTTTGAATGGCCTTGGAAGACTACTTCACCTTGGTCATGCGGCCGAAGATCTTCAGCTTCTTGAACTGGTTGAGGATGTCCTCGGCCTTGGCCTTGGCCACGTTCTTGGCCAGCGGGATCACGAGGCGCGTCGTGAGCTCCTTCGCCTCTCCCGGCGTGCAGCCCTTGATCTTCGCGATCAACTCCGAAGCCTTGTCGCGCTTCGAGGTGTCCGTGATCTTCGACAAAAAGACGTTGTACAGCTCGCCCAGCGGCGCCGCGGCGGCCGGCGGGGCCTCCTCTTCCATCGGGGCCTCGGCCAGTTCGGGCTCCGCGACGGCCTCGGGCTCCATCGGCGCCGCCTGGGCCTCCTCGAGCCCCGAGGTGAATTCGCCGGGATTGAAGGCCTCTTCGGCCGGGGCCAGCGGCTCCGCCTCCGGCAGCAGGTCCGGCTCGCCGGACGCCGCGGCCGACACGGGGGCGGGTTCCGGGGCCGGGACCTCGTCCAGCGCCTCCGGCAGATCCAGCGACTCGCCCTCGCCCGGCATCGACGAGAGCCCTTCCACGCCCACCGCCTTGGGATTGGGGCGCGTGTCCTCCGCGTACGAAGGCGACGAGGTCATCGACGCCCGCACCGCCCGCGGCGCCTGGGCCTTCAGGACGGCCGTCCCGTTCCCTTCCGGGGCGGGGGGCGGTTCGACCAGCTTGAGCTTGCCCAGACGACGGAACAGGAAGCTTTCGTTGCAGTTGGGGCAAACGAAGGCGCTGTTGTCCCACTCGAACGCCAGGCCGGCGGTCGCGGGGGCCCCGCCCGCCGTGAACTGCGGGCGCACGGGCCAGTTCAGCTTCGGAAGCTTCTGCGCGACCCGGGCGGTCACGCGGAACTCGATGCCCGCCTTCGACAGGTCGGTCAGCAGCGGCGTGATCGCCTTCACTTCCTGCTTGGTCAGCTTCTGCGCGAAGATGATCGGCGCGCCCTTGCAGACCGCGCCCGCCACCGCATCCTCGAGGCCGAACGCCCGGGCGAACTGCTGCGAGGCCTCGGCGAGAGATGCGGACTCGACGGATGCGACGATCAGGGTGAACTCACCAGCGGCTTCGGGTGCCATAACGCTCAACCCTCCCAGAGGTGATGCAGCCCAGCCCCAGCTATGAAACGAAGGGCAAGTCTAGCACTCCGATTTTTTCAAGTCAACTGCGCAGGAACTTTCGCTCCTGGTACCAGCGCAGCGTCTCCCTCAACCCCGCCTCCAGGGCGATGCGCGGGGACCAGCCGAGCACCCGCCCCGCCTTCGCCGGACTGCAGCACCAGTGGGACTGGGTCATCTCCAGCGCCTTGTCCCGCCCGAAGAGGAGCGGCCGGCCCAGGAGGCGCGCGGCCTCCTCGGCCAGCGCCCCCAGCCCGCGCAGCACGCGGTCGGGCACGGGAAGCGCCACGGACCCCCCCCCCAGCCCCTCCCCCGCCAGCCCCAGGATCTCCGAAATCGTCCGGGTCTCGGGATTGCTCAGGTAGAACACCTCGCCGGCCCCCGCGGGGGATTCCGCGGCGGCAAGCATGCCCTCCACCAGGTCCCGGACGTGGATGAGGCTGAGCCGCTTCGGCCCGCCGATGACGGGACGGACCCCGGCCGCCACCACTTTGAAGAGATCCAGCAGGCCCAGGTCGCGGGGGCCGTACACCACCGGCGGCCGGATCACCGTGACGGGCAGACGGTCCCGAAGGCTCCAGACGGCCTGCTCCCCCTCCCATTTCGACTTCCCGTACATCGAGATCGGATCGCAGGGCGTGCTCTCGTCCGCCTCCGCCCGGGGACCCTGGACCGCGAGGCTGCTCACATGGACGAAGCGGGCGGCCGACGACGCCTCAAAGACCCGGCGCGCCAGGTCCCGGTTGCCCTCGAGGTAGCCCTCCCAGGCATCCGCCCGAAGGACGCCCGCCACATGGAACACCACGTCGCAGGGGGGAAGGCGGAACGGCCGCGTGAAGTCGAACTCCAGGAACTCCGCCGCCGAACCCTCGAGCCAGCGGCGGCGGCTGCTGGAGCGGAGCGCCGCCGACACGCGCCATCCCCTCTCCAGCAGGAGATCGACGAGATGGGAGCCGACGAACCCGCTCGCTCCCGTGACGATCGCCTTCGGCATGCCGCCCAGTGTACGGACGTCCTCGCCGCGGCGTAAAGCCCCGAATCCCCTTGACGCGGCGCGGCGCTTGCCGGAGAGTGAGCCCCCGGACGTCCGGCGGTCGTATCACCCGGGAAAGGAGCCCTCTTGATCCAGATCCTGCTCGCGACCCTGCTGGCCGCCGGGGCCGAACCCGCGCCCCGGGGGATCGCCAAACTCAGCCTCGCCCTGGGCGCCGTCCAGGGCAAGGGCCCCGCCCAGGCGGACTGGGCGCCCCTCGCCGCGGGCGCGGATCTCGAGGCGGGAACCGCCCTGCGCACCGGCGCCGGCATCCGGGCCGCGCTGGATCTCGCGGACGGCGGCGAACTCCGCCTGGATGAGAACACCGAGCTGACCCTGGAACAGCCGCGGAAGATCTCGATCAAACACGGCCGGCTCTGGATCCGGATCACCCCGGGCGAGCCCTTCGCCGTCCGGAACGAATATGCCACCCTCACCTCGACGGAGTGCGTGGCCGACATGACCTTCACCCCCCGGGTCCCGAACACCGACCAGCAGGCGATGACCGTCGTCTACGTCTTCGAGGGCAAGAGCCTCGTCGCGTCGCGCAAATACACGCAGGACGTGACCACCGGCTACTGGTGCACGCTTCTGGGCGGACAGCTCAACACGCCCGATCCCATGGGCGACCCCTTCCTGCCCACGCTCTGGCTGCACCCCCTGCTCCGCGAGCGCGGCCCCGCCGCGGCCCGGGAAACGGACCGCCGCGTGCGCGGGCTGCTGAGCCGCCTGGCGCGGCAGGCGGACAAGGATCCCTACGAAGCCGCGCTCAAGTCGCTGGGCGAACCCTCCTTCGCGTTCCTGGGCTCGTATCTCGCCTCGCCGTCGAACCCCTCGGACCTCGCCCGCCGCAACGCCGCGGCGCGGGTCATGGGCGAGGCCGCCACGCTCAAATCCGCCGCCCTGCTGCTGCCGCTGCTGGGCAACGAGACGCCCGACGTGCGGGTCGTGGCCGCCCGCGGCCTGGCCCGCCTCGGCGGCGGCGATCTCGGCAGGAACGACGCCTACTGGAAGGGCGAGGACCGGGCCGCCGGCATCAAAGCCTGGGAAGAGTGGATCGCGAAGAACGTCAAATAGAAGGACCCCTCCATGCTCAGCACCGCCCTCCTGGCCCTCTGCGCCGTCCAGGACGTGCTCGTCACGACCGACTGGGCCTTCCAGAACCTCCGCAGCGAGAAGGTCCGCTTCGTCGAGGTCAGCGTCGACCCCGGCGTCTATGAAAAGGGCCACCTGCGCGGGGCCGTGGGATTCAAGTGGCACAGCGAGCTCTGCGATCCCGTGAGCCGGGACATCGTCCCCCAGGACCGCTTCGAAAAACTCTGCCGCGAGGCGGGCATCTCCGACGACACCACCGTGGTCCTCTACGGCGACCTGAACAACTGGTTCGCCTGCTGGGGCCACTGGATCTTCACGATGTACGGCCACACGAACCTCAAGCTGATGGACGGGGGCCGCAAAAAGTGGGAGCTGGAGAAGCGCCCGATGGACACCGCCGTGCCTCAGCCTGCGCCGGGGAATTTCAAGGCGAAAACCCCCGACCTGAGGCTGCGCGCGCGGCTCGCGGACGTGCTCAAGGTCGTCCGCAAGGAGGAGCCCGGCGTCTTCGTCGACGTGCGCTCCCCCGACGAACACCACGGCAAGGTCTTCGCCCCGCCGGGGATCCAGGAGCTCTCGATCCGCGCGGGCTGCATCCCCGGCGCGCGCAGCATCCCCTGGAACCGCGCGGTGAACGAGGACGGCAGCTTCAAGCCCGTCGACGAGCTCCGCAAGCTCTACGCGGACGCGGGCATCGACGGCAAAGCCCCCGTGATCGCGTACTGCCGGATCGGCGAACGCTCCAGCCACAGCTGGTTCGTGCTGAAATTCCTGCTCGGCTACGACGCCCGCAACTACGACGGCTCGTGGACCGAGTACGGGAACGCGGTCGGCGTCCCGGTCGAAAACAAGGCGGGCACCGTCTGGACGGGCAAATAGGGCGGATGATCCGGACGCTCGCCGCGACCCTCACCGCAGCGGCGCTGGCGGGGGCCGCGTTTTGGCTGCACGGCGCCCGCGGCTACGGCCGGGACTACTCGTTCATGCTGCTCATGGGCGCCGGCCTCGGCGTCTGCCTGCAGCGCTCGCAGCTCTGCTTCAACTCCGCGCTGCGGGACCTTTTCCAGAGGCGGGAGCGCAGGGCCTCGACCGGCTTCCTGGCCGCGCTCGCGGCGGGGAGCATCGGCTACACGATCGTCTATCTCGCTCAGCTGCCCGATCCCGCGCGGTATCTCCCGGACACGGCGCACGTCGGGCCGGCGAGCTGGGTCGGCTTCCTGGGCGGCTTCCTCTTCGGGTTCGGATTGATCCTGGGCGGCGGCTGCATCAGCGGGCATCTGTTCCGGCTCGGGGAGGGCTCGCTGACGCCGCTCGCGGGGCTGCTCGCGGTCGTCCCGGGCTGCTGGCTCGGGCTGCTGCTTTGGAACCCGCTCTACCTCTCCACCCTGTCCACCGCCCCGGTCGTCTGGCTGCCCCGCACGTTCGGGTACGCGGGGTCCCTGACGCTGCAGCTGCTCGCGCTGGCGGGACTCGCCGTTCTGCTGCTGCGGAAGACGCGCGCCGCGCCCCCTCCCCCGCCGGAGCCCGACGGTCTGCCCGGCGCGCTGCGGACGCTGCTCGTGCGGCGCTGGCCGGCGTGGGTGGGCGGCACGGCGATCGGATTGCTGGGGACCTTCGCGTTCATGATCGTCGAGCCGCTCGGGGTGACGTCGCCGTTCGGACGCTGGGCGCGCCTGTCGGGAAGCGCGCTGGGCATGGTCCCGGAACGACTCGAGGGCCTGGACCGCATGGCCGGCTGCCGGGCCATCGTCAGCGGGAACCCGCTCACGCCGCCGCTGGTCCTGGTGCTCGCGCTCGTGGCGGGCAGTTTCCTCGCGGCGCTCCTCTCCGGGGAGTTCCGCCCGCGGCTCGGGACCTGGAAGGGCCGCCTGCGCGCGATCGCCGGAGGCTTCCTCATCGGCCTCGGCGCGTCGGTCTCGCTGGGCTGTACGATCGGCACGCTGCTTTCGGGAATCATGGCCCATTCGCTGCACGGATGGATCTTCGGGGCGGGGCTGCTGCTCGGCGCCTGGGCGGCGCTCCGGGGCCCCGCCGCCCCCTGTACAAGCCCCTGAGCGGCGGTTACGCTCTGGCCCGTGATCACGCATCTCTTCTTCGACGCCGGCAACACGCTGGTCTATCCGAACATGGACCTCGTCGCGGAAGTCGTCACCCGCCACGGCGCCCCGGTCGCCGCCGCCGCGCTGGAGGAGGCCGAACTCCACGCGCGGGCCGTGCTGGATCATCCGGACGTCATCCGGGACACGAACGACCACACGCGCTGGCTGCTGTATTTCGAGCGCATCCTCGGCCGCTGCGGCGTGACGGATGCCGGCATCCTCCACGCCTCGCTGGAGGAGCTCAAGGCGAGGCACCGGAAAAGCAACCTTTGGGAGCGCGTGCCGGCGGACGTGCCGGCGACGCTCGCCCGCCTGCAGGGGCGCTTCCGGCTCGCCGTCATCTCGAACGCGAACGGGACGGTGCGGGACAAGCTCGTGCGCGTGGGGCTGGCCGGCTACTTCGAAGTCATCCTGGACTCGCACGAGGAAGGGATCGAGAAGCCCGACCCGAGGATCTTCCAAAGCGCCATGGAGCGGACGGGGGCGCGGCCCGAGGAGTCCGTCTACATCGGCGACATGTACCACATCGACGTGACGGGGTCGCGGGCGGCGGGCATGACGGCGGTGCTGATCGACCCCGCGAACGCGCATCCGGACAAGGCGGTGCCGCGGATCCCGGACCTGGGGGGCCTGCTCGCGTGGATTGACGCCCTCCCCGGGGCCTCCCTATAATCGATTCAGCATGTCCTACCTGCTCGTCCGTGAGATGGGCCAGGAGCGCCCCCACCCGATCTCGGAGCCCGAAATCCTGATCGGACGCTCCCGGCAGAACCACGTGAAGCTGCTCACGGAGCAGGCCTCGCGGCAGCACTGCCGGCTGCTGAAGACCGACAAGACCTACCGTCTCATCGACGGCAATTCGTCGAACGGGACCTACGTGAACGGGCTGCGGGTCCAGGAGAAGGATCTCGCCGAGGGCGACTCCATCACCATCGGCAACGCGGCGATGATCTACCACGCGGGGGATCCCCCCGCCCGGCCGATCTTCAAGCTGCCGGACCCCGCGCAGTTCCAGTTCCCGCTGGACGACCGCAACGTCCGCATCCTGCTGCGGACCGTGGTCAATGCGGCGTCGACGCAGTCCCTGGACGCCTTCCTGCGCTCGGCGGTGGACGACGTCGTCGAGATCGCCCAGGCGGAGCGCGGCGTGCTCTACACGCGGGAGACGGGGGAACTCAAGCCGCTGGTCGCGCGGGACAGCGCCCGGAAGGACCTGCCCGAGCTGATCGGCATCAGCCGCTCCATCCCCCAGCAGGTCTGGGAGCACCGCAAGCCGATCTTTCTGCTGGACACCGAGAACCAGAAGGAGGCGCTGCAGTCCCAGAGCGTCTCGCTCTACCACCTGCGCACGATCATGTGCGCGCCGCTGCGGGTGGGCGAGAAGCTGCTGGGGGTGCTCTACGTCGACAGCCATGCGAAGCTTCGGGAGTACACGCAGACGGACCTGCAGATCTTCGAGGCGGTGGCGAACTACCTGGCCCTGACGATGGAGAACGTCCGGGCCGCGCAGGACCAGAAGCTGCAGGTCGACGCGCGCCGGAGCCTGCTGGAGCGGGAGAACGTCCTGCTGCGCTCGGCGCTGGAGCAGCGGAGCCACCTCATCGGCGAATGCGCGGCGATGAAGTCGATTTACGAGAACGTGCGGAAGGTGGCGCCGACGGACGCGACGGTGCTGGTGCTGGGCGAAAGCGGCACGGGCAAGGAGGCGATCGCGCACGTCATCCACGACATTTCGCCGAGGTCCGCGAAGCCGTTCGTCGTGATCGACTGCGCGGCGATCCCGGAGACGCTGCTGGAGAGCGAGCTGTTCGGATACGAGAAGGGCGCGTTCACGGGGGCGGTGGCGCAGAAGCCGGGCAAGCTGGAACTGGCCCAGGGCGGGACGGTGTTTCTCGACGAGATGGGCGAACTGTCCCTGAACCTGCAGGTCAAGCTCCTGCGGGCGCTGGAGCAGCGAACGATCACCCGGGTGGGCGGAGTGGAGCCGATCAGCATCGACATCCGGCTGGTGGCCGCCACGAACCGGAACCTGGAGGATCTGGTCAAGCAGGGGAAGTTCCGCCAGGACCTCTACTTCAGGTTGAAGGTGGTGTCGGTGCTGCTGCCGCCGCTGCGGGACCGCGGGGAGGACATCCTGCTGCTGGCGGACTATTTCCTGGCGGAGTCGAACAAGCTGAACGACCGCATGGTGAGGGGCTTCAGCGAAGGCGCCCGCACGGCGATGAAGGGGCACCGCTGGGAGGGGAACATCCGGGAGTTGAAACACCGGATCGAGCAGGCGGTGATCCTCTCGAGCAACCAGTATCTGTCGACCGAGGATCTGAATCTCGCCTCGGTGGTGAGCACCTTCCGCTCACTCGAGACGGCGCGGGACTTCTTTGAAAAGACCTATCTGCTGCAGGCGCTCGCGCGGAACAACTACAACGTCACCCACACGGCCCGGGAACTGGACCTCTCCCGCCAGCACCTGCAGAACCTGATCAAGAAGCACGGGATCACCCGGGTCATCGAAGGGGACGACGTCCCCGCCACGCTATAAAGTGTCGTTTCAGCACTCCGGACTGCCAACTTTACTTGTCACTCTAACACTTTAGCCCCCAATCGTTTACAGAGCGAACAGAGATACGACAAGTGGGATTGGCATGAGCGGCTGGAGAGACCTCATTTCCAGCGTCCAAATGCCCTCTTTGGCATGGCATGCCCCTTGCTCATAAGCACCCCATAGAAGAACGATAAGCCGTAAAAAATTAGATCCCGCTCCAACTGCCCCGACCCGTAGTCGGGGCGCTTTATTTTAAAGCAGTTTTCCCACCCGCCCCCTCGTAGACCCTGGCCGCCGGATTCCGCGCCATCCCCTCCTTGTGAGACCTAAACAGACACATCACTGTCCGATACTCCTTTCGAAGCGATGTTACGTGGCGTAACACGACGTTACGCCACGTAACACGGAGCGGCGGCGGGCGCGCGCCGCTCCCGGGGACGCGTGTGTGGCACGCTCTTTGCGCAATTGCTTGACGCTCAATTTTGAGGAGAGTCTAATGAACGCCTTACTCGAAAAGGAGAGAGGTATGGCCACCATCCCGATGCCCGCCACTCGCGACGACCGCCGCACCGAGGCCCTCAAGACCGCCCTCGCCCAGATCGAAAAACAGTTCGGCAAGGGCTCCATCATGCGCCTCGGCGCCGACACCAAGATGGAGGTCGACGGGATCTCCACCGGCTCCCTGAGCCTGGACATCGCCCTGGGAGGCAAAGGCTTCCCCCGAGGCCGCGTCATCGAAGTCTTCGGACCGGAAGGCTCCGGCAAGACGACCCTCTGCCTCACGATCATCGCCAACGCCCAGAAGACCGGCGGCACCGCCCTCTTCATCGACGCGGAGCACGCGCTGGACCCCGCCTACGCCCAGAAACTCGGCGTCAACCTCGACGAACTCCTGCTCAACCAGCCCGACAGCGGCGAACAGGCCCTCGAGATCGCCGACATGATGGTGCGCTCCTCCAGCCTGGACGTGATCGTGATCGACTCCGTCGCCGCGCTCGTGCCCAAGGCCGAGCTTGAAGGCGAGATGGGCGACACCCACGTCGGCCTCCAGGCCCGCCTCATGAGCCAGGCCCTGCGCAAGCTGACGGCGACCGTGTCCAAGTCGCGCACCTGCCTCATCTTCATCAACCAGATCCGGGAGAAGATCGGCGTGATGTTCGGCAGCCCCGAGACCACGCCCGGCGGCCGCGCGCTGAAGTTCTACTCCAGCGTCCGCGTGGACGTCCGCCGCATCGGCCACGTCAAGGACGGCGAGTCCGACATCGGCACGCGCGTCAAGGCCCACACCGTGAAGAACAAGATCGCCCCGCCCTTCAAGAAGGTCGAGTTCGACATGCTCTTCGAGAGCGGCATCAGCTACGAGGGCGACCTGCTCGACCTGGGCGAACTCCACGGCGTCCTGGAGCGCTCCGGCGGCTGGTACTCCTTCAAGGGCGAGAAGATCGACAACGGCCGCGAGAAGTGCCGCGGCATCCTGCGGACCAAGCCCGAGTTCGCCCTGAAGATCGAAAACGAGATCCGCGCCAAGCTGGGCTTCGAACCCCGCAAAGGCATGAACGCCAGCTCGCTCGTCCCGGCGGCCCCCGCGGCCGCCGCCAAGCTGGCCGAGGTCACCAAGGCCGTCCGGCACGACGACGAGAAGAAACCCGCGGCCAAGAAGTAACCCCGGAAAAGCGATCCGAAGGGGGCGGGCCCGAAAGGACCCGCCCCCTTTTTTCATCCCGGACGGGGGGTGCAGCCCCGATCTACAGCACACCCCAAAAGACGCAGCATTGATTTACCCCGCCCTCCGACCCCGCCGCGGAGCGGGCAAGCGTAGTATCCCCGGTAACCGTTCCGGGTTGGTAGGGCGCAAGGCGAGAGGCGAAATGCGTGGGACATGCACGCCTGCCGCCTCTCGCCTCACGCCTGTAACACCCCCCGAACGGTTACTATCCCCGAAGACCCCCTCTTACCAGGAGAAGACCCGTGAGATTGGCCCCCCTGCTGCTGCTGACCCTCGCCGCCCAGACGGAACCCGCCGAAACGATCCCCGTCTACGCCTGCATCAGCGTCCCTCCCCACGAAAGCACGCCGGCACGCTACCGGGAACTGGCCGAGGCCGGATTCACGACCAGCCTGACCGGCTTCGACAACCTGGGGCAGGCGCTCCAGGCGCTGGATGCCGCCCAGGGCACGGGCGTGACGCTCTTCATCACCTGCCCCGAGCTGAAAAACTCCCCCGTCGAAACGGCCCGCACCCTCTCCAAACACCCGGCGCTCGCCGGATACCACCTGCAGGATGAACCCTCCGCAGCCGACTTCCCGGCCCTCGCCGCCTGGCAGGAGACCATCCAGGCGATCGATCCCAAGCACCCCTGCTACGTCAATCTGTTCCCGATTTACGCCAGCCCCAAACAACTCGGAACGAAGACGTACCAGGAGCATGTCGACCAGTTCGTCAAGATCGTCAGGCCCCCGCTGATCTCGTTCGACAACTACCCCACCTCCACGGGGAAGCTGAATCCCGACCTCTACACGAACCTGGAGATCATCGCAACCGCCGCGCGGGGCGCATCCAAACCCTTTTGGGGCTTTTATCAGGTGATCCTCTGGGATGCGATGCCCCCGCGCACCCTCGCCCAGCTGCGGCTCGAGAGCTTCAGCAATCTCGCGTACGGCGCCCAAGGCCTCCAGGCCTTCACCTACTGGATGCCGGGCTTCCCGAAGCACCGTGACACCCCCATCGACGCCCAAGGCAAACGCACCCCCGTCTACGACCTGGTCAAACGCCTCAACGGCGAAATCCGCGCCCTCTCGCGCGTCTTCAAGGACGCCCGGGTCCGGGACGTCGCCCACGCCGGGACGCCCCTCCCCCCCGGCACGCGCCCGTTCGTGGGCGTGCCCGGGCTGACCCGGCTGGACGTCGGCGCCGGCAGCGCCGTCGTCTCGCACCTGACGAAGGCCGGCCGGGACTACCTCGCCCTCGTCAACAAGGACCTCCAGCACCCCCTGAAGCTGACGGCCGTCTTCGCCGACCCCCGGAAGATCCTGGAGATCCGGAGGGACGGCCGGGACCGACCTCCCGCCGGCGCCGAATTCAGCATGGAGCCCGGGGACGTCCTGATCTTCCAGATCGCTTCGCCTTGACACCCCCGGGGGGCCTCCCGATAATCAGCCCCCCGATGATCACGATCGACGAGATCCGCGAGCGCTACCTCGACTTCTTCAAGAAGCGCGGCCATACCGCGTATCCGTCGGACTCCCTCGTGCCGTCCAACGACCCCTCCCTGCTCTTCACCGGCGCGGGCATGAACCAGTTCAAGGACATGTTCCTCGGCCGCGGCACGCTGCCCTTCAAGCGCGCCACCACCTCCCAGAAATGCCTCCGCACCGGCGACCTCGAGAGCGTGGGCCGCACGAGCCGCCACCACACCTTCTTCGAGATGCTCGGCAATTTCTCCTTCGGCGACTACTTCAAGCGCGAGGCCATCCACTGGGCCTGGGAGTTCGCCACCAAGGAGATGAAGATCCAGGGCGACCGGCTCACCATCTCCGTCTACAAGGACGACCCCGAGGCCTACACGATCTGGAACGAGGAGATCGGCATCCCCGCGGAGCGCCTCAAGCGCCTCGGCGAGGCCGACAACTTCTGGCCCGCCAGCGCCCCCAGCCAGGGCCCCAACGGCCCCTGCGGACCCTGCAGCGAGATCTACTACGACTTCGGCGCGAAGTACGGCTGCGGCTCCCCGGACTGCTCCATCACCTGCGGCTGCAACCGCTACGTCGAGATCTGGAACCTCGTCTTCACCCAGTTCGACCGGCAGGACGGCGGCGCGCTGCCCCCGCTCCCCCAGAAGAACATCGACACCGGCGCCGGCCTCGAACGCTGGGGCGCCGTCCTCCAGGGCGTCCATTCCAACTACGAAACCGACATCTTCCAGCACATCATCGGCGCCGCGTCGCAGATCGTCGGCGTGAAATACGAGCCCGGGACGGAGACCTCCTCCCGGCTGCGGCGCATCGCCGACCACGTGCGCGCCCTGACCTTCTGCATCGCCGACAACGCCCTCCCCGACAACACGGGGCGCGGCTACGTCGTCCGCCGCATCCTCCGCACCGCGCTGCGCGACGGCGTCCAGCTCGGCCACGACGAGCCCTTCCTGAACAAGCTCGTCCTCCCCGTCCTCGACGTGATGAAGCGCGGCTACCCCGCCCTCGTCGAGCGCCGCGACTTCGTCGAGAAGGTCGTCAAGAGCGAGGAGGAGAAGTTCCTCCGCACCCTGGAAAAGGGCAACGAACTGATCAACGAGGCCGTCCAGCGCCTGCGCAAGGAAGGCCGGGACACGCTGGCCGGAGAGGACGCCTTCCGCCTCTACGACACGTACGGCTTCCCCATCGAGATGACCGAGCAGATCATCCGCGAACAGAAGCTCAAGGTCGACCGCGTGGGATTCGAGAGGCTGCTCGAAGCCGGCTCCAAGAAGAGCGCCATGTTCGCCGACGACATCTTCGGCAAGGGCGCGTTCGGACAGATCAAGGAGCAGAAGGCCCCCGTCACCACGTTCATCGGATACGGCATCCCGGTCGCCGATCTCGCGAAGCCCGTCGAGGCCTCGGTGCTGCGCATCATCAAGCTCGGCGACCGGAAGGAATACGACGCCTCCAAGAAGGACGCCAACGCCTTCACCCGCCTGCTCAATGCCGGCTCGCTGGTCGACAGCGCCGCGGCCGGCACCGACGTCGCGGTCCTGCTCGACCGCACCCCCTTCTACGGCGAGGGCGGCGGCCAGGCCGGGGATCGCGGGTCGCTGCTCGGCGACGGGCTCTCCGTCGGCATCGAGGACACCCGCAAGCCGGACGGCTACTACCTGCATCTGGGGCGGGTCGGCAAGGGCGTCTTGAGGGCCGGCGCGAAGGTCCACGCGGTGCTCGACAGCGTCCACCGGCTCGACATCATGCGCAACCACACGGGCACGCACGTCCTGCAGGCCGCCCTGCGCGCCGTGCTCGGCTCCCACGTCCAGCAGGCGGGCTCCGTGGTCGAGGCGGACCGCCTCCGCTTCGACTTCTCCCACTTCCAGGCCGTCACGCCGGAGGAGATCCGGAAGATCGAGGACTGGGTCAACCGGGTGGTCTTCGAGGATTCGGCCGTCCAGAAGGCCGAGATGTCCATCGACGAGGCCAAGGCGAAGGGCGCCATCGCGTTCTTCGGCGAAAAATACGGGGACCGGGTGCGCGTGGTCACGGTCGGCGGCGACGTCTCCATCGAGCTCTGCGGCGGCACGCACCTGGAGCATGCGGGGACCATCGGCGGCTTCCGCATCACGGCGGAGAGCTCGATCGGGAGCGGCATCCGGCGCATCGAGGCGGTGACGGGCGCGAAGGCCGTCGAGCTCGGCCGGGCCAGCG
Organism: uncultured Planctomycetales bacterium; assembly: GCA_964619955.1. GTDB lineage: Bacteria > Planctomycetota > MHYJ01 > MHYJ01 > JACPRB01 > JACQFK01. The sequence goes on from CAZUJF010000004.1 coordinate 95,509, forward strand.
AGGCGCTGCTCGGCGAACTGTCGCAGCTGCTCAAGGCCCCGCGCACGGACCTGGTGAAAAAGGTCCAGAAGGTCGTCGAGGAGCTGGGACGGCTCAAGTCCCGCGCCGGCAGCGCCGCCGCCCAGGGAAGCGGCGAGATCGCCCTGAAGGAATTGGGCGCCGAGAAGATCGCGGCCCAGCACCTCGCCGGCTCCACGGTGGACGAGCTGCGCCAGGTCATGGACGGGCTGATCCAGAAGAAGAAGGTCGCGGCGGCCATCCTCGCGGGGGGCTCCGAAAAACCCGTGTTCGTCATCGGCGTGCGCGAGGATCTCGTCAAATCCAAAGGCCTGAAGGCCGGCGACCTGGCGAAGGAGATCGGCAGGGCCTGCGGCGGGGGCGGCGGCGGGCGGGAGACCCAGGCGCAGGCCGGGGCCTCGGACGCCTCCAAGATCCCGCTGGGTTTCGAAACCTTTGAAAGTCTCGTCCGGCAGAAGCTCGGAAGCTGAGCCAGGAGCCGGGTTTTTGCTTGAAAGTCCCCCCTGCATCCGCTAGGATTCCCCCTTCGAAAAGCGGGGGGGACGGAGTAACTCGGGAGCGATTGTTATGCCTCTGCCAAAAAGAAAACTCGCGAAGTCATGGCGCGGATGTCGTCGGTCGCACGACCACGTCCATGTCGTGAACCTCTCGACCTGTCCCCGCTGCAACCAGCCGAAGATGTCTCACCGGGTCTGCGGCACCTGCGGGTATTACAAGGGCGAGATGGTCGTCAACATGAAGAGCCTGTAGTTCCGGCGCCCCTCTCGCATCAGCACCGATGCGTATCGCCATTGACGGCATGGGCGGGGATCACGCGCCCGACGAAATCTTGTCGGGCGCGGTGGAGGCCGCCAAAAAACATCCGGAGGCTACTCTGCTCCTGGTCGGGCAGAAGGAACGCCTGTCGAAACAGCCCCTCCCTCCGAACATCCAGATCATCCACGCCGCCCAGATCGTGGAGATGAAGGAGGAGCCGGTCAAGGCCCTCCGGACCAAGCCCGACTCCTCCCTGCGCGTCGCCATGACCCTGGTCAAGGAGGGCAAGGCGGACGCGGTCATCTCCGCGGGCAACACCGGCGCGATGGTCGCGGGCGCGATCTTCCCCCTCTTCGGGCTCGGCAATCTCGAGGGGGTCAAGCGACCCGGGATCGCGATCCCCATGCCCGTCGAAGGCGGCACCTGCGCCATGATCGACATGGGCGCGAACCCCAACGCCAAACCGATGCATCTGGTCCAGTACGCGGTGATGGGGTCCGAATACATCCGCTACCTGCGCCCCGAGATCAAGGTCCCGCGCGTGGGCATCCTCAACATCGGCGAGGAGTCCCACAAGGGGACGGAGCTCCATCGCGAGACGTTCGCGCTCCTGGAGAAGGCGCACCTCAACTTCAAATTCGTCGGCAACATCGAGCCGCACCGGATCTACGGCGGGGAGGCGGACGTCGCGGTCTGCGACGGCTTCTCCGGAAACCTGGCCCTCAAGATGGCGGAGGGCGTGAAGGAGTTCATCGTCCGGGGCTTCTCCGACGGCGGCGGAGGCGTGGACCTCCAGGAGGCCGCCCGGCGCGCCACCGCGCGCCTGGACTATTCGGCCTACGGCGGAGCCCCCATCCTGGGCGTGCGCGGCATCGTCATCAAGTGCCACGGCCGATCGAAGGCGCTGAGCATCACGAACGCGGTCACCTCGACCGCGGGTTTCATCAAAGGCCGCCTGAACGACCACATCGTGGAGGAACTGCGGAAACTCGCCAAGAGCGGGGAGTCGTGGTACTCCAAGTGGTTCAAGGGCGCTAAGGAAGACGAGACATGAGGGTCAAAATCCTCGGCACGGGCTCCTTCGTCCCGCCCCGCATCATCACGAACAAGGACCTCGAGAAGGTCGTCGACACCAACGACGAATGGATCGTCGAACGCACGGGCATCCGGGAGCGGCACGCCGCCGACCCGGGCGTCCCCACCTCCGAGATCGCGGCGCAGGCGGGAAGGCGCGCCCTCGAAGCGGCGGGCGTCTCCCCCACCATGGTGGACACCATCATCGTGGCGACCAGCTCCCCCGACCGCATCGTGCCCCCGACGGCGGTCTACGTTCAGGAGAAGCTCGGCTGCTGGAACGCGGGCTGCTACGACCTCGTGGCGGCCTGCACCGGCTTCGCGTACGGGCTGTCCTCCGGCCGCGCCTACATCTCGAGCGGCCAGTCCAAGTGCTGCCTGGTGATCGGCGCCGAGGAGCTCACCAAGATCACCAACTACAAGGACCGCGGGACCTGCATCCTCTTCGGCGACGCCGCCGGCGCGGTCGTGATGGGGCCCTCCGACGGGGAGAGCGACATCCTCTACAGCCGCATGGGCTGCGACGGGCGCCTCGCCGACCTCATCATCACGCCGGCCTTCGGGACGGCCGTGCCGATGACGGCGGAATCCCTCGAGAAGGGCGAGCACTTCCTCCAGATGAAGGGGCGCGACGTCTACAAATTCGCGGTGCCCAAGTTCGTCGAGATCATCCAGTCGGCCCTGCAGGCCGTCGACCTCAAGCTCTCCGAGGTGGACCACTTCATCCCGCACCAGATGAACGCGCGGATGATCGAGTCCGTCGCCGAACGCCTCAAGCTGCCGAGGGAGAGGATCGTCATCAACATCCAGCACTACGGCAACACCTCCGCGGCCTCCATCCCGCTGGCCCTGGACGAGGCCGTCCGCTCCGGCCGCGTGAAACGCGGCGACGTCGTCGTCATGAGCGCCATGGGCGCGGGCATCACCTGGGGCACCGTGGTGCTCCGGTGGTGAGCGTCGCCTACGTCTTCGCCGGGCAGGGCTCGCAATCCGTCGGCATGGGGAAGGACCTCGCCGCCGCCTTTCCGGCGGCCCGGGACCTCTACGACCGCGCCTCGAAGATCCTCGGCTTCGACCTGGCCCGCGTCTGTTTCGAGGGGCCGGCGGAGGAGCTCAACCGCACCGACCGCTGCCAGCCCGCCCTCCTCGTCCACGGCATCGCCTGCCTGGAGGTCGCGAAGGCGAAGGGGCTGCCCCCCGCCGAGGCCGCCGCGGGGCTCTCGCTCGGCGAGTACACGGCCCACGTCTATGCGGGCTCGCTCACGTTCGAGGACGGCGTCCGGCTGCTCCAGAAGCGCGGCCAGTACATGCAGGAGGCCTGCGACCGCACGCCTTCGGGCATGATCTCGGTGCTGGGCCTGGACCGCGCCAGGGTCGAGGAGGCCCTCAAGGGCCAGGGCGACGTCGGTCTCGCGAACCTGAACTGCCCCGGCCAGATCGTGATCAGCGGGGAGAACGGCGCGCTCGAGAAGGCGGCCGCCCGCTGCAAGGAGCTCGGCGCCAAGCGCACGCTGCCCCTGAAGGTCGCGGGCGCCTACCATTCCGTGGTGATGCGCCCGGCGCAGGAGCAGATGCAGCGGGAGCTGGCGGCCGTCGCGATCTCCCGGCCGCGCATCCCCGTCGTCGCCAACGTCAACGCCCGGCCGATGAGCGACCCGGAGGAGATCCGGGCCGCGCTCGCGACCCAGATCTGCAGCCCGGTCCTCTGGGAGGACAGCATCCGCTCCCTCGGAGCGGCGAAATATTTCGAGTTCGGCCCGGGCAGGGTGCTCGCGGGCCTCATCCGCAAGACCGACGAAAAGGCCGAGGTCGTCTCGATCGAAGGCGCGGCCTCTTGAAGGAGCCGGCATGAACATCGACCTGAGCGGACGCAGCGCGCTCGTGACCGGCGCCAGCCGCGGCATCGGCCGCGAGATCGCCCTCGCCCTCGCCGCCGCGGGGGCGAAGGTCGCCTGCGTCGCCACGAACGAGGCGCTGCTCGCGGAACTCACGGCGCGGATCGGCGCCTCCGCGATCGCGCTGAAATGCGACGTCTCCAAGGCCGCCGAGGTGGAGGCCGCCGTCGAGAAGGCCGCCGCCGCCTTCGGAGGCCTGGACATCCTCGTCAACAACGCGGGCGTCACCCGGGACAACCTGCTCCTCCGCATCAAGGAGGAGGACTGGGACGCCGTGCTCGACACGAACCTCAAGGCCCCCTACCTGTTCATCAAGGCCGCGGGCCGCTTCCTCATGCGCTCCAAGGCCGGCCGCGTGATCAACATCGCGAGCGTCTCCGGCATCCTGGGGAACGCCGGGCAGGCGAACTACAGCGCGTCCAAGGGCGGCCTCGTCTCGCTCACGAAGACCGCGGCCCGGGAGTTCGGCTCGCGGGGCGTGACGGTCAACGCCGTCGCCCCGGGTTTCATCAAGACGGACATGGCCGCCAAGGTCGACCCCAAGGTCATCGAGGGCGTGGTGGCGAGCCTGCCCCTCAAGCGTCTCGGCGAGGCCCGGGAGATCGCCGCCGCGGTCTCCTTCCTCGCCAGCGATCTCGCCGCCTACATCACGGGGCAGGTCCTCGTGGTGGACGGCGGCATGGCGATGTAGGAGGGCCCCTCCGGGCCGCCGAATGAACGACGACAAGCAGGCTCACCTGGACCGCCTCCGCAAGAAGGCCCAGGAGGGGGGCGGCCCCGAAAAGATCGCCCGCCAGCACCAGGCGGGCAAGATGACCGCCCGCGAGCGCATCAGCCTCCTCGTCGACGAGGGCTCCTTCGACGAGATCGACGCCTTCGTCGAGCACAGCGCCACGCACTTCGGGATGGGCTCGAAGAAGTTCCCGGGCGACGGCGTGGTGACCGGCTTCGGCCGCGTCGACGGCCGCCCCGTCGGCGTCTTCTCCCAGGATTTCACGGTGCTCGGCGGCTCCCTCGGGCTCGCCCACGCGCGCAAGATCTGCAAGATCCAGGACCAGTGCCTGAAACTCGGCATCCCCATCATCGGGCTCTGCGACTCGGGCGGCGCGCGCATCCAGGAGGGCGTCGAATCCCTCGGGGGCTACGCGGACATCTTCCTGCGCAACACGATGGCCAGCGGCGTCATCCCCCAGATCTCCGTGATCCTGGGCCCCTGCGCGGGCGGCGCGGTGTACTCCCCCGCCATCACCGACTTCGTCTTCATGGTCCAGGGCGTGAGCTACATGTTCGTGACGGGCCCGAACGTCATCAAGGAGGTCACGCACGAGAAGGTGTCGTTCGAGGACCTCGGCGGCGCGGCGGTGCACAACGAGCGCAGCGGCGTGGCGCATTTCAATTCGAAGAGCGAGCCGGAATGCCTGCAGGCCGTCCGCCAGCTGCTCTCCTACGTCCCGCAGAACAACCTCGAGGAACCGCCCACCGTGCCCACGGGCGACGACCCCGTGCGGCGGGACCGGCGCCTCAACTCCATCGTCCCCGACAACGCGATGAAGCCCTACGACATGCGCGAGGTGCTCGCGAGCGTCATGGACAACGGCACCTTCTTCGAGGTGCAGAAGGACTACGCCCGGAACATCCTCGTGGGCTTCGGCCGCCTGAACGGCCGCCCGGTCGGGATCGTCGCCAACCAGCCCGCCCACCTCGCCGGCTGCCTCGACATCGACAGCTCGCAGAAGGCCGCCCGCTTCATCCGCTTTTGCGACGCGTTCAACGTCCCGATCCTGACGTTCGAGGACGTGCCGGGCTTCCTGCCGGGCGTCACCCAGGAGCACGGCGGCATCATCCGCAGCGGCGCCAAGCTGCTCTACGCCTACTGCGAGGCCACCGTCCCCAAGATCACGGTGATCACACGCAAGGCCTACGGCGGCGCCTACGACGTCATGAACTCGAAGCACATCCGCGGCGACATGAACTTCGCCTGGCCCACGGCGGAGATCGCCGTGATGGGGCCCGAGGGCGCCGTGAACATCGTCTTCAAGGACGAGATCGAGAAGTCCAGGGATCCGAAGAAGACCCGGGAGAAGCTCATCGCGGAATACCGGGCGAAGTTCGCGAACCCCTACATCGCCGCGCAGAAGGGCTACGTGGACGACGTCATCGAGCCGGCCGACACCCGCCGCCGCCTCATCAAGGCGCTGGAGCTCCTGAAGACCAAGCGGGACCGGAATCCGCCGCGCAAACACGGGAACATCCCCCTCTAGACCATGTTCAAGAAAGTGCTCGTCGCGAACCGGGGCGAGATCGCGCTGCGCGTGATCCGGGCCTGCAAGGAGCTCGGCATCCGCACGGTCGCGGTCTACAGCGAGGCGGACCGCTGGGCCAACTACGTCTCCCAGGCGGACGAGTCGTACGCGCTGGGCCCCGCGCCCGCCAAGGAGAGCTACCTGCGGATCGACAAGATCCTCGAGGTCGCCCGGCGCTCCGGCGCCCGGGCCGTGCACCCCGGCTACGGGTTCCTCTCCGAGAACGCCGAGTTCGCGCGGGCCTGCTCCAAGGCGGGCGTGAAGTTCATCGGGCCGAAGGCGGATTCCATCCGCGCCGTGGGCAACAAGATCGAGGCGCGCAAGGTCGCCCAGAAGCTGGGCGTCCCGGTCGTCCCCGGCATCTCGGGGCAGGTCGACGAGGCCCAGGCGCTGGCCTTCGGGAAGAAACACGGCTACCCCATCCTCCTCAAGGCGGCCGGGGGCGGCGGCGGCAAGGGCCTCCGCCTCGTCCGCGAGGCGAAGGAGACCGCGCGGGCCCTCCGCGAGGCGGCGAGCGAGGCGGGCAGCGCCTTCGGCGACAGCACCGTCTTCGTCGAGCGCTACATCAGCCGCCCGCGCCACGTCGAAATCCAGGTCTTCGGGGACTCGAAGGGCCGCGTCGTCCACCTCGGGGAGCGCGAGTGCTCCATCCAGCGGCGCCATCAGAAGCTCGTCGAGGAGAGCCCCTCGGTCGCCGTCGACGCGAGGCTGCGCGAGCGCATGGGCGAGACGGCCAAGAAGATCGTGAAGTCCGTCGGCTACGAGAACGCGGGCACCTGCGAATTCCTGCTCGACGGAAACGGCAGATTCTACTTCCTCGAGGTGAACTCGCGCCTCCAGGTGGAGCATCCCGTCACCGAGCTCGTCACGGGCCTGGACCTCGTGCAGTGGCAGCTGCGCGTCGCCGCCGGCGAGGGTCTCCCGGCGAAACAGGACGAGATCCGCTGGCGGGGGCACGCGATCCAGACCCGCGTCTGCGCGGAGGACCCGTTCATGAACTTCGCGCCGTCGACGGGCGAGGTCGCGGCGGTCCGCTTCCCCTACGGCCCCTTCACGCGGGTGGACAGCGACCTGGTCCGCCGCGCGCAGGTCACGGTCTACTACGATTCGCTGCTGGCCAAGCTGCTGTCCTGGCACGAGACCCGCGAGGGCGCGGTGGACCGCATGATCCGGGCCCTGCGGGAGTTCAAGATCGTCGGCGTGCAGACCACGATCCCCTTCCACCTCCAGCTCTTCCAGAACCGGAGCTTCCGCGCGGGCCGGATTCACACGCACTTCATCGACCAGGAGTTCGACTTCAAGGACGTGAAGGAGGCGCACCGGGAGGAGGCCTCGCTGATCGCCGCCGCCCTGGAATTCATGAGGCGCGAGCAGATGACGCCGAAATACGCCAGCCCGCGGCCGCTGCCGCCCTGGCGCACGGCCTTCCGGGAGGACCGATAGGCCATGAAATTCTTCACCCACTCCGGCGGCAGCGACTTCGAGATGGACATCCAGCCGGACCGGGACCGCCTCGTGGTCCGGATCGGCGGACGCGAGGTCGTCATCGTTTTCGACGACGTCAGCGGGAGCATCCGCACGGCGTTCGTGGGGGATCGCCGCCTGGACTTCGGCTGGCGCCGCCACGACGGCACCTACACGCTGCAGATCGAGGGCATCGAATACGAGATCGTCGTCCGCGACCCGAAAATGGAACTGCTCTCGCGCATGGTGGCCCGTCCCGGGGAGGCGGAGGGGGCGGCCGAGGTGCGGGCGCCCATCCCCGGACTCATCAGCAAGGTGCTGCTCAAGACGGGGGAGCCGGTCCGGCAGGGCCAGCCCGTGCTCTGCCTCGACGCCATGAAGCTCGAGAACGAGATCGCCGCCCCCCGGGACGGCGTCCTGAAATCCATCGCCGTCCAGCCGGGGCAGCCCGTGGAAAAAGGCCAGTCCCTTTTCGTCGTGGGGTGAGTCATGCCCGTGAACTGTCCTGACTGTTCCCGGCCCCTGGCCGCCGGCGCCCGGAAGTGCGTCTATTGCGGGCACGGCACCCAGGTCCGCGCGAAGCCCACGCTCAACATCCCCAAGGGCCCTGCGCCGAAGCCCCGTCGCGGAAGCCTTCCCTGGGGCCGCATCCTCCTCGTCCTGCTGCTGGCGGGGGCGGCCGCGGCGGCGCTGCTGCATCCGGAACTCAACGCGAAACTGAAGTCGCTGCTGCCCCGCTGAGCGGCTTCCCCGATCCGCCCCGCTGCCGTATAATCCCCGCGATGGCAGCCTCCCTCCCCGGCGAATTCCCCTACACCCGCGGCATCCATCCCCGCATGTACGCCGACCGGCTCTGGACGATGCGCCAGTACGCCGGCTTCGGCTCCGCGGAGGAGACCAACCGCCGCTACCGCTGGCTGCTGGAGCGGGGCCAGACCGGGCTCTCCGTCGCCTTCGACCTCCCCACCCAGATGGGCTACGACCCGGACCATGCGCTCGCGAAGGGCGAGGTGGGCAAGGCGGGCGTGTCGATCGCCGCGCTCTCCGACCATGAGGCCCTCTTCAAGGACATCCCCCTCGACGAGGCCTCCGTGTCCATGACCATCAACGCCACCGCGATCGTGCTCCTGGCGATGCACGTCGCCGCGGCGGAGCGCCGCGGGATCGACCCCGCGAAGCTCGGCGGCACCGTCCAGAACGACATCCTCAAGGAGTTCGTCGCGCGCGGCTGCTTCATCTTCCCGCCGGAACCGTCGATGAAGATCGCCGTCGACGTGATCGAGCACGCCTGCCGCCATCTCCCCCGCTGGAATTTCATCAGCGTCTCCGGCTACCACATCCGGGAGGCGGGGGCGACGGCGGCGCAGGAGCTCGGCTTCACGCTCGCCAACGGCATCGCCTACCTGGAGGCGGCCCGGGCCCGCGGGCTCGATCCGGACGCGGTGGGCCGGCGCCTCAGCTTCTTCTTCGCCGCCCACAACGACTTCATCGAGGAGATCGCCAAGTTCCGCGCGGCGCGCCGCCTCTGGGCGGGCTTCATGCGCGACCGCTTCGGGGCGAAGGATCCGCGGGCCCGGATGCTGCGCTTCCACACCCAGACCGCCGGGTCCACGCTCACCGCCCAGCAGCCCCGGAACAACGTGGTGCGCGTCACCCTGCAGGCCATGGCGGCCCTCCTGGGCGGCACGCAGTCCCTCCACACGAACGCCCTGGACGAAGCCCTCGGGCTGCCCACGGAGGAATCGGCCCGCACCGCCCTCCGGACCCAGCAGATCCTCGCGGAGGAGACCGGGATCGCCTCCATCGCCGACCCCTTCGGCGGCGCCCTGGAGATCGAGCGGGAGACCGACCGCCTCGAGAGCGAGGCCCGGGACCTGATCGGCAGGATCGACGGGCTCGGCGGCGCCGTGCAGGCGCTGGACTTCGAGCGCCGCGAAATCGAACAGAGCGCCCTCGCCCAGCAGCGCGCGCTGGAGGAGGGACGGAAGGTCGTCGTCGGCGTGAACCAGTACCGCGACGAGGCGGAAAGCGCCCCCGTCAGGACGCTCAAAGTCGACGAGACCCTCCAGCAGGAGCGGAGGGAACGCCTGGCCTCCGCCCGCGCCTCCCGCGACGACGCGGCGGCGGGCCGCGCCCGGTCGGAGCTCCGGCGCGCCGCGGAATCCGGCATCAACCTCTTTCCCCCCGTGCTCGAGGCCGTGAAAGCCGGCCTGACGCTCGGCGAGATCTGCGCCGTGCTGGCGGAGCGGTACGGCCGCCACGATCCGGGGGCCAGCTCGTGAGGATCACCGCGTGGCCGCCGGTTTCAGGAACGCTCGTGGGCGCCCTCGGCTACGCCCTGCTCCTCCTGGCCAGACCCGACGTCCCCCCGGCCGAGGATCCCTGGCTTGAAGCCTTCGAAGCCGAGGGCCTCCGGGCCGAATTCAGGAGCGTCTCCCAGGAACCCGCCCAGCAGCTGCTCCTGCGCGACGCGCGCGAAGCCTTCGCGACCCCCGCCCTGGCCTCCTGCCCGATCCGGCATTACCAGGTGAACAACGGCGCGGTCCAGATCGTCACCCTGCCCGCCGCGGACAGCCTGCCCGAACTGCCCCGGGGCCGGCACCGGGACTTCCGCCTCAAGGAGAAGGGCCAGGCCGTGCATCTCTGCCGCTCCGGACGCCTGCTGCTGATCAGCCCCCTCCAGGAGCGGTTCATCCCCTTCATCGGACCCATGAAACGCAGCGCGGAGGACGTCGACCGCCTCTTCGGGGCGTTCGAGGCCGCGGCGGAGCGCCGCCCGTGAAGATCCGGAAGATCGAACACATCGGCCTCGCCTGCCGCTCGACGGAGGACGCGGAGAGGTTCTATTCCGGCCTGCTCGGCCTCCCGGTCGTCGCGCGGGAGACGCTGGAGGATCAGAAGCTCAAGGTCGTCAAGGTCTCCGCCGGCGAAACGGTGCTGGAACTGCTCCAGCCGCTCGACGGGGAGGCGGTCATCACGAAATTCCTCGCGACCCGGGGCGAGGGCGTCCACCATGTCTGCTTCGAGGTGGAGGACGTCGTCGAGGCGACCGCGGAGCTGCGATCGAAGGGCTGCACCCCCCTCTGGGACGAGCCCCGCCCGGGGGCGGGCGGACGCCGGGTGAATTTCCTCAGGCCCAGGGACGCCCACGGAGTCCTGATCGAGCTCAACCAGCCCCCGGCACCCTGAGAATCGGGCAAGAAACAGGGCTTGAAAAGACGATAAGGGTCTCGTACAATGCGCGCCCATTCGGGAGCCCCCGATGGGTTCCCCCATTGACGGAGGATCTATGGCATCCCCGGCGGAAATCGAAACCAAGGTCATCGAGATCGTCTCCAAGCAGCTCGGCGTGGCGAAGGAGAAGATCACCCGCACCTCCTCGTTCGTGAACGACCTGGGCGCGGACTCGCTCGACACCGTGGAACTCGTGATGGAAATCGAGGACGCCTTCGACCTCTCCATTCCGGACGAATCGGCCGAGAAGATCCAGACCGTCGGAGACGCGATCTCCTTCATCGAGAAGAATGGCGGCGACAAAAAGTAGGGTCGTCATCACGGGCCTGGGGGCCGTCACGCCCCTGGGCAATGATGTCGGATCCACCTGGGACGGCCTCCTCAACGGCCGGAGCGGCGTCGCGCCCATCACCAAGTTCGACGTGACGAGACACTCCGTCAAGTTCGGGGCGGAGCTCAAGAACTTCACTCTCGACGGCATCGCCGACCCCAAGGATGCGAAGCGGATGGATCCCTTCGCCCAGTACGCCCTCCGCGCCGCCGCCGAAGCGGTGAAGGATTCGGGCGTCGATTTCCAGAAACTCGACCGCTACCGCTGCGGCTGCATCCTGGCCAGCGGCATCGGCGGGCTCAACGAACTCCAGGAGCAGCACACCAAGTTCGTGCAGAAGGGGCCCGAACGGATCAGCCCCTTCCTCATCCCCAAGCTGATGCTCAACGCGGCGGCCGGCCAGGTCGCCATCGCCTACGGTCTCGGCGGCCCCAACTGGGCCATCGCCTCCGCCTGCGCCTCGGCCAACCATGCGATGGGCACCGCGCTGCGCCTCATCCAGTACGGCGACGCGGACCTGATCCTGACGGGCGGCACCGAGGCGGCGCTCACGTATCTCGCCATGGCCGGGTTCGGGAACATGGGGGCCCTCTCCTCGCGCAACGACGCGCCCGAGAAGGCCTCGCGCCCCTTCGACAAGAACCGCGACGGCTTCGTCCTGGGCGAGGGCGCGGGCGTCCTGGTCTTCGAGAAGCTGGAGCATGCGCAGGCGCGCGGCGCCCGGATCTACGCCGAGGTCCTGGGCATCGGCAACACCGACGACGCCTACCACATCACGTCGCCGGATCCCGAGGGCACGGGCGGCGCCCGGGCGATGCAGCTCGCCCTCCAGGACGCCGGGCTGCGCCCCGAACAGGTCTCCTACATCAACGCCCACGGCACCTCGACGCCGCTCAACGACAAGATCGAAACCGCCGCCATCAAGAAGGCCCTCGGGGAGCACGCCCGGAAGATCCCCATCAATTCCACCAAGTCCATGACGGGCCACCTCCTCGGCGCGGCGGCGGGCGTCGAACTCGTGGCGACGGTCCTCTCGATCCGGGACGGCTTCGTCCATCCCACCGCGAACTACGAGACTCCGGACCCCGACTGCGATCTGGACTACGTGCCGGGCGCCAAGCGCGCCGTGCAGATCCAGTACGCATTCTCCAACTCGCTCGGCTTCGGCGGCCACAACTCGACGCTCGTCGTCGGACGTTATCCCCGCTAAGCCGCCCCGCCCTCCCGGTGATATACTTCCCGCAGCCGGCGTCCGCCCGGAGAGAGCGGGGCCCGGCGACGCGAATATGAGCCGGGTCCTCAACGATCTGCCCAGGCGCTTTCACGAGGCGCTGCACGCCGCCCTGGGGCCCGACCGCTACGCCCTCTGGGTGGAGCAGACGCGGCTCGTCTGCCTCGACGAGGAATGCTTCAGCTTCCAGGTCGCCAGCAGCGCCGCCCGGGACAAGCTGGAGCGCCTGCTGGCCGGGCCGGTGACGGAGGTCGCCCGGCAGGTCACCAACCGGAACATCCGGCTGCGGCTGGACGTCGAACCCGCCGCGTTTCCCCCGCCCGCGCCGGGCCCCGCCCTGCGGACGGCGCCGCACGCCTTCTCGAATTTCGTCCCCGGACCCGGCAACCGCATGGCGCTGACGGCCGCCCGGACCTTCGCTCTGGGCGGCCCCCCGGCCCCCCGGCTCCTGCTGCTCTGCGCCCGCAGCGGGCTGGGCCGCAGCCACCTGCTCGGCGCCATCCACCACGCCCTGGGAGGCCCGAGGAGTCCCGGCGCGCTCCTCTTCAGCGGCGAGCAATTCCGCCGCTACGCGGAGGAGTCCGAGCGCCGCGGACGCCTGGACGCCTTCCTGCACAAATGCCGCGGCGCCTCGGTCTTCCTGCTCGACGACCTCCATCTGCTCGCCCGGCGCGAGACGGCCGGACTCGCGCTCGCCGAGGTGCTGGGCGCGATCCGGGACCGGGGCGCCCGCGCCGCCCTCGGCAGCGACCGGCATCCCCGCGCGATCGAGGGGCTCCCCCGCCTGCTCCGGGCGCGGCTCCGCGCCGACGTCGAGGCCTCGATCGACCGCCCGGACGCGGCCACGAGCGAAGGCGTGCTCCGCCGGGCGGCCCCGCCGGGAACGCCCCCCGCCGTGCTCGCCGCGATCGCGCGGGACGTGGGCTCCAGCCACGCCGACCAGCTGGACTGCCTCTCCCGGATCCTCGCCCGGCCCCCGGTGACGGAGGCCTCCGCGCGGGCGGGGATCGCGGACTTCCTCTCGGAATGGAGTTTCGGCCTCAGCTACGCGGACATCGTCCGCGCCGCCGCCGACCTCTTCGGCGTGCGCGCGACGGAGATCTACTCCCTGGACCGCTCGCGGGAGGCGGCGGAGGCCCGCCAGGCGTGTTTCTACCTCGCGCGGAAACTGCTGGGCCGGCCCTTCGCGCAGATCGGCGGGCATTTCGGCGGACGGGACCACTCCACGGTCCACGAGGCCTGCCGGAAGCTGGCCCGGGCCCGGGGGGAGCGCAAGGAGCGCCTGCGGCAGCTGGAGGCGCGCCTGCGCCCCTGAACCCCCGCGCCTATTTCTGGCCCACCCGCCACTTGTTCTCGAAAACCCAGCGGTAGTAGTCGCGCCGCTTGAGCTTCGACGCCGCCGCCTCGTCCAGGACGACGGTGGCGCGCGGGTGCAGTTGCAGCACGCTCGCGGGGACCTCCGCGGTGACGGGGCCCTCGACCATCTCCCGGATCACGGACGCCTTGCCCTCCCCCGAGGCGAGCAGGAGCAGGTGCCGGGCCTCCATGATCGTGCCCACGCCGAGCGTGACGGCGAAGCGGGGGATCTCCGCGCCGGGAGTGGACATCTTCCGGTACTCCTCGATCGTGTCCGGTTCCAGCGTCTTCGGCCGCGTGCGCGATCCCAGCGAGGAGCCGGGTTCGTTGAAGCCGACGTGGCCGTTCCTGCCGATGCCGAGGATCTGCAGGTCGATGCCCCCCAGGGAGCGGATCCGCTCCTCCGTCTGCGCCGACAGCGCCTCGACGTCCGGGGCGTCGCCGCAGAGCAGGTGCACGTTCGCCGGGTCATGCCTCACATGCCGGAGCAGGTGATGGTGCAGGAAGCCGTTGAAGCTGTCCGGATTCGACGGCGCCAGACCGATGAACTCGTCGAGATTGAAGAAGCGGACCTTCGCGAACGCCTCGGGGCGGCGCCGCAGGCGCTCGTAGAGCCCCACCGGGGTCTTCCCGGTCGCGAGCCCCAGGACCAGGGCGGGCTTGCGGTCCAGCTCCCCGGACACGATCAGCGCCGCGCGGTCGGCCAGGGCCGCCGCGTCGCGCTCAATGATGATTTCCATGCAAGAGCTCGCCTCCCACGTACGCCATCTTCACTTCGAGACCCCGGCCGTACAGGACCACGTCGGCCCAGGCCCCCGGCTCCAGGCTCCCGACCTTCGACTCCATCCCCAGCAGCCGGGCGGGCGCCCGCGTCGCCATCGCCAGCGCGTCCTGCGGCGGCAGGCCCGTGTCCTCGGCGAGCCTCCGCACCCCCTCGAGCAGCGGCGTCGCGCTGCCCGCGAGCCGGCCGTTCGACTTCACGGTCACCCGACCGTTCTTGATCACGTAGTCCTCCCCGTCCGTGCGGAGCTCCCCGTCGGGCATCCCCATCGCGGCGACCGCGTCGCTGACAAGCACGATCTGCCCCGCCGGCTTCACCCGCAGCAGCAGCGCCGCGCAGCCCACGCTGACATGGTCCCGGTCGTAGATGAGCCCGCAGGAGAGCCGGTCGATGACCAGCGCGGCGTTGAGGATGCTCTCCTCCCGGTGGTGCAGCGGCGACATCGCGTTGAAGACGTGCGTGACGTGACGCAGGCCGCCCTCCAGGACGGCGCGGCTGATCTCCGCGGCGCTCGCCTCGGAGTGCCCGGCGCTCATGACGACGCCCCGCCGCACGCCGGCCTTGATGACGTCCAGGGCCCCGTCCAGTTCGGGCGCGAGCGTCATCTTCCGCAGCAGGCCCTTCGAGGCGCGGTGGTACTCGAGGAACTCCTTCACGGAGGGGCGGCGCAGATTCTTCAGCTGATGGGCCCCGTTGCGCTTCGGCGAGAGGAAGGGGCCTTCGAGATGGATGCCGAGGATGCGCGCCCCGCCCTTGAGCTTCGACGCGGCCACGATGCTCGCGATGCCGCGGAGCATGTCCCGCTTCGGCATCGAGAAGATCGTCGGAAGATAGGACGTCACGCCGACGGACAGCAGCCTGCGGCCGACCTCGAGGACCTGCTCCGGGCTCGTCTCGCTGAAGGAATGTCCGAAGCCGCCGTTGATCTGCGTGTCGATGAGGCCCGGGGCGGCGAGCAGGCCCCTGCCGGAGACGATCCGCGCGCCGCGTGCGGGGATGCGCGGCGCGACCCGGCGGATCCGCCCCCGCTCTATGAGGATGTCGCCCCGGTCGAGGACCTTGCCGCCGCTGATGACGGCGCAGCCGCTGATCAGGAGGGGTCCGGGCATGGGTCGGAGGGTAACGCCCCTCCCCGGCCGCTGTCAATGGGCGGAGGGTCAAACCGCGAGCCGGGACGTCCCCGCGCGGAAATACCAGGGCAGCAGCCGCTTGAGGTGGGCCTCGGCGCCGAAGATCGCGCGCGCCTCCTCGCGTGCCTCCCGCCCCATGCGGTCCGCCTCGCCCGCCTCATTCCAGAGATAACGGACGTGGGAGACCAGGCTGGCGACGTCGCCGGGGGCGGACAGGAACCCCGAGACGCCCTCCAGGACCAGTTCCTCCGCCAGGCCGATCCAGGGCGTGACCACGGCGCGCCCGGCCGCCGTTCCCTCCGCGATCCCGCGCGGCCACAACTCCCCGGCCGAGGAGAGGGACAGCACCAGGCGCGACTCGACCGCCTCCCCCGTCTCCCGCATCGGGATCTCGGGGAGGGCGCGGCGGACCGCATCGAACCAGCCCCGGGCCTCGCGATCCCCCTCCGCCACGAACACGCGCACGAAGCCGCCTTCCGAAGGCGCGGGGGTGTCGGCCGGCGCGATCTGCAGCGTGTAGGGCAGGCAGGCGCAGCGGCCCTCGGTCCGGGGGCCGGCCCCGTGCAGCCGTCCCAGCGCCGCCGGCGTGGGGGCGATGACCCAGTCGCTGCGGGAGCTGCGGTCCAGCGTCGAGTGGACCACCGGCACGCCCTGCCCGCCGAAGGCCTCGGCGAGCGCGGGGTCCGTTCCGATGACGTGGACGACGTCGGGCTCATGGGCGGCGAGCACTTTTTGCGCGAGCGCCGCGGCCGCGCCCCGGCGGTACCAGGGCGCGCTCCAGGTGCGCATCGGATGCACCATCACGGAGTATCCGGCCGCATGGAACGCGGACGCCAGGGCGCGCGGGCCGCCGGCGGGATGAACGCCCGGGGCGTCGACGATGAGTATCTTCACGATGGATCCCCTCTCCTTGCGCGATGATTCAGGCGGACTGGGCCTGGGCGGGCGGGGCGCCCTCCCCGGGGGCGCCGGACAGCTCATGCCGGAGCGCGGACTGGATCTCGAAAAGCTCCCGGCGGAGTTTCTGCACGAGATCCACCTCGCGGGCGCGGCCCGCGTCCGTGAGGAAGTAGCGGTAGCTGCGGTTGGTGTCGCCGCTGACGTCCAGCAGTCCGCGGCCGACGAGGTCGTCGACGTAGGCGTTGATCATCGTCGCGCTGACGCCCGCCGCGCGGGCGAGCCCGCGCTGGCTGACGACGGACGAGCGGTTGATCTCGCGGAGCACGGCGAGTTCGCGATAGTCCTTGCCGGGACGGAACATCTCGAAATGGATGCCGATCATCTTTCTTCCCCCCCTGAGTCGCCCGACGGCCCCGGCCGTCCATTAGGTTATCGAACGCGCGGAGGGGCGGTCTTTAGGGAAATGCGGCGGGCGGCGAGAATTAGATCACAAACTTCACGAACGGCCGCGTGGCCGCCGGGCCGGCGCGTGACCCAGTCGACGGCCCGCCGCACCTCGGGGACGGCGTCCGCGGGGGCGAAGGAGAGCCCCGCGGCGCCGAGCGGGCCCAGATCGTTGAGATCGTCCCCCATGTACGCGCCGTCGCCGGCGTCGAGCTTGTGGCGCGCGAGCAGATCCCGGAACACGGCGGTCTTGTCCTCCACCCCGAGGTGGACCTCGCCGATTCGGAGCTTCTCCGCGCGGCGGATGACGATCTTCGAGTTCTCGCCGCTGATGAGGGCGAGCAGGAGCCCGGCCTCGCGGAGGCGGCGGAGTCCGAGCCCGTCCTTCACGTCGAAGCGCTTGAGGCCCTCCCCTTCCAAGCCGTAGTACATCCCGCCGTCGGTGAGCACGCCGTCGACGTCGAGCACGAGGGCGCGGAGGGCGCGGAGCCGGCGGGCGGAGGGCGCGCTCATGACGCGGCGCCGGACATCAGCGCGATGTGCCGGCCGAGCGCGTCGAGGACGGCGCGCCACTGGGGCAGCTTGGGCTTGAGCTCCTCGTCGACGATCTCCGTGACGCGCGCCACGTCCTTGTACTCCAGGGCGGCGGAGAAGCGGAGGAGGACGTCCTGGAGTTCCCGGATGCGCATGTCGATGGTGGCGCCGCCGGCGTCGAGATTGCGGTAATCGGCGGACACCAGGCCCCCGACGTCCCGGACGGCGCGCAGCAGGATGTCCCAGGCGAAGAAGAGGGCCTCCGATTTGTCGAGGGAGCGGCCGTACTCCCCGCCGGTGACGGCCGCGATCACGTCGGCGTGGCCGCGATCCATGTTCTTGAGGTGCCCGACCAGCCCGGCCAGGGTGCCGCTGGACATCTCGTAGGGATCGGCGGTGCGGACTTCGAGGAGGCTGAATTTCCCGGGGGCCTCGTCGGCATAGAGCCCCTGCCGTTCGGCGTTGAGGGCCTGGCCGTCGAGGGTGAATCCGATGATGACGCGGCGCCGGGAGGCGACGGTGCGCCTGAGCGACTCGAGGACGGCGCGCAGGCTGGTGCCCTCGTCGGGCACGCCCAGTCCCGTCTTGCCGTCGATGACGACTTCCATCTCGACCTCGACTATAGGGGCGCGCTCAGCGGGCGTCAACGTCCGATGCGGGATACTTCCCGAGCACCCGTTCGCGCAAGGGGACGAATTCCGAAAGGAAGAATTCGATGGCCGGCTTGAAGCCCCCGAACAGGGTCTCGTACTGCTGGATGGTCTTGCGGATACGGTCCGGATCAGCCTGTTTCAGGTCGTCGATCTCGCGGTCCAGGGTCCGTATGTCGAGGATCATGGCCGAGACCTGCCGCTCGAGGATTTTCATGATTTCAGGGTCCCCGATGACCTTCTCCTGAAGCGACCTGAGCTTTCGGAAGTGCGACGGCATCTGTTCCCGGTCCAGCCGGTTGGAAGGATCCCGGCGGGCGACCTGTGCCGTCGTGCGGATGCCCTCCTCCGTCGCCTCCAGCATGTTCCTCAGGGCGGCAAGCAGGGCGGCCGTCCTACGGGCGAACGCCGGAAGGTCGACCTGCGGAGGGAGATCCGTCTGCGCGCGGATCAGATCGTCGAGCGGGAGTACCTTCGGGGCATACCGATCGAGCGCCAGCGGAAGCGGCAGGTTTTCCGCCCCGCGGATCAACGCGCCGATCTCGCTCGTCTGGACGACCTTCGAAGGCGTCTTCGCGATCGCCGCCTCGAAGTGGACGATATAAGACGAGAAATTGGTGACCGTCCGGACGGGCTTCCCTTGCACGCCCGGCACCATCAACCATTTCTGAGTTTCCTGCCGGAGTTCCTTCCGGACGGAGTCCTGTACTCCTTCGGCGTGGGTGTGTTCCGACGGATAGCAGAGATCCACCCCGGTGAGGAGAATCGGGCCGGCTCCCGTCAGGCGGCTGAAGAAGAACGCGCTGTGGGCGACGCTGGTGCCTTTGTCCATGAACCCGAAATCACCCAGGAAGCTCCGGGACCACTCCTGAAGACCATGGGCCGTTTCGAACGTCGTCCGGCGCCCCTGAAAGGCGGACACGGTGCCGTGGTAGGCGTCCGGATCGTACAGCAGCACCGTGCGCTGCGGGATCAGGAAGCCCTGGAAGAACGTGGACGTGGCCTCCTTCATGTCCAGCGTGGCCACAAAGTGAGGATGAATGCCTTCCCGGACCAGAAGTCTCAGCGCCACGTCGGAGGCCACCAGGATTGCCCTATCCTGAGCGGCACGGAGATGCGGGATCGCCGCCGTCAGGGACGGTCCCGCACCGATCACGATGGCGGGGATCCCCTTGAACCGATCCCGGAAGCGGGAGGCAGGGCAGGAGACGGTCATGGCCTCGATGTTCCGGATGGCGTTCCGGTCCATGTCCTCGCTCTTCAGCAGGATCGTGGCCAGTTCCACTTTCTGCCTCCGGACCGCGACGTCGACCTCGCCGGAAATCGCCTGGTAGAACTCCGGGAAGAACCTCAGGCAGGGGGGGTAGGACAGCAGATTGATCCGCAAGGCGCCCGAGCGCAGCAGGAATGACCGCAAAAAGGCCTGCGCGGCGACGGCTTCGCGACCCACCAGGAAAGCGATGTTGGCCCGAGCGAAGAGGGGCCCCAGATCCACGGATTCCAGGGCCGCGCGAAACAACCCTTCGTGGGCCTCGACGCACGCGATCCATCGCCGGGGCTCGGCTCGCCGGACCAGTTCGAGAGCGAGGTAGCCCAGCCCGATGCCGTTGAGCAGGTACGTGTCGTAGCCGGCGAGCGTGCGAGCGTCGAGAAACTGCGCGGCCTCCTGGATCGGATCGTATTCGGAATGAAGCCGGATCTCCTCGCCGTCATGGGCCAGCGCCTTCAGGGTGGGCGGACCCGAACGCGAGGCGGAGATCCGCAGGGAGGGGTCGGGCCATCGGACGGCCCGCATTCGTTCGGCGAGGGGGGCATCCACCCGGGCCAGGCCTTCGAGGTTCCGATCGAAAAGCGTGCTCATGCCCGGGTTTCGCCGAGGCGTCCGAGAGCCGCCAGAATCTGGCCCCACTCCGCAAGCTGCGGCTTCAATTCGTATTGCGCGAGGTCGCCCAGCTGAACGACATCGTTCTTCCGGAAAGCGTCCCGGAACCGCGTCAAGGACTCGACCACCTTGAGGATGAGCTCTTCCGCGGTACCGGCCGCACACGGAAGGGTCTTGAAATCCACCTGGAGGAGGCGACCGAGTTCCTGCATCGCCCCGGTCAGGAGCGCCCAGCCCCTGAAGCAGGCGTCGAAAGCCTTCAGGGCTCCGTCGTATTTCCCGGCGACCGTGAGGCTTCCCGCTTCATCATGACTTCGGCCGAGGCTCTCCAGATGGCGCTTGAGGTCGGCGATCATGCGGAGCGCGAAGGCTTTCGGCGTCGCGGTCAGGACGGCAAGCGCTCCAGGTGGAACGGAATCCCCGCCCCGTTCGGGAAGCAGTTCCACGGCCTTCCCTTCGACGCTCACGGAAACCAGCACCCGCTGCCGGGCTCCGCACCAGCCCCGCAGCTGCGCGAACAGATCCGAAATCGAGGGGTTCGAGGAGAGGCGAACCTCCTCCGGATTCCCGTCGATGGCGATGATCATGGGCTTCGACTATAGGCCCCTTCCCGAGGGGCGTCAATCCTCTCCCCTACCCCTCCAGGGCAAGGGGGGCCTCCCCGGCGGACACGGTCTGCACGGCCTCCTTGAGGGCGCGGAGCATCGGAAAGCGCTCCTGCCGGTTCAGATCCATGGCTGCCGACCATGTATCCCGCAGATGAACGAGCACCTTCGACGCCTCTTCGGCAAGCTGCGGCTTGCGGTCGAGGTTGGCGCGGACCAGCCGGTTGTACACGAAGTCATAGAGGTCGGCGAGGGCCCGGTAGACCTCTCCGGGCATATCCTCCGGCTTGTGATAAGACACCAACTCGAGGACGATCTTTTGAGCCCGGATCAGAAGGGCGCTGCAGGGCCCGAAGTCGTCGTCGCCGAATTTCGTCTTCGCCTGCTCGCAAAACCGTATGGCCCCGTCGAAGAGCATGATGAACAGTTCCTCCGGGGTGGCGGTCCGAACCTTCGACTCCAGGTACTGGCGTGCGGGATTCATGATGTCGTCCTCGATTAGGTTCCCAAGATGCCCGACAGAAGCCCCTGAACGCGCTGCTGCGCGCTCTGCGATTGGGCGATGAGCCCCTCCAGGCGCGCAAAACGGAGGACCAGGTGGTCCGTCTGCCTTGCGAGACGCGCCTCGATCCGTTCCACCGACTCCTCCAAACGCTCAATCCCCTTCTGCAAGGTCTCCGAACGACGGGTGATCAACCCTTCGTCGCTCCGCGTGATGAAATCAAGCCGTTCATCCAGTCGCGCCGCGACGCCCGGATCGCCCCGGAGCAGCAGGAGATCCCCCCGGAGCACGTTCTCTCCTGCGGCGAGCGTCTTGGCGATCTTGAGTTCCGACGCCGCAGTGGAGCTGTTGAGATTCGTCACGCTCAGGGGATTCGTCTCGACCGGCGACGTATCCAAGAGCTCGACGGAGAAACCGTCGACGCCGATCCGCGCTTCGATCTTGCCGGAGTTCCCGGGGGCGCTGTTGATCGCGGACAACAAGGACCCCACCGTGCTGATGCCGGACAGGTCGATATCGAAAGCGGTCCCGTCCCGGGCCTTGATCCGGAAGTCGGCCCCGGGGACCTGGGAAACACCCCGTCCGTTGTTCAGATCGGCCAGGGGAGTGTCCACGCCGAGCTGGCGCTGCTTCAGGAAGAGCTGCTTGACGCCGTCGAAATCCGACGTCAGTTTCTCGTTGAATACCGAGGAATTGAAGTTCAGGGCGCCCTCCGCCGTCAGCGTCAGCCCGACCTCCGACATGGCATCGAGCTGGGAGACCGAGATCTCCCTGACGGGGTCGCTGATCAGTCCGCTCAGGTCCTGGGTGATCCTCCGGAGCACGCTCTCGCCGAACAGGATGCCCTTCTGGAAGGTCTCCGTGTTGAACGCGGTGAATTGCTTGATCTTGAGAACGCTCTGGTTGAAGCTCTCCACGAAACGGCCCACCTGGTCCGTCACCGCCTGGGTGTCGCGGGACACGGTCACCGTCACGGGAGCGCCGCTCACCCCCCGCGCTTCCAGGACCAGGCCCGGTACCACGGTGTTGAAGACGTTGTCGGTGGAGGAGATCAGGGCGGGCTCGGTCGCCCCTTCCCCGGAACCGTACAGGAGCAGGGCGTCCTGGGCGGCCGCGCTCGCGGCGAACGTCAGTCCGGTGATGTCGGTGTCCACGAATACCCGGTTGGCCTTGCCCGTCTTGGAACTCGTGAGGCTCAGCCGATAGGGTGTCAATGGCGAACCATCGTTGATGATCGTGGCGCTTACGCCCACCTGGGCCCGGTTGAGCTGGTCCGCGATCTCCTGGAGCGTCGAATTCGGATCGATCGCGACGGATTTCTCGAAACTGCCGTCGATTCGCCCCGGCGTGGCGCTTTTCGCCGTGCCCAGCAGATTCAGATCCCGTGCGGTCCGCCCGCCGTCGACCTCCTCCACTTTCAGGAGGCCGCCCCCGGCGCTGGCGTCGCTGAGCAGGATCCCGTCGCCGCCGTCGTTGATGCGGGCCAGAAACGAGGAGTTGCCGGCCGCCGCAGCCCCGGCGTTGATTTCCTGAACCACCCGGCCGAGGGTGTTGTCCCCCGTCTGGCTGAGATCCACGGTAAAGGCCCGGCCGACGGTGTCGGTGACCTTGAGTTTTCCCTTGGCGACCCCGAGGCCGCCGTTCAACTTCGTCAGCAGCGTGTTTTCCCCGAGAAAGCGGGGGTCGAGGTCCGACCCCTGAATGCGGTCGGAGGCCACGCTGGCGGCGATCCCGAGATCCGTCGCCGGGGCTCCCGACACGATCAGGTTCGACACCGAGACGCCGGTGGAGTCGTCCACCTTCAGACCGTTCCCCTGGGCGTTCAACGAGGCCTGCAGGCCGAGTCCCGCGGAGGCCGCCCCCCGGTTCAGGGTCCGGACGATGTCCGCGAGCGACTCGTTCAAGGCGTGCACCGCATTCCCCGCGGTCGCCGTGCCCGACAGGTCCCGGTCGAAACCGACGGTCGCCCCGCTGATCTCCGTCACGGTGCGATACTCCGCTCCCGAGGAGGTCTGCACCCGGATCCGGTTCCCCACCGCAAACCCGTCCGCGGAACTCAAGGTCAGATGCTTGGCATCCACGACCGCCACGAGCGAGGCCTCCACCCGGGAGGACACATTGACGCTCGTCGATGCCCCCGAACGATCCGTCAGGCCGACGCTTCCCTCGGCGACCCCCT
This sequence comes from uncultured Planctomycetales bacterium, assembly GCA_964619955.1. Classification (GTDB taxonomy): domain Bacteria; phylum Planctomycetota; class MHYJ01; order MHYJ01; family JACPRB01; genus JACQFK01. Next base: position 118,778 of record CAZUJF010000004.1, read on the forward strand.
TGAGATCCGCCGCGACACTCGATCCTCCGTTGATCAAGCCTCTCTGGAGGCTGTTGAGAGTCGGGAGCAGCGAGCGGCCCACCAGACGGCTCCCACTCAGCGCATCGGCGACGCCCGTCGACGCGTTCTCCGCGGCCACCTGCACGAACGACCCGCCGGAGCCGCCGCCCAGTCCGAGATCGGCGGCGGCAAAACTGTCCGTCGCGCTGCCGACGCTCAGGGCCTGCACACCCGCCGTATCGGAGAGTACCAGAGCATTCCCGGCAGTGGACAGGGAGGCGCTCAGGCTGGACCCAGCCGAAAGGGCTCGCGCATTGATCAGGTCGACGACCCCCTGGAGGGTCGTCACCGTGGAGGCGAGGTCCACGGAAACCGCCGTGCCGTCCGTGTCGGTGATCGTGAAATCAACGGCCACGTCGCTGTTCCGGCGGACGCCCTGCCCCCCGTTCAGCGAGTCCAGGGTGTTCGAGGCTTTCAAGGTCAGGATGTCCGATCCGAAGACGAACTGGCTCGACCCCAGCACCACCCCGCTGCCGGCGATGCCCAGGGAACTGGCCGTCCGGTCCGCGCCGGCGTTTTCGATGCGGAACGTCCCGGCACCCCCCGCCAGATCCTCGACGACGAGCCGGTTTCCCTGCACGGAGGCGCGGACGGACACCGAGGGCGCGGCGTTCAGGGCCTCCACGATCTCGGCGACATCGGTGACCCCTCGAAGGTCGACGGTCCCGCTCCGGCCCGCGGAATCCGTGATCTTGAGCGCTCCCCGGTCGAAGCCGGTCTGTCCGTTGAGGTACGCCACGTCGGTGGCCGGATCCAGTCCGGTGCCGCCGATCTGCACCCGCACGGTGCCGGCGGCGGTCGCCACGTTGCTCGCGTTCGCGTCGACGAAACCGTTGGAGAGCAACTGGGACGCCTGGGCCAGCCGCTTGGGCGTGAAACTGTAGCTGCCCGGCACGGCCACGGAGGATCCGGTGGCTCCGAGAACCGCCTCGTTGCTGGAGGCGGCCTTCGTGGACGCATAGATCCGCGGGCTTGAGAGGAGGCTCGTCGTGCTCTTCAAGGAAAGGAGCTGGACGTTGAGTTCCAGCAACGCCGTCTTGCGGGCGGTCTCCACCTCGATCTTGGCCTTGTACTGGTCGGCCGGCCGGCGCTGGACGGCGAGCATCTTCTCGATGATCGACGCGAAGTCGATCCCCGAGATCAGGCCATCCACGCGAATCGGTCCGACCATGCCGCTTCCCCCGAACTCAGACTTCCTGATCCAGAATGACCCCCATCACATCGTGAAGCTTCCGGTGCAGTTCCAGCACTTCCTTGGCCGGCACCATCTTGACGACGTCGTTGGTCCGGCGGTCGATCACCTTCGCGTAGAACTCCTCGGTGCCCTCATAGACGTCGAACGCCAGGCGGTGTCCCAATTCCTTGGCCACCCGGTTGAGCCGCTCGACCATCTTCTCGAGCCCCTCCTTGTCGCCTTCCTCGGGCTTCTCCGCCTCTTCTGCGGCCTCGACCGGCTTGACGGGGTCCTTGAGGACCCGGACATCCGCCTCTTCGGGAGGCGGGACGTCGGAAGGGAGAGGACGCTCACGCACTGGAGCCTTGTAGGGAGACAGCGAAAGCGGCTCCGGTCCGGGAGCAGATGAAAGATTCCCGATCATGACCCTACCCCACCCAACACACTCTTATCGGTCCGAACCATCTTCCCTCTGAAGACCCCCCGAAGGGGCCGCCCCGCATCCATGCAGGGCGGCCCCCGGGGTGGATTGCCGGATTAGCCGAGCAGCTGGAGGACGGCCTGCGGGATCGCCCGCGAGGACGCCAACGCCGCGATGCCCGACTGGAAGAGAATCTGGTTCCGCGCGAAACTGGCGGTCTCTTCCGCGAAGTCGAGGTCACGCAGGCTCGACAGCGAGGCCTGCAGGTTTTCGCTCACGACATCGATCGACTCGATGTTCGGCTCGAGGTTGAAGGCCGAAACGGCCCCCAGGAAGCCGCGCATCTGGGAGACCTGGTCGCCGGCCGCCTGAATGATCTTCAGGGCGTTCGCGGCGTTCTGGGTCAGGTCGTTGCCCTGACCCGTGCGAAGGGTGTTCAGGAAGCCGCCCATGTTCACCGCGCCCGAGGCGCCGCCGCTCGTGAACAGGCTGCCGCTGGTGGAGTCCGCATTGGCGAACTCGGCGTCCTTCAACGCTTCCGAGAGGACGTCGCGGAGGCTCTCGAAGCCGAGAGACGCGGTGCCGACGCTCCTGATGCCGAGCGAGAGCCGGTCCGTGACCGACGCCTGCTCCCGGAGCTGGAAGTCCAGACCGGTCCGGCCGACCTTGATCTGGATGCCGCTGCTGTAGGACGACACGGCCGAGGCCACCTCGTCGACGGCGGTGAGGCCGAAGGGGTGGTAGAGATCCGCGTTCACGTCGAAGGTGAAGCTCGCATTGGCCGTGTTGATGTTGAAATGCAAGCCCTTGCCGGTATACACGGAACCGTCGAACTTCATCTGGCCGTCGAGGCCCCGGTCGGAAACGAGCGAGCTGGAGGCCACGTGCTGGTAGAAGTCGGTGATGGATTGCGCCGAGAAGCCGGCCACACCGCCGCTGTAGACCAGCTTGCTCACATCAGTGACCGTCAGGCCGTTGTTCACCGCCTGGGCCGAGATGAACTGATCATTGCCGAAACCTTCGGATTGGAGCCTGACGTCCGCACCGTCCTGCGTTGCGAAGACGCCCGTCCGGTCCGCCACGCCGTTGACCGCTTTGGCGATGCCCGAAGCCGTCTCCCCGGAAGCCAGGACGATGTCGGCCGTGCCCAGGGCGCCCGTGATGCGGATCGTGGACGTCTGACCGCTGCCGATCGCGTTGGAGGCGACGGCACCGGCGAGGAGGAGTTCGGCCCGCTGCGCCGAACGCTCGAACTGGAGGGTCAGCGTGCGCTCCGTGTCGGCACCCGCGAAGTTCATGCTGCGGATGTTCACGTTGCGGAAAGCCTGATAGGTGGCGCCGTTGTTGTCCTCGGCCAGCGAACCGCTGGTGCCGGTGACCTTGTAGCCGGCGCTGCCGTTCAGGAGCGCCCGGCCGGCGAAGCGCGTGGTGTTGGCGATGCGGTCGATCGCGTCCAGGGCCTGGTCGACCGAATCCTGCTCGGCCGCCACCTGCTCGGGACTGTTGGAGCCGCTGCTCATCGCGAACTGCAGCGAGTCCTGGATCGACGTGAGGAGGTCGCCGACCTTGGCCAGGGCGTTGTCCGCCGTGGACACGAGGTTCAGCGCGCTCTGGGAGTTCTCGGAGTTCTGCTTCAGGGCCGAGATCTGCTGGCGCAGCTGTTCGCTGATGACCAAGCCGGAGGGGTCGTCCGCGCCGCGGTTGATGCGCAGGCCGGACGAGAGACGCTCCAGGGTCTTGGATTGGGCGCGATCGGTCATCTGCAGGTTACGAATCGAGTTGACCGCCGCCGTGTTGGTGTTGATACGCAGAGCCATTGTTCAATCCTCCATGACTTCGGTCCTCGGCCATCCATGGCCGCGACCCTAATTACCTCCGGCCGTCCCGTACGGCGGTTCGACCGGCGTCGTTGGCTTGATTCCGCGCTATTTCAAGCGCGCGATCAACCCGTCATGCCACCTCCCAGCCGTCCACAGGCCCCACCCCGGCGGCTCTCGGAGGCCGCCCACTCCAGACCCGCCCACGCAGGCCCCAGAATTCATGGGGTGAGGGATAGCAAGACCGGGGCCATGGCTGTTCCCCAGCTGAACAGAGTCGGGAGGAGCGCTTCCGACAGGAATGTGCCGACAATTTTGTAAGCCGGGGGACGAGCTTGTCGTGGGTTCCTTTTTGCAGGAACCGCCCTAACGTCCCAGGGCGTGCCCCAGCGCCGAAGGATCGGCTCCGGAAGCTTGAAGATTTTCGAACCCCACATCCCGCGAGCGAGGGACCGCCGCCCCGTAGGACAGAAGCACGTTCACCACCATCAGGGCGCGCAGCAGCTCGGCAAGAACCGATTGCAGGATCTTGAGCGCCCCCTCGTGCGAGCCGAAGAGATCGTTCCCGCCGCCCGAATACAACGTCGCCAGCGGACTGCCGGTCATGCGGCCCCCCGGCAGCTTGCCCGCCTTCGCCAGCGCGCCCAGCGCCGCCACCGGCGTCCCCAGCTTCCGCAGGGTCCACGCGCTGCGCCGCAGTTCATCCAGCGCCTCGTCGATGAAGACCTGGCGCGGCGCGCGCGCCTCAGGACCCTCCGGGGTGACGTAGGACGATTGGATCGACAGCACCTGGTCGCGGGCTCCCATGAGCAGCTGCCGGGTCTCGATCAGACCCTCCCGCGAGACCGTCGTGACGAGAGGAATGCGACGCGTGACGGGCCGAGGCTTCCGCAACACGTCAGGCCCCCGGACCCTTCTCGCGCCGCTTCTTCTCGTCCACCAGCTTCTGGAGGGCCTCCAGCGACAGCGGCCCCGCGCGGGCCGCCTCGCGGTTCGCCTCCTGGATCGCCTGATAGACCTCTTTCCGATGCACGCTCACGGACGCCGGCGCCTGGATGCCGATGCGGACCTTCCCGCCCTTGATGTCGATGATCGTGATCTCGATCTGATCCCCGATCACGATCGTTTCGTTGACCGCCCGCGTCAGCACCAGCATCAGGCACCCACCATCAGCTTGTGACGCGTCGTCAGGCCCGGCTCCGCCAGCACCACCTGGCGCCCCAGCCGCTCCTTGATGTTGAGCACGATCGGCCCCTGCAGGTTGGCCGTGATCTCCCTGGGATCGCCGGGCACCGTCAGGATCACGACCACGCGCCCTTCGGCGGCGTCCGCCAGCCGGATCGACGCGACGTCGTCGGAGCGCACGGACACCTTGTAGTCGCTGAAGAATTCCACCGGATCGACCACGACGAACGCCACCCCGGGATCCTCGGCCGCCTGCAGCCAGAGAAAGGGGCCGCCCTTGGGATTCGGGATCAGCGCGAACTTCCTCAGCGCCGGAAATCCCAGCAGGCCCTCCGGGAAGCTGAGGATCTCGTCGTCCGCGACGTCGATCGCCCCGAAACGAGTGGTCGGAATCTTCATGTCAGATGTAATTCAACAGGCTCGTGTCCAGGATCCGCGCGGCGGTCGCCAGCGCCGCCTCCAGCACCGTCTGCTGGATCTGGAAGCGCGTGGCGGCCTCCGCCAGGTCGATCTCCCGGGTGGAGGATCTCAACAGCTCCAGCTCGGTCGTTTCCAGCTCGGTCCGGTCCCGCGTGAAGTCGAGTTGGAGACTGCGCACCCCGATCGTGGCGCGCCCGGTCGCCAGCTTTTCCCCGGCGATGTCCAGCAGGCGGCCCGCGGAACCGATGATGCCCGGGTCATTCGCGAGCAGACCCTCCCGCAGCCGGAGCAGGGCGCTGAAAATCCCCTCGCTCTGCTCCCCCGCCCAGGTCAGCGTCGTTCCCGTGATCGTCGCCAGGGGGGCGCTTCCCTCGATGCCCAGTTGAGTGGCACTCTGGGAAGCCCCCACGTTGCCGATGACCAGCGGGCCCGGGCCCCCCGAGGAATCCGTGATGACGAGCTGATCCAGCCCGTTCACGACGGCCGTGAGATCCGGATCCTGCTCGATCCGGTCCAGCAGGGCCCGGACCGAATCCAGATCATCGACGTCGATCAGGATCTCCGTCCCGTCCGTCTTGGTGATCTTCACATCGTCGCCGTCGACCGACTCCACGCCCAGGCCGCCGTTCAGGTCTTGAAGGCGGGAGCGCTCCAGGTTGGAGAGCAGGCCGAGTTCGGACGCCGTCGATCCCCCGTTCTCCGTCACCCGGAGCCGGCCGCCGGAGAGCCGGGACCGCAGTTCCAGCTGCGTCCCGTCGGCGCTGATCGCCATGTCGACGTAGACGCCCGCCTGCTCCACCGCGTTGATCAGGCCCTCGATCGTCATGCCCGGCGCGCCGAACACCGCCGCGCCGATCGTCGCGGTGAGGGTCTGCCCCGGATCCTGGTTCGTGATCACGATTCCGGAAGGCGAAACACCGCCGCCCGCGAAGAGATCGTCCAGCTGGGTCTGCATCGTGAGCCGCGGGAACAAATCCGTCCCCGCCAGCGGCGAGGCGGCGGAGCCCGCGATCCCCAGATCCTGAGCGGTCCGCCCGTTCGGAAGATCCGCCACCGTGACGACCCCGGCGCCCGTCAGTTCCAGGGAGTTCCCCGTCACGCCGTCGATCGCCGCCGTCACCCCGATGCCCGCGCCGTTGATCCGGTCGACCACGTCGCCGATCGTCCGCGCGCCGTTGAGGTCGAGCGTCGCCGTGAGCGCGCCCAGCGAGACCTGGATCTCCCCCAGCGACACCCCGAGGCCGCCGTGCAGATCCCCCAGCGAGGTCTGCAGGGAGATCCCCGGATCCAGATCGATGGGAAGCAGCGTCGCGGGATCCCTGCCGATGAGTTCATCCGAGAAGGCGCCGAAGACCGAGCCGGGGATGTTGGAGGAGGTCTTCACGCCGTCCGCGATTTCAACGCCGAGCTCCTGCAGGTCCCCGAGAAACACGACGCCGCCGTCCTTGAGGGCGAAGGCGTCCTGGTTCGTCCGGCTCCCCGAGAAGAGCGTGCGGCCTTCGAAACGCTTGTTGGCCTGGGCGACGGCGTCCTGCAGCATCAGCGTGATTTCGGACGCCGCCTCCGAACGCGACTGCGCGTTCGCGATGCCGCCGACCTGATCGAGCAGGATCGTGCGCGCACGCTCGACGATGCCGATGCTCCCCTCCAGCGCCCCGTCCGAGACGGCCAGGCGGCCGTTGGTGGATTCGATGTTCCTGAGGAACTGGGCGTCGCGACGGAGCCCGCGCGTGTAGTTCTGGACCCGGTTGGATCCCGTGGGGTCGTCGGAGGGCCGGTTGATCCGGTAGCCGGAGGACAGCTGCTCCTGGATCTGGAAGAGGCTCCGCTGGCTCCGGTTGAGGTTCGAGAGGACGACGTTGCGCGACAACATCGAGGAGACGCGCGAGAAGCCGCCGCCCGACAGCCCCGATCCGAAATTCACCATGGCCCCACCCTAAGGACTCCTTCCGACTACATCGTCCATCCCGACTGAAACCTGAAGGCGCTCAAATCCCGTTGATCAGCGTGTTGAGCAGCTCGTCGATGACCCCGATGAAGCGCGCCGAGGCCTGGAAGGACCTCTGGTACTGGATCATCGAGACGGCCTCCTCGTCGATGTTCACCCCGGAGATCCGCTCGCGCTGGTTCTCCAGCTGCTGGGCGACGAGGGACTGGTTCTCGAGGCGGTCCTGCGATTCGCGCGACTCGACCCCCATCCCGCCCACCATCCCCTGGTAGAACTCCTCCAGGGTCCGCCCGTCCACGGAGGCGACGTCGCGGAGCGCGGCGAATGCGAGCGCCCCGGCGTTATCCCCGGGGTTGTTCGACAGCGCCCCGCTCAGGTACTCGGGATGCTCCCGGAGCAGCGCGTTCACCGCGATCCCGCCCGCCTCGTCGCCCGTGAAAAGGGCGTTCAGACCCGAGGCGGCGAGGAAGCCGCTCGTGTCGTTGGCGAAGCTGAACCGCAGATCCCCGGAGGCCGTCCGGATCCGGATCCGGTTGTCGCTCGTGAGGAAGGCGTCGAGATTCGGCACCGCATCCAGGTCGGCCACGATGTCGCTCCACGTGGTGTCGGCGCCCAGGCGGTCGAGGTCCACGTCGATCGTGTACGTGTCCTGGACCCCGGTGGTCTCGTTGGTCATCACGACCTGGAAACTCCCGTTCTCCACCGGGAAGGGCAGTTCGGTGATCTGGTACCTGGTGTCCAGCGCCAGGGGCTCGGCGAGCGGCTTGTCGAAAAAGAGCGTCCCGGTCGAGGAATCGAAGGCGATGATGCGGCGCGTCTCCAGGGCGTTCTTCCCGTCCAGGAAGCGCACCGTGCGGCCCGTGGGATCGCCCGGCAGCGTGATCAGGGCGCCGTCCATCAGCGTGTCCTTCGTGGACAGCGCCGTGACGCTCCCGGCAATCGCGACCGGAACCCCCGGATCCCCCATGGAACGCAGGCTCGTCAGATCGAGGAAGCGCTCCAGGCCCTGTCCCGTGGACTGGACCCGGTTGAACTCGTAGGCGGTCGCGTTGGCGAGCAGGTCCAGATCGTGGCCCGCGCCCGCCAGGATCTCATCCCGGCTTTCGAGCAGCCCCTGCAGGCGGCCGCCGCCGATGTCGAGGGTGGCGCTGATGCCGGCGAACACGGGATCGGCCAGCACGATGCCGTCCTCGCCCGTCTCTTCGAGGCCGATGTCGTAGGATTCCTCCCCGAAGACGAGGAAGGTCGTCCCCACGAGGACGTTGAGCTGTCCCGTGGCGGTCTCCACGCCGCTGACTTTTATGAGATCGCTCAGTTCGCGCATCAGGAGGTCGCGGCGGTCGCGCAGATCGTTCGCCGTCTCGAACCCGAGGCCGTCCTTCTCCGCCGCCGTCACCTGCACGTTCAGCGACGCGATCTCGGAGGCCTTTGAATTGATGTCGGAGACGGCGATGCGCACGTCGTCGTTGAGCTGGGTGCGGGACTCCTTGATGCGCCGGTCGAGATAATTCAGGGTTCCGGCGAGAGTCTGGGCGTTGCCGAGCACCTGGGCCCGCGTCGAGGCGTCCTCGGGGTTGTTGGCGAAATCGTGGAGGGATTCGAAGAAGTCGTCGAACGACGCCCCGAGGCTGCTGTCGGAGAGCGCCCCCATCAGCCCCTCCAGGGCCGAGAGGGCGTCGCTGCGCACGCCGAGCGTCGCGAGATTCGAGGCGGCGTCCCGGAGCCGTCCTTCCAGCGACTTGTCGATGATGCGGCGGACCGCCGCCACGCTGGTCCCGCGCCCGATCTGGTGCCGGCCGTAGGTCTGGGGGCGGGCGGCCGTCAGTTCCGCGCGCTGCCGGGTGAAGCCCGGCGTGTTCGCGTTGGCGATGTTGTGGCCCGTCGTCTGGAGGGCCGTCATCATCGACTGCAGGCCCGTGAGGGCGGTGTTGACGGAGCTGAACAGCGTCATGCCAGGTCCCTCAGACGGTCTCGTCGATCATGAGTTTCGGGGCATCGGAACGGTTCTCGATGCCGCGGCGCGAATAGACCACGTCGTCCTTCACGCCGCCGAGGATCCGGAAGAAGCGTTTCACGTAGTCGAGCGACTGCTCCGTCAGGGAACGGTTGGCGCGGTTCACCCGCGCCACCTCGCCCAGCGTCTTCCGCAGGTCGTCGGCTTGGGCCGCCAGCGCGGCCTTCCAGGGCTCCCCCGCCCGCTCGGCGATGCGGGTGACCGAGGCCTCGGCCTCGGGGACCCCGAGCAGGCGGGCCGTTTCCGCCGTCCGGCGCAGGCGGCGTTCCGCCGCGTGGCCGATGGCGCCCAGGAGCGCCTGTTCGCGGGAATTGGCCTGCTCCACCGCGGGCACGTCGAGCCGCACGAGGGCCTCCCGCTTGCGCAGGCCGACCGCGAGCAGTTCGGCTTCCAGGCGGATTTCGTCCGCCAGCGCCAGCTCGAGACCCTTGATGACTTCGATCATGCGCCCCCGCGGAGGTCGATCCGCGTCCCCTTGCCCGCTTCCCCGGCTTCCCGCACGCTGGCGGCATAACGCCCGACGATCATATCGGCGATTCCCAGCCCCTTTCGGGAGGCCCCTTTCGAGAGGGTCTGATCCAGCATGTCCCGGAAGATCTCCTCGCCCCGTCCGCCATGAAACAGCTTGCTCTCGCTCACCGTCGAGCGCATGGACTTGAAGAGCATCTCCATGAAGACCGACTCGAAGCCCTGCGCGACCTCGCGGAGCTGGGCCGTCTTGTCGGCGGCTTTCGGATTCGGGACGGAGACCGCGTCGATCCGCATCAATTCGACCTCACCTCGGCCTTGATCAGCCCGGCGCCGTTGAGCGCCTTCACCACGTCCACGAGCTGCTGCTCGCTGAGGGCGGGGCCGTTCTTCTCCATGAACTCGGAAAGGCGCTGGCCGTCCCGCGCATGGAAGACGCTCGGACGCGCCCCCTGGGCGGCGGAGGGCAGCGCCACGCTTCCCTCCCGGAGACGGACCTCGCCGGTCCAGGACACCGTCTTGGTCGCGTCGTTGATCACCACGGAGGCCGTCTCGACCGAATAGAAGGAGACGGGCTTGTTGAGGATCACCTCGAGCCAACGCACCGGCTCGCGCTCGTAATCGACGGGCGGCGCGACGCCCGCGACCGCCCGGTATTCGGCGGACGAGGGGACGCGCACCTCGATCAGGCCGCCGTCCACCGACGTGGCCACGTCCTTCCGTCCCCCCGCGCCGACGAGCGCGGTCGCGTTGATCTGCAGCGTCAGCTGGCTGGCGGCCGTGAGGTCCGGCTTCTTCAGGAGCAGCCGGAAGTGTTTCCCCTCGCCCGCGCGCTCCTGGACGAACGTGTGCAGCAGTTCCTTCTCGACGATCGCCCCGCCGGGGACGTTCGCGGTGGTGTTGTTCCCGCGCTTCGTATCCCCCTGGACGACCAGCTTTCCGGAGGCCAGCGCATAGATGTTCGGATCCTGCCGGCCCAGGGGTCCGCGCAGATCCGTGATCTGGAGTTCGCCGCCGAAAAGCGACTTGGTGTCCCCGAGCACGGACACGGAGACGTCGAAACGGGTCCCTTTCTTCTGGAAGGGCAGCAGTTCCGCCGCCACCATCACCAGCGCCGCGTTGCGGGCGTTGATCTCCGCGGCGGCCACGTCGGGGGGGAGCAGGTTCTGGAGCATCGAACGAAGCACGCGGGCCGACTCCCCCCGCGGGCTGTCGCCGTTCCCGCCGAGACCGGTGACGATGCCGTATCCGCGGATCTTGTTGGCGCGGGCGCCGTCCACTTCGGCGAAGTCCTTGACGTACTGGGCACGGGCGGCCGGGGCGGCCGCCAGCAGGATCCCCAGCGTCATCAGCAGCTGTTTCATCGTTCACTCTCCGGGTCTCCCCTCCGGCCGGCTTAATAAACCCGGGACGGGCGGGCTGCTGAAGGCCCGCCCGCCCCAGGGCTCCGGAGAGGGGTTCTGTAAACTTCGCTTTTTAGAACGGCCAGAGTTTGCCGAGCAGCCAGCCGAGGATGCCGGGTTTGGAGACGTCGCTCACCGCGCCCGAGCCCTCGTACGTGATGTTCAGGTTCACCAGGGATTCCGAACGGACCCTGCCGGCGGCGACCGTCTCCGGGTTCACCTCGCCGGTCAGGCGGATCAGTTCGTCGTCGTCGTTGATCTTCCGGCGCTTCGTGGCCTGGATCATGAGCACGCCGTTGGGCCGGATGTCGACGACCTCGGCCGTGATCGCGAACGTCAGGTCGAACTGGCGGGACGTGCGCCCCTGGTTGTCATGCCGGAAGCGCGCATCGAGGCCGATCTTCGGATCGACGGGGTTGGCGGCCGCGCCCAGGGTCGGCAGGCCCGTCCCGTCGGAATCGAACTTGATCCAGTCCGAAAGGGAGGCCTCCCAGCGCGAGCGCCGGTCCGTCTTCAACTCGGCGGAACTCAGGGCGCGGGTGCGTTCCTGGACCAGGATCTGCACGTGATCGTGCTTCTTGAAGGGAAGTCTTTTCGGAGGATCGTACGGCGACCCGCCCGAAACCGTCCCCGTCCCTTCGCCCGCGAGCAGGGACTGCGCCCGGACTTCGCGGGACAGCGCCGCGGCAAGCGCCAGCGTCATCAGCAGCGTCTTCATCTAACGGCCCTCCCCCGCGACTTCGACACGCCCCGCATCCACGACCTTCACCCGGAGCCGTCGTTTGGACGTGAGGAATTCGGCATCGATGTCCTGTCCGGGAACCCCGTCGGCCAGGGCCCGCACATCCAGTTCGAAGCTGCTGGAGACGGCGCGGATGACGTCGCCCTTGCGGACGACCGGCTTGAGACGCACGTCGCTGCCGGTCAGCGGGGCTCCCTTCCGGATGCGGACGGCCGCGGCCGCCCCCGTCAGGGACGATCCGGCGGCGTACCCTTCCTCCCCGGAACATTCCACGCGGCGGATCTCGAGGTCCGCGCGCTCGATCACCTTGCCCGGAAGGATGTCCCGGGCGGCAAAGGCCACGTCCCGCATCCGGGAGACCCGCGCTTCGGCCAGCACTTCCACGCGGGCCTTGGCCGCGTCGACGAAGCTCACGCCGTAGCCGGCGCCGCGGGCCGCGACCCCCGCCGGCTCGAAGCCGGCCGCCACGGATTCCGGGCTCATCGTGACGACCCGGACGGAGATTTCGGAGGGCGTCAGCGACGGATCCCGCTCCAGCAGGTGGCGCTTGATCTCGAAGGCGACCGCAAGGCGGAAGGGGTCCGCCTCGACGCCGGGGCCCCGCAGCACTTCCACCCGCGCACCTTGGATGTCGAACGCGGCAGGGTCCAGTCCGCGCCGTTCCAGCTCGCGGCGGATCTCGGCGACCGTGACGATCCGCACCGAACCCTCCTCCGGGGAGCGGCCCAGCCAGACCTCTCCGGCGCGTTCCCGGGCGGCGGGACCGCTGCGGTCGGCGTCCAGCAGGTCCGAAAGGCGGACCCAGCGGCCGGCCACGCGCGCCTGCTCGCGCAGGACGAGCGGGTCGCCGGCTGCGAGCAGCCCCAGGACGAGCAGCGCCGCCGTCATCATTACCTCCGGATGTTGTTGACGTTCTGGAGGATCTGGTCCGCGGTCTCGATGGACTTGGAATTGATCTCGAAGGCGCGCTGGGCCTGGATGAGGTCCACGAGCTCCTTGATGACGTCGACGTTCGACTGCTCGAGGAAGCCCTGGCGGATGATGCCGAAGCCCTGGCCCTGGCCGGGCTGTCCGTCGATGCGGTCGCCGGCGGCGGGCGTCTGGCGGTAGAGATTGTCGCCGAGCGCCTCGAGGCCCGAGGCGTTGATGAAGCGCGTCAGTTCGAGCTGACCCACGGCCTGGAGGGTTTCCGGCGTCGCGGGATCAAAACCCTGAACCAGTCCCGTCGCATCGATGAAGATCCGGGTGATGTTCTGGGAGATCGTCACCGGCGGATCGAGCAGCAGGCCCTGGGCCGTCACCAGGTTTCCCTGGGAATCGAGGTTGAGGTTGCCGCCGCGCGTGTACGCGGTCGTCTGGTCCGGCAGGAGGACGCGGAAGAAGCCCTCGCCCTCGATCGCGAAGTCGAGGTCGCGGTTCGTGTTCTGGAGCGTCCCCTGCTCGAAGATCTTCTCGGTGGACACGAGGCGCACGCCCGAGCCGAAGTATTCGCCTGTGGGATTCTGGTTCCGGCCGGCCTCGCCGAAGCCCGCGCGATGCACCTGCTGGTAGAAGAGATCCGCGAAGTTCGCGCGCGTCTTCTTGTAGGCGGTCGTGTTCACGTTCGCCAGGTTGTTCGCGATGGTGTCGATCTGCTCCATCATCGCGCGGCCGCCCGTGGCGGCGATCGAAAGGGCCCGGAGCGCCATGATCCGCCTCCTCGACTACTTGGGCCGGCCGAAATCGTTCACCGTCCGCTCCAGCGCCGCGTCCTGGTAGCGGACCATCTGCAGATTCGACTCGAGCGACCGCAGCGCCTTGATCATCTCGACCATCTCGAGGATCGGGTTGACCGAGGACTTCTCCAGGGCGCCCTGCTCCACGCGGATCTCCGCGGGCGTCGTCGCGGTTCCGCCGCGGTTCTCGAAGACGTTGTCCCCGCGCTTCACCAGCCGCGAGAGATCGTCGAAATCCACCACCCCCAGCCGTCCGATTTCCACATCCCCCTGGAAGACCGCCCCTTCGGGCGTCACGCGGATCTCCTCGCCGGACGCGGGATCCACCGCCAGCCCTCGTCCGTCCCCGGAGACCGCCTGATAGCGCCCGTCGGCCGTCAGCAGACGCCCGCCCGCGTCCATGACGAAGTTTCCCGCGCGCGTGTAGACCACGGCGCCGCTCTTGAGGTCCTGGACGGGAAAGAAGCCCGGCGTGCTGAGCGCCAGGTCCAGAGGACGGCGGGTCACTTCCAGACCCCCGCTTTTCCCGTCGAAGGACACGCGGTCGATGAACGGCGCCCCGCCATGCCGGTCCACCGCCGCGTTGTAGAACTTCACGTCGTGCCGGTCCTCCAGGGCCTCGACCAGCCGCTCCCGGAAACTGACCGAATCGCGACGGAAGCCCGGCGTGTTCGCATTCGCCAGGTTGTTCGCGATCTGGTCCACCCGGACCGACTGGCCGAGGGCCCCCAGGCCCGACAGGTAGACGCCGTAAGAGGACATCTAGAACACCATCCTCTTCAGCATCGCCACCAGCTTCACCCACCCCGGGCGGCGATCCGTGATCGCCGCCGCCGCTGTCCGTGCCACCCCCACCAGCTGTCCGATTTCCACCCGCAAAGCTTCGCTCAGTTCCATTCTGGGGGAGCTAAAGCAAGAGCCGTGCCAATGCCTTTCCCCTAGGGAGAATCAATCGGGAGGCGTGAAGCGGAAGGAAGTTCCTTCCTGGCGACGGTCGATTCCTTCCGCCTGCGCGGATGCGGGTGGGACACCGTCCGTTAAGCGAACGAACGCCGCGCTACGCGTCCTTCTGGGCGATCTCGCGGTTCATCGCCGCAATCTCGGGATGGGCGCGCACGTGCGCCAGGATCTCGCGATAGGGTCTCAGGTTCCGTCCCAGATCCAGTTCGCGGTAGAGCCGGCGGACCATCTCCAGATCGGCGGCCGTGTCGACCGTCCATCGGAGATCCGAATTGTCCCGGGCATCCGCCACGGAATGCAGCGAGAAGAGGTCCGGACGCTCGCGGTGCATGAACCAAGTGACATGCTCGCGCGCCTTCTGCGAACGGCCCCGCCTCCCCATCCGCTCGAGGGCGTCCCGGAAAAACGCCTCGGTGTCCAGGCCGCGCGGGTAGCTGCGTTGCTGCACGTTGGAGGCGTAGTCCGCCTCCCCCTCCCGGTCGAGCAGCTCCCTCACGACCCGGTCCGACTCCCCGGGGTCGATCAAAGGACAGTCCGCCGTCACGCGGACGACGAGGTCCGCGTTCGAGGCCCGCGCCGCCCCGAGAAAACGGGACAGCACGTCCTGCTCGTCCCCGCGGAAGACGGGAATCCGCTCGGAACGGCAGAGTTCCTCGACGGGGTCGTCCGTGGCGAGCGCCGTGGTCGCGACCCTGATCTCGTCCGCCTCCCGCATCGCCCGGAGCCGGTTCAACTGCTGCGACAGCATCGGACGACCCTCCAGGTCCGCCAGCACCTTGCCCGGAAGACGGGTCGAGGTCATGCGGGCCTGGACGACGACGACGCGCTTCACGAGGTGCGTTCGAAGAGCCACCAGGTGACGTCGTCCCAGCTTCCCACGCCCTTCGCGAGGAAGCCCTTCTGCACGAGGCGCAGTTCAGGGAAGCAGCGCAGGTAGATCCCCCCGAAGTCGGTCTTGTAGAGCGCTCCGGCCTGTCCGCGATAGGGGACCTCGGTCAGCTTCTCCGCGTAGTATTCGCCGCAGAGGACGAAGCGCTTCGAGCAGCGGACGATCTCGCTCATGACGAGGGGAAGGGTCTCGGGAGGCTGGTGGATGAGCACGCCCGTCGTGAACGTCAGATCGAAGAAGCGGTCGCGGAACGGAAGCTCGCGACCCCGGGCCCACACGGCGTTGACGCCCGGATAGGCGCCCCGCACCTTCGCGAGGGCGCTCTCGTTGACGTCGATCCCGTACACTTCGCGCGCGGGGAGGATTTTCGAAAGCCAGCGCAGGTTGCCGCCGAGATTGCAGCCCACCTCGAGCACGCTCGAGAACTTGTGGGCGGCCTGCAGTTCACGCCAGAAGGGGTCCCGTCCCTCGCCGGCCGCGGCGTTGCGCTCGGTGTAGGCGTCGCCGAACGTGCCCTGCCAGAGCGATTCGAGCCGCCGGGCATCGCCCTCCGTGGATCCGCTGGACTGAGTCACGATTCCTCCCTTGAGTCCCGAACCTTAACACGAGCCGGAAAGCGCCGTCAAGGCGCCGGCCAGGCGCAGAGGATGCTGTCCGTCCCGGCCCGGCGCACTCCGCGCACGCGGCGGAAGCCCGCCCGTTCGAAGGCCGCCAGCGACGCGGCGTTGTCCTTCTTGATGTAGGCCAGAACCCGCTTCAGGCGCAGCTCCCGGGCCGCACGGCGGCACCCGGCGCGGATCAGGGGCGTCGCCAGCCCCCTCCCCCGGTGCTCGCGGGCCACGCTGATCCCGACATGGGCGACCCCCGGACGGACTTTCTCAAACCGGATCTGTCCCGCAGGGCCGGGGGCCAGCGCGACATAAAGCCGGACGCGCCGCGGCATCCCCAGGCGTGCGGCGAACCAGTCCCGGTGTTCCGGCCAGGAAATCCGGGCGCTGCGGTAGGACTGGGCCCGCGTCACGGGGTCGTTCGCCCAGGCGAAATAGCGGCGGGCGTCCCCGGGTTCCGCAGGACGAAGGGCGGGCTTCACCGGCCGAGCGCGGATCCCGTCACCGGGAACCCCCTCCGGACGGCGCGCCTGACCGGACGCCCGAGGATGCGTTCATACTCGGAGGGCGGAAGACCGGACGGCATCTTGCCGTTGCGCAGGCAGGCGGTGTTCTCACGGCTGAGCCGTTCCCCCGGCTTCAGGTCCCGGATCGCGAAGACGCTGCGGCGGGCGAAATGGCGCAGTTCCTCCTCCACCGGATGGACCCGCTTCACCCCGTCCCCGCGGGCCGACTCGACCGCGCGGATGCCCTTCACCAGGGCGGCCAGTTCATCCGGTTCCACCGCATAACGGTGATCGGGTCCGGGAAGGCGGTTGTCGAGCGTGAAATGCTTTTCGATCAGATCGGCCCCCAACGCCGCCGCCGTCATCGGGGCGGCGATCGGGTCGCGGGAGTGGTCGGAGAGGCCCGCCGGGCAGCGGAAGGCCGCCCTCAGCGTTTCCAGCACGCGGACATTGATGGACTCCAGGGGCGCGGGGTAGGAGGCGGTGCACTGCATGAGGCAGAGCCCCTTCACCCGGGCGCGGCGGAGCACCGCGACCGATTCCGCGATCTCCCCGGGCAGCGAAGCCCCCGTGGACAGCAGCACGGGCTTTCCGAACGCCGCCACGTGGCGGAGCAGCGGATGATGCGTCATCTCGTACGAGGCGATCTTGAAAACGTCGACCCAGGGATTCAGGCGGTCGGCCGACTCCTCGTCGAAGGGCGTGGAGATGAAGAAGATCCCCCGCCGCCGGCAGCGTTCCGCCAGCTTCGGGATCCACGCATAAGGCATCTCCATGTCGCGGATGACCTCGACGATGGACTTCTTCAACTTGAGGTAGGCCGAGGTCCCGGCGCGTTCACTGTAGATCCGGTCCGCGCGGAATGTCTGGAACTTGACGGCGTCCGCCCCGGCGCGGGCGGCGACGTCGATGAGCTTCATCGCGACGGATAGTTTCCCGTCGTGGTTGCTTCCCGCCTCGGCGATGATGAAGCAGGGCGCGCCCCCGCCGATCCGGATCTTCCCCGCCTTGACCGCCTCGACCATCACGTCACCCCCATGGCCCTGAGCACGCGTTCCACACCCCTGCCGTCCACCCGGCGCCGGAGGGCCAGGGACATCCTCCGCCTGGCGCCGGGATCCCCGATGATATCGAACAGGGACGCCTTCACGACAGCCTCGCGAAACGTCGTTGCCCGGCCCAGATCGCGGGCCAGCCCGGCCTCCCGGAGCGCCCGCCGCAGCGGCTCCTGGTTGGCCGCCACGCCCAGCACCGCCATCGGCACGCCGAGACGCGCCAGTTCCCAGCAGATCGAGCTTGCGGAGACAACGGCCAGATCGCAACGCTCCATGTGCCGCCGCATTTTCGACGCGGAAACCGAGCGCAGCAGCCGGACCCCGGCGGGAAAGTTCCCCGTCCTCGAGGAGGGACCTGCGACGCAGGTCACGTCCAGGCCGTCGAGCAGGCGGCAGATCCGCGGAGCCATCCCCAGGGGGTCGGCGCCTCCGAAACTCACCAGCACCCGGCGCGCCCGGAGCGGGAACTCACGGCGCCGCGGGGCGGGCGTGACGAAGTCCCGACGCAGCAGCGCGAACCTGGGGCCGCCCAGGAGCCTGGATCCGGGCGAAAGCCGGCATCGTGCGCGCACGACGCCGAGGTTCTGGTTGAGGACGAGCTCCGCTGCGAAGCTGCCCCGGCCCGAGTCCTCCAGCCAGAGCAGGCGCGCGCCCGACTTGCGGAGCGCCCGCTGCTCCCGGAATCCCCAGCCGTAACGATCCACCACGATCCAATCACCGGTCTGAAAATCCTTGGGGAGATCGACCCGGGGCCCCTGAACGATCTCGCGGTCCGGGACCCGAAGCTCGAAACGCTTCCCGAGCGACGCGCGGGCGGCGGCATCGCTGTCGCGGAGCAGCCAGAGGATCCGGACTCCGCGGCGGGCCAGTTCGTCCGCCAATGCCCCGCATCGCACCACATGGCCCCAGCCGATGAGGGGGCCGGCATCGGCCCGGATGAACACGGTCGGGCGCCGCACCGTTCAGCGGCCCCTACGCAGCGCCGTCGCGAGGGATTTCGCGACCCGCGTCACGTCGGCCTCCCGCATCCCCGGAAACACCGGAAGCGAGATCTCCCCGGCGTAATAGGCCTCCGCCTTGGGGCAGAGTCCGGGCTTCGTCTTCAGCCGCTCCCGGTAATACGGCTGCAGATGCACGGGGTAGTAGTGCACCTGGACGCCGATGCCGTCCCCGCGCAGCGACTCGAAGACCGCCCGGCGGCGGGCGGCAGGGACGCGCACCGGATACAGATGATAGACGTGGCGTGCGCCCGTGCGCTCGACGGGAGGGAGGACTTCCACCAGGCCCGACAGCGCCGGGGCATAGGACCGCGCGATCTTCCGGCGCGCGTTGATGAAGGCCTCGGCCTTCGCCAGCTGGCTCGAACCGAGCGCGCACTGAAAGTCCGTCAGGCGGTAGTTGTAGCCGAGTTCCTGCTGCTCGTAGTACCAGGGCCCCTCATCCCGGGTCAGCTTCCTCGGATCGCGCGTGATCCCGTGGGAGCGGAAGGTCTTCAGACGGAGGGCGAGGGCCGGGTCGTCCGTGACGACCATCCCGCCCTCCCCGGTCGTGATGTGTTTCACGGGATGGAAGCTGAAGATCGTCAGGTCGGCCATCTGCCCGACCTTGCGGCCCTTCCAGCGGCCGCCCAGCGAATGCGCCGCATCCTCGATGACGACGAGCTTCCTCCGGCGCGCGATGCGCCGGATCGCGTCCATGGCGCAGGGATGCCCGCCGAAATCGACCGGAAGCACCGCCCGGGTGCGCGGGGTGACGGCCGCCGCGAACGCCGCGGGGTCCAGCAGCGCGGTGTCCGGATCCACGTCCGCGAACACCGGCCGCGCGCCCGTGTAGAGCACCGCGTTGGCCGTGGCCACGAAGGTGAGGGGCGGGACGACCGCCTCGTCCCCGGGTCCGAGCCCTGCGGCGTAGCAAGCGGCGTGCAGCGCGGCGGTTCCGTTCGCCGCCGCCACGGCGAAGCGCGCCCCGCAGTAGCGGGCGAAGCGCGTTTCGAAGTCTTCCACCGAGGGCCCGGTGGTGATCCAGTCGGATTTCAGCACGCGCGAAACGGCGCGGATGTCGTCCGCGCCGATCCGCTGCCGGGAATAGGGCAGGAACCCCTTTGCGCTCATGGCTCTCCGAGGATGCGCCGCAGTTCCTGGGGTCCGATCTTCCACGGATTGCTGTCGCTCGTGTAGCGGAAGCGGTCGGGGCAGGGTTTGCCGCCCTCCCACTTCTTGGAATCCCACCACGGGAAATCCGGCTGGATGATGTAGAAGTCGTCCATCTCCAGCGTCCGGCGGGCGTCGTCCTCCGGCACCATGGCCTCGTGCAGCTTCTCGCCGGGCCGGATGCCGACGACTTTCTGTTTGCAGCCGGGTGCCACCGCCTCGGCGAGGTCCGGAATCGTGATGGTCGGCAGCTTCGGCACGAAGATCTCGCCGCCCTTCATCTGGCCCAGGCAGCGCAGCACGAAATCGACGCCCTGCTCCAGCGTGATGAGGAAGCGCGTCATGCGCGGATCCGTGATGGGGACCTCCCCCGTCTCGCGCATCTTCTTGAAGAACGGAATCACGCTGCCGCGGCTGTTGATGACGTTGCCGTAGCGCACCACCGCGAAGCGGGTCTTGCGGCTGCCGGAATAGGAGTTGCCCGCCACGAAGAGCTTGTCGGACACCAGCTTCGTCGCGCCGTAGAGGTTGATGGGGTTCGCGGCCTTGTCGGTGCTCAGCGCGATGACGCGCTCGATGCCCTTGTCGATGGCGGACTCGATGATGTTCTGCGCCCCGTGGATGTTGGTCTGCACGACCTCGTACGGGTTGTATTCGGCGGCGGGCACCTGCTTGAGCGCCGCCGCATGGACCACGACGTCGACCCCGTCGAACGCGCGCATGAGGCGGTTGCGGTCGCGGACGTCCCCGAGGAAGAAGCGGAGGCGCTTGTCGTTGAATTCAGCCGCCATCTCGGACTGCTTGAGCTCGTCCCGGCTCAGGATGATGAGGCGCCGCGGCGGATGCCGTTTGAGGACGATCTCGCAGAATTTCCGGCCGAACGACCCGGTGCCGCCGGTCACCAGAACGGATTTCGAGCTCCAGTCCATAATCCCCACCTTTGTCTGATGGAGCCTTATCGGCTCAGCGGCGCGGAAACTTTAGGAGGGCTTTCCGAAGATGATCCGGCCGGCGGAGGTCTGCAGCACGTTGGAGACCGTGAGTTCCACCTGCTGGCCGACCCGCCCCGCGCAGTCCTCCCCCACCACCATCGTGCCGTCGTCGAGGTAGCCGACGCCCTGGCCGGCGCTCTCGCCGGTGCGCTGGATCTTGACCGCCAGGCGCTCGCCCTGCAGCACGACGGGACGCAGCGCATGGGCGAGGTCGTTCAGATTCACGACCTCGACCCCCTCGACCTGGGCGACCTTGTTGAGGTTGAAATCCGTCGTCACGATCCGCCCGTCCAGCGTCTTCGCCAGCCGCAGGAGCTTGGCGTCCACCCCCTGGATCTCCGGCAGCTCCACCTCCAGCACCTCGACGCCGCGCGTCTTCCGCAGGCGGCCCAGGATGTCCAGGCCGCGCCGCCCCCGGGCGCGCTTGAGCTTGTCCTGGGAGTCCGCCACCTGCTGCAGTTCGTGCAGGACGAAGCGGGGGATGGTCACGGGGCTGTCCACGATGCGCGTCTCCAGCACGTCCGCGATGCGCCCGTCGATGAGGGCGCTGGTGTCGAGGATGAGCGGCTTGGCCCCCTTTCCCTCGCGCTTGAGCTCGACGAACGGGATGACGAACTTGAAGTCGTCCTTCATGTGAAGGATGGTCAGGATGGACAGGAAGCTCAGGACGACCGTGACCCCGACGTTCCGGTACGCCTTGACGACCGGCTGGATCTCGGGCAGGGCCAGGTCGAGCACCAGGTTGATGAAATACGCGACCAGGCAGCCCACCACGATGCCGAACATCAGCGTGGAGAGGACGGTGGCGACCTTCCGGGTGAAGGCGAGTTCCAGCAGCACGAAGATCAGCCCCGCCGCGCTGCCGGCGACGAGTCCGTAAAGGGGCTGGCGGTAGACCTGGTCCCCGATGGCCCCGCCGAGGGTGGCGCAGACCCCGATGAAGATCGCTCGGACGACGTGCAGCATCGTGCTCCTTCGACCGGCCTACAGTACGTTCTCGAACGGGTAGAAGAGCCGGCGGTACTCCTCCTGGCAATAGCGGTCGGTCATCCCGGCGATGTAGTCCGCGACCGCCCGGGGGACGCCCGCCTCCTTCGACCAGGCTTGGAACTGGGGCGGCAGCATGAGCGGGCTCGCCATGTAGGCCTTGAAGAGCTCGGAGATGAACTTCCGCGCCTTCTCCGACATGATGAGCACCCGGTGGTGCCGGTAGACCTCCCGGGCCAGGAACTGCTGCAGCGCCTTCTTGCGGGCCTCCATCGCCGGGGAGAAGCGGACCGCCGCCTCGCCCAGGGCGCGGACCTTCGCGACGGAGTCCACCCCCAGCCGCTTCAGCGTCCCGAGCGTGTGCTCCACCAGGTCCGTCACCATCAGGTTGGTCAGCTGCCGCACGGCGGCGCGGACCCGGATCTCGCCCTCCAGGCGCGAGCCGTCCGTGGCCATCTTCCAGAGCTCCAGCTTCGACAGCTGCTCCTCGCTGATCAGGCCCGCCTTGTGGCTGTCGTCGATGTCGTGCGCGTCGTAGGCGACGGAGTCGGCCATGTCCACCACCTGGGCCTCCAGCAGCGGGGCCCATTCGGGACGGTAGGCCGGCTCCACGTCCTTGCGCCCCGGCCAGCCGTGTTTGCGGATGGACTCGCGGGTCTCGTAGGTCAGGTTGAGGCCGACGAAGCCCGGATAGCGCTGTTCGAGCTGCTCGACCACCCGCAGGGTCTGCCGGTTGTGCTCGAAGCCGCCGTGCTCGCGCATGCATTCGTCGAGCGCGTCCTGCCCCGCATGCCCGAAGGGCGTGTGACCGAGGTCGTGCCCGAGGGCGACCACCTCGCAGAGATCCTCGTTGAGGCCCATCGCGCGCGCCATCGTGCGGGCGATCTGCGCGGCCTCGGTGGAATGCGTCAGCCGGGTCCGGTAGTAGTCCCCTTCGTGATTGACGAAGACCTGGGTCTTGTACTGCAGGCGGCGGAACGCCGTGCAGTGGATGACGCGGTCCCGGTCGCGCTGGAAGGCGGTGCGGTAGGCGTGCTCCTCCTCCGGGTCGCGGCGCCCGAGGGAACGGCCGCTTTTCGCCGCGAACGGGGCGAGGCACTGCTCCTCGCGGCCCTCGAGCTCCAGGCGCGTGATCATGCTCCTCCGGGAAGAATAAAAAAGCCCCCGGGGATATTAGCAATCCCCGGGGGCTTGGGCATCCTGTTTCGGCGCGGGCCTACCCCTTCACCCCGAGGATCTCGTCGATCCAGCCGAGCAGCTGCTTCAGGTCCGCCACCTGCGTGTCGGCCATGTGCGCGATGCGGAAGGTCTTCTCCTTCAGCTTCCCGTAGCCCTCGGAGATCACCGCGCCGCGCTCGAAGAGCTTGTCGTAGAGCTGCTTGACGGTGACGTCCTTGCGGGTGTTCTCGATGCAGGACACGGTCGTCGACCAGCAGCCCTTCGCCGGGAACATCTTGAAGCGGGAGTTCGCCCAGTCCTGGCAGAGCGCGGCCATCTCCCGATGGCGCTTCCAGCGCTGCTCGAACCCCTCGGCGAGCATGCGGCCCATCTGCACGTCGAGCGCGTGGATCAGGCTGATCACGGGCGTCTCGGGCGTCTCGTTCTTCTCGTCCGTCTTCTTGAACTGGTGCAGGTCGAAGTAATGCCCCCGGTTCGGGACCTTCAGGGCCTTCTCCATGGCGCGGTCCGAGGCCCAGACGACCGCCAGCCCCGGCGGCAGGCCGAACGCCTTCTGAGTCCCGGCCAGCAGGTAATCGATGCCGAGCTCCGTCGGATTGATCGGCACGCCCGCGAGCGAGCTCACGGCGTCCACGGCGAAGGAGACGTCCGGATACTTCTTCATGACGTCCGAGATCTCCTTCAGCGGGTTGAAGAGCCCCGTGGAGGTCTCGTTCGACACCAGGGTGAGGCAGTCGTATTTGCCGGTGGAAAGCAGCTTGTCGATCTCCTCCGGGCGGTTGGGCTGGCCCCACTCGACGGAGTAGCGGTCCGCCTCCTTGCCGTTCTCAAGCGCGATGTCGTGCCAGCGCTCGCTGAAGTTGCCGCAGGTGCAGGACAGCGCGCGCTTCCCGCAGAGGTTGCGCAGCGCGCCCTCCATGGCGCCCGTGGAGCTGGAGGTGAAGAGGTAGAGCTGGCCCTTGTCCGTGCCGAGCATCTGGCGCAGCTTCGCCTTCACGCTGGAATGGATCTTCTGATACTCCTTGCCGCGATGGGAGATCATCGGGACGGCGCAGGCCTGGAGGACGTCCGGATGGACCTCGACGGGTCCGGGGATCCACAGTCGTTTATGGCTCATGTCGGTCTCACACGTTCAATTTGCACAGGAGAAGCCCCGTCAGGAGCTTCGGGTAAAAATCCGTCGTCTTCTGGGGGAAGCGCTCCCCGTTCTTGACGACACGTTTGATCTGGTCGAGCCGTACCGGGTTGACGAGGAACGCCACCTGGTACGGCGGCGTCGCTCGCGCCTTCTCGACGGCCTCGTCCGCGCTCCTGAGGAAGTGCACGTTCTTCTCCGCGGCGAGCTGGGCGGGCCCGATGCCGAGCAGGCCCTCGAGCACCAGCGTGTGCAGCAGGCACACGTCGAGCGAGCGCCAGTCCTCGGAGCGCTTGTCCTTCACCTGGGCCGCCGCGCCCTTCACGTCGCGGACGACGAAGAGATAGTGCGAGGAGGCGCCCCGCGCGGCCATGCCGAAGCACGGGGTGCTCAGGCCCTCGACGCGCAGGTCCTCGAGCAGGTCCCGGCGGGCCTCCTTCTCGGCCTCGGGCGTGGAGAAGGAGTACTCCTTCACGTCGAACCATTTCTTCGCGGAGGTGAGCACGGAGGCGAGATCGAAGCCGGGGATGTCGTAGCAGAGGCGGTGCGTGCCGAAGATGGTGAGATCGTCCTCCATGTTGACGAGGGTGGCGAGGACGTTGTCGGGCGTCTCCGTGCCCGTCCCCTTCACGCCCTGCTTCGCCATCTCCTGCTTGAAGTTCCAGCTGGTCTCGTAGCGATGATGCCCGTCGGCGATGATGCACTCCTTCGCCTCGAGCAGCTTCTGGACCTTCTCGATCTTCGCGGGATCCTCGAGGCGCCAGACCTTGTGGGTCTCGCCCATCTCGTCGGTGGCCTCGAAGTCCGGCTTCCGGGCCGTCTCGCCGTCGAGCAGGCGGTTGACGGCCTTCTCCGGGTCGGAGTAGAGGAAGAAGACCTGCTCGGTGTGCGTCTTCGTGGCGGTCAGCAGCGCGAGCCGGTCCACCTTCGGCCCGGAATGCGTCTGCTCATGCGGCAGGATCCTGCCCTTCCCCGGCTCGTCGATCTGGACCAGCGCGGACAGGCCCTTCCGGAGCCGGGTCCCCTGCGGGGTCTGATAGGTCTGGTGGTAGACGTAGAGCGCGGGCTTCGCGTCCTGCACGAGCACGCCGGACTTCAGCCACTCGTTCAGCGTCGCGGCCGCGCCCTGGTACTTGTCCTTCCCCGGCTCGTCCTTGCGGAGGATGACCCGGATGAGGTTGTGCTCGTGGCGCCTGTAGTACTCGTCCTGGATGGCCGCGTTGATGCGGTCGTACGGCTGCGTGGAGACCTTCGTGAAATCGGTGCCCAGCGTCGCGGTGTTGTAGTGGACGCCCCTAAACGGATAGATCTTCGGCATGATTTTTTCCTATTACGCGGTTGTAGAGCGCTTCATATTGTGGAACGACCCGTTCCACGTCAAATAATTCTTCGGCCCGGCGGCGTCCCGCGGCGCCCATCGCGCGCGCCAGGTCCGCATCCCCGAGAACCCCCAGGGCCGCGGCGGCCAGCCCTTCGACGTCCCCCACCGGAACGATGCGCGCGCAGGACTCCGACGCCACTTCGCGCACGCCTCCCGAGTCGGTGCTGACGACCGGCACCCCGCAGGCCATCGCCTCGAGGACGGACATGCCGAAGCCCTCGAACTCGCTGGTGGAGAGCAGCAGCGAGGAGGCGCGCAGGTACCGCGACGCCTCCGGATCCTCGCCGGCGAACTCCACCCAGCGGGTGACGCCCAGGCGCCCCGCGAGGTCGCGCGCCGCCTCGAGCCCCGGGCCCGATCCCAGGCACACGAGACGCGCGGGCAGGCTGCGCCGCAGCAGGCAGAACGCCCGCACGGCGTCCTCGCTCCGCTTCACCGGCCGGAAGTTGGAGACGTGGAGCAGCACGGGATCCTTCGGCGCCCGGCGCGCGGGGCGGAAGCGCCGGGTGTCCACGAAATCCGGCACGACCTGCACCCGGCCCGGCAGTTCGAACCAGGCGCGCGCCTTGTCGGCCAGGAAGCGGCTCACGGCGGTCACGCGGTCGCAGCGCTCCAGGCCGAAGCGGGTGGCGCGCGCGAAGGAGGCGTCCTGCCCCGCGAGCAGAAGATCGGTGCCGTGCAGCGTCGTCACGGTGCGGAAGCCCCCGGGGGACATCTCGCGCGCCAGGAAGGCGCTCAGGGCGTGGGGATAGGCGTAATGCGCATGCAGCAGATCGAGCGGGAATTCCGCGACCTTGCTGGCGGCCGCCATCCCGTACGAAGGATGTTCGAAGAGCGGGTATTGCGGCATCGCGATCTCGTACCACTTGAAGCGCGGGCTGTGCGGGCGGAGCCGGAAGGGCGGGCGCGTGCTGAAGAAATGGACGTCGTGGCCGCGGACGGCGAGCGCCATCCCGAGTTCGGCGGCCACCACGCCGCTCCCGCCCGAGGAGGGGT
Source organism: uncultured Planctomycetales bacterium (assembly GCA_964619955.1). GTDB lineage: Bacteria > Planctomycetota > MHYJ01 > MHYJ01 > JACPRB01 > JACQFK01. The sequence goes on from CAZUJF010000004.1 coordinate 144,983, forward strand.
ATCCCAGCAGGCCGAGCTTCATGAGGGGAGCACGGCGTCCGCCTCGATCTCGACTACCATGTCGGGGTCGATGAGCTTCGAGATCTGGATCATGGCGGTCGCCGGACGGATGTCCTTGAACAGCTCGCCGTGCGCGCGGCCGTAGTCCTCCCAGCGCGAGATGTCCGTGACGAAGAGCCGGGTGCGGACGACGTCCTTGAGGGAGCCCCCCGCCTTGACGAGCGCCTGTTCGATGTTCCGCAGCGCCTGGAGGGTCTGGCGGTACGGATCGCCCGGGGCGGCGACCTTGCCGTCCGCGCCCGTCGCCGTGGTCCCCGACACGAAGATCATCGGGCCGACCTTGACGGCGCGGGAGTACCCGATGAGCGGCTCCCATTTGGAACCGGTGGAAATGTTCTCGCGGGCCATGGGGGATCCTCCGAGGGGAAACAGGGCCGGCTCAATGCTTGAAATGGCGCATTCCCGTGAGCAGCATCGGGATGCCGCGCTTCCGGGCGGTGGAGATCACCTCGTCGTCGCGGATCGACCCGCCGGGCTGGATCACGGCGGAAACGCCGGCGTCGATCAGGGTTTCGAGGGCGTCCGGGAACGGGAAGAACGCGTCGCTGGCGGCGACGGCCCCCTTCGCCCGGTCCCCGGCCTTGCGCACGGCCATCCACGCCGAATCCACGCGGCTCATCTGCCCCGCCCCGACGCCCAGGACCTTCTCGTCGCGGGCGATCACGATGGCGTTGGAGCGGACGTGTTTGCAGACGGTCCACGCGAAGAGCAGGTCGCGTTTGGCGGCCTCGTCCACCTCGCCGGTGGCCGGGCGGAGTTCGCCCGTGAGGGCGTCGTCGGGGCTCTGCACCAGCATGCCGTCGCGGATGGCGCGCGTCTGCATCCATCCGCCGTGCGGGTTGGGGACCAGCAGCCCCGCCTCGAGGATGCGCAGGTTCTTCCCCCACTTGGTGCGGTCGCGCAGGATCTCCAGCGTCCCCGGCTCGAATTCGGGGGCGATGATCCCCTCGAAGAAATGCTCCTTGACGGCGATGGCCTCCGCGGCGGCGACGTCCAGGGAGCGGTTGAAGGCGACCAGGCCGCCGTAGGCGGAGACCGGGTCCCCCGCGAGCGCCTTCCGGAAGGCCTCCAGCGGCGTCTCGGCGCAGCCCGCCCCGCACGGGTTGTTGTGTTTCACGATGACGCACGCCGTGCGCCGGAGCTCCTTCGCCAGCTCGAAGGCGCTGTCGAGATCCAGGAGGTTGTTGTACGAAAGCTCCTTGCCGCCGAGGAAGCGCGCGTGGGCCACCGAGGGCGCGCTGCGCTGGGTCGAGCGGTAGGCGGCGCCCTTCTGATGGGGATTCTCCCCGTAGCGGAGTTCGTCGATCTTCTCGAATTGAAGCGTGAGCAGGTCGGGGAACTCCTCCCGGCCCCCCAGCCAGGCGGCGATGGCGCCGTCGTAGCGCGAGGTGTGGGTGAAGGCCTTCACCGCCAGTTCGCGCCGGAGCATCTCGCTCGTGGCGCCCTCGCGCCGGCGCATGTCGTCGACCACCCGGGCGTAGTCGGAGGGGTCGGTGACGACGGTGACGTACTTGTGGTTCTTGGCCGCGGAGCGGACCATCGAGGGGCCGCCGATGTCGATGTTCTCGACCGCCACCTCGAACGGGACGTTGGGGTTGGCCACGACCTCGCGGAACGGGTAGAGGTTCACGACCACCAGGTCGATCATGCGGATTCCGTGCTGGGCGGCCTGCGCCGCGTGCTCCTTCGAGTCCCGGACGCAGAGGATGCCGCCGTGGACCCTGGGATGCAGGGTCTTCACGCGGCCGTCCATGATTTCGGGGGAGCCGGTGTACTCGGAGACGTCGGTGATGCGGAGGCCGGCCTCCCGGAGCGCCTGCCCGGTGCCGCCGGTGGAGAGGATCTCGACCCCCCACTCGGTGAGGCGGCGGGCGAAGTCCACGATGCCCGCCTTGTTGGTGACGCTGATCAGCGCGGTCTGGATCTTCATGAGCGGGCGCATTGTACGGAGGCCGCGGGGAGGAGTCCAGAATCCCGCGCGGAGCGGGCGTTGACGTCGCCGGGTGGCCCCCCTACAATCGGCGCGCATTTCATGTGGAAGAAGGCGCTCTTCACCCTCTCGCTCGTCGCGGGCGTCATTCTGTTCGTCGTCGTCATCCGCAGGTTCGGAGGCTTCGCCAAGGCGCTCGAGGCGGTCGCCGCCATAGGCCCGCTGGGCGTCGCCCTCTTCACGCTCAACGCCGCGGGCACGATGATCTTCCCCGCCGCCGGCTGGTGGATCCTGATGAGGAGCGACGGCCTGAAGGTCTCGTTCTGGGCCTCGCTCAAGGCCAATTTCATGGGATTCCCCATCAACTTCGTGGCGCCGTCCATGTACCTGGGCGCCGAACCCCTGAAGCTCTTCTATCTATCCCACGTGAGCGGCGAGCCCAAACGGCGGCTGCTGGCCACGATCATCGTCTCGAAATTCCAGGAGATCGGCGCGCTCCTGTTCACCACGATCGTCGCCTGCGCGATCGCCCTCTGGACCATCGATTTCACGCGGCAGCAGGAGATCCTCCTCGCCTCGGCGATGGTCTTCCTCCTGGCGATCTTCGTCGGAGCGCTGTACGCGTTCGTCGGGAACTTCAAGCCCACCGTGAAGGCGATCAATTTCATCGCGCGGTATTTCAAGAAGGGCCGGCGGCGCCTCGCCCGGCTCCGCACCCGCGCGGAGGAGATGGAGCAGCTGATCCACGCGGCCTTCACCCGTAAGGGGAAGGTCTTCCTGCTCGCCCAGGCGGTGACCCTGCTGTCCTCCCTCTCGATCTTCATGCGCCCCTGGCTGTATTTCTTTTTCAGCCGGGAGCGCATCCTCCTGGAGACGAAGCAGCTGTCCGCCGTCTACCTCGTCACGAATCTCGTCAACCTGCTCCCGCACACCCCCGGGGCCCTGGGCGTGATGGAGGGAGTGATGGGGCTGCTCTTCGACCTCACGAAAATGGGGACGGAGCATGCCCGGGACTTCCAGGTGGTGGTGCGGGTGGCGGATGTGCTCCTGCTGCTCTTCGGCGGCTGGCTGATCTTCCACTACAACCTGCAGGCGATGGCCGGACGCGTCGCCAAGGGCGAGGAGCACGTGCGCCTCGAGGACGCCGAGGGGGCGCTCCCGCTGCAGCGGCCCGCCGGGGGCCCGCCGGCGCCTCAATAACCCGCGAGATCCTGCTCCATCGCGCCCTTGCCCTTCGACATGCGCTGGGTGGGGGCGTCCTCGCCGCCCCGCGCGTCGAAGCTGTAGTGCACGTCGAGGAAGCGCGCGCGGAAGCGGTTCACCTCGGCCTTGACGGGCTTCCCGTCGATGAGACACTCCCTGAAGAGGCGGGCGATCTCGGCCATCTCCGCCTCCTTCATGCCCCAGTGGGTCATCTCCTGCACGCCCAGCCGCAGCCCCGAGGGCTTCATGACCGCCTTGGGGTCGTCATGCGGTAGCAGGTTGTAGTTGCAGATGATGTCGTTTTCCTCGAGCTTCAGCGCGCAGTCGCTGCCGCCCCCCTGCTTCTTCACGTCCACCGCCACCTGGTGGCTCCGCGTGTACCCGTATTCCGCCAGCTGAACGTCGAAGCCGTGGCCGGCCAGCGCCTTCGCGAAGGCCTGGGCGTTGGCGCAGACCTGCTTCGCATAGGCCGCGCCGAATTCCGCCATCTCGTAGGACGCCACGAGCAGGGGCGGGAGCGTGAACAGATGGTGGTTCGACAGGGAGCCCGGGAAGGCCTTCTTGTCGATCCGCTTCCACTTGTCGTCGTCGAGGTTCGAGAGCACCACGCCGCGCTGCGGCCCGAAGAAGGTCTTGTGCGTGGAGCCCAGGAGGATGTCGCAGCCCTCCGGCAGCGGATCCTGAAACTGCCCGCCCGCGATCAGGCCGAGCACGTGCGCGCCGTCGAAGACGCAGATGATCCCGAGCTCCTTGCAGACCGCGGCGATCTCCTTCGTGGGCTCCGGAAGCATGATCAGGCTCTTCCCGAGCACGACCAGCTTCGGCTTCTCCTTCGCCAACATGTCCTTGGAGGCGGCCACGTCGACCGCATATCCGTTCTTCGGGTCCCGGGGCCAGCGCAGGATGTTGCGGGTGTACTTCCCCATGCCCCCCATGGGCTGGTGGCTGATGTGCCCGCCGACCTCAAGGGAATTGACGATGACCTTGTCCTCGGGCTTGACGAACGAGGAGAACACGACGTCGTTCGCGTTGGTGCCGCTGGTGGTGCGGACCTCCGCGTTCTTCACCTTGAAGATCTTGCGGATCAGGTCCCGGGTCCGGGACTCGATGACGTCGATGTGCGAGGTGCCCTGGTAGTAGCGCTTGCCCTTTTCGGGATGACCCTCGGCGTAGCGGTGGCCGAAGTCGGAGGGAAGCAGGGCGCGGGCGCGGGCGGAGAGGACGTTTTCGCTGGCGATCAGGTTGATCGTCTGGCGCAGCCGCCATTCGTCGTTGGAGCGCACGATGCGCTCGACATCGCGGACCAGGTCTTCGCTCAAGCCCCACCCCCCGGAATTCGGACGATTCGGCGGACCCGCGCGGGAGGCTCCGGACAGAGCCCCTCCGACCCGCGGAGCCGCTGAAGCGTCCGACCCTTACGCGGGCTTCTGGACCCGGCCCAGGCGGATGCAGGAGGTGCAGGCCTTGATCCGGACGTTTTTACCGCCCACGACCGCCCTCACGCGCTGCAGGTTCGGCTTGAAGCTGCGCTTGGAGCGTCCGGTGATCTTCCGGCCCACACCGCCCTTGGCCTTGGCGAGACCCCGGCGGGTGATCTGTTGGCCGCGCAGCGGACCCTTGTTGCAGATCGCGCAGCGCCGGCCCTTGGTCATTGGCTGAATCACGCGCGGTACTGTACGGATTTCACGACCAAAATCAAGACTTTATCTCCGCGCGTTCCCGTTTCTTGACACGTCCCCGGGGGGTGGTACACTCCACCAAGGCCCCATACCGGGGCCGCTTGAGGTGAGACCGCATGGCCGAGCGCACGATCGTGGGGCTGGACATCGGGTCCAAGTTCATCAAGGCCATCCAGCTCACCCACAAGGCGGGCCAGTTCGCGATCTCGGAGTTCGGCATCCAGGAGATCAACCCGGACGTCTCGATCTCGGACACCATCGCCGAGCTGTTCTCGCGCAAGTCCTTCAAATCCAAGCGCGTGGTCACCTCGGTGTCCGGCCGCTTCGTCTTCGTCCGCTACATCTCCATGCCCGTGA